>DIYL01000002.1 GCA_002428985.1 Anaerolineales bacterium UBA6055 | reverse complement strand
TCAATCACATCCTGAACAGCTTGCGACCCAAGTATTTTGTAATGGCTATATCGTTCAGTTTTTGAACGCATTTTTGCAATATGCTTTTTCATGCGATTGGGATGGCAATATTTACCTGTAAGCCTATAGTATCGCTTTTGAAGTGCTAGACTATGATTCCAGATCAAGCCCGCAATATCAATGCGTTGATGTAAATATTTATCCCGTTTATCGTAACGGTATAGGCGATATTTGTAGGTCTTGCGAATCGTTGTTGACATGTCTTAATTATACCCAAACATGTGTGCGAATGAAACCCCTGAACACTACGAATATCGTGCTACGCAACCTCATTCGTGTTCGCTATCATCACCCGTCTAAAGAACGGGGGTTTTCGCGCTCACTTTCTATAAACCGTGTACAATGCCATGACATCGTTTAACCATTAATTTACCCGCCAATTACTCAACTGTAATCGAAGTGATGAAACAACTTCGGCATTGGTAACATCATCAATAACATTGTAAAGCTCTTGTGGATCCGCAACTAAGTTATATAATTCATCTTTATCCCCGGTAGGATCGTGAACATATTTCCATTCACGGGTACGGAGCATCTTCCGAGACCCTTCTGCTTCCCGCCATTGCAAGGATTGCATGAGTGTTTGGCGACCAAAAGGTTTTTGCATCGACTGTAAGTCTTGCCATGTGAAGGGCGGACCACCTTTGCCATATTCCGAAAATGTGACATCTCTCGGTTGGGCTGTAGTCGCTGATGGAAGAGGTTGTCCCTGCATCGTGTTTGGTATGTCAAGACCCTGCAATTGTAAAAGTGTCGGTACAATATCGATAAGATTTACCATGCTATCATCGCGTTTATCCGCAGGAACTACCTCTGGATAAGAAATAATCAACGGAACACGCACAAGTGCATCATAGAACACCCCACCTTTACACTGCATTCCGTGTTCACCCATCAAATCACCATGATCTGAACAGAAGACAATAATCGTATTTTCACTTAAATTGAGTTCATCTAATTTATCAAGAATCTGTCCGATTTCATCATCAATAAAACGTACCATCCCATAGTAGCATGCCATTAGTGCATATACCTCGTCGAGTGATTCTTCACGTACCCCTGTAATTTCATGAAGAATCCTATTTCGCTCTGGCGCATGATTATCAAATTCGCCATCTCGCCATTCCGGCAGTTGTATTTTTTCAGGTGGGAACATATCCGTGTATTGGCGTGGACACACCCATGGTTCATGAGGATCAGGAAAGGATACCCATAAAGCAAAGGGCGTATCTTGATATGTTTCCAAAAATCGCTGGGTTTGTCCAGCAATTAAACCACTACTATGATCTTCAAGAGGGGCATCGGAAACAGCATAGCCAAAACGATTATTCTGCGGTGTCATTGTTTTATGAAGCACATAAGCCGATTCAATCGCCTCTGTTGGTCGGAACCATTCAGCACCTTTGTGCATAGCATTCTCTGGGATACCCTGATGACTAATCTCATTCCATGTGTCAAATAGTCTTAAGTCATCGGGATGCTCAAAACAGTGATTTTTGCCGATAAGCCCACAGTGATACCCTTGCTCATGCCAGATTTTGAAAGCATGTGTTGCATCGACTGGCATCGGTGTCTGATTATCTCTACAGCCGTTACGATGTGGGAATTGACCTGTCCATAATGCACAACGTGCTGGCTGACATAGTGGATGTGGTGTAATGGCATGTTCATACAACGTTCCACGCTGTTTTAAACGCTCTAACGACGGTGTTTCACAAAAGCTATTCCCATATAAATGACTCGCTGTAGCCTTTTGCTGGTCGGTCATAATCAAGAGGATATTCGGTTTCTCTGTCATAGGCTAACCTCTACCTGACTGTCGATAGCTATGTTACTGAGTTTGCTTGTCTTCATATGTGTTTGTCCAATACGAGTGTGCATTTATACGAATAGTCTATTGTGTTTTATGAAACTTTTCCAAACTCCAATATACCGTTAACAATTAAGATTTGACCGCATGTAGGTTCTATGCTATATTACCAATAGAACTCACCTTTCCACGAATTTTACCTAACCAACAAATCGCAAGTGGGATGTCAATAGCCTCATTCTGACATTCTAGGTGTGGCAAACATATATAAGTGAATCAACGGGTTTCAATATGCCCGATACGCTAAACAAACCAAAAACCAATATAGGAGATAGCGCGGCACTATGATTTTGACCCCTGCCGCAATACATCATTCAGGATACAATACATGAATATTGCAGAACTCGAAACCAAAACCTTACCGGAACTGCGTAACCTCGCCCGTGACCACAACGTACCCCGTTATAGTCGCCTCAAAAAACAAGAACTCATCATTGGATTATTACGACAAGAAGCTGAACGCAAGGGTCACGAATTGCGTGGTGGCGTGCTTGAAGTTGTGGATGATGGCATCGGATTTTTACGTGCAGAAGGTTATCTCCCCGGCAAGAACGACATTTATGTCAGCCAAACACAGATCAAAAAATTCAATTTGCGCACAGGTGATATGGTCATCGGTCAAGTGCGTCCACCTAAAGATAACGAACGCTATTTTGGGCTATTACGCGTTGATGCGGTCAATGGCTTGAATCCAAATGAGATTAAACGGCGCGATAACTTTGAACGCCTCACTCCCATTTTCCCAGAACAACGCTTTAACTTGGAGACAATTCCACGTGTATTATCAACACGGATGTTAAATTTGATTGCTCCTATCGGCTTTGGACAACGTGGGTTGATCGTGTCCCCGCCAAAAGCTGGTAAAACGACTATTCTTAAAGATGTTGCGAACGCCATCAGCACCAATTATCCTGAAGTCCACTTGATGATTGCGCTCATTGGGGAACGCCCTGAAGAAGTCACTGATATGGATCGTTCCGTAGATGCTGAAGTGATCGCATCCACATTTGATGACCCAGTACATCATCACGTTCGTGTTGCAGAAATGGCACTCGAACGTGCAAAACGACTGGTTGAAGTTAAACGTCATGTTGTCATGATGGTTGATAGTATAACCCGTCTGGCTCGTGCTTATAACCTTGTTGTTCCGACAAGCGGACGTACACTATCTGGTGGTCTTGATCCATCAGCGATTCATCCACCCAAACGCCTTTTTGGTGCAGCCCGTAATACCGAAGAGGGGGGTAGCCTCACCATTGTTGCAACCTGTTTGGTGAATACAGGCAGTAAAATGGATGATGTGATTTACGAGGAATTTAAAGGGACAGGTAACATGGAACTACACCTGAGCCGTCGTTTACAAGAACGCCGTATCTTCCCTGCATTCGACATCGAACAATCCTCAACCCGTCGTGAAGAACTTCTGCTTGGTCCAGATGTGCTCCAACGTGTCTATACGATGCGCCGGATGTGGTCACATCTTGCTGAACAACCCGAAGGCATTGCTGGCGCGACTGACCAATTGCTCGGTAACTTCCGTATGTATGATACCAACGAAGAATTCCTCAATAACTTACCGGGGTCAAACGGGCGTTAATTACAGCAAAATTCTCAGACTCAATAATGCAAGGCGGTTGATGTTACAATTCAATCGCCTTTTTGTTTCTCTATAATGGTTACACTACAATGAACCGCTATACAAAATATCGTAAGATGTATGATCGTGGAGAGCCTTTTGAGTCCGTCTTCTATAAAGCTAAGATGGAATATGGTGAGAAAATATCTGATTGGGGTTTTACAAGATATGTGCTACGTTTACCCAAATCTGAGGTATATCAACAAACGTTACGATATAGAGCGATTGTAATTGAACGCTTTATCTTGCCTAAATATGTTGAATTGCAGGGAACTGGTACATCGCTCGATGATATATATGAAGCTTTGTGGCAAGATAAATTTCTATGTGGGAATGAAGTTTTTGGTATTCTTATGCGCTTGTTCGACTTATCTTTTGAAGAAGTTCTTGTTGCTGTAAAAACTCGTAAGAAATAATGATTTTTTGATATAGGAGAAATTTATTATGAAAATCGAAAACACAGTTGCTGTAATCACAGGTGGCGCATCGGGTCTCGGTGGTGGCACAGCCAAGTGGTTTGTTGAACATGGTGCAAAAGTTGTGATCCTTGACCGTGACGCTGAAAACGGTCAAGCGCATGCTGAAGAACTGGGTGAGAATGCTCGATTTGCTCAGGCTGATGTAACTAATGAAGATCATGTACAAGCTGCTTTAGATATGGCTGTTAGTGCGTTTGGTGGATTAAATGCTGTTATCAATTGTGCTGGTGTTGGACTAGGTATTCGTACCACCAGTAGCCGAGGTGCACACCCATTAGATTTATTCGAAACTGTCATCAAAATCAACCTCATCGGCACATTTAATGTGATTCGACTAGGTGCAACAATCATGGCTGGGAATGATTCAAGTGAGAGTGGTGAGCGTGGGGTTATTATCAATACAGCATCGGTTGCCGCATTTGATGGTCAAATTGGACAAGCCGCTTACTCAGCCTCTAAAGGGGGGATTGTCGGTATGACGCTTCCTATCGCCCGTGACCTCGCTAGAAATGGTATTCGCGTCTGTACGATTGCACCGGGGATTTTTGATACACCGTTGCTTGGCTCATTGCCAGAAGATGTGCGCGAGTCTCTTGGACAACAAGTGCCATTCCCATCACGTCTTGGGCAACCGTCGGAGTATGCACAAATGGCGCAACATATCATCGAGAATGAGATGCTCAATGGCGAGACGATACGTTTAGATGGTGTACTCCGTATGTCAAGCACCTAAGTTAGGTTATCTGTGAAGAATATCTGAGGATTGCTGATTGCTGTTTCCGTATGATTGCTTGAGATAGGAGGATGAAATGATAGTGCCAAATTCTTTTTCTAGTGATCATGTGGCTAGACGGTTTGATGGTAATTACTGCTGTTAATGACTTAGTGGGAGAATCCTAAGTGTTATTTGATACAACAGAGTTTGGTATCTTTTTATGTGTGGTCTTTGCATTGTATGTTATGTCGCAGAGATCAACGCAAATTCAGAATATCCTCTTACTTGTTGCTAGTTATCTGTTCTATAGTTTTTGGGATTATCGGTTTTTAACACTTATCGTCATATCAACTGTGGTTGATTATACGATTGGCAAACGATTGGCAATAACACCTGTTGAAAATAGTAATCACAGGAAGCGCTTATTGTTTGTAAGTATATCGGTCAATTTAGGATTACTTGGATTTTTCAAATACTGGAATTTTTTCATTGATAGCGTCGCAAGTGGATTGATGACACTTGGTTTAGAACCTAATCTTCCCTTACTAACCATCATTTTACCGGTGGGCATTTCGTTTTATACCTTCCAAACCATGTCGTATACGATAGATATCTACCGCAATAAATTATCTCCCGAGGATAATTTTATTACCTTTGCATTATTTGTTTGCTATTTTCCGCAATTAGTTGCTGGCCCGATAGAACGTGCTCAATTATTACTCCCTCGTTTGCGATCTGCTAGAATCGTTACCCTTGATAATATTGCATCGGGGTCTGCTCTGATCCTGATTGGATTATTTAAAAAGATTGCAATTGCTGATGCGATTGCACCCATTGTTGATATTGGGTTTACATCAATTCAGGATCATGGTTGGGTATCATTATTGTTCTACGCTTATTTGTTTGGCTTTCAAATCTATGCAGATTTTTCTGGATACAGTGATATTGCACGTGGGGTGTCGCGTCTTTTTGGCATTGAGTTAATGATTAATTTTGAACAACCCTATTTTGCGAGCAATTTACAAGATTTTTGGCGACGGTGGCATATTTCATTATCTACATGGCTACGCGATTATCTGTATATTCCATTAGGTGGTAATCGACATGGCGAATGGAAAACATATCGTAACTTGATGCTAACAATGGTTATTGGTGGATTGTGGCATGGCGCAGCATGGACTTTTGTCATTTGGGGAGCAATTCATGGAGTTGTGTTGTCAATTACGCGATACTGGAACGAACAAGGTATACTGCGAGATTTTACTAACCGGTATCAATTATTTACGGCAATACTTGGTACAATTGTGACGTTTCATATCGTGACACTTGCTTGGATATTTTTTCGGGCAGAAAGCTTCAATGATAGTCTTGTCTATATCGGGCGTATAGTTGCACAGAGTGGAACAACAAATATGGACTATATACTCAAGTTATCAGTTATCTATTCGTTTATATTCATATTAATGGTTGATCTACCTCAGATGCGCCTGAAACGCCAAGATTTTCTGGTGAAACTTAGTAGTACAAAACGTGCTATATATGTCGGTATCATGATTCTTATACTCATTATTTGGGGAGCACAATCTGCTAATAATGTCCCATTCATCTACTTTCAATTCTAAACTAAAGATAACGATTGCTCGAGAAGTCTCGATTATAGTGATTATACTTCTTATGATTGAAGTAATTATAAGAAGCTTAGTAAATGTCGGTTGGTTATCTGTGCCTTTTGGACTCTGGAACCGAGCACGCTATCCTGTGATTCTATTTGAATCAGAACAGCTAAACCCCGATGTTTTTTTTGTAGGTAATTCGAGAACGCGTCATGGCGTTGATACAAATCAATTCAATAATTATTATAATCAAAAGACGAATCAGACTATTAAGTCTTATAATGCAGGCATTCCAGCAACTTCTGCATACATAACTTCAACATTCTCAAGAGCTTTTCTTATACCAGATTACAATGTGGATACTATCGTATGGGTTTTAACAGCAACGGATCTAGATGGATATATCAGCGAGTTTTGGAATCAGCAATGGGTTGATTTCTTAGCTGTACCTGAAGTTCAATCTCGCTTGCAATCGCAATTTAATATAGACGATGTGATGAAAAATTGGTGGACATGGCGTTTCAGACACACGATTAAGTATATAATGTCTAACTTAGGATCACCATTTACATATCAAGTGAACCAACGAAAAGACTATGGATACCTCTCTTTAACAGAAGAAGTCATACCGCAGACGATTTTACAGGATAACTTTTATTGGGAATATGTGACAAGTGAAATAGATCCTCAAATACTCAACACGATCAGGGACTTTGTACAAGTCGCAATGAATCATAATATGAAGGTAATTTTTGTAATTCAACCTACACTTCATCACCAGTATCAAGATGGAGAACAATATATTCGTGTAGAAGACCAAATAATTAAAGAATTTACATCGTTTTTAGATCAATATGATGTTGCAATCTATGATGAACGATATTTATCATTTGATGAGGTGATATCATTTGATGGATTTGAGGATAGTTCACATCTCAATCAAAATGGTGCGCCAATATTTTCAAGACGATTGGCAGAAATTTATATCCAAGAAACCCAAAGCGACTAAATATCAAAACGTAACGTAGAGCAATCGATTAAGGTCGGATTTCATTGGGTGAGAATGGTATCGCGCCAGCTATTGAAATTACAATAGGGTTAATTTGAGTGGGATTTGCATATCATTTGACTTATGATAATCTTTATAACTTAGATTTATCAGGTCAAAGACTACCATATGATAAGGCATACGTCACGGGCTATCATAATTGAAGGTAACAAGGTATTGCTCCAGAAGCGAGAAGATTTTCGCATCTGGGAATTCCCTGGGGGGATGGTTGATCAGGGGGAAACCTATGCTGAAGCTGCTGTGCGGGAAGCAAAGGAAGAAACAGGTCTTACCGTCAAAATAGTTAGGCATATTGCTGACATTGACCAAACACAAAGAAATACAATCCTGCACATTTACGAGTGTTGTGTCATCGGTGGCAAAATTATCAAACAAGGAGACGAGACTGTTGATGTCAGATGGTTTTCGATGCAAAATCTGCCTAGATATCGAACTCCGTCTACAGATAAATACCTTCAAATCTCCCTGGCAAATCACCCCGAACCAATATATGAAACTACCACTTACCCATTTAGTCTATTGCTGGCGTATAACATTGCCATCTCACTGAGAAATTTGCGAAATCGTTACTTACGCTAATAGAACATGTAACGGAAATAATGGAAGACTTACCTTAAACTCTTTAGATGATTTCCCAATTGGTATAACATGTTAATGTTGTTCTACAATAAACACAGCCATAATGAATATAGCGTGGCGTGACGCATAATTAATCATAGTGAATACTATGGGAGACATCATGCGAGCAACATCAACACAAATCGATGCACTAGCATCACAGTTTGAATCGGCTAGCCCACAAGAAATTTTGCGTTGGGCGACAGACACGTATGGTAATAAGTTGGCCATTGTAACCAGCTTCCAAATTACAGGCATTGTGACATTGCATATGTTGCAGCGAATCGCCCCACAAACATCGGTGCTAACATTAGATACTGGCTTACTCTTCCCCGAAACTTATAATCTGATTGATACCCTTGAACACCAACTTAACCTCAACCTTAAGCGAGTTAAGCCAAGTCAAAATTTACAACAGCAAGCCCATGAGTATGGTCGCCAATTGTGGATACACGACCCTGACAAATGCTGTCATCTGCGTAAAACGATCCCGCTAAATCACGCGCTTGAGGGGTATACAGCATGGTTGACTGGTCTACGTCGTGACCAATCCGAAAAACGTTCGACAACACCAATTATTAGTATCGACTCGCATACCGGACTGACTAAGATTGCACCGTTTGCCAACTGGACTGCATCGATGTTATGGATGTACATCAAGACATATAATTTGCCTTATAATGTTTTGCATGATCGTGGGTATCCGAGCATAGGATGCCGAACATGCACACAGGCGATTAAAGACGGCGATCATATGCGTAGCGGGCGTTGGGCGCGTACCAACAAAACCGAATGTGGTATTCACATTGACGTGGCTATGCTACAAAGTTAAGTTAAAACTCAAGTTACTTCAGAAAGCTCGCAACTGTTGCTAATAATTCAGGGATTTTGAATGGCTTGGCGATAAAGGCATCTGCGCCAGCTTCACGTAAGCGGTCGTATGTATCAGTGATACTAGCGGCAGTAATTGCAATCACTGGGACATTCTTTAGTGCATCGTCTGTTTTAATGATTTCAATTGCTGTGAATCCATCCATCTCTGGTAGTAGCAAATCCATAAATACAATATCGGGTAGGGTATCACGCATCGAATCGATACCATCCGTTGCGCGTTCAACGAGAATAACATCAATGTTACGCGTTGCTAAAATAGATTTGATTAAGTTTGCGGTTTCTTTTTGATCTTCAACAACCAGTGCTGTTGGCATAAATGACTCCCACTAAGAAAATTCCAGTATCAGAGTATAAAGTTACCGCTCACCATTTTCAACAGGTGAGGACTTTTTCATAATTTTCTGTACAATAAATACAATACAATCAACTAAAGACAAACATGAAAACAACTAAATCATACTTTATCTGTTTTACAGTTCGTAGTGGTAGTAGTTTATTATGCCAATTATTGGCAGAGACGCAGATTGCGGGGACACCACAAGAGCATTTCCATCATAATTTGGGGCCTGATAATCCGCAGGGGGATGACATCCCTGACTATCAAGAATACATTGATGGTTTATTTGACCAATACACCACACCTAATGGTGTATATGGCGCAAAGGTCGGTGGTGGACAATGGAAGCATCTCATCAGCCGTGTCAAATCTATGACAGGTAACCAAAATAAATCTAGCTATGACGCTATTCATGACCTATTCCCAGACTTACACTATATCTGGCTTACCCGGCGAAATAAAGTGCGACAAGCAGTCTCCCATTGGATGGCAATCCAGTCAGGGCGTTGGGGATCTCAACAATCTGCCACCAATCTAGAACCCGAATATAACTTCAATGCGATTGATAGCCTTGCCCAAGAATTATTTATTCGTGAAGCGGTTTGGGGAGATTATTTCGCTCAGAATAAGATTGTTCCGCATGTAGTTGTTTATGAAGATTATATTCAAAATACAACTCAGGCTGTAGAAGATATTTTGGACTTTTTGAATATTGACCGTCCTGCTGGCTTTACGATGCCAGAACCAAAACATGAACGCCTCGCCAATTCACTATCTGAAGAATGGGTGCAACGCTACCGCAAGGAGAAGCAATCTGAATGGTGGACAACCTTCTATTAAACACGGATACACCTGAGACACCATCTATACCAAAATTCTATTATTCACCAGATAGTACCATTTGGCGGATTAACCGCGAGCAAATTATTCTACTCGGTGGTGCACGGGCATTGCTGATGCAAATAGCTCATCCACTCGTTGCGGAATCGGTTTATCATCATAGTTACGTGTTTACCAAACCTGTTTTACGCTTGCGACGAACACTCGACCTCACATTATCAATGGTCTTTGGCACAGTAGAAGAAGTGCAAAACGCTACTGATGAAATTAACCGTGTTCATCGTCCAGCCACTGGACGGCTAGACAATGCAATTGGTGACTACCAAGCGGGTACACCTTATAACCCACGGAATCCCAAATTAGCCCTATGGGTATACGCTACATTGATTGAAGGGGCATTGCATGGCTACGAGACGTACTTGCATCCACTATCTGCGGAAGATAAACAGACTTACTATGAAGACAGCAAAAAGTCGATCGGGTTGCTAGGGGTAAAACCATCACGGTTGCCATCGACATATGATGGGTTAATGAATTACATGCAAACTGTCATGACAAATGGCGAGATTGTCGTTGGCGAGACAGCTCGTAAAATTGCACCATATGTATTACTTCAAACTCGTTGGTATCTGGCACCTGTCAGCTATCCAATCAGCAAGATGACTACAATCTTGCTCCCCGACCCTATTCGTGAACAATATGGATTCACAATGAATCGTGTTGAAACCATCATGGTTCAGCTTGGTCTAAAACTCACACAAAAGACTGTGCCTCGCCTGCCTGCTGTGTTGCGTTATGTGCCGCCTTATCGCCGTGCTATGTCGCTTCTCAACCAACCAAAAAACTCTTAAGCTTAAGTTGGTTACATCATATGTTACAATCATTTAATATTGATGACATAGCAGTAGAAGAAACAATGTTAAAAGCTCTCATTTTTGATTTCGACGGATTGATTATTGATACCGAAACACCGGATTATCAAGCATGGTCGGAAATATATATCAGTTATGGTGCAACGCTCAGTCGAGCAAAATGGATGTCACATGTCGGTGCGTGGGGGACATTCAATCCATATGCCTACCTCGAAGAACAAGTTGGCCGAGAGCTTGATCGTGTGAAAATACGGGAAAAACGCCGTGCGCGGTATGAAGAACTTGTTGCCAATCAACCTATTTTACCGGGTGTGGTTGATATGCTAACATCTGCAAAAGCCAAAGGTCTCAAGTTAGGTGTGGCTTCCAATAGTTTTAATAAGTGGGTTGTTCGACATTTAAAAAATCGCGACCTGTATCATTATTTTGATACAGTGATGACCCTAGATCAAATTACAATCGGCAAGCCTGAACCAAAGATGTATCTGACAGCATTGCATTGGTTAGGTGTTATGGCGAATGAGGCAATCGCTTTTGAAGATTCTCCCACTGGTGCTATGGGGGCAAAACGGGCGGGTATCTATACTATTGTGATCCCTAATAATATGACACGCGGTGAAAACTTTAGCCATGTTGATCGGGTCATCACGTCTATGACAGACCTCAATTTAGACACATTATGTGAAGAATTCGACAATGTCTCTACTTAAAGTTCTCTACTAGTCTTCAACTCACAGCGAATTCATTTCCCCCCAATATTCCACAGTTATGATAGCCGTCTATGATGGAAACTAACTGAGGTCAACATGAAACTTCTCGTTATCGTACACATCGCGGTAACATGGTATTTAATCGGATTAATCTGGACAGTGCAGATTGTTCAATATCCACTATTTGATCGTGTCGGTACAACCAACTTCATGACATTTGCCGGACTCCATGCTGAACGTATCACAATGATAGTGATGTTTCCGATGTTTATCGAACTAGGTACAGCGATTTTGTTATTATTATCGCCACCCGATGATTTCCCGATGGTACTGCTCGTATTGGGATTAGCCTTATTAGGTGTTGTCTGGTTTTCGACAATCGCGCTACAAATCCCATTACATAATCAATTAGCAGAAGGCTTTAATGAACAAGCGGTCAAACGTCTTGTTGCGACCAATTGGCTACGCACGATTGCATGGACATTGCGCGGTTTTATTACACTCATTTTGTTGTGGCAACTTATCAATCCCTGATCAGACTTTATTCATTTATACGAATCGATCATCAGGTCTATCAAGAAAAAGTCGTTAGCATGAATGCTAAGGGTTTTTTGTTTTATGTAGGATCTTGAATAGAACATTTGTTTGATATTTGACACTATATAAGTTACAATATGAGAGCGTTATTCTGCTGGGCATAAATGAGGAGAGATCATATGCTAAGTCCTGATGTACTAACAAGCTTTATGGACACCAACAAATTTGTTCTTGATAAACAATTAGAAGGGCTGACTCATGAAGACAGCATTCAACAGTTACCGTTTCGTGGAAACTGTCTCAATTGGGTCATGGGACATATTGTCGATTCGCGTGATAATGCACTCAGAGTCTTATCGTGTGATCCGTATATGAGTGAAGAACAGAGTGGCTTGTACAAAAGTGGCTCAGATCCGATTACGCCAGATAGCGATGCTTTACAACTTGAGTGGTTATGGGAGACCTACCTCAAGCAAGATGAAGATATTCGTGACGCACTAAGTAAGCTCACTGTTGATGATTTAGAAAAGGTACAATCAGGATCAGAGCGTACAATCGGTGATCGTTTGCGGGGCTTGATGTGGCATGAAACCTATCATGTTGGGCAAACTGAATACCTCCGTCAATTAGCTGGTACGAACGACTTCATCGTTTAATATTTTTTGATTTAAGAGACCCTGCGCTATACTCCATCTGTATGTAATCATCGGATGGAGTTTTTCATGAATAAAAAACCACATATTATCATCTTCAACCCTGACCAATGGCGTGGTGATGTCATGGGGCACATGGGTAATCCTGCTGCACAAACTCCTAATTTGGATGCATTAATTGAATCTGATGCAGTATCGTTCCGCCATGCGTTTTGTCAAAATCCTGTTTGTACACCGAGCCGATGCTCATTTATGACCGGATGGTATCCGCATGTGCGCGGACATCGAACGATGTTTCATATGCTCCAGCCCGATGAACCTGTTTTGCTCAAGTACTTAAAAGATAACGGCTATTATGTGTGGTGGGGTGGAAAAAATGACCTCGTCCCTGCACAAAATGGCTTTGATGATTACTGTGATGTGAAGTTTTCTGCTGATCGTGAGTTGCGCCCGAATTTACATGTGGAACAAGACTGGCGCGGTGACCCAGACGGCGACAATTTTTTCTCATTCTTTGCCGGCAAGCTCGATAAAGGTGATGAGGACATCTATGTTGATAATGATTGGGCGATGGTACTTGGTGCGATTGACCTCATCAAAAATCCACCGACAGATCAACCGCTATGTATCTATTTGCCGCTGTTATATCCGCATCCACCGTATGGTGTTGAAGAACCTTATTATAGTGATATTGACCGAACTGAATTACCTGACCGCATACCTACACCAGATTGGACGAAAAAACCGAAACTTCTCAACAGCATTTATGAACGTCAACATCTACAAACATGGACAGAAGATCGCTGGGATGATTTACGAGCGACATATTACGGGATGTGCAAGCGAGTAGATGATCAATTGGGTATGCTTTTATCTACTTTACAAGACGCGAATATGTATGATGAATCTGCGGTATTTTTCTTCTCTGATCATGGTGATTTTACGGGTGATTATGGACTCGTTGAGAAGACCCAAAACACCTTTGAAGACTGCTTGACCCGTGTCCCATTTGTGATTAAACCGCCTGCTAATGTTCCGATTCAAGCAGGTATACGCAATGGCCTTGTTGAGTTGATTGATTTCACAGCGACTGTATTTGATGTCACCGGAATTGAACCTGATTACGATATGTTTGGTCAATCGTTATTGCCAGCCATTGCTGATGAAACGAAGACGTTGCGTGATGCCGTTTTCTGTGAGGGTGGACGGCGTTATGGTGAAGAACAAGCGATGGAAAAAGATACCCCGCATTTTTATGATGAACAGGGATTGTATCATCCACGGGTGCGTTTACAGGGCAGTGAAGATGGCTCACATTCTAAAGCGACGATGTGTCGAACGCATGATTATAAATATGTGCGCCGACTCTACGAAACTGACGAACTTTATGACCTCAAAAAAGATCCATCGGAATTATATAATGTGATAGATGACCCGACATATGCGACGGTCTTAGCTGATATGCGTGATCGGTTGTTGACATGGTATCAAGAGACGTGTGATGTTGTGCCACAGCAAACCGATAAACGTTAATCATCAAAATAATCTGTGGGTAGGTCTTGTAACTTATCATAGACTGTATCACGGATTGCATCGCGTTCAAATGCAATCGAAAATGTCCATGTGTCGATGCTTAGAATAGTTGCCCTATTTAATAGGTAAAATTCAGCTGTATAGCCGTCGATGGTGTCGATAATCATGGGTTGCGGAAATCTATAGGTTTCCATCAGGTAATGTAGGATCGGCAAAAAATAGACTGCATCGACTGGCTCAATATCAATACTCGCCCATTGATTACCTATCCAGCGGTCTTTTTGAAACGTAAGCATGTAAATAAATTCCTTATCTTTGTATTTAACATTTTATCAATCTCATCAATTTCTCACACCGGATGCTTGACTTTGTATAAATTTATATATAATATTTTATATATAAACAAATAGGTAAAATATGATATGTTAAAGTATATCTTACTCGGTTTTCTCAATATGCACGCCCACACAGGGTACGATTTACATGCGCATTTGGAGACATCAACGGCCCATTTTTGGAATGCAAAACTCAGCCAAATTTATGTTACGCTCAAAAAAATGGAATCTGATGGATTGATTCAGTCTGAAATCGAAGAACAAGATGATCGTCCTGATAAACGCATTTACTCGATTACCGACAGTGGACGAACGGAACTTCAAGATTGGTTAGATAAACCGCATACGACCGTTGATCAGATGAAATCAAAAATGCTTTTACGCTTATTTTTTGCTGGCTTTCATAATCTCGATACTGTAATTACCGAACTAAATTTGCAAAAAGCACTTCATGAACAACGACTACGCTATTATCGTACCGAAACGCGTCAGATTATTGATATTGGTGCAGAAAGCACGCCGAATGGTGATTACCATAAGATTTTTTGGGATGCCACACGTGAATTTGGCGAACGTTACGAAGCAATGGTTGTCGAGTGGCTAACAGAAACAATACAAATCTTATCGACAATGCAAGTAGAGAAAGAATAATCTATGAATACAATAAAAGTATCTGGTGTTGATTTACCAGATGATCCGCAAGCTGTCGTCTTTGTAAATGGCATTAAAGCCCGTAATTTTAGTGGGTTTATGTATATGTGGCGTAATCTTAATCTATTCCGGAGCTCACCTGCTAAAGCCGAAGGCTGTATGGATGTTAAATCAGGTATTGTCGGATCGACTGAGCTAGTTATTGTTAGCTATTGGCAATCGAATGATGCGCTACGAACCTACTTCAAGCAAGATGATCATCGTAAAATGATGAAGCATTACTATCACAATCCTGACGATCTTGAACTTTATAATGAGACTTATCATCCGTCATATGCTGGCAAGTACAACGCATTGCACGGTATGGCGAAAGTGTATCCATTAGCATAAGGCAAATTTTTTTGCTATGTGTTTATATATAACTATTTATATATGAATAGTTATTTAAACTGCCTGTTAGTTGAAAATCATCATATCTTAACGAAAGGACTATACCATCATGTCAAATAAGCAATTTAGAACGATTACGCGTTACATTCACCTTGGAGTCGCAGTTTTGTTTCTCGTCTATTTCTACATCCCATCTGGGAATTCCGAGGAAGTCTTTAACATCATTCGTATTTTTGCAATACCTGTTGTCAGTTTAACGGGCATAGCACTGTGGCAACAACCTAAACTCTTGAAACTGATTCGTCGATAACTAAAAGGAAAAATCAATGTCGGACTATAAACTCGGCTTCACAACACAGAAAAAAGAAATCCAGATTGACCAACTTGAGGTACAGGGTACAATCCCGGATTGGGTACATGGGACACTCGTACGTAATGGCCCAGGACAATTTGAAGTTGATGAGACCAGTTATCGGCATTGGTTTGATGGGCTATCACAATTGCATAGCTTTCACATCTCAAATGGTGCTGTGAGCTATGCAAATCGTTTTATCCGTAGCGTGAGTTATGAAGAGGATAATGCCAACGGCAAAGTTAATTATGCAGGATTTGCTGTAGACCCATGTCGCTCGTTATTTAAACGCTTTTTCTCGGCATTTATCCCCGACGAAAACCCACGTCCGAATGCAAATGTCAACATCACAAAAATTGCGGACAAATACATCGCTATGACCGAAATTCCAATGGCAGTAGAATTTGACCCGAAGACACTAGAGACAATTGGTGTGGTGGATTATGACGACGACATCAAGGGGCAAGTCACCACAGCACATCCACACTATGATGCAAAACGTAAATTGGCTATCAATTATGTGCTCAACTTCGGCCCAATGAGCACCTATAACTTCTATGCACATGATGGCAATACGCGCCGATTGATTGCTAGCATACCTGCGAGCCAACCTGCTTATATGCACAGCTTCGGTCTGACCGAAAATTATATCATCCTATCGGAATTTTCATTCCGCTTGCCGAATATATTTAAGTTGGCATTTCGTAGTGTCCCATTTATCGAAAATTATGAGTGGATGGGGCAAGAAGATAGTCGTTTTACCATCATTGATATTGATAGTGGCGAGGTGGTTACACAAGTCAATACGGATGCGTTCTTTGGCTTCCATCATATCAATGCCTATGAAGATGGTGATCAAGTCATCTGCGATATTTCGGCCTATCCTGATGCACGCTTGATTGATCAACTATATCTTGATAGCTTGCATGATGGTAATGCACCGTCAGTTGGGGAGTTCCGACGGTATACGCTTCCACTTAATGGGGGACGCGCAAGTTATGAGATGATGTCGTCAGAATCGATTGAACTCCCGCGTATCAATTATAGCCATAACAATGGTCAAAATTATCAATTCGCTTATGGCGCGAGCAGTCGTGAAGGTCAAGATGACTTCATCAATCAAACGATAAAAGTGAACTTAAAAGATAAATCAACAGCCATCTGGCATGAGGACAATTGTTACCCGAGTGAACCTGTTTTTATTGCAAATCCATCGCCGACCAGTGAAGATGACGGTGTTGTTCTAACGGTTGTGCTTGATACAGCTAAAGCAACATCATTCCTGCTATTACAAGATGCGCAGACATTCCAAGAGATTGCCCGTGCTTATGTGCCTCAGCATATTCCGTTTGGTTTTCATGGGCAATTCTTTTCTAACTAATGTGCTGTATCGTAAATGGCTTGGAAGTGGTTGCCTAATACCCAGCTAGCGTTTGGATTGAAATGAGGGTACAACATGGTTACAACGCCACCGAATATTTCTGGATTCATGAGATAAGTTTTGGTAGGACTTTCAAATTGTGGATCGGGGTGGCGAATACTAATAGCGGCTGTTAACCCATGTTTGATTTTATGCCACGGCAAATAGCGGGGTGGATGATACAAGTGACTAAAGTATCCGTTTACTTTACCAAGAATGGCTTGTTGAAACCCATGTACATGTACGCCACCCATGATGTTGCTGACCGTGTTGAGAAAATTGAGCTCTACGCTCTCATCTGAATCTGTGTATTGCATAGCTATTTCGACAAAAAATGTAATCGGTTTGCCTTTATTATCGGTTGCATCAATTTCTCCACTAATATGAACAATATCATGCAGTGGGGTTTTACCTGCATTTAAATCTTCAAGCAACGTTCTCATCCCACTAGGAGCATTAAACGTTTGGTGACGTGGTGTAGGTTGTCGTTCATCAATCAAATGGATGGTTAGATTTGGTGTGGTATAAGTTACATCGGCGCATCGTTTAGCTACACGATCATAGTCAAAGTCATTATCCTCCATGATGCTAAAATCTGGCTGAAATGTAACCGTGAAACCATCGGGTCTATCTATAAGAGATCGATAGTATTGCACTGCACCATATGGCAATCCTTCACGATAAAACCGCTTCCAGATCATGTTATTGTGTCGAACCATCACTGTCATTTTACTACTCAGCGCACAGATGGCTGCTAGTCCAACCCCGTGTAAGCCGCCTGTAACCCTGTATGTCTCCTTGTCAAATTTATTGTTCCAGCCAATTTCAGTCATGATGACATCAAGGACGTGTTTGTCGTATTTAGTGTTCCATGTTTCAGTAGCTAATTTCTCGGGAAAGATGACATCATTATCTTCTACTGTGAGGGTGTTGTTGGGTTGCAAATGTACCGTAATGGTGTCGCACTTACCAATGAATGCACTTTCAACGGGGTTATCAAGAACCTCATAAAACAAATGGTGTAAAGCACGTCTGTTTATCCCACCTACATACATACCAGGGCGACGGCGGATATGTTCTCTCGGACTTAGCTTTTGTGGGTGATATGAGTGGTTTGAATTCATGGATATAGAGCCATCTTATGTGGTATTTAGATGACTCTATTTTATCATTCTGAGGTGCTATTTAAGAGATTAGTCTCTATATACGATGGTGTCACCATCTTGTACGGCAGGTTTTTCTCTACCGAGACCCATCATGCCTTCTAAGACCATCGACACAATTGCCATAATGATACCACCGAGAATTGCTGTCCCGATGCCACCATCAATAATTAGACGTTCGCCGACGAGTGAGTCGGTAATCAGTAGCAATACACCGTTAATCACAAGCACGAATAATCCAAGTGATAAGATCACCGCTGGACAGGTCAAGAACATCAAAATGGGTTTAAGGAGTGAGTTGACGATGCCAAAGACCAAACCAATGAATAATAAGGTGCCGATGTCATTATTTGCAACTTGGATGCCAGGGATGATCATAGCTGTTAAGGCAATCCCGATGGCATTAATTACGACACGAATAAAAAATTCACGCATGAGTTTCTATACTTCCTCCTAAACTAAAACAGGTAGTGCTATTTATGATAACACTACCCGTTATACGTTGTATCAGCTTATTAAGTTGCGCTAATCTTTGTAGCCTTAAAGCAACTTATCCGTTATTTCTACGACCGCGCAAGAACAAGAATAACAAGACGAGCGCCAGTAAACCCACACCAACTGCGACAATGGCTGTCGTGCTATCGTTAGATTCTTGTGGATCCGCCGATGGTGTGTCAACCTCTGTGATTGTGACTGGTGTCAGGGATGGTTGCGCTGTTGGGTCATCGACACCCTCTTCGTCCGGTAAATCTGTTGATGTTGGTAAAATTTCATCAGTTGATTCGTCTATCGGTTCGTCAGTTGGCTCTTCACCATCATCTGTATCGGTCGCTTCAGTATTGGCTGCTACTTCAGTTGACTCTTCTTCAGCATCAGCCGTTGCTTGTGCATTGGTTTCTTCTTCAGCATCAGTCGTCGCTTGCGCATTGGTTTCTTCTTCAGCATCAGTCGTGGCCTGTGTATTGGCTTGTTCTTCCGCCTCAGTTGTTGCTTGCGCGTTAGCTTCTTCTTCTGCGTCAGTTGTTGCTTGTGCGCTTTCTGTCGCTTCATCTGCAGCATCTGCTGTCGCTTGCATTTGTTCAGTTGCCTGCGCATTAGCTGTTGCTAGAATATTATCTGCAGCTTCTGTTGACAAGGCATCCTGTGTCATATCTGCATCGACTGTCAGAAGTGCATCAACCGTTTCCGTTAATTCAAATGCTTCTAATGTATTTTGTACATCAATAGTCGCTTGAGCGTTTTCGGTTGCTTCCTCAGCAATCTCAGCTGCTGCTTGAGCCGTTTCTGTTGGATTTGGCGTCGGCGTATTAGATGGTGTTAGCGTTTCCGTCGGTGTATGTGATGGTGTTGCCGTAATTGTTGGTGTATTTGTCGGAAGCGGTGTTTCACTCGGCTCCGGTGTATTGGTTGGTACGTCTGTGTTTGTTGGGAGTGGTGTGAAAGTAGGTGTCGGCGGTAGGTCAACCACAAATGGTACAGTTACGCTGGTACTTTGTGCGCCTGCATTGGTGACAACTACTGTGACTTCATGTTCACCGTCACCTAATGTACCTGTTGGAATTGTAAATGATGTATCTACGATCGTTTCACTTGCACCGCCATCATAAGCTATATCAATCAAAGTAATATCTGTCTGTCCACCTGCATCAATGGTTACTGTTACATCACCATCAATGACTTCGTCAGCAACCAAACCACTAATTTCAAGTGTTGGTGGAAGTGCTGATACACCAAAGCTAATTGATTCGCTTGTTTCACCACCACTGGCATCTACTGTTGTAATATCCACAGTGGCAGTGCCAGGTTCGAAGTCAAGCGGATTTAGGCTAAAGTCCAGTGTATCGGAATCAATACTGCTAGCGATTTCCTCAAGTCCAACACCGATACTGATGTTTGTAATTGCCGATTGGCCAAATGCCGTCACCGTACCAGAAATTGCATCGCTTAACACTGTATCTGCTGAGAGTCCGCTAACTTCAATGACAGGTGGGAGCGTCGCAACGGCGAATGGAGTATCGACAGCAGTTGTTTGACCGCCAGAATTGGTGACACGGATAGTTAAAATATGTCCACCCGGTGTGATTAGGAACGGATCGAGTGTGTACTCATATGGTGTTTCGGTATCTGTAGCCACAACCATATTATCAATTTCAAATACAACTTCTGTGATATCGGTTTGTCCGCCCGGTGTGACTGTGATGGTTGTAGGTTCTGATAAATCAACACCTGCTACCGGAGCAAAGTCGGATGTGACTGTTGGTGGCAACGCCGCAATATCAAAGTCTGCTGATAGTGTACTTGTATCGCCATCAATATCTGTGACTGTAATATCAAGTGTATATGTACCAGGTTCACTCGTTGCAGGTTCAATTATATAAACTTCGGTTGTCGAAACCACAGTCTCACCGATGCTATATTCAATACTTTCGATGTCATCATCTGCGAGAATGTTTGCTATCACAGGCGTTGTATCAATCAACGGTTCTGCGAATAGATCATCTGGCAAAGACACAATTGGCACAGGAACGGGTGCACGTAGACTAGCAGTGTCAGATGCTGTTTGCCCATCTGCTGTTGTAACCTCTAGTGTTAGATCATATCTTGTGCCATCAGATGGGACATCTACATCTAGCGTTACAATATATTGTGAGCGGAACAAGAAGGCGAGATTATCGTAAATTGCGCCTAATTCTTCGGGAGTTGGTGATTCAAAGAAGCCAGCATTCGAACTTGATGCAATTTCTTCTAAGAAACGACGGTCAATATTCCAGCCCAACCCAATGGTGTACACAGGGATACCGCGCACGGTTGATGCACGTACACTGTCTTCACGGGTTGATGTACTGGCTGGATCACCATCACTTGTACCGTATTCACCACCATCACTCAAAACCACGACAGCACGACGTGTCAGTGGTGCATTATCTGCGAGTTCGATACCTGCAAGTGTCGCATCATAGAGAGCTGTTGTGCCATTGGCAAATAGACCATCAATAGCATTAAGAAGTAGGGTTTTATCAGTGGTGTAATCTTGGACAACGTTGACAGTAGAGTTAAATGCAACAATGGCGACAGGGTCGTTAACACCCAGTGCACCAATATAGCTACGGGCAGCTTCTTTGGCTGTTTCCATTGGCAACCCGCTCATGCTGGTACTTGTGTCAATTACAAGCACACTTGCAAATGCTAAATTGTCGTCGGTGACATTAGCGACATCAACAATTGTTGCTGACTCTGACAATGCGCCAGTAATACTAAAGTTTTCAATAGTTAGCCCAGAAATCAATTGACCTTTGGCATCTAATACACTGGTATTGACTGTAACATTCGATAAATCTGTGGAGGTAATCCCAATAATATCGAGTGAGACAGATGGCACATCCTCATCTTGTGTCAGCACAAGTGTGAACGGAATTGCCAATACCAGCGCAACGATCCCTATCCATGCGAAACGCTTCACTATCAAGCTCCCTACGTTTGTGACAAATTGTACATAATGGTGTGTTAAATTTAACGTATTTTTTAATATTTGTCATATTTTCAATAAGAATATTTAGATTATAGGTAGATTTGCTGATTGATGATAGTAAAAAACATCACATAACAAATATTTAACGGTCTAATTTGTTGTAAACTTGGCGCGAACTTTGATTTGCGTTACAGTTCAACTTGTGTGATATAGACTAGAAAGTACAAAACAATGGCAAAAACAGTAACTGTTGCAATTATTCAAGCCCGACCGGAATATTATGACTTGCCGAAATGCGTTGATAAAGCGGTCTCGCTAATTACAGAAGCCGCCGGACAAGGTGCGCAATTGGTCACGCTCGGCGAGACATGGTTTCCGGGTTATCCGACATGGTTGGATTATAGCTATGATATGGGTTTGTGGGATCATCCTCCGACTAAAAAAGTATACGCACGCCTCTATGAAAACAGCATGGCACTCGATAGTCCTGAAATGTCGAAATTACAAGAAGTCGCGAAACAACATGGCATTGTACTGTTGCTCGGTATCAATGAGAAAGTAGCGATCGGACGGGGTAATCGTAGCATCTATAACACGATTGTGACGATTGATGAAACAGGCACGATCGTTAATCATCATCGGAAATTACGTCCGACCTATACTGAACAACTTGTGTGGGCGCAAGGAGATGGTGCCGGATTACAAGCTGTGGACACGGTTGCTGGACGGGTTGGTGGTCTGGTGTGTTGGGAGCATTGGATGCCACATGCACGCCAAGCGATGCACATTAGTAACGAGCAAATTCATGTGGCAATGTGGCCTAATGCAATAGAAAGGCATCAGTTAGCTAGTCGTCATTACGCGTTTGAGGGGCGTACCTTTGTGCTAGCAGCGGGTAGTATCATGCCGGTTTCGGACTTACCTCCAGAATTGCGTATTGATGAAGCCTTGAGTAAAACGCCGGAAAAATTATTGTTACGAGGCGGAAGTGCAATCATTGGGCCAGATAGTGAGTACATCGTCAAACCCGTTTATGATGAAGAATGTATCCTAACAGCGGAGCTTGATCTTACTCGTATTCTCGAAGAGCAAATGACCTTAGATGTTACTGGACATTATGCAAGGGATGATGTGTTTTCATTTGATGTCAATCGACGTCGCACCGAATAATTATCCCTTCATGTTGATAATACGCATCACCCGAACCAGAAATATCTGACAACAGGTATCAACATGATAGTGAATATCCATCTGTTCGTCTGCGTTATTATAGATTCCTGTGATTTTAAATTTTGGAGCAGCGCCATGTTCATCACATGTCACACCAGCTAATTTGCGTTCCAATCCACTACGAATTGAGTGACGTGTCCCATCAAACATCAATTCAAGTTCATAACTATCTAAAAATGCGTCGGGGAGTTCTTCTCCCTCAGTACGCAAATCAAACTCAATTTCCATCAATAATCCTTGCTTTACTTACGTTTAGTAGGATGTCTATTCTTCACCCGTTGTCAGGTCTTCGTCTTCGTCTTCATACGGCACATTGGTTGCGTATAATGCTAAAATCGCCGCATAGTATGTGTCATCGGGTGATGTCTCAATCGACTGATATTTGACGAGTAAATCCATGAGCTCTTGCTGAAATTCAACTGCTTTTTCTTCAGCTAGGCGGAAGACAAGGCGACGCGACAATAAGGCTTTAGGATGCGGTGGCGACACACTCATGTCGATGCGTCCTTCACGGACACTATGGCGCACATCTTTATGCGACGCATCAAAGACATTCTTGAGCACAAGCTCAAGTCCGTCATTTTTACTTTCAGGATCGAATGTTAAGAGACTACGTTCAATGACAAACATACGTGCCGATACTTGATAATATTTTTCTTCGATTGCACCGGGCATTTGCTTCACATCGACCATACGAATAAGCCCGTGTTTTTCCATCATTTTGATGTGGTAGTAGAGGCGTGTAAATGGGACGTCAAGCGCTTCTGCAATTTGTTGGACGGTGCGCGGGGTATTCGACACTTCTTGCATAATCTGTGTACGCACAGGATCAAAATACACTTTGAGTGTATCCAAGCTATGAATTACATGCTCGGCATCCGGCTGTGGGATTTTTTTTTCGTCTGTCACATGGTTTCTCGTTTGGGTTGCTGACAATCAACTTGATCATTACTATGATAATAACGCACCTATTCTAACAGATTTTCGTCATTTCTCCACGCATATCTAGAAGCACAAATATCGCAAAGATGTTATAATATCCCAAATTATCCCAAATTTATCCCAAATGGTGCGCGATGAACTGGCGAATTCACCTGACGAACCAAGCAATCCGAGAGTTACACATCCTAGCGGGCAAACCCCGAATGCTGGCAGTCTGGACACAGGATAACCGTGTCGAATTCTATGATTTAGAGACTGGCGCACTCTATGGTGATCGCGTCATTGTGGATGAGCCCGATAATACCGAATACCTCAGCGAAACATGGCAGACCTTCCTCACAGGGTTGATGGATGTTAAACAAAAGTCATATCTACCAATTGTGAGTACATCGCAGGCGACTATTTATACGACTGATGATGGTAAGTTACACCTGTTCCGCGAGGATTATAACACCCTGCAAATGTTGACCGACGGACATCTCTATACATTAGATACATCAACTGTGGAATCGTTTGCTGCTATCGATCTTGATCTGGCACTAGGTATCGTCGCTGCTTTAGATTCGACGGGAAAGTTGTATATCTATCAGCAAAATATTTTTGTTGGTGCGTTTGATATCGGCTTGGAAATGGATATGTTCCGCCGTTCGACTGTCGTGATCTCGAATGGTGGTGGCACAATTTTTGTAACTGATGGCAATCAAATCGTCATGACGGATATATCCGGGGAAGTTCTTAACCGCACCTCAGTTCATTACAATATCCGGCAGATGGCATGCTCACCTGGCGGTGGAATGATCGTCACCAGCGATAACGAAGCAGGTTTAATTCGGATTTACAGTGGTAGTGACCTAACGCATACACATCAACGATTTGCGGTTGATTTAATTGCTGGGGCACAACAAGTGCAGCTCCTTGCCGACTTACCGCCGATCACTGTTGCCATTAGTGCGTTGGTTGCAGGTAGCCGAGGTGCTATTGGTTTTGCGATGTCTGGTGTGATTTGTATGACGGATGTAAGCTATTTGACGAAGTTGCCCCGCCCACAGTCGCTATTCTAAGTTTGGCTCTGATGTGTATCTGATGATGATCGGTCATGATAATGATACGATTAACCACCGAAGTATCTGAATTGATCCTTATTGACCCCTTAAGGCTTGATTTTGTGAGAAGGTGATGTATGATAAGTGTAAATAAAGAATCATATAAGTGTGTAAGGTGTTGTACATGATGAACAAGTTATAACCTGTTGTCAGGTGTCAGCAGGCAGTGATACAATGAAAGTAGACATATATCGACTAGGGTATGTGTGAGCGAGGTGTAATGTGACCAATCAAACTGATACACATTCTATGAAATTACTGGATATTCCGTTGATGTTACGACTAAAACAGAATGCCATTGTACTTCATAGTGAAATGGGACTGACCGAAGATGCACGCGGACAAAATAGCGCGTTGCTATCAAGTATTGTGTTCCCACGTGGGTTGCATACACTGGTCGCGCACTCAGATAACCAAGATGTTGTTGGACAATTTCGGTATCGCTCCGATGATGTAAATGCACATATTGTGTATCTTGCACCAGCACTAGAAGATGACGAAGATGACAACATTTGGTTACACATCCTCGATGCGATGGCACAGCAAGCTGGTAAAAACGGCGCTCAATCATTGGTGGCAGAAGTAGAAGTTAGCCACCGGTTATTCGAAACAATGCGACGTTCAGGCTATTCTGTGTATAGTCGTCAGGTGATTTGGCAACATCACCCTATTAAAGATGATACGCAGGCTCCTAAATTAACAGTCACGGCCGAGACCAACGATGACCAAATTGGTATCGCGTCTCTGCTGGGATGCACAATCCCGCGCATCTTACAGACTGTAATGGGACCCTCGACCGACATGGACGGATTGGTTTACCGTAAAGACGGACGAATCGAAGCCTACATTACCTGCTCAGAAGGTAAACATGGGGTCTATATGATTCCGTATTTACACCCTGATGTACTCAGTGATGCCTCTGATATTATTTTAGCGGCAATACTAGAGATTGAACGATGCCGTAAAGTACCGATTTATGTGAGTGTACGTGGGTATCAGGGCTGGCTCGAAAATGCGATGCTCGATCTAGGGTTTGATCCGTGGTTAGAGCAAGCAGTCATGGTCAAACATTTGACTGCTGGTATTCGTCAAACATCCTTTTCACCAGTTAGCTTAGCTACAAAAGGTAGAACACAAACCATACCGACTGTGCGTATCGTCACTGTAAATGATAAAAAGGATACCAACCAACTACATGGAAAAACGTATAACTGATGACTTCGATGTACTCAGAAATGTGTTACCACTGCGTATCCGTTACGCAATTGATGAGTACGGCAACACCAACCAACTGCTAGAAGTTGTGCTTGACCTCGGTAGAACCCCGACAGCACGTTTTATTGATGGAGAGTACGAATTATCTGATCGCGAGGTCACTGATGAAGATCTTCGCCTAATTGTTGAAGCGTTAGGTGATTTTGATGATGATAATCGTGCCGGAATCGAACGGTCACTTCATCGTATTTCGGCGATCCGTAATCGGCGCGGCAAAATTGTCGGGCTGACCGTTCGGATTGGTCGGGCAGTGTATGGCACAATTGATATTATCGCTGACTTGATTCAGTCAGGACATAGCGTATTAATTGTAGGTCCTCCGGGGGTCGGTAAAACGACAATGCTCCGTGAAGCTGCTCGCGTTCGTGCTGAAAAGAAACGCGTTGTAATCGTAGATACATCCAATGAAATTGGCGGGGATGGTGATATTCCACACCAAGCTGTGGGTAAAGCCCGCCGGATGCAAGTATCCCAACCTGATCGTCAACACGAAGTGATGATTGAAGCTGTCGAAAATCATAACCCAGAAGTCATCGTGATTGATGAAATTGGGCGTGAATTAGAAGCACAGGCAGCCCGCACGATTGCGGAACGCGGTGTGCAGTTAATTGGTACAGCACACGGTAACACACTCGAAAATTTAATGCTCAACCCAACTTTATCTGATTTGATTGGTGGGATTGAGTCTGTGACATTGTCTGATGATGAAGCACGCCGACGCGGGACACAAAAAGTTGTGCTCGAACGTCGGACAGCACCAACATTTGACATCATGATTGAAATTCAAGCCCGCGATAAGCTGGTTGTGCATGGCGATGTGGCGTCTGCTGTTGATGCGATGTTACGTAACCGCCCAATTCCGGCAGAATTGCGTGAACGTGATGAACTCGGTGCGATTCATGTCAGCGAACATGTACCGGAAACCGAATCGCGTTCTGCGCCGGCAAAAGGTGATGGCAACAACAACGGGAACTATCGCAACGGTAACAATAATAATGCCAAGATGATTCGTGGGAATAGTGATGCGTCGCGTACCCGTAGCGAAATGAAGGAACAAGTCGCACAGGTTGATACCAAGACACTTGAACCTGTCAAAGTATATGCTTACGGTGTCGCTCGCAATCGGCTTGAACAAGCGTCGCGTCGTTTGGCGGTTCCGCTAATTTTGACGGACGATTTTGGTGAAGCGCAAGCAATTGTGACACTGAAGACGCACTATCGACGCCGACCGCGCCTCATCACAGACGGTGAAAAGCGAGGGCTATCAATCTATGTCCTCAGAGCCAATACTGTGACCCAAATGGAGAATTTCCTCGTTGACCTCTTCAAAATCAACGGGAGGAAAGAACCCGACCCTTTTGGGGAAGCGATGCTTGAGGTTGAACGCGCGATCAATCGCATCCGCGCTGGTGAGGATCAAATTGACCTCACACCACAGGCATCGCATATCCGCAAAAAACAACATCAGGTGGCACGCCGCGCTCATATGCAATCTGCGAGCATCGGTGATGAACCCCGTCGCTACGTGACCATCTTCCGCAATCAATAACACACCAACAACGGCTGAGGGATACACGTCCCTCAGCCCTATGTTTCCCCTACGCTTAACATACGGTTAACTCAAACTACTTGTAATTTCGCAAAAAAAAAATGATAAGGTGGTAGTGTAAAAGGGATGAGGTCATGATATGGAACCATCGGAAATTGTGTTTGTATTATTACAGGAAGCTACAAAGGCACATAAGATAACAAACGCACAAGTTGAAGCAGCTAGAATTTTATATAATGGTAAACCGTATTCGTCAGAAGCTTACTTCAATTTAATAATTGCTGAACAAAACCATCTAGTAGCTTATCGGTTACTACAAATAATAGAAGATATTAATGTGTTGAGTACCACACTTAAAGCATTTGTTGTTAGCTCTATACGTTCGATTATTAATACATCGCCATCTTCGCTACCTGATCCCCTTGAGAATATATCAGATGCCAAATTGGTAGAGTTCTTTGCGATTCTACTTAAATCCTATATTCAGCCTGCTCATATAGGTCGATTAGTTGAGCTAGCCTTGGCTGGTAAATTTGATACTCCAAATAACGAGATGGTCAATGCAATTGCACGGCGAGTCCGTCAAGCGATTCGGGATGGGATAAGTGATCAAAACTTTGATAACAATGAGAGCTTACTTTTAGCAGATTTATGGAATCATCAACAAAATTTTATATACAATCGTACAAGTTCGGCGCAATTTGCAATAGATTTATCAGTTCGTAATTTCCAAACATTTGATATTAATGACAATAACACAGGTTTCCCACAACTTTCCACAGATGTTACCCATGTAGAAGGCAAAGTGGATCGATTATCAAGCCGTGATTATTCAGGAAGTCTAAATCACCGCCCCGGAGGTACTGGTTCATCAATATATATTTCTGAGTGTATTCTTGCAGGTGGCATACCTATGACTGTCGACCTTAATGCTGATCCTACAGAAAATGACTGTCCACCACAACCTACTACACCACCTTTTGGTATATATACACAATTTGGTTGGAGAATATGTGACAATACTGCTACATCTCCTTGGAGAAACCATGTTGAGTTGATTTCATATTACACGAACGACTCAGGTGGTCTTGGCGGTGAGCAGTTGAGTAACATAAATGCGGACGATATTGTTGATGTAATTTATCAGTCTGGGGCACAAGCGGGACAGCTTAAAGATAATGCAGATGCTGAAGATACACTTACTACTTTAATAAGTGAAAAGTTATCTTCTCTACAAGCAGGTGACTATGTATATGTAGAGCCTTTGAGTGGCGACACACATGGTTTTCTGATGGTTGGCTGGGGACCCTTGTATGGAGTTTTAGATGGAATAGATTATGCACTCAATAATCCACTCAGTTTATATTATAAGGAGTTAAAGTCAAACCACGTGATTCCGTATGTGGCTGACTTTAGCTTTGGCACAAAGAATAGTGCAATTACTGGTACGCCAAGTGGTCCTTCGAGGGACAGTGACAATTCTGATGAAAGAACTGGCTGGTTACAAGATCCACGCCCCCGCCCATTTTATACAACTCGCGTTTTGATGAGTAACTTAGAAACAACCTTACGCTCTGACCAAACAGCCCTATTACGAACTATTTTTCTTCCGGCATTAACTCAGATACCACAGGGCGGGGAGACAAAGGTCATAGCACATCAGGAATTTAATGCCCCAAGTTGGCAATTTTATAGATTACCTGATCATGCAGTTATTCCACAGTCACGTATTTATACTGGAATAGGATCATGAGAACAATAGTATTAATATTGATAGGGTGTTTGTCTGTTATTCCTATCATTGGTCAAGAAATCCCATCATTGGAATTAGAGTCTTGTGAAGGTGATATCATCACCGTACTAGCTCAAAATGCAAATTGGACGGACTATGTTCGGACTGCATTGGACATGATACTTGTTCCATCTGGTGGAGAATTAGTAATCGCAAATGAAGTTGATATGGTTGCTGTAGATGTATCAACCTTAGAACCAGTCATTGTATTTGATGCCCCGACCGTTGCAGGAAGACACAATGTAAGTTTAAGTTTTACGCGCAATAGAGACTTAGAATTAGGACTATTGGTTGCCAGTCAATTTTACCCTGATACAAATACCGAAGCCGAAATTCGCTTGTGGCTCAATGAAACAGAGTCAGAAATAATTGTGCCTGAAATTTCGAATGCTATTGATTGGTTACCAGAATCTGAGTTATTAGCATCAGTCTCATATCGTGGCTTACAAATTTATGATATAGACACGCAAGAAATCGTCTTTAGTGATTCCGAACCAGCAAAACAGGTTTCATGGTCACCATCAGGACAATATATTGCTATTCGAGATGGTGAACGACTGTCAATATATAAAATGATTTCTGATTTGGTAGAGTTATATCACAGTGACTTTGTCTCGTCTGATACTGCATGGTTACCGCATTCAGATATTTTAAGTTATGTTACATTTCGAGATTCAAAATCGTATTTAGAACTTCTGCCAATGGATTCCTTGCAAGTTGAGTCCTATGAAATATCTGGGCAAATTGGTGGGCAGGAAATGGTTTGGAGTGATGATAGCGATTACTTTGTTATGGGACATAGAGTCGGATTTTCGGTTACTAATTATGAAACCCATAAAACTATTATTATGTTTAGTTTAAGTAACGATAATATCGTCTTCCCTACTATAAAAAAAGCCATATGGTTGGATAACGATACAATATTTTTGATGACCAATTTTGGGCAAGTGATTCGTTGGGATGTGTCAAACAACTGTGCCAGTGGATTTATCTCTGACCTTGACTTTGAAATAGATGAATAGCTGAGGAGAATAATTATGACATTTAACAGCATACTCAATGATCTTGTAACCAGTGTAGATGAAAATCAAGCCATTATCGAACAACTGCTCAATTGGCGTGGTGGTGAAACACTCGTTGGTGATGACAATAATACGCAACCTGATCCACAAGTTAATGAAACTACAGGTGTCTGGACAGTCACCCAAGACACCGCTGATACAGATGGTGTGTTTAAGGGCATCTACACATTTGCACTGGATACAGCCTGTTCCGTGCTCAACGTTGTGTCCGTCACTGGTCATACAACACCGACCGGATTTCCGTCCGCGCGCTATACCGACTGCGATAATGTCGTGCATGATTTGACAAATGTCAACGATTTGGATAATAAGCAGGTCAAACGCTTCGAGATTTATAGTGATGGTGCATTTACAGTTGAGTTAAAGATTAATGCATATTTTGAATATGTGAGCAACTTTGTAACTGCGAAGAATGATTGGCGACCCGGTGTTCATTACAACAATACTGATGGTGCTGATTATATTGCGGGAATCGGATGGCAGAGTGTACAAATAATGACGGGACCATCAGCTTGGGCTGTTATGATATATATGAAAATTGATTTTAGTGAGGTAGTGCATGTGGATTTGATCGAGATGATTTTTGATTTTGATAAAGGTCTCGATACGAATAATTGTCGTCAAATGATTCGGTCACGTATAGGTGGCGAAAATGGTAATGTGGTAAGTGAAATTAATCTTCGCGGTGGAAGTGCCAATAATGGTCAAAATAAAGCCTTGCAAATAGCGCCCAATGAAATGGTTGATAATATAGAGATTTTTCTCAGACCATCGTCAGATATTAATCAATCCGTGGGTTGGTCAGGTAGTACCGCCTTGCACCAAGTGAAAATAACAGGTGATGGCATAATGCCTACCGAGTTAGCGTGAATGTGATAGTACTGTTACTTTAGACATCACACATCCGCAATCAGTAACATCATCTACCCCTAAATCAGCATAGTTTTAGATTCAGATTATAATAAGAATGATTATTTAAATTGATAAGGGGTATGGAATGGCGTTACAGACATATGAAATTACTGACGGACCATTATCTGTTCGGCTCGAACCCAATGGACAATGGCTCAAACAGCTCGAAACCGGATTTCAATTCGCTGCTGATAGCGATTCAGAAACCGTAGCGGGTGGCTATGTGTGGATTGAACATGAGGACGGGTGGTCAGCATTACGTGCCGTTGATAACAGTCGCGTTTTTGCACAAAAAATTAAAGATGAAGCTAAACCTGAAAATAAAGAACCTGAAGATACCACCGTCTACTTAAAGACCAATCGTAATGTGCGCGTCCGTCGACAACCGACACTCGCGGGTGCTATGGTGCGTTGGCTTGATAGTGGTGAAACTGTCGAGACAAAATCCAGCTCACGTACAGAGTCTGATGGGTATATCTGGTGGCAACACAGCGAGGGATGGTCAGCGTCTAAATCATTAGATGGACGTTGGACATTTATGGAAGAAGTCGAAAAACCAGTTGAGACAACACCTAAAACCACCGAACAACCAAAAACACAAGAAACACCGCAGACCAATGAACCTGTAAATAATGCACCACCGCCAGTGGTACAGCCAACATCTGAGACATTGAAACTACAGGCAAAAGTCGATGTCCGTATCCGTAACATCGGTGATTTAAGTGGCACATTCATCAAATGGATTCCGGCGGGTACGATTGTCGAACTCGATGCCACATCAAAAACAGAAAATGATGGGTACATCTGGTATCAACATGCTGATGGTTGGTCTGCTGCGCAAAATACCAGTGGTTCTCAGGTTTTCCTTGCTGAACCGGGTACGGTTGAAAAAGTTGCAACGATGACCGCGGATGGTCCTGATGTGAGCACCCTACCAGACCTTAAAACGCTTATTAAACGTATGCCTGTTGATCTCAACACAACCCACTGGTTCCAATACTTTGGCAACAATGTCTATGCTTATAGACATGGGACATCTTGGGGGTATCATCGCTATGCGCAGGGCTTACACAGTGGTCTAGATTTCGGCAATAACGACTCGTATGTGCCGACTTATGCAGGTGTTAATGCTACCTTCGTCAAAGAAGATCGTTTCGGTATTTTTCTCAAATCAGGCTCATATACATTGATTTATCAACACTTGACCAACACAACAAAATTCTCTGCGGGGGAAGCTGTATCGGTTGATACAAAACTAGGCGAGCTTGACCCATCAGAATTCCGCCTTCGCCACTTACACTTTGAGATACGATACAAAGGATCATGGATAATTAACCCACTCTACTTTATGTCTGATGAGATGGTGAATCAGATCACAACTAAATTTGATCCAAGTAAGCCGAACTATTTCTATGAGAGTGGGGCATGGAAGAAGTGGCTAACCCCGATGGATCAACCCGTAATTAAATTAGGTGGACCCGTTATCGGACCAACCGCAGGTTAAATAAACACAACTAATTTCTAACGAGAGGATATTTGAACATATATCCTCTTGTTATATGATTGTACATAATACCAAATAATATCAAACTCATAAGCATCATGCAATTTGACAACTTGACACCAGCCGAAATGCTGACACAACTCAAACAACAAGCTCAAAAGATACAGGATTTAGAGGCTGAATTAAAAGCCGAACGAGACATCTCAAAATCCTGTCGATACCAGGCGCAACTTTTAGATTTCGTTCTTGATCCTGTTATCTCTAGCGATTCTGACTTTAACATTGTCTCATGGAATCGTGCTGCCGAACAATTATATGGTTGGACTGAAGCAGAAGCTCTGGGACGCAACGCTACGGAATTGTTAGGGACTGAGTATACTGACGACACAACAAATGCCTTTGCGCAACAACAATTTCGGAAACAAGGTATCTGGCGTGGCGAAATGATTCATCATCGCAAAGATGGCACATCTATCCCGATTATGGGGACAACAGCCATGATTTTTGATGAAAACCAAGAAACTCAAGGCTATGTGACGGTTCTGCGCGATATGACAGAAAAAGTGCAAGCCGAACAGGTGTTAAAAGAAAGCGAAGAACGCTATCGGATTATCTCCGAATTGATGTCGGATTATGCTTACCTGTATCGCCTTGATGAGAACAACGAATGGTATCGGGTCTGGACGACCTTAGAAGCATTCGAACGGATTACAGGTTATGGACGAGAGTCTGTGGTGGATGGTACATTTGGTTTATATCATCCTGATGAAGTCGAAAGAGTTGAAGCTGATATAGCAAAAACACTTGCCGGTGAAAATACCGAAGGCGCGTATCGTATTATCACTCGCCAAGGTGAACAGAAATGGGTCTATATTTATCGTCGTCCATTATGGGATGATTCGGGCGAAAGAGTTGTCGGATTTTACGGGGGCGGCAAAGAAATCACACAGCGTAAAGAACAAGACGAAAAGTTATTAGCCTACCGCCGTGAAGAAGACCAAATACAAGTTTTACAGCGTTTTATAGATAATGCGTCACATGATCTCAAAACGCCACTATCTACAATCAATACATCAATTTATCTTCTGAATCGGTATATCACCGACGACAAACAAAAATTGCAACTAATCAAACTCGAAAATCATGTCAATCGGCTTGTTGCACTGATTGAAGATATGTTTGATATGTCCCGTCTCGACCTCAGTCAAAAGTTGTATCAAGAACAAGTCAACCTGAGTCTCTATTTGCCCGATATCATCAAAGTATATCAATCTGTTGCGGATGAAAGAAATATTCAAATCATCAATGAAACTGAATCTGACGATTTACAGATCTATGCTGATATGACATCTATGCAACAGGCAATTGGGAACATCATTGAGAATGCCATTGTCTTTTCGCCAGATGGGACTGTCATTCATGTCAAAGCCTATAAAACTGATGATCAAATTCATATCCAGATACAAGACCATGGTATTGGTATGTCCGCTGATGAAATCGACCGAATATTTGAACGATTCTATCGCGTTGATAAATCCCGAAATACAGGTTCAATTGCTTCGACTGGATTAGGTTTAGCGATTTCCAAAAAGGTGGTTGAACTCCACAACGGCACAATTACGGTTGATAGTGTTGTTGATGAAGGAACAATATTTACAATTCAGTTACCAAGCTACCAATCCAATCACTAAATTCGATTCTCTGAGAAAAAGACAACCCATTTATTAAAAGTGTTTATTCATCCATGCCTCTGATACTTGCCTGCCTAATTGTGGATTGTCTACGACCAGTATCAATTGATGATCATGATCACTATAAAGTGTTTCAATATTGATGCCAGCATCAGACATCATACGCGTTAGTTTACCAAGTTGTCCCGGCACATCTTGTTTAAGTCGTTGTACGAGTACTTCTCGTACGGCTAAGACTTTAATTCCTACGTCCTCTAAAGCGACTCTTGCAGCTTCGCCATCTTCAAATAAAAAATGAGCAATGCCATTACCATTGACTGTGAACGCACCACCACCTTCTACACTGATACCTGCATTACCGAGTGTTTCTCCCATCTGCGCTAATGCACCGGGAACATGATCTAATTGAATCGTTAAATCGTACATTGATTGATCTCCTAATTATTAAAGGTTTTGCTATGTGTTTTTTAACGGCATACCATAATCACGGACAACTTCTGCCATCCTCAAACGGTAATCTGTGTAATAACGCTCTTTTCCTATTTTCTGTGCTTGTTGATGTTCGGCATGGTTACGCCATGCTGCAACAGCCTCTTCATCACGAAAAAACCCTAAGGCAAGGATTTTGTTTGCATCTGCATCACTTTGGTAGCGTTCAACCGATATAAACCCGTCAATCGTGTCAACTAGTTCCCGCATTCGTTTAGAATGAGCCGTATATGCATCGATATGGTCTTCATCGAGCCAAAACTCAAAAATCATCGCAATCATAGAAACCTCTTCACTTTAACCGATAACATCATTTTATATGATTAGGATGTATCTATGTTTCGGTTGTCATCGAAATATGGATGTCATACAATTATGATGATGAGTTAGATAAATATAGAGAGCGAATTCATGTCACAAGAACCAGATTTAGCAACCATTGTCAGCCTAATTGGAGAACCCACCCGCGCACAAATCCTATTGGCATTGATGGGGGGTGAGGCTTTACCCGCATCCGAATTAGCCTATCGTGCAGGTATTACACCACAGACGGCAAGTTCTCACTTATCAAAACTTGTGGATGGTGAACTCATTACGATGACGAAAAATGGACGGCACCGCTATTATGCCTTGAAGAGCCATACTATTGCGGAGCTAATAGAATCTCTGCTATTGATTGCACCCATGACAAAACAAATTAAGCCTCGTCCCAGTAAGATCTCTCCGGAGTTATGTTATGCGCGTACATGTTATGATCATTTAGCTGGTCGGCTCGGTGTTACAGTTACCGAGTCATTAATCGATAAGGGCTACATTACTGTCGATGATGATAAATACACAGTTACTGAAACTGGGGCTATCTGGTTTGAAACTATGGAGATTGACTTAGATGTATTGCGTAAAAAACGACGGAAATTTGCGTTTACCTGCTTGGATTGGAGTGAACGAAAATATCATATTGGTGGTGCATTGGGGTCTGCGATTGCAAGCAAGTTTCTGGAGTCTGGTTGGGTCAAGCGACACAAGCAAAATCGGTCGCTCATTGTTACACATATTGGGCACATTCAGCTAAGGGAGCAACTGGGAATCCGACTAGACCCTGTCAACTGACTAAAATAACATGTCTTTACGGTCTTTTAATGCCTGAATGACTTGTCTGTCAGCTTTACCAAAACTATATTGATCTAACGCGTCTTCTGTCACCCATGCCCAATCTTTTACTTCAATTGCTTGGGGTTCACTATGGGGTGACATCGCGCTTTGATACACACACTCAAACGCATGGAGTGTAATTTTGAAGTGTGTAAATGCATGTTTTACTGAAACAAATAAATCATGCACATCGACCTCAATTGCTAACTCTTCGCGCAATTCACGGGCAAGGCATTCTTTTAATGTCTCATTATCTTCTTGTTTACCGCCGGGGAACTCCCATAAACCACCCAATAACCCATCCATCGGACGTTGTGCAATCAGCAAGCGGCCTTCTTTATCGCGAATAAGCCCCGCTGCGACATCATAGTGGGGTGTAGGGGCTTTCTTCTTTTTTACTGGACGGTCGGACTGTGTGTTGTTTGCAAATGCCTTGCAATGCGATTGAATTGGACACACGCTACATGTCGGATTTTTGGGCCGACAAATATATTGCCCGAGTTCCATCAATGCTTGGTTATAATCTCCGGCGCGTGTATCAGTGACCCAATCCTCTGCGACGTCCCATAGCTTGTTTTTGGTTGATGTTTGGGTGACATCTGCACCCATATCCAAGATGCGTGTAAATACCCGTATCACATTACCATCCAGCACAGGTGCGGATACATCAAATGCAATACTTGCAATTGCACCTGCTGTATACCGTCCGATACCCGGAAGTTTCAGTAATCCTTCGACAGTATTGGGGAATTCTCCATTGTGCTCATTGGTGACGATTTGCGCGGTTTTATGTAAGTTGCGCGCCCGACTATAATAACCCAGCCCTTCCCATTGTTTCAAAACCATATCAATTTCGGTAGAAGCAAGTTTGTCAATCGACGGGTAATTTTCTAAAAATCGCATATAATATGGAATAACGGTGTCGATTTGCGTTTGTTGCAACATAATTTCGGACAACCAAACATGATAGGCTGTGGCATCTCGTCGCCATGGTAGATCAACACGATGTTCGGTAAACCAATCAAGAAGTTGTGTAGCAAAAGGGGCAGACATCAAATAACCTAACGATAAATATACAGGCTTCCTACGGGATACACGCCAAAAATCCATTGTCTGCATTGTAAACTAAATACAATCCGACAGAAAGGTATGACAATGGATATAGGTTTGATGATTAGTAGTATTATTCTCGCACTCATATTTGCGTCTTTGGATGGTATTACCACGTTAGATAAACATCGTCCCGAAAGAAATCTGCCAGATGGTACAGGGAACTCTATGATGAATCACAAAACGTTTGAAATCCGATTCGAAGAAGGGCATACGGCGACTGCGATTCAGGTTGAACAAGATACATCCGCAGACGAAATAACCAAAGCATTAAACCTTGATGTCCCTGCCCCTTGTATCTTTATTTCCGGTGGTGCGGGTGCGATGTCCAAAGAAGATATTGAAAAGACCCGACAAATTATGGATGAAGGGGTTGCTAGATTTGCTGCCGAAAATGGCATCATTATTGTGGACGGTGGTACAGAATCTGGCGTTATGCAGATGATTGGTGAGGCGCGGCGCAAACATAACTATAGTTTTCCACTCGTTGGCATTGCCCCACATGGCAAAGTCCAATACCCTGGTCATGTGAATGAATCTAATGAAGCTGAATTGGATGGGAATCATTCGCACTTTGTATTGGTAAACTCTGATGAGTGGGGTGGAGAATCGCAGACAATTATCAATATGACCCGTGCAATATGTGGGAACAAACAAAAACATGCCCTCGGTATACTAATTAATGGTGGCAAGATTGCTCAGCAAGACATTTATCTAGCGACAGCAAAAGGCGATCATAAAATTCCGGTTCTTGTGCTCGAAGGTAGTGGACGATTTGCACAAGAATTGGCAACAGCATTCCGCACCGGACATGCACAGCAAAAAATTCTCAAAGCGATTATTCAAGGTGGCGATATTAAATTGCTTGCAACCGGCGAAGGTGTCGATAAAATGAAAGAAAAACTTGAGACACATTTTTCGCAGGTCTTAGGGTAATTAAATAGCCCCAATACTTACTTATTGTAGAGGCGATACCTCTGCATTCGCTCAGTAGGGATAGATTTTTATGTTGGATTATGCTGTTAAGATTGTTTTTCTAATTATCTTTATTACTATATTGACGCTTCCTGTCGTAGCGCAAGAAAGTATACCGGAAGTTGAACCGCCAAGTGTCGCCACATTAGAAGCGATGGTATCTGAGATGGAGTCGGTAGCGAATCGTGCTGAAGTGGCCGCCCAAGATGCCCAAGATGCGGCACAAGCTGCGGAAGAAACAGCGGCACTTGCACAAGAAACACTTGATCGTGCTACCGGTGCAACAGATCTAGCGTTTAATGTACTGGGTATTTTTGAAGCGTTTGGTGTTATTATCACTGCTGTGGCGGCAGTGTTAGGGTTTTTCGGTTTCCGACGGTTTGTCTCTGTACAAAACGAGTTTACAAATGCGCGTAAGGAAGTCCTAGCCCAACTCGAGGAATCGCGCAAAGAATTTGATGATGAATTCACGAAGGCACGCAAAGAGTTCAATGATGAGTTCACCAAACAGCGTACAAAATTTGCAGATTTACAAACAGAATTACAGGAAGCCGCAAATGAGCGTGGCGAAATTACTGAAAAAGCGCTCTTAGCTCAGGCATACATCCCACTGGGTGAGCGTCAATATAAATCGCAAGATTATTCCGGTGCAATCAGCACTTACCAAACAGCCCTCGACCTTGATTCTAATAACCCCGTCATTCACTATCGTTTAGGGTATGTATATACACAACAAGGGGATCTAGAACAAGCGCAGTATCATTACGAAAAAGCCTTGTCAATAGTGGGTGATTTTGCGCCTGCAATGGCAGGTCTCGGATATGTTATTCGTCGTCAAGGCGAAAAGATGGATGAGGGAATCAAGAAGAAAGAAGTAATGAACGAGGCTGAACAACTCTTACTGCGTGCAATGGACTTGTCTCCGAAACTAGTGGATGATGATGGCGAATCATGGTGGGGTGTTCTAGGCGGCCTATATCGTCGTCGTGGACAGGATGATGATGCGATCTATGCTTATGAACAAGCGACTCTCGTTACGCCGCAATCATCTTATGGATTCGGTAACTTAGCATTACTCTACGTCAAGAAAAATCAGCGTAATAAAATGCTCACAACATATGTAAAAGTCGAACAACTTGCGCTTGCAGAATCAACTGCTGATGTTAACAATTATTGGGGACATGCTGATCTCGCCGCTAGTCGATATGCCCTCGGCAAAGATGAAGAAGCTGCGGCAGCACTTGATCGAGCGATTGAGATTGCACCAGAAGAATCTCCATACACATTCGATGCGCTAAAGGAAACACTAGAAGACTTAACAAAAGTACTAGATGAGTCCAAAGTGCCGGCTATCCAAGCTGCTATCGAAAAAATTAAGGTAGCCCAACTAAAACGAGAGGAAATCATAGCTCGACGTGAGGCTGAACGAGTCGAAGATAAAAATGTTGATACTGAGCAAGACGAATCAGCAACATCTGCGGACTAGGATGCTTGGTAATATGCAAGATTCAGTCACAATTAAATATACCTGATGGACGATTAAGCGAGGTCGTGACTATTGCTTCAACCTATTTCCCCATATAATGACTGTGATATTGAATAACCTGTCGATAAAACAAACTTATGAGAAGACTCCTTGAAAATCGAATTTTTGGCGGGGTGTGTAGCGGACTTGGCGCTGTCATCCCGATAAATGTATGGCTCTGGCGCGTTATATGGATTGCTTTGACGATCATCACAGGCGGTGCCGCTGCATTGTTGTATGTGATGTGGTGGTGGTTATTACCCGAGCAATCATTTAACGATATTGAAGTCGGACGCTTCCTACCGACCATTGGCGCAATTGGTACTGCTGGTCTTGTGATTGGGGGTTGGGTGACCCGTGACAGCTTGGTGTCGGAGACAGGGGCTGAATTATATATACCAATTCTCCTAATCCTAACATCGTTGGTCTATTTGTCTCAACAATTTGATCGTGGGAAAAATGCACGCAATCATCCGATATTAGGCGCAGTTGCAGTTGCTGTGAGTGGTTTTTTCTTGGTTGGCGCGTTGGGGGCTGCACCATCTGGTATTTTGGATACTGTTTCTCGTGCTTTGCCGGCTGTCCTGATTTTCTTTGGATTGTCCATCATCTTACGCGAGCGACTGCCATTGGGCAGTTTAATTGCACTGGCTGTCAGCCTTGCTTTACCGATTGTGATTGCAACGGTTGCATTTTCGGGACGTATCGAACAAGTGCTTGAAGATAATGTTGTGGTTGTTGAGCAGGATATTGAAGCAAATGCGACGCAACTCACACTCGATATGACTGCACTCAATGCAGATGTCGAATTACGCACAGGCACAACTGATAGTTTGGTGATTGCCACATTTACAGGTAGTACAGAACATGACCTGAATGCTGAGTTTGCGATTGATGACCAGAATTTTGCTATCCTCGTCTTGACCGAAACACTGGATAGTGCCTTCCCGTCGTTAACAGCAGTTGGGCGCGGTACAATTGATGTGCAACTACCGCCAGAATTCCCCGTCTTTGTTAAGTTGCGCGTCGCTGATGGTGATGTCACGCTTAATTTCCGTGATCTTGATCTAGAAAGTATCGAATCGTTAGATGTTGAAAGTGGGCAAGTTTTACTAACGCTACCTGCATATCAACCCTTATCTCCATCGGCATTAGATTCGGGTGTGCTCAATGTGTTGGGTGGTGACTTGACAATATTTGTGCCGGATAATCTCGGGGCAGAGTTGTTCATGAGTAAGTCTACCAATAATCGCCCTGAATTTGATGATTTATCATATTTATTGGAAGATCGTGGGAATGAATGGCGTTTATCCCAACGGGATTTTGATAACCTGCCGATTAAAGCCAGCTATATTATCAGTGCACCCGCTGGAACAGTCTCTATCGAAACGATTGAGTAGGCCCAATGCAATACACTAAACGCGGGATGCTCACCGGATTTGTAGCATTATGGCTAATCGGATTTGTCATAGCTGCGCCTGCACCACTCTATCGTTTATTATTTGCGCAAGTAAATGATGTTGCTCTAGATAGCCCTGTTGCGATTTTTGAGTCAGCTGATTGGTCACATCCCTATTATTATCAGGATATTGGGCGTATGTTCCGGCGTTTATCCCGACAAGCTGTAACAGACACCATCGCAGTTTATTTTGACCCTACTTCCGAATTAAATACCGATAGATATATACGCTATTTCCGCGAAAATATGATCGCATGGGCATATCCAAATATGATCATACGGGCTGGTACATTAGATGAAATTCCACTAGGTATAAGTATTATTGTATCAACAATAGAAACGCCGCCCTTTGATAATTGTTCCATTCAAGAGGCGACACTCTATCTATGTCAATCATAAGTATTATAACTATTTGGCTGATTGGCTGGCTGATTTACCGTATATTTCAGGCACAGAATTTGGAATTATCCCCCGCTAGTGTTCCGTTGATGTGGATACTGGGTACAGGCGGTGTCTATCTTGTGTACTATATTTTTGTTGGCTTTCTCCAACAAAATCCTCCGCCATTGTTATTGCTAGTGATCGCTGGATGTGGCGTGATTGAAGCTGTTCGTATGCGCCACCAAGTTATAGTGAGCGGGTGGGATGTTTTCCGTTCAGCAAGATTATCAACGAGCATTCTTATTGTTATTATACTAATGATGACAATCAGTATCTTGATGAGTGGATTTTATGCTGATACGACTCGTATGTGGTTGGCAAAGGGCGATATGCTCAATCAGCTACCTGATTATATTCACTTGATGGAACACTTGAAGGATATACGCCATCCCGATTATCCAATGGTCATATCACATCAATATCAGTGGCAGTTGGTCTGGGCAGATGATTGGATAAGCTTAAAACTCTCCACATGGGTATGGTACGTTGTGCTTATCTTATCCGCGATTGCACTCTTTAAACGTTATACAAAATATCCGGTACGTTGGGGAATCTTATTAGCAGGGTATCCCGCCTATTGGTTTGTTATTCCGCTGGCGACAGTGGACATCCCTATCAGCATCATGCTAGTCGTTGTAATCTCATGGATTCTCAATTATCTGGACAGTAACGCTGTCTCTAAGTGGATGATTGCAAGTGTATGCGCGCTACTTGTCCTCACAAAAAATGAGGGCTTTTTGATAGTTGGTAGTATCGTTTGTGGTGTCATTGCTACGTTTATTATTCAATCAAGCCAACGCCAACAATTACTGCGTTTGTTAAGTGCAATTATCGTGGTTTCTGCACTCAGTTTCATTAGTTGGTATGTCATGATTGTTCCACAGGCTGATATTGCTGTAGCTAGCGATTTTGGCTTAAGCGGTTTTCAAGCCGAGAAAATTCCACAAGTACTTGAGCTAATTTTACCAATATTATTTAACCCCATTCAAACCGCCGGATTATGGGTTATCTTTTTTGTCTGTTTATTGATGGGTTATTGGCGAACACCACTCTTATGGATGCCTGCTTTATTGTATTTGCTGGCAATTTCCGCATCGTATATGTTCAGTGTACGTGAAACCAGCCTACTTGAGCATATCATACAGAGTTATTTTCGTCTCATTCTACAAATTACGCCTCTAGCAATGATCTATATTGCCCAGTGCTTGTCTCCAACTTCATCTAGTTTATTTTTACAGTCTGACTTGATTTCGGACTAGTCGCTGACTTGCAATCCGTAGCATGATCATTATCATCACTCCGTATACACCAAATACTAGAAAAGCACTTAGGATGTTGCGGAAGACAAATGGTATATATGATGATTGCCACTCCCAATTTTCATCCCGATAATAACCGAAATATGGATGCCCTCCGAACTCATGATGGCGACTTTCATCTACTACTGGTCGAAGAATGTTAGATCCTAAAAATACACCATTATCAATTAGTGTGAGCATTGTAAATTCCACGCCTGCAATAGATCTTAAAAAAAATAACCTTGCTTGATATGTTTCACATTCGCCTGACTCACGCAGAACGCGCCCGCTTGATTGAAGATTTTGTAATATTCGTTGCTTCGCTGATCCTATTTCATCTTCACTAACTGATTTGCTCAGTGCGTTACAGGCGATAATTCCTTGGCGTATTGCAACTGATATATGTCTATGTCTTGCTTCTGGTTCAATTGTGTACAATGTAACTGCTAGTAGTCCGAGGCAAAATATTGCAAAAATAATTGGAGACAGCCAAGCGGTCAATAAAGTAAAAGATGAATTATGATAGGAGAATCTAACACCACAAAATACTCCTAGAGCGATTGTAAAAAGATTTATCAATATAGCTAATACAATCAATACACACAATAAGATAAAAGCTTGTTGAAGTTCTGGATATGGAAAAGGAACTGACGAATAGAAATTTCCATTTGTACTAGAATAACTAAAGTATCGTTTTGGTATAATAAATACAGGATTTTTACATCCAGTTAAGTTACAACCACAGAAAAAATTCTGTGTAAATCCTAACGCAACACCTAACCTCGGTAAAACTAGCATGACATGATCAACCCATGTCGCACGAAAAACGTCTATCAACACCTTACGTGGATAGTGTTTGGCCTCATCAGGAGTCATATCTAGGTGACATCGCTTGCCATCACGCTTACGAACGCCTGCCATCATCCCGATAGCTAATCGGGCTGTACGGATACTCAATACAAACTGCACGACAATCAGCGTCAACCACATCAACAACAATATCGATTCGTGTTCAAATTGAAAATAGATGAATAATGGTAAAGATCCTATAATAATCAGCGGGACAAAGATTGCTAATCGGATTTTCCATGACAGTGGTTGTGGATGGTGCATCATCGCGTCTCCTGTATAGATATAGATTGATTGTAATGCCTCAACGACACTGCAACCCAACGCTTACCTGACGGTTTCTCCACGCTAATTTTAATGCCAATCAACAATTTTGGACTGGTGATGCGAAGCGTGACAGATTATCCTATAAGAAGTTGTTAGCTATCAGCTACTAGCCTTAAAAATAGACATACAAGCACAACACAGGCGACCAAACCTCTAACTTTTATTTCGAATTACCCCTGTGCTCTCTGTGCCTCTGTGGTGAAAAATATCAAACAAATTGGGAAAATATTCATGCGTGAATTTATAGACACTATCCGTAACATCATTGCTGGCATCTTCGGCACTAACATCCCAACCGAGGAAAACTGGCGTAATATCCCCGAAGAAGCCCTGACACCACGTGAACTATTGTTACGTCGTGCCTCACGGATTATGCTACTCGGTGCAATTTTAAATTTGATTGCGGGTGTGATTGTGATTATGCTAGGCATCTCAGCGGGAACAAACGATAGCTCGCTGTTTACGTCGGTACGTGGCATCTTGCTCACCAATTACGTGATTAGTGACGATACAGCTGTGTTATTGGTTGGTGCCGGAATCCTCGGGAATATGGCGATTCTATTGATTCTTTCTGTCGTCATAATCGCGCAAGAATTCTGGATGATCTTAGTTGCGATTGCTCTCACCATCGTCAATGTTATTGCATTTTTCACATTCGGATTCCTCCCTGCTGCTTTAACTGCCATTCCCTTGGTTGCTGTCGGGATTATGACATTAAGTGATATTCGCGCTTTTCGATCAAATCCTGTCACGCTCAAAGAATTACGCGGACGGATGCGTGGTGTGCGTGGGTTTGCTATCATCACCATTTTCTTGAGCTTGATGAGCTTCTTCACGATTTTGTTGTATCTGTTACAAGTGCCACAGGGCGGGGTTGTCGTCACTGGTGAATTGGGACGCTTGCTATTTATCGGCATCTTATTCATCGAACTGATGTTGATTATTTTTATCGTGCCAGCGCTCACTGCCGGAGCGATCACTAGCGAACGCGAACGCAAAACCTATGATCTTCTCCAGACGACGCTCATCACAAAAGCATCGTTTGTTGTTGGCAAAATGGAGTCTGCACTTGGGTACATTATGTTGCTACTGCTCTCAGCCATCCCATTACAAAGTATTGCCTTCTTATTTGGTGGCGTTAGTGAATCCGAGTTAATTCTGGCGTTAGTCGTGCTGGCGGTATCAGCGATTACATTAGGCGCATTCGGGATGTTCTTCTCATCTGTGACCGACCGCACATTATCGGCGACAGTCCGTGCTTATACCGTCGCTATGATTATTACAATAGGTGTGCCGATTGGGGCGTTTATCTTCTTCAATGGTGCATACGCCAATGTCATCAGTAACGTTGCCACCAACATCAGCACCAACCCTGTGACCGAAGCGACTTATATCTATCTCGATATGATCGCGACCAGCCTTAATCCGATTACCGCGACCATCTATTCCCAACAGATGCTCATCGACCATCAGCAATTGCTGGTTATGCGCGTGACACTGTCGAGTAACGGAACATCTATCCCTGTGTTATCACCGTGGGTACTGTTGACGATTACCTATCTGTCTGTCACCGCGCTATTGGTTATGCTGTCCGTCCGTCGCATGGAACGCCAGGGCGAATAAGTGGATTTATTTGAGAATATAAACTACATCACCAACGGACAATTTTAATAAACATAACACACAGAAAAGAGAACATCATGAAAGTGATACAAATTGGTATGGGTGGGATGGGCAACGCATGGATTGGTGCGGTGAATCGCTCGTCTGATGTTGAATTTGCTGGATTTGTTGAAGTAAACAGCGAGATTGCCCAAGCGCAATGCCAGCAATATGGATTTGATGCGAGTACGGTGTACACATCACTTGAAGAAGCTCTTGAAAACCTCGAGGCTGATGGTGTCATTAATGTCACCCCACCACAATTCCACAAACCGACTTCATTTGTTGCGATGGATGCAGGTATCCCCGTCCTCTGTGAGAAACCACTGGCGGGAACACTCGAAGATGCACAGGCAATTGTCAATAAAGCTAACGAGACAGGTGTGTTATGTACAATCACGCAGAATTATCGTTACTCACAGGTGGCACAGACTGTCAAATCTATTCTCGATTCTGGCGATTTAGGAGCTGTCGGTGCGATTAATGTCGAATTTTACAAAGGTCCGCATTTTGGCGGCTTTCGTGAAGAGATGCCCCATCCGTTGATTATCGACATGTCCATTCACCATTTTGATATGATGCGCTTTTTCCTCGATAGCAACCCGTCACAGATTTTTGCACGGACATGGAATCCCTCATGGAGTTGGTTCGATGGTGATGCGAGTGCATCGGTGAACATTCAATTTGAGAATGGGATTCCTGTGACCTACACTGGATCATGGTGTGCGCAAGGTATGGAAACACCGTGGAATGCGCATTGGCGTTTTGATTGTGCCAAGGGAGTATTTTCGGTTGAAGATGACGTTGTCTATATCCAACGATTAACGGGTGTGGTTGACGGTAGTAGTCAGCATGAAGATAAACAAGTGGTCGAACTAGTCTCAATGGAACGGCAAGCACAAGATTATCTGCTTCATGAATTCTACGAAGCTGTCACACAGGGCAAATCTACCGGAACACCCGCACAAGATAATATTCACACCGTCGAATTTGTGTTTAATGTCGTCAAGTCAGCAGACAGCGACGAGATTGTGACACTCTGATTTCCAGTATAATAGAGTAAACACACAACATGGATTCCATATGAATACATCCAAAATTGAACTCAATATCACTGATGAAATTCTGGCACGGGCGCGTCAAATTGCAGAAGATAAGGACATATCACTTGAGTCTGTATTACTAGATGGGTTGGCTCTACTTTTCGGATCATTACCTGATATACAAATCACTCCCGATCAGTTGAAAACCTATTCTGATGAACAATTATGGGCAATAGTACATCAACGTCTTGCATGGGTGCAGGATACAAGACTTCGTGAGCTGACAGAAAAAGGTAAACAAAGTATCTTGTCCGTCGACGAACAAAATGAACTGCATCGTTTGCTCGATCTTGTTGATCACCAAATGTTATTACGTTCGGAAGCATTAGTTTTGCTTAAGGGACGCGGACATGATATTGAGAAAAAACTCAGACTTAGTATGTAATAGCATATATCTTCAAGCACTAAGGCATCAGGTGATTGCTCGGGCTAATGGACTTTGTGAATACTGTCAAACGCAACAAATCATTGTTGTAACAATGGAAATTGATCATATTATACCTGAGGCATCTGGCGGAGAGACTCAATTAGATAATCTATGTTACGCATGTATCAGTTGCAATGGGTCAAAATTGGATGCACAGACTGGTATTGATCCTGAATCAAATTCTAATGTGCCTTTATATAATCCTCGCATGCAAAATTGGTCGGAACATTTTCAATGGAGTGAGGATAGTTTATGTGTTATTGGATTAACTGCTACAGGACGTGCGACTGTCAATCGCCTGCGGATGAATCGTAATGTTATTGTTGAATCTCGCAAACGTTGGGTTGAGGTTGGATGGCATCCGCCAAATACGAGTGAGTAGCGGGGCAAGATTCATTATACCCCGCATATAGTTTTATCTGCAACTGTTACTCAGTCACAACCTCATAAGCTGTATCATCAATCACGACAATCACGCGCTCACCAACGGCGAAGTATTCACTCAAAACAGGCATGCTATCAATCAGATCAAAGTAAGCATCACTCAGGAATTTGATTTGCTCAGTTTCCATTGTATCGGGCTCAAATGTTGTGTCCGTCCAGATGTCGCCTTGCAAAATAAAGGTCTTCTCAGCAACCGTCTGGATCGGATTACTAACAGCACGGCGATCTGTACCGATCCCATCATCGGCTTCATCCATATCCATTATAACTTCTTCTTCTGTTTCCATCATCATTCCACCGGGGCTGCCCCCACCGCCAGGCATCATCATCGGTTCGGCGGGTGCTTCTGCATCGGCTAACGCAATTGATGTATCAGCAGCATCGACTGCGGATGCGCCTGTATTGGTTGCCGCCAAATTTTGTGCTTCTCCAGCAAAACTATCTTCGGCGCGTTCACGTCCCAATTGGCTGAGAATATCGTCTTCTTCGATCAAGAAGCTGGTATATGGCGTAATAATCCCATAACGAATGCTCAGATCAACAACTGCATCGACAAGTTCCTGACTTTCGCCATTGAGTCGAATTGTATTGAGCAAGTCGCCAATACGACGGGTTGCCCATAGGCGCGGGATGAAGCTTTCGCCGCCTGCATTCTCTGGGAAAACTTGGTCAGCATAGATATAAGTCTCCGGTGTGCCATTGAAAATGCCGTTGAGGCGAATGTCTTGCCCGGTGGAGTCACCACGATAGCGTCCAACGATAGTCAACTGCTCACCTGCAAATAAGTCGCTGAGGGTTTGCGGATACATCAATTCAGCAACAACACCGTCAATTTCCAGTGATACATCGGTCAAAACAGGCGATGCAATCTTGTTGTAGAGACTAGCAACTTCTTCATCAATCCGTTCGGATGGGCGGACATAAGATCCAGTTCCGTTGAAGTCGCGGACGAGTGCATCTAACAAGAATGTGTCGACATCATCACCGACACCAAAGGTAAAGATTCGTGCATTATCAGGGGCAATAGTTGCGAGGTTATCAAGAATTGCATTGGTTTCTGTGATACCCTCAGTTGCGAGTCCATCGGTTAAGAACAAAATTGTGGTTGGGCGATCTTGTACCATATCAAGCGCTGTTGATAGTCCGCCGTTAATATCGGTGCCACCTTCTGGCATAAGTGATTCAATCCAGTCAATCGCCCCCTGTACCTCATTGGCATTGGTTAGCCCATTGCTATACATCCGCCATCCAGTGCTAAATGGCACAACATTAAAACGATCTTGCGGATTGAGGTTATCAAGGACAAATTGAGCTGCGTCCTGTGCTTGCGCCCATTTATCGCCTTCCATACTACCGGATTGGTCAAGTACGATAATCACATCTTTCGGCAAGATTTGTGTGTTATCAAGACGTTCGGGTGGTTGCACCAACAACATGAAGAAGCCATCTTGGTCGGCACTTTCACGGTAGGTTAGTAGGTTGATATTGATGTCTTGATTCGCGAGACCATAAAACAAGCTGAAATCGTTCGTTGGTACAACATTGCTGGCTTCGTAACCTGTGCTAAAGCTGTTTTGGTTTGGACGACTGAGTGCAATGCGATGACTTGGTGAATAGACATTACTAATCGCATCGTTACCCTCAACTTGTACACTAATGCTCATTTGTCCGATGCTACGGGTTTCGTTGCCTGCGCTGTGCATCGGCAGAACATAATGGATGAGTCCATTGTCGGCTGTTAGCACTTCGGTATATGCAATTTCAAGGCGACGGGACTCTCCGGGCGGGATTGGGAAGACATTGGCTTGTATCGCATTTGTACCGACATATTCCAGCAATGCAGGGTCAGATAGTTGGCGTACAATCTCATTGTAGATACCACGGGCTTCATCGGCAGGTAAAATCTTTGATTCAATCGGTTGACCATCGATATACATAATCAACTCATCAACAGCTGCTTCGGGCGGTAGCGGGAAGATATATGTCCCTTCGGCAAGGCGTTCGCCATTATTAGTAAATTGCATATCGATTTCGGTACGGGCAATTTGGTTGTTAATCGTCGTATTGACGCGTAAGTAATCAAATGATAACGATACTGGATTGGTATCGACTCCCGGTGGTGGCAGAATAACACCTTGTGCCATTGCAGGTAAGCTACCAACAAGTAAAAGAACACTGATAATTAATAGATTGCGGAGGATGCGGGTCATGTGAATGTCTCCTGAATTTATTTTCGTTTCACCCTCATAACGACACACGATGCAGATATGTTCCGAACAAATTTGATTTTTACAGGTTTTTACAAGTTGATGGTAAATCTGTAGCAGAGTCGGTATATTACAATATGTAAACAGAAGAAAGTTTGTTGAACCATGTCTATTCAGCCGTTATCGTCGCAACCGCGTCTTATCAATAATCGTTACGAGTTAATCAAAAAATTGGGTCAAGGGGGGATGGGCACTGTCTACCAAGCCTTTGACCGTGTGAATCAAGAGACGGTTGCACTTAAACAGGTGCGTATCTCTATGATACCCGTTGAGACGGATACCGATAACGAACGCAATAAGATGAATCGGTTGGCGTTAACCTCAGAATTTCAACAATTGGCAAGTCTACATCATCCCAATATTGTTCGTGTATTAGATTATGGTTGGGATGAAACAACGGCACCCTTCTTCACGATGACGTATCTGGAAAATACCAAAACTGTGTTGGATGCGTCTAAAAATGCAACCAATGAGCAACGTCTTGAATATTTCATACAACTCATACAGGCGCTAATGTACTTGCACCGGCGCGGAATCGTGCATCGTGATTTGAAGCCTGATAATCTCCTTGTGATGCCTGATAATACTATGAAAATTGTTGATTTTGGAATTGCATCAGCCGAACATGATTCTCGCGAGGGTGTCTTGGGGACATTACTATATATGCCGCCCGAAGTTGTAAAGAATCAGGCTGGGCAGGTTGAGATTTTGAGAACTTCGGATTTGTATGCTGCTGGGCTAGTTGCATATGAGATGTTTACGGGGATATACCCATATGATCGCAGCAATGTTAAAAAGCTCTTGCGTGACATCATCAAAACCTACCCTGATTTATCACTACTTCCTAAAGCAGGAACTGGTGATAAAAATGTCAATACACGTATGCCACTAGAAACAGTTGTTGGGCGTTTGTTGAGTAAAGAAGCCAACTTTCGCTATCAGGATGCTGCGGATGTATTGGAAGATTTATCGAAAGTGGTTGGCAAAGAAGCGATCAGTGAAAGTACTGCTATTCGAGAGAGCTTTTTGCAAGCAGCAACATTTGTCGGACGCAGAACAGAACGTAAAGCGTTATTAACCCAGCTTAAGCAATTGCGCGATAATCGTCTTGGTAGTGGTTTTTTGATTGGTGGTGAGAGTGGTGTGGGTAAATCTCGTCTCATAGAAGAAATACGGGTACAAGCGTTGGTGCAGGGGATTATGGTTCTGCGTGGGCAACCCACTAATAATGTCGGATTGCCTTTTCAGATGTGGCGCGAGATTGTGCGCCGATTGGTGATTGTGACTGAGATCAGCGATAAACATGCTAGTTTTTTGCGGAGTATTGTTCCAGATATTGCGGATTTACTCCAACGCGATATTCCTGATGCGCCAAAGCTTACTGGCGATGTCGCCCGTAAAAGTTTGATTAATGCGATTTTGAGCTTATTTGCTAAACAAGAAACCCCCGTTTTATTGCTGTTGGAAGACTTACACTGGGTGAATGATAGTTTAGATGTGTTGCATGAACTGACGCAATATATCAAGCAATTACCGATTATGATTTTAGGTAGCTATCGGTCTGATGAACGGGCAGATTTACCAGAGAGCTTACCGTTAATGCACGCTGTTAAACTACAACGGCTATCTGATGATGAAATCGCCGAGTTAAGTGCATCTATGTTGGGTACGGGTGGACGTAGACCAGAAGTGGTTGACTTGCTGCAACGTGAGACTGAAGGGAATGTCTTTTTTGTGATTGAAGTCGTGCGGGCGTTGGCTGAGGAGGCAGGCAACCTCGAAAAAATTGGTTCGGCGACATTGCCCCAACATGTGTTTGCTGGAGGGATTCAAACCATATTACGGCGACGGTTAGAAATGGTGACACTTAAAGACTATGACATGCTCAAGCGTGCCGCAGTATATGGTCGATTTATTGATCTAGAGATTATTCGTACTGTGTTAGAAGGGCACCAACATCCACTGAAGATGTGGTTGAGTGATTGTGCGAATGCCAGTGTGTTGGAACAGTATGATGGCGAGTGGCGATTCACCCATGATAAATTGCGCGAACATATCATAAACCAACTTGATGATGATGAACTTAAACAACTAAGCCGTGAACTTGCATTAGTTGTGGAAAGTTTGCATGGTGAGGATACCAGCTGGTTTGAAGTGTTGACGAGCCTCTGGCATGATGCAGATGATTTCGAAAAAGAAGTAACATATATGCGTGTGTTTTTACGGGAATTAGCACAGTATTCTTATGATTATACTCGGATTCAAGACTATGCTCTGTATGCGCTTGACCGTTTACCAGAGGACGATGTTCGTTGTGTTGACTTTCTGAATCCATTGAGTCAAATCAGTGGACACGGAGGCGAGTATCAAGCTGGCTATGAATATGCAATGCGTGCAAACGAGCTGGCAAAACAACATGACTATCAGATCGGGTTAGCGTATAGCTATAACAATTTGGGAAACACAGCATATTATCTAGGTCATTATCAAGCATCGATTATTTATTATCGACATAGCGCAGAGATACATGAGGCGTTAGAGAATCAGTTTGATTGGGCATTAAATCTACATAATCTCGCATGGGTATATCCTTATATTGGTGAGTATGAAAATGCATGGGATTTTGTTGAGCAGGGTCAGGCAATCTTCATTGAGATGGATCATAAGTGGGGCATTGCAGGTGGCTATTTCATTATGGCATTGATTGCTTCTCATGAAGGCGACTATTCCGAGGCAATTGAGTTACATTATAAAAGCCTCGATATTTACGAAGGTCAGGAAGACTTATGGGGCATTGTTCTAAATTTCAATAACCTCGGATTCATATTCCTACGATTGGGTGAGATAGAACAGGCGCAAGAATCATTTCACCAGTGTCTAACACTGACATACCAAACACATTTGATGAGTTCGCTGTTGGAAGCGTTAGTTGGCATTGCTCATATATATGCAGAGCATGATCAAGGAAAACAGGCGGGACTGCTTTATGGTGTAGTTGAGTCGCATCAGGCTCGTAACAGCGATGTTGACCGTCAGTTAGCCTTGTTGATACAACGACTTGAATCCGACTTCTCACAAGATGATATTTGGAAAGGGATTGCACAAGGACGCAAGCGATCATTAGATGATGTTGTGCAGAAGTTACTAGGATAAATATGTCACGTGATACATGATTCAAAGTTACCTGTGATAAAATATAGAAAATTGAGTTAGGTAAAATCTACATGGTTGAACTATTGGAAAAAGCAATTGCGGAAGTTACGAAATTATCCAAAGAACAACAAGAAGCATTTGCACAGTGGATGTTAGATGAGCTTGAAGATGAGAAACGATGGGATAAGTCGTTTGCAGATTCTTTACCACAACTCGATAAATTGGGTAAAAAAGCGCTATCCGAATATCGTGCTGGTAAAACCACAGATCTTGATCCGGATATATTGGAATGAGATCTGTCATCACTGATGATTTTCTAAAAGCCTACCGTAAGCTCCCACAACCTATACGAGATCAAGCGCGTAAAGCCTATCGCCTATTTCGAGATAATCCGAACCACCCGAGTTTGAATTTCAAGAAAATACACCCAACTGAACCATACTATTCGGCACGGATTAGTCGCGGTTATCGCACGATTGGTATCCTTGATGATAATACGATCATCTGGTTTTGGATCGGATCTCATGCGGATTACGATAAGTTGATAGGACAATTATGAAAGCTCAAATTGATATAGATAATCTCAAACACTTAAAACAGTATTTTGGTGATGATGAGCCAGACTTTAGAGCTTACGCACTTTGGAATTCAACCCCTGATGTATTGATGGCAACTGCAAAATTTTTTTACCCTGATTTCTTTGAACATGACGATTGTGTGTTTTGGGGAACAAAATTTAGTAAAGATGGGATTAAAATCTATAAAAAATGGATGAATAACCTTAAAGATGATTGTATTGCTGTTCAACGTGTGATGAATCATATTCATGTTTCTGAAGATTTAGGCATGATATATACGATAGGTAAACCGTCCACCATCGGACAACTAAATACACAAAATATCTACTATCTGGCTGAGGTTCTAACTCAAACATGGGGACTAAGCTTACGTAACACATTTCCAGATAAAACAATTCATATTGAAGCAAATCGTGACGAAGAAATTGGAGATGTTATTATTACATTTTGGGCAGAGACATCTGATAAGTCAGATTGATGCCACAACGTTTGCTTACCGTAGCCCTCCCGTTGGGTGGCCATTGCCTGAAATTTGCTATAGTTGGATATGTAGATAATCTTGTGTTAAATAAAAGCATTTGAGGCGAATTTTAGATATGATCAAGTGGTTTATTGGACGCTCGCGACGTAGCAAATTTTTGATTGCCTGTTTGCTCATGATGATAATCGGTGTTGGTATGGTATCGGCTTGGGTGTTGGTCGATTTGCCGTCGATCGATAATATTGATGCGGGTATGGCACTCCCCTCAACCCGTATCTATGATCGACACGAACGCCTACTCTACGAAATTCTGCCGACCGAACAAGGGCGTAATAATAGCCTTGCCTTTGCCGAAATGCCGACCCATTGCATTAATGCTGTCGTGGCTACCGAAGATGCTAATTATTATAGTCACCCCGGTGTTGATCCCGTTGGGATTTTGCGTGCGCTTGTCATTAACATACAGGGGGGAGATATTATCGCTGGTGGTAGCACCATCACCCAACAGACTGCGCGTGTCCTCTTGCTCGATCCACAACAACAAGCTGAACGCACGTTGAGACGTAAACTGCGCGAGATGGTCTTGGCATTGCAGTTACAGTCACGCTATAGCAAAGAAGATGTGCTGGCGTTGTACATGAATCAAGTATATTTTGGTAACCTCGCCTATGGTATTGATGGGGCAGCACGAGCCTATTTCCAGAAAAGTGCTCAAGATTTATCTCTGGCAGAATGTGCATTATTAGCAGGTGTGGTGCAGAATGCCATCATCAATGATCCACTGACAAATTTTGATAATGCTAAGGGACGGCAAGCGATCGTCCTCGATTTGATGGTGCAGAATGGATATATCACCGAGAACGAATCCATATCTGCCAAACAAGACGAATTACAGTTCGCAGCGGTATCCTTCCCGATTGATGCACCTCATTTTGTGATGGAAATCTGGCGATTATTGGAGCGGGATTATCCTAATGAACTCCACGCAGGTGGACTTGATGTGATTACAACAGTTGACCGCCATTGGACGGCACATGCTCAAGACATTGTACAGAAACAGTTATTTGCCTTGAATAACCCTGATGATGGTAGTTTACCCTCCAATGCCAATAACGCCGCAGTCGTTGCACTGGATCCGATTACAGGCGAAGTACTCACGATGTTAGGGAGTCCTGATTTCTTCGATGAAGATATTGATGGGGCGGTGAATGCAGCGATGGCATACCGTCAGCCGGGGAGTACACTCAAACCATTTACCTTTGCTGAGGCGATGAACACCGATTATCCTAACCCTTATACGGCAGCGACAATGATTTTAGATGTCGCAACACCGTTTATCACCAACAAGCTAGAGAGTTACACCCCTGCAAATTATGGACTGTTTGAACATGGCCCAGTCTTAGCACGCGAAGCACTTGCATCTTCATATAATATTCCAGCAGTGGTTGCGCTCGAACATATCGGCGTACAACGGTTTGTACAGTTTGTCAGTAATCTAGGACTTGATAATCTGGCGGATAATACTGAGGTTGATTTGTCGATTACTTTAGGTGGAGGCGAAGTCAGGCTAATTGACCTCGTTGAAGCGTATAGTGCCTTTGCCAACACAGGCTATGACATTGAACCACAATATATTCTGAAAATTACTGATGCTGACAAAAATGTGTTATTTGAGTATGACGCGCCCGCTCTTACACGCCGTGTGATTGATGAACAAGTTGCTTATATCATCACCGATATTCTGTCGGACAATAATGCGCGGATTCCGTCCTTTGGTGATAATAGCCCGCTGAATGTTGGATTCCCGGCAGCAGCAAAAACTGGGACAACTACAGATTTTCGTGATAATTGGGTCGTAGGTTATACACCGGATTTAGTCGTCGGTGTATGGGTCGGCAATGCTAACAACACTGCCATGATGGACATCACTGGTGTGAGTGGTGCTGGACCTATCTATAATTTGTTTATGCGTACGGTCAAGCGGGGCGAACCGACGCCTGATTTTATTCGTCCTGACGGATTGATTAATGTGGATGTTTGCCGTTTAAGTGGTTTGTTGCCAAATGAATATTGTAGCCATCTTATCAATGAGATTTTTATCCCGAGTACAGAACCCACTGAAATAGATACCTTCCACCAGATGTTTACAATTGATATTGAGACAGGTTTGATCGCCAATGATAAAACCTCACCAGAAAATATCGTGGAGCAAGTTTTTCTTATATTGCCACAAGAAGCGCGAGATTGGGCGATTCGTAATGGGGTAAGTCAACCACCAATGGATGCACCTGTGCTTGCCCCTGATGCAGATGAGGGGATTCGGTTGTTATCTCCTGATCCATATACAATTTTTGAAATTTCAGACATCACACCAATCGATACACAACGTCTGCGTTTTACAGTTGGTACACCACCGGATACAACTGAGGTCTTGTTTGTCCTAAATGGTAGACCCATTGGTAAAGCCTATGAATCACCATGGGAGATGTGGTGGACGCTCGAACTCGGCGTCCATGAATTAACAGCAGTTGCTACCTTAGCAGATGGTACAGAGCAGGAGAGTAGCGCTATACTCTTCTCAGTTGTTGAAGACGACCCGCTTGGATCATTCACTGGTAATGATTAGAAACCGCCTTGATAATTTCGCCTTGAGAAGATTTAAGGTGGATTTAAGTTACGGTATCTCAACATAAGTTACACTACATTACAGAATGACAAAAACCAGAGGGTTTCTATGAAAAAAATGACTGTAGTGTTACTCAGTGTCTTGTTAAGCATGATGAGTATATCTCATGTACTTGCAGATTATGATTCATCCCTTGATGTTATTGATCCGATACAAGGGCTTGCTGTTGAAGACTGCGAAGATTTAACATCACGCGATAGTAGTCCATATATAGGCGCAGTAATCCCTGTAGAACCTCCAGAAGATGATTGCGAAGATTTCGATCCATGCGAAATCTTGCCGGGTTTAGATACTGGAATTTTACCCGAGTTTGTAAGCAATGACTTATCATCTTTCGAAGCAACTTCAGGTGATGAGATTGAAGGATTACCGCCAGTTATTATTATAGATGGTTGCGAAGATGAGGTTGAGATCGTAATTATTGAACAATCTGATGATAATGATAGTGACGGCGATGCCGAACCTGAGCCAAGTGACATTGATGGCGATGGAATCATAGATGCAGAGGATAATTGTGTTTTCAGTCCAAACTCCGATCAAGCGGATAGCTTTGGGACAGAAGCCGGCGATGCTTGCGAGAGTCCGTATCGCAGTGATAACAGCCTTGTCTTTGGATTTTTTGGATCAGATGGCGTTGGATTATACGGTTTTTGTTCAGAAGAAGGTTGCCGTTATATCGCAACTGCACTCGTGGACGATTTCGCAAACATAATGGCAAGTGATGCTTATGAAGATGCCGGCAACTATGCACCAGAGCTTGAAGGCGGTAAAGTCCTTAATATTGAAACGCTTGATCCATCCAACATGACTGTTTTATTTATTGTCGGTAACGATCAAGCAGGTAATTCGATTTATCAACTCAATGTATACTTGTTGATGCAAAAACTGACTAAAGACGGTGAAACTGAAATATTTCCTATGTTAGTTGATGACGATATTAACATCACGATTGCCCCTGATGGTACATGGACTTGGCGGGATAAAAACCCCAACTAATCGACAAATCTAAACTCAAGACTGTAAAGAAACAGGCAGACATTGCCTGTTTTTTTATGCCAGTAATTTATTCAACCACGCCGATACATCTTCACGTTCTTGTGCACCAACAACATGCGGGATGCGATATTGTTTTAATGTGACAAGCATATCATGAGATTTCATAAATTCGGTTGCTGATTGTATGTCACTTGTGGAAATGAGATTATCAAGTGTGCCGTGTCCGACGAATAATGGTACACCTCTGAGATATTCATCTGGCGCGAGCTGTGTCAGAATAGCCGGGTCATAGATACCTGCCATCGCTACAAATGCTGTTGCAATATTGGGATGAGTCAAGGCTAGCATCATACTGACACTTCCACCCATACTATATCCAACAACAAAAACTTGTGCTGGGTCGGCATTGTAAATGGCGACTAGTTCTTTAATTATCGTTGCAACATCGTCTAGAGCTGGAGCAATGGCCGTTGTATTGATGTTGAATGTGTTATGTTTCACTGACACCGGATACCAGCCATATCCACCGTTATCCACGGCTTCAAATGCGCGCGGCGCAACATAGATATAAGGTTGTTCGATTGTCAGGGGAACCAATGTTTCAAGCTGTCGTTCTGATGACCCATAACCGTGCAAACCGATGATAATGGGTAACTGATGGCCTTTATCTCTGTGAATTTCGCGGTAGTTGACTGTGCGATCATTGATTCTTAGTGTTTTGTCGGCTGGATGTGAAGATTTTAATTGATTAAACATACTCGACTCCAAGATTGAACAAACTAGTGAGGGAAGAGGCATGCCCCTCCCTTTAAAAACTATGTAATAAATTGATAGACTTATGCGGCTTGTTGTTGGCGAACACGTGGGTGAATGGTTCCTGTTTCTGCATAATGCTTCAACTCTTCAAGCAGGTTGTCGACGAGGGAATTCATCTGGCGTTTCATAACAGGTTGCATGAGTTTACCGGGCAATAGATTCAGATCCATGATCATGTGCATGTCGACTAATGTCTTTGCGCCATTACGAGTAACTTGCCATGTGTTTTGGGCATGATTGACGAAAAATGGTAGGCCGGATGCTACTTCATAAGTGAAGCGATTTTCAAGTTCATCGAAGTCAATGAAATTCTCGACAGTGCGTCCAAACGGTGAGTCACAGATGCGTCCGCCAAGGTCTTCACCATTTACAGGCTTAGCATCGGGATTTGGAACTGAGTTGTCAACGGCTGTTGTCCACTCGCCGACACGTTCAAAATCGTTGAATAAGATGTTCCAGACAGTATCGAATGATGCGTTGATTGAGATTTGTTTTTTGATTTCCATGTTGATGTCTCCTTAAGATTTGAGTTCTAGTGTTTTCGAATTTGGGTTTGGCTTGACGGGTATTTGCAACTCGACCATTGGGGCGGTTGTCATATCGGTCGGATAGGTATGCCATATTTCACGCTGAGGACCAGCGATTGTGTAGTTGTTAGCTTCCATCCAGTGTCCGATAGCTGTTGTGCCGAGGTGCCAAAAATCTGGTGAATGATTGACAACAACCGTTGCCATCGTATCTACAGATTCGAGTGTACGTGTGGCATAGGTTAGACCGTCGATGTCGATTGGCTTAAGCTGCTTGCTCTGGTTAAGGACAAAGCCCATCTCTACATCAGCATCTTCGGTTTTGAAGCTGTCGGAATGTAAAATTGTGACCATCTCACCAAGTTTATTGGATTTGATTTGCTTCGGTAGAAAACGGCGCATCTCACTAAGATGTTCAAGACCATCCTCTGCCGATTCACAGATAAATTGCGCCGATAGATAGGCTTGTTTAGGTATCGACTTTAAGATGACTTCAAGTTCCGGTTGACCCGCTTCGATCAGTTGTAAACGAGATTCTATCGTACGGATCTTTTGCAACTCTTCGAGTAGAGTACGTTCTATTTCTGCTTTACGCATCTGTAACATGCCTCGTAGTTCCTGTGGACTGACATCCTCAGCAACCGTGCGCTGAATTTGCTCAAGGGTGAAGCCGAGGTCGCGTAAGGCAAGAATTCGGTTTAGGTCGGGTAATTGATGGATGCTGTAATAGTGATAACCGGATTGATTATCTACATGAGTTGGTGTAAATAATCCAATATCGCGGTAATGGCGAAGTAATCGCCGTGAAACCCGAGCAATTTTTGAAAATTCGCCTGTTGTAAACATCCATCCATCTCCTTGTATGTATATCATTGCCTGACTATACCGCAGATTTAATTGTTCATTGCGTCGATTTTTCGCGGATGTGGCTGTCCAGTCTCAATGTAGTATTTGAGTTCTTCAAGGTTTTCTTGGAGCAGCCTCTTGCTCTGGATCGCCATCGGTAGACGCATTAAGCTACCTGGAAACAGATTCACATCTAATTCTGCTGACATGGTTAACTGCGTTGTATCATCAGATAGAGGTATCAGCGTCCATGTGTTCAGTGCTTTCTTTACAAAAAATGGCATGACATCGCCTTCGATAGCATACGTAAAGTGGTGATCAGATTCTGAGAAATCAACAAATCGTTCGTAAGTATCACCGAGGCTGGTTGTACAGACACGTCCTGCCATCTGTGCATCGTCAAACTCAATAGTATCTGATGCTTCCGATGAATTGCTAACATTACTTGCCCAGATGCCAATCTTATCGAATTCAACTGCTGCTGTGTGCCAAACCTCTTGGACAGGTGCATTTATTGTGATGTGTTTTGTGACTTTCATGAGTTTACGCTCTTTAGGTAGAGGACAGGTTTACCTGTCCATCATTAGCGAGTTCAATTAGCTTTGCATCGCTTGAAGTTTGCGCGGGTGGGGTTGTCCAGTTTCAACATAGTGCTTGAGTTCTTCAACGGCTTGACCAAGCAACTCACCGATTTGTGTTTGAAACTGTGCTTGCATGTCATCATCTGCCATGTCTGCAAATTCAACTTCGAGTCGCATTTCAATTGATGAATTGCGATCATTGATCGGTGTGATTGTCCAGTTATTTACGCCACGCGCGATGATTGGCGGTAAGCCTTCAATCTCGTATGCGAAGGTTAGGTTTTCTTCATCATAGATAACCATTGTTTCATGAGTTTCTCCAAATGGACTGACACAAACCCGTTCAGCACCGAGTGAGTCTCCATCGTCACTTGGGGTGAATGTCACATCAGCGACACTTGCAATCCACTTGTCGATACCACCAAAATCTTCGGCTGTTTTTTCCCATAGGGTTTCTGCGGATACGTGGATTTTGATACTGCGGTCGATTGTTGCTGTATTCATGGTGTAATTCCTTTGCCTTTATATGATTTTGTATGATGTGAGGTCTATTTCATCTCACTGACACAACCATAAAGTTGGACGTAACGACCAAGTCAAGCATGAATTACAAAAAACAAACGATTTTATAATATTTTGTTACTTGAGGAGGGGTATTTTTGAGGGAATAGAATGCACTATCCCCTGAAGTTATGCGGTAAAGATATTATGTGCCTAATGGACGGCCACCATCCACCGGAATAATATCACCTGTGCTAAAGGGCAGATGGGCAATCACAGCATACACTGTTTCGGCGACGTCTTCAGCTTCGGCGATACGACCCAGCGGTGTTTTATCGTTCTGCTCTTGGATGATTTCGGGCGGCATCTTTTTTGCATATTCTCCGTTGACCCAACCGGGCGCAACTGAGACCATACGAATCTTAGGGGCAAGTGCACGGGCGAGTGATCGTGTCATACTATCCATAGCGGCTTTGCTGGCACAATAAGCGACATTGCTGCCTACACCTGTACGTCCGGCAATCGATGAAATATTAATCACAATACCCCCATCATCTGCCATAAGTAATGACTTTAAGGCGCGGACAGATGCAAATGCACCCCGAAAATTGACGCGAAAAATTTGGTCAATCAAGTCGTCATCCAGTCCATCAAGGTCATCATGGGGGACGGGGCGTGTGATGCCAGCATTATTGACGAGAATATCTAGCCGACCATAATGCTCTGTAATCGTTTTGGCTAGATTTACCTGTGCGTCACTATCGTCAACTGCACATTGGATAACAAGATGGTTGTCTCCCTCCAGTGTGTCGGCGATAGCTTGAGCTTTGTCGGCACTGCGGCTATAGGTGATGACAATGTGCGCCCCGGCTTCTGCTAGTCGCTTACAGATTGCACTGCCGATACCACCACCGCCACCTGTTACAACCGCGACCTGTCCTTGTAGTGTTTTCACTATTAATCCCTTTTGTATAATTCTATTGATGACTAACGAGTGTAATCTTCTAGTTGAATATTCGGATTCCATCTTCTACCATCAGGTAGGGTTGTATTTTGATCAAATGTAACATTAATAAATTGAGTTCCTGATAGATTTGCTTTATAAAGGTTTGTGTTCTGCATGTTGCATTCTATAAATTGGGCATTTTGTATGGATGCTTCTCTTAATCTGGCATCTTTGAAATTACATTTTGTAAATTGACTATCATTGAAATTGGCATATTTTAATCTTGCGCTAATAAAGTCTACGCCAATTCCGATTGCGTTACGAATTTTGACTTTAGACATAATTGCTTTTTTGAACTTAGAACGTTTCAAGTTGGTGTTATCAAGTTTTGCCCTAATCATTTCAGCTTTTGAAAAATCTGTTTCTACCAAATGACTGTAAGATAGATCAGCGTCATTAAGTGCGGTTTTTTTGAAGTCTGCTGTTGACATATTTATATTACTAAGATTTGCATTTACTAAAGAAATTCCTTGGAGCGTACCGTCGGTGTGCAATTTCATATCTTTAAGCTCTCTCCATGCTTTGCGAACAGTAACATTTGCTGTATCTCCAAGTTCTCTCAATAATGTACTTTTATGTCTTTGATCCTCACGATACTGATAAATTCTATCTATAAATACGACTGTGAAAACTATTCCAATTACCTCTGCAGAAAGATTATCAAGAAAATTTATTAGATCGTTACTCAGAGCTTGTATTATGGGGAAAAAAACTAACCCAAGAAGAAAACCTACAACTCCATATAACAGTTGATTATTTTTCCATACTCGTTGAATCTTATCCCATCTACTTTTATACCCATCCGCTTTTTTATTATCTTCTTGAATTGCTGACATTTTTTGCTCCTTTAAAACATAAGTCATCAAAAATTATCTAATATATCAAGACATGCGGGCAAACCATCATAGTATTGATAGGCATTGTCATGATTATGCCCCGGATGACCACACTCTAAGACCAGCCAACCTTTATAATCCATTGTTTTTAGGGTGGTGCCGATCTTATCCCACGGTAGGAACCCTTGCCCCGGTAAACGTCGGTTGCTATCTGCGATATATAACATGCCTATATCATCAGCATGACTGGATAGGGTATCTAGGAGATTGTCTTCTTCTAATGTCATGTGGAATAAATTGGGTGCAATTTTGACATCCGGATGATTTTTGATTTTTTTGCGGAAAAATTTTGCCTGTGCGACGGTGGTCATAAAGTCAGTTTCATAATGATTCACAGGTTGCATAACCAATAATGTACCGATGGCATAAGCGAGATCCGAGACTGTCCGTAACAGCCAAATCATCATCTCTTTTTGTAAGTCTATTTTTGTCGAATAGGGTGTGAGGTCAGGCATATCGGATTTGCCATAATGGGGAACAAATGATACATAATCTGCTTCAAGGTCAACCGCATCTGCCATAGCTTGTCGCATCTTACCAATTGCTTGCTCGCGGGTGTCGAGGTCCGCCGAGAGATACCCATCGCTCATGCCGAGGTTCACCCCACATGCTGATAAACTTGTTTTTTCTAGTGCATCCACAATATCCGGTACACGTTGACCGAGATCATCTGCCCAAAACTCAACCCCCGATAATCCCAGACGTTTTGCGTTGGATAGGCGTTCATGTATGGTGCGTCCCGGTAACATATCTTCTTGAATTGCAAGTTGTGGCATAGGTGGTAAGGCTTTCTTTTTGCAGGTGAGTTTAATAAATTTATATCGAAGAGTGTACCGATGATTACAAATTTTATCCAGCGCATATGAAATAAAAATGCCCCTATCTAAGATAGAGGCATATCAATGATATAGCTATGTATGTCGTTTATTGCATTGGAACAGCAACAATCATACCGTCATCTGCGCCAGTTGCGCCAACTGATACCGCGATTGTACCGTCAGGTGCCTGTGCGAGACCATAGGGCTGCATGAGACCTTCGAGGACAGGAGTAACACCGTCTTCGCTGACCATAACAACACGTCCGGGTTGCCAACCTTGGTCGAATATACCAAATTCGCTGGCGTAAATTGTGCCATCTTCAGTAACAAGTAGACCAGTTACAGCGGTGAGACCTTCATAAGTTTGGACGAGTTCACCATCTGACCAACGTTCCACGCGTGCACCTTCAGTTGGGAATGGGAAGCCTGTGAGGAAGCCGACATAGATATCGCCATCAGGTCCTACATCAACAGCTGTTGGTACTGGGTTGTCATCTTCAAAGCTCCATACGGCTGCAACACTCAGACCTGCATCGGCTGACCATGCCATCAAACAGTTACAACCTGCATTTGCAATCAACACTGTACCATCCGCGAGGACTTCCATATCCGTTGGGTTGGATTGTTGATTCGGGTTGCCATCAGGGTCTTCATCAAGCTCGAGGGCGAGTAGATCAACCCAAGTTTTGACGCGGTTATTTTCACGGTCAAGCTCGACCAATGCATGGGTGAATGGGATGGTAAAATCAGATGTTTCACCGATTAGGATCCAGATAGATTCATCTGTGACGACAACATCAGTCGCGCCAAGTGGGTTACCTTCACGGTAGCTGGTAATACCACGGACAACAACTTCACTTGTGCCATCAGGCATAATCATACTAATTTGACCGGATGAGCCGAATGGGTCGCCATTGACGGTAATTTCACCACCAGCTAGACCTGCTTCAGCAACAAATAGATTACCATCTGCATCGAATGAGAAATTGCGCGGATTCCGCAAACCTTCTGCAAGAATGTCTCCCATCATGTCATCTTGCGCAAAGACTATCGCGCTTGGAACAAGTAAAGCAACAATCATAAGTAAAGCAAAAAACATACGTTTTGTCATTGCTGACTCCCTTTTATGTGTAGTTGTCTCTGCTATGTGGGTAGCAGTCCGTTTTAGAATATGTCCTAAATCTAACAAATAGATGAAGGACTGCATGAGAGGTTAATAAGTGATATGCAAATTGAAATACGACGTAATATCTTAGATTTTATAGATGGGGATTGTTGTCATCAACGTTAAAGTCAAATAGACGAGTCAACCACGGGCTATCATTGGGGTATATCATCTTCAATATCGAAAAATTGAGTAGCTTCATCATCTTTACCATCAATCATCATAGCAAATTCATTGACCATTTCTTGTAGTGATCGATAACGTTCTGCTGGGCGTTTTGCTGTTGCAGTCAGAAAGAACATCAGTAATGATGAAGGGGCATCTTTACGTATGTAATGGGGCGGATTGACAATAGCGTTTTTATGTTGATTCATCATTTCGAAGATGGTTTTGGCTTTAAACGGCGCGCTACCTGTCAGTAGTAAATACATAATACAAGCGAGCGAATATTGATCCGAAGCAGGCGTATTACGCTCACCATCCCAAACTTCGGGCGCAGTGTATTTCCCCGTCCAAAATGACCCTGTATTTGATAGCGAGAATGCAATTTTAGTCAATTTAGCTAAACCAAAATCGTTCAAATAGGGTGTCTTGTTTTTATCAATCAAAATGTTGCGGGGTTCAAGTGCGCCATGAGTTAGACCTGCTTCGTGGATGCGGTCGAGTGCTTCGACCATTGTTTTTGCAAATGACAGTATTTCACTAAACGATGGCATCGATTCGGGTTGACGATCCGTTTGTTTGATAATTGCGCGTAGGGATTTACCTTTGATATACGGCATGATGATAAAGTATTCATGATCACTACTGCCATAAGAAAGGACAGGTACAAGGTGAGGAGCTGTTACGTTTTTGACCATTGCCATATGATTATGACAGGCTTCAATTGTTGTTGTGTTGGATTTGGCCATTGGCAACTGTAAGGTACGGACTGCATAGATATTATCTGGTTTTTCTGGATGATAGGCTCTATAGACTGCTCCGTCGCCATCACCAGCAATGAGGTGTGTACAGACATAGTCACCATAAGTTACATTGACTGCCAATTCCTGCATATTGCATCCCTTGCATGTTATCCCAATTTGTGTCATTTTCCGAATGACATTTTTATTGTAATGCTTTTTAGCTAGAATGCACATTTAGATTGCAAAAAAAATGAAAAAATTCCACAACTAAATCATTAATTTCAAGCCGGACTAACCTTAACTAACTTTAGTATAGACTTTGGTCAGTTGGGACTAAATTGCTATACATTTAGGTCGAGTTCGAGTAAAATGTTAATATCTCGAAACAATATTTCTCCTATTCGAGATACAACATTCGGATTAATGATGCGAGACATACAATGAGTGATACAAACCACCCCATCTACCAAGATGATAGGGACACCCGTCCATTAAAAAACCAACATCCTCTAAACGTTGCCACTTCACGTCGTCCACATATTATTGATAAACGGATGCCTAAAGCAATTCGTTTCATCACAGCGTCACTCGATAATGTATTTACTGTTGATGTACAACCGATGATGGTTATCGGACGACGAAATTCGCTAAAAGACATGGACGTCGTCGTTGATTTATCCAATTATGATGCGTATGAAATGGGTGTGTCACGATTTCATGCAATGATTGTAACGATTGATGATCGTGCTACCATCAAAGATTTAAATAGCCTGAACGGTACGACACTAAATGGGCAAGCCTTAGAAGCATCAAAAGAATATTTACTTGAACACGGTGATAAAGTTACCTTCGGTCAATTGAAATTCATGGTTGCATTCGTTTATTAATGCACATGCGAATAATTGATTTTGTATGTGCTTTTGGGTGGATTCTTACGCAATCAATCGTAATGTATAATGTTATAAAATATAAACTTTGATAGTTGGATGTAACATATCAATCTAAATTACTGTATAACAGTTAATGTGATGGGTAATAAGGATTGAAAAATCATGCCAAGTTTCATTACAATAAAAATTACAGAAACTGCCTTCCCCAAGACTTTTGTTGTTCCAATCAAAAATCGTGTGATATTTGGACGATCAGACGAAGATGATCCGTCAATTCATCCTGATGTTGATCTGATTGGGTGTAATGCAATCAGCAACGGGATTTCACGTCAGCACGCCGCTCTAGAAGTACAATCGCATGGTGACTGCATGTTATTTGACTTAGGCAGTCGTAATGGTACGGCGTTAAATGGGATAACGCTTGAACCTCACACACCGTCCCCAATGTCTAATGGAGACAGAGTGCGGTTAGGTAAATTAGAATTTAATGTCTACTTTGAGGATTGATCGTCATCAATCTCTGATAATGTTTGGATGATTTCGATTCGATTGCCAAACGGGTCACGGAATTCGAAGCGCTCATAACCCTCAATCGCGATCGACTCTAGAATCTCAAGATCATAGCTGCGGATTTTTGACCGCCAGACCTCAAGATCATTAACTTGATAGGCAATGTGTCCCTTGTATTGATAACGATCAATTGTGTCTTCGATTCCGACGTGAATTTGCATGTCGCCAAGTTGCATCCAAAATCCACCACGGTGTTGCAAGCTGGCTGGTTTTGCGATTTCTGTTAGCCCCAATTGTTGAAGATAAAACTGACGTGCCTGATCAACTGCATCTGATGGAATCGTAATTTGTACATGATGGATACGTTGTATTGTCATGATTGTTTTGTCTCAGTCATTTGTTGCAAAGCTTTGTAACCAGTCGAGTGCTTCTTCGAGTTGTGTTTCGTGGAAAACTTTGCGTTTTAATGATACAGCGCTAATTCTCATTTGCTCGATAAGGCTGAGCAACGCCTCGTCCTGTAGGTCATGGGTAATGTAAGCAATGATCATTTCTGGTGGATTCTCCAGATTAGTATGCGCTTTAGATAATCTGTCCGACATATACTTGATCGAAAACATACCAGATTGTGATACATCTAAAATACAGGGATAGATTGAACTGGGATTATCAGCTTCATAAAAATTCTTTTGAAGCTCAATCCCAAATAGTTCGACGTACTCATCGCAAGCAGTGCGAGAATTATCTACGAACTTAAAGATCGGGATATTTCGTTGATAGCTGAGCATTATACGTGAGGCAGACATAAGCAATTAACCTCGGCTAAATTTGTGAAGTAGATATATCTACTAGTATAGTCTCAAATCTAAACGACGAATAAAAAGATTAAAGACATCTATTGTGGCTATGTATATAAATCAACCAATGAATTCAGATTCTGCTCTAATTGTTGCGTGTAAGCTGTGTCAAATTGTATGTCGAGCTGGTTGGTTTCTGTCAATAACATACTAACTGTCATTTTAAGTGCACGACGAATCGCAGTATCAGTCGTATTTGTCGGGAGTGTGTGACGTAATTGAACCAAAAACATCTCGGGTAAGAGGCTCATATTGTCGTAATCTTGTGTGAACTGCAAATGACGGAGTCCAGCAATTTCAATCAGATGACGACGCAGTGTCTCTAATTCTGCATTGGCTTTCCAGAGGTTGTCACGTCGTAGCTCTCGAACACAACTGACAATCGGTTGCCAGATTGTTTTCATATGATTGTTATATGTTTTGCGGATATGTTGCTCTCGGGTGAGTTTTCGATTGTCTATATATTGCTGGATATGGTTAATATGGTCGAATACAACACACCAATCATCACCAACGAGATGAAAGCGGTTGATGGCACGAAATTGCAATGTCACTTGTAAATAGTTATCAAGCAAGATGTCTAGTTTATGGTCTTGTTCATTGAGGATGAAGTTAAATAGCACGGCATCGACGAAGTGATCTTCAAGGCGTTTGACCCACAGCGTGAATAAGATGTCGATGATAGACGGTTTTTCGATAATGACTAAGAGATTGATGGAGTCGTTATCATCACTGAAAGTTGCATCTCTCGCACCTATTGAAATGACACCAGTGATGCGGGTGTCTGCTTTGAGGAGAATCAAAATATCGTCATAGATTTGTTGTCGTTGAGCGGGTGTAAACAAAGTGGTCATTCGGTGCGTCCTATATCCTATCATGGTATTATCACGCACCTATGAAATTATCGTCGGCGTGATATATTTACATTTGTTTCAATTCTACCAGCAATTCTTGCCCAGCACCTGTACGTTCGATAATACCAACCGTCTCCAAACGAAGAATAAGCTCAACCCAATGTTCAAAACGGTCATCCTGCCGTATAGCTTGCTCGATAATACGAGCGGCAACACTAACTGCATTATGTGTTGGGTTCTTATCGGCGAGTGTAACCCCTTGCCAAAAGGCGAGCTCTTCATCATCAGGTGCAATATCTCGTGCATCACGCCACAGCTTTAATGCGCCATCAACATCTCCATCTGCGAGCCGTTCATTGCCTGCTTGGCTGACAAATTTAGCATGTTGATAGTCCACAAGGCGTTGCATGTCTGTCAGGGGTTGATCAGATTCGTCGATACGAAGGTTATAATCATAATCCCAATGGGATATGGTGCGGTCATTACCAATCACGTAAAGCGCTGCTGATTGCTGTCCACGAATATCACCATCTTCATTTTGGGCTGCGACGAGTGCAGCCATCATGCGATGTGCTAACGAGCCTTTGCTGGTTTCATAAGCTTCTGCCATAGCGGGAATCACTGTATCATTGGTCATCATATTTGCTTGTACACTATATCCGTCGCCAATTTTATGTCCTGCATGCGGGATACATCCATCACCTGTATATGCTCCGACATTTCCCTGACTATCAACAATAGCAACTTGACGGCGATTATGTTCAGAATCTGTGGCGATCAGACCATTTATAACATCTGATGCAGCGACACCCTCATGCAACATACTTAATGCCATCGGACCGTAACTGATGTTAACAAGCGATTGTGTCGCGACTGCGCCAATACCTGGCAAAATGAAAGGTACCATCCGCCCTACACTGACCTGATGCGTTTGCACAGCGACGCCAAGTTGTTGTGTGGCATGGTCGAAGGCGACAATGCTATATGTGTTTAAAAATCGGGTGTAATCCATACTAAACTTGCCTATCCCGTTTGATTTATTTACTATCTGTAACCTTAATGTAGTCCATAAATCATGAGTAGCAAGCATTATTATAAAACCTAACTAAATACTAACTCCCCACATTCTGTTTAATTAAAAATAATACTACGGAAATATTAAATTAGTGTGCTGTGTTTTGATTTTACTATGTGCTACCACGATATATGCTATACTGATTGCCTATTCTGAACACTGATATAGAGATAACGATATGGAAAAACAAGAACTGATATTGACTGCTGAAACACCCAAACAACGGCTTGATAAATTTGTGATGGAACATTTGGATGGACTATCACGAACACAGGTACAGACGTTGATTCGGGATGGACTGGTGACAGTCGATGGCTCTGTAGAAAAAACTGGGTTTAAATTTAAAGGGGGCGAGACGATTCATATCACACTTCCAGTTGAAGAAGAAATCGAACTGCAGCCAGAAGATATTGACCTTGATATGATCTATGAAGACGATGATATTGCTGTTATCAACAAGGCTGCTGGTATGGTTGTGCATCCAGGGATTGGCCATGAGACAGGTACACTGGTTAATGCGATACTCGCCCGCTACCCTGAACTCTCCGATATGATTGACGATGACGAAACACAAGAACGACTTGGTATTGTGCATCGCCTTGATAAAGGCACTAGTGGTGTCATCGTCGTCGCTCGGAATAAAACAGCATTACTCAACTTAATGGAACAATTTCAAGAACGCACCGTTGATAAGGTTTATTTGGCATTGCTCGAAAAAACACCGAAGTCGCATGTCGGTGTTGTTGATGCACCAATTTCGCGTGATCCTCGCCAACGCAAGCGTATGTGGGTTAACCGCGATGGCAAAGAAGCCGTTACCGAATTTACTGTTATTGATGATGATTTTCAGAATGATCGAGCACTGGTCAAATGTAAATTACTGACGGGACGCACCCATCAGATTCGTGTGCATATGGCGTTTATTGGCTGTCCGGTAGTCGGCGATTCTGTTTATGGTTTCCGCAAACAACGCCTTAAACTCAAACGTCAATTCTTACATGCTGCTGAACTGGCATTCGATCATCCAACAACTGGTGAGCGCATGGAATTCTCTGCTCCGTTACCTACAAATTTGCAGAATATTTTGGATAAGTTGCGGTAAAGGTTGATACCACGACAAAGTGTTGCAAAGTTACTATTTCCTGAATTAGTAAGTAAAAATGATGAAAGGGCTTACTTGATGCCGTATCAAAACGATTGGTGGCAGACATTCTATTCAGGTCATTATATAGATTTTCACCTTGAGATTGTGAACAAGAAAAAAACTCCTGATGAAGTTGATTTCATGCTCAAACTTCTGCAACCTCCTCCAGAGGCAAAAATTCTAGACTTAGGATGTGGAGAGGGTCGCCATGCTATTGAAATGGCAAAACGAGGTTATCAGGTAACTGGAGTTGATGTGACCGAATCTCTTTTAAACACTGCGCGTAGAACTGCAAATGATCAATCTTTGAATGTCAATTTTGAGCAACGTGACATGAGGGATCTACCTTGGGAAGCAACCTTTGACTTAGCTTACTGTGTTTGGGGAAGCTTTGGGATATTTGATGAGCAGGGCAATTATGACCTACTTAGTGCGATTTATAAGGTTCTCAAACCCGGCGGACGCATCTTAATAGAAAATCATAGCATAGAAACACTACTATTAAATTTCCAAACGAACTTTTGGCATCCGATTGGTGATGATCTTCTACATCTTGAAATGCGGAATTTCGATCATAAGACAAGCCGACTGGAAAGTAGATGGATGTTTGTCCATAAATCAACTGGTCAAATTGAAAACGAAACGATGTCAATGCGTATATATACATATCACGAATTATGTCAATTGCTTCAAAGTGTTGGTTTCGATAATTGTTCAGGCTATGATACTGTCAGTGGTGCCCCTTTTACCTTTGGAGCACAGCGTTTAACTCTAATTGCAACAAAACTTTAAACAATGAATTATGCCTGCTTGTATTAGAAATACAGTCTTAAAGCATGAAGGTTGAATAACATAGCGACACCACAATACATATGTTTTGGATGCCGTAAAACATATAACCGCAAACACACACAATGCCCATCTTGTAAAAACCAAGTCAAATATGCTGGCATCTATTTTAAGCCACCAAAGAAAACTAAAGACAAAGAGTGGCAAGCAATAGAAATGCTCATTGAAGCGGGTGTGATCTACAATCATTATCCTGATGGAAAACGACCAACACATCCTCGCGATGTTCCAGAATATCTAGAAAAATCGGAAGTCCAATATTGGATCAAATACTATATGTCTAAGAAGGAGGATCAAGGCTAACGGGAGGTGACAGTATCAGGGACACCCGATGGATGTCCGCTTGATATAATTTGTAAGCTGAAAATTACTCTCCAGAATCGGGGCGACCATAGAGCCACCAGAAACTATCTTGAGGATAAACTGCTTGTAATGTCTCCGACCAGATGAACTCTCCGGCGGTAATCCAACGGCGTAATTCTCCGTCTGTTTTATGAGTTTGTGTGATGACTTCGTGTTTATCGTAGCCATAATCATCCATCGCCATGACCAATTCTTGCACAATTGTCCGGCGCAGAGCTTCTGTCGGGTATGCATTGGCGCATAATTTCATGCTGTCGCGACATTCACGGAAAAACTCATTCATTGATTTAAGTCGTGATAATCCCTCGCGAATTGCTTTTTTCTCATAATGCACTGCCCACTCTTTACGCACACTATCATGCTGGACGATGGCTTTATCAAGCGTTGCTTCTTGAACACTCGTCATTTGATCGCGGAAGTGCGTTAATCGACGTAACCGTAATAGAAACGCACCCGTGGTCAGTTGGGGCATGTTGCTCGCGCTAAAAAATCCACCACCACCCACACTCATATACAGTTCATTACTCGGGACGTATTTTTCAATGGAGTCCCCCATCTTTGCCAATTCTTTGAGGTCTTTTTCTAATGAATAATTCTTCGACATAGTTGCTTGCCTTTCATCTGTTGGCACTTGCTAATATTATACCGTGTCTATATCAGAGAATGATAATTACGTACAATATGCCGAACATCGAATACATAAATGGATTTTCATGAAATTTAATACGATTACGCGCCATTGGCTATGGATGATCCCTGTTTTACTGATTGTTGCAGGACTTGCCACCCGTCAAATTGATCGCTTTCCCATTTCGATAGATGAATTACTGTCGATGAATAATGCCGGATATTTTGGTGGCGATGCGTCACCTTTGGCTGTGCTGGATAATCTCAGTGAATACTCGCAACAGCATGTCCCAGTCTATTTTGTAGTGCTGGGGTTAATGTCCGAGATTCTTGGCTGGACGCCGCCTGCATTACGCATGATTGGGGTGTGGTTTGGGTTATTGGCGTTGGCATGGGTCTACCGATTAGGACGCGATCACTTTGATGGTTCAGCTGGATTGTATGGCGCGTTATTTGTCGCTGGCATGACCTTGTATAGTTTCTATTATGCGCATATCCGTATGTACCCTCTACTTGTCATGGGCTCGGCGATGGTTCTCTGGTTTTATATGCGAGCGATAAATCCTGCAAAAACCATCCGCTGGCATTATTGGGTTGGGTTATCCCTCAGTACATTATTATTTCTCAGTACTCATATTTTCAGTATCACATTGATGGCATGTATTGGACTTTATCATCTGCTGGTTGTACCGAAAAATCGTCGATGGTGGATAGCCTCCGGCGTAATAGGTATCGGCGGATTACCGTTAATCGGGTGGTTGCCTGTGTTGTTGCGCGGGTTTCAGCATACGTCAACGTTCTCGATAGTGACCGAAAATGCCCTAACACCCTCCGAAATTTTTGTGGATATGTTGATTGTCTATAGCAACAGCATCATACCGTTTTTGCTGATCTGGAGTGCCTTGACTGTATACATCGCTTGGCGACGCGATAAATCTCTCTTGCATTGGCTTGGATTAGCAGGTGGGACAGGTTTGATTATCTTACTTATTGGTGGGCTGACACCGATTATTCCACCCGATCGATTACGCTATACTCTGGTCATGCTCGTTCCGTTAGCGATTGCATTTGGTGGCTTGCTGGTACAATTTCGCTATCACATCTTGATTGCAGGGTTTGTGATTGGTGTGTGGTTTGGCACAGATTTGTATATGCATCGCCAACATGATATGTCGCGGTATTTAGGCGGACGGATGAATATCTATGATATGCCTCGTATAGACGAAAATGTACCACTCATTAAACCCGCTACTGACAGCGAAACCTTGTTGCTGACATTCTCAAATCATCGTGATTTAACACTTCCGGTTCGTCATGGAAACACCGTGCAAGATTTTTATTATGATAGTATCAACCGCGAACACTATAGTGTTTTTCTGCCACAAGAAATTCTTAAGGAGAATGATGAAATCGCCGAGGGGATTGTAGACGCGCTCGAAGGGTGGTCATGGGTGGCTTGGATCGATGAAGTTGGACATACACCGCCACGCCGGATTTTACGTACATATCAGCGTGCATTGACTGATTTTACAGCTTGTGAACCTCTGTCACTTTCATCAGACTTGACTGTGACAGTCTATGTACTTGATCCAGATACTTGTTAAAAAGGAACATCATGACACAATTGCGATTAGCGACCACACTCGAAGAACTCAATGAAAAGTTTGAGCACTTCCGTACCGAGAAGGGCAAAGAAGTAGTGGATAACTTCGTGCCGGAAGCAACTGATATTATCATCTCACCCTATGCGAAGTCTGGCACGACATGGACACAACAAATTGTTCATAGCCTGCGGACGCGGGGGGATATGGATTTCGAGGAGATCACAGCGGTTGTGCCGTGGATTTCGATGGCATATGACATTGGTATTGATCTCAATGCGCCGCAAAAAGCCCATCCTCGCGCATTCAAAAGCCATGCTAAGTGGGACACCATCCACAAAGGTGCACGCTATATCTACATCATCCGCGACCCGAAAGATGTGGTGGTATCACTATATCGCTTTATCGGGGATTGGTTATTCGACACAAGTGCGATTTCGATCACACATTATGCTTGGAATCAATTTTTAAAAGATGATGGTTATTGGGAACATATCAATTCGTGGTGGAGTCAGTTTGATAACCCCGATGTCTTGTTCTTGTGTTTCGAGGATATGAAAGAGGATACAGATAAAGCTATTCATCAGATTGCAGAATTTATGCATATTGAATTAGATGATGAACTTTTCGACATTGTACGACACAATGCGTCATTCGAATTTATGAAAGCCCATGATAGGCAATTCGATGACCATTTGATACGTGATCATCGGAATGAGGCGGTCGGTGTACCATTGGATGCAACAACATCAAAAGTGAAACTTGGTAAAGTTGGCGGATATAAACACTATCTTTCACAGGATTTGGTTGATGAATTTAATGCTCGCTGGATAAAAGAAACCAATCCCGCCTATGGATTAACTAGTTATGACGCACTACGTGAGAAAATCCAGAAAAGAAGTGTGTAAAGGACATCTGATGGGATGCCCTTTACATATTCAACGTGATTAGCTCATTGTCTCGCCGGCTTTATAGTAGAAATGAATCGCACAATCCATGGCTTTCTGGAAATCTTCAAACACCATGTATTCGTTTGGTGAGTGGATATTTTCGCCCGACCCCATACCAAAGCCGATAATTTCCATCTTGAGTGTATTTTGTAACATACCTGCGATTGGTACAGATCCACCGCCCCGCATCATAGTGGCTGTTTTGCCTAATACACTCTCATAGGCTGACTGAAGTGAATCCATCAATGCACCCTCAAATTGCATCGTACACGGATAAGCTTCTACCAAGATTTTGACATCAATATCGACCGTGTCTGCTTCAAATTGTTTGACATGATCAATGAACATTTTGGCGACATCCTCTGGCATCATATCGGCGACTGTACGCATGGTGACTTTAAATGTGGCAGATGATGGGATGATTGTTTTGACACCCGAATCTTGATAGCCACCATACAGCCCATTGACATCTAATGTCGGCAAGGCAGTTAGACGTTCAGCAATTGGCGCGACATTTTCACCCCAGAACGTATCGGTCCCTGCTTTTGATAAGGTAGCCGCTTCATGGATCTTCCAATTGTCAAGCATAGTCTGATATTCACCCTCGTCGAGCTTGCGGATTGCATCATAAAATCCATCAATTGCAATTTTTCCATCATCGTCATGGAATGATGCAATAATTTTTGATGCATGATGCAATGGGTTATGGACTGCGCCACCCCACTGACCGGAGTGCAAATCATGATCAGGACCTGTTATGGTAACTTCTGCTGCGACAATTCCACGTACAGAATAAGTCTGTGTCGGATTGTTACCATCAAATCCACCATCGCATAAAATCAGTGCATCAGCGGCCAGTAAATCCTGATGACCTTCTACGAATGGTTGCATATTAGGCGAACCGCATTCTTCTTCACCTTCAAATAATAACTTGATATTGACTGGTAGCTTACCATCCGCTTCAAATATAGATTCGAATGTTTTGAGGTTGATCCAAACTCCTGCTTTGTCATCAATGACGCCGCGTGCATAGAGTTTTCCATCACGCATTGTCGGCTCAAAAGGATCAGTATCCCATAGCTCAATTGGATCAATGGGTTGTACATCATAGTGTGCATAGACGAGTAATGTTGGCTTATCATCACCTGCTTCAAGCCAATCACCATAGACAACCGGCTGTCCATCAGTTTCGATTTTCTGGCAATTATTAAAGCCAATCCGTTCCATCTCGGCAATGACCCAATCGGCACAACGTTCGAGGTCTGCTTTGTATTTAGGATCAGTGCTAATTGATGGCATTTTTAGAAATTCATAGAAGCCCTCTACATAACGATCTTGGTTATTATGGGCAATATCAGTTGCTGTTTTAATTTGTGATTGTTTCATTTAATGATCTCCAAACGATGCAAAAAACTTTTCAATGACGAGTATTCTATCATATGAAGTTTGCAATATTCTGAAGAACTAAAGCACGTCTCATTTAAACGCTGGGATTGTTACATGGCATGGTAGAGGAAGTTGATTAGAGAACGACTTACTTCATTTTTATCAGTAACATCGCATTGGAACAGCGGTATTTTTTCATCAATTTTATAGATCTCGCGCAGTTGATTGAGTGGGCGGGCATGGTGATGATAGGGGTGGCTGGCAAGAATGACATGAGGCAATTTCCAGTCACTAGCGATCAAACGGAGTAATTTTTCTTCTTCAACAGACGACCCTCTTGGTATGCTATCAATCATCACAATCATCCCCATCACACGATGATTATCACCACGTTTTGCCAAAATAGACTGGATGTTGACGAGATAATTGACATAGTCATGTCGCCATTCATCAGGTGCACCCCAAATATAGGTGGTTAAGCGTGAATCAACTGTTAGTTGCCCCATGCTTAGGTCTGGTAGGCGGGTGGGGATTTGTTCACTAGCAATATCTACATATTCAAGTGGTGTTTCGCTAATTTGCCAGATGAGCTTATTTTTCCCAGATGAACCCAATCCAGCCACTATAATATGGGCGACTTGTTTCCTAGACACCATAGATTGTGAGAGGCTTGATGATGATTGTAAGTGCATACCTAAGTCCTGGCTAACGAATGCCTTATTTTGATTGTACATGACAATAAGGGAAACTTTAGCTAGGACATTAGTTTGAATTTAGTTAGAGGTTATGATAGCTAGTGAACTGATCTAGAAATAGATTTTATCACGGAACGCTCGAAGCAATGTCATTACACGGCCCTGATTATTAAAAAAGCTTTCGTCAACAGGATTCTCTAAAAAGTCGGAGAAAGCTGGTAAATCTGATGAATCTATTTTGTCTAGGTGATTAAATCCCATCGCCCAATTGTCAAATTCACGTTCTGAAATATCCTCTTGATGGACGATAAGTAAATTCTGATGGCGGAGGTCTGTCTGGATTTTTCGATAGGTCTCTTGTACTTTTTCTTCTTGGCCCTCCAATACTTGGATGAAGTATTGGTCGCGGTAGAGAAGCATGCCAGTAACATCATTTTGTTCATTATTGATTCGGCTTACATGGAGAATCTCCCCTAACTCCTCTTCCGACATCGGGTGAGTGGCTAGACTGACATAAACTAAGCTAGAAAGTTGCATAATTTTATCCTCGATGCTTGTATGATAATAGTAAATCAAGAATAATCAGCAAATAATTGAGATCTACATCTTTTTTATCAAATACGTATTTATACTTATTTTTGCTTTATTTTCGATCTCATAAGAAGTAATATGATGACATATATGCTTGCATAGTGTAATAGGAATGAGTTGAGATATTTGTCTAGTGAGATAGTCTAGCCAACAAGTACGATATATATTGAGGAATGCAAATAATAAAAACGATGCTTGGATATACTGTGGATTTTGTTAGGTGGTGTTCGTCTGAAGAGATTGTTTAGTAAGAGATTTTATCACGGAACATCCTGAGTAATAACATCACATGACTCTGGTCATTAAAAAATGTTTCATAGACGGAATTATTCAAAAAGTCTGAAAATGCAGGTAAATCGGATGAATCTAAATTGTCGAGATGATTAAATCTCATAGCCCATCGGTCAAATTCACGCTCTGCAATAAGCTCTTGGTGGGCGATGATGAGGTGTTTATGACGCGGGTCACTTTTGATTTTGCGATAAGTTCCCTTTACGTTGGATGCTGTACCTTCTAATACTTGAATAAAATATTTATGTTGGTACAGAAGCATACCTGTAATATTGTTTTTTGTATTATTGATCCGGCTCACACGTAGGATTTCACATAACTCATCTTCTGACATTTCATGAGTAGCTAAACTAACATAAACGAGACTGAAAAGTTCCAAGATTGTTTCCTCGACGTCTACCATTCTAATAATGATACATGAGGGGGAACCTATGGAAAATTAATAAATTATGACATATTATTAGTAATCATATTTCTTAACTTTTGCCTCCGTGTTGTACAATTTATGAACTACAAGTAGATGTCCAACAGCACGAATTGCAGTTAGCAATAAACACAACAGGGATCGGATATATTAAATTAAGTTGCTTGGTGACAGCCTAACGAGGTGGATAAGTATTAGATTTTATCACGGAATGTACGTAGTAAATTCATTACACGACTTTGGTTACCAATAAAGGTGTCAGACATAGGATATTCTAAAAAGTCTGAAAATCCATGTAAATTATGAAAATCTAGGTAATCAATATGTTTAAAGCCCATAGACCAGCGGTCAAATTCACGTTCTAAGATAGGACCCTGATAGGCAATGACAAGATTTTTATGGCGTGGATATGCTTGAATTTGTCTATAGGTTTCGAGTACATTGTATTCGCAACCCTCTAATACTTGGATAAAGTGATTATCACGATAGAGGAGCATACCCGTGATGCCATTTTTTTCATTGTTGATTTGGCTCACATGTAGGATATCTAATAAGTCATCTTCTAACATTGGATAGGTTGTATGACTGATATAAACAAGATTGGAAAGTTGCATAATTTCTCCCCTGAATATTTAAGACTTTATCAAATAATATATGAAAATGGTGCGTGTAAAATTAAGATCGTTATAAATTCAATTGGAATGTAGTTAATAACAATTATGTCACACTGTATCCGTTTTCTGTTCTAATTTGTATATTGCCGCTGGATTCCCGATGACGATTAATGTTGCTCCGGCAAGGATATTGGTATCAGGATGTGGGGTGATTTTTAATTCTCCGTCTGGCTCTAAAATACCAAGGATATTGACGCTATATTTGTTGCGTAAACCACAACTAGCAACTGTTTGCCCAACTAAATTAGAATGATGATCCACACGAATTTGCCCGACATCTACAGGTTGATGCTCTTCACCAAAGTTAAAAATATGTGTGAGAAAATCATGGACTGCAGGACGTAATAACGAAAGCGCCATCCGATGCCCGCCAATTTGATATGGATTAATGACTTCATCTGCGCCGGCTCGGCGGACTTTGCTCTCCGATTCTGCTTGAACAACCCGCGCCACAATATATATATCTGGGTTCAACTCGCGGGCGGATAGAACGGTCATGACATTATTTGCATCATCATTTAATGCTGACACAATACCCAATGCATGTTCAATGCCCGCTTCGATTAAAATATCATCATTCATCGCATTACCGATGATATACGGGATATTTTTCTCTAATAACTCGGGTTCCAACTCAGGATTGGAATCGATGATAATAAATGATTCGCCACGGGCTTGTAAGTCACGGACAATTTGCCGACCCATACGCCCAAAACCTGACACAATATAATGTTTATCCAGTTTTTCGATAACTTGTTTCATACGACGGTACTCCAATGTTGACCATAACAGTGGTCCAACAACAATACTAAATGCGTTACTGATAACAGTTGTGGCGACACCAACCCCCATCAAGATAAGTACAATCGTAAATAATCGTCCTTCTGGTGATAATTCTTGGACCTCTCCAAATCCCACTGTCGCAACTGTGATGATGGTCATATAGAGTGCATCAATCAATAGCATATTTTCAATCAACATATAGATGATTGTGCCAAACACCACCAGCAAAAATAGTCCTAAGAGTGACAACTGAAAGCGTCGGATAGGGTCTGAATTTGCAACAGTGATGCGCAATTGTTTAGTCAGTAGGGTCAGACGAAACATAATGATTTATCGGTAGCTTGATCCTGCTAGATGGTTACATGCTGTACGTCAATTTGGTTTTGGGAGCAGACAGCACTGCTCCCAGACGATCAATATGACTGTTATTTATGAAAAGCAGGCAAAATATCTTTTGCCATTGCTTCCAAATTATCCATATCATCAAGATCCAACCATTGGAGCATAAAGCGTTCTAAGCCAGCTTCGACCAATGCATTCATTTGGTCGATGACTTCTTGAGCTGTTCCAATAATGACACCACGTTCTTTCAGCATATTCGCATCGAGCTCGTTTTCACTCAGATACGCATCTAGCTTTTCTTGAGTCGGTTGATAGATGACACGGGTCATCATCGAATATTTAAGATCATCAACCGGACGCCCTTGTTCTTCCAAATATCCGTCTAGGAGGGTCCGACGTTCTTTGTATGTCTTGAGGTTGAGATAGACGGCATTCCATTCGTCGGCATATTTGGCAACCATTGGTAAGGTTTTCTTTGGACCATTACCACCGATCAAAATAGGAGGTCCGCCGGGGCGCGATGGACGAGGTAGCAAGATTGCATCGTTGAGTTCGAAATAATCACCTTTAAAGTCACTTGATTGGTCATTTTGTAATAACATGATAGTCAATTGCAGCGCTTCATCGAGCATCTTGTAACGGGTTGGGAAGTCATAGAAAGGCACACCAAATTTAGTATGTTCGCGGTCTTGCCATCCTGCCCCCATGCCAAAGATAAACCGTCCCTCGCTGAGGTCATCAATTGCTGTTGCATATCGCACATTCATTGTCGGATGACGGAATGTTACTGGTGTAACAAGCGGGCCAAATTCAATATTTTTAGTATGGCTAGCTGCGTAGGTGAGCGAAGTCCATAATTCGAGGGAGTCTTTGTCTTCGCCTTCTGGGTTGGTGTAATGATCGGAGCGGAAAACACATTGGTAACCACAATCTTCTGCTGTTGTCAGGATACGTTTCCAGCGATCCCAGTTCAGTCCGTCTTGACCTTCGATCATAATACCGACTTGTGCTGTCATAGGGTTGTCTCCATATTGTTTGAGTATCATCCATTATATTGTAACAAATCTCGTGATGTCGCACTTGATAATCGTGGCAAACGAATACAAGTCTCAGTGGATTCTAACTATTGTTACAAGCTAGATTTTCGGTAGAATGACAAACCATAACGCAACCCAAAACCACAAAAGGACGTGTTCTCATGCAGTTTGATTTTGATACCTTGTCGGCTCAAATTCCACCCGAAATGCTACCGTGGATTATTCCTGGCGCAATTCTTCTGACGGGTATTAGTCTATCCCTGTGGGTTGCTTATATTGGGAGTTTGTGGCTAGTGTATTCCAAAGCAGGGCGCTTGGGTTGCCTGATTTTTGTACCGATTGTTAATGTGTATACCTTGTTGCGTATCGCCGGACATCCGGCATGGCATATTTTGCTGGTCTTTATCCCAATTGTGAATATTTTTGTCCTAATTATGGCGTGGTTTAATCTGGCGAAGGTATTTGGAAAAGGATCCCTTTTCGGCTTAGGGTTGTTATTCTTCCATTGGATATTTGTAATTTGGCTGGCATTCGGTCGTTCTGAGTATCAATTACATGTCCAAGACCCACGTAAATCGAAAACTGATGAATTCCAGCCGATGAATGTCCGACCAACATAAGGTTTTTTATTCCTATGAAAGTTTTGGGTTCAGTTAGTCCACTGGTTTAATGTGGCTTTGTAAATCTGAGCGTGGGTTATCACGGTAAATCCATGCACGGGTGTTGCTTAGTAATGTTGTGCTGACCCGAATATAAGCATCGCCCTCATATGCGTCGAGTTTTTCTAGCTCTTCTTCGGTTACCTCATACACAACACCGTCGACTAATTTACCGGACTCAGGTTGGATAATGTTATAGGTTGTATGAATGCCTACAAGTTTTGACATTTTATACCCGCGTACGGTGTCTGGTGTGCCATTATCGAGTAAACGACCAAGAACTTGTTGTTGAATCGGGGAATCTTGTAACGTTCCGTAGGTGAATAATTTTTCCATCTGAACATGCGCTCCATTAACTATTGATGGTATACAGGATTCAAAATGTACAGTATCACTTTACCTACTTAAGCGTTTAAATGCAAAAAACACTCGTACAAGAGTGTCTTTTGTCATGTTGCTGGGAGGATAAATGTAATAGGTTATGCCTGTTGTGATGCTTCTTCTTCGACTTTGATAAATTCTGCGTCGATTGAGATTTTGATGTCGTTACCGACAAGCCAACCACCTGTTTCTAGTGCAACGTTCCATGTTAGACCGAAGTCTTCACGGTTGATTTTTGTATCTGCTTCAAAACCAACGATGTTTTGACCGTATGGGGTTGTGCCTTCACCGTGGAATTCTACCTTGAGTGTAACTTCACGGGTTACGTCTTTGACGGTGAGGTTACCATATACTTTTGCTTCGGTGTTGTCGCTGTTAGGTTCAACGCGGGTGCTTTTGAAGGTGATGGTTGGGAATTGTTCTGCATCAAGGAAATCACCACTTAGTAAGTGTTGGTCGCGTTGTTCCACGCCGGTGCTGTCCATGCTTGCTACATCAATGATTGCTTCGACATAAGCTTCAGCTGGATTCGTTGGGTCAAATTCTAGATAGCCTTCAACTTTACGGAATGCGCCACGTACGGTACTAACCATCATATGACGTGCTGCGAAGTTTGCTTGTGTGTGTGTTGGGTCGAATGTCCATTTAGCCATGAGTTGTGTCTCCTATGTTGTCAAATTTTGTGTAGTGGACTGTAGTCCGTTTGATTTACTGTGATTACTATACACCGATCACAATCTCCTGTCTATCAGAATTATATAAGAAATGGACAGTAGTCCGTTTATGTGAATCTTATGTAAGAAGACGGTCAGTCACTAGGTCTATAATCGGATTTGTTGCCAGAATGTCGTTTTTGGTTTACGTTTGAACGTGTGATACTTACCCGCAAACTGAGGATGACAAACCTGATGAACAAGCGTTTATGGTCAATCAAAGAATACCCGTTCCAACCTGAAAAATTACACTACCACGAAACGATTTTTACAATCGGGAATGGCTATATAGGAACGCGCGGGAGCTTTGAAGAAGGCTATGACGGGGATTCTCCAGCGACATTTGTTCATGGGTTATTTAATCATGCCGAAGGTGAGCTTGCACCCGAATTGGTGAACTGCCCCGATTGGACACACCTCAACATCTGGGTGGACGATACCCCGTTTAAACTTATCACAAAGTCGCCTGATCCATTTCATCCGCCAGAAGGATTGGTACTCGGATACGAGCGTCGTCTGCATATGGACATCGGGGTATTGCGCCGAACCGTGTTATTCCGTGCGACAACCGGCAACACTGTCCGCATAGAATTTGAGCGGTTTGCGAGTCTTGATAATGTTCATTTAATGTGTCAGCGAATTCATGTTACTGCGATTGACGGCACACCGAAAGTAACTATACAAGCTGTTTTAGATGGCAATGTGACAAATCAAGGAGTGCAACATTGGGGGGAGATGCGCGCACACCAGCTGAGTGAAAAAACGATTGCGCTCACAGGCGTAACCAATCAAGCAAAATACCAATTGAATATAGTGTCTCAACTTCATGTACACCATGAAAATAAGAATATAGCGTATGATTTCAATGAGGACACTGCTTTTGCTACCTCAGTGATACCTCTTGAGAAAGACGGTGAAGTGGAATTTTTGAAATACTCAGTTATCACGGTGGATGACGTGGGAGATAGCCCTCTTGAATCAGCTCTTCATATGCTCCATGAAGCAAATAACTTTGACTACGAGTTGAATAGTCATAAATTCGTATGGCAAAAATATTGGGAAACTACGGATATTCAAATCGAAGGGGATGAACTCGCGCAAGTGGGGATTCGTTTTACAACATATCAGATATTGATTGCGGCACCTGTTAACGGGATTGATGCGAGTATTGGTGCAAAAACACTATCGGGCTATGGCTACGCAGGTCATGTCTTCTGGGATACTGAACTATTTATGATGCCACCATTGACTCTGACACACCCCGACTTAGCTAGAAATCTCCTGATGTATCGCTATCGACGATTAGACGGTGCACGTCAAAAAGCCCAAGAAAACGGTTATGAAGGCGCGATGTTCCCTTGGGAAAGCACGGATACCGGATTAGAAACAACCCCGATTTGGACTGAACCCAAACCACCCGATGGACGACGGATTCGCATTTATACAGGTGAGATTGAGATTCATATTTCGTCTGATATTGCTTATGGAATCTTGCAGTATTGGCGTTGGACAGGTGATGACAAGTTTATGCGCGACTATGGGGCAGAGATCGTATTAGACACAGCTGTATTCTGGGGGAGTCGGGCAGAACCAACTGAACGTGGTTACGAGATGACCGATGTCATCGGGCCAGACGAATATCATGAGCATGTTAATAACAACGTCTTCACCAATCGCATGGCGCAATGGCATTTATCTGAAGCCTTGAATTTGCTCGATTGGCTCAAAGATAATGCTAACGATGATTATATACGGTTAGTGGAACAGCTCGATTTAAGTGATGAACGCCTGAATCTATGGCGTGATGTCATTGACAAGATAGTCATCCCATTTGATGAAGAGAAGCAATTACATGTGCAATTTGAGGGATTTTTTGATCTGGAATACATTCCTGTCATGAAATATAGTCCGCGTGTCGGTGGGATTTGGGATTATCTAGGGCATGAACGGGCATTAGCATCGCAGGTACTTAAGCAAGCGGATGTTGTGATGTTAATGGCATTACTCGGTGAAGAGGTTGGATCGCGTGAGGTGATGTTAAACAATTTCCACACCTACTATGAACGATGCGATCATGGGTCATCGCTTAGCCCTGCAATGCACGCATGGGTTGCCGCACGACTGGGTTTGATGGACATCGCGACCGAAATGATGGAACATGCGGTTTTAATTGACCTTGAAGATAATAAAGGCAATGTTCATCAGGGTATTCACGGTGCCGCTAGTGGTGGGGCTTGGCAAATGATTGTGTTCGGGTTTTGCGGTTTACATATTAAGGATGGTCAACCCGTTATTTCTCCCAATTTACCTGAATATTGGAAATCTGTAACATTCAGTGTTCGCTATCATGGCAAAATTCATAGGTTCACTGCACGATAGTCAGAAAGTTGTTATGTCACAAGACCTTAACGCTAGATTTGTGTAAAGGCGCGGTATGATAAAGACTCCAGGGTAGAATAGATTGTAGCGAGTGATGATGAAGGGTAAATGGTACAAAGATAAGTTTCATTTATATTGGTTAGATGATAATAAACGAATCATGGTCATCAAATACGTGAAGACATATGATTGGCTTGATTATTATGGCATGATGGAAGTTGCAGCAGACCTTGTTGAAGGGATTGCACACCCAGTTGTCTATATTAATGATTTTGCTGGTACAATTGAAATTCCAACCCGCGATGCAGTTCCCCATTACTTGAACATGAGACGGATGTTTGCCTCCCCCAAGATGGTGATGATTTTACGCACATCACAACAACGCCACCAAGTGAATATTCACTCAGGTTCCGTTGGTGCACGCATTGGGGAAGATATTTTCTTGGCTGATTCATTTGACGACGCTGTTCAAATTGCGAAAAATAAGTCCATGCAATTAATGACACAACATGTCGCTGCAAGTAGTGCAGACCGATAGTTCAGACAAACAAATACCGCAGTCTAGTAGATGTTATGTGCGTCAGCCAAACAGCTTAATACACAAAAAAGTTTACAAAATATTTGAATTCTCCTTACACATCTACGAACTTTTTAAACACTCTTAGATTATCGTTTTGACAACGATAAACTGTGGAGGTTTACAAAGTGACCAAATTTATACATGTACTTTTTGCTATAATGTCGATGTTGCTAGTTGTTCCATTTGTAATGGCACAAGAAGACGCGACAGTTACATTCACCGAAGATGCAATTAATGAAACCTACCGTGTGACCAATCCGCGTCGCGCAAGTATTAGCAATGTTGTTGTGGATTTGCAACCCGGGATTGTTGAAATCTCAGCGACCTATTCAACCCGCAATAATGTCGTTGGTGTTGCTGTTCAATATACTCCAAGCATTACCGATAACGGCACTGTCGAATGGACACTGATTAATATTTTCCGTACAGATGGTGTCGAATTAACAGATAACGTACAAACTCAGATTGAGAACTTGATTGGACGTACATGGGAAAGTTATTGGTCGGGGCGTACCTATCGCTTTGATTTAACAGGTATCACTGTGACTGATAACGAAATCATCTATCGCTATGTCTATACAGGCGAACGCCCACCTGTCGAACCAACTGTAGCAGTTACTGATGGCACAATACAAGTAACCTATACCGAAAGTGAAGTGAATGAAGCGTATCGTATTACCAATACGCGTCGTGCGACAATTAGTGATGTGTATGTTGACTTACAACTGGGGCAAGTATCTATTAGCGCGACCTATACCCCGCGCCGAGGAGATCCTATTGAGACAGTAACAGTTGTCGTGCCAGAAGTGAATGATAACATCCTAACATGGGTTATCGTGAGTGTAAGTGCCGATGGACTAGTCGTTGACGATCCGACCGCCATTAATGATTTAATTGCGAACTCGTGGATTTCTTATTGGAGACAAGAATTTGCGCGGCAACGGATTCAAGGTGTTTCGATTAATGACGATACGATTACCTATAGCTATGAATAGACTTGCTTAATATCAAATTGCACGGCAGATAAATCTCATTGTCTGTCGTGTTTGTGTTTTTCTGCTTTATCGACTATCGACTGTGCGTATGCGACAACTCGGTCTGCTAATTCTGACGGTTGAATAATATCGATACGATCACCGAATCCCAACATCACAGGCATTGCTTCATTCTTATTGTAAAACTGTATTTCAACTACGCTGAAGCCGTCTATCTGCTCCACAATGTGATAGCGATTAGCGACATAATAATCGAGGATATACATCAGGTCATTTGGTAGGCGCACGGTTGCAGTATATGTTGGGGCGATGTGTGTCTGAAAGTTTACGCTTAATTGTTCCCATGTCTTTGCGAGATCAAACTCGGAATCACGCTCAAAATGCGCATTGGATGCTGCAATCTGATGAAAACGTGATGCTCGATACACGCGAAATGCGTGGTGTTCAACTGACCACGCCACCAAATACCAGATATGCGTTTTGACTACCAAACCATAAGGCTGGAGTATAATACGACGTGGTGTTTTATCGCTTGACTGGTAGATTGCCTCAATCTGTTGATTGTTCCAAACTGCGGACTGGAGTGTATTGAGGAATGGAGTCTCATCTTCGTATTGCATCCACCGTTTGGTATCGATATATAGGCGTTGTTGCAATGCCTTTGCCTGTGTTTGATAATGCGTAGGTAAAGAAGATAACAACTTAAGTAGACTATCTTCCACTTTTTGATGGATATTGAGGGCTTCTAAGGGTTGTGTGCCACCCATAATAAAAAGTGACTGCAACTCACCTAAATTGAGATCTGTCAGTGACACACGGTACGCTTCATCCAAAAAACATCCCCCATCTTCACCGCGTTGTGTATAAATCGGTATCCCCGATAAACTGAGTGCATCCATATCACGGTATATGGTTCGTGTGGAGACACCAAGCTCTTTCGCTAGCTCGCGTGCAGTGACTTTTTTACGTTCTTGTAAGCGCAACATAATGGAGAGTAACCGTTCGGCACGCATCGTAAAATCCTTTTTCATCTGTTTCTAAAATTCTATCTGAACAATATGACACAAGATGTCATATTCACCTGAGACACTGATGATAGTAAAGAACATAACAAATGAGGAGTTATACAATGTACAACGTAAATACAAAATCACTCGCCGCGATTCCTGTCATCAGTAAAACTGTACCCGTCGCAAGTTATGAGGACTCAAGTGAAGCGAACATCCAAGCATTCCGCGATGTGCGTCAGGTCGTAACGGATAATGATGCTGGATATGCCGGATATGACATCGCACTCTATCATGGCATTCCCGGACAGACTGATTTAGCGATTGAAGCCGCGATTCCCGTAAGTGCGACCTTACCGGAGTCTGAAGACATCAAACAATACGAGCTACCTGCTGTCCAGATGGTCGCTTACACCATTCACTATGGAGGATATGAAACTGTTCACGAGGCCCATGGAGCGATCCAGCAATGGATGGCAGAAAATGGATATCGTCCAAGTGGTGCTGTTCGTGATGTCTATCTCGCGTTCGATGTGATGAATGATCCCAAAACATGGATGACTGAGATTCAATACCCTGTAGAAAAAATCTAATCTACATGGGTGTATCGTTTCTTAAATGATACGGAAACAGAATAGTCGTCGTTTGTAGGGGCATGATGAATCGTGCCTCTACGAATTCTTCCTCAAATGTAAATTTAATATTTTGCGTGTAACAGCATTTTATAAATCCCGTACAATAGGAGAGTGATTATAAAATAGTGGAAATCAAAGATGCCAAAAATTATCTTGAGTGTATTTGTTATTATATTGAGTGTCACAAGCGTATGGGCACATGATGATGGTGATCCAGCTGACCATCATGATGAAGTAGACGTGAGTGAGGCAGTTGTTCCTGAATATCCGACCTATTATGAGCATGTCAAACCGATTCTAGAATTACATTGCACGGCTTGTCATAGCGAGGGGCAGATTGCTGGCGATATTCCGTTAGATACACTTGAATCGGCTGTAAATGGGGCAAGTGATATTGCGTTTAATGTATCGATCGGGTATATGCCACCGTGGATGCCTTCTGACTTGTCTTTGCCAATGCAACATGATCGTAGTTTGACGGATAGTGAAATTGCGACATTAATGGCGTGGTCAGATGATTTTGCACCAGAAGGGGATCCTGCTGATTACACGTCTCCTGCTGATCGCTTTGCAATGATTGAGGTGCGCGAAGATATGATTTTACAGTCTGAGGAACCATATGAACCCGATGAAACTGTACAAGATGATTATCGTTGTTTTGCATTTCAGATGGAACTAGACGAACCGCAGTATTTAGTCGCCTACGAATTCCTACCTGATGTGATGGAAATGGCACATCATGGCATTATCTATAAAGTAAACGAGACGGCATTGCGAGGCGTTGAACGTCGAAATGGTGAAGATGGTCGTCCCGGATGGTCATGTTATGGCGGGGTTGGCTTGTCTGTTGGTGATGATGAAATGATCGGGACATGGACACCGGGGACACTTCCGGTGGCGTTTCCAGAGGATACGGGCTATAAAATCGAAGATGGCGATTTTCTGATTATTCAAATGCACTACAACCTAGCGATTACTCGTCAACCTGACAGTACTATGGTTAAACTACAATTTGCTGATGAACCTGTCAGAGAATTGATGACCATACAATTAACCGCACCCGTCGAGATTCCCTGTCCATCTGACATCGACGGACCTGAATGCGACCGTGTGAATGCATTAACTCGGATTGATAATTTATATGGCGATGGGTTGCGCTATTTCCCTGATAGTTTGCTCCGTGGTTGTGATCAAACACTTAATGATTATGCTGAAAATACAGGTGAGCACGCAATCGGGTCGTGTGATACAACAGCGCCGATACCCCTGACACTTTATGGTGTGTTTGGTCATATGCACGAACTCGGCCGTAGTTTTCATCTAGAAGTAAATCCGGATAGTGATGATTCTGTGATGTTGTTAGACATCCCGATTTGGGATTTCCACTGGCAAGATCGCTATCAATTTGTCGAGCCGTTCCAAATCAACCGCGGTGATGTTGTTCGTATAACATGCAGTTGGGACAACACATTATCAGAAAATCCGCGTTATGTGGTTTGGGGTGAAGGCACAGAAGATGAGATGTGCTTTGCTACACTGACAGCACTCGTTCCGGGGCAATAAAATCATAGATAGAGTGCAACTTTTTCGTGTTGAGATAATACCTCAATTACATTAGTAGGTGCGGAAGTTGATAGTGCCAATCCATCGACAACATCTTTTAAGCTAAGCTGTGCACGATTTCCTGCCCACACCTCATGGCACAAAGGCAATATTCTGCTTTCAAAGTAGGTTGGATTCAGTGGGTATACGGATTCCATAAACCAATTGCGCAATGTCAATAGATCATCTGAAACAATGATTTCATTTGTTTTATTGGCTTGTGCCATAAATCCTTTATCCCACTCTATTTTCGGTACATAGTTTTCACCACTATTAATATCGATAAACTGCACATGGGGCAAGCTGTTCTGAGAGAGAGTCATTACTGCGATTGTTTGCACTATCTGTTTTGTCCAGCCACTTCCAGATGCAATTGCACCTGGGTTAATCAACATAACACCATCATGCTCTACTTGCATTGGAATATGGGTATGCCCAGATACAACGATTTTTGCATCACGGGATTTTCCAAAATCAGCTCGATATTGTAGCTTAGGGTACCATGAATCATCCTGACGGTGATTCATTTCAGTCTCACGATCAGGATAATGTGAATGTGTCAATACAATGCGATGACCTTCACAAGCTATGGTCTGCACAAACGGTAGGGCTGTAGCCGCTTCTCTAGTTTCATCGTTGCCATGCACACCAATAACTGGTGCTGATTGACTCAACTGATCTAATACCCATAGCTCTCCCACATCGCCAGCGTGGAAAATAAGATCACATGTAGAGAATGTGTCAAAAACTATTGTAGGTAATGTTTTCCAACGGCGTGGCATATGAGTATCTGCAATCAAACCAATTCGCATACATCCTCCAATTTTTGTGAGTGATTCTTTTCGATTTCTACACTAATATGATCATTTATCCTCAATCGATATATTAAAAGCGGAAAATAATTGATTAATATAAAATTAAATGCTAGGCCGCGACTTGGGGAGTGTTTGTGATATATATGTCTTAACCAAAATAAAATCTTGAAATCGATAGAATTCTATATTGGCACGACTCATATTTCTGCCTGTTTAGTAGGAGAAATAACTACCTTTTGATCTCGATCTAATCGAGGTTCCGAATTGCCCAAATAAGATGCGACACTGTGGTTGCAATCACAAGACAACCCAATATGATAAATAGAGCAATAAAAAAGTTCGGTAGCAGAAAAAATACACAATAGAATAGAATTGTCTCGCCACCTTCGATGATACCAACCGGCATCGCCAAAGTAGTTAACGAGCTATTTGCTTTGGTTGTATTGCGTCGTTCTAAGATTGCTGCTAAGTACATAAATGCCGCAGCATTGATATAAAACGTAGCCAATAAAAAGGCAACGGCCATGAGTCCTTCCATCGTTGGATTATGCAACGCAAACCCAATCGGGACGATCGTGTAAGTGAGGAAATCACTCATCGTATCCAGATAACCGCCTAAGTCGGATTTCTTGTTCCAGACACGAGCATATGCACCGTCTAGACCATCCATAATACGGTTTAATAGCCAGAAAATTAAACCAACAATATACAATCCCATAAAAGCAGATAATGCAGCAAAGACTGCGAAGGCTGTGCCAATTGCAGTAAGTGTTATCGGATGAAAACTACCCCCTAACCGTATTACAAAAGGTTCAACAATGTTGTCTTTGGCTTGTCGTAGTGTTTTATCCAACATGGCGGTATTTGCCTACTCTCTGCGATTACTAACAGAATCTGACATCAAGTAGTGATTTCTATAATGTCATATGTTCCTATTGTACCCTGTTTCACAAATAATTTTCACTCTGAAATATGTCTTGTGAAACCTTAATCATGACAGACTCGTAATATCAATTATGAGTGGTTGGTTATAAAATAATCAATCAACACGTGTATTATTGTAATTAAGGTAGCTTTTTGATGGTCATGAAACAAAACAAGTGTAAATATGATGTTGCAATTATTGGCTCTGGTTTTGCAGGGACGACGTTAGCAAGCATTTTGGCACGACACGATTTCGAAGTTGTTGTGTTCGAGGCGAAAGAACACCCACGTTTTACAATCGGCGAATCAATGATTTTAGAAACCTCAGAAACCATGCGAACACTGGCGGAATTTTACGATGTCCCCGAACTTGCGTATTATAGCTCCGAAGATTTTACAGGCTATATTGGGACATCCCATGGGGTCAAACGTCATTTTAGCTACCTGCAACATACACTAGGCGAAGAATCGCATAACACATCGCATACATTACAAGCGATCATTCCTAAACAACCCTATGGACATGAGTTACATATATTTCGGCAAGATAGTGATGCGTTGATGGTCGCAACTGCTATTAAGTATGGGGCTGTGGTGCATCAAAATACACCCGTCCGTGATATTGATATTCTCCCTGATGGCGTATCGATTTGCACAAATAAAGACGAGAGATTCGAAGCCGATTATGTCGTGGATGCTAGCGGCTTTCGCTCGCTTATCGCGCAGAAATTCGATCTAAGGGCGCAGACACAACAAACCCAATCTCGTGCGATTTTCACACATATGATTGATGTGCCCAGTTTCCACAATGTCGGCGAGTCACAATCGGACTATAAACTCCCATTTTCACTGGCAGAAGGTACATTGCATCACATTTTTGATGGTGGGTGGTTATGGGTGATTCCGTTTAACAATCATGCACAATCAACCAATAATGTGGTCAGTGTTGGATTGTTACTTGACCCTCGCCAATATCCTATGCAAGCAGATATATCACCCGAAGAAGAGTTTTTCGCGTTTCTTGATAAGTTCCCTGCAATGGCAAAACAATTTGCCAACGCAAAAGCTGTTCGACAATGGGTGCGGACAGGGCGAATACAATATACCAGCAAGCAAGTTGTTGGTGATCGTTGGGCATTATTGGGACATGCAGCAGGTTTCGTAGATCCGTTATATTCCAAGGGCTTATATAATTCGCTGACAGCTGTTTCGATGTTGGCACATTTGCTCCTCAAATCGAAACATACAGGTGATTTATCGGCAGAGGCCTTTAAACCATTAGAAACTGTCACACAAAATTATGTCAATATGAATGACCGATTGGTTGCAAACTCCTATCGTGCCTTTAAATATCCTAAACTCTGGCAGGTATATGCAGTTGTCTGGTTATTAGGCGCATATACTGAATTGGTCAAGTTGACGAGTATGCGCTCCCAATTAGAGCATGACCGCGACGCCTATTATGATGAGTTAACCCGCCTGCAAATGTCCGGTGGCGGCTTCCCTGAATATTTTGAGGTTGTCAGCAAGATTGATAAGTTGGTAGAAAACGTTGACCTTGAGGATGAGGAAGCAGTGTTAGCTGTTGCCAAACAATGTGAGCAGATGTTACGTGATTTATCTTGGATTCCTGACCCGTTTCGGGCGATATTGGATGGCGCAGTGACGCTACCGCGTACCAAGTTGCGTCTGAGCTTATTGCATCCTAAAAATGGTTTCCTGCGCACAGGCGATTATCGTCGTCACTTCTTTGGCGATGCCAATATGCTTGATGTACTGACGGGAATGGTTACTGAAAAACTGCGTTATGCGCAGATTTCTTCAGGCTATCGACGCAGATAAACATTTCGGGATAACAGATAAGTTTAGAAGGCTGTTGATATGACATTCAAAACAGTCCTGTTTGATTTTGATGGTGTTTTGTCAAAGGATCGATTTTATGTAAATTCTCAAGAATCGAGGCTTTTGACCGAACACCCTGAGACATGGACATTTATACAGTCACATATTTTCGGCAGTAGTGATATTCCAGATCGGTGGATGAGGAATGAACTCACCATGGATCAAGTCAATCGGTATATCAGCCAGCAAACAGGCATCAATTTTGATCGCCTATCCGAGATTTTTAGAGATAGTGTCAAGGTGATGCAAATCCATCAACAGCTAATTAAGCTTGCCAACCAATTAAAACAGCGCGGTATTTCAATCGCGATTGTTACGAATAATATGGATGTCTTCAACGAGATGACTGTACCAAGGTTGAATGATACGTTCCCAGTGATCATAAACTCCGCAGACTACGGTATCCTAAAACAAGATCGCGAGGGCGAGTTATTTGATATTGCACTGGAACGACTTGGCAATGGCGGGGATTATTCCAATACGTTACTCATCGATGACAGCCAATCGGTAAAAGCAACATTTGATGCTAAAAATGGGACTACATACCCTTATACGACATACGAAAATTTTAAGCCGTGGGCGATGGACAATTTAATGATCGAGTAACGAAAGAGTGATAAAACAGCACGCCCGTTATTCTTATTCTTTGTCAAAATTTATGTGACGGCAGAGTAAACTTAAAGCTCCTCTCCATTAGTGAGAGGAATTGAGGGAGAGCGTAACGCCTCTCCCCATCTGTATCATGTTAGAGTCGCCGATTTAGAAGAATCCACGACGTTTTGAATAACGTTCTTCTTTGAATGGATCTCCGTCATTATGATAGCCGCCTTGTTCCCAGAAACCGGGTTTATCGACGGGACTAAATTCTAAGGCCCGGAGGAATTTAGCACTCTTCCAGAAATAGCGTTTAGGGACAAGTGTGCGCACTGGCCCGCCGTGTTCCATCATATCGGGGTCTTTAAGCCATTTATCTTCGTATTTATATGCCAACATGACATCATCATCCATCATCGTCTCAATTGGCAAATTGGTTGTATACCCATAATCGCAGTGGGCGATGACATATCGTGCTTCGGATGTCAGATTAAACAATTTGACAAAATCGCGGAACATGACACCTTCCCATGTGGTATCGAATTTGCTCCAACGGGTCACACAGTGAATATCTGTTGTGATAGTTTGGGTTGGCAATTCTAAGAGTTCGTCCCATGTCCACTTGATATAATCTTGCCCCGCTGGTGTTTCAACTTCACCAAACACGCGCAAATCCCATGTGTTGGGGTCAAATTTAGGAACAGGCCCGTAGGTTAATACAGGAAATTTTTCAGTCAAAGACTGCCCATCTGGCAAGCGTCCTTGCGCTCGCATTTCTTTTTCTTGTTCACGACGATTCAAGAAACCCATAATAGTCTCCTAATTATGCTTTTTTGTATTGCTTAGTCTATTAACAGTATAAAGTATACCCCATGTCAAAATCGAATCCACTGGAAAGCATCTTAGTAAATCTTAATCCGCATCGGCGATCTGTAACATTGTGCGAAGAAGCACATTTGCCCCAGTCTCTACATGATGCCACTCAGTAAATTCTTTTGGATTGTGGCTAACCCCATTGACTGACGGTAGGAAGATCATCGCGGATGGGGTAATTTGATTCATAATTTGGGCATCGTGTCCGGCATAGCTGATAATCGGCATATGCTTTGCATCCTCAGCATCACAGGCTGACCTAAATTCATCTAGTAACGCTTGTGACATCTGTTCGGCTTCACGGTGTAACACACGGTCAATCCCGACCGACAACCGATAATCTTTAGCACAGTCTTGGGCTAATCGCACGACGCGTGATGACATCTGTTGCAATTTTTCTGTATCGGGATGTCGGCATTCTACATGCAACGATGCCTGTGATGGCACGACATTAAATGTATCGGGTTGGACATTTACATGCCCACAATTAACAACCCCATCTTCAAATTCCTGATTCAGGACAGTATGCACCAAAATGATAAACGCCGCGGCTCCTTGTAAAGCGTCACGGCGTTCTTCGGCTGTGGTGGTGCCAGCATGTGCGGCTTCACCATAGTATGTCACATTAAAGGTGGTACGTCCGACAATACTCGTTACGAGTCCCACGTCCATACCTGCGCTGTGGAGTTTGTTACTCTGCTCAATATGGACTTCTAGAAACCCAAGAATATCATCTGGATTGCGCTTTGCCCTTGGGATTTCTGGTGGAAGAATACCAGCCCGATAAAGTGCCGCGCGAAACGCACCATTATCCTGCAACGAATCGTTAATGTCTTCAGAGGTCAATTTGCCGATTAATCCATATGCCCCTAAAAGTGATTTCCATGTGCCTTCTTCGTCCGTGAAGTTGATCACTTCCAGATTACAGTTAAGTTTGATGCCCGCTTCTTGGATTGTACGAACACACTCCAAACCACTTAGAACACCAACTGCACCATCATAACGCCCGCCATTAGGCACGGTATCTAAATGCGAGCCGACCATCAGTGTTTTGGCTTCTGGATTATCACATGACAATACGCCACTCAAATTGCCAACTTCGTCATCTTTGACCCACAATCCAGCTTCTTCTATACGGTCTGCAAACCATGCGCGCGCGGCCATATCATCATTTGATAATGCCAAGCGGGTTACACCACCACCTATGGTTGCACCAATTTCTGCTAATTCTTCAAAATCTTTGAGGAGACGTTTGCCATCTATTTTGAGGTTCATTCTCGTAAATACCAAATTGTTGTGACCTTACTTCACTGGTTGTTGGATTTACAAACCAATTATAGGCACAAAAATCCAAACCACAACCATTATCTAAATGATATGTGGATGCTAACAATTGAACGTGTTCATATGATGAGGGTGTTATGAGCAAATTATGAAATAGATGAGGCGCATATAACCTAGATTATCCCATCTTTGCAAAGACATGACATTCGACGTAGCAATGCCTGCGCGTCATCACCTGACGACTAATCGTTCCTGCGATAGTATGAGCCTATACAGTTTATTGCAACTTTAAAGGATAGACATATGGCACAATCTCAGGTACGGACGTTGGACGGCAATGAAGCCGTCGCGCATATTGCGTATCGTCTCAACGAAGTCATTGCCATCTACCCAATCACGCCCGCTTCACCAATGGGCGAATGGGCAGATGCGTGGGCATCTCAAAATATTCCTAATCTTTGGGGTACAGTCCCATCAGTGGTAGAAATGCAAGCTGAAGGTGGTGCAGCCGGTGCAGTCCATGGCGCATTACAAGCTGGCTCGTTAACGACCACATTTACAGCCTCCCAAGGCTTGTTGTTGATGCTCCCTAACTTATACAAAATTGCAGGTGAATTATCACCGGCTGTGATCCACATCGCAGCACGGTCATTAGCAGCTCAGGCATTATCCATCTTTTGCGACCACAGCGATGTGATGGCGGCGCGCGGAACAGGTTTCGCGTTATTGTCATCTAACTCAGTGCAAGAGGCACATGATATGGCACTGATCGCTCAATCAGCGACCTTACAATCTCGCATCCCATTCCTACATTTCTTTGATGGATTCCGCACCTCGCACGAAATTGCAAAAATCGAAATGATCCCCGATGAAGTCATGCGTGCAATGATTGATGACGAATGGGTATTTGCTCATCGGTCGCGTGCACTCAAACCCGAAAGTCCGGTCATACGTGGAACAGCGCAAAATCCGGATGTGTACTTCCAAGCTCGTGAATCAGTCAATTCGCTATACAATGAACTCCCCGATATTTTACAAGGCGCGATGGATCAATTCGCAGAACTAACAGGACGACAATATAATGTCTTTGATTATGTTGGTGCTGAAGATGCCGAACGCGTTATTGTCATCATGGGGTCAGGTGCGGAAGCTGTTCATGAAACTGTTGATCATCTGACAGCACAAGGCGAAAAAGTCGGCTTACTCAAAGTTCGCTTGTATCGCCCATTTGATATGTCACGCTTACTTCAAGCGCTTCCAGAATCGGTTCAATCGATTGCTGTACTAGACCGCACCAAAGAACCCGGCGCACTGAGTGAACCACTCCATCTGGACATCAGTAATGCCCTAATTGAAGGATTCATGGCAGGTGAATCCCCATTTGATCGCTTACCAGTGGTTATTGGTGGACGTTACGGGTTGTCATCAAAAGAGTTCACGCCAGCGATGATTAAAAGCATTTACGATGAACTCCAACAGGAAACGCCTAAGAATCACTTTACAGTCGGTATCGAAGATGATGTAACCCACACAAGTCTCCCATTCGACCCGTCATTTACAACCGAACCCGAAGACGTGGTTACGGCTTTATTCTATGGGCTTGGCTCCGATGGTACGGTCGGCGCAAACAAAAATTCGATCAAGATTATCGGCGAAAATACGGAAAACTATGCACAAGGTTACTTCCAATACGATAGTAAAAAATCTGGTGCTATGACGGTCTCGCATCTCCGGTTTGGTCCAAATCCAATTCGTTCGACCTATCTGTTGACCCGTGCCAATTTTGTCGCCTGTCATCAAACACTCTTCCTCGAAAAATATGACATGCTCGATACCATCATCGACGGCGGAACATTCCTACTTAATTGTCCATACAAACCAGAAACTGTATGGGATTATCTGCCTGAGAGCGTACAAACAACCATCCTTGAGAAAAACCTCAAGATGTATGTGATCGATGCTTACAAAGTCGCGCGTGAAGCAGGGATGGGAGGACGCATCAACACTGTGATGCAGACCTGTTTCTTTGCAATCTCGGGCGTGCTCCCACGTGATGAAGCGATTGAAGAAATCAAAAATGCGATTCGCAAGACATATGGTAAAAAAGGTGAGCGCATCGTTCAGATGAACCTCAATGCCGTTGATGCGACTCTATCACATATGTTTGAGGTGGAGATTCCAACAGAAGTTACCAGCGACATCCCAATGGTAACGGGCGTGACTGCTAATGCACCAGAATTCGTCCAAGGCGTATTGGGTAAGATGATTGCCCGCCAAGGCGATTCACTACCTGTCAGCGCATTACCAATTGATGGCACCTATCCAAGTGGCACAACCCAATACGAAAAACGCAATCTCGCACAAGAGTTGCCTGTATGGGATCCTGATGTATGTATCCAATGTGGTAAGTGTGCGATGGTCTGCCCACATGCGGTTATTCGCATCAAAGCTTATGACGAATCGCAATTAGCGAATGCTCCGGAAACATTCAAATCCACCGATGCTCGTGACCGCGATTGGTCGGATATGAAATATACAATCCAAGTTGCACCAGAAGACTGTACAGCATGTGGTATCTGTGTTGATGTGTGCCCGGCCAAAAACAAAGCGATGGTTGGTTTCAAGGCGTTGAATATGGAACCACAAGCACCATTACGTGATCAAGAAGTTGAAAACTGGGACTTCTTCACACAAATCCCTGAGACGCCACGTAACATCATCAAGACCAATAGCATTCGCCAACAACAAGTCCAACAACCGCTGTTTGAATTCAGTGGGGCATGTGCAGGTTGTGGTGAGACACCATACATCAAACTTGCAACACAACTCTTTGGTGATCGCATGGTAGTCGCCAATGCTACTGGATGTTCATCCATCTACGGCGGTAATTTGCCGACAACCCCGTGGTCCCATAATGCTGATGGATACGGTCCGGCATGGTCAAACTCACTGTTTGAAGACAATGCCGAGTTCGGTATGGGTATGCGCGTCGCAATGGATAAGCAGGCTGAATATGCCTATGAATTACTCGATGGCATGCGCGGTGAAGTCGGCGAAGAACTTGCCAATGCGATTTTGTCGGCGAGCCAAGACGATGAATCCGACATCTATGATCAACAGTCACGCGTGAAAGAACTCAAAGCAAAACTTGAATCCGTATCTCCACCAGAAGCCAAACGTCTACTCGATGTTGCTGATTATCTCGTCAAGAAATCGCTCTGGATTGTCGGTGGTGATGGTTGGGCATATGACATTGGCTACGGTGGTTTAGATCACGTCCTCGCCAGTGGCAAGAATGTCAATATCTTGGTGCTTGATACCGAAGTTTACTCGAATACAGGTGGTCAAATGTCGAAAGCGACCCCACGTGGCGCGATTGCAAAATTTGCTGCAGGTGGTAAACCTGCGGGCAAGAAAGACCTCGGCATGATGGCAATGAATTATGGCAATGTCTATGTGGCACAAGTCGCGATGGGGGCAAACGATACCCAGACACTACGTGCATTCCTCGAAGCCGAAGCATACGACGGACCATCCCTGATCATCGCTTACAGCCACTGTATTGCTCACGGCATTAACATGGGCACAGCGATGCAAAATCAGAAAGCTGCGACCCAAAGTGGCCACTGGATGCTATACCGTTATCACCCAGAAAAAGGCGAGGCAGGTGAAAATCCATTGACACTTGATAGTCGCAAACCACGCATTCCAATGCGCGATTATATGTACATGGAAAACCGCTACAAGATGTTGACCAAGAGCAATCCGGCGGTCGCCCAACAACTGCTCGAACAAGCGCAAGCCGATGCTGACGAACGCTGGAAAACCTATGAATTCCTCGCGAAACACGGCTTTGCATCGAATGTTCAAGCCGAACAATAGTCAAACACAACACCATTTTGTAGGGGCATGATGCATCATGCCCCTACACAGATAGGAAGGATAAATACACATGGATTTAAAAACCACCTACCTCGGCAAAGACCTACGCACACCTTTAGTCGCATCTGCATCACCGGTCTCCGAGAGTATTGAGAATATCAAACGTCTAGAAGATGCGGGCATAAGTGCAGTTGTTCTCTATTCATTATTTGAAGAACAAATCGAACAAGAAGAATTTGAACTCCACTATCACCTTGAACACGGCACCGAGAGCTTTGCCGAAGCCCTCTCATATTTCCCTGAACCTGATGATTTTAAAACGGGCACAGAAGGCTATCTCGAACATATTCATTATGCTAAAGACGCTGTGGACATTCCGATTATTGCTAGCCTTAACGGGAATTCACTCGGTGGCTGGACGGACTTCGCGACGCAAATCGAACAGGCCGGAGCCGATGCAATCGAACTCAATATCTATGACATCCCAACTGACATGGATCGGATCGGAGCAGATGTTGAAGACTCCTATGTAAAAATCGTAAAATCGGTGAAAAATGCTGTCAATATTCCGGTTGCTGTCAAACTGAGCCCGTACTACAGCAACATGGCAAATATGGCGAAACAATACGATGAAGCCGGAGCCGATGCACTGGTACTGTTCAATCGCTTCTATCAACCGGACATCAACTTGGAAACCCTCGAAGTCACACCAAACGTTCGTTTAAGCTCGGCACAAGCACTCCGCTTACCACTCCGTTGGATCGGTATTTTGTACGGCAGAATCGAAGCAGATTTTGCCGCAACAAGTGGTGTTCATACCGCTGAAGATGTTATCAAACTATTGATGGTCGGTGCGAATGTCACCATGATGGCGTCGGCATTATTGCGTCATGGCATTGACCACGTCCGCGAAATTGAACAGGGTATGTTGCGCTGGATGGAAGAAAACGAATATGAGTCGGTGGAATTGATGCAAGGAAGCATGAGCCAGAAGAACATGCGCAATGCGACCGCCTTCGAACGCTCGCAATACATGCGAGCCATCAGCACTATCCCCGAAGAAGCCCTCGCCAGCTTCAAATTTCGTTCATAATTAAACAAAACATCACAGGGAAGAGATTGTCCTCTTCCCTTAACTAGTCCATCCCACCATATACGGGAACATAATCTAGCGCATTTGGTACTGCATCCATCATCTGTTGGTCGCCGGGGTAGAGCTTAGCATTCGGACGGCGTTCTTTGCGCACATGTCGCTGATACGCATCACGTACGGTCGGGAAATCAGGTGACATCCATCCATCGCCTTGAATCAAACAAGACAACACACCACGTACAAATAATCCGCCTTCACTATTCCAATCGAGTTTGTCGGAATTCAGCATATTTTGTGCATCTTGCGCCTGTCCGCGTCCCATCAAATTACCTGTCATGCGCTGGAACATCTTCTGTGCACGTCCCATATTCATACCTGCTGTCATATTGCGGATGTCATCGGGCAGATCATTAATCGCCAAAATTTGGTCTTGTTCATCCAGCTCAGGGTCAATCATCGGTAGGGGGAGTTTTACATCCAATGCCTGCTCCATATCATCAGCCGATTTCCCATCGAGCAGGTACGGCTCAAGTGCTTCTACTAAGTCGTCAACAACCTCACCTTGCTGGTAGACATCGAGTGCGCCTTCCGACATATCTAATTGCGTGAGTAAAACTGTGCCGCGTGCCGATAGAGCTTCGGCAAGGGTTTCCAGGTCTTCTAATTCGGTTTCGTCATCTACAAGGATTTGTGTCCATTGTGTGTTGGATGGCATAATAAAGGTCTTGAGTGTATCAGGGTAAGATTTACCGGGCACAAGATCAAAGGCGTGATATAGGGTATAGTCCAAGTTTTCGAGTGATTGTTTCAGCGCGGATTCAATATCGGTATTAAGTGAGCAAAACAAGCTGTTCCACTGTGTCATGATTTCCTTCACCGTGTATGCTATTGGGTTCATCTGTATAACATAGCATACTGCCCTCTTGGGTCAACGGCAAATTGGTCACAGGTTGCAGATATTGTATCGTCTTATCGCAGATGAATAATATCTCACAACCTTGTTTTTGTGCTGTTTGTGCCGTAATTTCTAAAAGCCATTGTTGCAAACGGAGCGGTTGTGTCGATTGAACGAATGCTCGCGCCATCAAATGTGCCGATTTATCGTGAATTGTGATGCGTGCAACAGCCATAGGTGTGTGATTCAAATAGAGGATAATATCGTGAACATTATGATTGGTCGGATGCATTTTGCCAATTTGTAGTGGCTCAAGTGAAGTCCCAAATACGCGATAACTGGCATTACGCCATACCAACGACCAAATGTCTAGTCCTTGCTGATTCACGACTGTGTTCACGGAGATACGCTCCGATAAATTGATCTCAATTGGTGGAATTGTCAAATCAATGACCCACAGAGGAATGGTTGTATTCAGATGTAACCCAATACCGTTCAGTGTTTTAGTAAAAAATGGCGGAAATAACTCATCAATATACATAACTCGTGTTTTACGACGATAATCACTTAACGTGGTCACACCCTCACCGACATCTTTGCCGGGAACCATCGCAGTCTTGCGACGTGGTGTAACATAATTTAGTGAGGGTAAAATATACGTAGGGTGATGCACAACCTCGACAAATCCAATACTGTCTCGTTCGACACCAAGGTCATCATGAGACAGCCGAAGATGATCTTCTATGAGGCGAAGTTTCTCCTTACGCGATTTAATTTCCGAAGGCTTCATTACAGTAAGACTACCAATCATTTGATATGCCTAAGTATTGCATGCCCTTACATCTAACACAATTAAGTCACGTTATAGTGTCGGTCGAATTTCGTTAAATTTAGGCTAGTAAATGAGTGCTATCCAGTATTTGATGGTTATAAGAGGGACAAAATGGGATGGCAATACGACACTAACTTTAAATATTAATAAACAAATTTTATTACCATGTCATTAAAATTTGACTCACTCTTCCAAGTTACATATTTCCAACATAGAGGAAACCAATTTGCCAGCTAATTTTTAAATTATACTTGAAGTCTTCGTTGCATCAGTGTTGGGCATAGCCATGTTCAGTGCTATTTTGTGATGATGGTGAAAAATTCCCAGCCGTTATTTCAACCAGACGTCCTATCAACGAGACAATTAGTCGCCAATATTGCACCTTTGGGGTGTGTTTTTATTATTCCGACTGTGGAGGATAAGCTTAACAACGAGTAAACCATTTGAAGACTGTCCACGTAATTTTCTTGTGTCTATTACCCATCAAATCTAGCAAATCACTATCCCCATACTTTCGTTAGATTGCAGGTCGCCTATCCTTGAACTATACTCAATGTTAGAGTCAGGTATCGTCATGACGATACACTAAATTATTTGAATAAGGATATCCAGATGGCTGTTATTTCTATTAGTCTAGGGCAGATGAATATTGAACTCGGCGAGGTCAAAAACAATTTTCGTAATGCCGGACGCATGATTGCTGAAGCATCTCGTCGTAAATCTCATGTAATTGTCTTGCCCGAATTATGGTCGACGGGTTATGATCTTGAAAATGCAAAAGAACATGCCGATGAAATCAACAAGGGGATGTTCAACAATATTTCTAAAGTTGCGACACAATATAAAATTGCAATTATCGGTTCGCTTCTGGAAAAACGTGGTGACACCATCACCAATAGTTCGACTTTCTTTTCGCCACAAGGACGCATGATGGGTGTCTACCGTAAAATCCATCTCTTCCGTCTATTTGAAGAAGATAAATACCTGAGCGAGGGTAATGCACCACTCGTTATGGATTTGCCGTGGGGATCTACCGGGTTGACCATCTGCTACGATTTACGTTTCCCAGAATTATTCCGTACCTATGCTGTGGACGATCAAGCTAAGATTATCTTTGTGTCCGCCGAATGGCCTCTTGCACGCCTCGAACATTGGCGGGCTTTACTCATTGCTCGTGCGATTGAAAATCAATGTTATATTGTCGCAACCAATGCCTGTGGTGATACTGGTGGAACAGTCTTTGCAGGACACTCCATGATTGTTGATCCGTGGGGTAAAATCGTGGTCGAAGCTGGTGAAGATGAACAACTGATTACTGTTGATATTGAACTTGATAAAGTTGATGAGGTTCGCAGTAAAATTCCTATCTTTGAAGATCGTCGCCCAGACACATACTAATTGATGTCTAAACTGACTATTATAGGGATTAGGTTCGCCTTATCCCTTCCATAAATTAACCAAATCAATATTCACATACTCTCAAAACCCTATGACCCGATTAACGCTATTGATGTTCTGTTGTCTGCTGATGTTTACGGCTTGCCGTGAGCGCGGTTTGACCTTAGATGATTTACCAACACCGATTACACCGTCGGTTCGTGGTACAGAGATTGTCCTTACCGAAAATGCACCACCGCCCAACTTTGGTACAGTCAGCTTTCCTAACATTGACGACCGCCTACTCGAATTAAGTGGCTGGCGTTACACTGTTGATATGGAATTTGATGGTGTCTTCGCGCAAGTTGATCGGCGTGTGTACGGACGTGCAACAGCTGATGTGCAATATAATCAGATCGCATCAGCCCGACGGGTTGTCTTTAAAACCGAAGGGGACTTACTCGGCTTACAAGAACCCGAACAATATGAGGCAGTTCAATTAGGGCAGGATAACTTTCTTGTAGAGCGTGGTGCCTGTTTATCTAACGCTGATGAATTTGCACGGGCTGCGACGCAAATTGGTGCAGGCTCACTCGTTGGTGGTGTTAATGTTGCATCCGCGAGTGGACAACCTCAGCAACGCGTCAATGACGAAGATGTTTGGCGATACGCCGTAAATTTTGATCAACTTAATCTGCCGCAATTGACACTCAATCCAGATAGCCAAATTCTGGCGTTTAATGGCGAATTATGGGTCGCACCAGAACATGATGCGACTATTCGTTATTATATGACGATTGATGTGGAAAATGCGCTTGTATTTACCAATTTACTGACAACTGCATTACCTGTCACTGGACGTTTGATTATACGCTACGATCTCCATGATATTGGGGAGTTACCTAATATCAGCGTGCCATTTGGTTGCTAATCTGACGAAAATACTGAAATCATGAACTTGTGGTTAGTTGTGCCTTGTTCTGATTTCGGTTGATCTGTAAACTGTTCGCTATTGTCTCTCAAATATCGCTTGAAATTATGACTTTAACGCTCCGCTACATGAAAGTACCCGATATTAAGCAGGTGTCCGCAATTGATCACCTCTCGTTTGAGCCACCATGGCCCACTGATTCCTATAATTTCGAGATTAATCAGTCTACCGTAAGCCATATGGTTGTACTTGAAGAGCGTCAGACACAAACCAACGGTGCATCAAAACCCGAACCTATCCGCCTCTGGGATCGTATCAATCGCATATTCAATCCAGAACCACCTATCCCCAGTAATCGTATAGTTGGATATGGCGGGCTCTGGAAAATTGCTGACGAAGCTCATGTCAGCACCATAGCCACCCATCCGTCATCGCGTGGGAATGGGTACGGTGAAATCTTATTAGCAGGCATGTTCGGCAAAGCCCTTTTATTAGGCGCGGAATATATCGTGCTGGAAGTGCGCGTAAGTAACCATGTCGCACAAGGACTATACAATAAATATGGCTTCACCCGCCACGGTGTGAAAGAAAATTACTATCGGAGCGACCGTGAGGATGCCTATGATATGCGCGTCATGTTTAGTACCGATGTTGTCACTCAATATCACACCCTATATAACGACTTGAAGATCAAACGCCCGTTTACAGATGACTATACAGAAGTACCTCATCCACGACGAGGGATAGGGTAAACGTCAGATTGGCGTTTAGTTTCCGTTCAGTATTGTTTGCCTCTAAGAAATAGACTGGAGTAAAGACAGACAAAACAAACGGATAAAACCCAATGTACTCAGAACCCACCATTTCTCCTAATTTTGTTGTACGACAAAAACGTAAATTATCACGCCACCCACTTGTCATTGGGTGTATCATCTTATTTGTCACACTCGTGCTGTTTGCTATCTTCTCATTATTATCCAGCATCACATCATCATTAGATAATCAGACAGTCAATCCAGCAAGTGTATCTGTGCGCATCGTTGCGGAAGAAACACCTGCTATTGCTGTTGTTGTCCCAACATCTGAGCCGACACCAGTTCCAGAGATTATCAACATCGCTCATACCATCAGTAATGACACCAATACACCATCAGCACTACTTGTTGAAACTGTAACTGCTTGTTCAATTCGTCCATCGGGTGACATTAATGTGAATATTCGCAGTGGCCCGGATATACAATTTTCGTTACTGAGTACCTTACCTGTACGCCAGACAGTATCGGCAATTGCAGTTAGCGATAATCGTTGGTTTCAAATCGAGAATAACGACGGCACAATTGGATGGGTTGGCGGTAGTGTTGTTGATGAGATTGGTGATTGTGAAGGCTTGCCACAAGTCCAAACACCTGTTTGTGATGTCCGCAATACGACTGGAAATCGCGTCAACATTCGTGCCGAAGCCAGCACAGATTCACCAGTTATTCGTATTCTAAGTACCGAAGATATTCTCATGGCAGACGGACAAACTGCTGATGGATGGTATCGAATTTTAATGACAGGCGAATTAGGATGGATTTATCGGGATGTTGTGGCATTAAGTGATGCGTGTAATGCGGTCGCGCTCATCTCTGCAAATGAACCCACACCGCAACCGGCCGTAACAACGAACCTTGTATTTAGCGAAGATGCCTGTGTTGTTGAAAGTTTTACAGGGAATGCCGTTGATCTCTTTGCACAACCTAACTTTGATGCGGCTGTTGTCGCAAAACTCAACAAAGCGATGCAAGCTTCACAAGTCAGCACGAATGGCTGGTATGAAATTGACGGATTCGGATGGGCATTCGCAGGTGATATTGTCACACAAGGGTTATGTCGTCTGTTACCAACTGTCGCTCCAGAAGATATACGTTAAGTATACGATTCGTAAAACTACGTAGGGCGAAATATATTTCGCCCACCATTTAATCCGCTTCAAAATGTGTTCCTAATGCCTTTGGAGGATCGGATCTCAAGAAGGCTCGTAATCGTCGCTGTACTGCCATCGGCATATATTTCAGTAGACGTTCTGTGAAACCACCACTGACCACCAACAACGTGATAATCATCAGTAACCACGGCAACGTATTGAGGAGTACAAACGGAAATTCGATTTCTTGTCCAAATAAGAATAACCCGTTCGTCTGGATATTCGCTGATACAGCCCGTAACGCCGCAAATAAATATGCACCTAATACCACACGGAAGGGATGCCATCCGCCAAAAATTACAATCGCTAACGCAATCCAGCCATCCCCTTGCATTGCGGGAGGGCTTGACCAACCGGGTTTTACGTTAAGCGAATATGCAACACCTGCTAAACCAACCAGCGCACCACCAACGAATGTATAAAAATACCGCAAACGGTTCACATTAGCACCACGTGCATAAGCTGCTTCAGGGCGTTCACCAATCGCACGGAGTGACAACCCACCACTGGTGCGAAACATCCAGTACCAAATCACAAAAACAAGGATAAAACTAAAATAAACCAATACATTTTGCTGGAAGAAAATAGGACCTAATATTGGAATATCAGACAAGATCGGAATGGGGTAACTTGTAATCTGTGGACCGGGGATGCGCGTATAATCTGCACCTACAAAACGCGCAAGATCTGCTGCCAGTAGCGTCAAAATAAAACCAACAGCGACTTGATCGCGTCGTAGTTTAATGCTCGAAAAGCCAATCAATACCGCAATCAATGCACCAACTAGCATTGCCACGACAATACCTAGTGCTAACTGCATCGGTACAGACAAAACACCCGCTTCTTGGGCTGTCCATGCCGCTGCAAACCCCATCACTGCCGCCAATGCCAGACTGCCATCCAACGACAGATTTACAACACCAGCACGTTCGGTAATTGTCTCGCCGAGGCTAGCAATCACCAGTGGCGTTGCTGTCCCGATAATACTGCCTAAGGTATTCAGTAGCTCTTCGTTCATGGTGACCTTTTTGCTTCTATCGTTAAGCGCAAGGTTAACTTTAAAAGATTGAGAGGTGTTACGCAAGCAATTTGTCAAAATTGACGGAAATCACAACCTGAAATTTGTTCTTACTTGTGATGTTCTGCGATAATCGCATCATATAAGGCTTCGTATTGATCGGCTGTACTTGCCCAACTATAACCGGATTCAATCAAGATACGTCCATTATGTGATAATGTTTGCTGTAAATTTGTGTCTTGTAAGACAGCAATCACGCCCTCAGCTATATCATTGACATCAGCTACCCACGCTGATGCTTGATGGGTGACATCAATTCCGTCGACACTTAATGGAGTTGCCACTACCGGAATGCCCATCGCTAATGCTTCGAGCACCTTGTTTTTCAAACCAGCTCCGATTCGTAACGGACATACAAACACTGTTCCCTCAGCTAAATAGGGTTGAACATCGGGGACACGTCCTGTGACCTCAATCACCTCATTGGTGAGATCACGCATCCAATCCGGCGGATTATTCCCGACTAATTGTAACCGCACCTCCGGAATCACCTCACGAACCCGTGGCAAGATATGATCTACTAATGCACGCACGGCATCTTGGTTTGGTGGATATTCATAATTTCCGACAAAAACCAATGTAGATGGCTGACGGGCGTAATCCAATAACTGAAAATTAGCGAGATCAATACCGTTGGGAATAATCTCAATATTCAGGTGAGGCTGAATTGACAATAACATGTTTTTGTCGGGCTCGGCAATCACCACCGTACGATCAAATGGTGTAAACATCCAACGCTCAAAACCGCGTGCAATTGGCAACATCAAATGCGCGGGTAGGTTACCTTGTTCAATTGACCGTTCTAGGTACAACGCATACGATTCATATGGGGTGATGATGTTGGGTTTATCAGCAAATAACTGATGAAATTCATAAACGCTGATGCCTCCAAAGCAATGCACAACATCATAATCATGACGATCAAGATATGCCTCGATAGTATGCCACATCACGGGTGTAAAGCTATTTCCCGCTGATATTGGAAATCGTGTGGACGGTATCAGCAACCGACGCAGATAATCAAAACGACTCCGGTTTGTTTCACGATACAGTTCAATATGTCGGAAGTATTGCTGATAGTGGCTGATTAACTCCGGATCATCGTCTTGATTGTAAAGCGCCAATAAATCAACTGTATAACCCCGTGCCGAAAGTTCACGGGCTAAATGCCAAATAATCAGACGATCACCATAATGGATAGGATACGGCGGACACCGCGAGATGAGTAGAATTTTTTTCATAGCTTAGTCTCGTTAATATGAATCGCTACGAGGATACAATCGTACCAATCTAGCGTTGACATTGATAGGGATGGGTTTAAGCATAGTTCCCATAGCCATGAAATCATAGGAACTCTCGCTTGCTGAAATACAAAATCCATGTATAGTAAGAATCATGAGTAACCAACAAATATACGAAATCCACCTCTATATTCCTAAGCGTCCACAACTATCCCGCTCTATGTTGGAATGGCTGTTTGAATACGGTCAAAGTACCGATCAACCCGAGAAATTTTGGCCTGTCTATCGCATCAAACCCAAGGTACTCGCACGCTATATGATGCGCCTTGATCCAGAATTGCGTCCGGTACAGGGCCCCGGCGGCGATGTGGAGTTACACTACCCCAATACAACTATGGGCATTGTTCTCTATATTCATGATCGTGGGATTATTCTTTTCTTCCCGTATATGGCGTATAGTGTCTATTCGCGTGTTGTTATCGGGATTTTGTATACATATATTCGTTATCTTTACGATGTTGCTGGTTTTTGGAGTTTCGATCCGCAATTAGATGTTATTTCTTATGCAGATGATTATCAGTCAATTGAAGAGACTGCCATCCTCATGGAACAAGTTATTCCAAAACAACTGCAAGGATAATGACTTGACTCTCGTCTTACACGACGAATCAGTCTACAATATCCAGCATGCCGACACCATTTACACATCTCCAAATTACACAACGTTTGATCGCTGATTCTGATCTACCAGAAATCTATCGTGATCTTATAAATCACAATCTACCTGCATTCCAATTAGGTAGTATTGTCGCCGATGCACGTGTATCAAGCGGTGTTGGTCGGGAAACCACGCATTTTTACTCCTATGAAAATCCAATCACGCATCATCCATGGCGAGTCATGCTATCTGATCACCCGATCTTGAATCAGCCCAATGATGAAACCCAATTGATATTTCTAGCAGGGTATGTCGCTCATCTCGCAACAGATGAAGCATGGGCGCTAAAAATGGTACGTCCTAATTTTGCTCGGCGCGAATGGAAGGGTGTGAGTCGGATGAATAAGTTTATTGCGTTACATCTATTGCTAACGCACATGGACGAGCGTGATGAAGGCAAACTGGAATCATGGCAAGCCGAGTCATTATCACAGTGTGCTCCTCAGCAATGGCTACCCTTCATGTCCGATGAAGTTCTCATCAGTTGGCGCGATCTCATCTATCATCAAATTATGCCAGACGGCGTGAGTAAAACACTCGAAATCTTCAGTAAACGATTGTTTGTTGAACCGATGTTTTTGAGGACAATCCTTGATAAATCTGATACCATGCACGATTGGTTATGGCAATATATTGATCCGCTATTTTTAAAACAAGTTGAAGCACAGATGTATACATTCACTCGCGATCAACTCATAACTTACCTCACAGAATACAGTTAATATCTCTATCTAGAAAATAACTTCAAATATATGTAGTCAACAATGTAGGCTGAAATAAAAGCCTGTATCCCATTCATAACTGAAGATTCTATTTAATGTGAATTGAGCGAATATTGTGTTAAAATATCATAAAGGTCTGATCACAATCTAATTTTATTTATGCAAGCTGCAAGGAAATTATAATGATTACTGAGGTTGTCACTTACCAATACATTGAGGAACATAATATTCATGAATTTCAGTTTGATGAATCGTCACGTAAAGGCATGGACGAGTACATCGGCATACTATATGAAATCTATGAAGAACAACTCAAAGGGCAACCCTATATCAAAATTATCCTAGATATTCATAAATCGGGGATGTTACCTGTACGCTATGCCACTGCAATTATGGAAAAGACATTCAAAGAACTGTCCCCATTCCCTAAACCTTATGTTGCTTATCTGACAGATGGTAACAGTACAGATAATTCACTTATCAGCACAATGGATTACACTGCATCCAAACGTGTACAGCGTTTACATTTTCCTATTGATGCACGTGATCAAGCAATCCAGTGGTTAAACGAACGCGCTGAACTTTAATCGTTGAGGACAATTAGTTTAGGGAAAATCATCTGAAACGTTGCGCCTTGCCCAAGGGTAGACTTTACAGTGACATCACCACCATGGCGTTGAGCAATCCGCTGGGCAATTGGCAATCCTAAACCAAAACCGCGCGTCGAATGTGCGACATCCTGCCGATAAAAGCGTTTGAAGATTTGTCCCATTTCGTCCTCAGAAATGCCAATACCATAATCTTCCACCTCGATAATGACGTGGCTTGCATTCTGTAGCGTTCTCAAAGATATTGGTTGTCCAATATCCGAATACCGTACTGCGTTATCAATCAAATTTTGTACTGCCTGACTGATAAATATCAGATTGCCAATTATTGGTGGAATATCATCATCTAACTCCACAGAGAAATCATCAGCACGTTCAGTGTAATTATCTCGTATTGCCAAGTCTAATTGACGAACAATCGTATTGATGTTTACGGTATTCACTGTTATGTCAGCACGACTATCTAAACGACTCATCAATACCAGTGACTCAATCAAGTCGGAAATACCGTCCACTTGGTCGCGGATCAGTTGTAAATTAGAGCGTTGCACTTCGGGGTCATCAGTGCGTTCAAGGATATATAAGCGTGTATTGATAATCGACAATGGTGTTTTAAATTCATGAGTAGACTCGCGAATAAACTGTGACAAGATTGCAATCCGTTCACGTTGTGCTAGCATCTCAAGTCGGTTTTCCTCGGCTTGTTTGCGCTCAGTAATATCCGAGGCAATACCCGCTACACGATAATGATTCCCCTCAATATCTCGAATTGGATAGATACGTATACTTACCCAACGATACGATTCACCAGCAGTAAACCGTGCCTCATATTCTGAGACAGCTCCTTGTGTTTGTCGCTCTAAACTTTGGACAACAAGTCCTCGATCCTCGGGGTGGACTTGTTGCATAAATAGATTGACATCACGTTGTCGATCTGCTAACGATATACCAAACATCGACTCGTAATTATCGCTTGCATAGATAATGTTTTGAGCTTGAACGTCATAGATCCAAAATGCTTCGGGAATATGTGTAATCAGTTGGGTGAACCGCTCCTCGTTTTCACGGATGCCTTGTTCCATCCGTTCACGCTCGATTGCGGAACCAAGCGTACTCGCTGCTGCCATCAATGCGTCTAATTCAGCTGGATGCCATGTGCGCGGCACAGACACGCTATCAAAGCCAATAACACCCCACCAATAAGATCCAACCATGATAGGCATCATGGCAATCGACTGCACATCGTGAGCATGCATCAATTGGGCTTCTTCCGATTCCATATCGCTTGTATTACCGTAAATCATATTGCCATGTACAAATGATTTTACCCACCGCTCAAGGAGCCATCGTGTTAGTGGTTTATCATGATAGTCGGAACGAGGTTGAATCCCTTGGCGCGTCCATTCATAAGGGAGAATCGAGCCCAATTCTGCTTCTAGCTCGACATTTTCGTAGACATAAACACGGTCAATGTCAATCGCGGCACCAATTTTTTCAAGGATTTGTTGAATATTATCATGCCAATTGGGGTTGGTTAGGAATCGTTGGGCTGCGATGCTAATAGTATTTAGAATTGCCTCACGTCGACGCAACGCAGTTTCAACGGATAGTTGCTTTGTGATGTCACGCTCAACCCCCACTAGTCCTACAATATGATTGTGCTCATTGTATAGTGGGATCTTACTCGTCTCATGTGTTCCTATTTGCTCACCATCGAGAATGCGTGGCTCATGCTTCCCGATTAACTTTTCTCCATTTAACACGTTGACATCATCGTGATAGTATTCATGCCCATTTTGGGCGAATAAATCCATCGCATTTTTACCAATGACATCTTCAATCGTATTAAATTGGGTTGTCTCAACATATTTCTGATTAGCGTTTAAAATGCGAGCATTCGCATCTTTAATGTAAATACTGTCTGGTAAGTTATCAATCAACGCTCGTAAGATGTTACGTTCACGGGCAAGCTCTTCTTGCGACTCTTTTACAGTTGTAATGTCTTGTCCTGTTACACAAACCCCGATAATTGTATCGTCTGGTGTTTTAACAGGTACATAACGATAATCAATATAAATCCTCTGATTATTTTGCTTCTGTAACGTAATATACGTCTCGTGTGAAATTGACTTACCCTGTAATGCTAGTTTGAGGTAATCCCCAACTAAATAGCGACTGGCATCCATCCCGTATCGATTCGAAAAGGTGTTGTCGACACCGGGATTGGTATCATTCATATCATCAATCAAGCGACGGGCGGCTCGATTCATCGCAACGATCTTACTGGTGTCATCAATCAAAAACATGAATTGTGAGGCTGTATCGAAGATTGCCCGTAGATTGGCTTCGGAATGTTTAAGAGCTTCTTCCGCTTCATGTCGCTCTGAATAATCGTATATGACAGCAAACCGTACCAGCCGATTATCAATCTCAAGGTCGCTTATATAGGCTTCAACTTCACGAATCTCGCCAGATTTTAGACGATGTGGAAATTGTACATATGCCCGACCTGCCGCACGATTTTCTAAAATCCGCTTTTCAATGTCAGCTTGTGGCAACATATTTAGCTCGAACGCCGAGATTTCCATGAACTCTTCATAGCTATAGCCATAAAAATTAAGCGCCGACTGATTAATGTCGATGATGTCATAGGTTTCAACATCATACAAAATCACAGGTGTGTTGATATTCTCGAACATCAACCGATAGCGATTTTCTGCCAATTCTTGCAACTGTTGCTTCGATGCACTATCTAATGCGTTACTGATGCCTTGCGCCATCAATTCGATAAATTCACTGTCTAACTCACTAAATGCTTTAGAGCGCGGTGTCTTATCAAAGAAGCAAATTGTTCCCCAGATTGTGTTATTGAGTCGAAGCGGTGTACCAGCATAATTTTCAATTGAACCATCGGATTTAACTGAATTGGACTTTTTGCTGATATTAGCGAACATCTGTGTCTTGTCCTCGCGGACGACAAGACTGCACATAACCTCATCTAATTTGAGTTGTTTTTTTGCATGTGATAGATCAGGGTAGGATGCTTCGATGTGATAGATAGATGCATCAATAAAGCTCACGATGCCTTGCGATAATCCGAGCACATCACATCCAACAGATAAATATGCTTCAAACATCGCTTCAAGGCTGTCATAATGTGTTGTTGCGAGATGGTGCAATTCCTTGAGATAACGGGTTTGTTCTTCGGCAGGGGCACGCTCAGATTCGATCATCTGGCGGATAAGCTGATATGCCGATTCATCTTTAATATTTTCGCGTATAATATTGTCAAGTTCTGATGATACATATGCCATAATTGAGATAAAATTTCTCTATATTACAGAGCCGTTTTTATAGTATAGATGATGCATGAAAATTTTTGGAATGAAGTAGTACTTAAGTCATGGTATGATTAAAAAATGAGTAGACAACCTACACCCTATAGTATACCACCTGTCAAAGTTAAGCGTGGCGCTAACCGTCGTCAGATGTTCGCCAGCGGTTTGATCATTGCGTTGCTGACTTTTTTTGCAACAGCTGCGATGTTATTGTTCTTTGCCCTAATTTTTGCGCCACAATTATCTAATGCGATATGGAATACCGACGCGACCCAGAATTCATTATACGGTACATCAGCAGCGGTGCAAAATGCGCAAACCATTTTGGATCTGACATCAACTGAATTGGTCAATCAAGCCAGTAATCAACGTGACCGCATCAGCACACTCGAAAGTGAACAAGCACTGCTATCCGCCCAAGCTGCTGATCTAGAGTTAACCAGCTCAGCCCTGCAAGATGACATCATCGCGACGCAAACGGCTGAAGTCCTAGCGAATGCTATGCAACGGACGCAAGCTGCTATCGACTTCAATGAGACCCAAATCGCCATCAACCAACAATCGACTTTACTCGCATCGCAAGCGACTCAGACCCAACAAGCGCTGAGTGCAGCGGCAGACATAACGCCGACCAATACGCTCGAACCACGCCCATTCCGTATACGCGATGAAGTCGCATATACCTCACATCCGGATGATTTATGTGATTGGCAAGGCATCACTGGACAAGTCCTCAACCTAGAGGAAACGTTGACAGGGGAGGCCATCGTACAGGTGCGCATTTTATCGACCGATGAAGAAACAACTGTCACGGTAGGCAATAACCTCGACCTCGGTGATGACTACAACTGGGCGATTCAACTTGGGGATGATTTGACGAATAATGTGTATTTCTTGCGCCTCGAGACGATTACAGGAGATATTTTGTCACCGATGGCACGTGTCGTATTTGATGGCACATGCGATAATAATCTCGCTATCATAATCTTCGCACAGGGCGCATCTCCTACACCATAACCTGGTGGGGTGGTATCCGATTTTTGACCTGAAATCATTGCACCAAATTTGCACCACGTTATAATCATGTGTAACAGGTCTTACAGGTAGGGTTACACATGAAATTATTTATCAGCTACGCACATGCTGACATCGAAAAAATTCAACCAATTCTCGACATACTCCGCAACGCCGGACATGATGTCTGGATCGATACCAAATTACAAGCTGGACAATCATGGCAGACGCAACTAGCTGACCAGATCCAAGCCTGTGATGTGTTTGTCTACCTCATGACACCGCAATCGGCATGGAACGTATCGGAATGGTGTCACTGGGAATTTGTGACGGCTGTTGAAAACGACAAACCAATTTTACCGATCTTACTCGAACAGGTCGATTTACCTGTCGTGCTGAGTCGCCTACAATATGCCGACTTCACCAGTGAAATTGACACGGAAACAATCACAAAACTCCTATCTGACTTGCAAGCTCTGCATATAAAAAATACCGACGACCTACCCGAAAAACCCGAGCCAACCGAACAACCACCCCGCGTGGTTGAAATTAAGCAGACTGTGACCGCATCCGACAATGCACAGGTTAGTGTTATCGGACAGCAAACCATCGGCAATCAGACCAATATCGAAAATCAAGTCGTTGGCGAAAAACAACGCAATTGGAATTCGGCTTATATCGTCGGTCTAATCGTTGCGATTATCGGTGTGATTTTTGCTATTATCGCTGTCTTACCCGAGACACAACGGGAAGGAATTTTGTTTACTGTGGGTTTGATTCCGCCATCAGCCACACCGACGCCAACCGCAACACCGACATTAACGCCGACATTGACACCTACGAGTACGCCAACCATAACACCCTCAAACACCCCAACACCAACGCTAACTAGCACCCCAACACACACGCCAACCGCAACTAACACGCCGACGATCACACCAACACCACTAGAAGGCACACCATTTGCAGAAGGGCAAGTCGGGATCGTGATCGCTGATTTTGAATCATATGGCAATCAAGAAGGCGCAATCGAAAGCAATATCAAAGCAGCCCTTGATGAGGAAGGCTTTCCCTATATTGAAGTCAAACATCAACTCTCTGGACGTGACGAAGCCCAACAAGTGGCTGACCTCTACAATGCCACCATTGTCATGTGGGGTGAACAACAGGAGGGCGGAGTCCGTGTCTTCTATGAAATTACGCCACGCGATGATCGTGAAGTTTACAGAACGGTTGATAGAGTTGCAGTTTCTTCAGATCTAGAAAATTATAGAACATATTTGTTTGAAGGTATGGACACGGCATATATTATCAACTTTACAGTTGGGCAATTGTATGATTCTGCAAAAGACTATGAAATGTCTCTTGTATTTTTTGATGAAGCTGAGAATTCTATCATAGAAGGGCGACAGTTAAATGAAATTAATATTCATGATTTTTACAATTTAAGGGGTGTAGTAAAAGCTAACCTTGAGGATTATGAAGGAGCAATATCAGATTTTGATTTAGCGATCTCATTTGAAAACGACTTAGCACGTGCTTATAACAATCGTGGAGTTGCCAAAGCTAATCTGGGGGATTATGCGGGAGCGATATTGGATTATGACCAAGCCATCGCCATTGATCCTGAGTATGCCTTTGCCTACAACAATCGTGGAGTTGCCAAAGCTGATCTGGGGGATTATGCGGGAGCGATATTGGATTATGACGAAGCGATCGCAATTGATCCTGAGTATGCGCTTGCCTACTACAATCGCGGGATTACCAAATTTGATCTGGGCGACTATGCGGGTGCGATATTGGATTATGACCAAGCCATCGCCATTGATCCTGAGTATGCCTTTGCTTATAACAATCGTGGATGGGCTAAACATAATCTTGGTGACTTCAATGTCGCAATAGAGGATTACACGACTGCTATTGCGCTTGATCCTGAGTATGCGCTTGCCTACTACAATCGCGGGATTACCAAATTTGATCTGGGCGACTTGAATGGTGCAATAGAGGATTACACGACTGCAATTGATCTTAAACCAGATTTTGCTAGCCCTTATCAAAACAGAGCCTTCATTTACTATAATGAGCTGTCTCTATATGCGGAAGCGTTAGCTGATTACAAAAGGGTTGTTGAGATAAGAGGAGAGAACAACTCTCCAGACTGGATGTTAGAACGTATCGCGGAATTGGAATCACTACTCGGCACAGAAGACTAACCCCTGTTTAACGCCCCTCTCCCACAAAATACATTAGGAGAGGGGTTGGGGTGAGGGCTACACATCCAAGTGATAGCGAGTATCACCCAAGTCCGCTTGCATCTGGTGCATCTCCGCTTTTAACTCCGCTACCAACTCCGCATGTGCCGGATCATCGACGATGTTATTCAACTCATACGGGTCGTTATCGAGGTCGAATAATTCCCATTCCGGCTCGTAGGTCTCATCAATCGCCCCTAATTGGTCGAGCGCATCGGCATAATAATAAATCAGCTTATAACGCATTGTCCGTATCCCATAATGCGCGTAGACGTTGTGATGCGCCTTGTGCATCCAATAGCGGTAATACATTGATGTTTGCCAATCCTCCGGCGTTTCTCCATGGAGCAATGCCGTAAAACTATGTCCCTGATAATGCTCCGGAATATCTAGTCCAGCGAGTTCGAGGTACGTCGGTGCAAAATCGACATTCAAAATCATGTCGTCGCACACCGTTCCTGCTTTGATTTTCTTGGGATAGCGCATGATATACGGCATCCGTAACGATTCCTCGTACATAAAGCGTTTGTCATACCAACCATGATCACCGAGGAAAAATCCTTGATCCGAGGTATACACCACAATCGTATTCTCGGTCAGTCCTTCTTCATCCAGATAATCCAACAAGCGTCCAACGTTATCATCAATGCTCGCCACCACTCGCAGATAATCTTTGATATAACGCTGATACGCCCATTTGCGCAATTCCATCTCCGGTAAATCGCGTGGAATTTCTGTCTTTGTATCCAACGGTATCATATGCACACCCATCCGCATTTCTGCGGCTTCGGCGGCACTCGCGCGATTCTCATAGGTGTCGTAGAGCGTTTCGGGTTCGGGTATATCTTCATTCAGGTACATATGGGCATGTTTTTCATCCGGCTCCCAATGCCGATGCGGCGCTTTATGATGACACATCACAAAAAACGGCTTATCTGCATCGCGCGCTTTGAGGAAATCAAGACTCATATCGGTGATAATATCCGTCACATAGCCTTTGACCGTACGTCTCTCAGAGTTGCCATCATTGTTAAAGACAAATGTCGGGTTATGGTAAAGCCCTTGCCCTGGCAACACCGCCCAATCATCAAATCCGGTGGGTTCATGTTTTTCACCCGTGCCCAGATGCCACTTACCAAACATCCCCGTTTGATAACCACTCGCTTGCAAATCTTTGACAAACGTCGGCAAGGTGTTATCCATTTTGGTGTCGAGGGTCGTCACCTCGTTGATGTGGTTATAAGTGCCCGTCAAAATTGCGGCACGGCTCGGCGTACAAATCGAATTGGTGCAAAACGCATTATCAAAGCGCATGCCATCGTTAGCAATCCGATCTAAGTTGGGTGTTTCATTGATCTTGCTTCCATAGCAACTCATGGCATGGGAGGCATGGTCATCCGACATAATATACAGAATATTGGGGCGTTCATCCGGCATAAGGTTCTGCTTTCTCTACAAAATAAACAATCTTACTCTAATGATATAACCCCCGCGTCAATTTTGCGAAAATTATCTGCCCGTTGGGTCTATTTTAGATAACTCTCTTTTGCACTGTCTTTCTTTGTGTTCTCTGTGAATCTGTGGTTTATCCTTTTATAAGATGATGGAAAGATAGACGAGGGCAAAATTATCTCACCACCTGTTAACCAAACCACCGTTGGATACAATCGGCGACTATGCGATACTAGTTGTACAATTTTTCACAAAGATGAGGACACACACTCTGAATGATTAGCATAACTTATTCAGCCGACCAAAAATCCCTAGCTGAGAAAATACGCGATGACCTCGCCAGTGCAGATGTACAACCGGCACATCCTGTTTTGATCGTGCTCGTATCAAACGAATCCAATAACGATCCATCTGTACAACGCGAAGTCGAACAAGCGCTTAAACGTGGTTTTACGATTGTTCCTATTCTGACAGAATCGGTATCTGTACCCGAAACCTTAGATGCTGTCAAACCCTTGAATATGAGCGGTGGTTACAAAAGCCAGCCCTTACTCACACGCCTTAGCCAATCCACCATGACCCGCACGGATGTCCGTACTGCCAATCGACGTGCGCTGACCGTTATTGGAGCGATTGCATTGGTGATGTTTTCGATGGGAATTATTGGTATTATGGGGGGAGTCGTCGCCTTTCCAGTCGATGAATACAATGAAGAAGCGACTTACCAAGCAGAATGGGTCAACGGCTTAATTGTTGAAACTCTAGAATATGCACAACCGCGTACCACACAAGATGCCGAAAATTTTGAAGCGACGCTCGAAGCTGTTCCAACTCGCGTCTTCTTATTTGTGCGTGGCACTGCAACTGCGTTACCCAATACTCAGGAGGAGTAATGCCCACCGCTGATGTACTTGTTATCGGAGCCGGTCCCGCTGGACTTAATGCCGCATATGCCTTAGAAAAAGCCGGTCTCGAATATCGCGTTATCGATCGCACCCATCAGATTGCCTCGACATGGGGCAACCTGTATCCGTCCCTCCGGTTGAACACCTCACGGTTTTTCAGCCATATGCCGGAGCGCAAATTTCCATTGCACTATGGTCTCTTCCCATCTGGCAAACAATATCATGATTACCTGGTCGATTGGACGAATGACCACGATTTTAATATCGACCACGGTATTGAAGTCTATCGTGTTGCACCCAATGGGGATGGTACATGGCAGGTCGAAACCAGTGAAGGCATCGAAACTTATCGTACTGTCATCTCAGCAACCGGCGTTTTTGATAACCCACAAATGCCAGACATCGACGGTATGGATACATTCGATGGCGAAATCATTCACTCGCACGAGTTCAAACATCCCGATCAAGTACAGGGCAAACGGCTAATGGTCGTTGGTAACGGTCCTAGTGGAACAGATATTTCTGTTGCCACCGGAGAACACACCGCCGAAGGTCATACCTATCTCTCGATTCGTACCGGAGTGGATTTACGCCCGCGCTATCCCTATGGTTTGCCACGTCACGCATGGATGCTTCTTGGAGAGCGTCTCCCTGATCCCATGTGTGAATGGATACAGAAGAAAACTGGGGCGCTCACATATAATGCTGAGGACTTTGGTTTATGGAATCCACCACCGAACACCGGTATGGCGGTTGCCTATCGTGGTCCCGAATTGATCAATGCCGTGCGCGATGGACGTGTAAAAGCAGTTCGTCATCCAATTTGCTTCGATAAAAATGGGGCTGAACTCGCCGATGGTACGTATCTTGAACTCGACATGATTATCATGGCGACTGGCTTTTTCCCCGTACTTCATAAATATATGGATGTTGAATTACAGGTCAATCGCGAAATGGTCTATCCCTCATCCGGCTGTGATTGGGACATCGGCCCCAATGGTAAGCGTGGATGGCCCATGCGCGACCTCAGCCAACATCCTAATGGACGACAAGTGCTCGGGCATGAGGGGTTATATCTGGTCGGCGTGTTTTATAAGGGACGTGGTGCAATGTTTAACATGCCCATTGAAGCCCAAATCGCTGCTGAACAGATCACAGAATATCTGAAACACAAACAGTATACGGGAGTGACTGTCTAAATTTAAGCGAAGGGCAAGCAACTGTGTGCCGAACGTTTCTAACACTTACTGTAATTGGGTTTATCACAAGTGTGATATTAGTTGGGTTACGTTTTGGGATTAGCGCACAATCGCCATCTACAGTTGTTGTCTATGTCGCGCTACGTGATGGTGATCCTGCAATTATTATCCATGACTTCACACACAACCTAAAACATCGCATCCTCTATAATGACTTCATTGACCCGACTTGGTCTCCAGATGGATCACAACTTGCCTTTGCGGAATTATCGCGCTATGGGAGTGACATTCTTGTCAGTAATCTTGCTGGAACAACTTTTCATAATCTAACACGTTCCCCAGCCCGTGATGAAACACCTGCGTGGTCTCCTGATGGTGAATGGATTGCATTTTCCAGCAATCGTGGTGGCAATAATAATCTCTATATGATCAGACCTGATGGCACAGATTTAAAACCATTGGCAGATCTTACGGCTAGCAACAGAGAGCCCACATGGTCGCCTGATAGCCAAACAATCGCGTTTAGCTCTAATCGTGGTGCTGGGTGGGACATTTATACACTAGAATTAACATCGGGCACCGTCACCCAATTAACGACTCATACCGCCCCTGATACGCAACCTGCATGGTCACCTGATGGCCAGCATATTGCCTTTGTCTCAATGCGGGATGGGACATCCTCTCTCTATCTCTACACCTTTGCAACAGGCGCAATTACGCCGTTGGTTGTCACATCACATTACGACGATAGTCCGTCATGGATAGATGACAGTCAAGCAATCGCATTCTCACGTTCTGTCAACACATTGCCGACTGTTTTATATTATGACCTGATGACAAAGCAAACCGCACCTATAGACTTAGATGCAAAATATACGGATTCAATTGTTTGGCTACATTGAAAAGTAGATGCGCTCTACATGAATGACATCATGCCCGCTGCTAACAAGATTGGGCTTAATACCAGACCGAGTACAATTGCTGCAATGATTTGAACAAAGACGAAGACAACAAGTGTCCAGACGGCTGAATTGCTCTCGATTTTATGCACCATCCTGATACCACCATGCGCAATATACCAACCATAGATCGAGATAGCAAATGTCACGAGACTGACCAAGCCACCTAGGGGCAACAGTGTAAATACAAAGTTGATCACACTGGCAATTAAGCTAGCTGTTGTCACAGGCAACATGATCGCATATGCATGAGTGACTAATGATCCTTGTCCATTACGGTTACCTGCTGCAAATCGATGCGACGCGTAAAGACCTGCATAGGTCACTGCAATGCCAACTGGAATCGCGATAATAAATGTGAAAAACACTGTAAATAGTGGTGGGAAGCTAGTAGCGAGTTCTGTTTCACCAACTTGTGACGCAACTTGACCTTGAATAATCAGACTGCTAATTGTTGATGTCGTTGCTGTGACCAAGGTGACACCAACGAGAAATACCCAGAATCGCCACCAATTTGCATTTTGGACTTCGGCTGCATAAACACCAGGTTTGCGCTGGAGTATACTAATACCATTTTTGACGATCGCTACGAAGAGCTCAATAACATTCTGTGGTGTCACAACTTCCGGCTGACCGGGGATATTCACCGGTAAATTGGAACTCGTACTTTGTGTTGGATTAGAAGATGACTGCACATCATCAAACATCGCTTCTTCTTCACGAATTGTTTGAGCATCGTATCCTGAACTATCATCAGTTACGGCTTGGGTTTCAATAACCTCAAAATCTGCATACTCTGGCGCATCATCTGGTGCTGATGATAGGCTTGCGAGTTGCGTTTTCGCTTGTTCATGATCGGGATCAATATCTAATACAGTCTCAAGGGCATATCGGCGTTTATCTAAATCTGTGTATGCACCTGCCAATAAATACCATGCTTTGGCATTATTGGGGTCTTCGGTGACAGCTTGCTCAAGCACGTCAACTGCGGCGATTTTATCATTGGCTTGTATGGCAGAGATACCCTGTTCGATCAGGTTGTTTACATCCATCAGTAGAACCTCCTCTATAGTAATTTATGCCATTCTATGTGACATTCCCGTAAAGTATAGCTTTTCTTAGGGCAATCTCATATGCAAACTCACTTAGAGTAAGGCAAGTCCCTGAAAGTTATCGACTCTAAGTAGTGCTTTAACCCGTCTTGCTAGATACATTAAGTGTCGGGGCGTTAGAATCGTTAAATTAAATATAAAAATCGCCCCTGCTCAACCTTAAATCTAACTTAAATGTCCCAATTTGGGTTTATATTCATATGATAAGTTTGGTTTTTAAGGTGAATACGTAATGGAAAGAAAAAGCTCAACACACCGCTCTGAGCCACATAAATCTCCTAATACTACACAGAATAAATTGGCAAAATCTCAATCGCCAAATCGAATTGCACGCAAATTGAATCACGGTGGTACGCTTAGCCCCAATGACGTAATCATGCTCCAACGTACGATAGGCAACCAAGCCGTACAACGCATGATGGCTGGTAAACAGGTTGGTTTAAGTGTGCCTAAGCATTTCCTCCAACGTGATGATGAACCTAGTGGTGATATGGGAGATAGTGAGCCTATGGAGGATCTCGCATTTCCATTCTGGGGGCCTGCACCTGAGAGAGAGGAAGAAAGTGGCGACGATGATACCTCACTATCTCCAATTGGTGATATGGTTGCTAGCGATGTGACTGCAGTACAAGAAGCATCAGATGCATTTAAGGGTCAGATGCAAATCGTTGTGAGTGATCTTGCTAGCCAGACAGGTGGCACACTCATTATGGGACCGACGAAGTCTATTGAGCGTGTGCTGGAAAAAGCGCTAAAGAAAATTAAGAAGGGTCGTTCTGGTGTGACAACAGTCACGCATGATATTAAGGACATTCTGCGTTGTACTATCACTTACGATAGTTTCGCAGATCTCAGCGAAGGATACAGGGATGTCGTCAAGATATTGCAAGGTTACTCAAGAGGCGGGCTGATTGACGGCTTTAGTAAGATAACCTCAGGTTTCGGTGACGAACCTACAGCAGCAAGTGGTTATCGTGATGCCAAGCTGATCTTCCGTATGATTCCACCACCAAAAATTCGTGCGAAATTTAGTCGTATGATGTCGGCTGTAAGGACTATTCCAGTTGAAGTTCAGTTTAATACTCCGGCAGCACTTGCTGTGAAAGATGCCAAACCACCCGGGGCGTCTTCAGATGATGAGTGGAACTTTGAGAAGGCCGGCGGTCCAACAGGGGCACTCTTTGATGGTATGGGCTTCTTGATAAAAATTCTTGCAGAAAAAGAGAGTGAAGACGATTTTGTAGATCTTGTTGGGGACATAGAGGATTTCCTTAGTGAGCATGGTGAAATTGTGGCACAAGGCTTACCGATTGGTCACCATATTTATGAAGACGACAAGAAAGCGAAGATCGCTGATTATCTTGGTCTTGAAGATCCAGATCAAGTCGAGACAATTTACAACCCAATCTATCAGAAGCTCTACGACTTTGCTTATCGGTACAGTGAATACAATCCTGAAGATGGTCAAAAACTTGATAAGAAAATCAAGCAATACGCCACCAGTAAAGTCTCCTCATAAAACCAAAATACAGGGCGAGCCTAGGTTCGTCCTGTCAGCTTCGCACGGTCTCGTACCAGTAACTACACCCTATATTTGTTAAGTTGAGTATCTAGACCTCACACTATCTAGATGTGATCGACGGTTAAGCTATTAGACTATTCGTTTACTGTAAGATGTTCTAAACGGGTTTAAGCAATTTGATCGGATTACGAGTCCCACGTTCTTGCTTAAGTTTAATTTCCGCATCAATAACGTCTATCCACGCATCTTCAGCCGAACGATACGACCACCCCAGTTCATCCTGTGCTTTTTGGCTTGATGTATAAGAGTTACTTGCTTGTACTGTTTCCCATGATAAAAAGGCTGGTAGACCAATCAACCGCAAGAGTGGTGCTATTAAAATAAATTGTATGCCTACAACGACTGTTGGCAAATAAAATCGAACTTTGAAGCCGCCGGGTTTCGCTCCCCATATATTGAGCATTTCATGACGTGTTAGGGCCTCGCCGGATAAAATATAGACTTCACCTAACTGTCCTTTTTCTGTAGCGAGCACAATACCATTTGCTAGATCATCCACATGAATAGTAGAGAGCTTGACACTGGGATCCCATGCGAATGGGGTCATGAGGCCGTTGATATACATGCGTAAAAAATAACCAAAAACAGAATGATCATTAGGGCCAATCACTGCATTCGGACAAACAGTGATTAACGGTAAACCTTTTTTCTGATATTCCATCGCAAGTTCATGCGCTTCAGTTTTAGTCTGGGCATAATGATTGGGAAATGGTTGCTCGGGTACAAAGGTCTCATCGATTGGCTTGTCATTGGGTGTGACACCGAATGATAATGTCGTAGAGATATAGATTGTACGTGGAATCTCATGCTCCATCGCAAGACTCAAGACATTATCTGTACCTGTCACATTGATATCAGTCATGCGTTGCTTTTGCTCGCCAGCGACACCATATTCATACATCGCCGCATTATGAATCACGATGTCTGCGCCACGCATAGGTTCCTGCATCGAATCTAAGTTGAGAATGTCACCTTGAATAACTTGTGCCCCTAATGCTGTGACTGCTTTCCCCTGTGGACTGTCTGGTCGGCGCACCAATGCCGTAACATCCCATCCCTTTTTGATTAACTCACGGGTCACCGCCTGACCGATAAAGCCAGTAGCTCCCGTCATGAATACCTTCACCATCATCTCCTTATGATTATATTATCCATTCCAACTATAGTAACGGCTAGTGTTTTGTGCAAACAGATTCATCAACGGTTAGCTGGTGGTATGATAATGTGCTGAAACGGATGCGCTGATCACTGAAATGTGCCATCCCTTGCAACATACGCTACAATACATCTATTGCTTTATAACTGAACAAAATGATACAAGACGCTAGGTTAATCTTGTGTCAAGCTGTTATGAAAAAAGGAGAGATTTATTATGTCGGATTCACCCGAAATGCGTGATTCTGTTACCAAACTCAATGAACGCAGTCGTGCGCTCGTCGCCGGAGCAGAACGGGCTGGTGCGCGTGCGATGCTCAAAGCTGTTGGGTTCACTGATGATGACCTTGCCAAACCGTTGATTGGGGTGGCGAACACATGGACAGAAATTGGTCCGTGTAATTGGCACTTACGCAAACTTGCCGCTGATGTTAAACGTGGGATTCGCGCTGCTGGTGGGACACCCTTCGAATTCAACACCGTTAGCATTTCCGATGGGATTACCATGGGTACAGAAGGCATGAAAGGCTCGCTGATCAGCCGTGAGGTCATCGCAGATAGTATCGAACTGGTTGCGATGTCCAATATGCTTGATGGTGTCGTCGCACTATCATCTTGTGATAAAACCATCCCCGGTACGATTATGGCACTCATTCGCCTCAACCTGCCGTCGATCATGCTCTATGGTGGCACAATTTATCCGGGGCACCACAACGGTCAAGACATCGACCTTGTCAATGTCTTCGAAGCACTCGGGAAGTTCCAAGCAGGTGAAATCAGCTACGAAGAATTGCAAGCTGTAGAGAATGTTGCGTGTCCTGGCCCCGGCGCCTGTGGTGGACAATTCACGGCAAATACAATGGCGATGATTAGCGAAATTATTGGTATTTGCCCGATGGGTATGGGAGATGTCCCCGCTGAAGATCCAGAAAAAGAAAATGTTGCCTTCCGCGCTGGACAGCTTGTGCTTAAAGTGTTGGAAAATGATATTCGTCCAGCTGAACTCATTACCCGTCAATCACTTGAAAATGCGATCGTTGCATCGGCTGCAACTGCTGGTAGTACCAATAGTATCCTGCACACACTTGCATTTGCTCGTGAAGCTGGTATCGAATTTACAATCGACGACATCGAAGAGATCAGCAAACGTACACCTGTTATCGGTGATTTACGCCCAACTGGACAATATGTTGCATTAGATCTCTTCAAAGCAGGGGGTGTGCCAATCCTTGTTAATCGCCTGATTGAAGGCGGATACATGTCAGGGGATACCCCAACCGTAACCGGGCAAACTCTAGCGGAGTCTTGTGCGAATGCCAAAGAGACAGAAGGACAAGATGTCATTCGTAATGTAGATAACGCCATTAAAGAGACTGGTGGCTTGGTTGTATTAAAAGGTAATCTCGCACCTGATGGCGCAGTTGTTAAACTCAAAAATACACCCGATCCAATGACTGGACCTGCGCGTGTCTTCAACACCGAAGAAGATGCCTTCGAAGCAGTAAAAGCACAGCAAATCGTTGAAGGCGATGTTGTTATCATCCGCTACGAAGGACCTGTCGGCGGACCCGGCATGCGCGAAATGTTGCAGATTACAGCTGCACTCTTTGGTCAGGGATTGGGTAACAAAGTCGCACTCATCACTGATGGACGTTTCTCTGGTGGGACACGTGGCTTGATGATTGGTCATGTCTCACCGGAAGCGATGGTCGGTGGACCAATTGCCCTTGTTGAAGAAGGTGATATGATCACCGTCGATGTTGCGCAACGTCTCATCCAAGTCGATTTGTCTGATGAAGAATTAGCTGAGCGTCAAGCTAAATGGATAGAACCCGAGCCAAATTATATGCAAGGTGTGATGGCAAAATATGCCAAACTCGTCTCACAAGCACACAACGGTGCATACTCTGGCAGTTAATTTTAAATGATCTATCATGTCGGGATGTAGTCTCTGCATCCCGACGTGACTGGTTTGATAATTAACACGCTGTAGGTTACATCGCTATATACCTATACGTGTCATACAAATAATGCAGTCATAACACCTACAGAATCGCTATGTTATAATCAGCGCAGTTTCGATCAATGCGAAGGATATATCATGCGATTAAAAGCAGAGGGACGCTGGTTTAAAGACGAGCATGGGCGCGCACTAATCTTACGGGGCGTAAACCTGAGCGGAGCAAGTAAATTCCCAACCACACCAAACGGCGCAACCCATCTGCCCGATAGCCTTAAAGAACGCGAAAATATCTCCTTTATCGGTCGACCCTTTCCACCCGAAGAAGCCGACGAACATTTTGCACGCCTTAAATTTTGGGGCTTAGATTTCTTGCGTTTTGTTGTCACTTGGGAAGCACTCGAACACGCTGGACCGGGACAATATGATGAAGACTTCATCGATTATCTCGAAGCCATCTTAGAAAAAGCATATGAACATGACATCAATCTGTTCATCGACCCCCATCAAGATGTGTGGAGTCGGTTTTCAGGTGGTGATGGCGCACCCTTGTGGACATTCGATCTCGTCGGCTTAGATGTAGATACCTTCCAGCAAACGGGTGCAGCTGTACTACACCAATACTATGAGGGCGATTATCCTAACATGACTTGGGCGACCAATTATAATAAATTCGCCTCAATGACGATGTTTACATTGTTCTTCGGTGGTAACGCATTCGCACCAGATTTGACCCACAATGGCGAGTCAATACAAGATGTCTTGCAAACACACTATTGCAACGCATTTGCGCATCTCGCTGAACGGATTAAACACCTGCCAAATGTTATTGGCTTTGGCACAATGAACGAACCGCATAATGGCTTTATCGGTGTGCCAGATTTGCGTGAAGATGGACATGTACTGGTCAAAGTGGGTGTATCACCAACGCCTGCACAAGCTATGTTCCTCGCCAGTGGTTTTGCGCAAGAAGTTGCTAACTACAAAACACCATTAGGTGACATCCTCCCCGGGCAAATCGAACCGATTACAGTTGACCCAAATGGCATGACAGTCTGGAAAGAGGGGGCAACCGACATCTGGCGCGGACAGGGCATCTGGGATGTGAAGAGCGATGGCACACCACGGTTACGTCGTCCAGCTCATTTTGCTCGGATCAATGGCAAAAAAGTCGACTTTACCGAAGGCTATCTCAGACCATTTACTGAGAAATTTCGTGATGCTATACACGCGGTTATGCCTGATGCATATATCTTCGTCGAAGCCGAACCCTTCGAGCCACCGCCGACCTACGAGGACACCCATAAACTCGTCTTTGCACCACACTTTTACGAAGGCATTACATTATTCACTAAACGGTTTAATAAACACGCCACCTTTGACCTAGAGCGATTCCGCCCGTTAATCGGCGCGACCTCTATCGAAAATTATATGGAACGGCGCATCGGAAAATTCCGTGAATTTGCAGACCAGAATATGGGGGATGTTCCTGTGTTGATTGGTGAATTTGGTATTCCCTTTGACCTCAATTATAAGTACGCTTACGAGACAGGTGATTTTGCATTGCATGCGATTGCGTTACACAACTACTATCAGGCGATGGACGACCATCTCTTCCACTACACACAGTGGAATTACACACCTGACAACACCAATGAACACGGTGATTTGTGGAATCGTGAAGACCTGTCGATTTTTAGCCGAGATCAACAAACTGACCCATCAGACATCAATTCTGGAGGAAGAGCTTTGTCCGCAGTAGTCCGACCTTATGCCAAGAAAGTTGCTGGAGAGCCATTGAATATGCGCTTTGATCCAGTGAAAGGAATCTTTACATTTAGCTTCCGTCATGATGCAGACATCACCGAACCGACTGAGATATTTGTGCCCAATTCGCAGTTTCCAGCTGGATATCGCGTTGAAGTAAGCGACGGTGAATACGAGATTGACCGCGACGCACAGATGGTGATCTATCGTCATACCGAAAAAGACATCCCGCATATGGTGCGTGTTATCTCCAATACACCACCACCACCCGAACTGACCCCTTACGGTAAGATGGCGATCATTGCTGGTGTTGTCTTGTTTGTGTTGCTGTTATTGAGTGGCGATAATAAGAAAAAGGATAAGAAATCCTAGAGGTATTTGCGAGTAGTCAAATAATTTAGGTGGAGATTATGAACGATGCACACGTTCGACAACAGTTGGTAAATATGTTAGTCAGGCGACAGGCGCATCTGTTATTTGATGATGCTGTGAAGGATTTTCCTGAGGCGCACTATAATACCAAGCCAACCAACGTTGTCTACTCATTCTGGGGATTACTGGAGCATATACGCATTACACAGTGGGATATCCTCGATTACATTCAAAATCCAAATTACCAGCATCGTCAACATCCTGACGGCTATTGGCAACCTCATGATGCTGTGACAGATGCCGACGGATGGCAGAACACGATTAATCAATTTCACAGTGATCTGAATGCATTGATTGCTATCGTCAACGACCCACAGACTGACCTTTACGCGCAGATTCCACATGCGCAACAGGGACATACAATTCTGCGGGAGATTGATATCATCGCGACCCATAACGCCTATCATATAGGAGAATTTGGCATTCTGCGCGGTGTTATGGATTTATGGTAATCCGTGAACACAAATAAGTTTACTCTTACAAACACGCATCTACGGGTGCGTGTTTTTGTTTGGAGGCTCAGAGTGTGATGGTGATCATCTCACCATTAGAAAACACCAACCCGCGACCATATGGACACCTGTTCCACCTCAAAATTGGCTACGCTAACCAAAAACGTAACCATAAGGAACATACCATGTCCAACAAATATTCGTCCGACAAAAAGAAACTTGCCCGTCGCTTACTCATTATGCACGGCGGAGATGTAAACATTGTTCATCAACTTACAGAAATACCCAAACGCACCCTCTATCGCTGGCGTGAAGAATGGGATGATGCTTACGATCTCTACATCGACGCAATGGCACAAAAAGTTTTTGACCGTGCCAGCGCCAAATCGCTCCCACAATCCCACCTAAACCCTGATGAAACCGAAGATGAGCCATTGGCACAAAGTGAAAATCAACTGGCACAATTGACGCAACTACGCCACAAACTCATGGAACATGTCAATACACTCACTGATAATTTGATGGTCATGGATGGCAACATCAATTCGCGCGTCTATGCCATCTCCCGCCTTCTCGATCGTATCCTGCATCTTGATACGCTTATCCGAACGGACCCGCAACAAGAACATGTTGTTCGTTTTGAATACTACTATGATGGAGAAGTCCACGATGTGCCTCCATGGAAAGGCGCATCCGAAGAGAAAGGATATGATTATGATACACCACTTGATGATAACCCCGACTAATACTTTTGCTAAGTTATCGTACAAGGTATGTAGGGATGTGATGCATCATGTGTATGTGGGTTTGGATGTGATATATGAAGTGAGATTAGAGATTTTATGCGGTGATAATATTTGCGTATGTGGATGAATATCATATGGGTTAAGCTTGAACTTATCAGACACGATTTATATTGACACGCGTTAATTCAATAGGATAATAGACGTAATATATTGTAATTTTTATACTGTATCAACTTGGAGTCCTACACATGTTAATCACATTAATCTATGGGAGTAATGCCGCCTCGCACCTGACCGAAGCTGATCTTATTGATATTCTAAATGACTGCCGCATCAAAAATAAAGCGCGTGGTATTACAGGGATGTTGCTCTATCACGATGAAAACTTCCTGCAGGTATTGGAAGGTGAAGAGGAGATCGTCACTGATCTGTACTACAAAATTTCACAAGATCCACGCCACGAAAATTTATTGATTTACGTCAAAAAGCCAATTGATCAGAGGCAATTTGGTGAGTGGGAGATGGGGTTTGTTGATGTCGAAGATTTGGATGTCGATAGTATCCCCGGCTATTCACATTTCATAGATGATCCCGAACATAGCACTAAGCTAGAGAGTGCCAGTTATGCGTATGCGTTTTTGGATGTTTTTCGTGACAATATCCGTTAGCACCTTATTTGTAGCGTAAATCGCGCCACGCCAGTAATTCGCCGAGGCATTCGACAAAAGATAATATTGTAATTTTGTGTTGTATCAACTTGGAATTCTACATATGTTAATTACATCAACTTATGAGAGTAATACCCTACATGTTGCGACTATATGGTGTCGCATAATTTGATAATAATAATTATGTATAATAAGTGATATGATGTTTGTTACAACAAGACTTATCAGACAATAGATTAATTGACATGTTTATAGCTAAGGGGATAATTAATTTAACAGATATGCGTTTATTTAAATATTGTATCAACTTGGAGTCCTACATATGTTAATCACATTAATCTATGGGAGTAATGCCTCGTCGCACCTTACTGAAACAGATCTCATTGATATTTTGAATGAGTGCCGTAAGAATAATAAAACTGTTGATGTTACAGGGATGTTGCTCTATCACGACAGAAATTTTATTCAAGTGCTTGAAGGTGAAGAAGACATCGTTACCGAGTTATACCAAAAAATTTCAAAAGACCCACGTCACGAAAATTTACTAACTTACGTCAAACAACCCATCGACCATCGTCAGTTTGGAGACTGGGAAATGGGTTTTGTCGACATTGAACAGATCGGTGTCGAGAATATCCCGGGTTATACGCGCTTCATAGAGGATCCAGAACATGGCACTAAGCTAGAAAGCGCCAGTTATGCGTATGCGTTTTTGGATGTGTTCCGTTCCAACATCCGTTAAGAGATTATTTGTAGCGTAAATCACGCCATGCCGGTAATTCTCCGAGGCATTCAGCGACATGCAAGGCAAACGCCTGCAATTTTGTCTCGACATTATTAGCATCGAGCGGGGTTACACCTTCGCCCGCTTTTTTGTCGGTTATCACATCGACTTTGGGTAACAGCGTGTCAGTCAATTTTTCGTCTTCGACCAAGATGCGCTGAAACTTACCCTCGACGAGATGCAAGTTGAGCTCACTATGATAGATATTTGGGCGTTTTTCACGCTTCTTGACCATCTCCGTCGCATAGACCGATTGGATGTCATCGGCGTTAATTTTCCAGCGCACATTACGTCCTCGCCGAGCGATAATGCTCCGTTCATATGGGCTGATGATGATATTATCAGGTTCACGCATGATCGATATGAGTTCGCGAATGATCATGCCGAGCAAGAGGACGACAACACCTAAGCCGAGGTAGGGTAAGATGCTCGGATCGGGTAATAATGTGCCCGCGTTCGGTAAGGCGAGATCGTTAGAGAGCGTTGCTGCCGATACCCATGTGTAGACGACTGCCCAAAATCCATACCATGCGACCTGCCGTAATTTGCCGTACATCCAGCTTGATGCTCGATGCAAGCGCACTTCGCCCTCGCGCGAGGTTAATCCTTCACTGGTCATTGCGCGATCCATCTCCCAAATGCCGTATTGGATGGGGAGGTCGGGTAATGGGATTGGCTCTGGGGCGGGAGGCTGGGTTGGGGGCATATCCATAAAGGGTTTTTGGAGAATATCAGCGAGTGCTTGTCCAACCCGTTTTGCATCATATTCATGCACCGACAAATCAGGGTCTACAAAGCGCACTAACTCACACCATCGGCTACCGCGTTCGCCCGCTAGCATCGGTGAAAGTGTAATCCCAAGTTGCCACGCATCGGTCTCGTATGACCAACCGAGCACAACTTGTGATATATCGGCAATTGCGATTTGTCCACTTGCGGGGAGTTTGCGGGTGGTAGCGAAGTATTTGTTATATCGTAAACTGACTTCTGGCTCGACTTCGGCAATCAGTTGCCGATCTTCGCTTTCTATATCTTCGATGAGTCGCCAACGGTCGTAGCTAAAATCAACGGTGATTTGGTTAGATGCTGAGATTTGTGTCATAGTTGTGTTTCAGATTAATGGCTAGTGATTATTGATTATAACGAGAAACGCGCTGTCATTATGTCAGACATTCCTTAAAATTTGCAGACAAGATTTTAAAGCCGAGGCGAAGACCTAATTTTCGATCTTGGAAAAATGTCTACAGGTTGCTATAATTTTAAGGCTAAATTTGGCATGTGCCATTCATAGCGATAAGGAGAAGTCGCATAGAGGCCTAGTGCGTCCGCTTGGAAAGCGGATATGGGAAACCATACGTGGGTTCGAATCCCACCTTCTCCGACGATAAGAGAACCATTCTGTTCTCTTTTTTGTTTGTGGTGGTGCAACACGTAAGATTAGACGTGATGTGTTCATCAAAATAATGTATCTCATACGAAATTCTAAAGTTTGTTCGTTATGATACATGCGATAATCGTTCAAACTCTAATCTAGTATTCTACCGGTGGTGAGAAGCTATGCCAGTGTATACCTATCGCCGTGAAGACGGCACAACCTTTGACATCAGACAAAAATTCCTTGATGACCCATTGGAGACCTGCCCGACAACCGGACAAAAGGTAAACCGTGTTATCCAACCTGCGGGTATCATCTTCAAGGGGAGTGGCTTCTATGTGAATGACAATAGTAAAGCCTCCAACCCTGCCGCGCCCTCAAAATCCAATGGCGACAGTAATGGGAGTGCTGACAGCGCTAAGTCGGAAACTAAATCCGAGAGTAAATCAGACTCTAAGTCGGAAACAAAGTCCGATTCTAAAGCAACATCACCTGCCGCTGACTAATTGTCACGCTAACAGTTGAGATCATAGAAGATGTGGGTACAGATTGTCCCACGTCTTTTTGTGTTGCTTTGTTTTCCTGATTGTCTCATTCTCTAAAATATTAAATATGATCTACCATATTGTTGCGTTTTAAGTCCAAAACAGTATAGTTTAAGTATATAAATTATGCTTTTTGGGAGATTTCTATGAAAAAAATATTGATTGTTTTTATCTTACTATTACTCGCGATTCCATTGAGTTTTGCGCAAGACGATATGCCATCACTTGACGATATGTCGGTTGGTGAATGGGCACGCATTGCCACTGGCGGTGATACTATGTGTGCACGTGGGGAACCGTATCAGTTTTTTGTTCGTCCAGCAGATAGTGATAAGCTCCTAATTCACTTTCAAGGTGGTGGTGCATGCTGGGATGATGTGAGTTGCTCTGTTGGTAACGGTTTTAGCGAAGGTGGTGGTGTGCTTGGCGAAGGTGTGACGCTGTTTAAAGATAATGTGGTTGATGGCGAAGGTCAGGCATATGTAAATGGTATCTTTGATTTAGAGAATGCGTCTAATCCGGTCTCAGATTACAATGTGGTCTTGGTGAATTATTGTACCGCTGATATTCATTATGGTTCGGGCGACACAACATATACAGATGTCGTTAGTGGCGAAGAAATTACAGTGTCTCACGCTGGGGTAGCGAATGCCAATGCAGTTTTGGATTGGACATTCGAGAACTTCGAAGCTCCGTCGGATGTATTCATCACGGGATGTAGTGCTGGGGCATATGGATCTATCCGTCATGCACCAACAATTATCGATGCGTATCCTGATGCCAATAGTGCGCAACTTGGCGATTCTGGCGTCGGTGGTTTGTTATCCCCTGATTTTGCTGGATTTACAAACTGGCGATTCTGGGAGACTGTGCCAGATTTTGTTGCAGAATTGCCACAAGATGAATTTACAACATCAATGCATTATATTGCCTCGGCAGAAGCTTATCCTGATGCTCATTTTTCGCAATATAATACTTTCCTTGATGAGACACAGATTTTCTTTGCCGGGTTGCTCAATGTGGTTGATCTAGGTGATGATCTGGTTGTTGAACAATTGGCAATGGATTGGGCAACCGATATGGTGACACAGGTAAATACAATCAATGCGAGCGTGGATAATTTTGATTACTTTACAATGTCGGGTAGTGTACATTGTATCTTGAATAGCTCACTATTTTACGAGTATGAAGCTGATGGCACAGCATTGTCAGACTGGGTCGCAGATTTGACAGATGGTGATGGTGCAGATGATGTCTCCTGTGATATTGACGGAGGCGAATGTGTTATGGCAACGGTCGGTGGCTAGATAAGATTTGGTTCTAAGTGAGGGCAGATGGATTCTGCCCTTATGCATATAAATTAAAGGACAGCTATGGGGCAACACATTACATTAGAGCAGGCGATTCAACAACGAGAACAACTTCGTAACGACGGGAAAACGCTCATTTTTACGAACGGTCATTTTGATTTGTTACATATTGGACATCTCGACTATTTAGAGAAAGCGCGGGCGTTAGGTGATGCACTTTTTCTAGGATTGAATGGTGATGACTCCTCGGAACGACTTAAAGGACAAGGTCGCCCCATTGTGCCAGCAATTGAACGGGCGCGCTTGTTATCGGCTTTAATTCCAGTAACGGCGGTGATTATTTTTAATGATGATACAGCTGATAGATTGTTGACTGCGCTTCAACCTGATATTTATGTAAAAGGTGGTGACTATGCTCACAAAATACTACCCGAACGCCCTACAGTGGAAGCCTATGGTGGACGGGTCGAATTGATTGATTATTTGCCGAACCACAGTACAACCCGTTTAATCGAGAAAATTCGAGCGCTCCTGCTTGATGATTAACATCATACAATCGTGACAAGCCTCCTTTTTACGTGCAATTTCATAATCACAACTATCTATAACTTTTTTGCCTTTGCTATAATGTCTGACTGATTTTTGATATATGAGTGAGGCGTGATGAGCCGAGTTAAATGGATAATAGGTAGTGTCATACTGATTGTGCTTGGATTTGCTGGTGGATTAATTTTTCAGGCTGTAACTGGGATCGATCTTACCCCATCTAATGATGATGTGATACAAACCAATACCAACGACGATGAAATTACAATCATGAAGGATCGCCTAGTGGAAAACCACGGCATTCCGAATGATCCAACATTTTCATTGGAAGATATGGGGCGGGTTTATCAACAATCTGAAAGTCGACATCTCAACGGTTGGCTGGGCGACCAGTTTGATGAAACTGTTTGTGATGAACTGGCAGAATGGGATATTGATTACAATTTAACGACATGGGATGACGATATTTCACCTTATTATGATGCATTTATTGAAGACGGGCTCGGCGGCTATTTCCCTGAGACAAGTACCATAGATGTAATTCACCGTGAACAAGTCCAAGAGACTGATACATACACAGTTGACTATCTGGTCACAACGACGCGTGGACCAGATGATAATGTGCGCGCCTACCTCATGATGCCAAAAGAGCCGCCACCAGATGATAATGGGTACCCGGTCGTGATCTTGCTCCATGCTAGCAATAATTTGATTGAGTCACTCGTTGGTTTATATGATGGAGAAGATAGAACCAATACTGCAGGTATACGATGGGTTGAGCGCGGTGTGGTTGTGCTAGCAATTGATGGACTCGATAATCCATCAGTTAGTATTATGCAAACGGCGAGACTACTCAATCGCAATGGCTATTTTCTGGTGATTCAACGCATTCACAGCATGATTGATTGGTTGACGGCGCAGACAGATTTTCCTGTCCATCGCATCGCAACATATGGTATTTCGTATGGTGGATATACCAGTTTCTGGACAGGCATTACTGATGATCGTATTGATGTTGTGGCATCCAATGGGTTTGCGCGTGACTTTACGCAATGGATATTTGAGAATCCGACAACTGCCCCCGAACCGATGTTGCGTAATTGGTTTCAATATATTGATTGGTGTACATGGGAGATGAGTACGCAAGCGCGCTTCATTCCGCCACGCCGATTATTGATTGAAGTTGGTAACCTTGATAAGAGTACCCTCATTGGCGATTTTAGTAGCCCCCGCACCGCATCGGCGACGGTTGATACGACAGTTTTTGATCTCGTCGCAGACCGTATCCAAGGTATGTATGATCAGCTTGGAATCGGGGATCGGTTCAAAGCGATTATATTTGATGGTGGGCATGAGATGATGAGCCGTGAAAGTGAAGATTGGATTTATGAACAGTTAACACGTCCGGTTGATACGCCATAAAGTTTTATAATGTTAACATAAATTTCAATCATTGGTCTAAAATAACAATCTATCCTATGCTTTTACTTGTAGGTTGTATATAAAAATATAAAAACCTGCCTCCAGACACCAACCGAAGGGGATGGTGTTTCCTGTTTGATAGTTGAGGGGTAGAGAATATGCAGAAACGAGTATATCGTAAGCGTAGGCGGCGGTCATATCGTAGGCCAATACAGCGACGGCGGTATGTCCAGCGCAAACACACACCAGACATCCAACATGTAGACCAAGATGAAAACTTATACCAGCAAGGGCATGACCTGAAACATGACCCTGACAACATCTTGCATCTGCAATCCACCATTGGGAACCAAGCTGTCCAACGAATGATTAATCCAGAGGTTGCTCCGGAAACATCTGGGAATGCCTTTTTGGCATAATTCGGTGTTAATCCATCGACACTGGAGACGGAGAAAACTGATGAAAGAGTTGATCAACACCTTGAGAGTGTTCCTACAATTCAGACCAAATCTAATCTTGTTCTTCAGAAGACACCTCTTCAGCGTAAGGTAAATCCGCATACCAATAACGGGAAGGCTGCAAAAGGCAGTATATTGCCAGCACAAGGGGTGACACCTGCTAATGACGGTGACATTCAGCGCGGTCCTCTTGCTAAAAAAGTTGGGAAGCATCTGGGTTATGGGGTGCTGACGATGCTGGCTGAACAAGTTATTGGCCCATTTGCCGACCTTAGACATGCTATCCGCGCCGGATACTATAATCGTGTCAAAGCTTATAAACAGAAAAAGGGGCAAGACACAACAAGTATTGAGCAAAAGCAGGATAAGCTCGCGGGGCGCGTTAAAGAGGAGTGGGTCGGTGACTATGGCGACCAAACATGGATGAAGGTCATTCATGGTTTAACCACCACATCTGAAAAATTAGCTATATTAGCTGGTGCGATTGGTCTATTGGCTACGATTGCATCAGCATTTGCACCACCTGCAGCTGTTGTTGCAACCGTTTCAGGTGTTGTTGGTGTATCGCTAGCTGGTCTCGCGTTGATTGGACGTTCTATCTTGTCAATTGCATCCCTGGTTAAATATAACCAGGCAAAACGTGCAAATAAAATAATACTACCGAGATGAAACGCTGGCGAGCAATGGGTTTTGCGAACCTCTTCAAGTCCATTTCTAATATTCTTGGTATTGTTACATTTGGTATTGGTGCAGGTGTTGGCGGTGTTGACTTTAGCTCCGTGACTAAGTCCGGCACAGACATCGGGACAGATATTGGTATTGGTCTGGGTGGCACGTTAGTTGATATTGGTGTTAGTGAAATCGAGACACCGATTCAAGAAAAACGTATTCAGCGTGAAGATGAAGATACTAAAGACGAATCTGAAGCACTAGCTACTCTTATGAATCTTGATCAGACGCTTGGTGATGTTCAATGCGAAATGGCAGACGAAAAAGCCGAACGCAATAAAGAAAAAAGCGAGTTGATTGCTGATAAGAGTAACTTCGGCAAAGTCGACAGTAAGATGAGTGACATCACTGGTAAGACTGAAAAAATTGAAGAACAGTCGAATGAACTTCAGTTGAGCATGGATGAAACTGATAGTTCAGCAGAAATGCATGACGAAGCGGGTATGTCTGCGGTTGGCAAAGGCGAAGTCAAAGCGCTTGAAGATGATGTTACAAAAGCGGAAGATTCCGTGCTTAATGAAAAAGAACCCGGTGTCAAACCTGATATTAAGGAGAAGAAAGGCTTCTTCGCACGTATTAAAGCTGCTGCTAAGAGCGCTGGCAAGAAGTTCAAACGAGGCTTCAAGAAGTTATTTATGCGTTTGTTCTCAGTATTCTCCCGTGTGAAAGCACTCATCCAGAAAGCCAAAGCCAAGATTACGGATATGGTTTTGAGTGCATTGGGCGTCAAGGAAAATGTCTTAGCTGCACATGAAGATATTAAAGAACAAAAAGAAACAGAAATTCCAGGTGCGATTGAAAATATTGACACTGAACAAAAATCAATTGCAGGTATTGAAGAAAAACTAGGAGAACTAGACTAGAATGCCTATCAATTCTCTAATTGTTGCACTGCGTATTCAACTTCTTGCCGCCCTCATTGTTGGGGGGCTTGGCAGGTTGGTTTACAACGCTAACACAAGATGGTGCAATCAATGTTGGCATGACAGGTGCTCAATTCTTTTTAGGGTTGGGCATTGTATTACCGGTTGCCATTGTGGTCACTGCACGACTGCTGACAATCCCGCAAGAACGACGTGTATTAATTGCATCGGCGATTTTTGGCTCTGTTTTGGGGATGATTATCTATGTGGCTATGATTGCATTGATCAATGGGTCAATTGGTGGGGAAGATCTAAATGCTGTCCGTACTGAATTGACCAATCAGATTCCAATATGGCAATATATTGTTGTGTTCGGTGTAAATCTTGTAGTGAGTATTATTGTACCGCGAACACCAGATGAGCCAGCACCATAATACAAATTAATGTAGGACGTTGATGGCGTCCTACAATTTTCTATTCATTTCTTATCTTATTTTTGTTAGTCCGCTAAACTAGCAAAATAATCGAAGAATTCATCACAATGGATGACTTTATTTTCTGCTGCTAGGACTAATTCATCAAAATCATCTGTTATACCTCGGATCATTGTAAGATCTTCTTGTGAGATTTCTTCTAGACCCAATTGGTTAGCTGTCTCTACTCGTATAAATCGTAGTATCGGACTCGTGGGATCAATCAAAACACCTTGCGTCAGCCATTGATGGGCTGTTTCGTAGTCACCAGTTGCACAATTTGCTAATCCCATCATGCTAAAGACATCGCCAGCAAAGTAAGATTGTGTGTTATTGGTATCACCGGGTGATAACCGTCTAATGTTGCTTGGATCTTGCATAATTGCTTCTAGGTCATCAGAGAATGCGATTACTGGTTCGTATTGCCCCAGCACAATGTTGCCGTAACCTTCGTAGAGCATGCCACTTAAACGAATTTCGAAGTTATTATCACCGAACATCGCGCGGAAAACTCGTGTACCTAACCCTGGATCTGGTATTTCATCTATCATTTGCCCCATGATTCTGCCGGCGTCTTCTGGTTCACCTCGCCGCATTGCGATCAAGAATCCAGTCACATAGGGATAATTTGCTTGAGGGCTATTTTCGATTGCTAATTGTATATCGTCCCATGCACCATTGATATCATTACTCGCATAACGAAAGGTTCCTCGCAAAAAGTAGGTGAACCAGCTTTCGCTAATTTCGAGGGCTTCATCGAGAATAGCAGCATCTGCGCCATCTTCATCTGATACTGCGCCTTGCATAATCAAGGGTACTGTCCAACCATCAGGGCCGATGCGTTGGGCGGTTCTGGCATCACGAAGTGTCTGATCAACGTCATTTAAACGCATATAGGCGGCTGAGCGCATGGCATACCACATTGGATTGCCACCGTCTTTTTCAATGGCATCGCCGAGATCTTGCGCAGCTTGTTCTGTATCACTCAAAAATTGTGTGAAGAAAGAATAATAGGATGGTAGAACCCCACCGCTAGTCAGGGTGGCAGGAAGTTTTTCAACTTCTTCCAAAATTGCAAATGTTCGCATCAGTTCGAATACATCATCTTGTACCATATGAACAAGGCTGAGTGTGCCAAGAATGTATGGTGTGAGCGTTTCTGCGTCAGGGTCAGTTACTTCAACTTCGACAAACATCGAGCGTCGTATATCATCAAGATCCTCAGCAAATATGGATTGCTGAAGTTTTCTTAGGTTTCCACCCTGAATCGTTACGTCTAATTTATCGATACCGGACTCGAACAGTACCATTACATCCGCATCACTGGCTTCGAAAAGTGCGAGAGCTTCTGGTAATGCCATGTTGGCAGTCGGTGCGAGACGCAAACGGACGTTAGAAAAGGGGATGTCACGCTCAAGTGTGTCTATAACATCGACAATGACGGGTTCAAATTGTTCACGAATTTCAGGCTCTGATTCTAGATCAAAGGACGGAACCATTAGCACCATGAACTCATCTTCAGCAACGGGATCAATCTGGGCCAGCATTTGCTCAATAGTTTGCCCGTCACCATCAACAATCAATCCACTGAATGTACTGGCATTGGGCTGTACAGTATTATCGGTATTTTGTGTATTAAGTAATGTGATAATTGCGCCTAGCCCGACAAAAGCAAGAATGGTCAGAAAAACGAATGCCTTACGCCCCTTTAATGCCATTCTCGCTGGCACGACTAGCATTTCCTCACCTGATTCATTCTGTACGACTTTGACTCCTGCAACATCGGGGATACCATATTTGGTTGCGGATTGTGCTGTAGCAAATGATGTCAGAGGCGTTTGTATCTCATTATCACTTTCCGTTTCGAATCTGGAGTGGTCGGCATCTTTAACTGCATGGACAAAATCACTATCAAGATCGTATTCATCACTATCGACACCGCGAATGATGTTCTCGATTTCTGTCCCAACTTTGCGCACACTGTTAATGCGATTGTTAGGATCTTTTTCTAGCATCCAATGGAGTAATCGAATGAGCCCCTGTGGTATATCTGCCCGGAATTCGGTGATATCTGGGACAGGTTTTGTGAGGATACCTGTTATGACGGCAGATGCTGTATCACCATCATAGGGTCTGATCCCTGTCAGCATTTCATATAGCATGATACCAAATGCCCAAATATCCTGACGTTCATCGGGTTTGGAACCGTCTAATGCTTCTGGACTGAGATAGGATAGTGTTCCAACAACCATGCCAGTCTCGGTCATGCGTGTTTTTTGATCAATGCGAGCGACCCCAAAATCTGTCAGGCGGGGCGTGCCATCTGCGGCTAACATAACATTTGCAGGCTTAATGTCGCGGTGTGTAATTTTTAGGCGGTGTGCACGAGTGAGCGCATCGGCAAGATCAAGACTAATTTCGAGGACACGTTCAATTGGCAGTTTCCCCTTTGACTCAATGAGATCACGCAATGACCCGCCAGAAACATACTCCATCACAATATAGTGCAGGTCACTTTCGGCAGTGGAGGCCAACACTTTGACAATATTGGGGTGGTTGAGGACACGAAGAGCATCGGCTTCACGTTCGAAACGTTCGAGGATTTCTGGATTGCCGTGTAGGACTTCGCGTTTGAGTTCTTTAATTGCAACTTGGTCTCCGGTGGCCGTATCTATACCACGGTAGACTGTTCCCATTCCACCCATACCAAGAATATCACTCGATTCATCTTGAATTGTAAACCGCTCGCCGATTTGCTTAACCATGTGTTGTCGCCCCGATTGCCGTCAATTTAGTCTCACTTATTGTAACCGATAAACTTATGTATTCTCTCATTAGAAATACGTTTAAAATTGCGAAATGTTTCACAATAAGGTTAGCTATTGTTTAGAAGAAGAACCTTAAGCGAGTGTGGGTAATTAAAAAGAGGTGTACCTAGACAAGCACACCTCTGTGAATGGCGTGGTTATTTTCTAAGGGGTATCGTTTGTTGAGTTTTCATTTTCTATACTCTCAAAACTGTCGCCATCTTTGCCGGGACCCGCGGTTGTATCATCGCCATTCCCGCCGTCAATGTCGTCATCTCCCGATCCATCCCCAGTTCCAGAGTCGCCGTAGATTTCGTCATCGCCGCCACCACCATCAATGTTGTCATTGCCTGTGCCATCGGCAAGTTGAGAGTCGCCATAGATCGTGTCATCATTATCGCCCCCATCAAGATGATCATCGCCAGTACCGTTATTAGAGTTAGAGTCACCTGTTATTTCGTCATTACCCGCTCCGCCGTTGATGGTATCATTGCCAGAGCCTGTACCGAGGTATGAATCTCCGTAAATGTCGTCGTTACCGTCGCCGCCATCAATATTATCATTGCCAGATCCAGCTTCGGCATAGGCATCACCATAGATGGTATCACCACCGTCACCACCTTTAATGGTATCATCGCCGGAACCAGCACTATCAAATTGTGTATCTCCAAAAATTCGGTCATCGCCGTCACCGCCATCAATGTCATCATTGCCTGTGCCAACACCGCGATATGAATCGCCAAAGATTACATCATTATCGGCTCCGCCTTTTATTGTGTCATTGCCGCTACCTGTGCCGAGACTGCTATCGCCAGATAGTCGATCGTCCCCTGGTCCGCCATCTATAAAATCGTTCCCATATCCATCACCGCTTGTTGCGTCGCCGTAAATTTCGTCATCGCCTTCGCCACCGTTAATGGTGTCATCGCCATGTCCATCGGCAGTTATGGAGTCCCCATAAATATCATCGTGACCAGCGTTACCGTTGAGAATATCATTTCCTGTTCCCTCTCCTGAAAACGAGTCCCCATAGATACTGTCGTTGCCTTCGCCACCACTGATAGTATCATTGCCATACCCATCTCGGATTCGTGAGTCGCCATAGATGACATCATCGCCTGCATTGCCGTTCAGAATATCGTTGCCGGTTCCTTCTTTTGAAAATGAGTCACCATAGATGGTATCGACTCCTGCACCACCACTGATGGTGTCGTTACCTGAGCCTATTCCGGTGTTTGTATCCCCATAAATATTGTCATTACCATCATCACCGCTAATGATGTCATTACCGTACCCATCATTAACTGGTGTATCGCCGTAGATTTGATCGTTTCCACTGCCTCCAGAGATGATGTCATCTCCATACCCATCACCATTACCCGCATCGCCCATAATGAAATCATCATCGGGACCACCAAATATAATGTCCTCACCCATGCCATCGGCACTCTGTGAATCCCCAAAGAGGAGATCCTCACCCGCACCGCCTTGGATGATGTCATTTCCGAAACCTATGTCTAGTGCGGAATCACCAAAGATTGTATCGTCGCCAGTACCACCATCAATGATGTCGTTTCCTGTGCCGATACCCGAGTTGGCATCGCCGAAGATTCTGTCGTTGTCCGCGCCACCATCAATTACATCATTACCAGAACCACCGCTAGACATTGAATCCCCATAGATCGTATCTTCACCTTCGTATCCGTAAATCTCATCATCAAATGAGCTACCGATGATGGTATTCGCATTGTTATTCCCATGAATAATTAAACCGCAGGGGTCTGTTGAGGTACTTCCATCATAGTCATCACTGCTAACAAGAATATTGAAGTTGCCCGTGTAGGTACTGCCTTCGATCACGACGACAATTTTACAAGACACTACGCCTTCTGTTTCATTGTCGAGTGCTTCTGTTGTGACTTGTGTGTTTGGTATGGTGTCAAGACAACGTAACTGAACATCAGTAATGCTGAATTGCCCAGCATCAATACGCGGTAAATACCATCCCAACTGCCACCGACAATAGCTCATGTCTTCATGCGGAATATCGCAGCGACCATCGCCCCAATGTTCTGCGTCTGAACACCAATTATAATCTTCTGACATGGAGGTAGATTGTGCTAAGACAATCCCCACAATGCCCAATAGGGCTGACATGCACAACAATAGTAATATGTATCGCTTCATAGAAAGTTAATCTCATCCCTTAATCAATTCCCTCTATGTATATTTTATCACTAATACTGAACTATGCTTACCGTTGTTCCAGCTGTTAATAATTGGATTAGGAGAAAATTGTAAAGGTACGACAGAGCGCGTTGATTTATGTTATGATTGGGATGATTTTCTATGCCAACAAGGACTGAGCTAACCTGTGCAAATCAAACAATATGCTCCTGACGCTGTCATACAGGGTTTACTCGACGGTGAAGACTATACCAATCGTGTTGCGGGTAATTGTGTATATCATTGCCCACATTGTGGACACCAGATTCGCTTCCGTTGGAAGCACTTTTATAAAGCGGATGAACAAACATTTCTGAAGCATGAATATCGTAGTGAATTTAACAAGTTGACGATTGATCATCCGGATGAGGATGAAGGGTTTCTCGATTTTCATTGCCCAACTTGCGGTGCACCAACCCGTTTAAACTTCGCTATTTTTGATTATACCGAAATTGCGTATCACTTTGATTTGCGTTCTGTGTTCGTTGGTGAAAGGCTAAGATAATGAAGAACTTATTCGCCACGCTTACCGATTACGATGTTGGCATGTTGCCAGTGTTGTGCGAGGTATGGGGTGTCCCAAGTAAAAACCTCAATGATGATGATATGATCCAACATCTGGGCGAGGCGATGATCGATCCGTCTAAGATGGATGCGGTTTGGAGTAAACTCACCGAGCCAATGCAAGCGGCGTTACAGATGCTAGCGAGTAGTCAACAATATCGCATGAAAAGCGCTTTGTTCAGTCGATTATATGGTGAAATTCGCAAACTCGGGCGGGCGCAGATCAAAAAAGAGAAACCACATAAACAAACGGATCCAGTTGCCGAAGCCCTCTATTATCGAGGCATTATCGGTGAGGGATTCGATAATGTTGATGGTGAGTTGATTGGCTTTGTTTATATTCCCACAGACTTACTTCCTGCGTTGCCTCTACACAAGACTGCATATGAAAACCTTGAAGACGAAGATGACTTTATCGAAGAGGAGTTACCGTCGCTTGAGGTAATCGCGGAACCGCAAAAAATTACTGTTGCGGATACGTCTATCATTGATGATATGACTACTTTGCTGGCATATTTGCAGGCATATGTTGCTGATGTGGAAGATGATAGTTTTTCCGATGAATCGAGCGATGAAATTGTAAAACACTTTTTGAACACTAACGCGATTCGCTTATCGTTTATGTTGGGGATTGGTGTTAGCGCGAATTTAATCACGACACAAGAGGGTAAGGCTTATCCACGCCGTACAGAAGCGCGCACATGGTTGAATGCATCGCGTGCTGAACAAATCCGACAATTAGCACAAGCATGGCTGGGTAGCAAATTTTATAGAGATATGTGGCATATCCCCGGATTAAACCCTGATGATGATTCGGGATGGTCGTATGATGCGGTCGGCGCACGGAACTCGGTTATGGGCTTGTTTACGGATATTGTGCCAGAACAGGGATGGTCTTCGGTCAATGCATTGATTGATATGATTAAAGAAATTGAACCTGATTTCCAACGTCCCAATGGCGATTACGATAGTTGGTACATCCGCAACGATGCAGGCGACTTTTTGAATGGGTTTGAGAGTTGGGATGCGGTTGAAGGGGCACTGATCGAATATTATATGTTTGGTCCGATGCATTGGTTGGGTTTGGTTGATATAGGTGAAGATGCGATAAAACTCACGGCATATGGACGAGCATTTCTTCAGATTGGTGACTGGCCACAAATTAAAGATGAAGATAAGCTGATTGATGTTCGTGACGATGGGATGTTACTGGCAGGGCGACGTGTGAATCGTTTCGAACGGTTTCAATTGGCACGGTTTACTGATTGGCTTGATGCGGGTGATCCTTATGTGTATGCGCTATCGGCAGATAGTATTCAGCGAGCGGGTGCGCAAGGTATTAAGCCGGAGCATATTCAAGCATTCGTTAAACGCCAACTGGGAGATAAAACGATTCCAAGTGCAATCATGCAACTCTTAAATAGTTGGCAGGGCGGCGCAACGGCAAGTGCAACCCTTGAGACGTTGATCGTTTTGCGCACAACATCACCCGAAGTGATGGATAGTATTTTCAAAAATCCTGCTTATCGCCGATTTATGGGGGCACGGTTGGGTCCAATGGCATGTGCAGTCCGTGAAGATCAATGGGCTGAGTTTCGTGCTAAGCTCGGTGATGAAGGCATTGATGTCGACATCTCAGGGATTTAGCTGTTTATAGTAAATAGGTGGTACATTCATTGCGCTATATTCCACATATCCTCGCGGTTTTAGGCATTATTTTTGCAATTGTATTTGCATCGCTATGGTCAAGCGAAATACAACGTCCGTCACGGCAAGTTTTAGATCAGCTAAGGGTTGATGTAATGGGCGTTGTCTCCGGTGCAACTTGTGCCTATACTGATACGTCTGATGACTTACTACTCTCGGTACTGTACTTTACTCCGACTGATGCAACATTTTTGTGGCAGATGAGTGTTGCTGGCGAAGGGGTTGTGTGGGAAACATCCGAGAGGACATCAGGGGCATTTTTCTATAGTGCACCGGGACGTGGCACAAGCTTCGTATTACAACCGCAAACTTATAGTGCACAACCGAATACACGCATTCGGATCGAAGCGTCGGCGTATCTCGGTACAAACACGTCGGTACAACCTGCTGATTTCAGTATGATTGAATTTGATTGTACAACGGGTGCTGTGGTGAATTCGACATTTACGGAGGAGGTTGCTGAGTAGATTTTTGGATCACAACGAAAGGTCCAAGGTAATCGGTTTGTGGGAATAGACAGTGCGCTGTTGAGCCATCACGTAATATGTTGACTAATGGTGTGATATTGTTTGCAATTAGAATCGGGAATAATTTATGGACTGTTCGAAGGTAATGATAGCGATCATCAAAAATTTGTTCATCTAATTTTTCTTGGGCATCACCCTTGGTGATGAAAATCCGCACATCGCTCAGCATGTGAATATATGTGATCTTTTCATCATCTAGTAAACGATCTACAGGACCATACCCGATGAATTCACTCGCGATATTTTCCCACAGTGTTATAGTTTGTGCCTCGGTCAAGTGAATTTCCATATCTTTAACCAAATCGTCAAAAAGTGGACGCGCTTGCACCCTAAAATTATCGGCTGTAAATCCCAATGTGGGTGTGTCTAACTCTAAGGCAAGCTGTTTTTCAAGTTGTTGTCGCAATGCAAATAAATCTGGTGGATGATTATGACGCTTCAGAAGTGACATTAGTTGATTCCTAGCTCGTAGACATCGCGTTTCTTCCAACCCGATAATTTTGCGATTGTTTTGGCTGCACGAGATAAGGATTGTCCGTCTGCGATTTGTTGTGCTAATTCGGATTTAACCCGTGCTTCTGTCCATGTATCGTCGGTTGGGTCGGCTCCAGCAATTAATAATGTTACCTCTCCGCGTGGATTCTCAGCTGTGAAGTAGTCATACGCCTCTTGAGCAGTGCCACGATAGAATTCCTCAAATTTCTTCGTAATTTCGCGTGCGACACAGACGTGGCGGTCTGCACCGAGTACATCAATGATACCTGCGAGTGTATCGGTCAGGCGATAAGGGCTTTCGTAGGTGACAATGGTTTCGGTCTGATTAGCGAGTTCGGTTAAGCGTTGTTTGAGTGCGCTGGTTTTGCGCGGTAAAAACCCGACATATAAGAAACTATCTGTCGGCAATCCGGACGCGACTAAGGCAGTAATGACTGCATTGGCACCTGGTAAGGGGACAACTGTGATACCGCGTTCAATCGCACCTTGCACCAATTCATATCCGGGGTCGGATATACCCGGTGTGCCTGCATCTGAAATTAGGGCAACATCCCCGACCGCCAGAGCATCATAAATTTGGTCGAGTTTAGCGACTTTGTTGTGTTCATGATAGCTGGTCATTTGCGTATCAATATCGAAGTGATTTGTCAAAACGCGTGAGGTACGGGTATCTTCGGCGGCAATTAACGAGACTTCTTTGAGAATACGGAGTGCGCGGAGTGTAATATCTTCTAAGTTACCGATGGGGGTCGGAACAATATATAAAATGCCCAAGTTATGTCACCAATAGTTATTGTGTTAGATGTGATACAGGCGAACTGATATGTTCACCTGTACATTGTAGAAGTTAAGTCGAACTATTCAACCGGAAATGTATGTGCCAGTGCTTCTGGGAATATACTCTTAAAGGCTGCGAGGCTATGCCCACTGCCTAGCTGTGCAAACTGATAATCAAGGTTTTTATCGTTTTCCATACGGCGCTCTAAAATTCCACGTAATGCAATGGCGGGTTGATAATAACGTAAGGGTTGTTCATATCGTCCGACTGAGTGGAAAATTCGTTTGGGCAATAGTGGTGCATCGCGGAAGCGATCCGCATATTCTTTTAATTTTTGTGCTGCTGGACCACGTCCTAATGGTGGCGATAGCATGATCAAATGAGAGAATACGGCTGGATTTTTGATAGCTGCGTGGGCTGCTGCAACTGCACCCTCACCAACACCACCGATGCCTAGATCGGTTGAATTAATCTTATATTCGGTTTGCACGAGTGGAAGTAACTCAGTCAGAATCGATGTGTATTGGTTATCATTACTGACGTAGTCTTGAACACGGTCTTGTTGCGAGCCACTTTCAATCATGGCGATCACAATCGGTTCCATCCGTCCATGTTTGATGAGTGCATCGGCGATATAGGGTACTTCAAAAATATCAACTGCCCACTGTCCATCTGTCAGAATCAAAAGTGGATACAATGTGTCATCGTTTGGGTTGTATCCGGGTGGGGTATAGACCCATAAACTCCGGTCTTCGTAACCCATTTGCACCGAGCTAAATTTATGTTCTAAGATACGCCCGCGTGGGATAGCTCTCATTTTGCGCCAGTCTGGGAAGGGGCGAGCTTTCGGCATTTTCAAAACGCTCGTATCAATCTGGGTGGTATCGACTATGCGCGGATTGCGTGGGTCAATTTCCCAGTATTGCATAATGCGTCCGACGAGATTTTCTTCGCCATCTAGGGGGGTACCGGGATCATTGACTGCAAACATATAATCGAGTAGCGCATCTTTATCAAAGTAGCGTTGGAAATACCACAGCGATGTTCCCTCTAAACGCACCATATCTTCAAATGGTGGATCAGATTCGATAATGTCGAGATTAATGCGTACACTATCGGCAGTACGTGAATCATAGACAAAGGCTGCCCGGTCTCGTTCTACCCAAGGCCAGTCTTTGCGCTCTGCGAGCAATTCATCAACAACCGGCTGGCGGTTTTCTGGTTGGAGTTGGTGTACTTCTGCCAAAAATTGAATAAAGGAATTCCATCGAGATGACATCCATCATACTCCTTGTCGCGGTCAACAGTTTCCCTATTCTAACACTTGCCTTGTATTTAGGAAAAACCAAATCGTTGAGATTCACAAATTACTCACAACTTGTTGGATGGTTCGTCGCAATATTGGCTTTTAAGCGGGTGGATGTATGGGGCATGCCTCTAAAAAAACTTTTTTGTTCATTGCTTAACATCATCTCTTTTTTGATTTTCAAGCTACTTCTTTGGCATCAAATTGCAATTGCCTTTACCAGAGAAAAGAGTATACTATGCATAGCTTCTCAATCCCCCAAAGTGCTCAATTGCAACTCAATTCTTATGGCTCACATACGAAAATTTAACGGCGTTTATAGACCATTTGTGCTATAATAGCCTCATGTAACAAAATACAAACAGGTGTACTATGTTCAATAACAAACAAAATCCAGCGAAAATCTTGAATAAGTTGATTCAATATAAGATCGAAAATCGCTATCCACCAACAATCCGGCAATTAGCAGATTATTGTGATATTGATACAACCAGCGTTCGTGATGACCTCAATCATCTTGAACATACCGGACATATTCAACGCGATCCTAATCTATCTAGCTCGATTCGGATTCTTAAACTTAACTACGATCCACCCGCGTAAGTTACCCAGCTATACCTGTTCTCAATCCAACAACTAACAATTGAATAACGATATACATCGAAAAATTACTACCACCAAGATACGGAAATCGCTATAATCAATAGGGTATTTACATTATTGAAACATGGTCTAATATGCGTATCTTTATCAGTTATAGTAGTAAAAATAAGGATGTTGTAGAAACACTCGCTGATGACATACGCGGGATGAGTCATGATTATGATATCTGGTATGATCAAGAGTTGTCAGGTGGTCAACAGTGGTGGGATACTATAATTCATAATCTTCAACAATGTGATGTGTTTATCTTTGTAATGTCCCTTGATTCATTGGAGTCGAACCCTTGTAAGCTTGAATACACTTATGCTAGTGTATTGCGCCGACAGATATTGCCAGTGCTGATTGACGAACGAGTCGATCTCATTATGACACCTGTTATCTTACAAGAACGACAAGTTGTACCTTATGTTAAACGTGATTTAGAAGAATACAAAACTCTGCAAAGTACGCTACGTTCAATCACAGAATTTGATGTCTTACCTGATCCATTACCTGAACCACCTCAAATACCAATTTCGCCATTGGCTCGATTAAAGGAACGGATTGACCAATCAGTTATTTCGCTAGAAGAGCAACAGAGTTTGCTGATGGAGATTCGTGGGATTCTGTCTAAAGATGATCAAGATTATGAAAACGCGTTTAATCTTTTGCAACGCTTGAACCAACACCCATTGCTTTACGCATCTGTCTATAAAGAACTGCAACCCATATTGGGCGATAGAAAGTACATTCGCGATGTGATGTTACCTAAACGTCAAATCCTTGTAGATCGTAATTTGTTAGACAGAGAAACACATGAGCTGTTTGGTGATGAGAAATATCAAATACCTTTACGTGATGGCGAGGTTGGTTTAGCATATTTCGAAAATATGGGAATCACTTCTGGATTGACGGATGGTCAAATCCTATTTGTAACAAATTTAAGTTTAATTGTGTACACTATATTTAACAATCAGTTTGATTATGATCTTCAACTTAGTATCATTAATCTTATCAAATATGATAATTACAGCAATGCTCTTGGTCAATACTTTCGGAGAGGATTTATTCTCACTACACAATATTATCCCCCAATAAGTATTGGTGCTTACTTTCGTCATATTGATAATGCTGAAGAATACTCACGTAAACGTGATCAACTGGCGGAATATCTCCAGAGATTAACAGGACTTTCTGTAGAAGACAATGGTTAGAGTTCAAAAACGGACAGCCGTAGCCATCCGCTTTTATATCAACATGATCCTAGAGATACACTTACATGTGCCTCCGTTCGGATGAACACATGGGTTCATCCCTACAGGGTCTGGTTTTAGACGATTGCGTTGATTCCGGTGAGTTCACGGCCGACGAGCAACATATTGATTTCGTTTGTGCCTTCGTAGGTGTAGATGACTTCTGCATCTAGCATGAGGCGGGCGATGTGATTGTCGATGACGATTCCGTTACCGCCAAGGCATTCACGCGCGAGTTGGGTGACATAACGGGCTTTACGCGCGTTATTGTATTTCGCCATAGAGACCATGCCTTCGCTCAGTTGCCCTTGTGCGATCAAGAGAGACATCTGATAGCAAAGCGTTTGCATCAGGGTGACTTCGGTTGCCATTTCGACGAGTTTTTGTTGAATCAACTGATAGCCAGCAATTGGTTTACCGAATTGTTCGCGTTCTTTAGTGTATTTGAGGGCAAGCTCGAATGCACCGGCAGCAACACCTGCGGCTTCCCATGCGACACCGTAGCGTCCCATCCCGAGTACGCGGGCGGTATCTTTGAAGCTCTTGACGTATGCGAGTTTGTTTTCTTTTGGTACATAGACATTTTCGAGCACGATGTCGCCATTGAGTACGGAGCGTTTACCTACTTTGCCCCAAATGTCATCAATGGTGACGCCTTCGGTTTCATTAGGGTTTTCAATGACGTATCCGCCGAATTCGTTAGTTTCTTCGTCACGCGCCCAGATGATGAGAACATCGGAGATTGATGCGTTACCAATCCAGCGTTTTGCGCCGTTCAGGACGTATCCATCGCCATCCTTACGCGCACGAGTTTTTACTTGGGCTGCGTTTGACCCGACTTTAGGTTCGGTTAGACCAAAGGCACCAATTTTTTCGAGTTTGACCATATCGGGTAGCCAGCGCGCTTTTTGTTCGTCATCACCGAGGAGACCAATCGTGCCCATCGCGAGACCGGAATGAACACCGTAGAATGTGTTGATGCTACCGTCACCTTTAGATAGTTCATAAGCGACGATACCCATTTCGAGGAAATCCAGACCTGCCGCGCCATGTTCAAACAATGCCCCACCCATAATTGGTAGTTTTGTCATCTTCTTGGCGATATCCCATGGGAACTCTGCTTTTTCCCAGTAGGGGTTGATATCTGGCATCACATCTTGTTCGACAAAGTCACGTACCTGTTGACGCAGGGATTTTTGTTTGTCGGTGAGGTGCATATCAATATTATAAAAATCAAAACCTTCGTATAATTTTTCTACTTGTGAATCTAATACCATTAGAAATTGACCTCGCTCATAATTAATCTAATTTGGATTAGATTAATCATAGCATTAATCTAATACTGATTCAATTAATTTTAACATTAGAATAACAAAACGCTTATGTGGTGATTATCTTGACCGTATTATTCGCGTATGAAAGGCGTGGGATGTGCATCCATCACAAGGGCTTGATCAAGATTTATAATAAGAATGAAATCACTTAAAGGAGTCACATCCAATGACAATCATACGACAACTACTGATTATTCTAAGCGTTCTCATGGTCACAGTCGGGGTTTATGCACAAGATAACCCTGCACCAACTGCATTTGTATTACAGATGGGAGCGGATGGCATCCCACTGATTGGTGAAACGACGTTACCCGGTCCGTCACTAACGGTTGATTGGAATCCGCAAGACAATAATAGCTATGCACGGGTGGGAGATTTTGGGATTTTGCGGTTTGCACCTATTGGTAGTCCTGAAGGTGTTTATACTTTTGCACCGTATTTCGAAGGATTTACAGCACCATCAAGACAAGAAAACCGTCTATTTGTTGATGAAGCAAAATGGTCACCTAACGGTCAACAACTTGTCTTCCGCATTAGTAGCGGTAATGAACAAGGTAACGATGGTGTGTGGTATTGGCAGCCTGCACAGGAAACTGTCACCGACCCGTCGTACCATCTGTTGCGAGATTGCCCACCGGGATGTGGTCTGGTGAACTCGCGCGATACATCGGAGTGGAAAAGCCTGTCTATGGATTGGTCACCGGATAATGTCGCTGTTCTTGTGCATTTATATCTACCAGAAGAAGACCGCAATGCGATTGGCTTGGTATTTGCATCGCGTGATCCTGAAAGTCCACAAGCCGATATTCAACCGCCAACGTATCGTTATGAATATGGCTCATGGGCAAATGACGGTCAGCAATTGATTGTGAGCGGTTATGATGCGTTTGATAATGCGGTGTTCGGGTTCTTGAATCGTGACGGTAGCAACCCACAAGTTAGTATGGCAAACAGTATTGGGCTGGCATATGTACGCAATGCTGTACAAAACCCAACTACGGGCGAAATTATTATGCTGGGGTCAACAGTGGGGAATACTGGGGCGGTTGCACTGTATAAATCGGACGGTACAGCATTAACTCCTTTGATTGGTACAACAGCGCCTGATTATGTTGAGTGGAGCCCGAATCGAGATGCGGTACTAGTAAGAGCCGGTGCAGAAGCGTATATTGCAACTGTCAGTGGTGCGATTTATGATATTACAGGCATCGTCAATAATAATCCGATGGTGTCATGGGTCGAAGCTGGATTCCCTGCAAATACAATCCCACAGACATTACCACAACCTGTCGCTGTTCAAGAAACCGCAACACCGATTACAATTACGGTACCGACTGATAATACGACGCCTGCGCCTGATGGGACGTTATTTGTTCCGCAGACGCAGTTCGCACCGGGGCAACTACTTGAGGTCGTGGTGGGTTCTGTTGCAATTTACACCGAGCCGATTATTGGTGCCGAGGTTGTTGCTGATATTCCACAGGGTGAGGCGTTGGTGCTAATCGGTGGACCGTTGACTGATGGTGTGACGGTCTGGTGGCGCGTTCAGACATTGGACTTCATCGGTTGGGCCGAAGAAGCAATTAATGGTGTGGCACAGTTTGCGCCGTAGCGAATAACAATAATGCAGGTTAACGGGGCGAGAGTGTTTCGCCCCTATGTGTATTAAGAGATGCTAGTCGTTCATAAAGCTGACAACATCAGCTTTGAGTTTAGCCAGTGATTCAACATGTAGATACATCATATGACCGGCTTCGTATTCGGCAATTGTGATGTTATCGCGCAAAGATGCATCCAGCCCCATATGTTCGAGTGAGTAGTAGGCGGCGAAGAATGGTGTCGCTAGATCATAATATCCCTGTCCGACAAAGACCTTCATAAATGGGTTTTTGGCAAAAGCTGACCGCAATGACTCACTGGTATCAGGGAATTCCCCACCTTTATACTTCCAACTAGAGTTCACTTTGAAGCTGAGGACTTCGTAATTATCATCGGATTTGTAGCCTAACTCGGAGCGAATGTACTGATTATAGGTCGCATTATAAGGTGGGATAATGGCATTCATGGATGGGTCAAAGTCGAAGTACTGCCCTTCAGCTGACGCCATAATGCCAACAAAGCGTGAATCAAGACGACCAACGGCACGTTTTTCATCACGAACGAGTTCTTTACAGAAGCTCATGATATTGATGCGTAGGTCCGCACCGAGGATGAAGCGTTTGGATAAGCCTGTGTATTTCGAAAGTTGTTCAGCAATGGTATCGGTGTCTTCTTCGGATAGTCGATCACCTTTGGCGAGTGCGACAGAATAGACTTCCTCCGACCACTGTTCGACTTCATGCAATAACTCGCGGAAATCACGATTTTGTAGCTCGTCATCTAACTTGTTGTGGTAGTAAGCAGTCGCGCAGTAAGTTGGCACGTAGAGCATGTAGGGTAGATCATTGGCTTTGGTGAAGCGAATCGTCTGGAAATTAATGACGGTTGAAATCAGCATGATGCCATTGAGCGCAATACCACGGTCAATTAAATGGCCTGATAAGCCAGATGCGCGGGTTGTCCCATAACTTTCGCCAGCGAGGTAGAGTGGGGATGTCCAGCGTTCGTTGCGCGATAGGTAAAGGCGAATGAATTCTCCAACTGATTCGAGGTCGGATTCGAGTCCCCAGTACTCCTTATTTTTATCGGATTCAGATGCTTTAGAATAGCCAGTCCCGACTGGATCAATAAAGACAAGGTCGCCCAAATCGAGCCATGTATAATCGTTGTCGATAAGGCGATAGGGTGGTGGTGGCATAAAGCCTTCTTCGCCCATATCAACACGCTTGGGACCGAGTGCGCCCATGTGTAGCCAGATAGATGCTGACCCCGGTCCGCCATTGAATACAAAAATCAGCGGGCGTTCAGCAGAGTTTTCAACGTCGTCTAGTGTATAGGCAGTGTAAAAAATTTCGGCTTTGATTTCGTCTTTATCATCTTTAAGGGGCATGTTACCAACAATTGCTGTGTACTCTAATGTCTGCCCGTCTACGTCTAATGTATGGTGAGTGATGACAGGTTCTTTTTCTTCAACTTTTGGGTTTTTTTCATCATTATTCTTTTTTTCGTCTTGTTCAGTCATTTGAATCAATTTATCCTTTTAAACTTTTTTGAATAATTTTCACACTATACCGCCTTGGTATGGTAAAGTCAAAGTAAGCTTAGTGATTATTTATGTTCGATAAATATCCCTCAGCAGACTTAGTCTAAACCGCTAAATCACGATACACTAGGCAGTATGATTTATTACGATATTGGAGAAGATGATGGCGATTGATTATCAGGCACGCTTGGATGCCTTATTAGAACAAAGTGAAGCGGACATTGTAGCGATTGTACCCGGTGAAAATATGGTGTACTTTACAGGGTTACATTTTCACATATCAGAACGCCCCATAATTGGATTATATAGCAAAGAAGGCTTATCTTTTATTATCCCTGAGTTGGAAGTGACCAAACTTGATGTTCGTCCAGACCTCGAAGCACGTCGTTTTGCTTGGTCAGATCAACAAGGATATTATCCGGCATTTCTGGATGCAGCCGTTAACCTTGAGATGGTCGAGCGGACATTGGCAATGGACGGACAGACGATGCGGGTGTTTGAGTGGTTGGCATTCAAAAAAGCGGGGATTTCGTCGCGTAATGGGGTTGATATTGGTCGACTCTTGCTCACGATGCGCGCACGCAAAGCCGATGATGAAGTTGCGAATATGAAAAAGGCGATCGAAATCAGTGAAGATGCCCTAGAAGCGACGATTGCATGGGCAAAACCCGGTATGACTGAACGTGAAATTGCCGAGAAACTCACGTCAGAAATGACAGAACGTGGATCACAGGGTATCGCGTTTATGTTGGTATTAACGGGCGAAAAAAGCGGACTACCACATGGCAATACAGGCGACCGTGTGTGGGGTGAGGATGAATTTTTGTTGATTGATTTCGGTGCAAAATACAATGATTATCCGGCTGATATTACACGCACATTTTGTGTCGGTGAGCCGACAGACCAGATGAAAGCTATGTATGACGCTGTATATAAAGCCAATAAGGCAGCGCGTGAGTTTGCGAAGCCCGGCGTGACCTGTGAGGAAGTGGATCGAGTCGCGCGTCAAGTGATTGACGATGCAGGATTGGGTGAGTATTTTATCCATCGTCTGGGACATGGTTTGGGGTTGAGTGTGCACGAACTGCCTAATATTGTTGAAGGTGATAAAACGGTACTTGAACCCGGTATGGTTTTTACAATTGAACCCGGTGTGTATATCCCGCAGGTGGGTGGTGTACGGATCGAGGATAATGTTGTTGTGACTGAAGACGGGATTGATGTCATGACATCTTATCCAAGAGAGCTTTAAGAATAAATAGGAGCAAACGAAGTGGCAAAAGTTGCAATTGTAACAGGTGGCGGTAGTGGGATTGGTAAGGCGATTGCGTCTGCATTTGTTGATGAAGGGTATCAAGTTGTCATCATTGGGCGTACGGAGTCTAAACTACAGGATGTTGTCAACGAGCTTGGCGAAACAGCAAGTTATCAGGTGGCTGATGTTGGGGTACGTCAACAGGTTGAAAATGCGGTCAATGCGATTGTTGAGACACATGGGCAAATCGATATCTTGGTGAACAATGCAGGATTTGTTGGTGGAATTTCAACCGAAACTGATCTAGCCGAAGCTGAAGAAAAATGGGATGCTGTCATGAATGCCAACCTCAAAGGGGCGTTCTTGATGTCGGTTGCTTGTGCTAAACACATGACCTCTGGCTATGGACGCATTATCAATATGGGGTCAATTGCTGCATATACCGGTGGAAGTCGCGGTGGTGTGCTCGCCTATTCCTCAGCGAAAATGGGAATGCATGGTTTGACAGCTGGCTTAGCAAAAGAATTGGCATCTAAAGGTGTCACCTGTAACACAATTCACCCGGGTTTGATTTTGGAAACTGACTTTTTTGGTGGTCCATTACCACAAGAAGCGATCGATCGCCGTGTGGTTGAGATTCCTGCAGGTCGCCCCGGTGTGCCAGAGGATATTGCATCGGCTTGTGTGTTCTTATGCTCAGATAAAGCGAGTTATATCACAGGCGAAACATTGAATATTAACGGCGGGTGGTTGTTCGGGCGATAATATGCAAATCATCACGTTAGAACAGATCCGCCAACTGGACAAAGCCACTACCCGAACGATTCCTGAATTATTTCGTGATGAGAACGGGCATATGAATGTGCAGTATTATGTGCATCTATTTGAGGGTGGTGTGTGGCATTTGCTCCAGCGCATCGGTATGACAGAAGACTATTTGCAGGCTCATCAAATGGGCAACTTTGCGCTGGAACAACATTTGCGTTATCTAGCTGAGATTCACATCGGAGACACTGTCAGTGTGTATGTTCGGGTGGTCGGATTATCACCTAAACGTCAACATATAATCGGCTTCATTGTGAATGATACTCGTGAACAACTTGCTGCAACTGTTGAAGCTGTCGGCATGAATATTGATATGAGACAGCGACGGGGTGCGCCATTTCCAAAAGATGTAAAAGCTAAATTTGATGCGCTCCTAGAAATGCATTCTAAGCTTGATTGGGATGCGCCAATATGTGGTTTGATGCAGGCTTAAGGTGACAGGTACCTTGATGATTCAGAATAAAGATCGTTTTGATCAATTAATTGCAGATGCACTTGCGCAAGATTTTGAAGGTTGGGATTTTTCTTATCTGGCTGGACGCATTACAACTGAGGAATTACCTTGGGATTATGGTGACGAAGTCCGTCAAAATCTAAAAGATGCTGAGTCGATGATTGATATGGGGACTGGTGGCGGAGAATTCTTATCGTCACTTGTCCCACTGCCTTCTCAAACGGTTGCTACCGAAGGTTGGTCGGTGAATGTTCCGGTTGCTCAACAACGATTAGCACCATTGGGTGTGGATGTTGTTCACGTTGCTGATAAGCATTTGCTACCGTTCGATTCGAATTCATTTGACTTAATTTTAAATCGGCATGATGCGTTTGACGCTGATGATGTATATCGGGTTTTGAAGCCGGACGGTTACTTTATTACCCAACAAGTAGGTGGCAAAAATAGTATTCACTTCAATGAATTATTAGATGCGCCTGCGCCACTCTATCAAGACATTTTACTGGATAGCTCGGTTAAAGCATTAGCAGATGCAGGTTTTGATATTATAGATGCAATAGAATCCTTCCCCGAAGAACGATTTTTGGATATTGGAGCAGTTGTGTGCCATTTAACAGTTATCTCGTGGCAAGTTCCAGATTTTAGTGTCGAGGCATATTATGAACAGTTAGGACAACTCCATAATATGATCGAAGCCGATGGGTATTTGTCGATTCCAGCGCATCGCTTCTTCATTAAAACTCACAAACTGTAATTTCTGTGTGTTCGTTTAGTATTGCGTGCTATGACTTGGAAAATTGAGAAACTGCATTCATAATCCAACTAGGAAGACTCATACCACCTACTAATTAGACTAGGAACAAATCGCATGACAACCCGATTTCGTAGCCCGATTACACTTGTATGTATTATTCTTGCTGGCATGATCCTTGCCAGTTGTAGTACACCAGAAACGATTCAACCGATTGATTCAACAGAATTGCAGACTGTGACAGGGCGTGACCTGCGTATTGTGACGGGACAAACCCTATATGTACCTGCGTATTCCGAGTTGTTGTTAGGCAATGATGGGCGGACACACGAGCTAGTTGTGACGCTGGCAATCCATAATACAGACCTCGATGCGCCGATTATTGTCCGGTCAGTACGGTATCATGATACCAATGGTAATGTGGTACGTAGTTATGTTGATGAACCGATTGAAGTTGGGCCATTAGCAACAACTGGATTCCTCGTAGAAGCGCGGGAGACTAGTGCTGGTTGGGGCGCAAACTTCATTGTCGAATGGGTTGCAGAAGAAGCAGTTTATGAACCGATTATTGAAGCCATCATGGTGAGCCGACGGGGTACACAAGGGTTCTCACTCCTGAGCTTAGGGCGGGTGATTTCGCAAACAGAAGCTGTACCCTCTGAAATAGAGGCAGTCGAGCCTGAGGAAACAGCCCCTGAAGAAGACGAAGAAGCGGAAGAGACTGAATAAATCAATTCTACGACCTCAAGCTATTGTGGCAAGAGGTCGTTTTCATCTAACCATGTCTGCACTAAGTCGGCGAAAATACGATTGCCGTTGGGATTGAAGTGCATATCGTCATAATAGTATAGCGATTCGCCTGCATCAGCTTGTTCCTGTAACTCTGCGAGTGCGTCATAACAGAGCAACTCTAAATCGCTACAAAGGTCAAGCATGGCAAGGCGTGCACTCTGAATTTTTTCAAGATCGTCACCAAGATAGCTTGCAGTAATATCGGCATATACTTCTTCGCGAGTTGGAATAATGACGACCACCATTTGCCCACCCCATGATTCTGTTAGTGATTGTGCTGAATCAAACACCTCACGCGAGGCATCCAATCCGGCTTGATTGGCGGGACGTTGCATATCAAGGGCGACTGGCTCATATGGTTGACCAAATCCGAGTAATTCTCCATTGTCTAACATAACCTCATATTGCTCACCAAATTGGTGATCATTGGGTGCTACCCCACCACGGGTTCCGGTTAAGATAACTTCAAAGATAGAAAAGGCAACTGAGTTCTGACGCAACCATCCATCTACTCCGGTCGTGTCTATAGATTTCCGGTTTTGTTCTGCATCGAGGACAATGTCGCCATCTAATGTGTCGATGTCGCCCCGATAAGACAGTAGGCCATAATCATCGTTGAAGTCGTTGCCAAAAAATTGCCAGATGACTAATGGTGGTTCATAGGGTTGCCCAAAATCTTCTAAAATCAGCCCATGACTATAACTTCCTGTTGCGGGTTGTCCGAGGTTGACCATACCCATGCCTGTGTTTTGTTCAAGGTGTGTGACCCAACAGTCTTCCCGTTCGGTGAAACAGAACGTGAATGAGTCACCAACAACGACTGCATCAACGAAATAATCTACGGGACGATTGCGAAAGCCGATACCACCACCTTCCCATAATTCGATGGTGTTGAGGTTAAAGGATACGGTTGGACTACCATATTGGAGTGAATTTTCGAGCCCGGGTTTGACAATAAAAAAATGATCCTGGTTACGTACCCATGCAGTATCCCACTCTTGAGCAAAGGGCGTACCGTTGATGACGATGTGGGCGACTTCTTGCAAGTGTGGTGGCAAGACTGTTGTGAACATCCTCAAACTAACTTCGAGTAATCCAGCAATTGCAACGATCCAGAATAATATGACCCACAACCATTTTAACTGTTTGATAAAACCCATTAATTCTCGCTACCTAATCATTCTCATTCGGGCGCATAGTTTAGCGTAGAGTTAGCGGTCTGTGTATCCTTGAATAACTGCAACAGCTGGTTTAGGTTGATAGTCCACTGTCCAAATGCCGAAATCATGCTCGGCATTATCAGGACTTTGACAGGGTGACGGATAACATGACTCTGTAATTGTAAAGTCAAATGCTGTCCAGATCATCCATCCGAGTAAGCCGCTGTCTTCAGTTGTTTGGAATACATCAGCGAGGAGCTCGGCTTGTACCTCGGGTGTGATATTAGCATGATGGGTGCTGTAGCCGACTTCCTGCAACAGAATTGGTTTATCACTCGCTAATTCAATCGCGCGAATCCGTCGTTCTAAGTCATCGACGGAAAACCAATGATGAAAGCTGATAAAATCGACATAGGGTGCAGTTGAATGAGCTTCGTTGAGCCATCCAGCGGTGATGAGATGGTTGCTATCGATTTGGCGGACAAGGTTGGATGTGTCGCTCAACCATGAAAGCACTTGTACACGTGGGAATTTCGTCTCCAATATCCCGCGTGAGCCATAGTCAATATCACCCTCATTGCGCAAGTCCCATGCAAGGATCGCAGGTTCATTTTTATAGCGGTTGATGATGAAACGGGTTTGAATCTGCAAATGTTCAGGATTGTCGTAGAGCGGTGTGATTGTTAAATCGGGCAAGTCATTTAAGGTGACGATTAGTCGAAAGTCATAATCGCTTGCGAGATGCATGATGGTATCGAGGCGCGTAAATGCGGATTCGATGGGTTGCGTGCCCCGTCCATCGCAGGCAAATAGGGCTTGATTCCAGAGGAAAATACGTAATGTATTGATGCTGATATTTTGCATCATTTGGAACTCGGTTTCGACGGTCGCCATATCTGATTCAGTCAGAAATCGTCGCCACGGATAAGGCTTGGGATAATAATTGATCCCCTGCACATAATAAGTCTCATCGCCGGAGACAAAGCTATTGCCCTCTAATGTAATGAATGGTCGTGTATCCGTGCTGGTATAGGGTGCTAATTCGGTTGGTGTGTCACAATCTTGCGCGGTCGATGGTACAACCAAAACAATAAGACTGATTATCAATATGGCTATATATTTCATGATGCCTCGTTTTTGATCCACGATAGCATAATTTAGTCGCTGATAAACCTGTAGTTGCCCTGTGATTAGGAAATCCATCAGAGCAGGTTTGGAGCTTTGCGATTATAATGAACGCATATTGTCAACATGAAGGATGATTTGAGGGTATGCGACAAATTTATCTCATATTGGTTCTATTACTTACACTAACAGGTGTCGTTAGCGCACAAACGCCTGTCAGCCTGCAACCTATTTTGAGCTCACAACACGGTGTTCAATTGGAAATACCAAGAGATTGGGATACTGTGTTTTTTGAAGAGGACGGGGTGGTGATTAGCGAGACTGAAGATGTGTTTATGGCAATTTACTTCACAGATGCTCTAAATCGTCGTGGCTATACGTCACTCATTCCCGCTGAACTCAATCAACAAATTGCGGCTGATAATGATTTTGCTGACCAAGAACAACAAATTATTGAAACGAATGGACAATTCCGTAATGTCTTGACGCATACGGATGGTGTGTTGGTTGCTGAGGCATTTGGCACAGAAGGCATTATCTCGATTGATGTGCGTACAGGTGATGTGGATGCTGTGCTTGATACATTACTGGCAATGATTGATGGGCTTGCACCATATGAGCAATCGATTCGGGTTGAAAATTACACGAGTAGCTGGCGCATCATCACTACAGAATTAATTGCAAAAGGCTATGTCCGTGAGGGGCAAATTATCCAGACTGCACCGATTATCGAATTTTCGGGTGAAGGTAACCAATATATGCCCATTGCAGAGGACGAAATCGTACAAGATATTATTGTTGGTGCGACACTTGCGTTACAATCGGGTGCGGGTGAAGTATATGAAACCTGTGGGTTGATGTCACGGATTATTAGTGATGATGTCAACGGTGTATCGAACTTCCTTGAAGTGGGTGTGGATAGTGATGTTGATGCCTATATTTTTGACCGTTTTGGGGCAGGTGATGATGGTGCAACACTCAATTATGGGACAATATCAGACCCAACCGAAGAAGCCTATATTGTCTATAAAGTTGATGGCGGATTAGCCAATGTCTTCGTGAATGGGCAGTTAGTGTTTGCGAATTTGCTCATCCAAGAACGCGAAGGACATTTTGGCGCGTCGTTTGTTGGTCGAACACCCGATTCTGCCTGTACGATCACCGATGTCTGGTTATACGAGATGGGGTCTGATTGTACGTTAACAGTTTCTGATGATCGAGAAACATTCTTTAGCCCTGAGGAAACTGAGTTCGCACTGGGTGAAGTTCTTGCAGATACAACGGTTGCCATTGATGCTTATTATCTGGATGCAGATATGACCCCTTGGTGGCGAACACGAGACGATGCGCGGTGGATGCGTGGTGATGATGTTATTGTGGATGGCGCATGTGGTGCTGTGTCATTTGTGAACAACCTAAACGATGTGAATTAGAAAACTGTAGGGGTATGTAGCTGTACCCCTTGAATCAATTTGTATTTTGAAAATACCTAGCCACATATTTACATGGTTCCATCGTTGATTGGCAGAGACGTAATGATGAAATTTGGGAGTAATTTGCGTGTTTGAAATTAGTAAAACAACTATTGGTATGACGGACCTGCTGACAATTTCAGGACGCATTGACAGCATAAATGCTACGGCAATTCATGAGGTGATTAATCGTGAGATTAGTTATGATGATCCCAACCTTGTGATTGATATGGAAGATGTCGAGTATATGAGTGCGGCAGGGTTACGGATACTGCGGTCATTGCAAGATAACAGTGGTAAGGTAAGGATTGCTAACCCATCAAAACGGGTGCGTGAAGTCTTGAGCATTACAGGATTAGATGCGCACTATGATATTTATGACAGCCGGATGCAGGCAATCCATGCGGTACAACCTGTGACAAACGCTCATACACATCTTGAATTAGGTGCGCTTGCCCATAAACGCCCTGATGTTGGTGGGCAAGATTTTGTTGATTGGATTGTTGATGATGTAAGTGGTGGATTGACAGAACTCGGCGGTGGTCGTCATAAAGCATTCTCCCGAGCAATTGAAAACAGCATCACAGATTTGGTGGCGGCGGGCGTAACGATGGTTGGTGATATTACAACCAATGGTGAAAGTATTGAACCACTGCTCAAATCGGGACTACAAGGTGTTGTTTATGTTGAGTTGTTAGGCACTGACCCAACTGCAGCGATTTCTCGCTTGCATGATGTGACGGATATGATCGAGAAACATCGGCATCATATTCAGCGTGGTATGCATATCGGTATGTCTATCCATACGCCATTTTCTGTGCATCCTGATTTGTGGGAAATAGGTTTAGACTATTGTCGCCAACACAATATCCCACTGTGTATTCATGTTGCGGAAAGTCAGGCGGAACATGAATTTATGACTGCTGGGACAGGCGCAATTGTAGACAAATATTATGGGGTATCGAATGTATTACCACCGATGACTTCACCAAATAAGACACCTGTACAATTCCTTGCGGATATTGGTGCGCTTGATTTGCGACCGCTGTTGGTTCATTGTGTTCAAGTCAATGATGATGACATCAAATTGATCAAAGATAGCGGGAGTGCGGTTGTTCATTGCCCGCGCAGTAATTTGCGGTTGCGTTGTGGACGGATGCCTCTCGAAAAATTCCTAGAGCAGGATATTCCTGTTTTGATGGGTAGCGATAGTTTGGCAAGCAGTCCATCAATTAATGTCTTTGATGAAGTTGAAATTGCCGTGGCGTTACATCATGGAAAAGTTGCCCCTAAAGATATTCAGGCACTTGTTTCGAATATTATCCCATTGAATGACAACGTGAAATCATAACGACATTATTTATGTACCTTCGTCGGAGTCGACTGCGATTTTGAGGGTACGGTACGAAAAAATTAATTCAACCATAGTGGATGCAAAGCGTGCTGTGCGTCTATATCGTGATTTGCCTAGGTCATGGGACATTAGTTGTGCCTCTTTGCCTACTTCAATCTCATGTGAATTGCGCTGGACGTTCCATTCGATGCCGCGTACATCATCAAATGTCAGTTGGATGTAAACCGACTTTGGTGGATAACGATAGGTGATATTGATATGCAAGATACTCCCCCACTTTTCCATGATAATGTCTGTGACTGCAAGATTGCCCGGATAGAGATCAATCACATCATAGAGACGTTTGCGCTTTTTTTGCATGGGTTGCTCCTAACATAATCATACTAAAATTATACTTGCTAAACAGATAAAAGGCTTAATGCGCAAAATGTGCGAGTAGTGCTATAGTGTGATTGCGAGTTTCTGTGTTGTATTTGGGAAGAGAACACATTATGAATTATCAAAAAATCACATACGATAATGCCAAAAATTTACAATCTGTTGGACAGGTACAATTTGGCTGGATAGCACAAGTCTTATGGTCACCGATGGGGGATGTTTTGGGCATTTGTGGTGGTGATGGTGTTGCCTTATACATCAATGCATTTGGCGGATCCCCAACACATACCTTGACCGATCATAGTGGACCTGTGAAGGGAATCGCGTTCAGCCGGAATAACAAAATGTTGGCATCAGCCAGTGCTGATACGACAGTTAAGTTGTGGGCGATTGAGAACAACACTATTCGTGAACACCTTACCCTCAAAGGACACTCCAACTCGGTTGAATGTGTTGCATTTAGTCCCGGGGGGACTATGTTAGCGACAGCGAGTGCTGACCAAACAGTCCGCCTATGGAATACTGAAATTGGGATTCAGCAAGAAGTCTTAGAAGGACACACCGACGAATTGACGTCTGTTACCTTTGGGCTTGGTGGACATGTTATCTTATCGGCTGGACGAGATCGTGGTATTCGCTTATGGGATTTGAAAGCTGAGACACGCGGGACTGTTCTAGGCGAACATGATGACTGGGTGCGCGAGATGGCAACGAGCCCCGGTGGGTCTGTTATTGCGTCAGCGGGTAAAGATATGACAATCCGTCTGTGGGATTTGTACGAGGCGAAGCAATCTCAGATTTTGCAGAGTCACTTTGGTGGCGCAGATTGTGTCGCATTTTCGCCGGACGGTATGCTGCTGGCAACCGGTGGGCGTGATAATAAAATCCGTATTTGGGATGTGGAGACAGGTGAGGAATTAGTCACATTATCCGATCATAGCAAACCCGTTTTATCACTGAGCTTTAATCCAGCCGGAACGATGTTAGTATCGGGTAGTGGCGATAACTATGTTAAGTTATGGGTGATACCGACTGAGTAGATCATGAAAGACTATTATCAGCTTACGTCAATTGGTAAAGCGCGTCGGTTGCGACAGTTGGCAATTCGTGCGTTGGTTGAATACAACTTGGATGTAAAGTCGGTTCGCTTGATTACCAATCATACGAACGGTATTTTTCGGGTTGATACGACTGATGGTCAGAAATATATGTTGCGCGTTGCTGTGTCATCGTCTGGACATTCACTTGCTAATATCAATTCAGAAATGATGTTTTTGAGTGCTCTTGCAGATTCTGATATATCGGCACCACAACCTATCAAAACACGAGATGGTGGTTGGGTGGTTGAGGCGAGTGCTGAGGGTGTTCCGCAATCCCGTTATTGTACCGTTTTTTCTTGGGTGTCTGGTGTTGAATTAGAGGAACGATTATCCCCTAAAAATTGGCGTGCGTTCGGTGAATTATCTGCAAATCTCCATCGATTCGCACTGACATTTCAACCACCGGATGATTTCAATTTGCCGATCTATGAAACACCATACGCATACGAAGAAAATAACGTCTTATTTGGCCCTGAAAATCAACAGTATTTCCCTGATGACGGACTAGAACTGTTACAGATTGCTCATGACAGGATTCAAGCAGATCTCGATAAATTATTCGCAGATAGGGCAGAACTGCGGGTGGTTCATGGCGATTTACATTTCTGGAATGTGTTGATCTCACATGGTCGACTCACCCCGATAGATTTTGAAGATTTGCTGTGGGGGTATCCGATACAAGATGTAGCGGTGACGCTCTTGTATGCACGATTTGATGATGATTACGCTGATTGCTTGCAATATTTTAAAGAGGGGTATGAACGGATATCACAGTTTCCTGAAATGTATCGTGGACAGTTAGACTTGCATATGTTGTGTCGTCGTGTGAACCTGATGAATTATATCTTCACAGCCGATGATGAAGACATCAACGATTATCAACACTATCTTGATCGCACCTTTGGCTTCATACGGACGATAAAGGACACGTATTGGTCATGAGACTGTAGCGTATTTTTTGTAAACCCGTTAGAATCGTCGCATTCATTCAACTATACACAAAGGGGCAAGCAACCCATGGACAATCCAACCACGACAATGACACAGATTCGCAAACGTGCTGTCTGGCATATGAACACCACATGCGACATTCTCGGTCATATTCTTAAGAACCTTTCGGAAGAACAAGCCCACGAGTTACATGATGGTCCTGAGGGGTGGTCGATTATTGAGATTGTCTGTCATCTACGTGACTTTGATGTGATTTTCTATAACCGCGCCAAAATGATGTTAGAAGAAGATCATCCGCAACTGCCCGGCTTTGACCATGAAGCGATGGCAATCGAAAATAACTATCAGGGTGAGGAACTAGCATACGCCTATTATGACCTCAAAAAATCCCGTGAGACATTCTTTGAATTTTTTAAGTCACTGACGGATGAACAATGGGAACGCACGGGTGTACATCCTGAACGTGAGAGTTTCACGATGACGGATGCAGTGCAACAAGTTGGATTGCACGATCTTGATCATTTGGAACAGATCACACGCATTTTGGAAGAAGAACATCCTGAATCTGGCATCATCCCAGATGATGAGGATGATCATGATGACTTAGATGCCAGCGAGTTAGATAATCTGCTCGACGATTAATCCGCAGTTTCGTCCAAGACATAATTAGATACTTCAATTAAATTGTTGTCGGGATCACGAAAGTACACCGACAATAATTTATGTTTTGTCCCTGTGCGATATGATGGCGGTATCAAGGGTTGAATCTTATTCTGCTCTAAGTGCTTCAAAATATCTGGCATGGGTGTTGACGAGATAAAACACAGATCTGCAGACCCGACTGTGGGTGTATGCGCTTTTGGTTCGAATTCGTGACCCGCAAGATGTAGGTTAATTTTCTGCTGACCAAATTGAAGGGCTTTCCGATTGTCTCCAAATGTGATGATCTGCATGCCCATTACTTGACTGTAGAAGTTAAGACTGCGGTCAATATCGGTAACGGTCAGTACAAGATGATCAAGATGTGTGATGTTCATAAGTAGCCTCCATAAGTGAGATTTGATGCAAGAATTTTTGTTAATCTTCGGCATGATGATTGTGACATTTTCAGCGCGGTATCCAGTCTTAGCGATCGTCGGGCGGATACAATTACCGGAACGGGTATTCCGTGCCTTACGGTTTGTACCCGTGGCTGTGCTAACGGCTATTATTGTACCGGAATTATTTATCCGTGACGGTTCGTTGGCGATCACAATTGGTAATGCCTATTTGGTTGGTGGGATTGTATCAATTGTTGTGTCGTGGAAATTCCGCAATTTATTGTTGACGATTGTCCTTGGTATGGCGACATTCTTCCTGTGGCGGTTGATCTTTGGTGGGATTTAAGATCGATCTGTCGGTTCTTTCTCGGCAAAGTATTCCAACAGATAGCGATGAATGAATATATAACCACTACCGACCTTGCGTAAGAGCAAGAGTGCTGTGGCGGTATCGAGGAAGTCGGCATAATTGATCTCAATGTGTCCATTACGCACGAGTAGATAGCGGACAATGAGATGTTGGAAGACAGCATATCCACCAAAAATCATGAATCCATTGATCCCAAATGCCAATCCGGAAATAACCCCCTGAATAATTCCAAATGTCACAGTGCTGACAGGTACAGTTGCGAGGAAAATTGTGATAAAGAATACCGCCGCGATGAGTAGTCCCATGCGTATGCCATTGAATAGTGTTTCACGCATTCTTTGGTTGGGTTGGACAGTTTGTGAAATGGGGGTGACACGTAACCCACTAATCAATATTGCACTGGCACCACCACCGATTGCACCCAATATAATCCCAGCAATCATTTCGTTAGTTGTCGCGGGATCACCATTATAGACGCCACTATTCACAAATGTTGTCGCACTACCTGCCAATATACCGATAATGGCTGTCATTGGTCGAACATGCTGCCGCGAGAACCGAAGTAGATCCACAGTATGAATATGGTTATGTGTGAATCCATTATTTTTCATGATGACATGTGCGGAATAGAGCATCCCACCGTAAATCATGATGCCAACAGGCAGATTCGCTAATGCTGCGATTCCTCTATCTGCCGAATTATCTACTGCAATCCCGAGGGCAAATGCCAGCCCTATAATCCATGGAACAAACCAGCGCATCCATGCACCCGATCCGATTGCAATGCCCCATGTTGTACCACTGAGTCCCCAGATGAGTGTCTTGGCTAAGTTTGACATACCCGCGATCTCATCCCCTTGTAATAGGCGAGGCAAGCCCCAAAAACTGGCTTGTGTTACGACATTTGCGGTTACAAATAGCTGATTATAAGTTGATCTCGCTTTTACATCGAGCCAATCGGGTTGCAAATCTTCGATCTGGAAGATGCTGAGATTATGACTTTGCATTTGCTGGGCGAGCCAGACAAGATTATTTTGGATTGTGTTGGCAGAATACTGTGTCTCATTGACCCGTCGATTAATCATCTCTCGACTATAGCGTTCAAATAATTGACGGCGTTGAGCAACTGGATCATTGAAGGTTTCGACTGCGCCTGTGGGGACATTTTGATAGGTTTGAACCAGAATGCGCAAGGTTAAGGGTGCTCGACTAAGTTCCTGAAATGTTGGGTCTGTGTCGATGAGGCTTTGCGTATGTGTGCCGACTTCACCTAAGGTGGCGAGATAGTCACGGATTTGTTGGGATGTTAACGGATCGATGCGAATTGCACCATTGAGCATAACCTGTGTAATCAGGTCTTGATACTCTTCGGTACGGCAACAAAGAACAATATCGACAAATCCGTGTTTTTCGCGGTAGGTGTTGATTGCCCCTACGCAGTTATTACGATATTGCACATCAACCTCATCTAAGCCATCGAGCATTAAAGTGAGGTTGTCTCCTTCGATCCATTCCTTTGCTATTTGACGCGGGGTCTGGTATTTATTATGTAGTTCGTCTTCAATCCATTCTTCGATACTTGGTCGGGATTGTGACCATGTTGACAGATTTAGCACGACGGGGATTGGGTAGGCAGGGTCGAGTTCAGCGCGACGTAATAGTTGTTTGGTCAGGTTTAGGAGCATGGTTGTTTTGCCAGCACCGGGGTCGCCCATCACCAATAATTTCCCATTGAGGTTCTCGAAGTAGGTCATAATTTGGTTGCTAGTCAGTGGTTGACCATCTTCACCTGTGCTGATATTGAGCAACTTCTGCCACGGGTGATTGACACTGTCATAATCTGGTGAAAGCCCCAGATCAAGTAGTTCGACATTTGCCAGCGATGTTTGTAATACGCCCTCTATCCAGAACTTACGCACATTCCGAATCATTGCAAATCGAGTTCTTGCTTGTGGTGTTTTTGCACGTGGGGTTGGTATATAGATTGGCTCGGTGATATTGGGTTCTGTATCGGCCATTGCCATCTTGATCGATACACCATCAATCACATTGTTAAAAGCGTTGGCAAATGCCGTCATATTAGAATAACGGCCTTCGGGTTGTTTCATTGTTGCCCGTTGGATCACTGTGTTTAATGCTTCTGGTAAGTCAGGGCGATTATCCAAAAGATTGGGCAATGGCTCTTGCATATGCTTAATGAGCATCATCGTCACAGGGGTGTCCTTAAATGGATGTTCACCTGTTAACATCTCGTAGAGCATGACAGCTACTGCATATTGGTCGGACTGTGCTGATATACCCTCGTTTTTGATTTGTTCCGGCGATAGATATTTCCATGTTCCGATAATACTATCAGTGGCGGTGATGTCGTCATCGGTATGTAAGTTTTTAGCTATGCCAAAGTCACCCAGGTATGAATTTCCCTGTGGGTCAAGCAAGATATTCTCGGGCTTAATGTCACGATGTACGACACCGTGAGTATGTGATACATCTAATGCTGAGGCGAGTTGTTTAATAATCCGTTGTATTTGTATCGCCGATATCTTACCGTGACGCGCCATAATATCGCGGAGGTTACCCCCTCGGATATACCGCATGACTAAAAATGCGCCGTCGTCATCTTGCCAATATTGATGAATTGGGATGATATGAGGATGTTCGAGTTGGGCGACAAGTTGGGCTTCGCTCTCAAAGCGTCGTTTAAATTCCTCTTCATTGGCGTATTCTGGCAAAATAGTCTTGATAGCGACCGACCGCTTAACACTACTATCCCATGCTTCATAAACTGCACCATAACCACCCGATGCAATCTGTTGCCGGATTTCATAATTGCGGATTACCTGTCCAATTAAGTCCATTTACAGCCCGTACGCACTTCCCAAACCACTTTCCATTATCGGCGAAAGTTACAAATTATGCTACAAAATTTTTGTAAAAACAACAAAAGCCATTACCTGTTCACAATCTTTTGCAGACGCTAAAATAGAGTTGGTTCAACTTACGCATTTCACTAGGGAGTTAATTTATGAAAGAACTGGTCAAGCGCATTCAAGCTGAGGGTAAAAACCTTGGTGAAGGTATCCTAAAAGTCGATAGTTTGATTAATCATCAACTTGATCCACAACTGATGGTTGGGATGGGTAAAGAATTTGCTGAAAAATTTGCTGATGTTGAGATTGATCGGATTTTGACAGCTGAGATTTCGGGTATTGCTCCAGCGCTGATGGCAGGAATGGAATTGGGTGTTCCAATTGTTTATGCTCGCAAGAAAAAACCGATCACGATGGCAGGACCTGTTTTCCTTGAAACTGCACCAAGCCATACCAAAGGTGGCGAAACGATGTTGCTTGTGTCATCAGAATTTTTGCATGAAGATGAAAATATCCTAATTATTGACGACTTTTTGGCGACAGGTAAGACGTTGATGGCACTGGCACGTATTGTCATGAGTGCGAAGGCTAATTTAGTCGGTGTGGGGGTTGTTGTCGAAAAGACATTTGAAGGTGGGCGTGATCGGATGCTGGACAAATATGATATTCCGATTCATGCATTGGCGACAATTACCAACATGGAGGGTGAAACAATCACTCTATTGGATGAGTAATTTATCCCGAATTTAGATTGTTTTCACAAATATGTGATACATTGGACTTAATGATGTACGCTTGATAAAAATATGAGGGGAAGTTGTTATATTGTCTCAGATAATGGTTGAGGAAATAACGTCAACCCTACAGGTTTTTTAACGAGCGACATCAAACATGACATACAAAGTATAGATAAAGCGGTAAACTCGATGACAGATACACTTGAAGCCGACGACATCCTACAGACCGGTGAAGATGAGAATGATGAGCTGTTTTTTAAGCGTGATGAATTGCTGGGAAAATATATCTCGCACCATCCGGTGAATCGGATGCGCCTCCTTATCCAAGCTGGTGTGGTTTACTTCATCATTACGTCATTATTGCAGTTGGTCTTCTATAATCTTGATGATCAAGCGGCTTCTATTGTCTTGATTTTTTCGTTTGCAGGGGTCGCTTTGGCATTGAGTTGGTATGTCATGCATTTGTGGAATCGGGAATTTATTCTCTATGAGTATGGTTTTAACTATCGTGAAGGCTCTGTGATAGCTGATTTCCACTACAGTGAGGTCGTTAGCTTTCGGCAAAAAGCTGAGCGTCTTCGCTATTTTGGTGGATTGTTCCGGCGTAATGTATATGTCTTCACCATCCGAACAATCCGTGATGAAGTGATGACGGCGACGAACCTCTATACTGACATTGAAAAGTTAGGGCATAATTTAGAGTTCGGGATTAATTCGATCCTGCGTAATAAGGTAACACGTGCACTGAAAAATGGTGAGTCGGTCAACTTTGGGGATGCATTTAGCATCAGTGAAGTCGGCATTACAGGAAATGATCGGACTCTTGCGTGGGGGGCATTTGCTGGTTTTGGCGCCAAAGGTGGGAAGTTGACCATCGCCTCAGAAACAGATGAAAATTGGTATCAGATTCCACTAGAAGATGTGGATAATCTGAAATTATTGTTTGAGGTTTTGCGTGGGCAAGCCCCTAAACAACCATCCGACAGTTAATTTTGTAGAAAAAACTGTTGTGCATTATAGTTAAAGATGATTCATTAAACGTGTGAACTGGAGACAGTGGTTTGTCCGAATTTGGCAGATTACAAGAGATTTTAGATAATGGTGTGCGTGCGGCTCGGGCTGGTGATCGAGAAACAGCGCAACGTCTCTTAAAGCAAGTGATAGCAGAAGATCCAAATAATGAACTTGCGTTGATCTGGTTGGCTTCGTCAGTGACCTCATCAGCAGAACGGCGTATGTATCTGCAACAAGTTGTGCGTGTGAACCCCAATAATAAACGGGCACGTGATGCATTGGCACAACTGAGTCAGCGACGTAGCGATCAAGTTGAATCAGTCGCTGCACAGATGGACCAAGATCGAGCACAGCAGCGCAGCGCCGCTCCAGAACCAGCAGATACGGGAGAAGGTGGGGCATTATCGCGCTTATCTCCATTTGAGATTGGCTTGATTGTCACATTAGCACTAGCTATTGGTGTTGGGTTTTTAGCATTCACTAACTTAAGCGAGCAGGCTGAAGTTGTTGAGCGGTTTACAGATACACCAACGCCTGTCACACCGTCTAGTACACCACGCCCGACTGACCCTGTGGAAGTTATTGTGACGCGTGAAGCTCCGACGTTGCCACCAACATTTACACCTACAGCAACTGCAACGCAAACCAACACACCTGTTCCGACGGCGACACCGTTCCCACTACCTGAATTTGAAGCATTTTTGATTGAACGGGAACAAAATAATCCGAGCCCAGTATTGTTTAAAGTTGATGGGTTGGCACAAAATCCGCAATTAATTGAGGGTAATGTGCGCGATGTGATCTATGATTTATCTGGTCGAACGGTTGCACTTGTCAAAGATGTTACATATCCGGCCGATGAAGTATTTGATACAGAAACAACGGTTACCGAAATTTTTGTCGGGCCATCAGATGATCCGGCATCGGCAGAACAACTAACATTTACACGAACCGCATCAGCACATAGTCCGACATTTTCACCGGAAGCCAATCAACTTATCTTTGTATCGGACTTTGACGGTGACGATGAGCTATGGTTAGTCGATATTAACACCCGTGTTGTGGCTCAATTGACGGATAATGAAAATATTCAAGACCGTGACCCTGATTGGTCACCTGACGGTACACGCGTTGTATTTGCATCGGATCGCGAATTTTCGGGTTCGTTTGAAATTCAAGTTTTAGAATTTGTGCTACAGCAAAGTGGTGGTCAAGTGTCGACGGATGATAGTTTGAATACCATCACACAACTCACGAATGATCAAGGAAGTAGCTTACAGCCGAAATGGTCGGATGATGGTAACTGGATTGCTTATGTCAATACTGGTGACGGTGACGGCGATATTCTGATGATGGATAGTGAAGGATTAAGACGGCAAGTGATGACATTAGATGATCGGGGTGCCGAAGATAAGAATCCATCATTTACACCTGACCGTCGTTATATTAGCTTTATTTCGAATCGTGAGGATGAGCGTTTTCAAGCATATCTTGTTAGTGTGGATCGTCGAGAAATCATTCGACTAACGAACACCGAAAATATTGCTGAAACTATTGATTATCGTCCGATGCTAATTTTCCGTGTTCAAGCACAAAATTAATTGATTAACACAACACATGGAGAGACACTCCGATGAGTGAAGACCTTCAAAAAATGTATCAAGATGCCCTTAGGGCGATGACCACAGGGGATAATGAAACAGCGCGCAACCTGTTGTATCAACTGGTCGAAGAAGATGAAGAAAATGTTGAGGCATGGGTTGCACTATCAAAAGTTGTTGAAAATGATGCCGAGAAACGCATTTGTTTGACAACTATTTTGCAACTTGACCCAACAAATGAGTATGCGCAAAAAGCACTTGCTAAGAGTGAAGAGAAAATCGAGAAAGGGAAATCCGAAGAGGAAGTTTATCCTGGGATTACCCGTGTGATGATACGTCGAGCTGCAATTGGTTCGGCAGCGTACATTTTAATTGTCTTCACGATTACATTTATGCTGTTGTCTGTCATCAATGGGAATAAACAGGGACAACGGATAGAATTGACGAGCATTGCCAGAAATGCTACTGGAACAGTTGAAGCATTTACAGCAAATGAAACTGCCATTGCCCTAACCGAAATACAAGTTGCGATTTCTGCAACAGAGTTAGCCCAGTCGTTAATTACACCATCTGCAACATTTACACGGACCCCTGATCCTGCCTTTGCGACATGGACACCAACCCCCACAGAAGGTGTTGCCAGTTTCCGGGCACAAGAAGTGGCATTAGTGCCATCGAATTTACCAGGCACAATTTATGGATGGGGTGGACGTGATACGTCTGGTCAAGGGTATCTAGATATTTTCACCTTACGCGCAAACGGTTTAGAGCCGAAGGGTGAGATTATCAACGAAGATGGACGTAATATTGTATCAAATGTTCCCGGACAAGTTGTGTTATTCGAACGGTTTAACCGTCGTTTTGAAGAAACTGCCCTTGTCATTTTAGAGATGAGTGACCCTCAAGGTTCAATTACTGGGTTCGCTGCATTATGGGGCGAAGCAGGTGCCATTGAAGTTGGAAATCCAAGTGTCTCTGCTGATGGTAATCGGTTTGTTGTTGATGCGACCGTAAGGGCGACAGGTTTACGGGAAGTATTTTTAGTTGATACAACTTCCGGTGTACAGACGGCGACATTTACACAATTGACGAATGACGGTGCAAATTATACAACACCTGCGATTTCTCAAGATGGAACGCGTGTGCTTGCGGTTCGCCAAGATCCTGGTCAAGGGACGGACATCGTATTGATTGACCCAATTACGCTTGATCAAATTCAAATGACAAACGATGGAGACGCACTCATCGAATCTGACCCGATGTGGAATCCCGACAACCAACAAGGGGTTTTCCGTGCGCATCCTTCGGGACAACCAGATAGTGGCGATATTTATGCTTTGCGGGTCTTGCCAGAATCTGCTGCCACATCGCTTATGATTGCTACATTAGATGATGAGACAAATCCGGTGCTTGACCCAACAGGCACATTTGTTGCTTTTGCGAGTGATCGGGCAGGTGGTGTTTATAATATCTATATCTTTGAGATTGCGACATCAACCACATATCAGTTGACCGAATTCGAGTTTGATCACTTCCCGGGTGGTTGGTCTTTGAACTAATATCATCACTAGACGAATATTAATGTCAAGCAGGATAGTCGCATGGCTGTCCTGTTTTTATTGACTGACATGAATATTGGTAGTCTGTTGTTGAATCAAGTGTCTCTGGTAATGATAACTCCGGAAGATTGTGTTGAAGGTAAACTCGGCACGCATCATAAGTGTCGAACATACGAAAATCGATACGACTCACTTGCACGACGACATTTGAGAGAAATTTTATCATCTGATTATCTGTACCAAAAGAAACCATCAGACCAAGATTATCCATCTGCATAATACCGCGTGAAACTTTCAAGATTTCTCCAACATTTTGGAAATTGCGGGCAACAGCATCGACTTCGGATAGATCGTTAATTAGATGTACTGTGTTATCCGTATTGTTTAACCACTCTATACTTGTTGTTGTTGATCGAATTGCATCATCCGTGGTAATGACGCCCGTGTATTTCAGTATGATGATGTGATCCTCTATTAACCAACTGACATTGCTTGGCATATCCAATTCCCTACAATTTAGCATAACCTATAAATAGTTACATATTAATCATATGTCAGAATTGAGGCATAGGAATAAAGATCTGATTGCACTTTATATGCATTCAATTTTTGCGGTGGTTTGATGCCAATGTTATACTCTTAGTCAATGGTTTTTAAAGTCATATATTTCTTAATAACCTAATGAAATGAGAGTATTTTATGACGATCAAACAGTTTAACAAAGCATTATCGCTTACAATTATTGTGCTCCTAACCGTTGTTGGGGGAATTAGTTTGGCGCAAGATGAGGTTACGATCACAGTCTGGTCGTGGCGTACAGAAGATGAAGATGCCTATAATGAAATCTTCGATGTGTATGAAGAAGCCAATCCGGGTGTTACTGTCGAATTTGTTCCGTTTGTAAATACCGAATACAACAATATCCTCGCGACTGGTTTGACAGGCGACGGTGGTCCTGATGTTGTTCAATTACGTGCATACGGTGGCATCCAACCACTGATCGAAGCTGGCCAATTGATGGCACTTGATGACCTCAGTTCACTAGAAAACTTCACTGATTTGATTCTCAAAGGCGCAACCGGACTCGAAGATGGTAGCGTTTATGGTGTGCCATTTGGTGTACAAGCACTCGGTGCATTCTATAACGTGGGTGTTTTTGAAGAACTCGAACTCGAAGAACCTGAAACTTGGGAAGACTTTATTGCTGTAATGGATGCACTTGCTGAAGCTGGATATATCCCATTGGGTAACCCTGCTGCAGATACATGGATGCTTCCAATTTTGCATGATGCAGTTGCAGCACCACGTTATGGTGGACCAGAATTCCAAGAAGAATTGCTCGCAGGCGAAACTGACTTCACTGACGAAGACTATGTCGCTTCTATCGCTGTGTTGCAAGAACTAGAACCATACTTGCCACCTGATGTTGTTGGTGTTGCATATAATGATGCTCGTACACTGTTCATCAGTGAATTGTCTCCAATCTTCATTGGTGGGTCGTTCGAAATTGGCTTCTGGCAAAATGAAGCGCCCGATATCGAAGTAGGTATGTTCATGGTGCCACCACCACCTGATTCACTAACCGGCTCACTCGTACCATCATGGATGGACGGTTCTTATGGTGTGAATGCAATGACAGATGCTCCAGAAGCAGCAATGGCATTGGTTGAATGGATGGGTACACCTGAATTTGGTCAATTGTTCAGTGATAAAATTAAACAAATTTCTCCAGTTGCTGGTGTAACCCCTGAAGATGCACTGTTGGCAGAATTTGCTACAGGTATGGCAGAAAATCCAGCATCTTACTTGACACTCGTTGACTTCCGCTATGGTGATCCATCAGGCTCAACAGTTCTTGGTAACGAAATTCAACGGATGTACCTCGGTGAAACCACACCAGAAGAAGTTGCAGAATCGCTTCAAATGGGTATCGCTCAGTGGTTTGTTCCACCAAATGCTGAAGAATAATCTCTACTAGATAATCCACAATAAGGGCAGGCTTTGCATAGTCTGTCCTTTATTTTCTAACCACACCGCAATTTGAGAGGTCGTATTGATGACTGCCTTGATACGCCGCAAAAATCAAGACAAGCGTACATCCAACACGAAAAATCCACTGATGCCGTCGACGTGGACAATCGTGTTGTTTTTATTACCTGCCTTCGTGTTATATACCGTCTTTATGGTTTATCCGCTGGTGCAAGCGTTGATATTTAGCACCTATGAATTTAATGGATTAACGCGCGGAGACTTCATCGGATTGCAGAACTTTGAGCAATTATTTTCGCGTTATCCGATCAATGAACAACTTCCGCGTGCCTTTACTCATAATGTGTATTTTTTCATCGGCACGATGCTGATTCAAAATACCTTGGGATTGTTGTTTGCTGTTTTGTTGCATCAACCGCGCTTCGGTAAACGATTCTTCCGCACGATATTCACAATTCCATATTTAATTAGCCCGATTGTGGTTGGGTATTTGTGGAGTTTGATGTTGAATCCACTATTTGGTCCAGTCAATAACATTTTGCGTGATATTGGGTTGGATGCATTTGCGCGACCGTGGTTAGGTGATCCAGCAACGGCATTGCCGACGGTTATCTTGGTCAACGCGTGGATGTGGATTGGGTATCCGATGCTATTATTTGGTGCTGGTTTGGCGGGGATAAGCGATGATTTGCGCGAAGCTGCACGGATTGACGGGGCGGGTAATTTAAGAATCTTCTGGTTTGTCGAATTGCCATTGCTGACCCCTGTCATTGGGATCGTGACTGTGTTGACGTTTATCGGTAATTTTAATGCATTTGGGATTGTATGGGCGTTGGCTGGTTCTGATGGGTCGCCGGGTGGTGCGACAGATGTGCTTGGATTGGTCTTTTATCGGACGGCGTTTCGGGGCGAATCCGATTCGTTTGGGTTGGCTTCTGCATTAGCGGTCTTGATGTTTTTGTTGATTTTCACAGTGTCTGTTGGTGTTCAGACATGGTTCCGTAATTTGGAGAGGAAAATTCAATGAAATCCCGTTTATCTTTCTCAAGCTTAGGCAGTAATGCTGTTCTGATTTTATATACGCTTGTTGTGCTTGCACCGTTGTTTATTGTGCTAGCAAATACGATGCGTCCGACCCGTGATATTTATCGTGAACCTGTGGGATTGCCAACATCGATTAATTTTGAGAGTTATGAGACGGCATGGGGCGAGGCAAACTTTAGCCAATACTTCCTGAACTCACTGGTGATTACAACAGCTTCCGTCACATTAGCGACAGTTGTATCGGCATTAGCGGGCTATATCCTCGGGAGATATGACTTCTGGGGAAGCCGATTTATGACGGCATTTTTTGTGGCTGGCCTGACATTGCCATTCCGATTAGCGATTGTGCCGTTATTCTTGCTATTGAATGACCTCGGGCTAGTCGACACGCGCATTGGCTTGATTTTGGTCTATGCGGCGACGGGTGTTCCGTTTTCGGTGTTTATCTTGTCGGCATTTTTCCGGCAATTACCCATCGAATTATCCGAGGCGGCACGGATCGATGGTGCAAATGAATTTGTGTTATTTAGTCGGGTGATGTTGCCATTGGTACGTCCTGCATTAGCGACGGTTGCTATATTCCAATTTGTCCCATTATGGAATGATTTTTTCTTCCCACTGATTTTGCTACGGTCGACTGATAAGTGGACGTTACCTGTGGGTATGACACGCTTTTTTGGCGAATTCCAAACGGATTGGTCAACACTATTTGCAGGCATGGTCATCATCACATTGCCGTTGATTCTATTGTTCTTAAGCGCGACGGAACAAATTATATCGGGTCTAACAGAGGGTGTCAGAAAGTAAATCCTAAGACTATTGAGAACGGGGAATTCCCCCATTCTCATGGTATTTTAGTTGCTCGCTAACCCATCAACGGGGTTTTGCGTTGCACTAGTTGAATTGTATATCCCCACGGGTCACGGACAAATGCGAGGCGATCCCCTACGGGTGTATCGGCAATATCTCCGTCCAGTGTGCCACCCGCTTCAACAAGTCGATCGCGGGTCGCTTCCATATCTTCGACTTCAAATGCGAGATGAAATGTCACTGGATGAAATTTACTATACTCAACATATTCACCAAGCGGGTTGCTATAGACCTCAAGGACAGTCTGTTCGGTACTATCAGCAATAAAGCGAATATAGGGTGGTTCGTCATAAGCACGGATGATTTTCATATCTAAATGGGCGACATACCAATCCGCTAATGCTCGTGAATCTGTGACGTTAAATGCAACATGCTCTAAACGCATTGTGTTTACTCCAATTCAAATCGGTCAGGTTCTGTTGCGGTCGATTGTACCGTATCTGGTGGCGGATTGCTGTTATCTTCAGTGATCTCATCGTCTAGTTGTTGACTACGAAACCAACTGGATGCCATCATACCAATAAATACAACGGCGATACTGATAAAAATAATCTCATCAAAAGGTCCTAATGCACCATGGGCAAGGATCACGATTGGCATAAATGCTTCATTCCATTATGTGTTCAATAGCCGTTATTATAGCAGTCTCCTATCTATAAAAAACTTGCAAATTCGTACCTGACCTAGCCACCTGACGGGTTACACGGCGTATAGATTTGTATAAGCTAGTGGCATATCGTCAAGTGATCTGAGAGAAAACATGAACAGCATTCAAATTATCACCGACTACCAAAAAACAGGCATCATCCAAATGTTGTGGGCGGGTCATATTAGCCTACGGACAATACGCTTGAGTATCGCTGAATTGAACCGTATTTTGAAATCACAAACCGAACCCATCAACCTTGTCATTACTGTTGATACGACCACATATCTACCAACGGGTGATATAGTTGATTTACCTCAACTCCATGATCAATATTTACGTGGATGGATGGTAGTCGGGAATGATCGTCAACTCAATCGTGCCGTTACAGGTTTGATGACACAGGTTGCGCCGTAGAACTCTATAGAAGCAGGCGCGTATTGATGTAATAATACACAGCAAAAACGCATGAGTGGGGATAGTATGTCAAAAACGATTCTGTATATTGAAGATAATGAAGATAATGTCATGCTGGTTCAGTCGATCGGGGAAGACGCTGGCTATACGATGCTGATTGCCTATGATGGGGTGAATGGTATCGCATTGGCAAAGAAGCACACTCCTGATTTAATTGTGATTGATTATCATTTACCCGGCATCAATGGACATGAAGTTGTTAGACGGTTACGTGATGATGCTGATACCGCTGATATTCCAACGTTGATGTTGACAGCAGACCTTTATTCATATCCTGAAGCTGTTGAGCTCGGTGTGACTGATTTCTTGAGTAAGCCAATCCGGCGCAAAATGTTCCTCAATCGGGTTAATCAACTTCTGAATCCTGAATCTGACGGTTAGGCTATGCTTTGCCTTCGTTAACAGAAGCTGTGTTAGGATCATGTTGAGAACCGTCAATATGATCAAGCGCGAGTTAACGAGATGATTGAACCCTCTGTTAAACCCAAACGTAAACCAAAGCCAAAGCACATCAGTCGTCGTCACTGGATTGTGCTTTTTGTGTTGTTTGTGCTGGCTGTTGTATCACAAATTATGGTATCCGTTGTAGATGATATCGTTACCGAAGCCGTGATTTCTTCGGAGTTGTGCGATATGGATGTGGATTATCCATATTTGATTCACGATGACGATACTTATAGGTTAGAAATCGGTAATTTGAACAGTCAGGAAATCTCAAAAACTTTTCAGGCAGTTAGTGATGTTCGTTGGTTTGAGAGTGGTCAGGAAATTATTTACCGTCAAATTCAAGGAAGTGAGACAGCTACTTTTCATTGGTATGACCTGACGACTACAGATGAACTACAATCTGACTTGAAACATCAGCACTATTATTACGGTTTCACAGTGTCTCCATCAGGTAACTATATTGCTGTACTTGAGCCCGGTAGTTACAAACTTGAAAAAGAGACTTACGTTATCGACACACAGACGTCAAATGTTATTAGCAATCAGACTATATGGGGCGAATTTCATTCATGGTCTACTAGCGGACGCTTTATTTTGTATCGGTATGGGCTTAATTTCACAGATTATCTTATTGATGTAGTAAACAACAGAATTGTATATCTAAATTTTCCTAGTTACCCTGAAAATTTCCTCGGTTGGTTCAGTGATACAACACTTGTTTATACAAATTCTGATGGTGATTTTATGGAATTTGATTTGTCTACTGACCCACCAGAACATACTATCAGTGATACATATCGTGTTGAGATTGATGATCATTCTATTGAAACGATAGAAATAAATTGGATTGAGAGTGGAAAGCGATTATTAGTTGTTGACGAGCATTATCAGTATTGGCTTGTTGATCTTGTAAAACAGACCTATTCGAGACAACCTGAAATTGACTACTATCAGCAACATTACTTTGGGTATTTCAACAATGTTATAACACCAGATGAATACGATACTTCCGTACACGGACCTAAAGAATTTGAGGTCACTGAACTGACACAAGGCCGTAAATTAAGACTGAAAAACGATAATTTCCATAGCCATTCGGTTTCAAGGTCAGGGGATTTTCTTCTTGTTTATGAACATATAGCAAATGACATTAACGGAAAGATTTTAAGCTTTGATAAACCGCTACAAATTAATATAAACGAGTTACGTAGCTGGCAGTGGTTGGTTATTGAAGATCAAGATTATCTCTACTTCTCACAGCGAACTGATTTTAACTCTTATCACCATACACATTATCTTTATAACCCAGATACACAATCAGCTTGTGTTGTGACCATATCAACGACACGTGGACTTATCTGGCAACCACAAAATTAAAATTATAAGGTTGAGCCAATGACTAATATAACGAATAAACCTAAACGTAAAGTAAAACCGAAGCATGTCAGCCATCGTCGCTGGATTGTGCTTTTTATTTTGTTCGTGCTGGCTGTTGCATCACAAATTATGGTATCCGTTTTCGAGGATGTTGTTACCGAAGCCGTAATTTCGTCTGAGCTATGCAATATGGATGTGGATTATCCGTATTTGATTCATGATGAATTCAATAATACTCTATTTTTAAGTAACATTAATTCTCTTGGTACCATTCAAGATATGGCTGGTAGAGAACTGCCTAATTCTGTATTACAGCCTGTGTGGTTTGCGAGTGGTGATGCATTTGTTTACCAAACGCAAGACGGTAACCATTATAGCACGCATTTATATAATACTGAGACATATGTACGCACGGCATTTGACGATGATTCATACTATTCGGTATACAAAGGCTCTCCTGATGGACGATATATGTTGCAATCAGGTGTTGTTGTTACTTCGCAATATGATGGAGAGAAAATTCGGATTATTGATAAAGAACATAATAAAATTGTGTTTGAGACCTATACTGTCGGCACTGTGGAGGAATGGTCAATTCAAAGTAGCTATGTGTTTTTTAACGGACTCTGGTCTGATCCTGACTTTCTTATAGATGTAAAACACAACAATTTCATTATTTTGGATTTCCTTGATGACCGGACACGTTTTTTAGGGTGGATCAGTGATGATGCTTTTGTATTCAGAGATGCGCTTGGCATACTGCAACAATACAATGTCACTACTGAGACAACTAACACGTTTTTAGAAGGTGTTTATCCTCAAGTTATAACTGGGGATCTATTTGAAAACTTCCATTCGTTTGGTCACGGGATGTTTGGGATGTTTGATGATGATTTCAACTACTGGATGATCGACCTCAATACACAAACAAGAGAATATGCTCCGGACATAGTTATAGATTGGAAACTACATTCTGGATCTGGCTTAGTTGTTCATCGTGGTGTGCTAAACATAACGTATGTGGACGAAAAGAAGACAAAGATATTTGAAGTACAAAACGGTTATCAATCTGTAGTTAATCAACCGCGCCCGTTGGGTTATCCATTCGTTTCTGAGTACGGTGAATATTTTTCCCATTGGCTTAAGATTGATGATGAAAAATCAATAGCATATGTACAAGGATTTAACTCCGACGAAAAGACAACTATCAATGATGAAAAGACAACTCACTTGTTGAGATGGATGAAGCTTGACAATCAAGATTATCTCTATTTTGTTTTAAGTGATTTCGGTAGGCAAAGCGATACATATACACATTATCTTTATAACCCGAGTACACAGCAAGCATGTATCGTGACGAAGTCGTATGCACCTCAATTGATCTGGCAACCACAAAATTAAAACCCGACAGCATTTGTCAGTGTTTTGTGATAGGGTAATCCTGTGAACGATAAATCAACAGGAGAACCTTATGCCACAACCGAAAAACGCGAAGCGCATTCGCCCCAATATGCCTGACTATGGCATCACTGGTGATGAAACTGATGGGATGCTCACATGGGATTGGCTCGATAAGCAAATGGAGAAATCCCGTAATTATTGGGTATGTACCACACGCAAAGATGGTCGTCCGCATGCTGTGCCAGTGTGGGGTGTGTGGGTCGACAATACCTTATTTTTCAGTAGCGGTACAACATCTGTTAAAGCGCGCAATATCGCCCACAATCCGAATGTCGTTGTGCATTTAGAAAGTGGAGATGAAACGGTTATTATTGAAGGCAAAGTAATAACAATCGACTTCAAAGACCCACGCAAACCCCAGCTTTTTAAGGACTATGCAGAAAAATATAGCTTCGATCCAGCTGAAGGCGATGATCCCGAAAAAGGCAATTGGTATGAATTACAACCCAATAAAATCATGACATGGCTTGAATCGGATTTTCTCGAATCGGTCGCTTATTGGGTGTTCGATTCAGTATAAGGCTTAAATTGAATGACACCGCGTTTGCCGTTTGAGCGCCACAGTGGATCGATTTGATCGAGTTTGGTAGCGGCTTCCGTTGTTGGCAAGCCGATGATTGGATCACTCTTGAGTGTACGCAGACACATGAGTGGCGTGTCCAAATAACGCGTTACATCGGAAAACGGCACAGATACATCCCAGACTGCATCGCCGACCGTGCGACGATAATTGGCATCCCCTTTGACGATCACTAGTCGTGCTGTATTTAGCAGACCATGTAGTGTTGGGGGCATATGCCACATGAAGGCGCTACTCGTCCAAAATGGATGTGGCACAATAACAAAGCGTTCTTGTTCCCAATACGTTATGAGTCGTCGCGCAAGGTTGTCAGTCGCTCCGCTGTGATCTTGCATCTTATCTAATAACATCAATACATCTGTTGGTGTAGCATCGCTGACGAATGTCGGATGTGATTTAACATGCAAATAGACTGTATCAGTTATGTGCTCCAGCAGAAAGTCGATTAAGACTAAATCCATTGCCAATTCTGAGCCTGTATTGTCGGCGATGATATACGCGGGTTGGCTACTTTTAAGGGGGGCATCAGTTGCTGACTCTTTGAGATACGTCAACAAGTCCGGACGGTTGTCAACTAGTAAATCATCGGCGCTGACTGTCGTTCCGTGTGCCATCGATGCTGCAAAACTGAGGTCAATGCGGTTCCCCCATAAACCGAATGCGACGGCTTGTGAGAGTTGCTCTTCAACCGTACCGGTGCGATTTAGTGCACGATCAAGTAGAGACCAGAGTGCATCCCCGCTTAATTCTTCTTGTTTCTTTGGCAGGAAGGGATCACGCCTCGTTTCGAACCAGCGCACTGCTTGTATCACTAGACGATAGGCATAAGTCTCAGCGAAAAACCACTGCACATTATGCCATGTTAACTCTCCATCAGTTTGTCCTCGTTGTTCTTCTAACGCAGTAAACCAGCTATCATAATCCGGTGCTGACGTTTCGTCTAAAGTTGGAATCACCGCATCATTAGCAATGGCATCACGTAGAGCTTTTAAGCGGTCTTTGATGTTATCGCTATAATTTGAATTTAAGTCGATAGTTTGCTGAATAATTTCAGGTACACGGACTTTCATAGTGTTGTTCGCAAACGGATTGCTCTCATCTGTATGGATGGGGGATGTTGCTGTGAAGTAGTTAGGCATAGATTATTTTCCTCAGTTTGATGGCGTATTAGTTTAGGTGCTCGGTAAAGAAGGTAATGAGGCGTTCTTCATATCCGCTAGGGTCGTTAAACATATGCAAAACATGTTTAGACTCTGTGACCTCCCATGTCGTCAGGTCAATATTTGCGCCGGTAGCGACTTCGATTAACGTTTCGAATGATGTATAGGGTACAAGTTCATCCTCTGTGCTATGGAGCAGAAATAGCGGACGATCTTCTAAGTCTTGTAACGCATCTGCGGTTGTATTTAATGCAAGGTCGACACCAGCAGCAACTTGTCCAACAAGTAGTGCTGTCGGCGAGAAAAATTCAGGTACAGGTGGTTCATTAAGGCCAAGTTGATACCTGATAACACTATCCATACTATCAAAGGTACTATCTGACCAACCTGCGACAATCTGTTGTTCGTCCGACATCGCATGGATTATTGTCGCTCCCCCCATAGAATATCCAAATACGCTGATTTTGTCAGGTGAGATACCCCGCGATTCAATCAGCCAATCCCAAGCACCAAGTACATCTTGTGCTTCATCTACACCACCTGTCATCCGCTGTGTTGTTACTTCAGAATCCCCATGATTGCGTAAGTCAATCACGAGACTATTGAAACCATTTTGTTGTAACATACCTGCCGGTGTTAACGAAATTGGACGACGTTTACAGTCATTAAACCCATGCGCGATAATGACTGTACTTGCGTCAGATACTGTTGATACAGGTGCAGGGATGAAAAATCCGCTAATCATCACACCATCGCGGGCAGGGAATGATACTGCTTCATATGTATCGATCGCGTATGGTGTCGTATCAAAATCTTCCCACGCAAAGTTATCAGGCGTATAGTTTTCTTCTCCCGATCGACGAGCACATAACGCGTCGATTTCGTTGACGCGATTAAAAATGTCGAGACTGAGGAAAATAGTCCCAACAGCCCCCAATATAATAATACTAAAAACCCCAATAACAATTCGTGTGCGCATGCTAGCAATAAACCTTTCTGGGGAAATAATGCCATAATGATACCGTTAATTCACCATCTAGCCAAAATGTGGGCGTGCTATGCTGACCAAATCGAATAATACAGCGTGAGGAATGGATAACCAAAGAACCACATCTGATGACGTGCGAATAGTGTGCTATTCTCAAGATTAACTGTATGGGCTGGTATGTCATCAGAGCGTGTATTATAGACATCAATAATCTCGTTAAAGGGTAGTCGGATGGTCAATAAAGGCGTCACAAAGTAGACACCTTGATCACCTATAGTTGCTAAATTATTGATACTACTTAGGCTAAGACTTGTATCATTATGTTGCGTTGTTAATCGCAAAATGCTGGTGATATGCCCGAATGGTAGTGGGAATGAAATATTCATATAGCGTCGATTTTTGTTGATGTGGCTTGCGTACCCAGCAACATACACAACTTCATCGCTCTCCGTGTAGGTTCGTACCCATGCGCGTACGTTGTTGCGCCCATCTATTGCATCATTGAGTGCCATAATATGGCTTTGGATTGTGCGGGCATCTGTTTCTGGTTCGAGAGGCAAATTCATCTGGTTGATACGTTGTGCAAACCATTTATAGAGTCGAGCAGGATATTTGAAAGATTGTGCCCAAATTGGATAGACCATTAACTGATGTGCGTTTGTGTGCTCGTAAAACCGGATTATTGAGGGTGATAGGTTGTTGATTTGACAGTCTGGTGTTGTATAGTCTACGAGATTATCTACTAAGCCATTTGGTGAATACTCATCATTTTGCGCGATGGCACCAATCGACTCATAAAATGTTGGGTCAATTTTGTAACGACCATTGATTCGGCTAAATGGGATTCCATAAGCGTGTCCGATGGGTTGAGGTTTGACGATTGCCCACCCTAAAACACCTAATCCTGCAAATCCGATTGCATTTAACCACCCATGCCACTGCACCATATCTGGGATTGCAAAGTAAAATAGTGTTGTGAAGCGTCCGACTGAATACCCCAAGGCTAACGCCATTGTGATAAATAATGTGAGTGCTGATAACATCAAACAGATTGTGGCGATAGGGTTCTGAATCGTCGTGCGGATTTTGAGAAGATAGTATCCTGCTAATCCAACAAATGATGCCGATAATAAAACAACACCGAATACTTCAATTATAGATACTGCACTAATTAGATTTGTATGGGTAATGCCGATTGCAACCAACATCGGACTGATAATTGTAATCCATGCAATGATACGATATGTGCGTGTTAAGTCACTACTGACGCGTAATTGTCGTCCCATCAATCCTGCGATAATCAAGGCACCCATGCCAATTGTGACAAAGTGAGCTGCTGTTAGTGGTACAAGTACACCTGAAAAACCAAAGAATTCGCCGGATAATCGATAGAAGAAGAACCATATACCACTGACACTAGTGAAGACGAGTCCAGCATCAATGCACAACTCCTCTAGTGTTCGAGTTGACCGCATCATCCAGCGCACTGCACCTAATAGTGCAATCAATCCAGACTGCACTAGCCATCCCAATGCGATCAAACCACTCGCTTCGCCTTGTGATAATAGGAATGATACGGCGATCAGAACGGGAACGATGGGTTGAATACGTAATATGATGTGGGCAACGATTGGTAGGGTATCATGACGAGAAATTGGCATCACAAGTTGTAAACTCATCGGTGTGAGGATGGCGACTCCGAACAAAATGAGTAGGTGAATCTGCGATAAGTATGACCATTGATTGAGGCTAACGAAGAAGAAAACTCCCCATACAATTACGCCTACTGATAAATTAATGCGTGTATGGTGTTGAATGTAAGGTTTCATTGGACTAATTTCAGTTTCTTTTACGGAGCAATTCAGGTATATCAAAGCGGTAGAATTGATTGTCTTCACTTATGATAATTGTTTTCCCACGTGTTGTATACCAGCCTGCTTGATTAAAATCAAAGGTTTGAATATGTTTTATCTTATGATTTGGTAAAAGCTCATAGTGGTGGAAGAGTTTATCGTCGTAACTGCCGATAAAGACGATGTGATTGCCATAAATCGCGAAATTATGCGATCCTTTGGTTGGGGGATGCCAATAATCTGAAATTTGATCATCGACAATTTTAACGAGTGGGAAATCAGTATAGTAATAAATCCAAACCGTGGTGTTAGATTCAAGATTCATCGCATAACAATCCATCAGAATATTTAATCCACCAAACGGATAATAGCGATAAAGTTCTTTTCCGTCTTTATCCCACCGATGTAACCCAGTGATGTCAATATCACCAAACGATTGATCGAAACCTTCGTCGAAGTAACTTGTCCAGATTTCACCTGTCGAGGTTGTTTGTACGGCTTCAATCGCATCGCCTAGCGTAAATGATCGTTTTATTACCCCATCCAGCGAAAAGATATTGGCATTTTCTTTTGATCTCTTGTTTGTTCTACCACATAACAGTAATAACTCATCATTGGGGAGTGGTTGGATATTGTGATAATTCCATTTTTGTTTTGGAATTATGTATTCTTCAACTTGCTTTGAGTCTGCTATATAAACAATGAAGTTATTTGGTTTGTCGCTACGCAATTTCGCAAACATACCATTTGGTGTACGATACTGCACATTATCTTTCGTATATGTTGTCAGTATATATAGCTTTCCGTCATATCCTAATGAAAATGAAGAAATTTCTTTATCAGTTAGTTCTTCGCGTAAATCTATCCATAGATGTGCATCGTAGATTGTGGTCATTCGTTCATGAGTTTCTCTAATTGGGATGCGATATCGGGTGCGAGACGGATTAATAATTGAATCGCTTCTGTGTGGTTTGGAACAAAGTGTAGTTCGAGATTTGACATCTGAGTGGTAATGCTTCCTAAAAACTTGATCATCCGATTATTTGTCCCAGAGGCGACTGTGATGCCTAACTGCGGATGTTTAAACAATTGATTCGTTTTATCAATAATATCTGGGATTTTTCCTAATCCTGCTCCAAGTGCTGTAAATTCACTGAGATCAACCAATAGATGAAATGTGTGATCAGAATTTTCTACTAACACATAGCTTTCTTGGATGATATTAATGACATCATCACTGGTAATTTCGCCTACGTGACGATTTAATAATACATGCCCTTCAATCAGCCATTTAGCTTCGTATGCCATAACGCCTCCAACAACCTTTTCTTAAGTGTAATTGAGAAACAGCGCATAAAGAAAAAAGATAAGTATTTGTGATACGGGTTATGAATCAAGGTGTTCTAATGTTTTGATGGATATGATTTGCGAACATCACTTTATTTTCCTGTTGCTGCACTTGCACTATTGATTATGGTTTTGATCTGTGGTTTCGTTATTTTCTGTACTCATTTTATCACTAAACTCATCCAATAATTCCTGCGCCACTGTATCCAAATCGAGTTCTTCACTTTGTTCAAGCGCGGTTTGTAAATCATCTGGAGAGCGTACTGCTGAAAGTAGAGGGCGAATTTCATCCAGATAAATACGAACATCATCATTTCGGGCTGGATGGTTTTGGGCAAGACTCATATATCGGATAGCTCGTTTGAGATTATCCTGAGCAATAAAATAATGAGCAAAGCCAACCATATTCAGCAGCATAACAGTTGTGATCTGCATGTCATGGGCAATTGCCAAACTTCGATGAAACAATTCTTGTGCTGATTGCCCTTGTTTTTGGGTGGTGCGTCCAAGATTATGCAGATTGAGTGCAATACCCCATTGATCATCCAATTCTTGTTCAATAACTAAGCTTTTTTGATAAAGTTCAGAGGCGTGATCATAGTCCTCTTGCATATGTGCAACTAACCCAAGATTGTTGAGGCTAGTGGCGGTACCACGTTGGTCACCCAATTGTTGCTTGATTGTGAGGCTTTTACTATGGAGATCGATGGCGTGGTCATAGTCCTCTTGCCGATACGCAATTAGTCCAAGTATATTGAGAACATCTGCAAGATAAAATTGATTGCCTAGTTGCTGTTCAATAACTAAGCTTTTTTGATAAAGCTCAGTAGCATCTACATAGTCCCCTTGCTCATATGCAATATCGCCTAAGATATATAAACTATCCGCGATGCCTCGTTGGTCACCCAATTGCTGGCGTAATTCCAAACTTTGTTGGTGTAAATCGCGTGCACGGTTGTAATCTCGGTCGCGAAGCGCAATATCACCAAGATTGTAGAGACTCCCCGCGATGCCACGCTGGTCGCCCAATTTTTGCTTGATTGCGAGGCTTTGCTCGTACAACTCAACGGCACGAGCAGTATCGCCTCGATTCTTTGCAACATTTCCAAGGTTTATGAGATTGTCTGCGATGCCGTTTTGGTCGTCTAATTGCTGACGTAATTCCAAACTTTGTTGGTGTAAGTCGCTGGCATTTTCGAAGTCTTCTTCGCTTAACGCAACTAGCCCTAGTGTATTCAAGCTCATTGCTAATTCTTCTTGGTTATTAGTCAGAGACGCAAGTTGTTGCACTTGCTCAGCGTATGCTTTACTAGTGTTATAATTACGTTGCCTGTAAGCACTATTTGCTAGCCAATTCCACAGGGTAATACAACGAGCATCGTCGGCTGGCAAACTGTCTAGCAGGCGTTGTAGTAGCGCATCTGCGATAGTGTATGTTGCTTTAATCGTAATCATATTCTCAACAACAGGAATGGCATAATGATAAATCTTGTCAAAGTTGTTAGCTTGTTGCCAATGTGTTAGCAGCGCTTCGTTATACCCTTTATCATCAGGGTAGACAGCTTCAATCGTTTCGGCAGCAGTACGGTGTATATCGGGTAAGGCATCATCAGAAATGTCAGCAATCACGGTTTCGCGTAATTTATCATGTGCAAAGCGCCAGATGTTATCTTGAACGCTAACTATGTCATATGCACTTGCATTATTTAACCATGCATCTACCCTAGCTTCACCATAGACATGCACCAATAGTTTGACATTGATCTCACGCCCAATGACAGCAGCGAGGGTTTGTATCGCGCTATATTGAACATCGACTTTACTGAGACGACGACGGGTAATGGCTTGCATTCCTCCTGTAAATACGCCTTGAGGTAATTCACCTTGACCAATTTGTTGTAAATCACCGCTTGTTTCTGCTAGCATCCGTACTGTGTCTACCAAGAAAAATAAGTTACCTTCACTTTGACTGTAGAGTAATTGAACCACTTTCTCATTTGTACCGACATCACCTAACATCGCGCGACTGAGTTCACTTACGGAAGCTGGCGTGAGGCGATCTAACTTAATATGTGTCATGCCTGTGAGTTCTGCGGGTAAATCAGGGACTTCATCATCGCGATAATTGGCAACCACCATCAGCTTTGGCAATTGCTCAGGTATTTTCAGTATTTGTTGTACCACCGCCAAACTATCGCTTGCCCATTGCAAATCTTCCAACAACAAAATTATGGGCTGTGATAAATTGCGGAATAGGTCAACAATAGTGAGTACCATGCGATCTTGATACGTTTTGCCTGTGAGTTCGGGTGCTTTGATAATCTCGCGCTGTAGTAACACATTCAGGTCAGGTACAAGGTCTTTTAGAATCCCTGCTTGTAAATCTGTGACTTCGACCACGAGTAACATACGTCGGATAATATCACACCATAATTGGAAGGGCTGACTACTCCCTTCGACGCCTTGACCACGCATCACAAGTGCATTACGTACTAATGCCTCAATTCTTAACTCATCTAATAAACGTGATTTGCCCACGCCGGACTCGCCACCGACGAGAAAGAAAGCAGTCGCATCATCAGTCATTTGCTCAAGCCCATCTATCAATTGCGTTAGTTCGGCATCACGCCCAATAAACTCACTTGCTTGCAAAAAGCTTTCACGGATGATTTGTGTTTCGGATGGTATCAGGGTGTCTTGTGCATCATACAAGTTTTGCAACACATCATAAGCAGATTCGAAACGTAAATTAGGGTCGCGTTCGAGCAAGCGTCCCATCCAAGTGAATAAAACTTCTGGGATCGCCTCGAGATTTGGTTTTTCGATCAGCAACTTAAAGATGAGTGTAGACGCTTTGTCGAATTTATAGGGGTACTTACCTGTCAGGATTTCATATGCCATTAAGCCAAAGGCATACAAATCTGAACCAACTGATGCTTGCTCACCGTGAAATAATTCTGGTGACATATACTTAATCGTGCCAGAAATGTTGTCATTTTCATTGGACTGTGGCTCATCTTTGCTATCTTTCTTCGCTAAACCAAAATCCATCACCTTAACTTGACCATCTTTGTCGATGAGTACGTTATCAGGCTTGAGGTCGCGATGCAAGATACCCCGTCGGTGCAAATAATGTAACGCTTGGAGCATCTGTGTTAGTACACGAATTTTCTCATTTTGTGGGAGGCCTTCAGCATAGCTCTTGAAGTCCATGCTACCTTCCAGCAAGGTCATCGTATAAAAGGGATGCCCTTTGTCATCAAAGCCAAAATCTAATACGCTGAGGATATATGGGTGGCGTAGAGTTGCCAACAGGCTGAATTCGCGTGCGAGGTTCAGGCGGATTTTTTCAAGGTCATCAGTGTCACCTTTTGAGGCGAAAGCAAGTTGTTTTTCTGGGATCAACACCTGCTTTAGTGCGACTTCGTTTTGCTCAAGGCGGTCATATACGCGCCAGACAGCCCCCATGCCCCCTTGCCCTATTTTATCAATCACTTGGTAGCGATTGGTGATTTGAGTTCTTTGCTCCATGTGATGTCCCAACTGGTAACGAATAACCTATCACTATTGTTTGTACCACAGACGACAGTGATGACAAATTCTGGGTTATTAAACAACTTCGGGTACTATTGACCGGTTCCTAAGGCTTGAGGCTGCTTAAATCAATATCGATATAAAATGTATTTTGGATTCTTTAATATTACATTGGAATTGAGAAACAACTAATAAAGAAAAAAGATAGGCATTTGTGAATCCAAACGTAAATCCATGTATTGTAATATTGACGATTGGTCTTAACATCGCATGGTTTGTGGCGACGTTGTCCGTTACAATGGCATCATATGCCAACAAGAACCATATCAGCATAAGATGATATTCACGCTGATGTATAAAGTTATTCGAGGAACTCCATGCCATTTTTAGCCCCTATCGCTTTCATCGGCCTTGCTATTGCTATCCCGATTTTGTTGCTATATATGCTCCGTTTGCGTCGTCAGGAACATGTTATTTCGAGCACGTTTTTATGGCAACAAGTGATACAAGATACTGAAGCCAACACGCCGTGGCAACGATTGCGTCGCAATTTATTGTTGTTTCTGCAATTGCTTATTTTGTTATTGATGGTGTTGGCATTGGCGCGTCCATTTATTACGGTGCCGACAGTGAGTGCTGGGAAAATTGCATTGTTAATTGATGCGTCGGGGAGTATGAATGCGACAGATATTGATGGACGAACGCGTTTTGATGAAGCGATTGCGCAGGCACTTGATATTGTCAATAATATGAACCCGCAGGACACGATTTCATTGATTCGGGTGGGAGATATTGCTGAGCCAATTACATCCTATACCGATTCACAGGATGACCTACGCATTGGGTTAAATAGTATCGACGTAGGTGTTGGACAAGCGGATTGGGATACTGCTCTGACACTAGCTGCGGCGGGTTCGGCGGGAGCAGAAAATTTTAGTATTGTGATGGTTTCTGATGGGGGAATTGGCGAGGCGACACGTTTGCCAGCCAATATTCCGCAACCTATTTATGTATCCGTAGGGGAATTATCAGATAATGTCGCGATTACGGCATTGGCAACACGAGCATTGGGTGGGGAAGCGCCCCAATTGTTTGCGCAGGTGACGAACTATGGTGATGAACCAGCAGATATTTCGCTGGTGGTGCGTTTAGATGATGTGTTGCGTTTATCACGCAGTGGCACGATTCCACCACAAAGTCAGTTGCCGATACCGTTCGATGAACCAATAACTGAGCCTTTCCAGACGTTGTCTGCATCGCTGACATTTGATAACGCGGTCAATAACTTCCTCGAATTAGATGATACGGCGTGGACTGTACAAAACGAAGTGAACACACGGCGTATTTTCTATGTGTCTGAGGGCGATAATCTATTTGTAGAACAGGTCTTACGAAGTTTACCAGGGACTCAGACGTTTAGAGGAAATCCGAACAATAGTCGTTTGCCGATAGATGATTTTGACCTCTATGTGTTTAATGGGTGGTTGCCTGATATTTTACCAGATGGTGATATGTTGTTGATTAATCCACCACGCACGACACCATTTTTTGCCGTTGGTGATACAATTACGGAAACCTCGAATATTGAGGTGATTGGTGTGGATTCTCCGATTACAGCTTTTGTTGATTTGGATGAAATGAGCCTATTGCAATTCCAAGACATCACCGCAACATGGTCGCAACCGCTGATTACGACGGATGGTGGTGATATTTTGTTGGTGGGTGAAACTAACGGACAGCAAATTGTGATCCTACCATTTGATGTGCGTGATTCCAATTTACCACTTTTGATTGCATATCCCGTGCTGATGGCAAATCTGGTGGACTGGTTTAGTCCGGCTGATATTGTTAATTTGCCTGATGGGTTAAGTGTTGGTGATTCGGTGATTATCAATCCGCCATTGCTAGCGGATAGTATCCGTGTGACTGCTCCCGATGGAGTTGTGACAGAGTTGCCTGTCAACAGTAGTACAGTTGTTTTTGCAGATACGGGGCAATTGGGAATTTACTTACTGGAAATTATCTCTGGTGGTGAGGTTACACAATCGCAGAATTTTGGCGTGAATCTGTTTACGACGGGCGAAAGTGATATTACCCCAGTAGCTGAAGATGCTTTACAGCTCGGCGGAACAGTTATTGATACAGAGGAGACAAATGAACAACTCGGTTTAAGAGAATTCTGGGGTTTGTTTGTACTGGCGACCTTAATTGTTTTATCTATTGAGTGGTACGTATATCATCAACGGTTACAAGTGCCAACAATTCTCACACCGATTCAACGGCGTCGCCAAGCTCGGGTACAATCGTAAAACGTTGTTTATTTGTTCAAGATAATTTGCTTTGTAATCAACCTAATCTGAATGATTATTTGAGAATTGTTGCTTGTTTCAAACGTTTTTCATTCTTTATTTAATAATTAATGTTTTATAACATGTTACACTAGGTGTAGTTAGGGCTCAATTTATATAATGGAGTAATATTATGTCAGTTTTGGTGGACTGGGGCGATTCAGACGAAATTATTTTGCTATGGCGATTTGATAAAAAATGGACATGGCAAGATGCACAATACGCCCTAAATCAATCCCGTACGCTAGTTGAAGGTACAACACAAACAGTCGTTCTGATGATTGATATGCGCCCAGCTACTATGAATCCGAATGGTCTACTAAAACATCTCCCTGAAATATATAATCACCTGCCCGACGAAGTCAATCGCCTTATTTTCATTGAGGAAAGCGGGTTATTCTACAGCTTATTTCAAATGCTTAAATTTCAATATCCCACAATGATGGAAAAATGCCACCTTGTTGATAACGTGGACGATGCGTATCGCCTTGTACAATTGGTCACAGCATTAGCGATTTAATTTTGATAATTTTCTAGATGATTACCCTTGTTTAAAGTTTTGTTATATGCCACCGATTCCTCAATATAATTAGATGGCGTCTATTCAAACTTGATCTTCAGATGTGAGTTATCGTAATTTATCACCTAAACACAGAACGCCACCTTAATTTAAGGTGGCGTTCCATAGATAGATTGGGGACTACTCAGGCGCAAACCAGCACCTTTCCCATCAATAGAGAGGCATTCCGTTTGATGGGGCTTCCAGTTTTGAGCTGGAAGTTAATCACTGTTTTATTACGATGGGAGTAAACTGAGCAAGGTCTAAACCATCGTGTTATGACACTATTATGCTCCTCTATAGGCGATATGTGCAGTGATGAATGTCAGGTCTAATCGCGCTGAATGTCACGGGTATGACTCGTTTAGGGCAAGATCAATGGTGTCATAAGCGAGATCACTGACAAATTCAGAATCAAAGTTATTTGTCAGCACAACCACGACCAAATCTTCATCAGGTAAGTATTGCATCGTTGACTGAAAACCGCTGGTTGCACCATCATGGCTTAGCATCATACCAAACTCGGTTTCATCATATCCAATACCTAAACCATAGAACCCGCCGTCTCCATCATCGACAGTACTGAGCATCTTATCCAGTGTTTCGTCTGTGAGTAGGTCATATATTAAACCCGTGGGAAACTTTGCTAAATCCTCTGCTGTACAGACAATACCACCATCACCTAAACCAACACCATCATTTATCTCGGTAATATCCTCAAATTCATCATAGAGGCTATAACCACGTACGATATTTTGTGCAAAGACATCGGGTGTTTCTAGATAGCAAGTATCCATTCCCAATGGCTCGAATATGCGGGTTTGCAGTTCATCAGCTAACGAATTGCCTGTTACTGACTCGATAATCATTTGGGCGAGGTTGTAATTGGTATTGCTGTAATAGTAATCTCTACCCACTTCGAAATATGATGGTTCATTATAAGCAAATGCTACTGTCTCAATTGCTGTCCAACTATACGATGGATTATCAAACGTCGCATCTTCGAATCTATCACTGTCTGTGTAACTAAAAATGCCACTGGTCATCTGAAGCATTTGGCGGATTGTCGCTACATCTGCATTTTCTATGCGGTTTACGACATCACCTATCAGATAATCCGCAATAGGATCATCAAGTGAAAGTGTGCCCTCATCGACAAGTTGTAACATGACTGTCGCAACCAGTGGCTTGGTCACACTCCCAATCCGATATAGATCCGTTGTTTGCGCAGGTATCGTATTGTCTAGATTGGCGAGCCCACGAACGGCTATCGCTGAATCGTTACCATAGCGCATATAAATGACAACCGATGGATCTTGATCTGCAACATAAAAGTCGAGTAGTTCGTTTAAGAGGTCATCTTGTGCAAAGGTTGGCAACGTGAGGGTTAAACAAAGGCATAATACAATAAGTCGTGTCATTCAGAATGCTCCTAAATCGTTATTCAATCACTATAGCGTTGAATTGTCATTTGAAGCAAAAAGGACAGGCTGTAAAATACCTGCCCCTTAGTTTAAGGAAGTCGATACGTACTCGGTATTGCCATCACTACGGGAAATCAATCGGCGGTGATCCGATCGGGGTGGTTGCATCATAGACATCAAATGTGAGTTCTGGTAGCGTCAACACACCGTAAGTATGTGATGTTGCGCGTGAACTCTTGAAGCTATAGAGTGACCCCGGATTAACCAAACACCCTTGTTCGCTTTTTAAATGGAGCGGAACATGTGTGTGTCCAGTAATTAAAACATCGGCACCGAGTGATTTAAGTACCATTTTTAGGTAGACCTTAGACAGATGATCTTTGTACATCCCCCACATATTATTGCCGGGTTTGCCATGACACATATAGATTGTCATGCCATCAAATTCACCCTGCCAATCAAGCGGGAGTGATTTTAGATAGTTGGTATTTTCGTCTGCTAAGTTATAAAGCCACTCGTCATGATTCCCTCGTGCGACGGGGATTTTACGATCACGGATGACTTCGACCACTCGGTCTTGTTCGGGTCCGCGTCCGACTAAATCGCCAGCGCACAATATATGGTCTACGTGATGGTGTGTATCGAAACGATTGAGTACGTCCTCTAGAGTTGAATAATCTCCATGTATATCAGATATAATTCCAATTCGCATCCACACTAGACCTTAACCGTTCACTATGACTAAACATTATACGACAGCTTTTGGGATAATGAGAGACGTGATATGTTGTTTTGTTAAAACCAGTTTAAACGCTGTAATGTCAAGGCGTGACCATAATCACTGTCATGATGTATTGAAAATATTACGAATATAATTTTGTAACATTTAGTTCATAAAGTGTAATTATCAGAGACGACAAAACACTAAGGGAACATCAGATGTCATATAAAATCTTGCTACTCAAGCCAACATTATATTATGTGAAGTGGTCGCAAATTCCGAAAGCTAATAGCCCTGAGATGCAACGTTATTTTTTTGAGATGAATGCAATTTTGGATAGCGAAGCACAGCCAGTTTACTTTCTATCGGATCTGCGTGATGGACATATCACAAATGCGCATTTGTTATTGCAACTAGCAAGAGTCTTAGATCATAAAAATTATGCGGGTGGGGCATCTTTTAGCCAGAACAATAACGCTAACCGTGACTTGCGGATTCTAAATTATATTAAGACGGCTAATCGAAATGGTAATACGAAAGCTCCTAATAAGGTGTTTTTTACCCCGCAAGAAGCCCTCGAGTATTTAGAAGAGATGATGCCCACCATTACTGATGGTGTGGATTGGGATGAAATTTTAAGTGGGCAGATCTTTCATGGGTAATTTCTTAATCTGCTATCTCTGACACATTTTCTGCAGGTAAGCGATAAACACGCAACAAGAGACCTGCACCTACAATCACTGCACCCATTGTTACAAATGCTAAGCTCAGCGATTGTTGTGCGAGGCTCGCATACAATGGGGCGAAGATCGCAATAAATAGATTCACAAACATGTTAATCAATGACAGTACGGTTGCCCGATTCCGGCTGTTGATGAGCGCGTTTTGATATGCTGAAAATAGTGGAGCTTTCATGTCATTTGTGGCATACATGAAGATAATGACTAACATGGTCAACCCCGGACCTGCAACGATTGCGAGTATCCAGTACATCATACCCGGTAACAAAATCAGTACGGCAATCGCAGTTCGTTGCCCTAACCACTCCTCAATTTTATAAGCGTAACGTTGTGTGACTGCACCAAGTAAACTGCCCACAGCGAATACAATACCGACTAAAAACGCTGAGACCTCGTTTTGGGTGAGGTATGGTGCGGCAAATGTCGTGACTAATGTGCCCGTAAATGGTGTAGTGAAAATAATCAGCAATGCTAGACGACGTAAGCGCGAATTATTCACAACAATCGATACGCCATCACGGAATAATTGCACAGCTGATTGTTTTTCGTTATCCCACTTACTAGTGGGTTCGCGTAGGGTGAGGCTGATTAAACACCCGATGAACAACGCCACAACAGTCAATGCGATTGCAGGTATGAAGTTATCTGGTGATGCATCACCGATGATGAATGCGCCAATGATTGGTGAGATAAAAAATGCAATTAGTCCCCAACTATTGACGCGTCCCATCGCCTTTTTCATGGCATCATCGCGCCCCTCTTCGGGTAAGCTATCGTAGACCATCGCTTCGATTGCACCGGATGCAAATGCAAATGCCGTTCCTGTGATGAAACTAATGCCGATATACCATGTGAAATCTCGTGCGAAGATAAAAAGAAATTCTGCACACATCAAGAAGAATGTGGAGAAAAATATCGACCACTTACGCCCGATACGATCAGCGAGAATTCCAGTTGGGACTTCCATCAAGAAGATTGTGCCAATAACGACGGACTCTAACAGGCTGATTTGGATTAAGTCTAGCCCGCGTCCGAGTAACAGTAGGGCATAGGCATGGATGTATAAATGAAAGCGTTGCAAAAAGCTGATGATTACAATTTTATTGATGTTACTGGCAAACATAGAGAGTATCTCCTAACAAATAAAAAACGCCGGATAGATCCGACGCGAATAGGTAAGGTTGATAGGCTGTTTAATTGGCTCAGACAGCAAACGAGATAACACGTTGGATGAACAATAGGGTGTTATTTGTTTACTCGGGTGCCGGCCATTATGGACTCTCTTTGTTGGTTTTGTATTTTTATAATTGCTTTTGGCATTATACTGCAAGCCTAATTAGATCGCTAGTTCAATTTTATCCTGATACAAGGATTAAGGCTGTCAGCAACAAAATGACACCGGCACCCATACGCCCTAAAATCACAGCACGCGTTGATTGTGCATAGACTTTTAATAGTGAAAATGTGAACCCGAAGACCAGTGGGTAGGCGATACCGTACCAGAGCATCGCTTCTTGCGGATAATTACTCTCGTATGAAGAGTAGAAAATGCCATAGTGAATTACAGTGAAGATCACGGTCGTCATGACGACTCCGCCCCATGGCCCCATGATTACGCGTAATTTGGGTAACAACACACCTTGGAATACTAAGGATTCGGCGATTGGTTGGATTAGTACGACAAATAACGCGGCAACAACAAGGCTACCAACGCCTTCAGTTTGTAGACCAAAAATTTCTGGGATGGGTAAGAATTGACTACTGGGTAAGCTGACAATTAGGTCTGTTGTGAGGGCAATTGCTACGCCAACGAGAACGGCAATCGGTTGTGGGATTAGGCCTTTGTCGAGTTTAAGCGCTTGCCAACTTTCTGGGCTACTGCGTCGATTAATCACGACAAATGCGATGGTAATTACTTGACCGATAGCCCAACCAAACATCAACATGAATGGGGTGATCACAGTCACATTGGCGGATGGTAGCGTTACAATCGACGGGCCGACAAGTATAAGTGTGATGAGCAGAACCAAAACAATGATCGTGGCATCCATCATGCTCCACGGGGTATCGGACGATTCTGGTATAGATAACTTCTGCCGGAAGGTCATTTCACGGCGGTCTAATGACGAATCAGACATAGATTTCCTCTAGTTTCTGGTTATTGTATTCAGATTATCCTACAACCATATGAGAGGAAATTTAAGAATGCGATGGTTTCTCTGTAGTGAGTTGCGTGTTAATTTTTGCTTGTAGACATGTCGGACATAGACAATCTGTTGGAGGGTCAATCGCATCTAATATGATCACATTGGGCAGATCAAAACACCAGCAAGTCGCGTCGCCGTTGGTCACGTTACATGTGAATTCAGTGCCACATTGAGGGCAAGTTTTATTTGTCATTTGTTTCATATAGGTCAATCCAAGCGTATTATACTGGAATAATCAACTCTGTGTCAGCGTGGGTCAGTTGTTCATAACCTTCCTCGGTGATGACAAAACATTCTTCGAGTTTCATATTGCCTGCGCCTTTGGTATAAATACCGGGTTCGAGGCAGACTGTCATTCCAGCTTCAAACGGACTGGTATTATCTATTAGGCTGGGATATTCAAATGATGTAGCTAACCCGATGCCGTGTCCAACCCGATGAATCAATTCGTATCCAGCAGATTTGATGATTCTTCCGGCGGCGTAATGGGTCTTATTCATTGGTACACCCGGGCGTAGATGCAAAATTGCGGCATCAAGCGCATCACATACCATTGACCAGACAACTTCTTGCTTGGGGTTGGCTTTTCCTATGATAAATGTACGTGTCGCATCAGCTTGATATCCTTCCCACTCCGCGCCAATGTCGATCATGATGCTATCGCCAACATTAATCGCGCGGTTGGTCGTCGCTCGTATCATGATTGGGTCGTTATTTCCGGTGATTACCACGGGTTCAAATGATAAGCCTGCTCCTTGACTGTTGATCAGATAAGTGATTCTTGCTGCAATTTCATGTTCGGTCATGCCGGGTTTCAGCTCTGACCGGATAGTAGCAAACACCTCATCTGTGATATTGCACGCTTTTTTAAGCAACTCAACTTCAAATGCACTTTTTTTATGACGCAATCTGTTAACAGAAGAACTGATATCTGTTGTTACCAACTCAGGTAAAACCGCTGTCATATAATAGTAATCAGTGGCAGGCAATCGACTTGTTCCAACAACCCCCAGCGATTTAATGCGTGGGATGTTCATGATGGTATCTACGATTAAAGGCATCGCTTGAAGATCCCCTTGCCAATTGTCGATCCCGGAAATCCGTCGCGCTTCGATCAAACGCCAATCGAAGTTAAGTACACAACTAATTTCGTTCTCTCCGGTCATCAATGCGAACATATCACCTAGCTCAGGTGCAAAATTTGTTACATATCGGAACGGTTGTGAATGACCCGGACTACCAAAGATCAAAACAGCATCGCAACCTTTTTCTTGAGCAATCTCCCAGATTGCTTTGCGACGTGCTTTGAGCTCGTCTTGCCATTTGTTGGGTATTTCTTTTGGTGCTTTAGATTTAGCCATCAGTGTTTCCTGTTATGTAAATCGTGTTGTACCAACAGATTCTGCATTCTCCAATAGGCTGAGTGCCGCACGAACAACCCGCATATGTTCTGCGTGATCGAATGGATCACCTAAAGGCTTACCCATCAAATGATGTGTCAGCAACAGACGGGCGACCGACATCGCTTCAATCCGATTTTGGAAGGCTTGCATCGCGATTATAACTGTTGAGATGCCAATTGATTCCATAGCGCGTGCGATGTGTCCAACGGACACATGACAGACTGGTCAGACAGGCACCAGTAACGCCACGTCCACACCGTTATCCTTAAACATTTGCGCCCATTGCGGAGCGATTTTGCTCCGGAGACGCAATTGTGAACACGCACCCACGAATGTATACGCTGTATCGTGTAATTCTCCGATAACACCTTCATCAGCTAATGCTTTCAGTGGCTTAATCGGGAAGGCGACATTATGGTCGAGTGCCGAACCACGTATGTCATAACCAGGATGGCGCACCGTAATTTCATCGGCAGGTGTGTCTACAGGAATATGAGATAAATCGGGCGGCGTTTTGAGGAACTCATCAATCATCGGGATAACATCTTCTTGGGTTAATCCTACTTTGCCAAATGGATTCGGGTCATCACCTTTTACAAAATGTCCGCTGGATGTGAGTAATCCAACTTTGGATTCTGCTAAGGGCTTGCTTAGTGGTGTGAAATCACCTTCATCATAGGTCCATTTGGGTGTACCGCCCATATATGCGTCAGTTTGCCCTTGGATAATGTGTTCGCGCAGGGTGTTAAGGTCGCCTTCGTTCAGGGTATCACCAATTTTCCAGATTAAGTCTTGTATAAATTGCGCTCCATCTGCCTCGGAAAATGCTTTCATAAATTTAAAATTTAAATCAGGTCGTGATCCATATGAAAAAGAATCTTTATATTCTTCAAAGGTTTCTTGATGTTGATCGTTAGTCATAAATGATTATCCTGAAAATTTGTAATCAGTTTCAATTATAGACCTATCTGAAACAAAAGACGAACGATTTACATTTTAGTTGGGAAACTATATCCTACACTCATATCAAATTGAACCGTGTGGGATGTCATTGAGATAAGACTTATAGCGTCCCAAATATTCGTGCCAATCACATAGTAGGAGCATACCCTATGGCGACATATACAGCAGATAAACTGCACTTCCCCTCGATTGACAAAGGCAAAGCCGGCGCATTTGCAGCATTAGATGCGAAGAAAGCTGGCTGGGACACAATGAACTTTGCGGCAGTACGACTCAATAAGGGTAAGACGTTTGAGATTGCGATTGATGCGTTTGAGTATGTCGCTGTGATTTTACAAGGGCGATGCAATATTAAAACCGATAAAGGTGACTTTAACAATGTTGGCCGACGTGAAACAGTATTCACTGGGATGCCATATGCGGTTTATTTGCCACCCCAAACTGAATTTGAAATTGAAGCCTTAACCGATAATTTTGAAGTTGCGTCCTGTTGGGTGCCAACAGATAAAGAATTCCCTGCAAAATTGATTACACCGCAAGATGTTGAAATCAAACTGCTCGGTGGGAATAATGCCTCGCGTCAGATGTGCCGTGTGATTGGGGGAGACTTCCCCGCAGATAAAATCATGCTGTATGAACTGTATACACCCGGTGGTAACTGGTCGAGTTATCCGCCACGCAAGCATGATACTCACAAAACCGACGAGAAGGGCACTGTCCTCGAAGCGCAATTGAATCGCTTTAGCTTGTATAAGTTTGATCGCCCGACTGGATATGCGTACCAACGGGTGTATAACGATGATAAAAGGACCGATGTGATGATGACTGCTAAAAACCATGACTTGATTTTGATGCCGGAAGGCTACTATACGCTTGTGAGCGCGCCGGGGACAACCACTTATACACTCAATTTCTTAGCCGGATCAACACGGACATTTGCGGAAACTCATGATCCTGATTTTGAATGGGTCAACGATACATTTACCAATATAGATCCTCGCTTACCTGTTGTTGATAAAGGTATGGAAGCTGGATTTTAGTATCCATTCAAATAGACAGGCGGATATTTGTAGTAGTTAGAAACTGCTGTTTTGCTTTAAATGGCTGGAATTGATTCCAGCCCTATGAATCTTATGTATTGTTTGTGCTATTTGAGCCTTTTCCATTCTGACGTGATTGAAATTGGGTTGATATAGTAATTAGGCGACGAACCGCAGTGTAATGCTAACGCCGAAACGGCAATTAGCCCCGTTCACATCTGGTGCGATGATATTTAAGCGTCCAATCATGACATCGTCCGATTGTGGTGTGAGAATATACCCGATATTGTCTCCTAATATCTGATAATAAGGCGTACCCTCACGTTGTAATGTACCCCGTTGAAACAGACTCGTAATCCCATCATTCGCTAGGGTGATTGACTCGCCATCAGGATCAGCCACGATCGTATCAAAATCACTGAATATCCCTCGAATCTCTGGCGTAAGTGGGGTCAATTGCTCGACCAGATCACCATCACAGACAACACGCATCATCTCACGTGGGGTCACCCGCCACTCACCACTATTGGGGATTAGATTCCCGCGAATATCATCCGTAAATAAATCAACTTCGTCGGTAATATAAGGTTGAAGCGAGACGGCAACTCGGCGGAGCCGATCGGCTAAAATGCTGGTTACACTATCTTGTAATGATGTCGTGCGGTAGTAAGCGATGTCTCCTGTAGGTAACCTGACCATAATGACCTGTGTATCTGTTTGCGTGCTGATACTACGAAATCCATAGGCGATAACTTGACGATCGCCGATCTGCGACAGGTTGATGTCAATGTTAGTGATGTCTGTTTCGAATAATTCGGTTTCGATGACTTGTGCGAGGTCAGCTAAATTGACATCGGCGGGTAAATCAAATGAAGCTGCAACCGTATCTGGCGGTAACATAATCGTTTCTATACCATCACCGACAATGAATAATTGTCCGGGTGCTAAAGACGGCTCGATAAACCAGTTGATCGGCATATTTAATGTGTATCGATCTGAGGGCAAAATCACAGGCTCAACAATAACATCCGTGCGAATCTCACCGTCAATCGATGTAGATAAAGTCTCTAAAATTGTATGCACAGCCTCGCGTTCGTCATCATATACGCTGTCGCTAACATTAATTTCAATGAGTGCAAACCGTTGATTGACTAATTCCACGATATATGTTGCCAACTGTGGATTGTCAGGATCGGGATAGATAGCCACCGTATTATTACCAATTGTCAACAATTCAATATCAAGCCGATTAATGGATTGTGCATAGAAGAACCGCCAATAATCCATCAGCAAACGGCGCGGACTGGTATCAGGATTATAAGGTAAATATTGTTCCAAACGGGTTGGGTCGAGTACATTGAGGGTTATTGCACCATTTGAAGCGGTTACAAATCCAAACGGGCTGTCATCCGCTGTCCCCCAACCAACAGGTACAAACATGAGATAGGGGTCTGCTAGCCCGACTGGAATAGTCGGTCTACCTTGTGCATGTATTGGATGTATGAATACGAACACCAATATCCAAAGTACAAATATAGTGGGTGACGTCTTATGGTATCTAGAATGTTTCAACAGATTTGCCGATTCTGAAAAATCAAAAAGAGCCTACATGTATGTAGACTCTATTGTAATCGAAGTTAGGGGATGTGCGGGCAATTAATACGGCAAAATTTCGAAGTAATCGCGCAAGACTTGTTTGTAGTCTGCCTTTGCTGTATTAAAGTACATCTGGGCGGTTTGCATATTTTCTGACCCAAGATGAATCAATCCCAATGTCATATCTTGGACGGATCGTTCAAGCCGTTCGCGCAGATGGGAAGCCGATGCTGGACATTCGATGACATCGAGATCATCCATGCAATCATCCATCTCTAGTAATAATAAGTATAAATCTGGATTTTCAATAAAATATAGTTTCATTTCAACAAGTTCGAAAAAATAACGGTTACGACTTTGAATCGTATCCCACCATTGTTGAACACGTGCTGCTTCTAGATCAAATTGAATGAAATTATTATCGTTTTGTGAACTCATTGCGACAGCCACGGGACACCCCTAAATTTTCACTACCCTTCGTTATGTTTCTTAATGTTACCAGATCGGCTGGAATATTACAAATGATTATGATTGAGAAAACATAAACAAATTGAGAAACATAAAACGAAACTTAACAAACCGTTTGATATACTCAACATACCGCCAACTACAAGCAAACACATACTGATTTAGATAACAGTGATTTGTTAATGTATTGTCAGTATACTCCATTTTTTTGAAAAAATGATCTTTTCAGACAAGATTATTGTCATTCTATGATTTATATAACATTTGATTTTGGTGATGTATGAATTTATACGTAGTTTTTGCTGTTGATCCTATCGTATTTCCGCTATGATGTGTGCAGTATTTCGAAGCATAACAGAGTAATCCATGACCGAAACAAAACCTTTATCTAAAGCAATGTCACAAAAAGTACTTAAGCGGCTAGGTGTGCCACATAGTGCACCACCCACTCTAAAAACACTAGAAAAGCTCATCCATCAATATACACACGTTGTCCCGTGGGAAAGTGCCTCGCGGATTGCTAGACGTGATCAGTATAAAAAACTAGAAAAATGTCCGGTACTGGGTAAAAAGTTCTGGGATAATGCTCTTGAATATGGCACAGGTGGGACATGCTACGAAAGTAATTATGCCTTTTATAGTTTACTGTTACAGATGGGCTATGAAGGGTATCTGACGATTAATAATATGGGCGATAGTATTGGTTGCCATACAGCGATTGTGGTGTTTTTGGATGATGAGAAATATCTGGTGGATGTCGGCCTGCCAATTTTTGCACCCTTACCGCTTCGCAAAAAAGAAACTGTGACTGTTGAGAGCGAGTTTTTTACATATACAGTGGAGTCACTTGGTTACAACAAATTTGACATCTGGCGTGATCCCCACCCTAACCGTAATGCATTTACCCTCATTGATAAACCGGTTGATGATGATCGTTACCGTCAAGCGACAACCAAGGATTATATCCCTGATAGTGGATTATTCCTTGATAAAGTCGTCATCAATAAAGTGATAGCGGGCAATTTGTGGCGATTTAATAGTCGGGATCTTCCCCTACATATGGAAAAGTTCGTTGATGGTATTCGGCACGATTATGCACTCACGCATGACCATGCTGACCAGCTTGCGAAAAAATTCCAGATTGATCGTGATATTCTTGCCAGTGCACTAGAAGTACTCGGCTTACCATCTGAATAAATGAAGTATTGGATCTACTTCCCATCATATAGGAACAAAAAAGCCAACTTGGTGTGACCAAATTGGCTCTATGAATCTAGGAGTATAGATTCTTATGTTATTTCTAGAAAAGTCTAGCCTTCCATCATCATGTCAGCAGGTTCGATGTGTACACGGACGATGCTGGTTGCGTTCGGGTAGGTGAATTCATCGTCGACCAACTGGACAACACCCATTTCGTCATCGCCTGTATTTGGACCTTCTTGACGTGGTGCTTGATTTTCGCCTACACCGGGTTCTTCGTTAACTTCTGTACCAGCATCCCAGAGATACACTTGACCAGAGACACTACCATGAATTGGGTTGCCGTTTTCATCGAAGAGGGCGATACCGGATTCTGATGGTGCGAAGAAAAGGTCGTTAGATTGTACGAACATGGTTACGAAGGATAGTGCTTGACCGGGTGTTGCTGTGATTTCGAAGGTGTAGTAGCTACCTGGGAAGGCTGGGCCAGCTTCATCTGCATCGCTTGGGATTGGTGAAACACCAGCAACTTCGTAATTAGCAGTTGCATATTCTACAAGGTTTGCAGGGTTACCATCTTCAGCAACATCTTCTAAACCATCACCACGATCTGCTTCACCGGATGTGAAGAATACGCCACCGTCCATCATGTCATCATGTACAGCGTAAACTACTGGGGTAATTGGTGTACCAAAGTCGCCACCTGCAATTGTTGCGATGAGGTAAGCAGGGTTGCCATCTTCAGCGACAGCTTCTAAACCATATCCGTAGTCTGCTTCACCTTCTGTAAAGAAAACACCGTGAACTGCCATCATATCATCCATCATCATGTCGTCTTCTTCATCCATATCATCTTCTTCCATCATGTCATCGCCCATCATATCGCCAGTACGGCTGTCGTGAACTGCCCATACAACTGGTGTGATTGGGGATGGAACGCTTGCATCGCCGGATACATTTGTGATAGAGAGGGTGAATGTACCGTCATCGTTTGCTACGAGTTCTGCACTGATATAGTCAGCAGTTGCAACACTATCGTCTAATGCAACAACACCGTTTTCGTCATCACCTGTGTTTGGTCCTGCTTGACGTGGGGCTTGTTGATCGCCTTCACCGACAGGTTGGTCAACTTCTGTACCAGCATCCCAGAGGTAAATTAAATCGGTGATGTCACCGCTGATTGGTGCGCCCATATCATAGAGTGCGATTCCGGTTGCGTCTGGTGCGAAGAATAGATCGTTAGATTGTGCCAACATGGTGACAAAGCTGAGATATTGTCCTTCTTCAGCGGAGAATGTAAATTCATAACCACTGCTTGGCAATGCTGGTCCGGCACTATCACCATCAACTGGGATAGCTTGGACGCCTGCATTTTCGTATAGACCGATGGTAGCGATATTTTCGACTGTGACAGTGAATGTTACCGCTTCGTCGTCCATATCCTGTGCACTCGTTACAAGACCAAGTGCCATGAGTAGGGTTAAAATTAGTGTCAAACGTTTCATGTGTATCTCTCCCATAGAGTGAATGTAATTGATTGTGTTGACTACGGGCTTAGATTATGAACCAAATGTTACATAAAAATATCCAGTATCTTATCGAATAATTACGGTGATGATTATCTTAAAAATAGGGAGTAGGGATTACCAGAGTTTGGTAGAAACTTGGGTAACGTGTGCGGTAAAATTACTCCGTTAGAAACAACAAAGTCCACTGATGTGGACTCTGGTGAAATGTTATGGGTCGTTCATTAGCTCTGTGGACTAGTGCTTATTCATCTTCATCGGTCTCTATCGGCAGACCATCGCGTTTCCATTGACTGATGCCACCCGATAGATTAATTAAATTTTGGAAACCCATATTGTTTAAGACGCTGATGACAACTTGCGAGCGTGTACCGCCACCACACTGTACGACAACGGGTTCGTTATCTGGGATTTCATTGGCACGTTCTTGAACGTATCCCATCGGGATGTGTTGTGCGTTAGGGATATGTCCCTCTGTGTATTCGTTTGATGAACGCACATCTAGAATGTGATAGCCTCTATCATGGGCATCTTGTGGGCTGATTTGTGGAATCGAAACGGACTCGTGTTTAAGAATTTCGGGTGTAAAGTACCCTGCGATATGATCGACTCCAATTGAATAGAGGGTGTACAGTACCGTTTGTACATCACCTTGGTATGCAATGAAAAATGTGGGTTGTTCATAATCAACATACCAACCAACATAAGTCGCAAATCCACTGGCTTCAATAGGGATATTGATTGTGCCGGGTAAGTGTTTGCTGGCGTACATCTCAGGTGAACGGGTGTCGATAAATAGCGCGTCCTGCGGCACGATGCCATCGGGGTGATGAAGAATATGTTGGGCTTGTCCGATTTTTAGCAATAATTCAGGGCCTTCTTTGTTGACCTGTTTCATGCGGGCGAAGTAGCGCGGTGTTTCTGGTTGCCCGTCCAAAATCCATGCGACAAACTCATCTTCATCGTCAATCTGGAATGCGGGATTAACAAGCTTCTCATAGCCGAGTGTCGTTGATGGGACGGCACCCAAAGACTTACCACATGCACTTCCCGCACCGTGCCCAAACCAGATATGCAGGTAGTCGGGCAGTTGCTTGAAGCGTTGTACATTCTGGAATTGTTGACGAGCGCCTGCTTCGGCAGTGTTTGCAATATTAGCTGCTGTTTCTAATAGGTCAGGTCGTCCAACATCGCCAGCAAATAGAAAATCGCCTGTGAATACGCCTACAGGTTCGTCAGTAACGGCTGTATCGGTTATAACAAATGAGATGTGCTCTGGGGTGTGTCCGGGAGTGTGCAAAACTTCGACTTTGACGTTGCCAATCATCCAATTATCACCATCTTCGACGAGCATGATGTTATCGTCATCATAGCTATATTGCCAGTCATCGCCACCCATTTTGCTGAGGACAATTTGAGCGCCTGTTGCAAATGCTAATTCACGCGCACCGCTGACAAAATCAGCATGGATATGTGTCTCGGCTATGTATTTGATGCTTAAACCGGTCGACTGGGCGACTTGGATGTAAGGTGTAATATCGCGGGCAGGGTCTATAATCATCGCGCTACTGCCACATCCGACCATATATGAAGCTTGTGCAAGTTTTTCGTCGTAAAAATATTTGAGTATCATCAGCGTCTCCAGTGGGTAGACTCATTCTGTTATCTGATTTCTAAGTTTACTTTACTGTTATTCTAGCGCAGAAACGTTATTCTAAGTGTAAGGTTTTAATATGAACCTGCTAGAATAGAAATATGATAGCTCACATACAGTGTTAAACTTATGTACCTTCAAAAAATTATTGCTTCAAACTCAATTTCATCGGGTAGTCTATATTTCAATGACAATAACTTGTTGCTAGCACATGCTAAAAGAAATGTCGGTATCTGTATTTGGAGTATCAATTCATATGAATTACGTCATCAATTAGACATCTGCTCAAATTATCAAGGCACTATAGTTTTCTCACCATCCGGTGACGCACTTATTGGTGTTAACAATAGTGGACAAATCTGTCAGTGGACATTTGCAAACAAGAGGTGGCTATTAAGCAAAACTATGCAAACTGATAGAGGAATTAAGTTCCACTTGCAGATTCACAATGATGAAAATCAAATTGCATTTTTGAATTTTACACATTCAACTGCTGAGTTATGGAATATACATGATCAGATTAGATTAAAATCATATCCTGCACATAGTGCAGCACTTAATCCGATCTATCCACTTATTGCAATTAAGGATGCAAGTTACATCAAGTTGATCAATTACATTGAGGACAAACTGATCTCGAGATTATATATCGGTGATGATTATACTGATATGGTATTTACATCAGATGGGAGCTCGCTAATTGCAATTAATGATAGTGGAGAGATTGTTGTAACTGATCTGGTGATACAAAACAGAACAACACTGACAAGTAAGAGTGGTTTTGCTAGGAAATTTGCAACTGGGGATAGTATTTTGGCTGTGTTATATGAATCGGGTCGTATATGTATGTGGGATTTAAACACTGCAAAAATCATTGATGAAGCTAATAGTACCTTTTATCAAGTGGATACAATTGCTATATCAGGTCATATGAACCTATTGGCTGTTGGCGGTGGACATATAGATGCGGGCAAAATAGAACTTTGGAACTTAGACAATATCAACTAACTTTAAGAGAGCAAAATGACATGCATAAAATCCCAGAAGACTTTCGTGATTTACTTCAACCAGAGACACAAGCCTTTGCGGTCCTAAACACACAGGTGGATCCATCTGCACCATTATTAACTGTAATGTGGTTTAGTGTAGATGGTGATGATATTCTATTTAACTCGGTTCCGACTTCTCGTAAGCATAAAAATATCCTAGCGAATCCCAAGATTCAGTGTCTTATTTTTGACCCGACCAATATGTATCGGTATTTGTCGATTCACGGTACCGTGATTGAGGTTACACAGGATGGGGCGAATGTTCATAATCATGCCTTAGCAACAGAAAAATATGGGTGGGACGATGGGACATTTGGGGATAATCGGGTTATGTATCGGGTGCGGATTGATAAGGTAAAAGGGATTGCGTAATGATACCCCTAAGAAATGGGGGTGCGGTGATTAAGAATCATGATATGCTAAAATTGTCAGTCTAGGGTTAGGGACAATATCATGAAGCGCAAAAAAGCAGGGACTCTCCTCAGTGAGCTAAATTTTATGTCATCACTGGAACTTGAGCAATCTATTCCGATTATTGTGACATTAGCTGATGCCTATCCGGTGACTTTAACTGAGCGCAACCCAGATCGTACTGATTTTGAAATTGTGTTTGAGCGTGGGACAATTCGTGGGACATTACAACGATGGCGTGGTAACGAAACGCGTATTACCTGTACAGGTGATGTGATGCGGATTGAGGCGGTTGATGCAGATACTAATATTGTCCCATCGGTATTTGCTGTGGGTGGACTGGCTTGTTTTATGTTACTTGGGGTTGGGCAGGTTATTCCAGCAATGCTTGGTGTAGGTGTTTTGTTTGCTGTTGCATCTAATCAAGATAAAACCAGTGTAAAAAGTGAACCCAGAACGGTTACGTTATTCCGTGAGCGTGATGCGATATTTCAATATATGATTGATAGCTTTAAAGCACAGGGCGAGGTCGCGCCACTCTAGGATAACAGGTTTGATGGTTTTTGTTTGGGTATGATAGTTAAATCGTAGTGTAATCATCAAGTAGATCATATGCTATCTTGTTACTATAAATCCATATACATATTAGTGGAAATATCATACATATGAAACGGATACTGATTTCCTTGTTTACTGTGTTTGGATTATTACTTGTTCCCGTTGCCTCTCAAGATGAATCAGAATCAAATTTAGCAACAGATGCGTATTACGTGGCGTTGGAGATGATTGCGTCGGCACAAGAATCAAATGCCGATACAATTGACTTCGATATGATGCAGATTGCTACACCAGAAACAACATGGATAGAATGTTGGTTGACCGATGTACCTCCTGAAATCGCACAACTCCAATCTATAAGAATATTGAAGTTGTCTGAATGTGATTTTGAAACATTACCACCGGAAATCGGTGCATTGACGAATCTAGAAGAATTGCATTTGAAGCATGTGCCACTACGTGAATTACCGTCTGAAATTGGCAATCTTAAAAAATTGCGTGTATTGGACATTAGCTATACTGCGTTGACTGACTTACCACCAGAAATTGGTCAGTTGCAATCGTTGGAAATTTTGAATGCCAACGAAGCGCAATTAGTGAATATACCGGGTGAAATTGGGAATCTAAAAAATCTCAAAACTTTGATTTTGCGAGTCAACCCCTTGACATCATTGCCACCGGAAATTGGTCAGTTAACAGCATTGGATGAACTGAACGTTTGGTCGGCATCATTGACAGAACTCCCACCAACAATTGGTCAACTCGAGAACCTACGGTCACTCAATGTTGGTTATAATCAACTGACAAGCCTACCGATTGAAATAGGACAGCTGAAGACTCTACAAGAGTGGGATGTATATGCTAATCCACTCACATTTCCCCCACATGATATTTTACAAGCCGGGATGAAGCCGACCCTCATTTACTTGCGTGATTTTGGAGCAATGGTATTTTTTCAAACAGCTTTCGGAGTGGCGGTTGGTATCATGGTAGCGAGCATCTTTGTATTGATCTGGGTACGACTCCGAATGCTACGAACATCGCGAAAGAAAAAGAAGATTGCCTAGCAAATAACGTTTGTTGTGAGATAGTGGTTGATTTGTAGAATGGGGGCAATGGCTCTGCAAAAAACGTGTATACTATATCTGTTGGTTATGATTGAAAGAGGACATCATCATGTCAGTTACACAATTTCGTCAGGGTGATATTTTGTTTGTAAAACACACCGATAATCCATCGGGTGATATTGTGTCGCGCGATCATCAGAATCGGCTCGTGGTTGCCGAGGGCGAAGCGACCGGACATGCACATGCGATTCATGATAATGCTGTTACGCTGTTTCGTGATGATGTATTGAATCGTGCTTGGGTTGTGGTTGAAGAGCAAGCTGATGTTGTGCATGAAGAACACGATACAATTACACTTGATAGTGGCACATGGATGGTTGTGTATCAACGACAGTATGTGCGTGGTCAAATCCGGCGAGTACTTGATTAATCAAACGTGATTTAAGGGAAGAGGAATGCCCCTTCCCGTGTAAATTATTATCCTTCGCCACCCCAAATGCGATTGTAGGCGCGATTGAGTGTTTCTAAGACAGTCCCATAAATTAGTGGGACTTTATAGGTTGTTTGCGGCAGTGGATTAACTCCCTCGATCGCAACTTTAGCTGCTGCTTCAAAGGTTTCTTCGGTTGCAGGTTGTCCGACAAGGGCTTCTTCAACATTTGGCAAGGTCATTGGAATATGAGCTACTCCGCCGATTGCGACGCGTGCCAGTATGATGGTATCGCTGTCATCAACTACCATACGTACACTTGTTTCAACTAACGCCCATTCGGCACGTGCTCTCGAAATACTTCGGAAATAGGATGCACGTTCATCACTTGTTGGTGCAGGCAAAATAATGTTGGTTAGGATTTCGCCATCTTTTAGTGTGTGCGTAATTGCAGGGTCTTTGCCGTCGCCATAAATGTCTGCGATTGAGCGAATCTCTGAACCGTTGATTTCGACTTGTGCGTCGTAATTCATCAAGACCATGCCAACTGTCGATGGATGTGGGAAGGCGCATGGACTAATGTCGAATGCGACCCCAAAACGATGATCCCCTTCGCGGGAAGGGCAACTATCGCCCCCTTTTTTGTAACAATTATGGAATCCATCGTTACGATAATACCAGCAACGGGTCGTTTGTAAGAGAACACCACCCATCGTTGCCATATAGCGGATTTGTGGTGTAGCGAGTGCGCCTGTTGCCATTGCAAAACCGGGGTATTTTTCAATTAGGTCGGGATGATTGGCGACAGTATCTAATTTTACCTTTGCGCCGATGCGATACCCACCATCATCTGTTGCAGTGATGTCATCGTATCCTGACACTTTACTGATGTCGATGATGTCGCCTGTGCTAATCAGATGGCGACGACGATCCATTATATCAGTACCACCCGCACGGATTTCACCAGATGCCGCTTTTGCTTCATCAAGTGTGGTTGCCATTGTTAAATTAGTCATCTTTTTTAGACTCCTCATCAGTGTCAGTGGATTTAGTCGCGGGTGTTGTGGCATCTGATGGCGATTCTACATCAGCTTCTGGCGCAGGCTCAGGTATTGTATGCTCATTTGATGTCGCTACATCTAGCATTTCAGGGTGGAGCGCTTGAATTAAACGCTCTGGTTTGATTGGACTTTCATAGCAACGCACACCTGTCGCATTGAAAACAGCATTAGCAATTGCGGCAGCTACTGGCATTGTTGATAGTTCGGATAGACCGATACCATTGCCTTTAGCATGTTCAAATCCGCCATCCGTAAATTCGCAGTAAACTTCTGGCACATCGCCTATACCTGTCATCCGATAGTCTTGCAAGTTGGATGTGAGTAAGCCACCATTATTCGGATCAAATATTTTTTCCTCGTAGAGTGCATAACCCATGGCTTGATAGACACCACCGGATACTTGACTCATTGCCATATCAGGAAAGTATGCACGACCTACCGCTAGATTTTCCCAAACGCGAGTGACTTTTGTTTTGCCCAATAGCGTATCAACTTCAACTTCTGCAATGACCGCACCTTGTGATAATCCTTGACCAAACATAAGATCAAGTCCCATTAGGCGTTTGATTAAACCAAAGCTTACACTTTGAACTGTGCCGTCACCACCTCGTTGGATTTCGACATGTTGTTCTGGGATTTTTTGAAGGGCTTCTTCCCACGGGATCATGCCACCTTTGTGTTTGACACCGCCATCTTCTACCCATGCGTTTTCGAGGTCATATTCTTCCGCAACTAGACCAAAGAGACGATCACGCATTAGGTGTGAGGCTTCTTCTGTTGGGGCGAAGACAGATGGTGTAACACGGCTACCGCCTGCGGTTGGTCCATGAGGATGTTCGGTACTCCCGATTTCGACATTGACGGCTTCAGGACTAATTCCGAATGTCTCAGCAACAATCCGCGCGAGTGATGTTTTTACGCCATTTCCAATATCTTGGGTCGCCATCTTGACAGTGAAACCTTCTGGAGATGTTTCGAGTCGTACTGTTGTATCGGGATCGTAGAAGTAATACCATTGACTGAATGCGATACCCACACCACGTTTATAACGTCCATCTTGTTCACCTGTTTTTGGACGGTTTTGCCATGCTTCATGACTTTCGACCCAGTCAAATAAGCGGTTGCGGAGTTCGTTGTCTGTCCATGTGCGACGGAGTGCGATGCTATCGAGTTCGTTGTCATGGGCTAATTGGTCGATGGCTTGCTCGATTGCCCAGAATGCACCCGGACCACCAGGACCACGGAATGCTAAACCGGGACCGCCATTGTTGATTACATCAAAGTCTTGTAGATCTTTTGCTTTTGCGTCATATACTTGTCCAGCAAGCCCCGCTTGTACGTGAGACATTGCGACACCGCTGTTATTGTAACTATGGACTACCATTGCTTGCAGTTCGTTCTGTGGATTGGTCGCGAGTTTCATCTCAGTTTTTGTGCCGGGACGGTTACCCCCACTTGCCATTTCTGCGGGGCGATTTGGAATGATGCTGACGGGGGCTTTTGCTAGTTTTGCCAATTCAATAGCAGCGACTGCTTCTTTGAAGAATCCATTTTTTGCACCAAAACCACCACCAACATGGTTTGCAAATACACGCACGTTGTCTGCTTTGAGCTTGTAGTGATCAACTATTTCGCGTTTCATTGCTTCGATGGCTTGCGTGGACATATAGACATCAAGTGTTTCGTCATCAAGCCAATGTGCAACAGCACAATGGGGTTCGAGTGCGGTATGAACCTGAATACCGTTGATGTATTCCGCTTCGAACGTGCGACCATTACCTGCTTTAATTTCGTTAAATGTGTTGAATGCCCGCCCCGGATTTAAACCACCTTGGTTAAGCCGTGATTTGCGTAGGTTGCGATTCCACGAACCAGGAATAGATAAGAATTCTCCGGCTGATGGTGCATTTTTTGTGTTGTCTTCCCATATAAATGGTGATGAAGGATCGAGTGCTTTTTCGATGCCGATAACCGCAGGCAATATATTGTATTGCACTTCGATTGCGTCAATGGCTTGTTGGGCTGTTCGCTCATCAACTGCAGCAATAGCGACCATCGGCTCACCGACATAGCGCATGGTTTTATCTGGGGGGAGCATCATGTAAATGGCTTTTACGCCTTCAATTTTTTCTGCGGCTTTTGTTGAAATATAGCGGATTTTTGCATGACCATGAGGCGAGCGATAAATACGTCCTACAAGTTGCCCTTCGAGGCGAATGTCTGTAGTGTATTTTGCTTGCCCCGTGACTTTTTCGAGTGCATCGACACGCTGAGATTTTACATCGTCAACATCATCATATTCACCAGCACAGGCTCGTTGGACAGCTTCGTAAATTCCGGCATAGGCACCACAACGGCAGAGGTGTCCGGCGAGAGCATCAGCGACATCTTCATGAGATGGTTTTTCTGTACCGTGAGTTTCACGCCAACGATTATAGAATGCGATGCCTTCCATAATAAAACCGGGTGTGCAATAACCACATTGCAAGCCATCGTGTACCATGAAGGCTTTTTGGATTGGATGCAGATTATCGCCTTGATATTGTTCGACTGTCTCGATTTGTTTATCTTCCATCTGTTGAGCAGGAAGTAAACAACTGGTCATCGGGATACCATCAACAAGGACTGTACATGCACCGCATACACCTGACCCGCAAACAATCTTTGTGCCAGTTAAACCGCATGCACCACGGATGACATCAACTGCGCTATCATCGGCGTGAGGCATAACATCAACTTGCTCGTGATTAATATGAAATTTCAATTTGGTCTCCTCAAAATTGGATCTAACAATAGTTGTATTTCTGCATGAATTTAGATTTTTGCTTTACTGACTGGTAGTCATTTGATAAAGTTATCATAACTGACTTATGGTCATTAGTCAACAACTGACCATCGGTCATTAACAGAATTTAACATAAAACTACATATTTCATCTGATAGATAGCCACGACGCAGAAACATGGTTGCTGCTAAGATGATTTGATGGGATGACTAGCAATGCCAATATCCAAACGCGCATATAGCGATACAGAAAAACAAGAACGCGAGCAGAAAATTTTAGATGCTGCCGAAACTTTATTAACACAGAAGGGGTTTGGTGCAATCAATATGAGTGAGATTGCGCGTACTGCTGATATTGCTAAGGGGACACTCTATCTTTATTTCCAGACGAAAGAGGAGTTGTTCTTAACATTATTTCAGCGCAAATTTGTGTCATTAATGGAAAAACTTCGTCATGCATTGTCTGCATTAGCCACACCGACGACCAAAGCACAAGTCAGAGATACCCTGATTGCACATACAATCGATGAACGGCAAATGATCCGACTGATGGCTCTCAGCAACATTATATTTGAATACAATATTTCGTATGAAAAGGCGCTGGAATATAAATTATTGCTAGGGCAAGCAGGAACAACTGTCGGATCAGTTATTGATGAAAAACTAGGTTTGCAGTCGGGTCAAGGTGTACAAATATTATACCGAATGTATGTGTTTATTATCGGGATGGAGAACCTTGCCAACCCCGCACCGGTCATTCAACAAATCTATGAAAATGAAAAGACAATCGAACATCCTGAATTCGAGGATGAACTACGGGAGTTATTGACAATGGTATTTGATGCGGTTTAACGATGGGTTTGGAAGTCGGGAAGGAACAAGCCCTCCCCGATGTTACGTAATGTTTTTAAATTGTGAAATGCTCGTATTTGTTTTCGACTGGTAATCCCCACACTGCCCAAAAATCTCCTGTTGCGGGACGCATAATGGCTGCACCACAACTTTCGACGTGCATCGGTGGTTTCGGACGTACACAAATTGCTGACTCATCACGGGTGAGTTCCATTAGGTTATCAACTGTGACATCTTCTTCGCCACCTAACAGCTCATAGGCGCGATTGAGGCGATTTTCCGAGCTTTGTTGGGATGCAGGTGGACGCTCGCGGGCCACATCTAAGTTCTTCTGAACAAGACAGTGGTTGGTATGCGCAAGGACATCACGATCCAGTTTTTCGACTTCGACGGATGTCGACATGGCTTCGACATTATAACCATCTCCATTTTTATCCATGAGCATATAATTATGTGCTCCGGCAAGTTTTGCATCGGTCAGACAAGCTAATGCGTCGTCTAAGTTGTCTTGTTGCAAAATCTTGCGGATGACGAACGGCCATGTGACACCGACTTGACCATCAGTAGACATGAGGTTATTGATGCCGACAGCGATACCTTCACTGTTCATACCAATCATGCCGACGCATCCGGTAATCGTAAATGTTAGAAAATCCGGTGCATTATCGGGTTTGCCATCAATTAGGATGACATAGGGGGTTGCAGTTGCGTGCATATCCCATGTTTGCCCATAGAAGCCTTCACCAGAGTCTGTGCGGGAGTTTGGGACAAGGAATGCAGTGCAATTATCGGATACATTAGCGGGTGTTTTGGCTTTTTGTGTAATGTCACCAACGCCATACACGACATCAATGAAGTCCGTAAAGCCGTTGTTAATGACGAGTTCAGCTAGGCTTAATCCAGTTGCATCTGCCATACCTTGCAATTCGTCCATTAAATCCGGTGCATAGGCTTGATGCTCAGCGACGCATGCTTCGGCTAGTGCAATGACAGCATCACGGGATAGATTGCGACCCGTCCAATTGATGTCACTGCTTAATCTGACACGATCTTCGGTGAACATATGAATTTCATCATGATAGCGTTCACCGTGTGCCTTGCCCATGTCATAATATGACCCTGATAATTCGAGTAGCCGTATGCGTCCCATAATTAATTCCTTGCCTCTAAATTGCGATAAGATTCAGATATGTTGATAAGAACATGATGTATCATGCTCCGTTTATGAATTTCATGATTATCATTCTATCGTTGATACATACCGATTGTCTACAAAATTTCTAGTGTTGTCTGTGCGAGAATCTCTTGATAGTGATCAAATGGGAATTGTGCGCCACCTGCGTAGAGTGCATTGACCGTTCCGGCGGCGACCCCTGCTCGAATTGCTTCTGCAAAGTCTTCACCGTTGGCGAGGGCTGTTACAATTCCTGCATGAACACTATCGCCACTAGCAATCGGGTCTACGGGTTGAATGGTTGGCGGGGTGGCTTTGGCGGTGACGTCTTTGGACATCAAAATAGCGCCGTCGGCACCGAGTGTAATCACAACAACGGAAATCCCATCGTTGATTAGTTTTGCCCCAACTTCACGAATTCGTTCCATCGAATCGACCGTTTCGCCCAGAGCTTCACCAATTTCATCGGCATTGACTTTGACTGCGTATGGTTTTTCTGAGATTGCATTCTTGAGGTATGCTTTGCTGGAGTCAATCCAGACTTGTTTGTTCATTTTATGGAGTCGTGCGACTAAATCTGCGGGTGCAGAATCCGGAGCACCAAGTGGTAAACTCCCGCATAAGCAGATCGTCGCGACATCGTCATCTTCGGCGACACGGCAAATATCATCAACGAGGTTGTCCCAATCGGATTCAGCAATTTCCCCCGATTCATTAATCACAGTCGAGTTACCATCTGGTGGTGCGATAATGGTGCAGGTGCGGGTTTCGCCTTCATACCATGTCCATTCTGCGGGGAAATTATCATTTTCGACCATTTCCGCAATCATACGTCCGGTATGCCCGCCGAGTAAGCCCATCGCGACTGGATTGCCACCCAAGATGCGCACAGCACGTAATACATTTAGACCCTTACCACCGGGGACGGCAATTGCACTTTTGATACGGGAAATATGCCCGACAGCAAAATCTGGGACAACGAGGGTGCGATCTAATGCAACGTTAGGGGTGATGCAGACAATTTTTTTCTGGGACATGGTTGCCTCTTTAGCATGTGTAAAATCTGCACATACATTATCGTAATCCTACGCTGACTGCAACTGCCGACCTACGATTTGGACATAAATGTGTATCCCACTTTGCCTAGACGTGACTAAGGGTTAAAATAAGGTTTAGAATCCACTGCATAATTTTGGAGTAGCGTATGGCAGTTTTTGGACGGTTTGATGTGTATTACCCCGATGGGCGGGTAGAAACATATTCGCTAGAAGGTGAGACGGTCTCGGTAGGGCGTGCTGAGGGCAATACGATTGCGCTGGATACGGATACAATTTCTCGCTACCACTTTAGCATGACGCACAAAGACGGCATCGTGAATCTGATCGATTTGGATTCTGCTAACGGCACCTATATTGATGGTACGCAACTTAATAGTAATGAACCATACCTGCTCGATGATGTTGAAGAAATTCAGATCGGACACCTCCGTATTATTTATCATCCGGGTAATGATAGCCCAACAATTCCAGTTGATTCGATTGATGATACGACTCAACCGTCTAACTTTGGATTCCGTGCTAGCAGTGATATGTCGCACGTTGATGTGTGGCCCGCATCCAGCAGTTCAGTGGAAATTGCAGTTACCAACAGTATGGATGAAGAAACCCAGTTTCAGGTAGCGATCACGGGATTGCCTGAAGGGTGGGCAAAGATTAACCGCCCTATTATGATGATTGATGGTTACGATACAGCCTATGCGCTCCTGAATATTAAACCAGCGCGGCGCGCTGATATTGCCCCACAAGATTACCCTGTCGTGATTCGTGTTTCGACAATTGATGCACCTGATAAATTTATACAGTTAGATATAACTGTCAGTGTCAAGTCATTTGGTGGTTTCGGGATTGCACTCAGCCCAGAGGTGATTCGGAGTGATGATGACCTCCATCTATATATGCTTAATCAGGGTAATGAAACAATTACTCTAAATGTTGAAGGCTATGATCCAACTAACCAACTCCAATTTAGTTTGCCTATCTCAACTGTCCAATTATCGGCGGGACAACGCACACAGGTTAATGGGACAATTCAACCGCAAAAGCGCCCGTTAGTTGGCAAAGCAGTTGATATTCCATTTGCGATGGTCGTGAAAGCGCAGACGGATAGTGCTTTTGTTGCGGCTGTGCCCGGGACAGTACATGTTGAACCAAGTTTGTCTAACTGGATGTTGATGTCTCTTGGTGGGATTGTCACAGCGATTGTACTGGTATTGTTCGTGTTATTGACGCAAACGCCTGAACCTGAAATTCGATCGTTTGAACTTTCTAGTAATCAAGTTGAACAGGGAACTGGTGCGGAACTGAGTTGGTCGGCAACCAATGCTGAACGCTATGTGATTGAAGTTAATCGAGTCGCGGTGCGTGAAGTCGATAGTAGCACAACCACAATTACCCTCGATACAAGTGATTTTGACGGCATGCTTGATGTCGCGCTCATTGCTGTAAATGGCGAGCAGACCGACATTGTGAATCGGTCTCTGAATGTTTATCGCCCAGTTATTATCAATACCTTTGAAACAGATCGTCTAGAAATGGTCAATAATGTCAGTGGTACCTTAGTGATTCGCTGGAATGTAACGGGGTCGATTGTAACGAATATCGCACTACCATCGGATTTTATATCACTCACAACAACTAGTTTTGAAGACCCTGTTGGCGAAGCCGTGATTGAGGGTGTACCGAGTGGTGACTTTAACCTTGTGCTATCGGCACAAGATGAAATTGGTGCATTTTCTGAACAGACAATTGTGATTACAACCAGTGATCCTGAATGTACACCAACGCAAGATTTCTTCCTCAACGAAGGGCCGGATTCGCTGTTCCCGCAGGCGGGGGATGTCGTTGTAGATGTACCTGTCCGCGTCTTAGGAACCGATGCCGCGCGCCAATGGATACAGGTGGAATTAACCAATGGTGATGTTGGGTGGGGATTTAATCAGAACTTTGTGTGTGAAGACTTCGATCCGATGCGATTAAATGTGATACCGGATGCGCCGGTATTGCCAACAGCGATGCCGACATTGCCGGATACTCCAACGAGTATCCCGACGCAAACTCCAACATCTAGCCGAACACCACTTCCATCAGAAACACCAACAGTCATGCGGGTTACAACAAGCCCGCCTCTGACTTCTACAATAGCTCCAACTGCATCTCCAAGCTCTAATGCTCTCCGTGATGCGCTCTTCGGTCAAAACTAATATAAATCAAATGTTCTAACGTTTATCATTATATTGTAACTTTTTCGGATACAATATGGATGTGATTTGTAGTGGCAGATCACAAACCAAGGCATATTTATAATTCTGATTGATTCTAAAACTTTTTTGGGGGCGAGATGTCGTCAACAGCAATTGCAAGACGATATGTTGTGCAAGACGAAATTGGACAAGGTGGCATGGGCACTGTGTACCGCGTTCATGATCGTATTACCGAACGCGAAATTGCACTAAAACGGGTCACTGATACCAAATCACTTGAATTTAAGGATAGGCCAAAACATGAGGCGGATGTTCGTCTTGCGTTGGCAAATGAATTTAAGGTACTCGCAAGTTTGCGCCATCCTAATATTATCGCTGTGATTGATTATGGCTTTGATGAGCAAGATTTACCCTTTTTTACGATGCCGTTTGTCGATAATGCACAGGATATATTGTCTGCAGGTGCGACTGAGACATTTGAGGGTAAGGTTTCTCTATGGATGCAGATGTTACAGGCTTCAGTTTATTTGCATCGTCGGAATGTCTTACATCGAGACCTCAAACCTGCCAATGTTTTGGTAAAAGATGGGCAGGTCAAAATTATGGACTTCGGATTGTCAATGCGGACTGTTGACACCAGTAAAGAGTTTAGACCTGATGACAATATTGCCGGCACATTGTCTTATCTATCACCTGAGGTGCTACAGGGTGAGATGCCAACCCGTTCGGCTGATTTATATGCGATTGGATTGATCGTCTATCAGCTGTTTGCAGGTAAGTATCCTTTTAATACCCAGAATATCACCATGCTGATTTCAGATATTATCACAAAAGAACCTGATTTTTCAGGACTTGGGATCGACTACCGCCTTGTTGATATTTTGCGTAAGATGCTGGCAAAATCCCCACAAGATCGCTATCAACGGGCGATTGATGTTGTCCAAGATTTGACTGATACGCTTGATATGCCGCCTGCGCCAGAGACCGCCGCTATTCGTGATAGCTTCTTGAAGGCAGCCGAATTGGTCGGGCGCGAACAAGAAATCCAGACGTTAAATGATGCGTTACGCCAATCTATAGATTGGCAGGGTAGTGTCTGGATGATTGGTGGTGAAAGTGGTGTTGGAAAATCGCGTTTGATTGATGAAGTGCGAACACAGGCACTTGTAAGTGGTGTTTTGGTGTTACGGGGTCAAGCGGTCAACAAAGGTAAACGGGTATATGAGGTGTGGCATGATATTATGCGCGACCTCGCAATATATGCTGATGTAACGGATAATGAAGCATATACACTCCATGAAGTTGACCCATCGCTTACTAAGCTAAAATCTGACCAAACATACCCAAAACTGGAACCTCAAGAAGCCCAAAAGTTACTGTTCGAGATTGTCGCGCAGATGCTAAAACGGCTTAATCAACCCATTATGATTATTCTGGAAGATTTGCAGTGGGAAGGTGAAGAGAGCCTCGCGCTATTACGCTATCTGAATAATATGATTGTGCCAACACACCCTATTTTTATACTCGGGAATTATCGCGATGATGAGCGCCCTGAGTTGCCACAACTGCTACGGAATGTCAATTTCTTAAAGGTCGAACGCCTGAACCATCAGGCAATTGAACACTTAAGCGCCTCAATGTTAGGCGAAGACGTTGGGCGACGGAAAGCGATTGTTGATTTACTAGAACGCGAGACAGAAGGCAATGTCTTCTTCATTGTCGAGGTCGTTCGGGCATTAGCTGAAGATGCTGGGCAACTTGGCTTGATTGGACAGATGACCTTACCACAGAATGTCTTTGCTGGTGGGGTACAGACAGTCATACAACGCCGTTTAGAAAAAGTTCCTGCCAAATCTTTGCCTCTGCTGAAATTGGTAGCGATTGCTGGACGGTCTATCGATTACAATTTAGTTAAACAACTTGCCGACAAGTTTGATATGGATGTTGATATGTGGCTGAACCGTGGGGCAGATGTCGCTATCCTCGAAGTTGTCGATGGTCAGTGGCGGTTTGCGCATGACAAATTACGCGAGCGTGTTCTTGAAGACCTGTTAGAGGATGAACGTCCAGCGTTGCATCAACAGGTTGCTGAGGCTATTGAGCGATGCTATCCAAATGACTCAACGACGTATCAACAATTGGATCATCTCTGGCAAGCAGCATGTAACATTTACAAAGAAGCATTTTATGCATCCGAATCGGGACAAATTGAATTACAGACAAATGCTAACGAAAGTGCAGCACGTTATTTCCGTCGAGCAATGGAACGACTCGCCGAGATTCCTGACTATCCGGATAAAGTCCGGCGTCAACTAACGTTGCAATTACAGTTGAGTGTCGCATTGACCGCAAGCCTTGGATATTCTGCAGAGGCTGTCGAAGCATCATATTTGCATGCACACCAATTAAGCCTAGAAGTTGGTGAAACGCCATTTATTTTTCGGGCACTCTATGGGATGACCAGTGCGTATTCTGCGCGCGGGTTATTGAATAAGGCTGAAAAATATGCAGATAATCTGCTCCAGATGGCGAATTTGATGCCGTTGGAATTCCAGTTAATGGCGCATAATATTATGGCGTCTATCAATTTGCGACAGGGTAAAGTGCTCAGTGGTAAGAAGCACTTCGAATTTGTGTATGAGCATTACGATAAAGACATTCATGCACCACTTGGCATCAGTTACGGGCAGGATCCAGGACTATCGGCATTTTCGTTTGGCACGTTGAGTTGGATGCAAACTGGTGATATTAAACATGCAAAACAATGGTCGCAGGAGGCGATGAAACTTGCTGACACGTTGGGGTATCCATTCGCCCAGATATTTGCCTATTATTATGCAGGTACAATCTCTGAACAGATTTGTCGAAATTGGGAGAACATGATTAGTACTGCCAATGAAGCATTGCGAATTGCTCGACAATACAACTATCCATTTTTTGAGTCGATGGCATTGATGTCTATCGGCAAAGCGAATGGAATGATGGCAACTGATTCTGAGACACTACAAGCAAGCATCAACCAATATTACGAGGGGCTCGACTTGTGGGCGTCATTGGGTGCACCACGTAATAACCCGAATTGGTTAGGTGTAGTAAGCGAATTGCATATTGATGCGGGAGAATATGAAACTGCCCTCGATTTGCTCCAGCAGGCAATCGAATTATCTGATGCACGTGGTGAACTATTCACAATGGCAGAGTATTATCGGCTACGCGCGATTGCTTACTGGCGGATGGGGCTATCTTCTGACGAAATCCAAGAGAATTTCGAAATATCAATCGAAACGGCTAAACAACAAAGTATGACCTTGCTAGAATATCGTTCATCGGTAACGTTGTCAGAGTTTTTGTTGACAGAGGGGAAATATCAGCGAATCATAGATTTACTGACTCCCCTATATCAGGATTTTGCTCAATATGATGATCTTATTGATACACAAAAGGCAAAATCCATTCTAGCGACTGCAAATGCTAAGCTATGATGTGACGACTGGATTGCCCTCTTGCTCCCAATATTCGATGCCGCCAATCATTTCTTTCACGGCGTATCCAAGTTGAGTGAGCTTGAGGGCGGCTTTGGTCGAACCATTGCAACCCGGCCCCCAACAATACACAATAAACAGGGTATCTTCAGGGAATTCGCTCATGCGCTTTTCTGTGATGCGCGATGTCGGTAGATGAATTGCACCTTCTGCATGTTTGTCTTTGTAATCAGATTCACTACGTACATCTAAAAGAACAAAATCGGCTACATCATTTTTAATGTCTGTATACACATCCGCTGGGTCGGTCTCGTAGCGTAATTTTGCTTGGTAGAATTCGACCGCTTCCTCACTGGCTTGAGTCGGGACTGCATTGACCTGTGATTTATATTTGAGTTGCATGGGACTTGCTCCTGAATGTAAATGACGATACGCTGATAATACGGTAATTTGTGTGACAGTATGCTGATGAATTACCGAAAGCCAGTTTCAGAATATCCGAAAGCAAACTTTGATGGAACTTGAACATCTGCGTACATTTGTTACTGTTGCTGATCTTGGGAGTATGTCGGCGACAGCTAAACATCTCAATTTATCTGTATCATCAGTGAGCGCGCATATTAAGGCACTAGAGGCCGAGTGGCAGAGTGAGTTATTCTTACGCTCTAATCGGGGTGTTAAGTTAACTGAACGGGGTGAAATTGCGGTGCAGTCGGCACGATTGGCAATACAACAGGCAGATGACTTATCACAAAAAATGCGTAATTTGGGAGAGACGGCTAAAACTGTTATACGGATTGGGGTTAGTGTCTCCTCAAATGTATTTGACATTCGTAATTTTGTGGATGGGTTGAAACCCTTATTTTCTAACTATAACATTCAGATCAGTTATGCGGATACTATATCTATCGTCCAGAATGTGCGTAGCCGCGCACTTGATATGGCGATTGTATATGGAAAGCCACAAGACAACGAACTGACGGTGCAACAGTTGGCATCTGCACATCTGGTTGTTGCTATCCCTCGCATATGGCAAGACGAAAAAGCAGATGAGCTGACTTTATTAGAAACTCGTCCTTGGATTCAAGCGGGGAAGGATTGCCCTTATAATGATGTGTTATTCGAACATATGGGGCAATGGGTCGTTGAGCCAGCAAAATTCATCAGTGTTAACGACGATCGTTCACGCCGAGAGTTGGTTGCGGCAGGGGTTGGGGTTTCTGTTTTAGAAGCCTCGGAAGCCCGTCACCCTGATATTGCAATCATTGATCGATTCGAGATGCCATGTGATGTCTCGTTTGTCTATCACAAAACAATGGAGGCGAATCCGCTAGTTGCAATGATTCGCCAATATTTACACTATGGTGTTCGTTAGTTCTGGGTGAAGTCGATACGCCCTTCATAGAGCCAACCGAGATTGCCTCCAATTTGAACCGGATACCAATTGCCTGTTAAGTCAGTGTCGTATTGTAGGAACCCTATTTGAGCGTTGCCAATAATGTTGATCACTGTGCCGATGGGGAAACTTGTGATGATGTCTCCTGTCTTTGCATTTGGCTCCGACCACAGACGAGCATTTTCGGTTACTTGTGCTGTGCTAAAATTCGGTTGTGGTGTCGTGAATGTGCGCTCAAATGTGAGGCGGTCAACCCAGATCCAACCTTGAATATCACCCGTTGTAACCTGATACCAATCTTCCAATATGTTATCTTGTATATTGCCTGATACAGGTCCATCCAATACGCCCACTTCTGTGTCTAAGTCTAATGTGGTGATGACTTGTCCGGCTAAGGTACTCGGCTGTGACCAGATACGGGCATTTTCTGTTGTAGTGGCTAGCTGGATTGTGCCGTCACAATGCCCTGAGAATGTGCCAATCGTGCTATTAATATATCCACCACTCATATCTGAGTTACCTGCTAATCCGACTGCGTTCCCGATAATTTCTGTTACGGCATATGTCCCTGATGGGCGTTGACCAAAACCGCCATGTTGCTGGGTTAGGGTCGGGTCAGTGTATCCTGTTGTGGATTGGTCGATTGTGTATAAACATAGTGTTGGGAACTCGTTAATGGGTGTATCAGGTGGTGGATTTTCTATATAGGTTGTGCATGCGCCATTCTGTATACGGGTATGAAACCGTATCCACCCGCGCTCATTATCATCATATTGAATGTGAAAGAATCCATTTGAAAATCCGATATTTATATGGGGTTCACCTTGGAGGAGGATGTCTTTAATTTGTGTGGGTGTATCTATCGGTGCGAAGAATACCACCATCTGCTCTTGATTATTAATCAGGTCACATGTTGTTACCGTCTGAGCCTGTGTGATACCACCGTGGGTTAATCCATAGACGAGAATTATACCACTTAGTACACCAGTTAATGCTGTCAGAAGTTGCTTGATAAAATCTATCATTAGTTACTCCCTTTGATGAGTGCCTATAATAACTTGACATAAGCATAGGTTATTTACCTGACGCTCACTTGCCGTTTCTACTACAGACAGCATCCACTACAAAAGCGTTCCAATATTTATTATTTGAACTGGATCTTTTATGACTTTTTTGCCAGATGATGATAAACAGAAAAATATAACGAAGCCGATTGTACATGAGCAAATCAAAGTAGCGGAATATTGCTGTATATGAGGGATTGTTGTATTTATTGGATTGCTCGTGTTGTTTAGATTTATTTTATTTGTCATGGCACAACTATAAGTAGTTTCCACTCCTACAGTGAATAACATCATCCGTTATGAATTAATTTTGAACTCTTGCCAGACTAGCAATTGTCACATGTTAGTCTGTCACGTATAATCTGTGATTCAGTCAAAAACTAACTTACGAGAGAAATTGGATACTCTATGAGCAATAGACCACCCGTTTATCCCTTCACTGCTATTGTCGGACAGGATTTAATGAAACTTGCGCTCATCCTCAACGCCATTGATATGCGTATCGGTGGGGTGTTGATTCGTGGTGAGCGGGGTACAGGTAAATCGACTGCTGCCCGTGCTCTTGCGGCATTATTACCCGAAGTAGATGTTATTGCCGATTCACCATTTAATGATGATCCTAATCGTCCAGAATCATGGTCAGATTTTGCCCGTGAAAAATACACGAATGTAGAAGATATACCGACCAACCAACGTCGCATTAGTTTTGTTGATTTGCCTGTGAGTGCGACCGAAGATCGTGTTGTCGGTACACTCGACATCGAAAAAGCGATTCAACTTGGTGAACGTCACTTCGATACGGGTGTACTCGCGAATGCGAATCGCGGTATTCTGTATGTTGATGAAATTAACCTGCTTGATGACCATATCGTGGATCTACTCCTTGATAGTGCAGCAATGGGTGTCAACATCGTTGAACGTGAGGGTATTAGCTTTAGCCACCCTGCGCGGTTCATCTTAGTTGGTACGATGAATCCTGAAGAAGGGGATTTGCGTCCACAGTTGTTGGATCGTTTCGCATTGTCTGTAGATGTTCAAGGTATTAAAGAGACGCTGGATCGTATTGAAATCTTGGAACGTCACATCGCATACGAAAGTGATCCGATGGACTTTAAGGCAGAATGGGAACCTGTAGACGAAAAATTGTCGACACGGATTGCCGAAGCGCGTGAAATCGTCGACGGTATCCAACATACATCCCATGATTTGCGTGTGATTGCGAGCATTACCAGCGATTTACAAATTGATGGCCATCGTGCTGACCTTGTGATTTTGAAAACAGCACGGGCGCATGCGGCATACGAAGGACGTACCGCAATCAATGATCGTGATATTACACTCGCGATTCGCCTTGCGATTCCACATCGCTTGAAGCGCGGTCCATTCGCAGATGCTAACGCCGACCTTGATGCCGTCGAATCGGCTGTTGAGGAAAAACGTCAAGAAATTGGCGAAGGTGAAGAGTCTGGTGAAATGAGTGACGCTAACGACGATCAAGCATCGCAAACTAAAAAAAAAGTGAGTCAGTAACAGGCGAGGGTGAGCCACAGGAACAAGAACTCGGTCAGACCGAAGCTGCACCGCAAGATGTTTTCCCCAGTGCAGATGCGCGTTGGTGGGAAGGCGGACAACAGCTAGAGTCTAAAGCCGAGTTCGAAACCCGTAAGCTCAATACACAACTTGATAAAATGACCCGTCGTCAATCTGGGCGACGGTCAACTACTCGTACAGATCGTAAACGTGGGCGTTATGTCCGTGCGAAACAAGCGGGTGATAAACCGCGCGATATCGCATTTGATGCGACCCTCCGTGCAGCGGCACCGTTCCAAAAACAACGTGAAGATCAGAAAAAAGAAACAGGTATGGCATACGCACTCCGCAAATCGGATTTGCAGGAGAAAGTACGTGTTCGTAAAGCGGCAAACTTGATTATGTTTGCGGTTGATGCGTCATGGAGTATGGCTGTCTCCGAACGTATGCAAGCAACCAAAGGCGCAATCATGTCTTTGCTAACCGATGCTTACCAACGCCGTGATCGTGTCGGCTTGGTTGTCTTCCAGAAAGATCGCGCATCGCTTGTATTGCCACCAACCAACTCGGTTGTATTGGCAAAAGAAGCGATGGCAGATATTCCTGTTGGTGGTAAAACACCTCTATCTGCGGGCTTGTTGATGACTTACGACACGATTGTGCGCGAGAAAAATCTCAACCCCGATGTGATGCCGATGATGATTCTGCTGACAGATGGGGCGGGTAATGTCTCTTTGAGCGATCATTTATCACCACAAGATGAAGCGCATTCGATTGCACGGCGTATCCATGAACAAGACATTCGTACTGTGACTATCAATATGGAGCATGTTGCATTTGACCAAGGGTTAGCACAGCGTCTTGCTGACCAATTGGGTGGTCCTTGCTATACACTATCACAAATTCGTGCTGATAACTTGTTGAGCACTGTTCGCGCCGAAATTGACCGCATGTAAATGATGATCATCGGAATTTTAAAACTTTTCGGGAGTAGGGGCTGACTACTCCCGTTTTGTTTCGGATTAAATATCCATTGCATCCATACGCTCGATCTCTGCAGTCGCACCTTGTTCCTCGAACAGGTCTCTTGCTTCTTTCCACATTTTCAGCCCTTGTTCGCGTTCGCCATGTTTTAGCTGATATTGTGCCCATGCTCTTAAATTTCGTGCTTGTTCGCCGGACATACCCATTTCATTAAATATCTTATCGGCATCTTTAAAGCACTTGCTTGCTGTGAGCAACCACGTTCTATGCCTATCCGTTACTGTTGATTTTGTGTTATCAACTGCCAAGACTTGTCCGAGGACATTTAGCGCACCTGCTATAAATTCTTTATAATCGACGGCGTGCGCACTGGATAAAGCATGTTCGGCGGATGTAAGTGCGAGATTGGTCTGTTTCGAGCTGAGGTAGGCTTCTGCTAGAAAACGATGGGTCTCTGAGATTTGGGCGAATCCTCGTTTATCGGATTGCTCAACAACCCATTGTAATTTCTCAATCGCTTCATCGTTTTTCCCAAGGCGCATGAGGGCTTCACCGAGGTTACTCGTAAATTCCATCTCGAGATGGATTTGTCCGGCTTCTTGTGCCCGACGGATTGCATCTTGATAACGTTCAACTGCCTGTTGGTAGTTGCCCCTAAATAATGCAATCAGCCCCAGATTATTGACGACAGACATTGTGGATGGTCGTACCCCAAGTTGTTCGAAAATTGTCATCGCTCGGTTAAAGTCTGCTTCGGCTTCTTCAAAAATACCGAGGTTCATATCGAGCACACCGCGTAAATTTAGACTTTGTGCAATCGCATACTCCGACTGGCTTAGTTCGGATAGTGAAAGGGCTTGTGTTGCGAGTTTGCGTGCTTCATGTAAATCTCCCTGAGCATATTCACACATCCCCTGTACTACCAATAATTCGGACGATAATTCATTGAGATCCAACTCTTGCGTTAATATTTGTCCGGTCTCTGCATATTTTAAAGCTTCTTTGGGGTCACCTGTGCGGAAGCGTGAGAGCGCAATTCCCCAATAGCCACGCGCTTGACTCTCTGGATCATTGGCTGCTGTTGCAATGTCAATCAAGCTATGAAATATCTCTTCAGCTTCTTTGAATTCTGCTTGCCATGTATGTATAAGACCCAATTCACGGTAAATGTTGCGAAGTGTTTTATCTTTTTTAACACTATCGGGTTGATCTAACCAATGTGCCAGTGCACGGCGATAGTGATAGATACCTGTCGTATTCAAGAACGTTTGACGTGCATGTGCCCCTGCCATCATATCCCATTTAACAGCATCGTTTTCCAGCCCTGCGCTAACCAGATGCCCGCTGATAATCGAGGCATATTCATCATGCAAATCGGGATAGACATCAATCAATGTCTCTGCCACTTGTTTATGGTTGGCTTGTAGTGTTTGTTCCGGTAACGCCTCAATAATGCCTTCACGCAGTTTTTCGTGTGAAAAACGCCACTGACCATCAATCCCTTCGATGACTGCGGCGTTGACACAATTGGTGATCCATATGTCGATGTTAATATCTGGCGCGATTTTTGAGAGGACTGTTAGATCTAAATGCCGACCAACCACAGCGGCTTTCTCTAATAATTTTTGTGCATCTTCTGGTACTTGTGATAATCGCCGTTCGACCAGTTGGCTAATGCCTTGTGCAAACACCTGGAGGGGTAGTGTCATTGTTGAGATATTTGATAGCTGTCCAGCTTGTTCGGCTAGCGCACGCATGACTTCAACTAAGAAGAATACGTTGCCTTCAGTTTCTCGGTTTAGTAATTCAATGATATTTGGATCACGCCCGGCTTCACCGAGGATGGAAACACTTAAATCACCGATTTGATTATCGTCCAAGCGATCTAATATCATCTCTGTCATACCGCTGAATTCATCAGATAAATTTGGACGTTCATCATTACGGTATGTGCCGACGATCATCACAGCTTCATTTTCTAGGACAGAGACGAGTTCTTGTACAATTGCAAGGCTTTCACCTGCCCACTGTAAATCTTCCAGAAATAATACAATGGGTTGCTTACTTTGTAGGAACATCTGACTAATAGTGTCAATTAAGCGTTGTTGACCGACTTGTCCATCTAATCCCGGTGCATCGGCGATGTCGCGCTCAAGGAGTTGTGTTAAATTAGGCATGATCTGTTTGAGGATACTTGCAGCAGCATCCTGTAAATCAATAGAGAGGGCAAGCCTTTGGAGTGGGTTGAGCCACATTTGATATGATAACCCACCTTCTAATATGGCTTGTCCATCCAAGACTAATGCGCCTTTGACCCGTGCTAATGTACGGATTTCGTCAACTAGGCGAGACTTACCGACACCACTTTCACCTCCGATGAGCCATGCACTACCTTGATTTGCGACGACATCGTCAACAGCTTGTTGTAAGGTCTCATACTCTTTTTCACGCCCTACAAACGTCGCCGCTTGTAGATAGCTTTCACGGATCTCAACAGTTTCTTGAGCAATGCGGAATTGTGTTGCGTCATCAAATGCACGGATGACATCTTGCGCTCGCTGATACCGTTTCTTCGGATTTTTTTCTAGCAATATACGGACAATGTCTTTGATGTTTTCTGGCACATCCATCAGGTTTAAATCGGGTGTTTCGGTGAGTACCTGCGAAATGCGTCGCATTACTGTTTTTTCGCGGAAGGGGTGAAGCCCCGCAAATATCTCGTAAGCAATAATGCCGACGGCGTATAAGTCGGAAGCAGCGGTTGCACCCTCGATACGGAGAACTTCAGGGGGCATATAAGCAATTGTACCGACGGCTTGTTCATCTTTCGTTTTGGTTTCATAGAGTGTTGCTAAGCCAAAATCTAATATGTAGAGATCGTGATCCGATGAGACGAGTGCATTATCGGGTTTGAGATCACGATGTAAGATATTACGTCGGTGGAGGTATTCAAGTGCACGGAGCATATCCACTATGACACGGACTTGTTCTTGGAGAGACTTTCCCTGTGCATAGTCTCGTATTGTCATGGGTGATTCAAGATATTGCATTGTGTAGTAGGGTTGCCCATCGTGGAAACCATAGTCGGATACCCCAATGATATGCGGATGGCGCAATGATGATAACACCTGAAACTCATTGGCTAAGGCGAGCTTCAAGCGTGTGCCAGTATTTGCTGTTGTACGATTATCGTGACTGAATTTTGCTTTTACTTGTTTTAGGGCGACTGGTTGATAGTACAATCGGTCATAAGCTTCATAGACCTCACCCATTGCCCCTGCACCTAACTGACGAATCAGTTGATAGCGATTACCGACTAATTTCGTGGTTTTTGTTTGCATGATCTGTCTGACCTATAAGCATGTATATAGTTAGTCTTATGCTTAGATTGTACTGAAAGGTTGTGGCAGAAACAAAAAAGCGGACACATTATCCGCTTCTTTGTGTATTTATAAGTTATAAAGCTTATGCGTCGGTACAGATATAGTTCTGACCACTCATTGGGTCACCATCGGCAAAGATTGCGCCGCCTTGTGCTAGCGTTGTACCACAAACGTATTTCACTCTATTGACCACTCTGTCCTCGTTCTTCTTGACTCTAATTACAGCTTCGAACCCGACTGGGAAGGTTTCAACAATTGTTGAATTGGGCTCTGGACAAATTGATGTGTCAATACTGTTGCGTTGACGATTGTTGAGGTCGGCAACAAGAACGCCATAAGCAATGATTACAGCACCATTGGTTTGTTCAATTTCATTTCTTCCCGCTCTGTCGCGCATCGTAACATCCATGATTACAGGTTCGGTGGCAAGTGCTCGGTTTCCAGACGGTGCTTGGCAAACTGCATATAGTTCCATTGCAGAGGCATCTGGATGTTTTTTGACTCTCAGGATAACTTCACCACTTCTATTAACTTGACCTTCAATTTCACCAAATGCAATAACAGATCCTTTACCAAAACCAAATGAACCACGTGCACCGACAAGGGCAATGAGTAAAACAGAACTAAGTATTGTGACAACTGTGATAAGGATAAGATTCTTAGATTTCATGTATGAACCCTTTAGATCATATCAATTTTAATAAGTGTCTTAATATTATCAAAAAACGTTGGTTTGTATAGCGTTTGTAAAGAGTTTATACTAAATTTTTACAGTTTAAAAACAAAATAAAGCACAAAATTAGAGTTAATTATTTTGTATTATTTAATTGATGAGATTCCGTAATTTGGGGATGGAATAGTGAAATGTTGATACTAGAGATGCAATTTGCACTGCATCTCTAATGGGGGGATCAGTTATTGTCCTTGACCGAGTGAGAAACCGAATTGACCATCAAAACTATAGAGATTCTCTGTTTTGATAATATCAAAGCCGGCATCATGGACAGACTGGAGTAATGTAATGATGTCTTGTTGTGATGTTCCACCATCGGTTTCGGGTTCAAAGCGGCAACGCCAGTGATCGGTACAGAATGTTTCTGGTGCACCTTGCGGATAAACTTTTAGACCACGATTGGTAATCATTGTCAGTTGGAGTTTATCGGTATTGGCTTGGCTGAGTGCTTCACCGAGTTCATCTGGATCACGATCACCTTCATCCCAGAACAAAAATACATCGATGCCATGTAAATCACGTGTAGCTGGATTTGCATTTTTCAGCGGGAATGATGTTTGGACATTACGCCCGTTGGCATATGATACAGGTGCTAGGACTTGTGGTTTTTGGCCGAGACGTTCAATCACGGCATCAGCGAATTCATCTGTGCTGACCCGAACTTTACTACGGGATGGATCGTAAATATCCACTGTGTGAATGCCGTCTTCGATGGTCTTGAGATATGCATTTTCAATTTTTTCTGCGATTTCTGATTGTCCGACATGGATCAACATCATCACACCTGCATTTAATAAGCCCGATGGATTGGCAATTCCACGTCCAGAAATATCTGGTGCAGAGCCATGAATCGCTTCGAACATTGCCATTTTTTCACCGATGTTGGCGCTACGTCCAAGACCAACTGAACCGGACAATTGTGCCGTCACATCTGAGACGATGTCACCATACAAATTGGGGAGCACGATCATATCAAAGGCTTCAGGGGTATCGGCAACCCGAGCGGTTCCGATGTCGATGATGAGGTGGTCAGTTTCAACGCTAGGATATTCTTCGGCAACTTCATCAAATACCTTATGGAACAAACCGTCAGTCAACTTCATGATGTTGTCTTTGGTCATACAGGTGATTTTCTTGCGATTGTTTGCTAGTGCATATTCAAAGGCATAGCGGATCAGTCTTTCACTACCAGGGCGTGTAATTAGCTTAAGACACTGGTATACCTCATCGGTTTGGCGGTGTTCAATCGCTGCATAGAGGTCTTCTTCGTTTTCACGGATGATGACAACATCCATAGCGGGATGAAGTGTTTCGATAAATGGTTCTGACGTACGTACTGGACGCACATTTGCATACAAACTCAGTGTTTTACGAATGGTTACATTGATACTTTTATAGCCTTTCCCCTGCGGGGTTGTGAGCGGTGCTTTATAAAAGACTTTTGTGCGTCGGATCGATTCCCAGAACTCAGGTGTAATACCCGATGTATTGCCGGACTCATATACTTGTTCGCCGATTGTCACAAATTCGTACTCAAGCTCTGCACCGGCTGCTTCTAAGACTCGTAGGCATGCCTCCATAATCTCAGGTCCGATTCCATCACCACGCGCAACCGTAATCGGAGTCTTTGGCATTATGTTTTTCTCCTTACATTTATATGGAAATAAGCGATATAGACCTCACGGGTTATGTGTGTATTGGGTCTGTTCGCCTTAAATTTATGATTATTGTCGTATCGACATGTGCTAAATTGCATATGATCATTAGTTAGCAATAAATATAGCATGGATACTGTAGCGATTCGATAATAGATTCCGAAACTCATCAATAACACAGGAAGATGATATGACTGAAACAACGCTCCGATATACATATTTGCAGAAATTGCTAGATGGTAATGGACGATATGTCAGTGGTGATGTGCAACATCCCCATAGCGATAAGAATTATCGCCGTACACTCGTTGCTGGTCAAAAACCATTTGCAGCAATCCTTGGGTGTTCGGACTCACGTGTGCCGCTAGAAATGATCTTTGACCAAGGCTTGGGAGATATTTTTGTCATTCGTGTAGCAGGCAATATCGCTAACGAAGATACGATTGCGAGTGTTGAATATGCCATTGCAGAACTTGCTGTCCCGATTGTAATGGTGATGGGGCATTCTCAATGTGGTGCAGTGACAGCAGCGACACAACCCAAAGTCTTTAGTGGACACCTGCGCCACTTGATTGATCAAATTCGTCCTGCTGTTCGTCGGGCTGGTGGACACGAAGGTGACCTAGTCGATAATGCAATTCGCCTTAATGCAGAAATTATGGCTCAACAACTGATTGACCGTAGTGATTTGATTGCGAATGCATCGAATAGTCATCAAACACTGGTGGTTGCGGCATATTATGATTTGCATACAGGCAAGGTTGAAGTCTTAAACGAGTTGTAATCTATTCGATGAATTCGTTAAACTCTACTGTAACTAGATTCACATAGTAGAGGACTTTAAATAATGGATTATGGTATTTTAGGACGCACAGGTGTTAAGGTTTCGTCACTTTGTTTCGGCACGATGTCGTTTGGCGATATTGCGGATGAAGCAGAATCAGCAAAGATGTTTAATGCTTGTCGTGACGTTGGTATCAACTTTTTTGATTGCGCCAATGTCTATGCTGGTGGGCGTTCCGAAGAAATTTTAGGTGACTTGATTGCGGATTGTCGTGATGAGCTTGTGATCACGACTAAAGTTGTCTCACAAATGGGAGATGACATTAATCAAAGTGGTGCATCGCGTCGTCATATTATGCAAAGCGTTGAAGATAGTTTGCGTCGCCTGAAGACGGACCGGATTGACGTTTATTTTCTGCATCACTTCGATGCTGATACCCCCATTGAAGAAACATTACGCGCATTAGATGATCTCGTGCGACAAGGTAAAATACTTTATCCTGCTGTCAGCAATTGGTCTGCATGGCAGGTAATGAAAGCGCAGGGGATTGCGCAATACGAAGGGTTAGCCCGTTTTGAATGTATGCAACCGATGTATAACCTCGTCAAGCGTCAAGCAGAAGTCGAGCTATTCCCATTGGCAGAAAGTGAAAACATCGGTGTGATTCCATATAGCCCGCTTGGGGGTGGTTTGTTGACAGGTAAATATACACCTCAAGATAAACCTGATAGTGGTCGCCTTGTCGAAAATGACATGTACATGAAACGTTACGGTGTAAATGATTATTATGAAACAGCAGCTGATTTTACAGGGCATGCACAGGAACGTGGACACCATCCGGCAACCTTAGCTGTGGCATGGGTTATGGCAAATCCGGCTGTAACAGCACCGATTATCGGCGCACGTAATCTCGACCAATTGCAAGCATCACTCGCAGCATTAGATATTGATATGACACCTGAATGGTACGATGAGATTGCATCCCTGTCTTATACACCGCCACCAGCCAATGATCGACTTGAAGAAGTATCGAAATAAATTGACCCAAACATTAATTTATGAGATGATGGATATGTAACGTATCACAAGTCAAAGGACATATAATGGATTTATCATCCGCCTTATCGTATCCGTTTAAGAGTATTCCAAAGGTACTCACAATTGTACTGGTCATTACGATTAGTATCGCCTTTTTCATTGCACTCTTGTTCAATTCGTATGATTGGATTGCTTACTTTGAGGCACTAGAAATCTACTCGCAATATGAGTATATGCCACAATTCGACCCTCCCGGTTCAGAATTTTTCATCGGCATCTTGGGCTTATTCGTTGTTCTGTTAGGGCAAGGGGTCTGGCTATCTGGATATGGCATTAGTGTAATTCGTCATGTCTTGGAAGGTTTTGAAAACTTACCAGCAATCAAGTTTGGGCAAAACATGATGGATGGCCTCGCTGTAATTTTTGCGAGTATCTGGTACGGTATTGCGATTTTACCTGTCTTCTTCCTATTCTTCTTTTTGATGGGCTTGTTCGCATCACCTTATGGCGAACCAGGGCTTGGTGTTCTGATGTTCTGCATTGGCTTCATTGTCGCGATTCCATTTGGGTTCCTTTATATGTGGTCCTTCATTGTTGGTATGGTACGGTGCGCCGCAGAGGGTAAACGTGGGGCAATGTTTGAGATTCCAACAAACTTTGGGATTGCTCGCCGAGATTGGAAAACGATGGTGTCTTTGTTTGCATATCAAATCTTGGTCGCGATTATTTTCTGGTTTGCGAGTCAGGCAATTAGTTTTGTTCTCCAGTTTGTCGCATTACTCTTCGTCGGTGATGGCACCAATCTGAACAGTATGTTGATAGCATTTGTCGTGTTTATGCTGGGTACACTCACCGTCAGCATCATTCAACAATTTTCCAACATGCACTTGATGGCACAATTTGCCTATAACACTGGGATTATGGTCGGATATGAGGACGAATTTGATCGCTTCTAAATTCTACTAACATAACATAGCACTAATCAGAAAGAGCCTGTATAGATGCAGGTTCTTTTTGTGTCTATCACTTGGTAGATAATACAATGACCTTAAAAGATGTGATTCTTTATCCCATCAAAAATTTCGTGAAAATGTTGATTATTTCAAATTTTCACTATTTAGTTGCACAAGTTGTAGATTTACCGGAAGCTGCCAAACAAAAACGAAATATTCAACATATGTCGTCATAATATATGTGACAAAAGTATATGGTTTGTATTACATTGCATCATTCTGCAAGTTTAAATTTTGTGTCATACTAATTATGGTGACCGTATTAGCAGAAAGTAACTATGATGTCATTTGGTCAGGCTTTTGGCTATCCATTTAAGAGTATTCCGAAGATTTTAACAATCGTTTTGGTGTTTACGATTCTCGTCGTATTGCTCATCGCAAACTATATCAATTCTAGGAGTGATGATGCATTACTCTTGTTTACGGCTGTGACTATCTTGTCACAAACGCTATTTCTCTCCGGTTATGGCATTCGCATTATTCGCCAAGTTCAAGCAGGTGATAGTGAGCATTTACCAGCTTTTGACGTGTTCAAGGATCTTGGGCGTGGTGTTGTGGTTGTTGTTGCGGGAATTGTTTCACTTTTGCCGCTTATTTTTCTGTTTTTCTGTGGTGTCGGAATGATGGCTCGTTCGCTTGATGGTGGTTATGCTGAATCTTCGTCGTCCACAATTCTATCGATTCTTCTCTTGATTCCTCTTATTCTCTATTGGAGTTGGGGGTTATATGTTGGGATGTTGCGCTACGCAGCTGAAGAGCGTGCTGGAGCAATGTTTGAATTCAGCGCTAATTTTAGCCGTGTTAATAACAACTTTGGCGCAATGTTTTCACTACTCGGCTACCAAATTCTCTTGGCAATTATTTACTATGTTGTGAATCTTGCGGTGACGTTTCTTTATGATGTTGTATTTACGGATTCGATCACTTTCCAAACTGATGATACAACCTTGATTGCTATTGTCTCTGTTGGAGCGATTTTATCGATTATGATTAGTTTGTTCCAACAGTTTGCGTGGTTGCATTTGGTTGCACAGCTGGGCGATAAAATCGGGATTACAGACGATTTTGTTGAAGAGAAACTCAAATACTAGTCTCAATACTTTAACCATAAGTAAGAGAGTCTGTAGAGATTTACAGGCTCTTTTTCATTTCTACTAGATTCAACGTACAATAAAATCATAGCGAGGTAATCAAAGGGCACAGTCTCAGATGTTCACCATTTTGACAACGTTCGGATTGCTTATTTTTGAGATTTGGATACTTACCAGTATTGCATTGGGGCTACATTACTTAAGCTCACGATATGGTGTTTCGCTGTTGCTAATGTATTCGGCTGCTATAGTAGGTATTATTACCTTTGCGAGCCCTACTACTGCTTTTGTTGAACCTGTACCCGGTATTATTTTAACCCTGCCTGCAGATTTTTTTGTTCCTGCAATCCTTGTTGTTATCCTTGTATTGTATGTGGTTGATGGAACTGAAATCACACAGACTGTCATTTTTGGTATTGCACTAATTCAGTTGCTTGTAGCATTTATCTTTTTCATGATTAGTTTGAGTGTCTACTTGCCGAATGTCACATCAAGTTTACCGGGACTTGCGTATACTGATGTTTACTTCGTAAATGTTCAGATTATGTTTGCTGGTGTGATTGCATTTGTTGCTGATATGTTTGTAATTGCGATTATCTACCAAGGTACACATAACTTATTATCTAATCGGATGGATTGGTTGGCAGTGACTCTTGCTTTGGTAGGGGCCGTGTGGACGGACGCGATTGTATTTAATTTTCTAGGATATATTGGGCAAGATGGGTTTATTGAGTTTATTCCAGGTGATCTTATCAGTAAGAGTATTGGCGCATTAGCAATTGCGCCACTAGTTACTGTATATCTTCATCGTTTATCACCACAACTTCCAAAAAATTCTATACCGCGTTATCGTCCGACGTTCGATATTGTGCATAACTTATTCGGTAATTGGCAGTTACGGATTGTGCAATTAGAGTCTGAACTGCGTGAGAATGAAATCAATGCACATCAACTCATTACAAATATCAATGAAGTATTTTGGATTGCTGATGAGCGGGATACCCATGCCTTTTTCATTAGCCCTGCATTTGACCATTTATTAGGCATACCGAGGGGACAATTTTACCTGAACCCTGAACATGTTAGAGATATTATTCATGAAGAGGATCGTGATACGGCGTTTGGACGTTGGTTGCACTTTCAAGTGGATACACATGATATTGAATTTCGTGTAGTTACTTCTGATGGACAAATCGTGTGGATGCGCGATCGCACATACTATGTTGAAGATGCTCACCTTGGCATTAAGCGTACCATCGGCATTACAGAAAACATCACTGCTCAGAAAGAACGTCAAACGCTTGAAACAGAAATTGCTATCGAACGAGAGAAAATACAGGTACTTAATGAATTGATTGGTGAAGTCTCGCATGATATTCAATCCCCGATTAGTTCCTTGACACTCAAAATTGATTTGATGGAACGTGTCAAAAATGATAGCAAAAAACGTAAAAAATATTTGACGGACCTAAAACGACAAACGTTTCATCTAAGTCAGCTTCTTGAACATTTATTTACATTGATGAAAGTTGAGAGCCGATCGAACCAACTTTTGGAAACGGCTGATGTTAATGCGATTTGCCAAGATATTGTGGACGAGATGCTACCGATTGCTGAACAAAAAAAGCTATCGCTTACACTTGACATGGACGATACGCCTCTGCTTATTCAATGTACAATGACGGATATCCGGCGTGTATTTAATAACTTAATCGGAAATGCAATTCGTTATACACCAAAGTATGGCACCATTACTGTAACGGTCTCGTCTGATGATGATGGTGTACAAGTTTCAATTCAAGATACTGGACTGGGAATTGGTGAAGCCGACTTACCGCATATTTTCGATCGTTTCTATCGTGCTGAAAATACAAAGTCGATTGATGGCACTGGCTTGGGACTTGCGATTACACAACAAATTATTGAACAACATCATGGACGGATTGCAGTGGAGAGTGAATTAGATGTTGGGACGCGATTTGTCGTTCATTTTCCGCTGGCTGATCTCAGGTAGGCAAAATGTACTAACTTAGGTGAGTAATGTTTGAGTCTTAATTGTAATGTTTGGGTGTTATGTGTACAATGAATATGAATCAACATTACGAAAGAGAAACGTATGGCACACAAAATCCTTGTCATTGAAGATTTTGAGTTATTACGCAAAATGTATTGCGATATGCTCGGTCGATTTGATTACAATATCATTACTGCAGAAACAGGTCCTGATGGCTTAGAATTAGCCCAAACACAACAACCTAATTTGATTCTACTAGATATTGACTTGCCTTATATGTCCGGTCTTGAGGTACTTTATCGTCTACGTCAATCTCCAGAAACCCGTGATATACGTGTCATCGTTATTACAGGGAATCACAATATTGAACATAGTGAAGTGGCTAAACAAGCGGACCTCGTCTTGCAAAAGCCCGTCAGCCCGTCGGATATTGTTGATTTTGTCGAACGTCTTCTCCTGCATTCAGCCACTGCCTAAGCTTACTTTGAATGGATAGGGCAGAAATCTGCGACAATATTGCGTAGATGTCTTATCCACTTTGCACTTGTTTTACATTTTGCCAACACTTTGATAGCGCATTGTTCTTAGAGTTTATCTTATAGGATAGACAGGAATATGTGTGATGAATAGACGAGATTTTCTCAAGGCGCTAGGGCTGACCTCAGCGGGCTTGGCACTCAATGCAACCTCGATAGCAACTGTATTGGGGCAAGCGCCATCCAGTAGTTTTGCACCAGCAAATCGTGACCCGATTAACCATATCCTCAATCGAATTACCTATGGCGCGACTCCTGATTTGTACGACCACGTTAAATCTATTGGGATTAATGCATTTATTGAGGAACAGCTCAACCCTGACGCAATTGATGACAGCGACATTGATAACCGTGTCGCCGAGTATGATACAACGTATTTAAGCACTGCCGAAATTGTTGAACAATATCAGGGTATGGGGTTAGGACCTATTCTGCTCCAACTTGTAAGTGTGAAAATTTTAAGGTCGCGCTATGCCAATCGACAATTATTTGAGCGCATGGCGGACTTTTGGAGCGATCATTTTCATATTTATGTTGGTAAGAATCCGTCGGGGTTCTTTAAGCCGGTTGATGAACGCATGGTCATCCGTGCGCATGCATTAGATACTTTCCCGAATATGTTGCGGACATCAGCGCATAGTCCAGCAATGCTGGTGTATCTCGATAATGCGCAGAGTGAAAAGTCTCATCCGAACGAAAATTATGCCCGCGAACTACTGGAATTACATACATTAGGTGTTGATGGTGGGTATACCGAGGATGATGTCAAAGCGGTTGCCAGAGCATTTACAGGTTGGTCAATTAATCGTCCGCGAGGGAGTGTTATCCAACGGGGTGAACCTGGTGAATTTATCTTCCGTCCTGCAATGCATGATCAAACAGAAAAGATGCTTCTCGGCCACAATTTACCTGCTGGCAATGGTAAGGCTGATGGAGATGCTATCTTAGACCTGTTAGCTGAACATCCAGCCACTGCACGTTTTATTAGCACAAAACTTGCGCGCCGATTTATTTCTGATTTTCCACCTGATTCAATTGTGGATACCCTGACACAAACCTATTTACAGACCGATGGTGACATCAAACGGATGATGCGAACCTTATTAAATTCGGAAGAATTTTGGGTTGCTCCGCCGAAGTTTAAGCGTCCATTTGAATATACTATGAGTTTGTTACGGGCAGTCGATTATCAAGAGAAAGCACAACGCGGTTTCCGTCGATTGATGCGCGACGCACTCGAAGCGATGGGACAGATGCCATATTTGTGGCCTGCACCAAATGGGTATCCCGATGTTGGTAATTATTGGATGAATAACTTACTGCCACGCTGGAATATGACGGTTGCGACTATGACGGAATCGCGGGCAGGGGAACCAAATTTGTCGCGTCTTGAAGAAATAGTGCGTGATGCTGGTGTTTCGGGTGATGATAATGCCACAATTCAATATGTTGCACACTATCTTCTTGGGCATGATTTAAGCAATGAGGCATTGGAAATCGTATCAAGTTTCATTGGAAACTATCCGACTGAACAGCAAGCGCAGGCTGGTGTCGCATTGCTGATGGCATCGCCTTCATTCCAATTTAAGTAGACAAGCATAATCTGAAAATGATAGGATACGACTATGGTTTAATTCACCCAAGCTGTATCCTATGACCAACCAACCCATCGACAAAGGCGTTACGTGGGCGTTGCCCCAATTCCACAACTTACGGTTTATGCGGGCGCGTTATGTACAACATAGCTTCAAGCCACATGCCCATGATTATTATGTATTGGGGTTTTTAGAAGCTGGCTTGCAGACATTTGATTATGGGCATAAGCAATTGATGACAGAGCCAGGCAAGCTAATTCTGATTAATCCCGAAGAACTCCATACAGGAGAGGCAGCGATTGCTGATGGGTTTGTGTATCGTGCTTTGTACCCGACCCGTGGATTGATGGAGTCGATTACACGCGAGTTTACTAATGGAAACACTGGTTTGCCTGTCTTCAATGGTGGGATTACCCATGATCCGCAACTTCATCAGTGGATTAAACAGATTCATCGCATCAGCGAGGATACCGATTCAACGCTAAAAATCGAAGATTTGATGACACAATTTCTCGTTGAATTGGTTCGGCGCTATGGTACACAACGCTATCAACTCCATGTCTATCAGACTGCACATCATGCGGTTGCTACGTGCCGTGATTATATCGAGGCAAATTACGCATCCAATATTTCACTGGATGATCTATCGCATCTAGTGCATATTAGCCCGTTTCATCTGGCGCGTTTATTCCGCAAACATGTCGGCATGCCCCCGCATAAGTACCTCGAAAATGTTCGTGTTCGTCATGCTGAGCACTTGTTAAGTCAAGATCACAGCATTGCCGATGTAGCTTATCTGACAGGCTTTTCTAGTCAAAGCCACCTCACGCGGACATTTAAGCAAATTATTGGGACGACTCCCGGCGAATATATCAAAGTGAGCAAGATTGTATAAGACGCTTCGGTCATTGCTCGGCACAATATCCAAAATTTTAGAGAGGATATTGAATCATGAGTATGACGTTTGATACGAAAGTTGCTGTTATTATCCGTGACGATTTGGCAGTCTGGCAAAAACTGAATGTGACGGCGTTTTTAGTTGGTGGATTGGCAGGGCATAACCCGAATATTGTCGGTGAAAATTATATGGATGCATCGGGTAACCAATATTTGCCGATGATCGTTCAACCAATTATGGTATTCCAAGCCGATACGAATGGCATCCGTAAAGCTTATCAACGAGCGATGACGCGTGATGTCAATTTAGCGATATTCACATCCGATTTATTCGTGACGGGCAATGATATAGATAATCGTGCTGCTGTGGCGGACAAAACCGCCGATCAAATTGACCTTGTCGGGATTGCTTTGCGTGATATGAAAAAGACGGTTGATAAAGTCACAAAAGGCTTAAAATTACATAGTTAGCTGAATAGGTCAATGAGTGCCTGTCCGCGATGTGATAGACGATAAAATACACGTTTGCCACTCCGTGACGATTCAACAAGCCCTGCTTGACTCAGTTTATTCAAATGTTGTGATACTGCGCCGGATGTGATCTGCAATAGATGTGCTAATTCTCCGGTACTCCTTGGGGTGGTGAGCGCATATAAAACGCGTGAACGTCCCATCCCAAATACAACTTTTAAGGCTTCTTCAGGGTCTTCCGGTTCGGCATAATGCCATAATCCTGTACCACGTGTGCCATAGATAAACATTGGGTCGTATGTCTCGCCGAATTGCCAGTACATCTTAGGGTATGAGAAGATGGCGGGGACAAGCTGTAAACCACGTCCGGCGATATCGTAGTGATGACCTGTTTGGTCGGGTATTTCTTTATGCATATGCCACTTTTTACGGATAACGAGTGAGCCATCTTCATACCCAATCATCGGATGAATGGCATTCAACATGTCCGATGCACCAAATAAGGCTTGTTCTCGTGCACGATATAAGATGTCATTTTCTAGAATGGCGATCATCCGTGACCAATGGTGTGCCAGCGTACGTTCCCAATAGAGACGGAGTTCATCAACAAGATGCCGAATCGTTCGCTCTGGGTCTGCCATCGCTATGCTTAAATCTTCACGCTCCCCTACAAATTCTGTCATAAACTGAATTTTTTCAACGATAATCTCGTGTGGTGTCGCTTGTAAACGTTTGATATCTTCTTCAAAATCCATGACAGGAGCTGTCGGCGTGGGTGTCAGAAAACTGGGAATATAAGAATAATTACCGATTAATGTCCGCATATAGGGTAATTCAAGATTGTAGAGTGCGCGCTCGGCTTCCTCTACCCATTGTATATATTGTGCTGGCGGTGGTTTGGCTTTATGTATCAGCATATGAAAACTGATCACCGCTTCCATCATTGGGCTAAATGCAAAACGCATCCGTAAAATATCTGTCGGAGTGACATTAATTGAGATCATGTTGCTCATCCGCTACTCGATATCAGATGACTTTACTATAGATAATATACTGCTGTAACGCGAGTAATTTAGTTTTTACTAAATTGATTCACGGCTGAGGCATGGGCGTGTAAGGTGGAGATAAGTTGAGGCTGAGGGACATCACATCTTCTGATACAGATACAGAGAATAACGCACCCGATGGAACTCAGTCTCGTTTGTAGAAAGGGACACCACATGCACCACCACTATTCAACGTATTATGAAATTGAAAAGCACCATCGCGAGGATGAGCTGGCGCGCAAATTAGAGCAACAGTATTGGATCGAACAAGCCGAATTATCAACTAAAAAGAAACGGCCACGTCGTTGGCGGATGTTGGTATCGATAATTGTCGGATTTTTTGCTTAGGGTTTCACCGCGACGATGCGTGAATTATGGTCCTCTTCTTCCTCATGGATAATTTGCCAATCGTTAAAGTAACTTTTTAATTCGCCAATACTCAAGAGGAATGATGTGTTAAATTCTGGTACGAGGTCTAAGTAGCGGATGTTGTACGTGTCATAGATCACTCGTCCGCCTGATCGCACTGATTCTTTAATCGGTGGGAATAGGTCACGCACCATATAATGGGTGACGGTCACTAGGTCATATGCACCGGATTTTAGTTCGATGTCATCAACATCAACCTGGAGTAGATTAATATTGCGCAGGTTGCGAACTGTCATTTCGGTGCGAGCACGATTCAAGGCGATGCGACTGATGTCCATCAAATCAACGCTGTATCCTTCTTGTGCTAGCCACAACGCGTTTTGGCCAAGTCCACCTGCGAGATCAAGGGCAGTGCGCCCTTGATCGGATTGAACAGGTGGGGAAAATTGTAATAACATTGGGTTTGGATCTGGATAAGGATCCCGTGCCCGTTGCTTATAGACTTTATCCCAGCGTATACGGTCTGCAGCACTCATATATTGGTTCGCTCGTTTGCCAAACTGATCATCTCTAATTACCCTAATTTGTCGGTCACGTTGCCGAGCGCATCATTCGATAGGTGCATAAATTTTATCGAAAGGCTGACACGTCCAAGTGTAATAACATCACCACTGCGTACTTCATGGACTTCTTTCTCATGGAACCGGAAACCATTGATACCTGTACCATTGGTACTGTTGAGGTCTTGAAGTTCTAAGCGCATATCTCTGAGGCGAATGAGCGCGTGTCGACGACTAACTCCGTGTTGTTCTTGCAAAAATGGTGTTAAATCAACATCGGGTTGCATTGGGAGGCTTTTGTGGCTACGTCCGATGAGTAGTGGTTTTTTAGGATTTGGTATAACTTCAATATATTGACCACTATTCAGTTCAGTCAAACGCAAAACCATCTCGCCAGTGAATTGGAAACATCCATCAGGGATTTCGCCGTCTTCAAGTGTTTGCAATTCTGGTTTTTGCGGTGTTGGCACTGCGTTGACTGCTGGTGCGGGTAGCTGTTCTACCTCGGGTTGGCGCGTTTTTTCTACCTCAGCTTGAATGTCTTCAATTTTTAGCGCTTTCATCTGTTGTGTGATGTCAGCTGGCGATTCCCTCGTCGGTGCCGGCGAGAGGTTCGCACCACATTCTAAACAGAAAAAGTCCCCAATGCGATTGTTATAACCACAGTCGGGACATTTGTGGCTTGTTTTATGGGCATTGGTAACAGCTTCTTTTTCTTGTGCAATGGCTTCTGCTTCTTGTGTTTTACGTTTTTGTTCGGCTGCTTCGGCACGGCGGCGCTCATCTTCGAGTCGTTGTTGCTCTAATTCTTCCTCTGTTGGTGGGAGGAGTCCCGTTGGCATGACAACTTTGCGTTGAAATCTCGACGTGAGTGTTAAGGGTGTATCACACACAAGACAATTCTTGGCTGTTGGCAGATTATCATGCCCACAATTACGGCATTTGATGGGTTGGTTGGATTCAGTCATAATGGTTAAAATAAATTCGTTGGATACGTATGATCTTTTAACTATAACAAGAAATTATAGTGTTACAAATAGTTGCGTCGAAGTTAGGATTTAAAGTTTCTTGCGATCCCCATGTCCATCAAGTAATTGCTTAAGGTTTTGTAACTCTTTTCCGAATGCGCCGCGCAGGGTAATGCTGAAAAATACATTGAACCAAATCATCCAGCGGGTACTAATTTCAATGGTTTCTTTGATGTTGGTTTGTTGGCTACGATTTTCGAACAGAAGGGTTTGTGTAAATGGAAATCCCCAAAAAGATCCTTTAAGTTCGATCTTCTTGTTGCGTTCATATTCGACAACGTCAGCGTTAACAAATCCCTTAAAACCTGCAACACGACGGGTCATAGCAACCATCGAACCCGGTCGGATTGGGTCACCACTGGTAATACCGATACGTTCAACATTGCGCCAGTTACTATCGTTGGCGAAGTCACCAACATATTTAAAGACATCAAATACAGATCGGTCGATTAAGACTTGATTTTCGAAGCTAGGCATAGGGCAATCACTCTCAATATGATTAACAAATTTTGCCCATTATAACTTTCAATGTGGAGGTTGCAATAAACAGTCTAGACAATACCGATGAGATAGAGATAGAGAAATACCCATGTTGCAACCCAAACGAGTGCGTCAATACGATCGAGTACACCGCCATGTCCGGGGAAGATATTGAAGCCCTCGACATAGCTATCTTTTACCTTGAAGAACCGTTTGAGTGCAGATTCGAATAGGTCACCACTGACTGCTAAAAATGGACCAATCATAATCATTGGAACAAAAATGAGGCTAAATTTACCGGTTATCAATAAGATCACAACTGCGGGAATCCATGCACCCATGATACCGCCAATCGCACCTTCGACTGTTTTATTGGGCGAAATAATTGGGGCGAGTTTAGTTTTGCCAAATAGTCGCCCGCAAACATAAGCAAAGGTATCGGTTCCCCATGTAATTGCGAATACGACCATTAACCAGATTAATCCGTCTGAGGGGATGTTGCGAATCGAAACAAGAAACGCTGTCGGAAATGCAATATAGATTAAACCACACATGGTCACACCGACCTGAGCTAAGGCGCGGCGGTATTTCTTTGGTTGACGTGAAAATTCAAGGCAGATCGTTAGCACAACGCAGGCAAGTACAGCAATTTGCCATAACCAATCAATATGCAAGTAGAATGCGATGACGACCAGAATGCCAGTGGGAATGCCTGTGAGTGAACTCCCTTGCATCGTCGTATCTTTTTCCATGACATAAAATTCCAACATTCCTACACACATTACAGGGAGCAGGGCTATTAGAAATAAAACCTCACCGACAACTGATGCTATCAATGCGATTGGCATTAGGATGACAGCGGTTAATAGTCGGAGTTGAAAATTAGTCATATCCTTAGGGTTGGTAAATGTACTTTCGCTCATGGTTTGCCACCATCAACTTTTAATCTTAGCTTAATCTGATGTTACTTATATTTTAGCATTATTTGTCAAGTTTTTAACATTGTCTTGTGCATAGATTACATATGCTTAAACATTTAAACACAGTACGAATACGATAGATGTGATAATCATCCTAAGATATGATGATTAATGTGATATTACGCGATATGATTTTGTGGATTTGGGTATGACTCTAGCGAGATTTGATTGATAGCGTGTATGATATGCCATTGATTCTGGCAGAGAAGTAGAGATCATCTAAATTTGAACGTTTCTCAATCTAAATCCAAGTATCAATACAGCTACTGGCTTAGTATATTGGTCTTCCTTGTTGCATTCTTTTTTGGTCTACAGGGTGCTATGGGTGATAGTATCCGGCGTGACGAACTCACTACACTTGGTCATGTTGGTGGACTGGAAGATCATACTAACGGCGTACCACTGGCTGTAACCTTTGATTCTCTGCGTACATATAGTGCACAACATCCACCAACGTTTTACTTTGCCGCCAATGTATGGGGACGTGCTACCTCGTTTTCCGCATCTATTATGCGAGTGTTGCCTTTGCTATGGGGGATGCTGGCATTAGCAATAGTGTATCGTTTAGCTGCCGATATCGGTGGGCGACAAGTTGGTTTGGTAACACTCGCGCTGTTCGGCACATCACTGGTTTTTATCTTCTACACACACGAAATTCGTCAGTATACAAGTTTACTATTTTGGAATGCATCGGTCTGGTTGTTGTATCATCGCTTGCACCGTAGGCGGACACGGCCAAAATTATCGATGCTTGCGCTACTGACGATTGCGACATTTGGGGCAATTTTTACGCATAATACGTCTATTTTCTTGTTGCTGGTGATTGGCTTATATCATTTATTGTTCGCACCAAAAAATCGTACGTGGGTAATGGTATCGGTTGCCGTTGTGAGTGCGGGGATAATTTACTTGCCGTGGTTGCCATCGGCAATCGCAGGGTTACAAATCACAGTCGATAAGCTGTCGCAAGATAATACAATATTGATGTATAACGCCGAATTGGTCACAGTTATCCCGATGTTTTGGGGGAATGGTACGGCAATTTTATTCTATGCGCTGATGGGTGCTGGTTTATTTGCTGTGTTGAAGCATCAGCGGAATAGTCGATATATGTTGTTTTTTGTGATTGCATTTATCGGAGTTGTGCTGATGATGAATGGCTATTTTGAGTTCATCAAACGTATCCGATATGTGATTATATTTCTTGTCCCGTTCATAATCTTTGGGGCAATTGGCTTGGTGTCTTTACCGCGTTGGCGGTATGTGACGGCTGTGTTTCTAGTTGTTTGGGTGATTGCAGGGACTTGGTTTCAAACACAACCAGATTATTATCACCACACAGGTGTTGCGGGTGCACTAGATCACCCTGAATATTATGCACTGCTACCTGCGCTTGAAGACAATATGTCGTCTGATGATATTCTTGTCATGACAGTGAACGACTATGAAGCTATTCAACCCAGCAAACAAGGTAAGAAGAGTATCGAGCAATATTATATGGATAACTCAGGGTTTACATTTATCCGATTGAATAGTTTCTCCGGCGCTGGCGAAGTCAATATTGTGGATATTATTAATGCGACGAGTGGAAGACCTGTCTGGGTGACACATCGTTACGAACCGTCTGCAGAAGAGCTAGACTTTTTAGCAGGGATTGCGGATGATTATCGTCTGTGTCGTCAATTGACTTATGGGCAAACATCTACACTGGACTATTATATACCCAATGACACGGAGCAGTATCGATGCCATGTCGAATAAGATTGGGTGTTTGTCGCTGTTTGCAACCTAGCATATAATCAAAACGCAGGGCATCATATTCTACTCGGAATACAACACCCGTACACACGCACAGAGCAACGGTGGACGTTATGTCGGAAAATCTCATTGGAACAACAATCAACGGCTACGAGATTATCAGCCAAGTCGGTCAAGGTGGTATGGCAACGGTATTTCTCGCGCGCCAACAATCCATGGATCGTAATGTTGCTCTGAAGTTCTTGCCCAAGCAATTCATGAACGACGATACTTACCTGCAACGCTTCGAACGCGAAGTTAAGATCGTCTCGCAACTGGAACACCGTAATATTGTCCCAGTGTATGACTATGGCGAATATGAGGGGCAGCCTTATATTGCTATGCGTTATATGCCGATCGGGTCGGTTGATGATTTGTTGCGTAGTGGCCGGATTCCTCTCGATCGTATCCTGAGTATTGTTGAGCAAGTTGCACCTGCGCTTGATTATGCCCATAAGAAGGACATTCTGCATCGTGATCTAAAGCCAAGTAATATCCTGTTAGATGATGGTGGTGGTGCATTTATCACCGACTTTGGGATTGCCCGCATCCTCAGTGAACAAGCGACTGCAATTACAACACAGGGTGTTGTTGGAACACCAAGTTATATGTCACCGGAGCAAGCTCAAGCGCATGCTCTAGACGGTCGTAGTGATGTTTATTCACTCGGTGTCATGTTGTTTGAGATGGTGACAGGACGTAGACCATTCGAGAGTGATACGCCGTATAGTATTGCCGTGATGCAAGTGACCACTGCGCCTCCTTCACCAAAATCATATGATAATTCTGTATCATCGGCAATTGAATCGGTGATATTAAAGTCTCTCAAGAAAGACCCCAATAAACGCTATGACAATGCGGGTGAGCTAGCAAGTGCATTACGATTAGCGATTGAACGCCCCTATAGTACACATGATACTGAACCAAATATGCAACCGGCTACCCAGTTGCAACCAACTCAACCGCAACCTGTTCCGCGTCCTGAACCACAACAATTTGTGCGCCCGATTGTCCCACCAGATAATCTGCAAGGAGGAACATCGGCACAGAGTCAGCCTGCGGTGCCTCCCGTAACACCTCGATCGATTAGTTATGTGTCACGCCCTATGCCTGCGCAGAAACCGAAGCGAGGTAGCGGGATGTGGACGGGCATTGCAGTGGGTGGCGTGATAGGGTGTGCGATGTTGGCTGGTATTGTTATTGTATTGACGCTCGCAGTCGGGACATTATCCGACGATACACCGCCTGTAACCGTGGAGGTGACTCCGACATCAGTTAATAGTGTGAGTGAAGACCAACCCACCCAAGCCGAGGATACGACCCCAATACCGACCCGTATTATGATTGATGTGGATGCCACACTTGATACTGCACAGCAAACATTAGCGGCGCGCTCGGAAGAAGCGGATGCAACTTTAACCTCCGAGTCGCTCACGCGTGAGGTCATTACACCGACACAGATCCCTGAATTTGTTCCGGTAGGGATACGCGGAACCCCAACACTAGGTGCCGCTTTACGGGATGCGACAGGTAAACTCATTTACTTTGATCGCCGTTTTGATGTTGATGAAGTCGATGGCACGTTTGAAGTCGTGTCGCTTGATTTGACCTCATGGACAGATACCCAACTTACAGCTGATTTGGGTGAAAATACGTATCCGTTAGCCTCGCCTGACGGACGTTGGATTGCCTATCAATCAAATCGTGATGGTGATTTTGAAATTTATGTGTCTAATATTGTCGGTGGACAGTTAACTCAAGTAACAAACAATGCTGTGTGGGATCGTTTGCCAGCATGGTCACCTGATGGTGAATGGATCATTTATTCCTCCGATACACGTGGAGATGGTACATTTGATTTGTACCGTATCCGACCTGATGGAACAGATCTTGAACTTGTCTATAGTGATGGACGACGCAATAGTCATGCGCGTTACAGCCCTGATGGACGCTACATTGTGTTTACATCTGGTGAATTATTGTTGGATGCGACAACATGGGAAATTGCATTACTCGATACCGAGACAGGTGATGTTGAATTCCTGACAGATAATGATGTGCGCGATGCATCACCAAGCTTTAGCCCTGATGGCGAACGTATTCTATTCATCACAACCATTGGTGGTGATACAGCCGTTGGCACGATGAATCTCGAAGGCGATGATCCTCGTATTTTGTATGATGGTGCCGGTTTTGAATGGGCGGCAAGTTATAGTCCTGACGGAAATTTTATTGTTGTCACGGTTACGATTGACGATAATGACCAACTATTACTGATGGAAGCTGATGGGAGCGATGTTCAGCAAATTACATCAGATGGTGGTGCATATGCCTCGTGGATTCCGGTGATTGAGAATTAATGATGTCTCTCACACGGTCACAGGAAATTGCTAACACCCTACGGCTTGCGATTCAAAATGGGACATATGGTTGTGGTGACCGTCTGGTTGAGTTAACCCTCTCGCAAGACTTCGATGTGAGCCAGAATAGCATCCGCGATGCATTACACATTCTTCAACGAGAAGGTTGGGTGAATAAAATACCACGTCGCGGTGTTTATGTGCCAACGTTTACAGTGGAAGAAGCTGAAGAAATTTATGCACTGTGGCAAGCTGTCGGTAGATTAGCCTTAGGTTGGGCGATGAATCACTGGGGCCAAACTGACCGTAAGCGACTTCGCGAAACGCTGATTTTAGCGGAGCGTAAAGTGGATGCACATGATTGGTTCCACGCAGTTACCGCTATCCGCAATTTACATACAGCTATCGCGCTCCATGCCGAAGCCCCACGCACACAAACGATCTTATCCCGTTTACATAACCAAGCGCATCTGCTTGAAAATCAACGGCTGCAAGTTGTCCCACTCACTCTTGATGAATGGGATACCCGCATCGAATATCTGTTTGATGTACTCCATGAAATTGACCAGGACAATAAAAACGAGGCAATTACCTATTACAGTCGCGCCATTCAGTATGAGGCAGGGTTGATTATTTCCTATTTGGATTGAAGAGAAATATGAAGAGTTTATCCTGTAGGATAGGTGACCGTTCGATTGTTGTCTACAGTCCACACAACAATCGTTGCACTATCTTTTCCTTGTGTAGTATGGACACTATCTAAAGCTGATTGAACTGCTTTTCTTAGGTGTTTTGGTCTTGTAAAGTGATTATAAAAGTATGTTGAATTTTCAAAAGATCGTGAACCAAATTCAAGCAATCCATCTGTCACCATAACGATTATGTTCTTCCCCTGACGTAATTCGCGTATACCTGAACTATAACAAGCTACAGGTAGTGCAAATGTATTAGCTTCACCGACCCATTCATAAAAGCTACGCTGGTTTAAAGCATATTGACCAAATTGAATTAGTTCTGGGTGTAGCAAACATGCTAGATTATCACCAATGCAAAACCACCATAGAAATCCATCTTTATGAGCACAAATTAAGATAGATGTCTCCCCTTGTATATTTTTGAATTCTTGTTCACCCAACAATTTAATAATAAATTGTTGCAATTGTGAAAAAGCATAAGGAAGCTTTTCTGACATAATTTGCTCAAATTTAAGCTGAAATGTGCTAAATAAATCTACAAGGTACACTGCGCTTTCAGAGGAATTATGAGCATCGAAAATTATACCTAGTTGCCAAGTTTCACCTACTAGACACCAGACTGCATCTTCATTCTTGATAGCACCAGCAGATTTGTTACCACCATAACATCCAACTAGCATCGAACCACAAGTGCTGATGTTTGGGCTAGCTAAATAAGGCTTTTCATATCCTACCCAAGTATGCAATTGTATTGTTTCTGAACTCATAGATCTTCTCTGCTAAAATTTCTGTTTAACTTCAAAAATTTGATCCCATTTACCCACTCTAACCTAATAATTCTCAACTGTCCGATATATCAATTGATTTGACGATAATATCTTCGCTTATATTATGTCGTTGCTTCTCCCGCTCTTGATACACCTCAACGATATATCCGGCGATGATCCCTGCTAACCCACCTGCCATATAACCGAGCCGATTAGGGAGGGGATACGTCAATAATGAGACTGCCCCAGCTACCACTGCGCAGACCAACATCGGACGATTGACTATTAAGGGGACAACAATCCCAACAAAGGTCACAACCAGTGCAAATTCCAGCCCCCATTGGGTTGCATCACCGAGTTGCTGTCCCGCGACGATACCAATAAATGTGCACAATTGCCAATTGGTATACATCCAAATTGCCGACCCCAAATAATACCAGTGTCGATGGGGATTATCCGGTTGTTGTTGATAGCGATTGATAACGACTGCATATGTTTCATCTGTGAGCCAAAATCCGAGGGGCAACAACCATTTATGCCCGACATGACGCATATAGGGTGCGAGTGATGCAGCATACAATGCATGACGCAAGTTGACGATAAAGGTTGTAAAAACAATTAGTAAGAAACCAATCCCCTGTGAATATAACCCAACACCGATAAATTGTGCGGATCCAGCAAATACAAACAAGGACATACCCATCGTTGCGGCAGGTGTCAACGGATTATCACCTGTGACCGCTAATGCGCCGAAGATAATCCCAAATGGTATCGCTCCGATAATCATCGGCAGGGTATCTTTCATGCCAGCGAAGAATTCTTGTCGTCGAGTTGGGTATTGCATCATCGATCCTATTGGTATGCGTAATTGTGTGATTGTATCATGCCATCAATTCTTGGATAGGACTTGTATGATAATGCGGTTTTATGGACTGTTGCACTGCTTAAAAAGACTCTAAACAGTGCTCCTTATTGTATATATCTAATTTGGGTATGATGCGATGCAGACTGTTACCACTAAAGATTTGCTTTCAGATAATCAGTAAGTTTGTGGATTGTGATCACGTAATCCTTTTCTAGACCGAACTATTGTGTAGCAACGAGTTCTCTAAACTCATCATCATATTTAAAGGTATCTTGCATCTTTCTGTGTTCATCGACATCGTTAAGATGATCTTTTGATAATATGGGGATGAATCGCGTGTTCTTGGTCTGCGAAACACGAATTTCATTCTGAATATAATCGCTTGTAGCAATATCCGGTGTCAGAATGACGATGTGGAATTTGGCTTGTAGCATCGCATTCCAACCGACTTCATGGTAATCGTCGCCGATGTTCATGTGTTTTGTCATCACAAATGCAGAAATGCCACTTTCGTTCAGGTCATCGGCAATTTGTGTCGCATATCCACCTTGGTTGTAGCGATAAGAGATATAAACATCATAAGTTGCATCTTCTGGGATTGGATCAGCAACCGATTTTATAATCCGTTGCATTCGTTCTTCTCTTGTTATTGGCAGACCCCAAAATCGTCATGATATAACCCTGCGATAATGCGGTACTCAAGCGCTTGAGTCTCTATATGTTTGGGTAGAATATCCCAGACGTTATTACTAGGAGATCCATAGTGGCAACACTTTTTTGCGGTATCCACGCGCAATATAACATTCCAGCATGCAGACTGAGCTTTTGAGGTATTCTGTTGAAAGGCAAAGCACAACATAGTCGCTATCTTTGATACCGTCAATAATTGCATCCTTCCAGAATTGACCTGATGCAATTTTTTCATAATCAATCCATGTCTCAACATCTGCATTAAATGCTTGATTGAGTTCAGTTGCAAAGGCTTTTTGTTCTTCATTATTGCGGTATGAAATCATCACACGGGGCATAGTTCGCATCCTCTGATATATATCGTGATATATGGCTCAAAATATAGGGGTGACTATACTGTATTCTTTCATTAAATAACAACTTTTACTGAGAATAACGTGTGGTGAACAGTGTATGGATGATTGTATGGACATCATTTCTCGCACTCCATAGAAGCAAATGCTTACATTACAACGCGATTAACGTTATAATATATCTGTTATGCAATCAGTCGCAACACTAGCTATTCACATTTTGGTTGCGAATAAAAATGATTCATTTGTTGGAATAGGACATGCCTTATGATAAACGATGTACTTGACGAAACCAAAGATAAGATGAACTCTACGTTGTCTGTTTATGAAGACGACTTATCCAAGATGCGGAGTGGTCGCGCCAGCACGGCATTGGTTGACCGTCTGATGGTAGAGTACTATGGACAAGACACAGAATTACGCCAATTAGCGACAATCTCGACACCCGAAGCAATGCAAATCCTGATTCGCCCTTATGACAAAGGTGCGGTTAAATCGATTGAAAAAGCAATCCAAGCGTCGGATATTGGTGTAAACCCAAATGTCGATGGTGAAAATATTCGTTTAAATATGCCACCGTTGACTAAAGAACGCCGTAAAGATCTCGTGAAATTTTTGAACTCGCGGATGGAAGAAACACGCGTGGCCATCCGTAATATCCGCCGGTCAGCAAACAGCGATCTGCAAGAATTTGAAAAAGAAAAAATGATCTCTGAAGATGACCTGAAACGCGGTGAAGGCGAAGTTCAAAAGTTAACTGATGAATACATCAAAAAGATTGATGAACTCGGGAAAGAAAAAGAAGAAGACATCATGTCAGTTTAAGTGACTGCATAACATATTGTGATGTCTGTAATGGTAGAGGGCATATTATGTATCGATATGCCCTTTATTGTTTATAATAAAATAAAGGATTCGATGGTCAAATAGTGTAATAACATGGGGGACGTTGACCATAATTGAAAATTAAAATTCTAGGCGAATCGTATGACACTTATGACAAACGAAAAACAACTTTCTACAACTAACTTACCCAAGCTCGAAAAAGTGCCAACACATGTTGCGATTATTATGGATGGCAATGGACGGTGGGCAAAACAACGTGGGCTTCCACGGTCAGAGGGACACCGTCAGGGTACTGAAAATCTGCGCCGGATTATTCGTGGAGCGGTCGAGTTTGGTGTTCAGGTTATGACAATTTATGCGTTTTCCACAGAAAATTGGTCACGCCCACGCCGTGAAGTTATGCTCTTGATGCGGATTCTAGAGATGGTGATTGACCGCGAGTTACGGGAACTTCATGACGAAGGTGTGCAAATTCGTCATATTGGTGAGTTGGATGGGATTGAACCACGCTTAGCCCGCAAAGTCAAACAAGCGTGTGAGTACACGAAAGACAATCAACGCTTAATCCTGAATGTTGCATTTAACTATGGTGGACGTGACGAAATCGTTCATGCTGTGCAAGAAATTGTTCGGGATGGTATTCATGCTGATGAAATTACTGAAGAGACAATCAGTAATTACATTTATACCAGTGATTTGCCCGATCCTGATCTCATCATCCGCACCAGTGGCGAATTTCGCCTGAGTAATTTCCTCATCTGGCAGGGTGCCTATAGCGAGATTTATACAACACCAACCTACTGGCCCGATTTTGATAAAGCCGAATTCCATAAAGCCTTGACGGAATACGGAAATCGTCGTCGTCGTTTTGGTAAGACCGATGAACAGATTGATAATGAAGCTTAAGTTGTAGGTGGTTTGCGTGCGGATACCATCAGGCGTATACTTGTAATCCGTTGGGATTCGCGCGCACCAAATCCATTAAATGTCATAATCTCATCAAATCCTGCCTCAGATAATAGATAACGGAGTTCTGTTAACGTAATTACAGACATTCTGTGTACCTGTTTATTCTTCAACTCATTATTGACGAAAAATAAGTCCGTATGGATAAATGTCCCGTCATGTACGTCGACCTCATGCTCAACAACACGGCGGACAAGGTCGCCTGTAGGAGATTGTGTTTGCGTTGTTTGTGGTTTGTGATGGTTTTTTAAGATGCTGATGAAATTAGGTATGTCGATGAACAAGACACCACCGGGTTTTAAGGCGCGATGCATCCGCATTAATGCATCCATACGACTTTCACCCGTTGTTAGATAGGCGAATGGTGCATTTACTGCGGCAATTAAATCATATGTAGCTTCTTGTTCAATCTCGGAAAATCCACCACCAATCACGGTCACATCGTCTAACTTACGTGCTACTTCTGTTGCGGCAGCATGATATTCAGTATTCGGCTCCATCGCGACAACACGCCATTTTTGCTCCGCCATTTGTTTTAATATGCGCCCTGTACCACACCCAATATCGAGCACATCTATTGCATCCTCATGACCATAAGCTTTGACAAGCCATGTTAAAAAGTTAACGATATGACTGCCATCGGAGTCAAATAAGTTATATAATTCTGTAGAGAGGTTGACCATACATTTAGCTCCTGACGATTGGCATTTTTATGAGTACCACAAAGTTCAAAGTTCCAGATATTCATTACGGCTACTATCTTATCATCTGCCATCCGACTGACCATAAGATTTTAATGAGCAAAGAGTTGCTGGGATGGACATTACCCCACTTTATTCCTGATGAGCATCATCGTGGTGTTGTCGATCATATTAACCAGCAGGCTCATAAAATGCTTGGGTTGCGGGTTTCGACATGTCAGGCAATTGACATTGATTTTGACAGCACTCTTAAGCGGGGGTCGCGTGCTTATATTATGGATAATTTAGACCCAGATTGGCAACCTGATGATGAGACAATCCAATGGAAGTCTTTGACCGAAATTGTTGATTTGGATCTCTCTGTACCTCGTCATCTTGGTATTTTGAGGGAATGGGCAAGCTGGATATGGTCAAGGGAAAACGATCCTGCTCGGACACCTTGGTCTTATCTTGGCTGGTATAAAAAGGCGGAGGGGTGGATCAAAAATCGTCTCAGCTTACTATCGGTTGAAGTCAAAAATATTCGACAGATACGGTCATGGGTACGGTCATGTGTGATGAAGGTAGAAACAGATTCAGGTAATTATATTTTTAAAGCTGTACCGAGCATGTTCTCGTATGAACCTGTTATTTCGCGAGTACTATCGTTAAGACATCCTCGTAATTCCCCGGATGTTGTTGCTGTTGATATTCCAAATGCTTGGTTATTAATGCGTGAATTTGAGGGAACACCGCTCAATCGCATCATTGACATTTCTATGTGGGAAAATGCTCTCAAAACATTTGCTGAGATCCAGATTGATCTTGTTCCACGTACACAAAATTTGATTGGGCTAGGTTTTCCGGATCGTCATGTTGACCAGATGGTATCCCAGCTTGACCACTTGTTGAATGATCTTCCGACGTATCTTAATGAAACTGAAGTACAAGAACTAGAAACGTATCGCAATACCTTGCGTGATTTATGTTGGGATTTGCTAGAGTATGAAATTCCTTTGTCGCTGGGGCATGGCGATTTTTGGTCGGGTAATGTGATGGTGAATATGTCGCGGTGTATATTTTTCGATTGGTCGGAAAGTTCTGTGACGCATCCGTTTTTTGATCTAGCTTTTTTTATGTCAGGGCTTAACAAATATCTCTCGGATAATAAAATGATTTATCATCGCTTGCGGAACGCTTACCTTGAACCATGGGGTATTTACATGGAGATGGATAAGCTCGTACAAGCGTTTGAATTGGCGAAACCTCTGACCGCGTTACACCATGTCATGATTTATAAAATGGTTATGCTACCGACCATTGAAGAACGCTCGCGCTGGGAAATGGAAAAGATGATTACGTTTTGGCTACGGGTGTTGATTGATAATATTAAAGCGTACCAAGCGAGTAAATAACTACGCTTTTTGTGATTGTCAAAATCATTGGTAGAAATCTATCAAATATCCTGTGTTCTATTTTCCTCGTTTTGTAAATCTCAAGGTTGATTATGTACTTCTTGGTATATAATGGCGAAAAGCATAGTTCAAAGTAGCCTTCCATGACTAACGTACCAAACATGCACTATAGTCAACTTCAAAATGGTATTCATCGCTTTGATGTTTTCGATGATTCGCCTTCCTCAATTGATGCATTATTCGATAAATTGTATGAGATTACCGATGCAAGTGATATGGAAACGGTCAATCGATATTTACTTGTTGCCTCTATTGACGGCAGAATCAACATCTCTCAGACAATTAAACGAGCGAATGAGTTTTTCCGCCGTAATCAGCGTCGCCCATATAGCCGCACGGCTGTTGTTCATCGAGGTGGACTCGTAATACAGATGGTCTATCAGTACATTCAAGGTATGAACAAACACGATGCTGTGCAGTTTTTCTCTGAAAATCAACTTGACCAAGCCGAACAGTGGCTACTATCAAGTGATCGTTAGTTGTCAACAGTTTATCGGATATTATCATGACACTTATTCACTACAAAAAAATCGATACCATCCATCATTTTAAGTTCGAGGTTAGTACGCGAAATGCTGTTGACGAATATCTCAATATATTCAATCGTTTGTTTGCTCAACACATTGAAACTCTAGGCGTAGATATTCCTTTTTGTTTTGTCCTTGATACATCTGCTTGTGGTATCTTCCCAATTGCATATATCAAGAATAATGTGCTTGCGACACAAAATCAATATGATGTTGTGCCGCCTCAATATATTGCTTATGTGACAGACGACCAATCAGACAATATCTTGTGGACTTAGTCGATCAAATGACTAGTGGAACACTTCCCCATACACGACGGGTGTTCCCGACATCGGAGATCGAGCAGGCAATCACTTGGTTGCAGGGAATGATGCGTGGCTAATCCTCTCTATATTCGATGGGTAAGGGTTCACGATATACAACTTCATAAAACATTTGCCCTAACTTAGCAGGCGTATATTGTGATCCTTCATCGAGCGACCAGATCATGATGCGTACAAGCGCACCTGTCATAAATTGCGACATGACCCGAACTGGAACATCTACAGGGAGATTGGGGACATATACTCCCGCTTCTATACCACGTTCTATAAATTCACAAATATAGTCTTGTATACGTAGGGCAAATGCTGGATGTCCTCTATCTCCTAACATAACACGCAATAATTCCTGATTGTTATGGGTATATTCAAACACATGTCGCCATGTCAGATATTTACGGTGTAAATAATCTTTATCTTGAAACTTGCGGATGAGTTCATTTGTGAGCTCATCAATACTCTCTTTTAGCAGAGTCCAAGTAATATCTTCTTTATCGTCAAAGTGGATATAAAATGTGCCACGGGCCACATCCGCCTTGTCTGTAATATGTTGTATGGTAAGCGATTCGTAACTGTGTTCGAGTAGTAACTCAAAAGTTGCTTGTTTGAGCGATTCACGTGTCCGACGTTTGCGTTTTTCCCAGCGGGTCATTTGACCATCGTTCATAATTTAACACCTGTTCAATACTGACACTGCCACTTATTTACTTATTGACTGTGGTCATAAAGTATCTCATTATATTGATAAATGACGGTCTGTTCAATTATGACATAATATCAGTAATGGAGGGGAAATGAACCCAAACAATACAATTATCATCACCGGTGGCAATTCGGGGCTTGGTTACCAAACTGCAATTCAACTTGCAAAAACTCAAAACTACCATATTGTGATCGCTAGTCGAAATAAAACACGGACATTAGCTGCGACTGAAGAACTGAAGACTGAAACGGGTTGGACACATATATCCGCTATGGTACTTGATCTCGCTAGTTTGCGGTCTGTTAGAGAGTTTGTGTCAAATTTTGAGTCGGCAAATTTACCGCCACTTAACGGAATTATCTGTAACGCGGGATTATCTCTTATCGGCGAACAATTCACAGAAGACAATATCGAAATGACATTTGGTGTGAATCATTTAGGACATTTTCTGCTGGTGAACTTATTGCTTAAACACTTACAAACCCCTGCGCGAATTGTGTTTGTGAGTAGCGGCACCCATTTACCAGAACATCGTCTTGCGCGAATGTCTGGTGTGGCAAAACCACGTTATATTTCGGCAGAGTATCTTGCTCATCCAAAGAATGCGCCTTCTGGAGAACGTATTACGAATCCGACGCAACGTTACAGTACATCAAAATTATGCAATGTCTTGTACACATACGAGCTTGATCGACAACTGAAACAGGCTGGAATAAGCACTGCTGAAAATCCGATAGATGTATTTGCGATAGACCCCGGTTTGATGCCTGGTACAGGGCTGGTTCGCGAATTCCCAGAGTGGATGCAAACAGTATTCAAAAACATGATTATCGGAATTAGCCCGCTCATTGACGGGATCCGTATGCCAGCGGAATCGGGGCAGCATGTCGCCCGTCTTATCACAGATTCTGCGTTAACAAATGTTGATGCCAAGTACTATGATGGATTGAAGGAAACCCGCTCATCAACTGATTCTTATGACCTTGAGAAAGCACAAGATTTATGGCAAACCAGTATCCAACTCACACAGTTACAACCCAATGAAACGCCACTACTACAAAATCAACTAGTGATGGGTTAAGTTGCCTTTTCTAGTGTTGCATCTTCTAGCTCATTGGCGCGGGAAATATCTGACCATCCCATACCCTGACGGATTAAGAAGAAGAAACCCGCGAGGGTGACCGGGAGCCAAATGACGATGTGAACAACAACTGCATATCCTGTCGCTAGGGCAGCTTCGACACCCATAGCGATCATAACGGTGCTGACAAAAAATTCGTATACACCAACTTGCCCTGGGGATGCAGGGATGAGTCCGGCAAGATTAACAGTTCCAACGACTAATAATGCGACAGGATACCCTAAATCAAGGCTAAAAGCACTCATCACGATCCAGTAGACACAGGCTTCAATTGCCCATGTGACAAACGAACTGATGACTGTGCCGAGTAGGTAAATTGGACTGCGTAAGCCCTCTAGACCTGCAATAATGTCCTCGCTGATATTATTGAGGACTGCGCCAAGTTTTTCGGGTAGGATGCCGACAACAAATTTGACTAATCGACGGAGTAAGTTGGGTTGGGCGGCCAGAAATAGAAATATCAATAAGGCAGTTACAAATAGGGGGGTAGATACCCGCACAACAAGGTCTACTTGTGGCGAGTCGACGTCTAATAACAATAAGCTGAACAGAATGAAAGACAGCATCACTAAGCCGTCAAATACGCGCTCGACAACAACGGTTGTGGTTGCTCTGGCGACGGGTACATCATGATTCCGCCTTAGCAAGTAAATGCGGAGGGCTTCTCCGGCACGTAGGGGGTAGACGTTGTTACCCATATAACCGATGGCAACAATTTGTGTTAGCGGAAATAATGGGATCATCTGTACAGCACGGAGTAAAAATTGCCAGCGCAGGGCGATGACTGCCACGGCAAAGAAATAAACTGCCGCACCAACGAATAGTAATGGCACATTGACTTGTTGTAGACTATCCAGAAATGCTTCTGGATGGAGATTGCGAAAGGCTAAGTAGAGAAATATAGAGCTGATGAGCAAACCAATTATGATGGCAACCCGCTTATTGCCGGAGTTCATAGGCGACCTGTGGTAGATAATCCGTGTATAGACAATAGCACGAAACCATACCAGAGGTCGTACAAAGTTTATAGGGTTGTTGGTTGTTCTAGTTAATTTAGTTGATTATGATGAAACGTGCTACTTCATCAATAATTTCACGGCGTGATACAGGTTTGGCTATAAATGCGTTACAACCTGCATGAAAACAACGATCAGCACTACCCCACATGGCTTGTGCTGTCAGTGCAATAATTGGGATATTTGCAATATCAGGATTGGGGTTTGCGCGGATTTGTCGGGTGGCCTCTACACCATTCATTTCGGGGAGATCTATATCCATAAGAACTAGATCGGGTTTTTCGGCGATAATGCGTTGTAATCCGGTGATACCATCAACTGCATTGGAAATTGTGTAGCCTTCTTTGGTGAGAATTTTATGCACTAGGCGATAATTAAAATGATTGTCTTCAACGTATATAATAGTTGGCATAACTAATTCCAGCATCGTTTAACATTAAACTGCCTTGTTGTAATAATTAAATCTAATAGGTATTATACCCGATATAATATAAATAAATATATTGTCTCTTACTGTGCTTTGACGTTATGGATCATTAATGCTTGTTCGACTGCATGATGGAGTTCTAATCGAGAAATTGGTTTCGCAACATAACCATCGAACTCTATTTTTAAAAGTCTTTCACGGTCACAGTGCATCGCATCCGCTGTAACAGCAATGATGGGAATGGACTTTATTTTAGGATTATCGCGGAAAGATCGTAAAAGGCTCTCCTCAGACATATCAGGTAAGTGCATATCCATTAAAATAATATCTGGCTGGCAAAAGAGTGCAATTTCTGCCCCCTGACGACCGTCGATTGCTGAAATGAGAGAATATTTTGTATTCCCTAAGATCTTCCAGATCAGCCTTGCATGGCTCACATTATCTTTAATCAATAGAACTGTATACATGATTGCTCCAATTATTGTTTAGCTCACGTGTTGATCAGCACTTTTGGACAAATAATGTTCGACGACATTTCTTAACTCTTGTCGTGCAACAGGTTTAGCGATATAACCATCACACCCTGCAGCCAGACAGTGCTCACGATCACCGTGCATAGCATTTGCTGTTAATGCAATGACAGGAATGTGACGTAGATTAGGGATAGCTTTTAACTGTCGTGTAACTTCTAGACCATCTATATCTGGTAAATTAACGTCCATCAAAATAAGATCGGGACGATCAGTGCGAGCCATCTCCAAACCAGTAAGACCATCCATGGCTTCAATCATCTGATAGCCCATATGATTTAAAATTTTCCGCACTAAACGCATGTTCAGTGGATTGTCCTCAATATAAAGTATTGTTGATGCCATTTTATGTCCTCATAAGAATTAATGTTCATTGATTATACATTGATTTAGTCATAGTGAATCATTAAAAATAAATTATTAAGTTGGGTTGCTGAAAAACTACGTATTTCTACGTAGCATTGACTTTGAACTCTAATTGAGGCACAAATTAATCTCTTAACATTAAAGGAATTTAAGGTGATTTGACTTCTCTTACGTGCTTCCTGCATTCTTTTGTAACAATACCGTGTACAATAAGATGGTATTCATCAATGAGGAGTTTAATGTGCAGGTTGTCATTGTTGGTGGTGGTCTGTCTGGGTTGACAACTGCCTATAAATTACATCAAAACGGTATCCATGTGACGGTACTAGAGGCACGTCGACGGTTAGGTGGGCGTATTCAGACGGTATTGCCCGAGTCGCGTCCGACAACCCCACTTGATTTTGGACCAGCATGGGTTTGGGATGATCAAATACACATTAATAAATTAATGAAGCGTTTTCATATCAAGCGTTTCCCGCAATATAAGCAGGGGATGAGTGTCTATGATAATGGCGCTCGACGTGCGCCGCATCAATTTGTGCCTCCTCCTAATATGCCTGCCTATCGTGTTGATGGCGGGGTACAAACTATTGTGGATCGATTGGCTGCGAAGATACCGGACAACCAAATTTATTTGAAGTCTGAAGTGACAAGAATTACAGGTGATCAAGACGGTCTAACTGTACAGTCGACACGCAACGGTAAAACGGAGTTTTTTGATGCTGATAGTGTTGTTGTCGCGTTACCTCCAAGTCTTGCTGATACGCTGATTACATATGATCCAACATTGCCAGTTGATGTGCGCCGTGCAATGCAGACAACCCATACATGGATGGGACAAGCGATGAAAATTTTCCTCGTTTATGATTCACCGTTCTGGCGTAAAAGTGGGTTATCTGGTCATGGGATTAGCCATTATGATGTGGTGAATGAATTGCATGATGTCTCATCTGACAATTTACCCTTTGGTGTACTGTTTGGATTTTTAGGAAATAATAGTGTTGGTCGAAATATGTCACCGGAAGAGCGCGAAGAGGCTATTAAAGAACAAGTCAAGCGCATGTATGGTTGGCAGGCACGCGATTATGTGTATTACGGCGAAATCAACTGGTCGCGTGAGCATTATACCAGTGGGTCGTATCGGGCGATAAAGTTATCAAGTGGGCACCCCCAATATGGTGATCCACTCTTGCAAAACCCCTTAATGAACGGACGACTTTATCTGGGGGGATCGGAAGTATCAACTGTATCTGGTGGATATTTAGATGGTGCAGTCTATCGTGGCACCGAAGTTGCCGATGCAATCCTTGAGAAAGCAAAAGTCGATTCGTAATCAAAAAGGGCATAGATCATGATCTATACCCTTGTCATTGCCAAGATTAATGCAGATTATCCACTAACTAAGACGCTATCCATCGCCATTTGTGGTTCGACATAGCGTAGGTTAAATGTTTTTGCCACAGCTGGATGTGTACATTGCCCTGCAAATGTATTTAGCCCTTTACGGAATCCGGGATCACGTTCGAGTGCTTCATGTGCACCTAGATTGGCAATCTTGAGGGCGTAACGCAATGTTGCATTGGATAGTGCAAGGCTTGATGTACGTGGAACAGCACCGGGCATATTGGCAACCCCATAGTGGAGCACATCATCAACAAAATAGGTTGGATGACTGTGTGTGGTTGGACGAGTGGTTTCGACACAACCTCCTTGATCGACTGCTACATCAACGATAATGCTACCTTTTGGCATGATTGGAAGCATTTCACGGGTGATTAGCATCGGTGCGCGTGCACCTGTAATTAACACAGACCCGATAACCGCATCTGCGGATTTGATGGCTTGCGTAATATTGTCATGATTTGAATACAGTGTTGTTAAGCGACCATCTAACACATCATCTAGATAGCGTAAGCGTTCGAGGTTAATGTCGAGTAAGGTGACTTTTGCACCCATACCAAGGGCAACTTTGGTGGCATTTGTACCAACCGTACCTGCGCCCAGTACAACAACATTGGCGGGGGATACACCCGGTACACCACCCATCAATACACCACGTCCGCCTTCGTGTTTTTCGAGGTAATGTGAAACAACCTGAGATGCCATCCGTCCGGCAACTTCACTCATCGGTTCAAGCAATGGGAGGCGATGCTCGTTATCTTCGACAGTTTCGTAGGCAATCCCCATCACGCCACTTTCAAGCATCGCATAGGTGAGTTGCTCGTCGGCTGCGAGGTGTAAATAGGTGAACAAAACAAGGTCAGGGCGCATAAATGGATACTCTTGTGGTTGTGGCTCTTTGACCTTGATGACCATATCTGCACGTTCCCACACATCCTCTGCTTCATCGAGTAGGATTGCACCCGCATCTTCATATTCTTCATTGGTGAAACCACTACCGACACCTGCGTGGGTTTGAACATAAACAGTATGACCATATTTTACAAATTCGCGTACGCCTGAAGGTGGGATAGAAACACGATGTTCTTCAGTTTTAATTTCTTTTGGGATACCAATATTCATAATCTGTTGTCCTAATCTGTTTAACATACTTATGATAATTGTACATGATGTAGTATTTTTGTCTATTAAATTAGGACATAATGTTTGAATTTCTACATTTTGCATAAATAAACGATTAAGTAAATGTTCGTCTGATGAGGGAATATCGATAAGAATGTGAATTACAGATCGTTGCTAAAGTCTAAACATCTTCTGAACATGTCTGCGATAAACTATAAATAGAGTCGATTCAATAGGAAATAAATCATGAGCAAAACAATCCTTGTTATTGATGATACAGCGAGTGTCGTGAGACTGTTACGAGAATACCTCACCGAACATAATTATCGTGTTGTGAGTGCGACCAACGGACGTGAGGGGCTGATTGTGGCGCGCCACGAAAAACCTGATTTGTTACTTCTAGACATCATGATGCCGGAAATGGATGGCTTTGAGTTCATGCGAAATTATCGCAAAGAGCGCGATACGCCTGTGATTATGTTAACGGCACGGTTAGACGAGACTGATAAGGTGATCGGCTTAGAACTTGGTGCCGACGATTATGTGACGAAACCTTTTGGTATGTCCGAACTTGTCGCACGGATACGGGCTGTATTACGTCGTTACAATAAGGATGAGAATCCATCCGAAATTTTGCGGGCTGGCAACATTACCGTCGATAAGTCGACACGGGTCGTTCGTGTTGAGGATAATCGAATTGACCTCACCCCATCGGAGTTTGAGATTTTAGTCGCGATGATGACCGCAACAGGACGTGTATTTTCACGTTCTGAGTTATTGGAGCATTTACGACAAGATGCGTTTGAACGCGTGGAGCGTACAATTGACGTACATATCCGAAATTTGCGTGCCAAAATTGAACCTGACCCGGCTCACCCGATTTATATCCTGACTGTATTTGGTGTTGGGTATCGTTTTTCAGAAACGGATTAATCTATGATGATGCAATCGTTACGCTTTAAATGGAGTTTGACACTGGTCATCACCAGTCTTGTTGGGATTGTATTGGTTGGTCTGTTGGCGACACAGATCAACTCATCAGAGTTTCAACGCTTTCGGGATGAAGAATTTGAAACGACGATTGCTGAAATTGCTGGTGATTATTTTTCTGAGTTTAGGTCATTTGACAATATTGAACGGACGTTGCTGGAAGCAGGGTCGCGTCCATGGCGACAGCGCAATAATGAAAACCGTCGCGAACAAAAATCGCCAGTTGCTATTGTAGATGTGAATGGGGTTGTTGTTAAATCTTCTGATCATCTGAAGATCGATGATGTTGTCTCACAAGAAGATATCAATAATGGTGGAACGCCTATTTTTGCTGAGGGTGAACGGGTTGGGACGCTAATAATTACAGCACCTAGGATTCTTGATGAAGCCGAATTGCAATTTCTAGAGCGTACCAATCGAACTTTATTGATTGCAGCGGTTGGCGCAGTGATTATTGCGGTAATTATCGGCGCACTGCTATCGCGTCAATTTTTGCGTCCACTGGCGGAATTAACGGATGCGATTGGTAGTATCCAGCAAGGCAAATTCGACCAGCGTGTACCTGTGCGGACAAATGACGAACTGGGAACACTCGCTGAGGCGTTTAATCAGATGGGTGAAGAGTTACAGCGGGTGAATCAACTCCGGCGACAAATGACAGCCGATATTGCCCATGATTTACGCACGCCACTCACCGTAATTTCGGGTTATCTAGAAGGGTTGCGTGATGGGTCTTTGAAACCAACGCAAGCCCGCTTTGACACGCTCTATCAAGAGTCGCAACTGCTCAAACGCCTCATCGAAGACCTGCGCACACTATCACTTGCGGATGCAGGTGAGCTCAATTTGACGTTATTGACAGTTGCACCTGACGAGTTATTGAAACAAGTCCAAACATCTTTTGCCCCACTTGCTGATTCGCAACATGTAACGCTTTTGGTTGATGTGGACGAAACATTGCCCCTTGTTCAATTGGATCGAGATCGGATGGTGCAGGTATTGGGTAATCTCGTCAGTAACTCACTACGATTTACACCCGAAGGCGGTCAAATTATGCTGTCTGCAAAACGTATTGAGGGCATGTTGGAATTAACTGTGAAAGATACAGGGAGTGGCATTGCACCGGAACACTTACAAAATATTTTCGCTCGATTTTATCGTGTGACAGAATCACGTTATCAGCAGGATAGTGAAAGTGGGCTCGGTTTGGCGATTGCGAAGTCGATTGTTTCGGCACATGGTGGAGAGATCAGTGCGGAAAGTGTAGTTGGAAAAGGGACAACCATGCGGATTCGATTGCCCCTTCGATAATTAATCCGACGCTAAACGACCCTGTGCGACCATTTCGACTGCAACATCCAACATTATCAGGTAATACAATATGTAGCTCTTCTCATAGAAATGTGTTAGAGATATGTGGCTATGTAATTACATAGATCATTCTAATGTGCGCATTGTTAGGGTAGAGAAAATCCTGATTATGTACTGGATGCTATTGTGTCAGAAAAAACTGATAAATTCGTTTTTGATAATTTGCCTGAATATATAACCCCAGGCTTTTTCTTGTTTTATTATCTGATTATTTTGAAAATGATCTCATTCATATCTATATCGAAAGAACCCGAATTAACTAAGCCTTGCAATCCTCATCTTGATCCCAATAAAGTGCATCCACAATATGCTTTGCTTTTGATAGTTGCTGTAGAAGGAATCCAGAAGCACATTAACTTGCTTTCATATCTATTGTTGCCACCTTTCTTTTCACTACCCTCATATACCCTGTTGGATGAAGTTAAGGAAGTTCGTATACAGAATAATTGGAAGGGTTATAATGAAACAGCGCCACATAGAGCTGAATATCGACTGAAACTGATAAATGGCGAGCTAGTTGGGGAAGCGCGCTTTTCGATCACATATAAGAAATTTACCTCAACGGTTAAAGATATAACGATCCCCTCTTATGTTGTACAAGCCTTTTTCGAGACGATAATGCAGGCAAAATTTGAGAACAAACCATGCTATTGGATTAGATTTATGACTGACCATTATCCTTACCAATCGGTTTCTATACTTACAGAAACATCATTTACAACGATTGCATCTAGCTCGCAAGATGTATACCCATGGTGTTTGATTACCCAAGGGCAAAAATATTTGATTAATTCTGATATTCCCTATCGTGCCTTACAGCATCTGCTCCAACATTTAGAGTCTCAGCGTACAGATTCTATAAATAGTCTGATTAAACAACATTTTCACTATGACTTTTACTTAATCCGACGCTAAACGACCCTGTGCGACCATTTCGACTTCGCCACCGACACGAACGATGATGGCATCATCAGTTTGTTCAGCTTCTAAATGTAATAGGGATGGACGACCAATTTGATAGCCTTGTTCCGAGCGAATCGAGATTTTCTGGCTGTCGAAGTAATTGTGCTTAATCAGATAGCTTGCGATGCACCCATTCGCACTGCCTGTTGCAGGATCTTCCGGTGCGCCGTAAATATCATCAAGGACACGTACATGAATATCGTTTTCCTCATTAACGGCTTCGGCACAGAAAATAGCGGGTCCAATTGTGTCATATGCACCTAACCGCGCCCGTAACCGATCAAGATTGACTTTGGCTTTGTTGACAGCGTCTAAAGACACCATCGGTACAATCATAAATGGCAATCCGGTTGAGACTTCTTGGATTGGGTAGCGTGTATCAATATCACTGACATCGACATTTAGGATACGCGCGACCTGTTCCGCTTCGAATAGATGCCCGAAAGTCGGCGGATTTTGTTGCATCCAAATGACACCATCGTCACCAAATGTTACTGGAATTTGCCCGACTTGTAGATTGAGATTGATTTGGTCGACTTTTTCACCGATGATCTCGCGCTGGATAATGTATGCTGTACCAAGTGTGGGATGTCCCGCGAATGGTGCTTCGACTTCTGGCATGAAAATCCGCACATTGTAGCCCCCGTTTTCCATTTCGGTCGAGGTTACAAATGTAATTTCAGAGAAATTAATTTCCTTCGCCAATTGTTGCATAATATCGGTTGGTGGATTACCGATGTAAACGGCTAATTGATTGCCTGTGTATTTTCTGCCGATGGTAAAGACATCGACGATAAAGAATTCTAACCGTGACATTTAATCACCTGCCTGTCCTAATTTGTGTTCATTATTTATATGTGCAACGCAATCGGCGACAACAGCCATCGCTTCATCAATTTGTTCATCTGTGATGTTGAGTGGCGGTAAAAAGCGCACACAATTGCTATAAAGTCCTGCACGGATTGTGATGACTCCGCGCTCAATCGTCTCGCGATTGACTTGTGTCGTTTCGTTAGATGCGGGTTCTTTAGTCAGACGATCATGCACTAATTCCATCGCTAACATTGAGCCTAACCCGCGTACATCTCCGACGATTTCGTTTTCTGCCATAATTTTATCAAGATACCCGCGAATGTGTTCCCCCACTTCCACCGACCGAGCGAGAAATTCGGGTGTGTTAATCATTTTAATGGCTTCAATCGCCGCAACACAAGCCAGAGGGTTACCACTATATGTGCCACCGAGTCCACCCGGATGGGGCGCATCCATAATATCTGCACGTCCAACAACAGCGGCTAAAGGCATTCCTGCTGCTAACGATTTTGCAGTAGTAATTAGGTCGGGGATGATACCATAATGTTCGATAGCAAAAAGCTTGCCTGTCCGCCCAAAACCACATTGAATTTCATCGGCGATCATGACGATGTCGTGTTCGTCACACAGTTGCCGAATCCGCTCTAAGAAACGGGGTGGGGTTGCGATAAATCCGCCTTCACCCTGTACTGTTTCGATGACAATCGCTGCAACTGCGGATGGATCAACTTGAGCGATAAAGGCATTATCTAGCTGTTGGATAGCATATTCAATATATTCTTCTTCGCTCATGCCCATTGGCGTGCGGTATGGATTTGGGAATGGCAGACGATAGACTTCTGGTGCAAATGGCCCAAATCCTTTTTTGAAGAGTGAATATTTGCTGGTCATTGCCATCGTCATGTTCGTACGTCCGTGATATGCGCCTTCAAACACAATGATCGCTTGTCGACCCGTATGGGCACGGGCTATTTTTACAGCGGCTTCGACGGCTTCTGCACCGCTATTGAGTAAAACTGTTTTCTTCGGATGATCACCCGGGGTGACTGCATTCAATAATTCTGCGACTTCAACAAACGGTTCATAAGTCGAGACAATCGAACACATATGAATTAGCTTTTCGGCTTGTTCTTTGAGGGCATTGACCACATTTTCTGGGGTATGCCCAACAGCGAGTGTGCCGATACCACCTGCGAGGTCAATATAGGTGTTGCCATCAACATCGGTCACTGCTGACCCGTTTGCCGATTCAACTGCGATTTGGGTTAATTTTGCCGCGCCTTTGGATGTTGCGTGTTCACGACGGGCGACTAATGCTTGACTTTTGGGTCCGGGAATTTCGGTTACTAAATTGATCGTTGGCATAATACGGTATATCCTGTCGATGCCTATACTGGCCATAGGTTGTAATATTTTGGATTGCGAATGCGTCTAAATATTTAACAAGATTGATACCAGACGCTAGGGTAATTAAAATGTCAGACGACCTTCTTAAAGTTGCAATTGTCATTCACAGCAGTGTTGATAACCGTGAAAGTGCAATGAAAGTCTATAATGCACTGGAAGCTGCCCGTGAATTCAAAGGTAGCGGTGACTACGTTGATGTGATCTTTGATGGCGAAGGGACACGTACGGCTGTTATCATCAGCGACCCATCACATAGATTATACCCTGCATTTAAAGCTGTCGAAGATGTTATTACAGGGGTGTGCCGTTATTGTGTCGCTCAACATAACCTCGAAAATGATGCCCGTAACGCAGGGTTGCGTTTACTAGACGAATATCATAAACATCCCAGTTTCCGCAACCTCATCAAGAGTGGCTATCAAGTCATGAATTTCTAGTTCAACTCGTCCTGCCAGCGACCTTCAGGTTGAGCTTCATACTTATCCAGTAGACGTGTGTAATGTTGTGGACGGCGTTGATGTAACAATGGGAATAAATCCAGATATTGTGCACGTACATCTTCCTTGAGTACTGTGTGAATGACTTCATCTTGATCTCGACTTGCTTGCGCAAGGATGTTGCCGAGTGGATCACAGATGAAGCTACTGCCATAAAATGTCACACGATTTTCATGCCCAACGCGATTACATGCTGCAATGAATAATCCGTTGGCAACGGCATGACCACGCATCACAGTCTGCCATGCATTGGCTGAATCAAAATCGGGGGCAGTCGGTTCGCTTCCAATCGCTGTCGGATAATAGATAAATTCCGCACCATTCAACGCATAAATTCGGGCTAACTCAGGAAACCACTGGTCATAACAGGTTGGGGTAGCCATTTTGACCGTGCCGATATTATGTACTGGAAAATCACCATAGCCTTCAAAATAATCTGTTTCGTGATAGCCGTCTCCTGATGGGATGTGGACTTTGCGTGTATAGTGGCTTAGTTTACCATCTGGCGTGTGAATAGTTGCAGTGTCCCAATAATCATCACCATCTTGTTCGAATAAACTACCGACGATGCTGACGTTATGTTTGCTAGCCAGCTCACCAAAAAATTGCTCTGATGCACCACCATATAATGGCTCTGCCCAGCGAAAGCCCGCTTTATCCCGTACACCTGGGAAATATGGCAGAATTGAAAATTCGGGGAGACAAATTAATGTCGCCCCCGTTTGGACAGCCTCTGCAACCAGATCACGATAAAGATCTTTTGTGGTTTCTTGGTCGCCTGTCCAATGCCCTTGTGCAAGGGCGATATGAATGTCTTGCATAATGCCTTATCCTACAGTTTGTTCATTTTGTTTTTTATATTTTGGTTTGCCTTTGGGCTTGTCATAACCGACATAAAAATGATGGAATAGGTGTAAACCGATATATAAAATTGCCGTCGGAATAAGTGCCATCAATGCGATCATACCTAACACCAAACTTACTTGTAGTAAATCGCCGGAGTTTAGAATACAAGTTTCCAAAATTTGACCTGCATACTGACAATTATCACTGAGTACCGAAGCAAGCAATGCAACAATCGCTGTTACCGATGCAAACCAGCCAAGGAATATGCCGATGGCATAACGCTTAATGCGTTGGTTGGCTTGTTTTCTGGATGCTGTTGGGGATTGTCCATAGTGGATGATATACAGGCTCATGACGAGTAGTGCGGGAAAAACGAGTAAAGCTATTGCATTTAAACTCATGATCGTTACCTAACCTTCAATGTCTCATTTACAATAAAACTACTTATACGAATAGGATACCAATAAATTCTCATGTATGCTGACTAAATGCTCCTTGTCACTTCTTTATTTCTATAGAATTTCATCCGATGCTCGCTGACCGGTAAAATATGCACCATGTACCATTGCTGTTAAATCATGTGGTGCTGTTGCTTCGCCAGCCCAATATAACGGTGGGGTTGGTTGTGCTAATTTGTCGCGGGCATCATAATGACCGGGTCTACAATAACTATAACCTCCACGCGAAAATTCATCGAGAGGCCAACATATCCATTGTGCTTTTTTGTAATTGAGATCAGATTTGCCGAGTTCATCGCGTAAGGTTTGTAAACCCGCTTGTAGCGCTTGTTCTTCACCTAGTGCAATCATCTCCCGTGCATAATCACCTGAGAAAAATGCTGTCCAGACAAACTGTGTGTCGGACTGTCCAATTGTCGGCGACCACCATACGGGAGGGTTTTGCTTGGACAAAATGACACCAATTGATGGGTCGGTGATGGGTTCATCGAATAGATAGATCATCTTCATCACGGGACCCATGCCCAAACCTTCAAGGGCTTCTTGTTTGATTCGTGGTAGTTCTGGTGTGAATTTGATGACATTTGCCTGTAAGACGCCAAGTGGTAGCGTAATTACAGCATCATCCCCTGTATATGTCTTTCCGTCAGCGGTTGTAACTGTGACGGTATCTGACCAATCAATTTCGGTCACAACTGTGTTGAGCCGAATATCGAGACCTTCTGCCAATTTGTTGTAGTAAGCAGAGTACCCATCGAGAATGCGATGATCTCCATATCCATCTGCTGTATCGCGATCATGAAATAGTGAAGCGTGAGCTTTTGCACTGAGCACATTCATATTGTCGCCTTCGGAATTGGCGAACATACGTTGTGTATACCGAAGATGCTCCTCAGTTAAGCCGATGCGCTTGAGGTATGTCTCTAAGTCTTCATCGTCGTTGGGTTCGCCTAGATGGGCAATATCCCATGAACGCGTCAGTGCCAATGCAGGGGATTTTTCGCGGGCTTCATCGATTGGTAACCACTGGTCATCTTCGGTGCGGATCATAGCATGCATATCTTTTTGCCAGTGTAATGTTTTCAATCCGAGTTTGTTGACCCATTCCCACGTATTGACGGTATTACCATGAATCATCTCCCCGCCAAATTCTACAGGCAAATCTGCAAAATCATGACTCGTCCACACACGTCCGCCGATCCGATCGCGTGCTTCGAGGATTGTGACTTCGCGTCCTGCTTGTGTGAGATGATAGCCTGCTGATAGTCCCGCGAACCCTGCGCCGATAATCAACACACTCATAACTCACCACCATTGATTATTTCGTTGGCTGCACGTTGCCCTGTGAAATAAGCACCATGTACAACTGCAACTTGATCTAATGGTGCGGCACCTTCACCAGCCCAATATAATGGCGGGGTCGGTTGTGCGAGTTTATCGCGCGCATCTAAATGTCCCGGTAAACAATAACTATAGCCTCCGCGTGAAAATTCGTCTTGAGGCCAATTAACCCAACGCGCTTGTTTATAGGTGAGCTCAGGATTTCCAACTTCTTCTCGGAGCGTTTCTAAGCCTTTTTGTAAAGCTTTTTCTTCACCGAGTTCGAGCATTTCGCGTGCATAATTGCCTGAGAAGAACGCTGTCCAAACTATAGTGTCTTCATCACGCCTAAGCGATGGTGACCACCACATCGGCGGGCTATCTTTGGCATAAATTGCGCCGATGGAACGATCCAAAATGGGTTCTTCGAATTCGTAGACCATTTTCATAACTGGCCCCATATCAATACCAGCGAGTGCTTCATGTTTGACCTGTGGCAGTTCTGGTGTGAATTGGATGGCATTGGCTTTAAGTACGCCGACTGTGACTGTAATGACGGCGTTGTCTCCGGTAAAGGTTTGTCCATCGGCGGTTTTGACTGTGACGTCATCTGACCAGTCAATTTCGGTGACAACTGTGTTCAGGCGAATATCTAAGCCATCTGCTAGCGCGTTATAGTACGAATCGTAGCCATCTAAAATACGATGGTCGGAAAAATCGCCATCTTCGGAACTCTGTAATACAGTAGCATGAGCGGCTGCGTTTAATTTATCCATCGCTTCGCCTTCGGCATTGGCGTAAGACCGTTGCACGTAGCGCAATTGCTCGTCTGTAAATCCGATTCGCTTGAGATAGGTGCCGAGGTCTTCTTCTGACATTGGTTCATCAATATCCTGCAAAATCCACGAGCGTGTGATATCAAATTCTGGTGAGGTTTCGCGGGCTTCGCGCATTGTCATCCATCGTCCGTCTTCTAAACGTACCATTGAGTCATCAGTTTTTTGCCAGTGAACAGTTTTGAGTCCTAATTTCTCGACCCATTCCCATGTGCTAATCTTTGCACCGTGAATGAGTTCTGCACCGAATTCAACTGGAATATCGGCAAAGTCACGGTTTGTCCATACACGCCCACCGATGCGATCTCGTGCTTCTAGAAGAATGACTTCGCGTCCAGCTTGTGTCAGGTGATACCCTGCGGAAAGTCCAGCAATCCCTGCACCAATAACGATTGTTGTCATGCTTATTCCTTGTACTCTGGATTATCCCAAATAATCAACACACCAGCATCTCCCGCTGGAGGTTCATCTAGATAATCGGTAACGACATATTCTGCCCGAAAACCACGATTAATCTGCATCGAAACAGTTGGGTCATATATCTCGCCTGCGATGACTTTGTTGCCATAGGTGACAACATCCATCTTATCGGCATGGTTTTCATAGCCCATAAGCATACCGACTGCGTACCATCCGCGCAAATTTAAATCTTTAACAAGTTGGAATCGCTTTTTGTAGAGTTGTGTGCCAATGCCGTTACGATGATACTTGGGGTTTACTGCCATCTCGACACCATAGAGCCATTCGCCATCGGGCTCATGGTTTTTGATAGTCAGACCACCGATGGCATCTAACCATGAATGTTGAGTTTTTGTTGGGGGATGTGATGTCCGCATGGTTGCTGCCATACCGACGACAAGCTCTTTGTTATCGTCTTTTTGATATACGGAGACGAATTGCCCTTCAGGAAAGCGTTCGACTTGCGCCATGATGTGGTGCGGTTTCATGCAATCATCGCATTCTTCGTCTAAGCCTACATGGAATGCAAGACGCACTGTCGCACAGATTCCCTCAGCGTATTGGACTTGGCTATTCGTAATAGTTAATTTATCCAAAGAAAGTCTATTTGTTTCCATAAAAAATTGCCTTAGCGATAACTTGCAAGATACGTTACTATCGTATCAGCTTTGGCTAAAAATTAATCATTCAAGTATATATCGCAACCAGTGTAAAAAACGAATTTGGAAATCTATATTTTTCAAACTTTTAATGTTCTTCTCTTCCCGATTCGTAAATATATGCGCTTGTCTAAAGCACCTTGTTTTAATTCAGCTTGGTGGGTGTGAGTTTATGAGTAATTGGATTTCTCGTAATCGTCAAAATGGATTTTTCTTAGCGTTACCAACGATCTTGTGGATTGGTATCTTTTTTGTCGTACCCCTGCTGATTGTGCTGATTGTTAGCTTTATGACACGGACGACAGGTGGCTTGCCAGAATTGCCATTTACGATTGAGCATTACGAGCGCACCCTTGGTATCTTTTCGATTATCCTATGGCGGTCGATTGGACTGGCTGCATTGACAACAGTCATTTGTCTGATCATTGGCTACCCTCTGGCGTTTTTTATCAGTACACGCAGTAATTATACTTTCCGCCAGCTATGCTTATTTCTGGTGATTTTACCGTTCTGGACAAACTTCCTCATCCGTACCTATGCGTGGCGGATTTTACTTGGCGAAGAGGGGACAATCAACAGTTTTCTCATCAGCCTTGGTCTCATCGCCGAACCGATGCAACTCTTGAATACACAATTTGCCGTTTTGGTTGGGCTAGTCTACGGATTCCTGCCGTTTATGGTCTTGCCGATCTATGCGTCAGTTGAACGTTTTGACTTTAAGTTTGTAGATGCTGCTAATGACCTCGGCGCAAATGATGTACGTACATTTTTGCGTGTGGTACTTCCGTTGACATTACCCGGTGTTTTGGCAGGTATGGCACTGGTCTTTATCCCTTCAGTGGGGGCATTTGTTACACCTGATTTGCTGGGTGGGACAAAAGGGCTGATGATCGGTAATTTGATCAATAACCAGTTTGGTGGGTCTGGCAATATGCCACTAGGGTCGGCTCTCTCTGTCGTCATGATGGTGGTGGTAATGGTATCACTCGTTGTCTATGTCTTTGCCAATCGTCAGGAGCGTGACTCATGACCGCTAAAGATCCGATTCTTATTAACGAAGGTGCGATGGGGCGTAACCGCCTGATTCGTCAGGTGGGACGGATTGGATTGTGGGTCAATCCCATATTCTCCTATTTCTTCCTGTGGGCACCAATCCTGATCCTTGTTTTGTTCTCGTTCAATGAGAGTAAGTCTGTATCGTCATTCACTGGATTTACGCTCAACTGGTATAACAACATCCTCAATAATGTCGTCGGAGCAGACCCTAACTTCACTACGGATTTACTCCTCAATTCATTTCGCAACAGCATTTTTGTTGGTGTAATTTCGACAGTAATCGCGACAGTGCTGGGGACGATGGTTGCGCTCGCTTTAGGGCGTGGTAAATTTCGCGGTAGAAGAGCGATTGATGGCGTTCTGTTTCTACCTGTTGTCATACCAGAAATTACGCAGGCGATTTCATTAGCAATTTTCTTCAACGTCGTGTTTGATTGGATTGATACCTTAACTGGAACGCGTATTTTCCCCGGCTTTCATACGATCATCATCGCCCATGTGACATTTAATATCAGCTATGTAGCGATTGTTGTTCGCGCACGACTCGCTGATATGAATCCGCGTCTAGAAGAAGCAGCAGGCGACCTTGGGGCGAATTCATGGCAGACCTTCTGGCGCGTGACATTCCCCCTAATTTTGCCCGGTGTCGTTGCGGGTGCTTTATTGGCGTTTACACTGTCACTCGATGATTTTGTGATTACTTTCTTTAATTCGGGTGTGGGGACAACCACTTTACCTGTATTTGTATATGGCTTGCTCAAGTTGACTGTAACACCTGAGGTCAACGCAATCTCGACCATTATGATGGTGCTGAGTACCATCTTGATCGGTATTTCGCTTGGTTTACAGGGGCGCAATGCGACCCGATAGTGTATTTTTTGTATGGAGGAAACTCATGAAAAAAGTTTTATTGTTGTTGGTGTTATTGGCGCTACTTGTACCCGTCGCTACTGCGCAAGATGCAGAAGCGACAGAAGAACCCGAAATGGAAATGATGGAGATGGACGTATGGACGTGTCCCGAAGGGTTTGATGGACAGACGCTGAGTATTTTCAACTGGTCTACTTATATTGCCGAAGACACTATTCCTAACTTTGAAGAAGCCTGTGGCGTAACGGTTAACTACGATATTTTTGAAAGTAACGAAGCGATGCTAGCGCGTATTCGTCAAGGAAACCCTGGTTATGATGTGATCGTGCCAAGTGGGTCATTTGTTGAACAAATGGCAGCAGAAGAATTGCTGATCCCAATTGACCTTGAGATGATCCCTAACTACGCCAACTTGTTGCCGAATATGACGGGTCTCGCGTTTGATCCTGATAACACATACTCCGTTCCATATCAGTGGGGTACGATTGGTGTCGGCTATAGTACCGAAGCCTTCCCTGATGGTATCACCTCATGGGAACAGGTTTGGGATTATGATGGTAGCGTGGCATGGCTCGATGATCGTGCTAGCCTGCTCGGTGTTGCCCTAACAATCCTTGGATACGATGCCAATAGCGTTAACCCTGATGAAATCAATGAAGCACGCGATTATCTGATCGAAAAAGGTAGTAATGTGGTCACCGTTGCAGGTGATGATGGTCAGGTTCTGTTGGAGCGTGGCGAAGTCGATATTGCTATTGAATATAACGGCGATATTTCTCAGATTATCGCGGCATGTGAATGTGAAGACTTTGCTTATGTCCTGCCAGAAGAAGGTAGCAACGTTTGGGTGGATAATCTAGCTGTTCCAATCGATGCACCGAATCCAGAGTTGGCGATGGTCTTTATGGATTATATTCTTGATGCACAGGTTGGCGCAGACCTCAGCAACTTCATTGCTTACGCGTCCCCTAACCAAGCATCAATCGAATCCGGTCTTATTGATGCAGCTATGCTCAATGATTCTGCAATCTACCCACCAGAAGAACAACTGGAAAACCTCTTCACATCGATCTATCTAGGTCCTGAAGGTGAAGAACTTTACAACAACGCGTGGGATGAATTGCTCATTTTCTTGGGTCAATAAATATTTTGTCGGTAGGGGTGGATCTCAATTCCACCCTTACGATAAAGCAACATGGGTAATTGAAAATGACGACATATGATGTTGAATTAAAGAATATCATCAAAGAGTTTACGTCTGGCGGGTCAACAGTTCGCGCTGTTGATGATGTCAGTGTGCAGATCGAAGATGGCGAATTTTTTGCTCTATTGGGCCCGAGTGGGTGTGGCAAGACGACCACCCTCCGTATGATTGCTGGATTCGAGCCACCTACGAGTGGGAATGTGCTTATTCGTGGTACTGCGATGGAAAACATCCCCGCGTATCATCGCCCTGTAAACACAGTGTTTCAAGATTACGCGCTCTTCCCACATATGACTGTTCTGCAAAACATCATGTTTGGCTTGCAGATGGAGGGTGTTGGCAAAAAGGATGCAACAAAACGTGCCGAAGAAGCACTTGAGATGGTGCGCCTGCCAGATGTGTCGAAGCGCAAACCGAATCAACTATCTGGTGGTCAACAACAACGTATCGCATTGGCACGGGCATTAGTCAAACGTCCTGCCGTCCTGCTATTGGATGAACCGCTTGGTGCACTCGATTTAAAGCTCCGCAAAAATATGCAATATGAACTCAAAGAGATGCAACGCAATATTGGCATTACCTTCATCTATGTCACACACGATCAAGAAGAAGCGATCACGATGGCTGATCGTATTGCTGTGATGAGTGATGGTAAGATGTTGCAAGTTGGTACCCCAAAAGACATTTATGAACACCCGAACACTCACTTTGTTGCTGACTTCATCGGTGAGACTAACTTTATACCCGCGACATTAGAATCTCTCATCGGGAATGGGTATGGCAAAGTTCGCCTATCAGATAATACCGTAATTGACGCCGAACTATCGGAAGCACTACAAAAATCTTCTGGGGATGTCACAGTTGCGATTCGTCCTGAACGTGTCGGTATTTCGACGAACATAATTGATGCGGATCGTACTGAAATGACTGTGCTGAATGGTGAACTGGTTGAGAGTCAATATATCGGAACCGATACACGTTATACTGTACGAATTGCAGATGATGTTGATCTGGTTGTACGTGTTCAAAATGTAGACTATAAATCGTCACTCAATGTTGAAACAGGTCAGGTGATTAAGGTCTTCTGGCATAATTCCAGTACGACCGTGCTTGATCGTTAGATATGACATCTGATGCAACTTTTGATGCATTTTTCCCTTTTCACAAACTTGGACTGACTAAAAATCCGTTCGGCGCATTGTCGCAAGAAGAATGGGTTGCGGTTACTGTACCACCCCCAGAATTGCTGTCTGTGCTTGATAGTGGGTTTGAGAATCTGCAGATTATTGGTCATCGTGGACGTGGTAAATCGACGAGTTTATTGTGGTTGTGCGATCAATTAATCATGAGTGGTAAGCGGACTGCCTATGAACGCCTCCCACGGTGGCACTTTGATTATCATACTGACATCACAGATTTGGATACCTTTGCACTGGATGAAGCACAGCGGTTATTTGTGTTGAATCAGCATCGGCTTTTTCGGGATTCGCAAGATAAAACACTGATAATCGGAACACATATGAGTTGGAAACGTGCATTTAGACGATATTCCAGAGAGCTGACAACCATATATATTGCTGACCATACCAATCACGACTTGGTCAGGCAGATCCTCAACAAACGGTTATCTGTATTTGCAACCAAACAGGGCGCACAAATCTATTTTGATGATTCGGCTGTGGGTTATCTGTGGGAGACATGGCGTGAGAATCTGCGTGGGATGGAATGGTTTCTCTATCATTGTATGCAAAAACGACAGGATACAGGGGCCATTACAGCACAATATTTAGAGACATCCGGTGCGGATTATAATGAGCCGGCGGGATTGTATTGAAGTTTGCATGTCGATATAGTCACCTGTTACTATTATGAATATATTCATATGTATGTTCACCTAACGAGAATGCTATGACAACATTATCTCCTGAAACCAAAACCCGTAACTGCCAATGTGAAAATTGCATCTGCCAAAAGCCAATCGACAAAAAAACAGGCTTTGAAGTCACTGATGAATTCCAACGGTTTAATCAAAAATATGACATGTTCAATCGGGCTGCATGGGATGATGAGGTGCGCTCTGATCGTGTGCGTAAGTTCTTTGAATCATACTTCACTGACTTAGCTGAATTTCGTAAAGTTGAGGGCTTTCAACATCGGGATTATGCGTTGCGTAATGCGGCATGGTATATCGCAGATTTTACCGCTGACTTGCTCGAAAAATCCGATGACCGCAAAGAAGGCTTCCTCGACACCTATACGATGTTCCGTGAAGGCGCGACGCGCAAGATTGACAGTACACCAGAAGATAATAGCAAAGATCTCAAACGTGCCGCTAAATTTTTGGGTGCGGATGCTGTTGGGATTTGTGAGTACGATGAACGGTGGGTTTATACGCATAATTATAGTCGTGAAAAGCTAACGGATAAGCCAATGGACTTGCCGGATGATTTGCCTAATGTGGTTGTGATTGCAAATGAGATGCACCATCAAACCATAGAAACTGTTCCCTCTGCATTGAGTGGTGCGGCGACGGGACAAGGGTATAGTAAAGACATTATTGCTGTCTTGTCGATCACTCAATATATCCGCAACTTGGGGTATCGTGCAGTCGCGAGTTTGAATGATACAGCCTTATCGATCCCGCTAGCGATTCAAGCAGGCTTAGGACAATATGGACGGCATGGTTTATTAATCACTCCCGAGTTTGGACCGCGTGTTCGGATTGCTAAAATCTTCACGGATCTACCGCTTACATTTGATGAACCGATTGATTTTGGTGTGACGGAAACTTGTAACGTGTGTCGGCGGTGTAGCGACGGATGTCCGGTGAAGGCGATTCCATCAGATGCACCTGAATTTACAGATAGTATGTCCAACCTCAAAGGTGTGAAAAAATGGACGGTCGATGCGAAGAAGTGCTTTAAATTCTGGACGAATCAAGGCACAGATTGTTCAATTTGTATCCGTGTTTGCCCCTATAACAAAGATTTCTCGAAGTTTCATAATCGTATTTTACGCTGGATGATGACAAATCAATTGCGCCATGTGGCATTGTGGTTGGATAAAAAACTGAAATATGGTGAGCGTAAAAAAGCGGGCTGGTGGTGGAGTCAATCGAGTGCATGAGGGCGACACGCATGTCACCCTCTACGATGTTATTAACTACGATTTAATGTTTCAGCACAATCAGGATAAACAGTGATCTCGCGGACAATCTCTTGTTCGCCTCTACTGTAATCATGTGAACGCTCTATTTTTGCTTTTTGCTTAAATTCATTACCATTATGACGAAGTGTGTAGTACATATTGTACGCTGTGATATTGATGTTCTGTGACAGCAGGATTGATGGAATCGGATTATAATGATGTTCGTCGTTTAGAGATGTATAAGGGATGGTGTCGTCAGTGTTGAAGGCTATGATATTGTTGATCGTCGTGGTCGTTGCAGTCGTTGTTGGCGCAGCTATAGCTTTGTTTGCGCAACAACCAGATAGTAATGCAGTACAAGTAGTCGCAACAACAGGTGAGGAATTTTGGTACAGCCATACTACGGAGCGTATACGTCTAAATAATGGTGAGCTGGCATGTGGTGTATTTACTGTCAAGCTGATGCCACGTCCCGATGGATATGATGATGCGCTGGACAATGATGTTTCCTCACGATTTATCGCATTTAGTTTTGGAGAGTGTGATTTACCAAATCAGTTATCCGAAATGTACCTCATGGATCGTACAACAGGCGAACTTTGGAATTTAAGCCAAACGCCTGAACGGTTTGATGTAAGTCCACAGTGGTCTCCGGATGGTCAACTCTTAAGCTACATCACCAAGGGAGGCGGTGTTGATATGGTCATTTATGATCATTCAACACGTGAGCAAATGGCTATCTTTGATGGTATAGAAGACATTTGGGGTACGTATCGATGGTCTAATGATAGCCAGTACCTTGCGATAGTAGGCATCCTTGAACGTGGTGTCTTAGGAGATTATCAGATTTATGTATGGGATCGTAATGCGAATGAATTGATGACAATCTCAGAGATTGATGTTTGGTCGGAAGCTATTTTCTGGTCACCAGCTAGTAATCAACTTCTGTATCGGGCAACTCCATCGGATGATGGGCGCGCATTTATATGGAATGCGGAGAACGGTGAAACAACCGAACTGCCAGAACGAGTAGACAACGATAATATGCAGTGGTCTCCACAGGGGCGGTATGTCGTATATGATCCCCAAATCGCTGAGGATGAAGATGGGTTTGGCCGGATTCATGTGTATGATCTAAGTGCACAGACAGTGATAGATAACCAAACTGATGGTGTTTCATCACATCGTCGACGCTGGTCACCCGATGAACGCTACTTGGTGTTTAATGCTTATTTTAGTAAGGAAGATACCAATCGTCTTTTGATGTGGGATTTAGAAGCGAATACAACACGCGACCTCTTACGTGACATCCCACATGATGGATTTTTTGATTACTATTGGTCACCAGATGGTGAGCGGTTTGCTGTGTCTGTTGAGAATGTAGATAATACTGCGACGATGTATATCTGGGAAGTTGAAGCAGATGTAATGACACCAATTACGATTGAGGACGTGGAAGTTGCGCGAGACCATAATGCACGCTGGTCACCGGATGGCGAGCGATTGGCGTTTGTTAGATCCTTTGGTGATCCTGCCTTAAGTGAACGTGAACCTGCAACAGCATATATATATGATATGGACAGCGGACAGATCACCGAGGTTTCTAGTGTGTTATATGATAGCGGGGATACCGTGTTTGGGTGGATAGATAACTCTACATTGCAGTTTCGGATTGGTTTTGATGCGTTAAGTGGGTCTGCCCTCCAAGATTCCTTCAATGGTGAGGATCAAATCCCTGTTATCTATGTTTGGGATATGGAGACAGAGACGATTTCGCTCCGACAATAGCTTGTAATGAGCGGGCGTGATACCCACTCATATATCATACTACCCGTTTAATTGCTCAGCACAAATAGGGCAGACGGTGATCTCGCGGACGATTTCTTGACCGACTCCGCCATTATCATGTGATTGTTTGGTTTTACCTTCGCGTTTAAATTCATTTGCATAGTGACGAAATGGATAGTGCTTGGTGCGTGTCTCGATAGTGACGCGATGTGATTTAATACCATGTGGAACGATTGTTTGACAGTTTTCGCATTTGTACATTGCCTCCAGCCGATACATTCATCCTCAATAGACGGCTTAATTCCAATGAGGTTTAGTTTAGGTGTTTGATATTAGAGAAATCTTTGTGTTGATTGGGTATCGTCAACAAGCTACTGAACTAAAAATAGATAGGTGGGGCACGTATACAATTGGGTTGTGTTGTGGAAATACTAAAAGATTGTGATTTGTGAGGATAAGCTAAGTTAATGTGTTGTTTCGTTTGATTTTGTCTCGTCACCTCCCACTTCTTTGCGTAAAATTTAGTTGATAGATACTATCATTATAAACCAATTTAGGGTGATCGCAATAGGATTATGGACACACACCACACTGACTATCTTGCAAGTATCCGCGCATCATATGCGATTCGGGCATATGGTGAGCTCTACTATGCCATGACACAACTTGCCGACTATTATCGCCAACAGGACGATACACAAACAGCGTCTGATATTTTAGCGTTCATCTTGTTGCAATCAGATTTGCCAAAAGATATTCGTGAACAAGCGTTTGAACTATTCGATGATTTAGAACGGCGAATTTGCCCACGCGTGATTTGGGATGCCAAAGCATTTGCCGAAGATATGGATATACAGGGCATGGTTGAATATGTGCTGGATATCGATATTGAGGATGTTGATTAAGTGTGACGAAATCGGCAACTATTCGATTGTCCTACGCTAGCTTGACCCGTGAATGACCCATATGATAGGGTGACGAGTGCTAGGTTCTTGAAAGGACAATGTTATGGCACTTGTGCTTAAATTTGCATCTTATCGCCCTTTGCGATGGTTAGGTGCGATCGTGTGGACAATTTTTATCAGTATCCTATTAGTACAACCCGAACAACAACCCCTTATTCAAACGGGCATTCCACCAGGACCTAATACGCTAGAACGCGAAATTTTTTTCACGACGTTGCATCTGGTTGCATTTGGCGCGACGTGTACGGTCTGGTTTTGGGCGTTTTTCGGGCATATCGCATTTGTACGTAGCCTTGTTATTGCTGTTGTGATCGCTGTCATTATCGGATCTGTTACAGAATATTTACAGACATTTTCTCCTGATCGCTATCCGTCGCTCATTGACTTTCTAGCGAATGCGATTGGCGCATTCATCATGGCGTATATCATTTGGCGTAACCAACACCTCATACAGACTATAAATAACGTATAAAAACAGATAAAAACCGGAACGACAGTACAACGGGTTGTGTCTTTTGTGGTAGAACTATAAGTGGGTAAACAAGGAGATAACACCAGATGCAACCGAGACATATCCAACGTTTTATGCTGATTGGGATGATCATGATGATTATCGTGTTAGGTATCCCAATCACGCAAGCACAATCGATCAATCAGAGTATCATTACCTTCCGTAATGGCGACCTATGGTCAATCAATATTCAAGGGAGTACCGCGACCCAATTAACACAGCACGCCTATAATGGTGGTCCGATTTTATCCCCTGACGGACGACGCATCGCTTATTTATCAACTGCGCAGGAAGTCCTCGACAAAGTTAATCGCGGTGAAAGTCCAGATTTTGCCGGATCACCACCGACCAATATCTGGGTGATGGATGTTGCGACGCAAACTTTTGTGCGTATTGCTGATCAAACTGGTGCAGGGGAAGTTGGGTATTTACGTTCTGTGCCCGCATGGTCACCGGATAGTACTAAGCTTGTCTGGTCCCAACTCGAACCGAGCCTTCAAGGATTTGAAGAAGCTACACTCCAAGTCTATGACTTTAATAGTGGATTACAAGCGACGCTGGTTAATGGTTTTAATCTAGGATTCCAAGATGGTGGGATTTGGATGCCAGAGGTCTTCTGGGGCGATGCAGGCATTGCACGTATACTGTTCACATATACAACTGAAAGCCGTAGCCCGTTCCAGTTTATGGAAATTTATAATCCTGCGAACGGCAACCTTACCCGCTATGATTTAGGTTTTCAGGAAGCACTTGGGAATTTTGTCTTAGATTATGTATGGGTGACACACAATGGGCGCAACATGATCGCATTGCGCATTCAAGATTATTGGGAAGTGTTTGATCCGCTCAATGGGTCACGGTCACGTCTGGCGGCACCACCACGGTTAAAAGCTAAATTTGTCACGGGCGGTTTAGAACTGATTCCACTTACAATTCCTTCAACCAGTGGCGCATCAGTTATTCAATGGCAGGCAATTCAGGGGCAAGCAGAATTTAATATTGGGCTGAGCACATTTGATATTAGCACACAATCCACACCAACAATTTCGCCTGATGGTTCACAAATTGCGTGGCACAATGGTGAAGGGGTGAGCACATGGTCGCCTAGTTTGGGACAAACCGGACGCATCAGCGAAGTACAACAAGAGCTTGGACAGTATTTTCTTGTTCCAGCATATCGTAATGTTGCATGGGCACCAACTGAATGGATTACAAGTAATGTTATCATTACTCCACAACCCACGCCAACAACTGTTCCAATAGCTAGTACCTGTAACCTGACACCACGCTTAACTGTTGGACAAAATGCAGTTGTGAACCCCGGTCCATCAAATCGTGTGCGTGTGGGTGCGACGACGAGCTCGGCAGTGATTGATAGCATTGATGCAGGTGAAGTCGTTTATGTCGAACGCGGCCCTGTGTGTGCTAATGGCTTTAATTGGTTCTTTATCCGTAACAGCCGGATTGCTGGCTGGACAGCCGAAGGTGGCGATGGGGCATACTGGTTGTCGATCGATATATCCAATACATTCTGCTTCAATAGCCCGCCGATGCGCTTGAGTCCGGGGATTAATGCGTTCGTGCTACCCGGTGTACCGAATAATATCCGTAGTAATGTCGGTACCGATGGCACAGAGATTATCGGGGTGATGCCAGCAGGTGCGACATTTGCCGTTACTGGTACATCGCAATGTGATGTCGAAGGGCGTCGTTGGTTCCCAATTGAATATAACGGGGTCGTTGGGTGGACAGCTGAAGGTCAAGGCGACGAATATTGGGTCGCGCCAATTGGTGGTTAAATGAAATCTCGAGTAGGCGGTCAATAATGTGATCGCCTGCTATCGACTATACCTATGATGAATTGACATTGTACTACATTCGCCAATGTTATACCTTAGAAGTTGACTTATTAAACTTGGCGAGTAGGAGATCGATTGATGGAAGTTACGGAGATGATTTCACGATTATCAAAACTTGAATATTCACTAGTGCATGGCGGACATCGTCATTCAGAATTCCCAAATCAGGACGTCATTGACGAAATTAAGCAAGTTTTTGAAACATATCCCAAGTTGACTAAGGATAGTGGATTCGTAGATTTCCTTGAGATGTGTTCGGGAGCAATAATAATTTATCCTGATGATTCAATTGATGTATCTATTTATGGAGTCTGGGATTATAGTGGAGATATTCTTTCAGATACTGAAAGAATAGGTGAAAGGTTCTTACCTTTCGCTGGCATAATGTTTCATCCACCTATAAAAGAAAGTGACCTAAAATCTCTATCTTTTGCTTTTGATATATCCAGTGATGATTTAGGTGTTTATAGACGAGCTAATTACGCTGATGAATTGATTGAACGAAGTCAACTTTCAAATTACACACGATATTGTGATACCTTTTTAGATTGGTTAGAACGATTGATAAATACAAAAGGTCGTCTAATTGATTAATGACGCTATGGTAATCTTGCATACGTCTAATTTGAAATATAGATTACCCTAAACACGGACTCTTGCTTTCTCCGCAGGCAACAGCTTCGGTGGGGTGGCAGATGCGAAGAATTACATCTTTACAGCAACATCTGTGAACCCTTATCAAGATAATCTTCTGCCTGTCTATCCACATAGGTATTTCAATCCGATAACGTTATGGATTTTGGCAACAGCGTCAATCATCCTATCTTTACAATGATTGGATGTTTTTATGTAATGCCATCATTTCGTCTACTGTTGGCAATATTGGATCCATTTGGATGAGTAACTCCAGGCACTGTTCTAATGTTCCAAATTGACGATGCTGTATCCCAGCTAAGTTTACAATCACGGCGAGGATAAATTTGGAAAATGGGTTTTCCGATGGATACATGAGAAACCATCCGATTTTCGGGTGTCTGACCCAGTCAACTGCGTCATTCATCGCTTTCATTGAGATTGGCAATTGTCCTATGTTGGTCTGATCATCAATGGTGGACTTTTTCAGCTGGTGATTCTTCTATCATGGCAAACAAACGTTGTGAATTGGCGTCTAACTCCTCCATTGATATATCGCCAGTTGCATCACTATAAATCACCTTGCCCTCAACCAGCCAATAACTATTCATGCCCATATTTAATTTGCCTTTACTGTGTATGTTGCTATTATTGTTTCTTCATTCAACAATAACCCCTCCCTGACGCATTAATATCTTTAACTGTTTAGTCTCGTGTTCTAACCTTTCCTCTAGCTCATTACCCTCTATATCTGTGCTACCAACAAATTCTAGTTTATTCGCTTCGAAAAAATGTTGGAAAATAAATTTAGCTCGTTTTATATGCCATGATGACGTCACGATTGTTATCTTTCCAACATCAAAATCAGCGAGAAATCGTGACGAAAGCACTGCATCGTCAACTGTATGAGAGCTTGCTATTTCACCCATGATACGATTTGCATCAAGCCCTTTATTCACTATATATTGTCTGACATAGCTGTAATGCGGTTTATTGGTTGGGTTAAATCCGCCGAATCCGCCTGTAATGATTAATTTAGCTTCTGGTTTCTGTTTTAACAGTTCCAGTGCTTTATTTGCTCGGGACAAGGCGATAGCAGAGAGCTTTCCCGATCGGTCATTAGGGGCACCTAATGTAATGATTAATTCTGAACTTACTGTGTTTTTCATAAATATTAGTGCCTTCAACTCTGTGTTAAAATTTTTCCTACATCAATAACACGAAACGATTCAAATATGAACTCAAAACAGGCATTTAACATACCCTATACAATTGGATTCTGTCTTCTTGATGATATGGTTTTGATGTTACATCGAAAGTTTCCACCCAATCAACATTTGTGGAATGGTGTGGGCGGTAAAATCCATAAAAATGAGTCCCCTGATGATGCGATGATACGCGAACTGCTCGAAGAGACAACTTTGGATATAAAACAAGCTGAATCCATGCAGTACATTGGTATCGTAAAATGGAATGTTGTTGGCGATGAAAGCAACAGTCATAAAGGGATGTATGCGTATATCATCAGGTTTAGCAGTCGTATTGAATGGTCAACAAAAATGACTGATGAAGGGCTGCTGGAATGGAAAAAGCTTGATTGGGTTATTGATAAAGCCAATCATCAAGTTGCAGATAATATCCCTTATTTTTTACCCTATATGTTAGAGACTTCTGTACCATTGTTATACGATTTTCATTATATTGACGGTGTTCTCGATAAACTGACCGTTTACTCTCTGGACAAGCAAGAATAGATATGTTGTAGATAGAAACTCGCAAAGTTATACTCCTATATACAGTTATGCATTAAACTCAATATGACTGAATTTATTGATAAATGCTTTTTGAAAAGGAACACTCATGCAACAACGCGATGGTTTTGAAATTTATGATCAACGTTTTGAACGCTTATTATTACCGGACTCCAAATTAGAAAAACTGGCTGATGGCTGTATTTGGTCGGAAGGTCCAGTCTATTTTGATAACGATGGGGATGAGTATGTCTTGTGGAGTGATATTCCCAATAATCGCATGATGCGCTGGTCACCGACAGACGGTGTATCTGTATTTCGTCAACCTTGTAATTATACCAATGGCAATACGCGTGATCCGCAAGGACGATTGGTGACATGTGAGCATGGTGGACGGCGCGTGAGTCGGACTGAAGATGATGGAACTGTGGTAACGGTTGTCGATAATTATAATGGACGCCGATTTAATTCGCCAAATGATGTGGTTTTTAAATCCGATGGCACGATGTGGTTTACTGATCCGTCATATGGCATTCTCGCTGGAACAAAAGAAGGTACTCCGTCACCGTATGAATTACCAGGTGATTTTGTGTATCGGTTTGATCCAGCGACTAATGATTTAAGTGTTGTGGCGCGTGATTTTGTTAAGCCAAATGGACTGGCCTTTTCACTTGATGAAAAACGACTTTACATAAGCGACACGGGTAAGTCACATGACCCGCATGGACCACACCATGTGCGGGTATTCGATGTGATTGACGGCAAAACATTAGCAAACGGGCGCGTACACTGCGAGATTAATCCCGGTGCAGCCGATGGCTTCCGCTTTGATTATAACGGCTTTCTCTACATCAGTTCAGCGGATAGTATTCAAGTGTATACAGAATCCGGTGAGCAATTGGGCAAAATCCTTGTGCCTGAGGTGATTGCCAATTGTACATTTGGTGGGGTTGATAAAAATCGTCTTTTCATTACGGCTAGCTCATCCTTGTATGCTATCTATTTGAATACTCGTGGGGTACAAACGCCTTAATTTCTCTGACAACGTCGTAGTCTGAGTGTATTCGGGTCACTGTATGGTGCAGTAACAATTATCCTTGTGGGGCATTGAGGAGTTATTGAACAATCAACAGTGGCTCTATATTTTGATTATTCTGTTTGGGGTTGCTTAGCTTTAGATGTGTCTCAATAAAACCGTATAGAATTATTCGCTTTCCAATTGATAATCTGGATTCTCCCAAACAATCAATGTCGCCCAATTATCGGATGCGTCGTCTTCGATATAGTCTTTAAGTAATCCTTTGACTACAAATCCGCGCCGTAGTTGGAAGGTCAATGTGCTATCTATCAAGTCTCCTGTGATAACTTGATCAACATACTCGCGTGGGGTGAGTGTATCTTTGTGGTTTACATAATCGGGGATCAATCCGCCTGCAACAATGCCTTTGCGATTGAGTTTCTTGACGATGTCTTTGCGGGCTTCATATAGTTTGCTTCCCACACCTCGTCGCCGAAAGTCAGGATGCACGCTGATGTCTCCACCATAATACCAATCACCATCCGTTTGATGATGGCTATAATATCCCTCATCAATAATCTCTTGGAAGGTGTGCTGAGAATCTTCGAAATCAAAGTCAATTAAAAAACCTGATCCTAATCCAACAATCCGCTCGTTGATAAGTGCTACAAAATTGCCCTCAGGAAAAAGTTGACAATGATTGAGGAAGTGCGCTTCCAACATCAACTCATTCTCTGCAAGTGTTGGGAAACAATCGCGCTGTAGTTGTTCCAAGTCTTTGGCATGAGCTTCACGGATGTTTTGGATGACAATCTCAGTGTTTGGCATTGGACTTACTCATCAAAATTGGTCTGCAAGAATACAGTAAGTTTAGCGATTTTTGTGTCACATCGTCAACAAAATTCTCTTAATCATGAAAATTGGATATTAAAACTGCGAAAAATGGTCTAAATGGACTGCATTGGACATACAGTTTTGCTATTTTGTGCTTTAGCATAACGCTCAAAGGAATTTTGTAACGAAGTGAGGAACATAAATGGAAACTAATGGACATAACCAAAATGGTAATACAGAAAAAGCAACTGACAAAGTAAAACGCGGTCTTGCACAAATGCTCAAGGGTGGCGTGATTATGGATGTTGTCACACCAGACCAAGCTAAAGTTGCTGAAGATGCAGGCGCTGTTGCAGTCATGGCACTCGAGCGCGTACCAGCAGATATTCGTGCACAGGGTGGTGTCGCACGTATGAGTGATCCTGATATGATCGAAGGCATTATCGAGGCTGTCTCGATTCCTGTTATGGCAAAAGCGCGTATTGGTCACTTTGTCGAAGCACAAATTTTAGAAGCGCTTGGGGTCGATTATATTGACGAAAGTGAAGTTTTGACCCCTGCTGATGAAGAACATCACATCAATAAATGGAAATTCGGTGTACCGTTTGTATGTGGTTGTCGTAATCTGGGTGAAGCCCTCCGTCGTATTGGTGAAGGTGCGGCGATGATTCGTACGAAAGGTGAAGCGGGTACAGGTGATGTTGTTGAAGCTGTGCGTCACGCTCGTACAGTGAACGGTGAAATTCGTCGCATTGCTAGTATGGATGAAGATGAACTCTATACTTATGCAAAAGAAATCCGCGCACCATTCCACCTTGTTAAAGAAACTGCAGAATTAGGACGTTTACCGGTTGTTAACTTTGCAGCTGGCGGTGTTGCGACACCAGCCGATGCAGCACTTATGATGCAATTGGGCGTTGATGGTGTGTTTGTCGGTAGTGGTATCTTCAAGAGCGGCGACCCTGAAAAACGCGCTAAAGCAATCGTTAAAGCTGTGACACACTATAACGATGCAAAAATCCTAGCAGATGTTAGCCGCAATCTTGGTGAAGCAATGGTTGGCATTAACGTGAGTTCAATGTCAGAAGGCGATAAAATCGCGCAACGTGGCTGGTAAGGCGCAATCACAAGTCATATTTATACGAAGAGAGTCGATCATAGGGTCGGCTCTTTTGATTTAAGTTACTGGTCTTGTGTTATGACGCCTCATATGATTGGATGGCTTCTTCCAGCCGATGATATATGTTTAGGTAATATAGTTGATTACCTTGTGAAAAACAATAACTGAGAGATATAATTTATTCATCTATTTCTAATAACTAGTTTTCTGAGGCGCTTGACGTTATGAAACCCCAAGTTGATTTAAATAAAACACACGAATTGGTGGAATGGTTGCGTGACTGTACCCTTGATAATGTTGTTGAAAAAGTTTATTCAAAGCTTGATGAAGGAATCGATGAAGATTTGCTATGGGCAACCGGTGCTATTACTGCCTGTCATTATATCAACAACCAAGCACATAATATGCTTGGCTTTGTTTCGCATGCCTTGATTGGTTGTGAAGATGCGCGACGTTTAGCCGCTCAGCAACCAGAACATATTCGTCATATGCTACTAGCGCAATGTCTGTGGCAAGTTGTATTTGATATGAACGATCCATGTATGAGTCCATATCAATTACTACCATCAAAAGGGTTGCGCGAAGAGACTGTTGCAGAAAATATTAAAATGTTGCGGATGGATGTGCGAATTGGCGAGTATATGCGTTGTGATCACCGTTTTGTGACATTAGAACAAGACATGCCACGTGAAGACCTGATCGATTTACTATTTGATTTAGGACTCTATGGGATGACTACAGATGACCATACCTTTATCACACCATTGTTGTCACTGGGTATGTGTGAGCTCGTTGGTTGGGAAGCAGGATTCGATATGCTGCGGTGTGCTTTACGCTATAATGCCAGTTTCCCGCGTGATTTTGCACCACATGACAGAGCAGTGACTTTGCGCACCGATCATGGCTTAGACAATGGTGCATCGAATCAGACCTTTGAACCCGACCAGATTGAAAAACTACGTCAAGCATTTCATCAAGCTGAGCCTTATGAACGACCCGAAGTTGCCGCGAAGGCAATGTCAGAAGATAATTATTCTCCTGAGACCGTATTGGCAGCAGTGTCGCTAGCGGGTTGCGATATGTATCTCTGTACGGATCCCGTTCCGCACGAAGACTTTGATGCCGTGAGTCGTGAGGTTGCACCGATTCACATCGGGACATGTGTGAGTGCCTTGCGTGCATCCATGAAACATTTGTCACCTGCAACACAAGTGCTTGTTGCTATTCGGGGAGCGAGTCAACTTGAACGCGGTCCAAGCGTTTTGTCTGAAGAATTTGAGTTCATCCCGTATGTTGCCTCGCGTGAGTATCCATATCAGGAGGATGTGGAAGCACTGGAGAACCAAACATCTAACAGTTTACTTGTGACCTTGCGTGAGGCGTTGATGGCTCATGATCATCGGACTGCAACTGCATCAGTTCGAGCATATGAACTAGCTGGATATGATGCAGAAGATTTGATCACTGTGTTAACAGAAATTGCCTGTACCGATAATCACACGATCTTACATAACTTCAAACACCTGAATTCGATGGTTAAAGAATTCCATATGAGCCAACATGCCGATAGGTGGCGTTATTTGATTGCATCTGCACGCTGGATTGCTTGGTATGCAGGTGTCGACACAGATGTATACGATCGGTGTAATGCAATTGCGGGCGAGCCTGTTTAGTCGAGTAGGCAGTCAAAGCTGTGATGCCCTGATCCAACGGAAATTGGTGCACTATTATTTGGTAATTGTACCTCAGCAGTGGTGTTGTGTGGGATTGTGATATGAAGAAAAAAACGATCTTGTTCAATATGCCATTCAGAGATGATTGTTCCATATCTCGATTCATAACTTCCCTTAGCTGAGGTCAAGCCACCACCGGGACGTGGTGAAATCAAAATGTGCTTGTATCCGGGTTTACCGATTTCAATACCAACAATAACCCGATACATCCATTCTCCTACTGCACCCTTAGAATAATGATTATGAGAGCCAACACCTTTGCCTTTCCCATCTGGTAAAATCGTGTCCCAACCCTCCCATATAGTAGTTGCCCCCTTTGTGATTGGATAAAGCCATGATGGAATTGTGTCTTGCATGAGAACGTCATAAGCAACATCCAAATATCCTTCCTCCGTGAGTATCTGACATAAGAAACCAGTAGACAAAAAGCCAGTAGCCAGATGATTATCATTTGCACGGATAAGATCAACTAGTCGTCCTACAACTTTAGAACGTACACTCTGTGGGACAAGGTCGAATTGCAAGGCGCGAACATATGATGCTTGTTTATCAGGTTGAATGCGTCCATCCTGCCCAATAAACTCACCTGCGTAGGCTTCTTTGATAGATTGACTCAGTCCTTGATAATTTATGGCATCCGTTTTATTTAACAGTGTTGTGATCTCTCCCATTAGATCACAGATGTGCTTATAATATGCGGATGCGACAATCGGGCGAGAAAAGATAAAACTACGGAATACGCCAAATAACATTGCCGGCATCGTTTCGCCAGGCTCAAGCCATTCGCCAAAATGAAAATTGGTGTCCCACAGGATTCTCAAATTCTCACGTTTGCTAGGATTCAACCAATACATCGGATTTAACTTGCGATGCCAATTAACATTTTGAGTGTTGTGATGCACATACTCAAACCATAATTTCATACTCTCGTAGTTTGATTCCAAAATATGTATATCACCATAAATTTGATACAGTGTCCAGGGAATTATAATGATAGCATCACCCCAGCCTGCTGAACCATCTGTGCCAGAGAAAATCGGATGAGACTTGCCAGCCGCGCGATAAAACGAAGGAACCATACCAGGTACACGCCCTGATTCGTCTTGATCTGCGGTAACATCATTGAGCCACTTCGTAAAAAAGGTTTCGGTATCCATCAATGTGGAGCCGGTTCGACAGAATACCTGTGCATCCCCTGTCCAACCTGCACGTTCACGGGTGGGGCAGTCTGTCGGAACATCCATAAAGTTGCCTTTTTGACCCCACAAAATGTTGCTATGCAATTGATTAATCATCGGATGAGAGCACTCAAATGTACCTGTTTGTGTTATATCCGAATAAATTGCGACTGCTGTAAAAGCATCTTCGCTGATCTCACCTGTATATCCCTCGACTAAAACATAGCGAAATCCATGCGTAGTAAATTTGGGTTCATATGTTTCGATCCCTTCACCTTTGAATGTATAATGATCTGCTTGTATGGGCAGTCCAATGCCAATCAGCATCCCTGCTTCGCCAGTTTCGACATGAAAATTACCATCATGTTCGAGTGCCTCTTGATGCCGTAATGTAATAGTTTCTCCAGCTTCGCCTGATAGACTGAATCGCACCCGTCCCGATATATTCTGTCCGAAATCAATAACAGTCTGTTTTGAGGGGGTTGTGATAATTGCTTGAGGCTTGAACGTTTCTTGACAACGAATGGGCGATGAAACTTCGGCGATGAGGTTGTCGAGTGGATATGGTGCAACGGTAACATATTCCCAATCAGATGCATCAAAGTGTGTGGTATTCCAACCAAGTAATTCAAGGCGAGCATCATATGTTTCGCCTGCCATAGGGTCTGATTTCACAATTGGACCAGTGGCTGTCAACCAACTGCTATCGGTTATAATTGTTTCTTGGATTCCATCAACATAGTTAATCTCTAGTTGGAGCAAAAACCCTAGTTTTTCTCCCCACGCATTACGCATAGATTCAGGACCAACTGCACCTCGCCACCATCCATCTCCAATGATAGCTCCCACAACATTTGTATTTTTCATGAGAATTGAGGTCACATCATATACTTGATATTGAAGCCGATGCTGATATGCTGTCCACCCGGGTGCAAGTATGCGATCCCCTACAATCTCACCATTAAGGTGAAGTTCATAGACACCGTGGGCTGTCGCGTAAATCCGACCAGATGAAATAATTTTATCTTCTAAATCGAAGACGCATCGAAGAAATGGCGATGGTTGCATTTCGTCAGGGTTGAATTCTCGTTCTGGTTCAATCCACTGAGCTTGCCAATCAGATAGATGAAGCAAACCCATTTCCCAATATGCCTCATCACTCCAATCTGTCACAGAAACATCATCTAACCATACCCGAACATGCCAACGACAATGTTGACGAGAATTCAATTCTGGACCGTTGTAAGCGATATAGATTGATTGATCAGACACAACTTGTCCAGTATCCCAAAGTACCGTGTTCCCATCAAATACTTGGATTTGGTAAGCATATTGAATTACATTATCTTGAGTGGATTGAATTTTCCAACTCAATCGAGGGGATATATTACCAATCCCAACAGGATTTATTAGAGAATCGCAGGTTAAATTATGAACAATCATCTGGTCTGTCATCATTATAATCCTAATATATTTAATGAATTATACTCAAACTATTGAGTGGTTCAAATCAACCGATTTACAATTGGTTTATCCTCTAGATAGTTGATAATATTCGTAAAATCGCTGGCACGTTCTTTGTCGGCGATTTTTGCTGTTGAGCTACCAGCGGCAGTGTGCGGAGTGAGTAGTATATTGTAACCCTCTTGTGCTAACTTGATCAGCGGGTTGTCTGCTTTGATAGGCTCCCATTCGTATGTATCTAATGCTGCGCCAGCGAGGTGTCCCGATTTTACTGCTTCTGCGAGTGCATCCTCATCAATGACACTGCCACTTCCGACACTCACGATGAGACTACCAGCTTTCATCTTAGAAAAACTGTCAGCATTAATCGACATATCTGTTTCTGGGAAATAGGGTAAAAGGTTCATAATGTAGTCACTGGTTGCTAGTAGTATATCTTTTTCAGCATATTGGATACCCAGTTCCATTTCAACAGATTCTGGCAAGCGACGGCGTTTGTTGTATAAAATGGTGCATCCCCAACCTGATAATCGTCGCGCAAGTTCTGCTGAAATCTCGCCGAATCCGATAATTCCTACGGTGCGTTGATATAACTGCATGATGCCTTGTCGTCCCGACCAGTTATAGGCAAATGTGTTTTCATCGGTGCGCTTGCTTTCTGCCCACTCGTTACTTGCATCAAGCGCAACTTGTTGAACTTCGCTGATCTTCTTCATCAACACCAACAACTGCATAATTGTATGTTCAGCAACGCGAATCACACCAGCGTCCGACCAGCGACAGACTACAATCCCTGCTTCTTTTGCCGCTGACACATCAATATCATGGCTGAGGCTGCCCAGACGCAAAATGAGTTTAAGGTTTGGCGCAGACTCAATGATTTCTCGATCAATCACCCCGGTTCTCTCGGAAATGAGGAAGGTTGCATTTGCTAGATTTTCCATCAAATCAGCTTTGGTTGCATAGCGAAGCATTGTAACATCAAGGTTGTCAGGTGCGGCGGCAATTGCTCGTTCTTGATGAAATGGGCTACGTTCTGTCGTATAAATTGTCTTATATGTTGTCATGATTCATCCCAAAATTCTCTAGTACCATAGCGTTCGCCACCATCAACGGTGATAAACTCGCCTGTAATATAATCCGCGTCAATCAGAAACTTGATGGCTTGTGTCACATCATCAGGCGACCCCCATCGTTTGAGTAAGGTCGAATTAGCAGTTGCCTGTGCTTGTGCCTCGGAATAATCAGGTGGGGGCAACACAGGACCAGGTGCGACTGCATTGACACGAATATGAGGTGATAGCTCAACCGCAAGTTGTCGGGTCATCGCTAATAGTGCCGATTTACCGACACTATGCGCCATCATTCCTTTGGCAGGAATCCACGCGCTCAGATCAACCATATTGATAATCACCCCAGCTTCTTTCATTAGCATATAGGGTGCAACTGCATTGGTGCAATAAAACGAGCCATCAATCAGAATGCGCGTCACCTGATGCCATGCCGACATATCGTCGGTGGGGAATTCTGTCCCTTTGAACAGAGATGCACTATTAACCAATACATCAATGCCGCCAAATTGTTCCTTTGATTGTTGTACCATATTGAGTACATCATTGTGTTTCGAGACATTCGCTTGAATTGCGAGAGCAGATACCCCCAATGCCTCAATTTCTTGCACAGTTTCCTTAGCAGAAGTATCTGAACTGAAATAGTTGATGACTACATTTGCACCATTTTGTGCCAGCATCAACGCAATTGCTTTACCCACACGGACTGCACCACCTGTCACCAGTGCTGTTTTGCCAGCTAATTCCATTTGTCACTCGACTTTCTCTAATTTCGGGCGATTTGCTAAGCCCGCCTTTTCAACAATTTGGGGAGTCGGGAACCATCGGCGGAAGTCCAAATCCATAATATCAATCCCACAAATGCCTCGCATTTCCATCAATTCCTGAATTTGCTCAACACAAATATTGATGCCTTCTTGTTTGCGTTTTTCCTTGGGAACACCTTCAAGACGTTCGATAATATAATCAGGTATCACAACGCCGGGTGTGCCTTTGTTAATTGCTCGCGCCATACCGGGGCTGTTTAGCGCACCCACACCAACAAGAATATGTACTTTTTCGTCAAGTCCGAGGTCATAAACACGTGCCATAAAATCGCGGAGGAGTTGCATATCAAAGACCAGTTGTGTGATGATAAAATCAGCACCAGCTTTGATTTTACGTGCCATGCGATGGGGCCTTAATGCCATTGGGTTTGCTGTCACACCAACTGCGCCACCAATGTAAAAATCGGGAGTAGAAACCAGTTCGCGTTCGCCTGATTCAAATCGACCTTCGTCACGCAATTTGACCATCATTTCAATCGTACGGACTGAATCCAAATCAAAAACTGGCTTGGCCGTATTATGATCGCCCAATGACGGATGATCACCTGTGATGCACAAAATATTCCGTACACCAAGCGCATGCGCTCCGAGTGCATCGGCTTGTAACATGAGCCGATTTCGATCTCGATTGGTCATATGTAAGATAGGTTCTATTCCTGCATTTTGGACAAGTGCAGCGACAGCTAATCCACACATATGAGGCGATGATAGCGAATTGTCACTAACATGTCCAGCATCAACATAGGGAGCTATTGTCTTGGCATACTCAACCATCGGTGTGGCATCAGCACTATCATGGGGATTGAGTTCACAGGTCACAGTAAAATGTCCCGCTCGCAACATACGCTCAAAGCGACTATTAGTGCGGACAGGAATATCCGACTTATGGGGGAGTTCATCAAGCGTTGGCGGATCAATATCAGCAATGGCTGTGTGCCACACACAAGCGTGGGATCGATCAACTTCACAACTACCATCAAGCCCAACACCACCACATGGGCCGTAGACCATCTCCTTCGGGCATGTTTCCAAAACAGGCAATTGGGTCATGTTAGCGTTCCTCCGTCAATTGGATTGTAACTTGATTGGGTTGCGTGCCATCAACGATAATAATGCCATCATCGCTAATTTCTATAGGGTCTCCGCTTGCCTCAACGGATTGGGCTGTCACGCCAATTAGATCAATATGAATCTGACCAACCGTTGCGCCAGTTTCAACAATCAGCTGATCGCCATCACGGCGATATTGAATCATCATATGTGTATCATCTTCTTCGTGGATAGTGAACTGTCCGCTATCGTGTGGATGATAGATCTTCAATGTCAGTGGGTCGGTTGGCTTTTCATCAACATATTGCATCAAGGGTGCAAATGGGATAATTGCACCAGAGCGAACATACATCGGCATTGTATCCAACGGCGCATCTACCATTTTCCAAGATGGTCCTGAAATGACTTCACCAGTCCAATAATCCACCCAATCACCTGCCGGAAAATATACACGACGACGGTTTACCGCATTGAGGATTGGTGCGATTAGAATGCTGTCACCAAAAAGATATTGGTCATCCAAGGTATAGGTCGTAGGGTCATCTTGATAGTCAAGCACTAAGGCACGTACCATCGGTATACTTGTGTCACAACATACTACTGATTGACTATAAATATACGGCATCAGTTGATAGCGTAGGTTCGTATATTTACGGAAAATTTTGTTGGCTTCTTCGCCATATTCCCATGGCTCACGGGGTGGTACACCATGAGCACGCGAATGAGAGGCAAACAAGCCCAACTGTGCCCAACGGATATACTCGTCGGATGACGGCAGACCACTAAAACCACCAATGTCATGACTATAAAAGGGGAATCCGGTCATCCCAAACGAGAGTGTTGCCCTTAGAACACAAGCTAGGTCTTCATATCGTGAGATGCCATCACCAGACCAATGCACTGGATAACGCTGTGATCCTGCCCATGCAGACCGCGCCCACACGACCCCATAATCATGATATTCTTGGGTGATGTCGTAAATTGCTTTGTTATAAAGTAGCGGATATAGGCTGTGCATCGATTCACTACCTACGCCATGATACACGGCATCAGGAGGAGCACCTTCACCAAAATCGACTTTGATAACAGCAACACCGAGCTCAAACAATTTACGAAATTTTTCTTGTACCCATGCCACAGCGTCTGGATTGGAATAGTCGATAAAACCGGCATCTTGTTCAAACCCTGTGAATAAATAGGCTTTGCCATTCTTGCGCGTTACCAGATAGCCGTGTTCTAATGCTTCGTGAAACATGTCGGATGTGACAACCATGTTAGGCCATTGCCACAAACACACACGGAATCCAGCTTCACTCAGGGTTGTCATCATGCCTGCTGGATCAGGGAATTTGCTCGCACCGAATTCGAGATCACATTCCCAATCATTCTCGTACCAATCAGTGTCGATGTGAATCACATCACAGGGGATTTCTTGTTCACGGAGTTGTTGCGCTACAGTTTCAACTTGATCCTGACGGTTATAGCTGATGCGACCCATCCAAAGGCCGAATGACCACTTCGGCGGGAGTCCCGGTTTTCCGGTTATGGATGTGTACCGTGGCAGAATATCCTTAAGCGATGGGCCGTTAATCAGAAAGAAATCCAGAAAATCGGTATCATCCACAATCACAGACAATGCCGTATGCTCCAGATTGCCAACATTGCAACGCACTGCATTAGACGTGTTGATATACATACCATAGCCGCGCGTACTCATAAAGAATGGTGCACGTTTATACGTTGCTGTTGATGCGTTACTGAAGCCTTCTTGTATCCATAAGACTTGCTCGGTTTCACGTTTATCTAGATCACCATAGCTTTCACCAAAACCATAGATATGCTCGTCATAATGCAGATCTAACGACAAAAACGCATGTTGAGCATCTGTATGTTGCGTTTGTCCCATGGGGTAGGCATAACGATGATAGAAAATCCAACGTTGTTGTGACGGATTCCATTGGTCTTCTGGGCGCATAAAGGCATCAATATCGATTGCACGGGTTTCCCATAGTACATTCCCATCTGCATCGATCATTTTGATCTGAAATGGAAACTTCGTGACCTCAATCGTCATGGAAACAGTCTTCATGGTGATTTTGTCGTCATCTTCGGTAACGCGGATTGTCGTGTCATTCCTAAATTCGCCAACCATCATTGGGGTGACATTATCAGGTACCGTATCACCAATACCATATTGTACCCGAACAATATCTTCCGACCAAAAATCCAATTGGATAGACACGGTCTGTCCAGCAGTCGGATCATCCATAACCGTCTCGACCAATGTGCCATAATAGTCGTGCATCATCGGCTTGTAATTCAATGTGGAACAGGTTAGTGTGACGCGACTGTCGTCATGATGATGACTTATAACACGCTCAATAAGGTCAACTGGGACGGGAGAGCGTCCCAAGAAATTAGGTATCTCGTAAGTTTGCGGCACAAAAAACTCCATAAATGCATATAAGTAAGGTCGTGATTAAGCCATTTCGGCTGTGTCGAAGTATTCCCGCCAATAAATAATTTTATCGCCTTCTAGTTGGAAGATGATGGCATCTTCAGCAGATAGACGCTTTCCGTCTGTGCGTCGTGTCTCATGCCATGTCCATTCGGCTGCACCCTGATTCTCATGTATGAAAACACGCGTAATCTCGACAGTCACTTCGTGCGACACTTTATAAAATCCGCGCATCGCATCAGCAATGGCGTCATGCCCTTGCCAGCGTCCTCCGGGAGAGATAAAAATACCATTTTCAGCAAAGTCAGCAACAGCCGCTTCATTGTCTTCATTCTCCCACGCGTTGGCTTGACGGAGAACCAGTTGATAAGCTTCTTCTTGGTTCATGGACTATCCTTTAACTGCACCTTCCAACATTCCTTGGAGAAATGCTTTACGCGCGACGAGGAATAGTAGAACCCCCGGAATCAAAATAATGATAGCGGCAGCATTCAGCAATTCACTATTGTTGCCTTCAAGTTGACTCTGAAAATCGAATAATCCGACCGTCGCAGTTTTCATATCGGTGCTGGATAGGAGGATTAGTGCCGATAGAAAATCATTCCAGTTGAATACAAAATTCACGAGAAATACTGCAATAAGCCCCGGTAAGGACATAGGAACAATCACATACAGCAAGGTCTGAATCGGCGTTGCACCATCAACCCAGGCGGCTTCTTCTAGAACCCTAGGGATCGTCTCGTAGAAACCCTTCATAATCCAGATGCCAAACGGAATACCGTACGCACCGTAGACAAGAATCATGACGAGATAGGTGTCGCGGATGCCAAGGTCACTGGCAATACGAAACAACGGAATTAAAGTGGTGATACCGGGTAGAAGCATCATTGCCAGTATCGATGTTAGTAAAAAACGACGACCGAAGAATTCGAGTCGGGCAAACGCATAGCCTGCACATGCTGTGATGGTTGTTGTGATAATCGCCCCACCGAGACTGTTGATTGCGCTGTTTAAGATGTTGCGTAAGAAACGTGGTGTCGATAGCAACCGCTCATAATGCCCGAAATAAAGACCATCAGGATGGATTAAATCTTGTGATAGACCAAACCCCTGTGGGCGCAAGGAAGTTAAAAGTGTATAGGCAATTGGGAAAAGTAAGATCAGACATAGCCCGATCATGAATACATGAATCCCATATTTTTGGAGCCAGCGTTGTAGTTTGACAGATGATTCGGATGTTTCTTTAGTTTTCGGAATTTCATACGCCATCTATCACCTCCTAATCGTAAGCATACTGAGACCGCATAGCACGAATATAGACCACAGCAAGGATGGCATTGATGAAAAACATAATGACCGAGAGTGATGCACCATAGCCAAAGTTAAAAAACTCGATTGCTTCGCGATACATCTGTAAGCTTAAGACTTCGGTCGCACGCCCCGGTCCACCTGATGTAATTGATAAGAACATACCAACTGCGTTGATGGATTGAATACTTAAAAAGACGACAGTTACCTGAGTCGTGGGTAATGCGAGGGGCCATGTCACACGCCAGAATTTATTCCAACCGTTAGCACCATCAATATCTGCCGCTTCAAATAATTCTTTTGGAATTGTTTGCAACCCCGCCAAAACCAGCAACATCGCAAATGCCATCATACGCCAGATGGTTGCCCCAATGACGACGCCCATTGCGCCAGCGTTGTCTCCTAAGAATTGCATGTCCCCGAATAATGGTGCTAACAAGTTCTGCAATAATCCGCTATCCGGTAGAAACAACCAACGCCACATAATACCTGTGACGATTTCGGACAGCATCCACGGAATAAAGATAATCGTCATGTAAAAACCACTAAAGCGTATTCCTCGATTAAATATCAGCGCGAGGATGAACGCAATAATCATGACAATCAGAATAAATAATATGCCATATACAAAAGATAATCTTAAGCTATGCCAGAAGTTATTGCTGTTAAAGATGATTTCAAAATTTCTTAAACCAACATACTCGAATACACCACGTCGGCTGCGTTGTAAGCTCAGATGGAAGCTAAATAGGGTAGGATATAAACTTACCCCAATCACAAAAATAAGTGCGGGTGAAATCAAAATATATGGATAGATTTTGTTGAGGATCCTTCGAAAATTCATGAGGTATCTCACGATCAGTAGGTAGAGCTAAAGCCCCACCTACAGATAGTTTGTATTATTTTACCAATAACGGTTGAGGACTTCGTCAGCAGCTTCTTGCAAACGGGTCATCGCATCCATCTCTGGGTCAAGCATCAGCTCTTGTAGCGCTACAGCAAGTGCATCAAGACTTTCAACGTAGTATGGACTTTGTTCCATGTAGAGACCCTGAGTACCAAGGATTTCATCTACTTGGCTATAGAAAGTACTTTGGTCAAATCCACCAATAGCATAAGCAGCTTCCGTGGTTGGGATACCAAATTGTGCCGAAGCCCATGCACTCAAGAATTCTGGTTCCATAAATTCACGAATCCACGCAACGCCACCTTCTGGATTTGCCGCTCCAGATGGAATAATCCAACCTTCGCTGACCATGAAGACATGTGCATCACCATCACCAAATGCAATCCCACCAGTCATTCCAACTTCGCCAGCTTCGACTGCATCTAGCAAACCGGGAACAAAGATTGCTGACCAACTACCGCCACGGAAGGAAACAGAGTTACCGTCAATCCATGGTGCTTCAGCATCAGAGAAATCGCCTGTGATGTTTGATGCAGGTAACGCGCCACCACCGTAAATTGCGCGGTTGAATTCGACAACTTCTGCAACTTCCTCAGTTGCCCATGCGGGTTGACCTTCGTCATCGAAGATACGTCCACCGTTGGAGAAAATTTGAGGCCACCACATAATTTCGACTGCACCGTAGCTACGACCAGCAAATTGTGTACTGAGGAATGGCTCACCACTGAATTCACTCGACGCTGCTAACCATTCTTCGGCTGTTTTAGGGAATTCACCTTCAAGGGCATCAATCTGATAATAACTCATGCCACCGCGAACATTGTGTGCGACACAATAGCGGACATCTTCAATAACACAGGCTTGGCTATCGCCCTCAGTCAATTCGGCGGTCCATTCTTCGTCAGCAAGTAAATCATCCATTGCTGTCAAAGCACCAGCATCCAATAAAGATGGAATGTGTTGGCTACCTGCTTCTACAATATCAGGAACATCACCACCAGATTGGACTGCAACAGCCAATTTTGGTGCGAGTTGATCCCATGCAACTTGTTCATAAACGACGGTGATACCGGTAGATTCTTCGAATGCCGCGATTTTTTCACGCAATGTCACAGCATTAGCAGATTCATCATCCGTTAAATCATACTGTGACCAGATAACTAATTCACTTGCTTCCTGTGCCGCCATAGGCACAGCCAAAATAACAGCTAAGAGGAGCATTATCACTATAGAAAAAAGTCTTTTCATTGGTTTTATCCTTTTAGGCTAAATGTACAAAATTTGTTGAAATTATCCCTATGGATCAGTCGTCAAGACGAAGAATCTCATTAGGGTCGATTTCCTGATTAAAGTAATCACGCGCAATAACACGTGCGAGCCATTCCGCGATCACGTCATATCCTTTATCACCGGTTTCCTGAGTTGCCAGTGCCGGATCCCCGATATGTCCATACGGTGTGTGATCTTTGTAGCGACGTGTGGCATAAAATATGCCCCCTCCGGTTTTGATATGTTCTTTACCTTGTATCTTGCGCATATCCTCTGGAGGAACGTGATGTTTGACAGACTTGTCCAGGTGCACTAACTCAGGATGAGTCACTAGAATGCGTGATGTTTCGCCTTCACCACCGTGCCCCTCTTGCTTTTTTGAGGTTTGGATCGTGTGATAGACTTTGCTGAGAGGGGTTAACCAATTGAGCACCATTGCTTTTGCATCTGCTGTCTGGTCCACAATATCCTGTGCTGCGACCATCATGACAGGCAAGTTACCGTCATGACCATGTACGAAGGCGAATTTCTTGAATCCTGTTGCATAGAGACTCAAGCACACTTCTTTGAGCAGATTTATCATCGTATTTGAGCTTAAGCTGATCGTCCCAGCAAATCCCATATGGAAGCTTGATGTTCCGAACGGAATGACAGGTCCGATAATCACTGGACACCCCATTGCTTCCAACCGAATTGCAGCACGGCGACAGTTTTCACGTGCCTCAAATGAATCTGTACCAAGTGGTAGATGAGCACCGTGAGCCTCGGTCGCTCCGACCGGTAGAAGTAGCACATCTGTTGTCTTGAGTGCTTCTTCTACTTGGGGACCCGTCATCTCATCAAGTGTAGGTGGACCCTTTTGTGAATAAAGAATTTCATCCGTCATAAAAATTGTTGTCCTTCGACAAGTCTTTTGATAAGAACAATACTATTTTGAACTTAACGCACTTCTATTGCACAATCTCTGTACATTTTGTACAATTCTTAGATAGATTGTCTAGCAAAACTTGATAATTTGCAAATTAATATTGTAATTTACACTAAATCTATGTTTATTTCTGAGAAAATTTTGGCTTATGAATCCACTTGAATCCATCGATACAACCGATAAACAATCAACATTCACACTTCTCAAGCAAATTGCTGTTGGAATAGAGAAACTATTCACTCCCTATTGCGAAGTAGTGATTCATGATTTTACAGATCTAGAAAAATCTATTATTCATATCGAAGGCAATATCAGTGGGCGTAAAGTCGGTGGTGCAGCGACTGATTTGTTGCTTACACAGGCGAAGAATGGGAATACCATACAGGACTTTTATAATTATCAGACCTATTTGCCAAATGGGCGTAATATGAAGTCGTGTACGATGTTTCTCCGTGATGAGAATAATTTTGCCTATGGTGCGTTTTGCATCAATTTAGATATTGGGGTCTTTGCAGGTTTTCATCGCTTTTTGGGTGAATTCTTGTCGATAGATGCTGGTTCCGAAGTAAGCGAAACGTTGTCCGATGATATACATAGCACCATCCATACAATTCTAAGAGAATCTGTCACAGATGTTGGTGCGGAACTCCCTATCATGTCAAAAGAAGACAAGATTGACTTAATCGCTCGTTTGGATGAAAAAGGCGCATTTCAAGTAAAAAAAGCTGTTCCTCTTATTGCCGAAGAGCTTGGTCTAAGCCGTTCAACAATTTATAACTACCTCACGGAAGCCCGTGATAAATCGAATTCAAATCAAGTCAATGGAGAAACATAGTGGCAAAATTCGAAGTCATTCTAACGGATAAATCGCCTGTACCGACTAGTGGTTATAGTCAAGCACTTAAGCACGGCAATATGATCGTCACATCAGGGTACCTTGGGACACATCCTGATGGCTCTGGTGTTGTTTCTGGTGGATTCGAAGCAGAAGTACGGCAAGCACTTGATAATATCAAATATGTGTTGGAGCAAGCAGGCAGTTCCATGGCTGATGTGATCCGCATCAATGTGTCCTTAACCGATATCAATCGATTTGCTGATATGGACGAAATCTATCGTGAATATTTTTCGGAACCTTACCCATCACGCAACACGATTGGTGTGAGGGAATTATGGGGCGGTGCACAGGTTGGCTTTGATGTGTGGGCAGTTGTGGACGAGGACGACTAATGTCTGATATTTTGAAGCATATTCAAGATAACGAACCCATTGAACTTACACAAAATCTCATCCGTATTCCATCATTTTTATGGAACGAGTCGGAGGTTGGTCATTGGATTGCAGATTGGATGACCGAACGGGGTTTTGAGGTTGATCTGCAAGAGGTTCCGTTACGTGATGGACGTGTGACACATCAAGCGATTGGCATACTGAAAGGGGATGGCACGGGTCCATCACTCATGTTATGTGGTCATACAGACACTAGTGATTGGAATGGCGATGTATTCCGCAAAGACGAATGGCAATATGATCCATTCGGTGCGGAAATCGCAGACGGGAAAATTTATGGCCTCGGCGCAATCAATATGAAAGCTGGTGTCGCATCTATCATGATGGCGGCGGAGGCGATACGGCGCTCTGGTAAGCCACTCAAAGGTGACTTGATTTTTGCTTGCGTTGTTGCTGAAACTGGCGGTGGTGTTGGTGCACTACACTTGATCGAGCAAGGTTATCGTCCTGACTATTGTATTGTGACTGAAGCGGGTAATCTGGATGTCGGAGTTATTTCCGTCGGATATGTACAAGGTAAAGTACGTGTATTAGGCGAATTCAAGCATCGTGTCCCTTACATCAACCCGATTGAAAAAATCACACAAGTCATTGATGCCTTTAGTCCATCCTATGTACAAATTCCACGTCAGCAGGATGGTGGATGGTTGCGGTATGAACCGCATGATCTAATTCCCGGTTTCCCATCGATGGCAATCCGCAATATTGAACACTATCAAAATGTGACGACGATTAGCTTTGATTTGCGAATTATTCCTGGGATGACTGAAGCGAGTGTGCGCGAGGATATGACCGCGCGACTAGAAAAAATAAAAGAAGCGGATCCGGACTTTGCGTATGAATTGGTGGTCCCGCTGAGTGAGCAGCAACCTAATATGCCTGCTCGCGATGCAACCCCCGTTGATTCACCAGTTGTCGCAGAATTGATTCAAGCACATACAAAAATTACAGGATCAGAGCCAATTGTCGGTGCAGGTCATCGTATCGGAGCAACCGCGGATACCTGTCACTTTAAAGGCGTTGGCATTACATGTGTTGAGTACGGACCCGGCTTCATTCCAATTTGGCCTATGGTCGATGAGTGCATCGACGTTGATCAAATCATCACCGCGACGAAAACACTGACATTAACAGCAGAAGCACTTGTAACTTAAAAGGACTTTTATGAATCATCAAGATATACCATTAGATGTTGTACTCGATATATACACTCGGATCATGCGTATTCGACGCTTTGAAGAAGAGGTCGGTAAGCTATTCAAACAAGGGCAACTCCCGGGCTTTGTTCACTTATACATCGGCGAAGAAGCCGTTGGTGCGGGAGTTTGTGCGGCATTAACTGATGACGATACGATTGTAAGTACCCATCGTGGACACGGACATGTGATCGCAAAAGGCGGCGACATTAACAAGATGATGGCGGAACTCTTTGGTAAAGCTACTGGATACTGCAAGGGCAAAGGTGGCTCGATGCACATTGCTGATTTTGAGATTGGCATGATGGGCGCATGTGGCATTGTAGGTGGCGGAATTCCGATTGCTGTTGGGGCTGGACTTAGCGCATACTACACAGGTAGTGACCGTGTTTCGGTCTGCTTCTTCGGCGATGGTGCATCAAACGAAGGGAGCTTCCACGAATCACTTAACCTTGCATCCACTCTTAAATTGCCTGTGATCTTTGTATGTGAGAATAATCAATACGGTGAGTTCACCCCCGCTGAAAATGCCATGAATATCCAAAACGTTGCTGATCGTGCACAAGGGTATGGAATCCCCGGAGTGATTGCAGATGGAACAGATGCACTAGAAATGTATCGTGTCACAAAAGATGCAGTCGACCGTGCACGCAAGGGTGACGGTCCGACACTCATCGAAGCAAAGACACATCGCCGTGGTGGACATGCAGAAGGTGAAGAAGCATTCCTCGCCGGACAACAATATCGTACCGAACAAGAATTAGCAGAGATGAATGCAAAAGACCCCCTGCATCTGCTCCACACTTATGTGACAGAAAATGGGTTAATTCCGGTCAATCAACTGGAAACATTGGACGAAGACATTACACAGTCGGTACAAGAGGCAGTAGAATTTGCACGAAACAGCCCAGAACCAGAAATCGATTCTATTTACGAAGACCTGTGGGTCTAATTTGATACACAAACAAACGAACGAGGAGAGCGTAAGTGGCTCGTAAAACGTATATAGCAGCAATTCAAGAAGCACTCGCAGAAGAAATGCGGCACGACAATAGTGTTATGCTTATTGGCGAAGATGTTCGATTAGGCGTCTTCGCAGGAACACGCGGACTGCACAAAGAATTTGGCGACAAACGTGTGATTGATACACCTATTTCTGAATTGGCTGTGGCAGGTGCTGGTGTTGGCGCGGCAGCAACAGGATTACGCCCTGTGGTTGATCTGATGTTTGGCACATTCTTATATCTTGCATTTGACCAGATTGCGAACCAAGCTGGAGCAATGCGGTACATGTATGGTGGTCAAACCAATGTTCCGGTCGTATTCATGACACAAAATGGTGCTGGTAGTAGTGCAGGACATCACCATAGCCAGTCGGTACATCAGTTCTTTATGAATATGCCTCAGATCAAAGTTATTCTGCCAAGTACCCCTTATGATGTCAAAGGTTTGCTAAAATCAGCGATTCGGGATAACAATCCAGTTGTTTTCTTGAATTCCTTGTCGCTGGGTGGTAAACGGAGTGAAGTACCAGATGAAGAATATCTCATCCCAATTGGTGAAGCTGATATCAAGCGTGAGGGAAGCGATGTGACGATTTGTACTGTCGGCTCGACAGTCTACACGGCACTATCGGCGGCGAAGAAATTAGAAAAAGAGGGTGTAGATGTCGAAGTGATTGATTTAAGGACATTGTCACCATGGGATAAGGATTGCGTTCTATCAAGTGTAGAAAAAACTGGACGGTTTGTTGCGCTAGACGAAAGCTTCCCCACATGTAGCGCAGCCAGTGAATGGGCGGCAACAGTTGCCGAAGAGGCATTCCAATATCTCAAAGCTCCGATTCAGCGTGTTAATAACAAACCCGTTCCGATGCCATTTAGTCCAAAGCTTGAAAAAGCTGTCTTGCCATCGGTTGATGATGTCATTACAGCTGTGCAAAAGACAATGGCGTAGAGAAAGGAAGAAAAAATGGCATTAGTCCCAATTCATATGCCTAAATTTGGCATGACGATGGAATTCGGCTTAATTGTCGAATGGTTGGTAAGTGAGGGTGATCAGGTTCAAGAAGGCGATAATCTGGTTGTGATTGAGACGGAAAAAGTCAGTACAGAGCTAGAATCACCTGCAAGTGGCGAAATTGTAGAACTAACCTACGAAGTCGATGATGAAGCTCCTGTTGGTGAGGTCATCGGGTATATCGAAACGAGCGACTGATGGGACGTTTAACAGGTAAGACAGCACTTGTAACTGGGTGCGCGCGAGGCATCGGCAAGGCAATTGCATTGCGATTTGCCAGCGAAGGTGCGAATCTGGTAATGTGCGACCTGAATATGGAAAGCCTCGAAGATGTCGCTAACGAAGCCCAAGCAATGGGTGTGCAAACGCATATCGAAAAAACTGATGTGTCATCACGTCAGCAAGTTGAGATGTTGATTAATAATGGTATCGAGCAATTCGGTATGATCGATGTTGTCGTCAATAATGCTGGGATTTTCTTTAACGCCCCATTTGAAGAGACAACAGACGAGCAGTTTGATCGCATTATGGCGGTTAATGTCAAAAGTGTGTTTCTTGTGTCGCAGACGATTATCCGCAAATGGTTAGAGCATGATATTCAAGGATCGATTGTCAATCTTGCTTCGATTAGCGCTTCAGTCGCATTTGTCGATTCGTCAGCTTATTGTATAACCAAAGCCGCCGTTGCATCTATGACACGTTGTATTGCACTGGAATACGGCCCCAAAGGTATCCGTGCTAACTCGATGGCACCCGGAATCATCGATACAGCTATGCTCCCGAGTCAGGAAGACAATAATGAATGGGCAAATAACAAACTGCCTCTTCGACGGTTGGGAACACCCGAAGATGTCGCAGATGTTGCTTTATTCCTTGCATCAGATGAATCACGTTATGTCACTGGCGACATGATTTATGTAGACGGTGGCTGGATGTTGAATTAACGAAAAGATCAAACATGTCAAATCAAGTTGAAATACTGCCACAAGTTAAATCATTTTTAGCGCGTGAACAAAAATTATTAATTAATGGCGAGTGGGTATCAGCGGTTGATGGCAAAACATTTGATACGATCAACCCTGCTGATGGCACATCGCTCACATCCGTCTCAGCGGGTGAGATTGAGGATGTCAATCAAGCTGTCATAGCTGCAAGAAATGCATTTCCTGCATGGTCGAGTATGATGCCGGCTCAACGTGAACGCTTATTGCATAATTTCGCGGATCTAATGGAATCTCACAAAGAGGAACTCGCTCAACTGGAGACCCTAGATAACGGGAAGCCTTTTAATATTGCCTACAATGTCGAAGTAAATGTTGCCATTGGTCAAATGCGGTACTATGCCGGCTTACCCACCAAGCTCAAAGGCGAAACATATAATGTGTCGTCACCGGGATACCATGTCTATACACGAAAAGAACCGCTCGGTGTATGTGCCGCGATAACGCCATGGAACTACTCACTCGTTATGGCAACGCAAAAGATTGGTCCTGCACTAGCCGCCGGTAACACATTGATCTTAAAACCTGCTGAACAAACGCCATTAACTGCGATACGGATGGCAGAGTTGGCACTTGAAGCTGGTATTCCGCCGGGTGTCTTCAATTTAATTACAGGATTTGGTGAAACAGCAGGTAAGGCCCTGACGCATCATCCTGATGTTGATAAAGTGGCGTTTACGGGTTCTACCGAAGTCGGAAAGGCAATCTTGCAAGCATCTGCGGGTAACCTCAAGCATGTCTCATTGGAACTTGGTGGTAAATCCCCATTGATCATCATGAATGATGCAGATTTGGATGCGGCGTCAGAAACTGCTTTGTGGGCAATTTTTGCCAACAGCGGTCAGAACTGTGTAGCAGGATCGCGCTTATTTGTACAATCCGGTGTTTATGATGATGTACTGAATTACTTGAGTCGACGTGCTGGAGAACTCAAAGTGGGTGCAGGCATGAATCAGGATACTGAAATTGGTCCACTTGTCTCTAATACACAACTTGAGCGCGTGATGTCCTATGTTGAAGCCGGGCAAAAGCAAGGTGTGGAATTAGTTGCTGGTGGAAATCGCTCCGGCGGCGATTTAAGTGCTGGCTATTTCCTTGAACCAACTGTTTTTGGCGCAGTGAATGATACGGCAACGATTGCTAGCGAAGAAATCTTTGGTCCTGTCTTATCGGTTATGAAATTTGAAACCGAAGACGAAGTCATCCAACGGGCGAATCAATCCCGTTATGGACTAGCTGCAGGTGTCTGGACAAACCATTTGGCTCGCGCCCATCGCATGGCAGCACAGCTACGTGCGGGTGTCGTCTGGATTAACACATACGATTGGTTTGATCCCGCAGTGCCATTTGGTGGTATGGGTGAAAGTGGCTATGGGCGTGAACTTGGTACACAAGTAATGGATATGTATACAGAACTCAAATCGGTCTGGGTAAAAATAGAATGAGATTGAAAGATAAAGTCCTCCTTGTCACAGGTGGTGGCTCCGGTATTGGGGCGGCAACTTGTATCGCATACGCCAACGAAGGTGCGCGTGTTGCTGTTGTCAATCGCACACTGTCAAAAGCCGAAGCAGTCGTACAAACCATACATGAAAACGGTGGTACAGCGATTGCAATACAGGCAGATGTCGCCCAAAGTGCTGACGTACAGCGCATGATTACTATAACAATAGAACAGTTCGAGCGTATTGATGGGGTATACAACAATGCGGGTATTAGCCCGTCTGGTCGTGTGACAGATATTACTGAAGCTGAATGGGATGAATGCCTCAATATTGACCTTAAAGCCATCTTCTTATGCGCTAAATTTGTTATTCCTCATATGCAAGCACAGGGTGGTGGTGTCATTCTCAATACTGCGGGGACATTTGGCATCCGTGCCGCCAAAAATAAAGCCGCTTATTCGACTGCAAAAGCCGGAGCAATTAATCTGACGCGTTCAATTGCGCTTGACTATGCGGAAGACAATATCCGTTGTAACGCGATTTGCCCCGGTTTCGTCGTGACACCGCTTACAGAAGGGTTTGATACCGCTGGACGTGATGAATTTCTTGATCAATATCAGCCACTGCGAGGACTCATTCAAGCGGATGAAGTTGCAGAAATGGCTGTGTATCTAGCATCAGATGCCGCAAAAATGGTAACAGGACAAGCTTTTGTGATTGACGGCGGACAACAAGCAGGTCTATTTGTGGGATGAGTACCATAATTCATGCGCGCTACACGATGATAGATGGTGTAGCACAAAAGGATACAGCAGTATATGTTGACGAGTCAAAAATCGTCGCTATTGATAGTGTTGATAAACTAACTGCATTATATCCCAATGCTGAAGTTGTTGGTGGTGATACCTATATCCTGTCACCATCATTTACGAATGCCCATGATCACGGACGGGCGCTGGGTACAACATCACTGGGTATTCCTGATAGCTTTCTTGAAGTGTGGCTGAGTCAACTCGGCAATGTTCCACATATCCCGCCATACTTAGCCGCTGTCTATGAAGGGCTACAGCTTCTCAAATCAGGTGTCACAGCTGTTGCTCATAGCCATAACCCTAAAACATGGCAGGGGATGCCGGATGAAATTCCAGAATCAATTAGAGGGTATCAGGATGTAGGCGTGAGGGTGGCAATGCACCCACCGATTATTGACCAGAATACACTCATATATATCAAGCGTGATCAGTTCATAGCCTCCCTACCATCAGAAATACAAAAGACAATCCCGATAACAGATGGCATTGACCTAACCACTGATGACTATTTTGATATGCTGAATGCGCTTTATGAAACGTACCATGATACAGAGCAACATCGCGTACATATCCAAGTGAGCCCTGCAGGCGGACAATGGTGCAGTGACAACCTCATTATGCGGGCTGTTGAGTGGGCAAAATCTAGACAGACCTGTGTCCAGATGCACATGCTAGAAACGCAATATCAGCGGCTGTATGCACATGAGAAGTGGGGGACCAGCTTTATACGTCATCTTGATAATATTGGTGCATTAGGTGACTGGTTGACCTTAGCCCACATGGTGTGGGTCGAAGATGACGATCTAGATTTGCTTGCTGAGCGCGGTGTGCATGTTGCGCACAACATCAGTAGCAATTTACGGTTACGCAGTGGCATTGCCCCAATTGCACAGATGCTAGCAAGCAGCGTGAATGTTGGGATTGGTTTAGATGGTCACACATTAAGCGACAATCAAGATTACTTGCACGAAATGCGCCTCGCGTGGACGATGGCGAATCAACACAGTATGGATTCCGGTGATGTGAGTGCATCGACAATATGGCAAATGGGCACACATAATGCTACTAAGATGACATTTGGTCATAATGCGCCACTTGGAAAAATCCAGATTGGGATGCTAGCAGATTTAGTGCTTCTCGATTGGCAGGCTATTAAAGGTGCTTGGTCACCTGATGATTTCCCACCGTCAGAATTTATACCAGATTTTCTGTTACGGCGTGCTAATCACCACCATGTGCGGGATGTGATGGTGCATGGCGAATGGATGATTAAAGCAGGTAAACATCAGCATATTGATGAAGATGCGATTGCTTCCGAACTAAAAGAGACACTTACACAACAAGTAGGCGATACATCAGCATCGCTTGCACCATATATCCGCAAGTTCTATAAAGATTGGTCACAGTCATTACCTGATAATTTATCAGATCTAAAACGATAAAGAGAGAAACACATGCAAAAACTAACTGATGTCTCCTACCAAGATCAAGTTGTTGAGATATGTCAGTCGTTGATACAGATCAAGAGTCTATCCGGCGATGAAAAACAAGTGATTGATCGTATTGCCGAATGGATGCGTGTGTTGGATTATCATGATATACGCGTGGATGAGTGTGGCAATGTGGTTGGGACTTTGCGTGGTGGTGATGGCCCGACCGTGATGTATGACTCGCATGTGGATACTGTTCCTGAAGGTGATATTAGCCAATGGACTTATGATCCGTATGGTGGGCAGGTCGTCAATAATCGGATCTATGGGCGCGGGACGAGCGATATGAAGGGGGCGTTATCTGCGTCTTTGCTTGGACTAGCTTTTGCGAAGAAAGACGGCAGGTTGAAGGGCACCGCACTGGTTTCTGCATCGGTTGGTGAGGAACACATTGAAGGTTTAGCGATGGGACATGCGGTTGAACACTATCGCCCTGATCTCGTGATTATCTGTGAGTCAACTGCATTGAAGCTGAATATCGCTCAACGTGGACGCGCCGAGATTAATATTGCAGTGCATGGCAAGTCCGCACATGCGAGTAATCCAGATGTCGGCATCAATGCGTTCCGGAAAATGTCTCATTTGATATTGGCATTGGATGACCTGACACCTCCACAAAATGCGTTACTGGGCAAAGGTATTCTTGAACCAACAACGGTTATTTCTTCGCCGTATCCTAACGTATCAGTCATTCCTTGGCGCTGTGATGCGCGTTTTGACCGACGTACACTGGTTGGCGAGGATATAGATTCTGTCTTAGATCCCATACGTACTGTCATTGATCGAATGGCTTATGAAGATCCGGACTTTCGTGCAGATGCAGAAGTCGTTGCTGGCGAGTTTACATGTTATACGGGTTTGACACTTCAACAAGAGACATTTGCACCAGCATGGGAGATGGATACGTCATCTCCTTGGGTAATGCAAGCTAAGCAACTATTGGACGATGTTGAGTTGGGACATTATAGCTTCTGTACAAATGGTAGCTACTCACTCGGACGTGCAGGTATTCCGACGCTTGGTTACGGCCCTGGGTTTGAACATGCTGCCCACACAACAGATGAATACCTAGATTTAGACCAATTGTGGGGTTCTGTCGTCGGTTACTATAATTTGGCTAGTATGAACACCAAATAATGCGATTATTTTAGGAAAAAATTATGACAACTCGTGTAATTGATTTTAAATATGCACCTCAATCTGTCTGGACAGCGATTTGCCGCCCTGATGATCCATACAAAACACTGGTACGTGAAGATGGCGCATTATTGTATGATTTCCAGTCCGCTTTGTTGGATGTCTGGCAGTTTGGTCGAATTCTTGAATTTGGCATTGCCACAAACGATGCACTCATTAACATTACCCAAGTTACCGAATCCGCAAAAGTTCCCATTGTTATAACAAAACTCGAGTATGCGAATGCTGTACTCGAATTACAAACTATTGGTCATCAACATAATCAAGATCACCGTACAGACGTAGTTCTATGGAAAATTACTGCTAAAAGCAATATCGATGAGATATTAACCGGACTACGGATAGATGTCGTTGAACGGGATCGGGTTTTTGTTGGACGCACACATTCCCCTGCCCCTACACCAGCAAATATCATCTTTAGTGTTGATCCTAGCACAATCGGTGAATTAGATTTTTGGAAATCGATCTCACAAGTCAATATCGAGAACCCAGACGACCCTGACCCCGGCGATGTTGCCTTTGTGAGTTATCCGCAAACACTCATCCCCTCCCACAGTCGTGGATATTCAACTGCAACAGGACTATCGACCAAGTTACAAGCCCTGAAATCCAATGAGAGTATCAGTGGGGCAATTATGATTCCTCTCAATCATTCAGAGATTAGTGAACTTGATGAATCATGGGCAAAAGTGGCATTGCAAGTGGAACGAGAGTTTTGGACAAATTTAGATCTCAGCCAAACAACACTCTATGTTCCTGATGAAGATATTATGGATATGCTGAACTCATGTGCACGGAATATTTTACAAGCCCGTGAACTTGAGGATGGCTTGCCAGTCTATCAAGTAGGCGCAACTGTATACCGGAGCTTATTTGTTGTGGATGGACATTTCTTTTTAGAAGCCGTGCAATACCTCGGCGACCAAGACTCAGCATCACGGGCAATCGATACATTACTGAAACGTGTTCACCCAAATGGTGCAATCTATGAGATGGAACATCATACTAAAGAAACGGGAATTTCAATTGCAACATTGATACGTCAGACAGAATTATTAGGGGATGAACAACGCTTACGTGACCTATGGCATATTATCCAAAATGGTGTCGCCTACATCGAAACGCTGCGTGAAGAAGCTCGTCAATTACCAGAGGATGACCCATGCCATAATTTGTTGCCGATGGCATATGGTGACGGTGGCATAGGTGGACAGCGTGGCGAATATACGACAACATTTTGGATATTGTTCGGTCTTAGGTCTGCAATGCAGGCGGCTTATCGCTTAGGGTATGAAGACGACGCACAACAATTTGAAGCGAGCTATAACAGCCTTTTAGCAGACTTCAAAACCCATGCGGCAAAACATATGAAAACACTAGATGATGGGACACCTTACTTGCCTATCAGATTTGATGATAGTGGAGATCATCATTGGATTCCAAATTATCCTGACGAAGTACCAATTCACCATCACCTCAAGCCACAGTCGGCAACATGGGCATTCTGTCAGGCGATTTACCCCGGAGAAATCTTTGAGCCAAATGATTCTCTCGTAACAAACTTCCTGAAATTGCTTGATCAAATTGATGACGAAGAAGGGATTCCAGCAGAAACAGGTTGGTTACCTTATCGTTCCTTGTGGTCATATTACGCGTCTTTTGCTGGTCATGTTTGGCAATATGCGAATCGCCCCGATAAAACAGTGGATTATTTGTATGACTTTGCAAATCATGCATCAGCAACCCGTGTATGGCGTGAGGAACAGTCGCTGACGCACACAGGCAATGGGCAATATTTTGGCGATATGCCACATAATTGGGCTTCGGTCGAGTTTATCCGTATGGTACGGAATTTATTAGTTTTCGAGCGCGGCGATACACTGGAATTATTAAGCGGTTTACCAGCAGAGTGGATGCGTGATGAAATTGTTGTTGACAACATGCCGACTGCTTTTGGGTTTATACGCTTGCACGTCAAGTTTCATGATAATGGGCAACTCAACCTGAGTTTTGAAAGAACCGTAGCTGGACATCGAGAGCCAAATGGAGTCAGTCTACATCTCAAAGGTCTATCCGACGTTATCATAAACGAAGAATCAGTCGATTCGCAGGATGTTTACCAATTTAGCAACCTAAAAAAGGTCGTCCTATCTGCTCGACTCACGAAAGGGTAAGCTATGGCGGATTTTGGCTGGATGCTCCCGACAGGGGATCAACGATCACCAGTCGATACATCAGACTATGTTCAGCACGTCAAATCGGGTTTAAACATCATTGATGGGCATTTCCACTCTGCATGGATACCCGATCATTTACAAGACGGTCAACAAGACATTCCCGAAGCACTCACAGCAATAAGCTATCTGTCAGCTTTGTACCCGTCTTTATATTTCGGTACATGTGTACTTAGCCAGAGTTTCCGAAATCCTGCACTTCTAGCCAAAATGGGTGCGACGTTACAACAACTCTCTGATGGTCGATTCATTATGGGTATTGGCGCAGGTTGGAAAAAAGATGAATACTTAGCATATAACTACGAATTTCCGAAAGCCTCCACACGAATTGCTCAGATGTCAGAAACTGTACAGATTCTAAAGAAGATGTGGGATTCAACCGATGATACGGTTAGTTATGCTGGGCAGTATTATCAGGTGGACAACGCTACTTGTAATCCAAAGCCCAATCCGACTCCACCAATTATGGTCGGTGGTGGTGGTGTACAACTAACGATGCGTGTCGTTGCTCAACATGCAGACTGGTGGAATCTGCCCGGCGTGCCACCCTCAGAATACAAACGTAAGCTTGATATTCTGAAGTCATACTGCGACGAGTACCAACGTGATCCCTCATCTATCCGCAAAACATGGATGGGCGTTGTAAGTATGGCAGATACAGAAGAAAACGCACAAAAACAGCTTTCCACCTATCCTATTTGGGAGGGGGATGTCGCGCTTGTTGGTACACAAGATATGATTATCTCTCAGCTTGAGGCATATGTTGCCATTGGTGTGGACTTGTTCATTTTATCTTTTGTTGATGAACCCAAATTTGATGGGATACACCAGTTTATCGATCAAGTCATTCCTCAGATTTCCTGATAACGAATAGGGCGACGGATGAAAACGGTACAATTGGGTACAACAGCCGAGCATGTCAGCGCAATATGTCTGGGCACTATGTTATTTGGCAGCACACTCGATATGGAAACATCATTCGCCATTTTGGATGCGTATCTTTCAGCTGATGGAACTTTCTTGGATACAGCAAATATATATGCTGGATGGATTGATGGTTTCGATGGCGGGGAAAGCGAAACCGTCATAGGCAATTGGATGCAATCACGAAACTGTCGTCATAAGATGTTTGTAGCGACTAAAGTGGGTGGTATTTTACATCGTGGGCATGAGCATCTTCATGAAGATCAACCAAGACTCACTGCCCAGCAAATTATTACTGAATGCGAAAAATCACTTCAACGGTTACAATGCGATACGATCGACCTTTACTATGCGCATGTTGATGATCGATTGACACCGCTGGAGGAAACACTCAAGGCCTTTCAACATTTGATAACATCGGGCAAAGTTAGATATATTGGTGCCAGTAATATTGCAGCTTGGCGCCTTGCACAGGCTAACTTATTAGCAGAACTGCACAGCTTTACGCCATTTGTTTGTGTTCAACAGAAATATACTTACCTTCACCCAAGGATTGGTGCGACATTTGCGCCACAAGTAGCTGTAAGTGACGAACTTGTAGATTATTGCAAATCAACTGCCATCTCATTACTAGCCTATTCACCGCTGATTGGTGGCGTATATGGGTCGCAGAACGTACGTTCGATACTGTCACAATTCCAATCGCGACATTTAGCAATTCAGTTGAAAACCCTCAGTGATATTGCACAAATCCATCAGACAACTGAAAATCAAATTGTGCTTGCATGGATGTATCAACATAAATTACCCATTGTTCCAGTAATTGGAGTAGACTCCGTGGAGCAACTTAAGGAAAACATCAACGCGTTGTCTATTGACCTATCTGACGATCAAATCTACAAGCTAGATATGGCTCGGATCAACCGCATTTAGCTGGATATTACAATCAAAATTTTGAAAATGCGTTAACAATGGATATAATGTACATATGTAATGGACAAACTGTCGATATTCTGTACACAATGTATAAAGTATCGAATAAAGTAGATGTGTATCATATAAAATAGTTTCACAATCTTTTTTGTTTAATATTAGAGAGGTTATTTATGTCAAAGCTACGCACTTTTTCTTATTTCCTCGTCATAGCCATTTTCACCACTCTACTGGGAACAACATCTGCACAAGATGAACAATATGGCGGTACATTGGTCTTCGGTGCAGAATCAATGGGTGATTCATTTGATATTGGATTCTGGCATGGGTTTGGCGGCGTCCACGTTATCGACTCGATTGGCGAAGGCTTGGTCCGTGCGGATTTCGAAACAGGTGAGGCGATCCCCGGTTTAGCAGAATCTTGGGAAATCTCTGAAGATGGACTCGTTTACACCTTCAACATTCGCGAAGGTATGGTCTTCCACGATGGCGAGCCTGTGAATGCAGAAGCTGTTGTTCGTAGTATGTCACGTCCAATCAACGCAGATGATCCAAGCTTCATCGAAGGCATGTATATGTATTCCAATCAAGGAACCGCCAACTGGGAATCTATTGAAGCAATCGACGAATATACTGTTCAACTGACATTGGTTGAACCTAATGCGACTCAGCTTCTCGTTCTATCACGTCCAGATGGCGCAATTATTAGCCCTAAGGCGCTGGATGAATTTGGCACCGAGGTCGGGCTCAATATGGCGATGGCCGGTCCTTTCAAGATTGAGCGTTTTGTTCCCGGGCAAGAAGCTGTTATCGTAGCTAACGAAGACTACTGGGCAGGTCGTCCGTATCTTGACGAGGTCGTGATTCGCGCTTTCCCTGATGAGGCATCTATTCTTGCAGCTCTTGAAGCTGGTGAAATCGATATGACGCTATATGCGCCGTTCACCTCTGTTGCGCGCCTACAGGAATCTGATAGCATTCGTGTTGAGGTCGGTGCACCATTGGTTAATTTGTTTATTGGTGCCAGTGCGATTCAGCCACCACTTGATAACGTGCTCATTCGTCAGGCTGTTAATTATGCGCTCGATCGTGAAATCTTGATTGAGGTTGGATTGGAAGGTTTCGCAGAGATGCCAGCCAGTTTAATTGGTCCGCTTGATCTAGGGTTTGACGAAGCAGGACGTGAGATTAGTGTCTATGATCCAGAGCGTGCGATGGAACTAATCGCAGAAGCCGGTGTTGAAACACCAATTGCGATTGACCTTGCATTTGAAAATAACCGCTTCTGGCCCCAATTAGCAGAATTGATTGCGGCTGACCTTGAAGCAGTTGGCTTCGACGTGACGCTTGATCGCCTTGATACAGGCTCATTCTGGGGTAAAGTCGGTGATGGCACGACCCAACTTAGCATTAACCAACGCTCAACATTTGTTCCTGACCCACATGGTAAGGCAATTTTGATGGCGCTTGACGGAGCAGATGGTAGTCAAACGCAACATCAAGCACTAGACACTGCCGAAGAAATTGACGGATTGATTGGTAATGGGATTGCCACAGCAGATCCGGCAGAACGTGCTGAAATCTATGCTGAGTTCCAATCTTTGCTACTTGAAGAAATGCCATACATCTATATTGGCTATCTGACACCACCAATTTTTGTCAGTAGCGATGTGCAGAATGTTGAAACATTTGCTACCTCCGCTGGACGCATTAACTTGCGTGGCGTCTGGCTATCACAATAAAAACTACTGTTCAATTAGAGGGCTTCATTCACAGTAATGAAGCCTTCTACTATGCAAATAGATAATCATGACATCACATGAGATAGTAACGCTACAGTCTCAATCCCAACAAGACGGACTTCATCGTCAACGAAGTTTGTCTCGTTTGTATAAATTTTGGCGGCAATATGATATTGCGATTGTGGGTGGCGTTGTGTTCACCATAATTATTTTGTCAACTATTTTTGCATCTGTGGTAGCCCCCTTTGATCCAATGGAACGAAATGTCAAAAATCGATTTGCCACGCCATCGGCGGAGCATCTCTTTGGAACCGATCAGCTCGGACGTGATGTGTTTTCAAGAGTTATTCATGGGGGACAACCGATTTTGTCGGCAAGCTTTGCTGCTGTCATCAGCTCCCTCATTGCCGGGTTAATCATTGGCACAATTAGCGGTTATGTACAAGGCAACCTAGATGCAATCTTGATGCGACTTATGGATGTCATGTTGAGTTTTCCGTCGATTTTGCTAGCCATTCTAATTGTAGCAACATTGGGCGTGGGGCAACTCAATGTAACTGTTGCTATCGGTTTTTCGATGGTGCCAATTTTTGCGCGTCTAGTGCGCTCGATTGTCATTACGTTAGCACATGAGGAGTATGTGGTAGCAGCACAGTCTTTAGGTGCCAAACATCGTCATATTATTTGGAGACACATCGTACCCAATATGATTCCTCCTATTATTGTACAAGCGACCGCAATGCTTGCCGTTGCAATCAGTACTGCATCAGCATTGAATTTTATTGGATTGGGAGTCGAAACAGGGACACCTGACTGGGGTATGATGGTTGCAGAAGGGCAGCGTCTGATTTTTGATGCGCCACATGTACCACTCTTCCCGGGTATTGTCATCACGATCACAGTTGTCAGTGTGAATTATATTGGCGACGGTTTACGAGATCATCTTGACCCTAAACTACGTAATCAGAGTTAGATTTTAAGAGCACGATTATGGTTCAGTATTTAATCCAACGACTCATCTGGTTGCCTATTGTCCTGTGGGCTGTCTCGAGTATGACATTTCTTGCATTACGGATCGTTCCGGGTAATCCAATCGAGACCGTGCAAAATCAAGTCATGGATAAGGAACAACTTGCACGTGTTGAAGCTGTCTGGGGATTAAACAAGCCGATTACGGAGCAATATGTAAACTTCATGTCGAATTTGGTACGTGGTGATCTCGGGCTTACGATGAGTTCTGGTGTGCCCATTCGCCGCATGATCTTTGAACGTATGCCACCAACGATTGAGCTCGCACTTGTCGCACTTGTCGTCAGCACAGTGATCGGTGTTGGTGCTGGCGTTATATCTGTCGTTGTCGAAAACCGCCTTGTTGACTATTTGGTGCGAACCCTTTCGATTTTAGGGTTATCCCTCCCAATATTTTGGGTAGGAATTATGTTCATCATTATATTCTCCGTTAATCTCAAACTGACTCCTACCAGTGGGCGTATAGGTGTTGGCATAGATTATGAGACCATCACGAATTTCATGCTTATTGACCATATAATAACTGGTAACTGGGAAGCTCTGGGGAGCTATTTGCGACATTTAGCTTTACCGGCAATCACCATCGGCTTAACATCAGCCGGTTTTGTCGCGCGATTGACTCGTTCGGCAATGTTGGAAGTTATTCGGTCAGATTACATAAGAACAGCAAGAGCAAAAGGACTATATCAACGGTCCGTTATCTGGAAACATGCTATGCGCAATGCGATGTTGCCGATTATCACTTTGCAAGGTCTTCAATTTGGAGCATTGCTTGGTGGTGCTGTAATTACTGAACGGGTGTTTTCATATCCCGGTATGGGTATGTGGCTATTGGACGGTATCCTTGAACGTGATTATTCTGTCGTTCAGGGAGGTATTATCTTCGTGGCATTAGCCTATGTGCTCATGAATCTGCTGGTTGATGTATTGTATCATGTAATTGACCCGCGTTTGCGCAAAGCTACTTAAGTGATAGAGAGAATGTGCTATGGTACACGAATTCAAACCATCTGCAGAGGCAATTGAATCATATTATGCGGGAATGCGACCGTTCTGGCATCCAATTGCACGTATTGAGGATGCAAAAAAACAATCACTCATCGCTGTTGAACTACTAGAAACACCACTTGTAGTTGCTTGCCTAAACGGTGACTGGGTTGCATTAGATGATGTTTGTCGGCATTTTCAAGCACAGCTGTCAGCTGGCGAGATTCGCAATATTGATGGACATGGTCAGTGTATTATGTGTCCTTACCACGGGTGGACTTATGCAAAAAATGGTCAATGTGTGGATATACCCCAGCTTGGATCTGATCGTGAAATTCCTACCAATGCATTTGTAAACAGCTATACAGTTCAAGAACGATATGGGTTGTTGTGGGTGTGTTTGGACAACGAATCTGCACATGACATACCTGAACTGCCTGACGTTGAAAGTCCGGAGTTTATGTCTGGTCCGTTACGCACTTATCCAGCGTGGCAGGCTTCTGCACCTAGAGTGATTATGGCGGCGCTTGATGATACACACGGACCGTGGGTGCACGAGGGTCTAGTAGGCAGTCGCGAACATCCGGAGCCACCTGATCACCAAGTAACTCGCAATGGTGCATCATTGGTAGTCGACATAGACATGATGCAACCCAACAACGCTACGATTGCTGAACAAGATGAAGCAGACGAAATGCGTCATGTCCACATACGCACAACAGTTGGTATTCCCAATGCCATTCACTTCAACATATCCGCAGAAGGGTCAAACCAAACAACCCTTATTTGGCAAGTTGTGTGTCCTGTGCGCTACAACAAGACGCTTACTTTTTGGGGATCTTCACGCAACTACGATTTCGACCAACCTGCGTGGAACGACGAGTTTGAGGACTTGCAAGATACACTTCGTGAGCAAGATCGAATTATCGTAGAGGGTCAGCGACCCTGGCTCTTGCCACCATTTTGGACGAAAACAGAGCTACCTCTGCGTCCAGCTGACTTGCCCCTAATTGAATACCAAAAATGGTTGGAAGATATTGGCATTACCGTTTCGATCTAACTCATCGAATCATTTGAAGTCTATGTTCGTGCATTGTGTAGATTTTATCTCCTTCGGTTGAAGATATAAGACTTAGATTTGAATACAATCTCTGATCACATAGTACGATCATATACTGTGGATTATCTATCTTTAATCTCATCAAAGTACAGTTTGGGCTTTCAGCATCATTGAATATCGATGTTGTTAGCCAAATTCCAAAGTGTAAGTTCAATCTATGTGAATTTCATAGGTTTCACAACCTTCACAGGCTCTTATATCGTTTTATGCGATCAAAAGATAAGCACTAGTCATCCTGATGAGTAACTGTGTGCCCAACAGGATAAATATTCCACTGTAAATTATTAGGATGTGCTCGCCAAGCGACCTTGCAAGTCGATTGGGAGAGAAGGCCAAGATGACATTCCGCGTATTTCAACTGACATAATTCCTTATGAGAAGATTCAAAAAGGATTATAATGAGGCAAAATCAGCCTAACACTCAGTCACATTCGTGTTGTTAGAGCATTGTGGCATTTGCACTCACCCTGATTGATTCTGTCAAATATTTGAGTTGTAGTTGCAATGGAACACTTACTGACTACCAAATTTCATGTCCCGTCTATTAGACCCGAACATATTCCGCGCGGTCGTCTGACCAAACAGTTAGACCTGATCCAACATCGCAAATTAACTCTAATATCTGCCCCAGCAGGTTTTGGGAAAAGTTCATTGGTCAGCGAGTGGATTGCGAGCTTGAAGCAAAATGGACATCAGGTTGATCCGGATACCATCTATCATGTTGCATGGCTTGCATTGGATGAGAGTGATAATGACTTATCGCGTTTCTTAATCTATTTGATCGTCGCATTAAGGCGAGCAGATAGCAAGTATGGGAATGTTGGAAATAGTGCGTTGGATATGTTACAAACACCACAGCCTATACCAGTTGAAGATATTCTTATTACCTTGATTAATGAAATTGCTTCTTTATCCGACAGAATCATACTCATATTAGACGACTACCATGTCATTCATACTACAGGAATCGATAGCGCTCTAACGTACTTGATTGAGCATCTGCCATCACAAATGCACCTTATCATTGCAACGCGAGATGATCCCGGACTACCACTGGCACGCCTACGTGCTCGCGGGCATTTGAACGAACTTCGCGCTATAGATCTACGGTTTAGCACTTCGGAGGCGACTGAATTTCTGAATCAGGCGATGAAGCTAGATCTTTCTACTGACGATATCGTCGCTCTAGAAACACGTACTGAAGGGTGGATTGTCGGTCTACAGTTAGCAGCTTTAGCTTTACAGAGGACACTGTTACTACAAGGTCGAGAAAACGTCTCTAGCCTCATCCAGTCGTTTTCTGGTAGTCATCGCTTCGTGTTAGACTATCTGATTGAAGAAGTGTTAGAGCATCTGCCAGAAGATGTGCACACGTTTTTGATGCAAACAGCGATTCTCAAGCGACTATCTGGATCGTTATGTGATGCCGTGACACTCCAAACCAACAGCAAAACAATGCTGGAAACGCTTGAAAGAGCCAATTTGTTCATCATTGCTTTGGATCAAGACAGAGAGTGGTATCGTTATCATCACTTGTTTGCTGATTTGTTGCTCCAACGTCTAAAACAGCAACGATCCGCAGAGATTCCGGCATTGCATCTTCGTGCGAGTGAATGGTATGAACAGAACGGTTGGGTTGAAAAATCAATAGAACATGCTATGCAAGCGTATGACTTCAAACAAGCAGTACGTTTGATTGCAAATAGCGCTGAGGATGTATGGGGGCGTGATGAGCATGCTCAATTACGACGATGGCTAAATGTCATCCCGGAAGAGTTAATTGTCATGAAACCGCATCTCTGTGTCTTTGATGCATGGAGCTTAATTGCTAATGGTCAAATGGATGTAGCTGAGCAGCGATTGCAACAAGCTGAACAAACACTTGATAGCAACACCAGTCAGAATACTGCCTCTGACCAGCCTGAATTATTTGAGACAGAACAGATAATACGTGGCAAGATCGCAGTTACAAAAGCCTACCTAGCATTTTTCCGCCATGATGTATCAGCGATTGTTCAATTTGCGAATGAGGCGCTTGAACTTTTACCTGAAGAACTATCAATCTGGCGTAGTACCGCAATTGTTGCATTGGGTGATGCACTTAGCCTGACAGGTGATTTCATATCAACATTTCCGGCTCGGATGGAGGCTGTTGAGGTCTGTAAGACTACCGGTGCAACCTATATAGTAATGATCGCAAATTTGAAGTTAGCGGTAACATCAAGACATCTAGGACGACTACAGCAAACCATTGATATTTGCAAAGAGCAAATTGAACTTGCTCAAGCAAGTGGGATGTCGCACACAGCAACTGTGGGATGTTTCTTTGCAGTATGGGGGGAAGTATTAGCCGAACTGGATGATCTGGATCAAGCACTGGATAAGATCCAACGTGGTGTGGTGCTGATGGAGCGTAGTGGCGAGGTCTTAACCCTCGGCTGGGGATACATGTGTATGGCAAGAGTTTACTTCTCGAGAGGTGAGCTTGATCAAGTCGAAGATGTGATCGGTCGTTTAGAGAAACTAGATCATGAATCAGATGTGCCTTCATGGATTTCAAAACAGGTGAAAACATGGCAGATACGCATATGGTTAGCTCAGCATAGGCTGGCACAAGCAGAACGTTGGTTGGAACAATATGTGTCGGATGCCAATACCCAACCTGATCTCAGTCATGAACTTGAGTATATTGCCTATGCTCGTATCCTACTTGCCCAACAGAACTCAGATGAGGCAATCAAGCTACTTGAGCGATTATTAGTAGATGCAAGAGATGGTGGTCGAAAAACAAGAATCATCGAGATCCAACTTTTGAAATCACTCAGCTATCAGTCACAAGGCGATATAGATAAGGCAATGAGTACGCTAGAGTATGCACTTAGCCTAGCAGAAGATTGTGGTTTTATTCGTATCTTTGTAGATGAAGGCTCAGCAATGGGACAATTGCTATACAAGGCTGTCGAACGTCAGATTGTTCCCCATTATGTCCAGTGGTTACTACAGGCATTTCCCGATACTGAACCCATATCGACGATTTCATCGGAGACCGAAGACGATGACATCCCTATGATTGAATCGTTGAGTGAGCGCGAACTTGAGGTGTTACAACTCATCTCCGAAGGGTTAACGAATCCGGATATTGCTACCCGACTCTTTTTATCTCCACATACCATCAAAGTGCATACGCGCAATATTTATGAAAAGCTGTATGTGCACAATCGTCTCCAAGCTGTTGCACGCGCGCGAGGGCTTGGAATACTATCATCTGATTGATTGACGATATAATCTACTGATGAGCGCTCTACTTGAGTGCCACATCCACTTTCTCAATACTCTGCTGAATAACCCTTTCGTAGTATGACACTAATCCTTTGGTTTACATATGCTGTCTCTGTTAGCTGGAGCTCGTTTACAACCCGAAAGCGCTATATCGATGATCGACTTATTGAGGCAACTATTGATAACACGGAGACTATCGCTCATCATATTTCTGAAACTGAGGATTAGATGTCTAAGCGCGAGAGCACCATCCAGATGGTTATCCATTGGAGTGTCTAGTAAGTCTGGAATACAGAGATGAATAGGGAGGCACTCTGTAGCACCGATTACATACTTATATTCGTGAGCGCATGTTCAAATGATGAATATGCGCTCTGTTTATATTCACTCTAATGTTTTGATCGTTCCTCTCGGATGAAGCCCAATAACATTAAGATACCTGGGACAATCAGGAATAGTGGCCATAGGTTAGCCCATTGGTTCGTAGCCGCGATAAAAGCGACAACTGCGACTATTGAACCTCCGGTGACATTCTTGCGGACTTCTGATGTAACCGTGCCATTTCGATTATAAGCAAGGTAGGCGTTGTAGAGCATAACGGCTGCTGGTAACGCAATGAACATCGCCCACCAGTTGTCAGCTAGGTGGAGAACACTGTTTTGCCCAAGTAAGAAAAATGCACCTAATAAAATGAGTGTAACTGCTCCAGAGATCTGCCACGATGTACGATCAATAAATTCATCTCGCTTTTCTTTTTCTTCCATCTCGTATTGGTCTTGTTCATAATTTGAATACATATCTGATCTCCCTAATTTTGTATTGCCAATTAATGTTTGAACCACATGTTTGCTACTGTACGGTTCTGTTTCATTGCTTTCTTGTTCTATATTTCAAGTATAGGGAGTGTAGGTAAGTCGTGTCATACCTCAAACGTGTTATTTGATGGATTAGTTATACATTGGGGGATACTATGGGCAGTTGAGAATCTGTTTTGGTGGCTGTATGCCTTATGATCAATAGGAAACGCTTACTTTTAGAGTTATGCAATCAAAACTCAATAAGGGTGATGATATAGAATTATCTCTTAGCTTCTTTTGGTGTTCTAGAGGCTAAGATCACTCATATACGTGGCATGTCGAAAGTGCGCGTATTCATGAGCTAAAGTCCTGTTGTGAAGTCTATAGTGATAGGTGCAAACGGAATTCTGTATATATTATCAAAGGATGTTGGTTGCAAACGCAGATAAATAACCACAAATAACATGTCACAAACATTTGATTAATCCACCGAATAACACGTTCGGGGTATGACACGACCTAACTTAAATAAATATGCTAAAGCTAAATAGTCAATTAAGAGCAACCATAGATTTCTTGAACCAGCAAGATCCACCCTCTAGTAGTTGCTTTGTAAGGAGAAAATATGACACAGCAAGGCATTCCTGAACAGATGACAGTGGTAGTTTTGGACTCATATTCTGGGGCGGAGGCGCTTCGAGTGGAACAGCGTCCAGTGCCTAAGCCAGGAAAAGATGAAGTCTTGGTCAAGATTGCTGCCTCGCCTATCAATCCATCAGATTTAGCTGTTTTGACTGGTCACTATGGTTACAAAAACCTGCCCCCGCTTATTCCTGGTGGAGAAGCATCGGGTACGGTCGTTGCTGTTGGTCCGGGTCTGATGGGGCGTTATTTCCTTGGCAAGCAGGTAGCCTGTTTGAGTCAGGGAGATACGGGTGTTTGGGCAGAATATGTGGTGACCACTACAAAAGGGGGCGTGTTCCCTTTGAACAAAGGAGTGAGCCTTGAACAAGGTGCAATGTCGATCATTAATCCGCTGACGGCTTCTGCCTTTTTACAGATCATCAAACAGGGTGGACACAAAGCTATTGTACTAACTGCTGCCGCTAGTTCCGTGGGACAGATGATTGCACGTTCCTGCCAAAGTGCGGGGATTAAGGTGATTCGCATTGTTCGGCGAGATGCTCAGGTAGAAATGTTGAAGCAACGCGGTTCGGCGATTGTCTTAAACAGTAGTGATTCAGATTTCTGCCAGAGGCTTCATGATATCTGCCATCAGAATCAAGTTCACTTAGCCTTAGATGCGGTTGCAGGGTCATTAACGGCACAACTACTGGAGGCGCTACCTCCTCATAGTAAAGTGACAGTTTACGGTGGTCTTTCTGAGCAAGCGCCCCAAGCCAGTCTCGACCAGATTATCTTTCAAAGCAAGGCTATTGATGGCTTCTGGTTAGTTCCTTGGATAGAAAAAAAGAATTTGCTACAAATTCTTCTACTGTGGCGGCGTGCCCAAAAGCTCTTAGGTACTGATCTCAAAACTGAAATCCGTGAACGGTATCCATTCGAGGATGCTCGGCAAGCAGTTGAGGATTATCAGAACCATATGACTGGTGGGAAAGTCTTGCTTGTGCCAAATTGAGATTTGATTGCCACCACCTGACGGGAATAAGAAGGATATGAAATCAACACTAAAAGGAAGATAAATCATGTTTAAGGGAATATTACTTGGGCTTTTGATGCAATGCATGTCTGCTATCGGTTATTTGATACTTGTGAATGTGCCATCTATTAGAAGTGAATGGTTTCGGACTAGTCTGATGATACTATCTGCGAGCCTCATTGCTATTGTTGTTGCTGGTTATGTAGTCATTTCGGGTCAGCAACAATTGTCAGAGATTTCAATAGGACAGTACATCATCATGGCGTTAGGTTCAATTATGGTGATGTTTGTGGCGCAGGCTCTTTTCTTCTTTGGTGTCCAAGCTTCTAATATGACCACCATCTCGCTCACATTGTTGGCTTTTCCCTTCATCAGCCTTGCTTTGGAGTTGATTGTTGGCAGGGTGGAATGGTCGTCGTTGGGCATATACGAACTAGCTGGATTTGCACTGATTGCTGTCGGCTATATCGTGTATGTATCTAAACCATCGTAAGACGCAAAGCTTGCAGAACAATTCATCGCACATGATAAATGGCTATTGTGGGAGACTATCCGTTAATCTGGAAAGGTCTTACCAGAACGAAATTGCTTGCGAATCTCAGTGAATAAGAGGTTGATTACCTCTGAACGGACTTTCATATTTTATGAAAAAACTGTGGGTAAAGAAGGTAAAGCTAATGACAATACATCAACTTATGCCTAATCTGCAACAACCGGTAACCTTTGAGATCAAAGTATCGGGTTGCCTAGATATTTGCCCTGAGGACTGGATCGAGGGAATGAAGATGATTGTGGATGATGCCGAAGACAAGCACCTAACCACGACATTTATCTGCACTGTTGATCAAGCGGCTTTGATCGGTTTCTTGCGCCGGTTATATGCGCTTGGAATCCCCCTGATATCAGTCAATTTTGTTATGTAGATGTTGCGATATAGAGAAAGAGCAAAATTAATGCTAGAGCAAATCACAGCTAAGCCATATATGAGAGAAATTACACCTGTCGAACAACTTTTTGGTAGCTCTCCTCATGCAATTGTCACCATGGTCGCACGAATAAACGGGCATCTGACTGAAAATATGTTGAGAGATGCTGTCACCAAAGTCCAGCAACGCCATTTACATCTTAAGGCGTGCATTATCAAGGATACGAATCATGTTGCATGGTTGACAACCGACGGCACGCAGGACGTTCCAATTGAAGTCGTCCCCCGCACGGAGCATAATCAATGGAGCGATGTGGTTGAAGCGTGGTATCGGGTACCATTTGACTTCGAGAATCGTCCACCTATTCGCTTTATTCTGGTGCGATCTGAGGACGTTTCTGAGTTAATCATTATGTGTCATCACATTATCTGTGATGGACTCTCTCTTGCGTATTTGATGCGTGATGTCATGGTGCATTTGGGAGACCCATCTCGAAAATTGGAGATACTGCCTGACCTAACACCAGTTGGGTTGGATTCTATGCCTGAAGGTGTCTCTGCCAATAGCATTGTCAAGTTCTTCATTAATCGCATCAATAAGAAATGGCGCAAAGAAGCCGCACACTTTGACCAACAGGATTATGAGGCTCTTAATGAGGCTTACTGGGCAACGTTTCATCATCAAGTTGCATTGGTTGAGCTATCCGAACCACAAACATCTGCGTTGGTGGCGCGTTGTCGTAAGGAAGGTGTAACGGTCAATAGTGCGCTGACAACCGCGTTTGTTGGTGCCCAAACTGCCTTTAAAGATGCACTGACCTACCATCTTAGCGTCGTAATTGCCGCTAGTTTAAGAAATCGTTTGCGGCAACCTGTTGGTGAGGGCATAGGATTCTTTGCTGGAGCTATTACGCTCGACGCGAACTACGATGTCAGCACTGGATTTTGGGAGAACGCTCGTAAACTGCATCAAAAGATAAAACCGAGCTTCACCAATAAGAACTTGTTTAAAGACCCGCTCACATGGAGTTATCTCGACCCTGCACTTCTCGAAGCGATGAACTTCAAAAAGTTGGGTAGTTTGGTGCAATCCCAAAGTGCGAGCTACCATAAACTGAATACATTCAGCCAACGGAACGATGTTGTTTCATCGATTCTAAAGCGGGAGGGGATAGAGAATCCTGAAAAAGTGTTTATCGGTACAGCAATCACTAATCTTGGCAGACTAAACTTTGCGAAGCACTACGGCTCATTGGAGTTAGATCGCCTCATGATGAAACCCGGTGGTGGTTTCCCATTAGCCAGTGTCAATTGTGTTGTAGGCGCAGTCACCTGTGCCGATAAACTTAGTGTGTCCATCGCATATGCTGAAGAAACAGTGGATACACAAACAATGATACAAATCAAGCAACACGCAATGCAATGGCTACTCGACACATAATAACTAGATCAACGCAATGACATGAGGCAAGAGCAAGATCGAGCTTTGCTTCATGTCAAACGTGGTGACTGCATCAACTACTTTAGATGATCAAGTGTCGAAGAAGTGAGCCGGCCAGCTAGGTTTCAGTTTTGATTTAGCCCATCTTTAGAACGTTACTTTTCGGTCTTTTCCGGATGAGCCACATCACCATCAAAATACTCAGGGCAATTACGCCGACAGGCATTAATCCAAATTTGATCTTGGTTAGCACAGAGGCAAGCTGTATCAACCAATCGATCTGGTTGGGATACATCAAGCTAGCAAAGACCAAACTAAGGTTTTCAAGGACGTCAGCTAGACCTGAGATCAGTGGCGTCAGACTAAGCCATTGCAAGGGGTTGTCTAGGGGTAGTAGACGAACCAAAAACCATGCGCTGGTAAATGCAAATGCTAGCGCATAGGCGATGGGGAATAGTGTATCTGGCACAAGGTGAAGGGTTCGATAAGCCTGACGCCCGGTAGCCCCCAGAGCTGAAAATAGGTGATAGGCTTCTTCGGGTGTATAAGATAGTCGCATGTCTAGGATAGGCACGCCTCCAGAATGATCCTCAATAGTTGGATTGCTAAACGGTAGATCAGTGCCATTCATAATGAACATGAGCAGACTCGCAGCTACTAGAGATCCAAGGATTGCTGACCAACTGGTTTTGTTTTGTAAAAAGAGTAAAATTTTTCTTAGCATCAGCTTTCACACCTTTATCAGAAATCATAAGGTATACAACGAAAATTCTGAGTATTTGTCTCAAGCATAGGTCAAAGTTGATGCCGTGTAATAACCCATTGGGGGTATTTAAGGGGGTATTCCAGTATTCCATTGCTTAGAAAAGGCAAATAGAAGAGGAAATATCTACAAAACTATGTGTTAGTTCATTCCGGTATATGCTGATGTGAGCGAATCCGGAAAAGTGAATGTGGGTAGTGCATTGGTTATGATAGGCAAATATAGAAGGCTCTGCTAATTTCTTGAGACTAGCAATGAACCTCTATATATTTGAGTCGCTTGCTTTAGCCATAACCTTGTCCATAGCGCAGTGGACCGCGCCAAGCTGCTGTATTAGTCGCCCTTAGTTTATTCATATCAAGTGACGCATCATGTATGACAAGCTTGTTGTCTTCGACAAAGGGACGATTGTTGTTTTGTAAGTAATCAATCAACGCTATTTTTAATCGTGTTACATGCTCTTGATAATCTGGATTTTGGGAAAGGTTATTTACATCATCTATATCAGTTGATACATCAAAAAGATGTTCGATACCACCTGCAGGATAATAGATATACTTGTATGTACCATCGGTCGCGAATGCTGATGCGACTGTTTCTCCAAATATGATGCGGTCATTGGGTAAGCTTAGTATGGAAATACCATCCATATCATCATGTGGTGTCAATCCGGCTTGCTCCAAAAGTGTTGGGACAATGTCCGCCGTCAACGTTGGACGTGTCTCACGTTGGTTGAAAATCCCTTGCGACGCTGGCAACTTTAAAATAATGGGTATACGAGCTGATGATTCTAAGAATGTATATTTTGCATATAGGTTATGATCGCCGAGGTGTTCACCATGATCGGATGTAATGACAATGATGGTATTATCATACAGTCCCTTGCTCCGTAGTTCACCAAATAAACGCCCTAGCTGATAGTCGATGTGAGTGACTTGTGCATAGTAGTATTGACGGGTTTTTCGAAGAATTTGTGCGCTAATGCGGTCTGCTTTGGTACGAATGCGATCACCTTGTAATGTAATCGGATCGTCCTCTGTATTGACCCATTCTCCAAAGACAGCATCTGGAATGTCGAAATCATCATAAAGTTTATCGTATGGTTCAGGCGGATCGAAGGGACTGTGTGGTGCTTCAAATATCATCCAAAGCATAAACGGATTATCCGGATCACGTTGCGACAAGAACTTAATGCCCTCATCTACAATCCAATGGGTGTGAGTATAGCGTTCAGGCACTGCGCTGATTGCTGGATAGACCTCATTCCCGCCCAGACCATGCCCGCGATAAAATCCACCATAACCGTTATCTTCAAGGAAATTAACATAATCATTGGGATGCAACGTGATGTGCTCGAAACCAAACCGGGCGCGTTCTGGATAGAAGTGCATTTTACCGATGGCTTTGGTTTGATACCCTGCTTCTCGTGTGAGGCGATAGGGCAGGCTTTTTTCTGGCTCAATTGGTGTACGGGGGCCTGCCATATTATTTGTAACCAGACCATGTTGACTACCTGTATATCCGGTCAACATGGTTGCGCGCTGGGGCATACACAGCGGGCAATCGGCATAGGCACGTTCACACCAGATGCCTTCATAAGCGATCTGGTCAATATGTGGTGTCATTACAGGATGAGCACTATCGGCAATCCCCAGACAATCACCACGCAATTGATCGAGCACAATGTAGATAATATTTGGTTTATCAACATTCACGACCGTATTATCCTTTGATGCTACCGCTAGCTGTCACACCTGAAATTAGGTATTTTTGTCCAAAATAGAAGACAACCAACATGGGCATAATCATAATCATCGAGAAGGTCATCACCATATTTAGACTACTATCTGCGCCTTCAAAGCCTTGGAGCGCGTTTAAACCCAGTGAGAGTGTCCATAGCTCCTGATTTGAGCCAAGATAAATCAATGGATTTAGGAAATCATTCCATGCAAATTCAAATGCAAAAATGGAGACTGCTGCAACAACAGGTACCGACATTGGCATGAATATCCGCCACCACACCCCAAACTCACTACAACCATCAATCCGTGCAGAGTCATAAATATCATTGGGGATGCCACGGAAAAACTGTCGATACAGGAAAATATAAAACGCGTTATGCCCTAAAATACGTGGCAAAATCAAAGGACCGAATGTGCGTGTCCAACCGATCTCATCAAAGAAGAGAAATAGAGGGATAATCCTCACTACATACGGTAACATCATTGTGGCTAATAGTAATGCAAATAAGATATTCCTACCCGGAAATTGGATACGTGCGAAAGCATATCCTGCAAGTGCACAGGGAATTAGTGCCCCAAAGATTGACGACGCGACAATAATAAGGGTGTTGACCGTATATTTGACAACCGGTTGTACACTAAAAATTTCGACATAATTCTCGAAGCGTATCGGATCTGGAATGAGCTCTAGTTGGCGTATTGACACTTTATCGGCACTTTTGAGCGATGTCGAGACTGTCCAAAGTAACGGTACCATCATCACCATAGCACCAAGTGTCAACACAATATAGAAGAATGTATTTTTCAGTATTTTTGTTGTTGGGTTCTCAATCATGTCGTTCTCTTTAATAAATCATATTTTTGTTAATTGTCATCGTCATTATCACCATAAAAGACCCAGCGGTTTGAGGTGTATACCAAAATGACGGTGAGTACGAAGATGATCGTAAACAAAATGACGGATAAAGCCGCCGAATAACCAAACTCAAAATCTCGGAAGGCTTTATTGTAGACATGCAACATGTAAAGCAAGCCCGATTGCAGTGGCCCACCGTCGGAATCCACCATAATAAATACCTGTGCAAATACCTGAAACGCATTGATGACCCCGATGAGTAAGTTAAAGAATATAGTTGGTGTCATCAGTGGGATTGTCACATTGCGCATCCGATGCCATGCATTCCCGCCGTCAATGGAAACTGCTTCGTATAAGTCTTTGGGTATACTTTGTAAACCTGCCAGAAAGATGATCATCTGTGCGCCAAATCCCCACAGACTGAGGATAATCAGAGAGGGTTTAATCCATTCCGGCGATGATAGCCAGCGTACAGGGTCTAATCCGACTAGAATGAACACTTGATTGAACAGACCAAAGCGTGTGTTAAGCAAGCCAGCAAAGATAACAGTCGCAGCAACAAGTGGGACAACGGATGGGACATAGAATAATGTTCGATAGATCGACATGCCACGGACACGTAGATTTAGAATCAATGCAATGACAAATGCCAACAGTAATCGTAATGGAACACTGAATGCTAGGTAGTAGAGAGTGTTGCCGAGACTTTTGGAGAATAAGTCATCCTCGGTGAAGATCTCTACATAATTGTCTAGTCCAATCCACGGTGGTGTACCGACTGTACCAATTTGATAGTCTGTAAAACTTAGGTACAGATTGTAAATGAACGGCATTGCGTCAAAGATGATGAACCCCAAAAACCACGGCGCTATGAACAATAAACCGATCAATCCACGATTTTTGAACCAGAATTCAGAAAGCCGAGCCCGCAATGGGACTCGACCTCCTGCTGTATTCAGTGCTGTGGAAGCCTGACTACTGGGCTGCATCAAAATCACTCCAGAATTCGTCGAGGAGTGCTTGACCTTCTGCCTGAGCCTCATTCAAGGCTTCTTCTGCGGTCTTTACACCGAAGAATGCTTCTTCGATCTTGTTGTTAAGAATTTCTGCGATTTGACCTTGTACAGGTGTAATCGCAACAGGTACATCGGTTGCTAATGCTTCAAGTACAGTGCCCCAGTGTGGGTTTGCATCGAAGTAAGCTTCGTTTTCGTTACATTCACGGATTGGTGATGGACGGCTTTGTGCAAATAGGAAGGAGCAACCACCATTTTCGTTTGTGCCAAGATATTCAGCAAATAGATAGGCTGCATCTTTGATTTCTTGAGGATGGACTGTTGGGATTGTGTATGCCCAACCACCACTAAAACCATAACCTGTTACGCCAGCGTGGGTTGCATCAGGATTTTCACCATTGTATGGACGGAGCATCACACCCCAAGCATCGGCGTCACCATATACCTCTGGTGCGTTGGTTTCGAAGTGTCCAAACATCGAGGTGTTACCCGGGAATGTCAGCATTGTGCTGTCGTAGAATGGGTGATCGCCTTCTGGGAAGGATGCATCTTGATCAAAGTCGGTGATGTTTTCGATACCGCCGTTGATGTCGTTGACGAAGCTCAACATCCATTCGAGTGTTTCGAGACCTTCTGTACTATTGAACATGAGAGTGCGTCCGTCGTCAGAGACATATTGACCATTGTTTGTATACAACCATGAAACGAATGATTCATCTAGATTGTCACCTTCGGCAACAGGTGCAACCATCAAGTCAATTGCAATTGCATCAGATACAGTAACGGCACGAGCAACTTCTTCCAGCTCTTGCCATGTGGTTGGTGGTGATTCTGGATCAAGACCCGCATCACGCATCATCTGCTTGTTGTATATCCACATACTGGTCAAACCACCTGCGGTTGGCATTGGCAGACCATAAAGTTCACCGTTCCAATATTGGATACCGATTTCGCCATCATAGAAGACACTCAAATCGACTGCTGCAGCATCGACATATTCTGTGATTGGGCTAATCAATCCCTGGATGGCGAATTGGTAAGTTTCTGGGCGGGTGGTCATGATAATACCCGGTGGGTTACTGCTAGCGGCTGCTGTTGCGAGTAATTCTGCACGGTTGTCCCAAGGTTGGACTTGGTTGACAACATCAATACAAGGGTTTTCTGCTTCGAACTGTGCAATAACATCATCCATTAATGCTTCACGGGCGGCACCCCACCAGTTCATGAACTCGAGAGTGATGACATCGCCTTCACATTCTCCTTGTGCGACAGATGGCACAAGCCCGATAGAGAGTAGAACACCAAAAACGATTGCAAGACGAACAAAAAGTGAAAACTTCATATGTCTTTCTCCTAATTAAAGAATTTTTTAATAAAACGGCTACAAAGAGCCGATATTACCCATAGTTAAGTCGGACAGGGTCCGGTTGTTTCACCAGCAACAAAAACAGTTGGCATCATGATTTGTTGGGGTGATTCTAATTCTCCGTCAATAAGCTTGATTAGCACTTCTACAGCTTTCTCACCAATCCCAGGACGATTAAGATAGAGATGGGTTGGTTGTAGCCCAAGTGATTGGTCATACTCAGCTGTGGTTAAGCAGACGATGGAAACATCTTCTGGTATACGGATATTGGCTTGTTCAAATAGCTTCAATGTCGTGATGAAGCTACTGTCATCTGTACATAAAACGGCTGTAATGTGCTTTTGCTGAACTTGTTCGACAAGATCGGCATGTTGTTGCTTGCCAAACGAAAAGGTGGTTACAGACGCTTCAGGGTAGTTATCAACCACCGTATGGCATCCTCGTATCTTGTCGTATTCAGGCTCAAAATTTATAAGATTGGCGACAAAACCTAATTTGCGATGTCCTAAATCAATTAAGTGCTGGGCAACTTCTGCTGTTCCAGCAGCATAATCATTGATGACATAATTGATCTCGTGATTTGGTATTTCGCGACGACCTACGTATACAAATGGATAATTTTCGGAGTGAAGCCGCGCCAATTCCTCACGGTCGGTTTTTTGACCCATAAAAATACAGCCATCTGCTAGCCGTAAGGTATTCATAGAATTCTCGTAAACCTGTGGCAAGGCATCTTGGTGATGATTTTGCGTGAACAGTAAAACGTTATAATTTTGCCGAATGGCAGATTGTTGTATGCCACTGAGGTACGGGAAGTAATAATCTGACTGCGCATATGGGAACACATCGGCGTATACAAAAACACCTACGATGTGATTTTGACCTTTCGCCAGCATTTGTGCGACGGGGTTAGGTGCATAGCCAATTTTTGCTGCTGCTTCTAATACACGACGACGAGTTTCTTCACTAATTGGCACACGTCCGTTTGTACTTCCGTTGAGTACCATCGACACTGTGCCACGTGATACACCTGCGAGTTCAGCAACATCTTTTTGGGTTGGGCGCTTCATCGAAAACTCTCTTAACTTGTTGCTTTTCAAACAAAATTAGATATACTTAATTTAATTAACGCGCGTTAGGTGGCGCGTGTAATTAATTTACAACTAATGTTTTAATCTGTCAAGAAATTCGTTGGATCCGTTGATATTACTGGGTTTAACGAATGCTATACTTATTTAAAATAGGATTTGTTATATGCACAATCTTGACCCGAGGTTGAGTCGGTTTGATCCGCTTGATCGTATTATTTTTTATGATGATTTTGACGAAGGTATTCATGGTTGGTCGGAACTCATCGGCAACTATGAACATAGTTTAGATTCGATGTTGCCAGAATATGCTGATATGCGTCCGCCAATGCTTAGTAACTTGACCATGTGGGACACAGGCACGGCTGGCTCGATGGAGGGTACATACGCTCTCAAAGTTGCCAGTCGGGCAAAAACAGGGTCAATCGCAACCAGCATCAAACGTCAAACCTTCCGTCATCGTGGACAAATCCAACTCGAATGTTATTTCACCGTCAAGCCAGAAGCCAATGAACTCCGTTTGTCGCTCGATGATGTACGTGCATTTGGTGTGTTATTCGATATTCAAGATGGATTTAATCCCGAATATCGCTGGATGCCCCACCTGCGCTATCTCAATGCAGTTGGTGATGATATGGTGCATCTCTGGCAGGTCAAAGGCGAGACACGCCAATTCCATAAAATTGGGGATTCTGGTGAAACGGTTTCGCACTTCCATCTCGGCTCAGAAGGCTGGCAAGATGTGGATTTTGCACCCCAGACCCTCGCTTATAACGAAATCGCCACCAAGATGAATTGGCATTATCTCAAGGTCAATGTGGACTTAGCTGAACGCAAATTCCTGAGTTTCCAATGTAATGATCGTGTGTATGCTGGTGACTCCCTGCAATATATTGCGATCCCTGCGATGCCAAACTTAAACTGTATGCTCAATACAGCATTCTGGGTTGAGACCAACCGCGATAAACGCGCTTTTCTCTATCTTGATTCGGTGTTGTTATCGGGGGAGTTTTAGTAATGGCACTCAAACGCAGTTATACCGCAGTTGTTGAACGCAATGTGCAGTGGTCAGGGGCATTTACAACAGAGCCTTATGAAGTTGCATGGGCAAGTGAGGCGATATTTTTCATCCGCGCACTGGATATGAATGGCGAGCGCCCCATTAATGCACAGGTACAAATTTCGCCAGATGGCATACATTGGGTGGACGAAGGTACAACCTGCACCCTACCACAACAGCCGGATGAAGTCGCCTTTTGCAAGGTCAGTCATTTTGGAGGTTGGCTGAGGGTATCCGGCACATTACCCGATAACCAGACCATCACCGTGATTGTCTATCTGACACTTAAAGAATAATCGACAATGATTTATCGAACTTATGAATAGGATTTTATATGACTACAAATCAATCTGATGATGTTAAGCACTACGATGCTGTGATTGTGGGTGGTACACCCGGCGGCATTATGGCAGGAATCGCGATCGCGAGAGAAAAACGTACAGCCATTATACTCGAAAGATCGGCGTTTATTGGCGGTTTACCAGCTAATGGACTTGGTGCAACCGACATCGGTACACGTGGTGCAACCCGAGGCTTATTTACTGAATTTACAGATCGTGTCAAACAACATTATGTGGATACTTATGGTGCAGACTCGCCACAAGTGGCAGATTGTTCCGATGGGTATCACTTTGAGCCACAAGTTGCAGAGAAGATTCTCCATAACATGATTGGCGAACAAGGCGACTATCTAACTGTCCTCACCATGCGCCAATTTGATGCTGAACCGGATAATGCTATCACGGATGGTAAGACACTCACACAGATTAAGATCACCAACCGTGAGACAGGCGATGCCGAATACTATTCGGCGAAGGTGTTCATTGATGCGACGTACGAAGGGGATCTTGCGGCGGCGGCAGGTGCGCCCTATATGCTAGGACGCGAGGGCAAAGATGAATACAACGAACCCTGCGCAGGGAAACTATACAAACGCTGGCGTGCCGAACCTGATCCCTATTATTCAACTGGACAGGGCGACAATGCAATCCAATCGTATAACTATCGTCTAACACTTACGACTGATAAATCCAACACAACAAAAATCGAAAAACCACCCACATATAACCGTGAGGAATATGTTTCATTGGTCGAGGATGTTGTCACAGGCAACAATGCTGGGCCACCAGACCCGATGGAATTCGACGGAATTGGGCGCATCACCAATATGGTGACACTTCCCAATCACAAAGTCGATGCCAATAATCAACACGCCGCCTTTATATCGACCGACTTACCCGAAGAAAACTGGCCTTATCCCACCGCGAGTTGGGATTGGCGCGATCGCTTTGCCCAACGTCTACGTGAGTATATTCTTGGTTTATTCTATTTTGCCCAAAATGACCCCGACCTTCCAGAGGATTTCCGTGAAAAATGCAATCGCTGGGGGCTTGCCAGTGATGAATATCAAGAAAATGGCAATTTCCCACGTCAGGCCTATGTCCGCGAAGGGCGACGCATCAAAGGCGACTATCTATTTACCGCTCATGACGCGCTGACTAAACGTGGCTCAAAAGAACACAGCACGAGTATCACTGCTAGTCACTATGCCTTAGATTCACATGCTGTGCTCAAGCGCGAACCGAATCGTCCGCACCTTGATGGTTTCTTTGGTTATCCGTCAAAGGTCTATAGTGTTCCCTACGGTGTGATGGTGCCGTTGGAAGTGGAGAATTTGTTGACACCTGTACCTGCTTCTGCAACTCACATCGGATTCAGTACCTTACGCATGGAGCCGTGCTGGATGGCATTGGGGCAAGCGGCGGGTGTGGCTGTGTGCGTCAGTCTAGATGATGGCACAACAGTGGGAGAAGTCAATATACGAGAGGTTCAACGACGATTGTTGGATGCAGGCGCAGTCTTAAGTTACTACGCTGATGCAAAACCCGGTGATGAGCACTATGAGGCACTGCAATTTTTTGCGTTGCGGGGTTTCCTCGGCGATAGCTACGAAGCCAACCTGGATGCACAAGCCAGCGCAGAGGATATCCAAAATTGGACGGCATGGGCAGGCATCAACAATACAGACGATTTGCAAGGAACGCGTGGTGAAGTATTGGATATGATTTATGCACAGGTCAATGGGCTGCCTGACGAACAACTCGCAGATATATTTGCTGGCTAGTGGAGAGTGACTGATGGACTTTATACATGTAACACCAGAACAGAAGCGTCAATTTGACGAAGAAGGGTATCTGATTGTCCGTAATGTGCTGGATAATGAGACGATCAGTCAACTGATTGAAGCTGGGGATCGTTTGATTGTCAGTGACCAGCGTGAAAATCGCCAACAAAGTAACGGTGGCTTATATGATGGATTCCGCAATTGTGTCGCGATGGATGATGTATTTCTGCCACTGATGACACATCCAACGACTTTCTCGTTGGTTACGCAGTTGTTGAGTCCTAATCTAAGCTTGCTGACAACTCACTTGATCTATCGGCACCCCGATCCGGCTGGCTCTCCAGAGACGAGTCGGATGCCGGGTTGGCATCGTGACCATTTTGTGTCGATGCGTGATTTAGGTCATGCCGAAATTCCGCGTCATTCGCTCAAGATTGCTTACTATTTGACTGACCTCAGTGAACCGAACACTGGTGCAACCATGATGGCTGCAGGTAGTAATCAGCTTAAAGAACCGATTGACATCCCAGATGGACAGGTTGACCCAGAAACAGCAGTTGAACCGCTACTTAATGCAGGAGATTGTGTTATCTTTGAAAACCGTACGTGGCATGCTGGTGCGGCAAATCTGACGGATCGAACGCGTAAAGCGGTGATGTTTGGTTACTCCTATGGCTGGATGCGTCCAACTGACTATCGGCGACAATCCGCTGAACTCATAGAAAAAATGTCACCAATGCAACGCTTTCTTGTAGGCGAACCCATTGACGACACACAGGAATTTAATATGGCTGGTGGCGAAAATCCGATTGAAACATGGTGTGCTGAACACGGTGTTGGTTACTAACAATTTTATTTGAAAAAGGATTGATGATGAAAGAGCGCGAAACAGATATTTTGATTATTGGTGGTGGGACAGGTGCAGTCGGTGCGGCATTGGCGGCGTTGAGGCTCGGCAAAAATGTGATTATGACCGAAGAAACAGACTGGATTGGTGGTCAATTGACAGCGCAAGCTGTCCCACCTGACGAGCACCACTGGATTGACCAGACAGGTGCGACCGCGACCTATATGAAATGGTCAGATGGAGTGCGTGATTATTATCGTCGCAATTATCCTCTGACAGACAAAGCTCGCATGACCATGAACTTCAACCCCGGTTATGGCAACGTGAGCCGTTTGTGTCACGAACCGCGTATTGGTCTGGCAGTCATTGAAGAGATGCTCGCGCGCTATCGTTCTAGTCAGCAGTTAGATATTTTGCTCTATCACATCCCAATTTCAGCCGAGACTGATGGAGATCGTGTGACATCAGTCACAGTAGAAGATACGCAGACAGGCGATCAAACCGTTCTTCGTGCACCGTATATCCTCGATGCAACTGAGCTTGGTGACCTACTTGAATTGGCAAATGTTGAATATGTCATCGGCGCAGAGAGTCAAGATCAAACTGGCGAATTACATGCCGTGGAAGGTGACCCACAGCCACTTGATCAACAAGCGGTGTCGTGGGTGTTCGCACTTGATCATCTGGAAGGCGAAGATCATACCATTGATAAGCCAGAAGATTATGACTTCTGGAAAGAATATCAAGCAGATTTCTGGCCCGGCAAACAACTCGGTTGGAAAGATGTCGATCCCGTGACACTCGAAACGCGTGATCGTGGTATTTTCCATCAACACTGGAAACGTGGACGTGGACGCTATGGCAATCCCGCAGATTTCTGGCATTTCCGCCGTATTCTCTACAAAGGGCACTATCCCGAAGGCGCATTCCGTAGCGACATCACACTAGTAAATTGGCCCCAGATTGATTACTGGTTAAAACCTCTGCTAGGTGTATCCGAAGAAGAAAAACGGGAGGCATTGCGCGGATCACGGCAATTGAGTTACTCGTTCATTTACTGGATGCAGACCGAAGCCCCACGTCATGATGGTAAGGGCAATGGCTATCCCGGTCTCCGCTTGCGCCATGATGTGGTTGGTACAATTGATGGATTAGCAAAATATGTTTATGTTCGTGAGGCACGTCGCATCAAAGCTGAATTTACTGTGCTAGAGCAACACGTCGGTGTTGAGCAACGTGAGGGCTTGGTTGGCTCAGAAATCTTTGATGATACGGTTGGAGTTGGCTCATACCGTATTGATTTACACCCAAGTACAGGGTTACGCACCTATGTAGACATCAGCAGTTATCCCTTCCAAATTCCATTGGGTGCATTAATTCCTGAACGGGTTGAGAACCTTTTGCCGGCATGTAAAAATCTGGGTGTGACACATATCACAAATGGATGCTATCGTTTACATCCAGTGGAATGGAATATTGGGGAAGCAGCAGGTGCATTGGCTGCGTATTGTCTAGAAAAAGACCTGACACCGAAACAAGTACGCAATACCGAAGAACACCTACGCGATTTCCAAAAAATGTTGACAGACACACTCGGTTTCTGTCTTGAGTGGCCTGAATACGCATGGATCACTGTACGTTAAGTAGTTGGTCAGTAAAGTGTAATTGAGTATAGTCAAATAGATAACAAGATTTTGATAAATGGGATTGTACGATGACAGAAAAGACAACGGATATTCTGGTAGTGGGGGCAAGCACAGGAGGCGTGGCAGCAGCGTTAGCAGCATTACGCTTGGGGCGACGCGTGATATTAACTGAAGAAACCGACTGGATTGGTGGACAATTGACAGCGCAGGGTGTCCCACCTGATGAAAGCCCGTGGATAGATCGTCAGGAAACGGGTTGCACGGCGTCATATCGTCAATTTCGTAATCGTGTACGGGACTACTATCGACGTAACTATCCTATGAAACAGGAAATCAAAGATAACCCATACTTCAATCCGGGCATGGGTAATGTCAGTCCGTTGTGTCATGAACCTCGCATTGGGCTAGCTGTTTTGCATGAAATGTTAATGCCTTATATCGCCAGCCAACGCTTAGACATCATACTCAATACTGTTCCTATATCAGCCGAAACAGATGGCGATAAGATCATGAGTGTCACAGTAAAATCCACACAATCTGACGAAACCACCGTGATTACAGCACCCTATATCCTTGATGCGACTGAACTAGGTGATTTATTAGAATTAGCGGATGTTGAGCATGTTATTGGGGCGGAGAGTCAAGATCAAACAGGTGAACCTAATGCTCTATTAGATGCGGATCCGCTTGATCAGCAATCACATTCTTGGACATTTGTGTTAGATTATTTGCCGGATGAAAATCATGTGATTGATAAACCTGATACCTATGATTTTTGGCGTGATTATGAGATCGATTTTTGGCCTGCTAAATTACTGAGTTGGACAACATCGGATCCTGAAACCCTTGAACCTGTGACTCGTCCGATATTCACAGGGGATACTGATGACGTACATGGCGATGATCTTTGGCATTTTCGTCGGATTATCTACCGTAAATATTATCCTGATGGATTCCATAAAAGTGATGTTGTCGTTGTCAATTGGCCGCAAATTGACTATTGGTTGGGTCAATTGGTTGGGGTCAGCAAAGAGGAAAAAGCCAAACACTGGCAGGGTGCGCGTGACTTAAGTTTGTCGATGTTATATTGGATGCAGACCGAAGCCCCTCGTCATGATGACAAAGGGACTGGCTATCCAGGGTTGCGCCTACGTGGTGATATTTATGGAACAACTGATGGGTTAGCAAAGTATCCATATATTCGCGAAAGTCGACGTATTCAAGCTGAGTTCACTGTATTGGAACAGCATGTCGGTGTTGAAGCGCGGGGTGATCTTAAAGGTGCAGAGGTGTTTGATGATAGTGTAGGGATTGGAAGCTATCGCATTGATCTACACCCCAGTTATCGCCATAACTATCTGGATATCACCAATTGGCCTCACCAGATTCCTTTAGGCGCATTAATTCCGGTACGGGTAGAGAATCTATTACCTGCTTGCAAAAATCTCGGCGTAACACACATCACCAATGGCTGTTATCGCCTCCATCCGATTGAATGGAACATTGGTGAAGCAGCAGGGGCATTAGCCGCGTACTGTTTAGAGAAGGGGCTTCAACCGCGCCAAGTACGTAATGATGTAACTCGCTTAGGAGATTTTCAGAAAATGTTGACGAATACACTTGGGTTTGAGCTTGCTTGGCCAGAAGAGCAACGGCTTACACCACGTGTGAAGTTCGATAAGCTGGGCATTTAATCGATATTCAGCGTAATTATCATGTGCTGTTATGGATTTGAATAAACTGTAGCTGCCAAAACGCAATTCAAGTGTGTCGCGGATGCCGAGGAAATCTTCCTCTAAACTACTTGCAACTGCTGGATCCACTAGTTCTCTCACACCTACAATGTATAGGGTGTTGGCGAAGGTGTTGACAGTTGCGAAGTATTGTGCTTCCCACTCAACATCATCAAATTCGATGACCGAAGAGAAACTAACGAAAGGTTGATCTTCAATAGTCAGGTAATCTTGGCTACTAAAGGTGAAGTTATCGCCTCTTGCTACGATGTAATTGCCAAACCAGATAGATAAATTGTCTAACGTAACATCTGGAACAAAATACATCTCAACTTGTTTGTTACCGTCTATACTCTCGAAATAAGCCTGATGAATATCATCACTGTATATTTTTAAAAATAGCATTGCCACTTTTGTCAACCTATAATTCAACATCTAATGACTTGTGGAATTTTAGGTTAATCAGATTGGCTGTTGTTACCCCCTGTCAAATCTAGGGTCGCAGACAATCAACCTCTCAAAGATCTTGGTCCGATAGAAATTCTATTTTGTAGAAAATGTACAAATGCCTTGACAATCAGAATTTGATTAATTATCCTTTAATGAAACCGGTTTCAAAGAAGATTTTTTATGAGTAATAAACTTACGATCAAACGAATTGCAGAATTATCTGGTGTGTCTAAAGCAACTGTCTCACGGGTACTCAATGGACATCCCAACATTCGACCTGAACTACGTGAACAGGTGCAAAAAGTTATTGATGAAACAGGTTTTACACCCAATCATGTGGCGCGTTCTCTCGCCTCTGATCGCTCCAATATCGTCGGTCTTGTCATCCCCAGTGGAGCTCAAACTGTCTTCAACGACCCATACTTCCCAGCGTTGACCGAAGGCATTGCGCAAAGTGTTAAAAAACACAATTTGATATTAGCTTTGTTCGTCTTCCAATCTGAGGAAGAGGGGCGCGATACCATAAGAGGTATCCTTAACGCCGGTTTACTGGATGGTTTAATGATTACAGCTGATCAAAAAGGGGACTTGTTTATCCCCAAGTTAATTGGTGACAAAATGCCATTTGTATACATTGGTAGACCTAATGATTCCATTGGGATTAGTAATGTCGATGCCGATAATATCAGTGGTGGGTACCAAGCGACTAATCATCTGATTGAATTGGGAAATAGACGCATTGCAACAATCGCAACCGCTATGAACTCTGCAGGTGACAATCGTCTGGCGGGGTATCGTCAAGCCCTTAAGAAACATGACATTGAATATGACGAGAGATTGGCCCAGTTTGGTGATTATTCGCTAGAGAGTGGCTATAGAGTTATGAAAAGCCTGCTCGAAGAGAAACCAGATGCTGTCTTTGTTGCTTCTGATACGATGGCACTAGGTGCGATTCGGGCCATTCGTGAAGCCAATTTACACATTCCTGATGATATTGCGATTGTTGGTCATGATGATTTGCCGCCAGCTGTACAAGCTGATCCAAAACTAACAACAATTCATCAACCGATTGATCGTATGGGGCAGATAGCGCTCGAGACACTCGTTAATATGATTGATTCAAAAACGCAACCCGGCTATCAAACAATTCTCCCTACTACGCTTATTATCCGTGACAGTTGTGGCGCGGCTAATAGAAATGAAGAATAGATAGAAAGGATATTGAATCGAAAATAGTTAAATATATTTATTTTGATCGGTTACAGACTTAATTTTGAATCTGAAATATATACATAGATACGCCTCTTATTCTAAATTAATCTGTATTGAAACCGGTTACAATTATTTTTATGTGGTTTATTATATTTTTTAGTTAGGAGTAACCTAAATGAAACACACTAGAGTTTTGGCTCTTGTCAGCCTCTTTGTTTTACTCGCAGTAAGTGCAGTTCAAGCGCAAGATAAAGTCCAAATCCGTTGGTATGTCGGTCTTGGTACAGGTACCAATGCTGACCAAGCTGCAGGTCAACAAGCAGTCGTTGATGCCTTCAACGAATCACAAGATGAAATCGAACTCGTTCTCGAAATTGTCGAAAACTCCCAAGCTTATGACGTTCTCGCAACCCAAATCGCTGCTGGTAATGCACCAGATATCGTTGGCCCTATGGGTATCCGTGGTCGCGAAGGTTTCGGCGGTTCATGGCTTGACCTTCAACCATTCATCGATGCAGAAGGTTATGACCTCAGCGACTTCGATCCTGCATTAATCGAATTCTATCAAGTACCAGAACAAGGTCAATTGGGTCTGCCATTTGCTGTATTCCCATCCTTCACCTTGTACAACATTGACCTCTTCGACGAAGCAGGTATCCCTTACCCACCAGCAGCATACGGTGAACCATACATCGACTGGGAAGGTAACGAACGTGAATGGAACATGGACACCATCCGTGAAATCGCTATGATCCTCACAGTAGATGAAAATGGTAACGACGCAACTATGGAAGAATTCGATATTGAAAGTGTGATCCAATGGGGTTGGGGTAGCCAACAAACCGATATGCGTGGTCGCCTTGCAATGTTCGAAGCTAACAACCTTGTTGATGCTGACGGCAATGCTCAATTCCCAGAAACATGGCGCGTCGCTGAAAACTGGATCCACGATGCAATGTGGGTTGATGGTTTCTATCCAAATGGTCTCCACGGTAACAGTGAATTACTCGGTGGTGGTAGCGGTAACTGGTTCGGTACTGGCAACATTGCTATGACCTCCACAGCTCACCTCTGGTTGATGGGTTGGGGTCAAGGCGATCTTGATGCTGACTTCGACTACGCACCTGTTCCATCCTTCGAAGGTAGTGCTGTTGCAAAACTTCACGCAGATACCTTCAGTGTAATGGCTTCGACCGAAAATCCTGAAGCAGCATGGACTGTTCTCAAATATATGATGGATGAAAAAGGTCCAGACTTGCTCTCACTTTATGGTGGTTTGCCTGCACGTACATCCCTCCAAGAAACATTCTTTGAAGGCTACATCGCTGGTCTTGCTGAAGGTTACCCACAATTTGACTGGGCAAACATGAACTGGGACGTTGTCACAGCTGGTATCGAAATTCCTGACCGCCCAAGCCATGAAGATGGTTTACCAGCAATTGCTGAAGCTGAAGCACGCTACATCGAATATTCACAACTTGTAGATAACAATGCTGATGCAGATGTCGATGCTGAAATTGACGCACTTATTGCTGATCTTCAAGCGATCTACGACGCTTCTAACTAGTTGCAATTAAGCAGCTCATTTGTACGAACACGGGCAGGCTCATCATGAGCCTGTCTGTTTTGGGAAAGGTCAATTTGTATGGATATGTTCTCTGAATTTAACGCGGCTAGTAAAGGGAAAAGACGCGGTTTCTTCAGCCTGACCAGGGCTGAGCGTAGAGAAGCAAAATGGGGTTTCTTTTTTATCAGTCCGTGGGTTATTGGCTTTGCACTTTTTTACTTCATACCAATGATTGCATCACTAGGGTTCTCAGTTTACGATTTTACGCTCTCCAAACCAGATGAGGCAACATTTGTCGGCTTGGATAACTGGCGACGGGTATTATTTGAAGATCCACAAACATGGCAAGCTTTACGCGTAACACTCACATTTGCGGTTATTTCATTACCAATCGGCATGGTCTCTGCTTTCTTGTTGGCTGTCTTGCTCAATTCCGAAAATCTACTGGGGAAAAATTTATTCCGGACGCTCTTTTATGCGCCGACGATGGTGCCATTGATTGCAGCGATTCTTATTTGGTCACAGGTACTTAATCCTCAGACGGGTTGGTTAAATCGCGGATTAGATTTATTTGGTTTCCAAGCAAGTGGTATTAACGGCTTAAGATGGTTGGATGATCCGAGTCTTATATATATTGCTTATACATTTATTGGTTTATGGGGTATTGGTAATGCCATTCTGATCAATATGGCGGCGTTACAAGGTGTGCCAACGCATCTGTATGAAGCGGCTAAGATTGATGGTGCTGGATATTTGCGACGCTTGTGGAGTGTCACGATTCCAATGGTTACGCCCGTTATTTTCTATAATCTTATTATCAGTGTTGTGGGCTTAATGCAGTACTTTATTGTACCGTGGGTGCTCAATGGTGGCGACGGATATCCTGAAGGTACAACACGCTTCATGATGATTCAATTCTACCAACAAGCCTTTGCCTTCCAAAATATGGGTTATGGTGCAACAGTCGCGTGGTTTATTTTCATCGTGGGTCTGGTTATTACAATCTTCCTGTTCGCAACCGGTCGTTATTGGGTTTATTATGCGGGAGATAGTCGCTAATGGCAGCAAAACAAAAGAACTCTGTATCGTTGGAAAGACAGCGTCAAGATATTCTAGCCGCTGGTATTGTGACACTGATTGCTCTTGCAATTCTCGGTGTTTACCTGATGCCACTTGCTTTTGGTATCGTAACGTCGCTAAAAACATCGGCACAAGCATCTGAGCCGAACGCGCCTATTCTGCCTATGGATATTCTCACCATTGAATATGAGTTTGAAGGCGAGATCGAAACATTAGAAGTCTTCAATGTACCCTTTGAGGATGGTGAACGCCAACTCGCTATGCTCCAACCGAGTCGTCGCATCAGTACCTTCGTGGATCCGGCAAACCTTGATGCCGAACCAATTGAATGGGAAGGTAACTGGCGACAATTAGAGCCTGCTCGCGAAATTGCTATTCAATGGGGCAACTATCCTGAAGCATGGGAAACGATCGATTTTGTTCGCTTGCTATTTAACACGCTTGTCTATGCATTTGTAACAATGATCGGGACTGTGATCGCGTCATCTATGGTTGCTTACGGCTTTGCTCGCTTTAATTTCCCCGGTAAGAACCTTTTATTTATGGTCCTGATTGCGACGATCATTTTGCCACCAGCTGTGACGCTTGTGCCAACCTATGCATTCTTCATCAATGTGTTGGACTGGGGTGGTACATGGTGGCCTCTGATTATTCCGCAGATGTTTGGTAATGCCTACAACGTCTTTTTGTTGCGCCAATACTTTATGACGATTCCACGCGCAATGGAAGAAGCTGCTGCGATTGATGGTGCAGGTCCAATTGAAACCTTCATCAAAGTGATTTTGCCACAAGCAGGTCCTGCTTTGACAGCGGTTGCATTGTTCCACTTCTTCTTTGCATGGAACGACTTCTTCAACCCATTGATCTATCTTGCAGGCAATCCTGAAGCAAACCCAATTAGTGTTGGTTTGACCTTCTTTAATGGTTTGTATGCAACACGTAATGAATTGGTCTTGGCTGCAGCTATCATTTCAATGATTCTGCCATTGGCTATTTTCTTCGTGGCACAACGTGTCTTCATTCAAGGTATTGTTATTACGGGTGTTGATAAGTAGTTCACAACATCATGTCTTCTTAGTGTAGGGGAGCGATGATGCTTCCCTAACATAATACAAAGCACTTCGTGAACTGAATAAATATTAGGAAGATATAACAGATATGTACTCTCGGCTATCGCTATTATTGATGATCGTACTATTCTTGCCCTCTGTTTTGGCACAAGATGACATACTACCCTATCAAGATGCAGACTTGCCAATTGAAGAACGTGTGACGGATTTACTTGACCGTATGACGTTGGAAGAAAAAATTGGTCAAATGACGCTGATTGAAAAGGGAAGTATTGAACCAGATGCAGTCAATGAATATTTCATCGGGGCTGTGCTCAGTGGTGGTGGTGGTTATCCTACCGGAAACAATACGCCACAAGGTTGGCTCGATATGGTGCATGCCTACCAAGATGCCGCATTGACTACACGGTTAGGAATCCCCATATTATACGGTGTAGATGCTATACATGGACATAATAACCTGACACGGACTGTGATCTTCCCGCATAATGTGGGCTTAGGTGCAGCACGCAATCCCGATATTGTCCAAGAGATTGGACGCATTACCGCTAAAGAAATGATTGCCACTGGCATTTATTGGAATTATGCGCCGATTCTTGCCGTTCCTCAAGATATTCGGTGGGGACGCACCTATGAAGGATATAGTGAAAATACAGAACTTGTCACCGAATTATCAACTGCAATGCTAATTGGTATGCAAGGTGATGATTTAGCTGATCCACTAACTGTATTGGGGACACCGAAACACTTTGTTGGTGATGGGGGGACTGCTTTTGGGACATCGCCACTAGGCGGTGCGTTTTTAGACCGTGGTGTTACGGATATCGATGAAGAGACATTACGTGAAATTCACCTCGCTCCCTATTATTCCGCGATTGATAATGGCGCACGCAGCATCATGATTTCTTACTCCAGTTGGGGTGGAGAACGGATGCATGGTCAAGAATATCTCATTCAAGATGTTTTATTAGATGAAATGGGTTTTGAAGGTTTTATTGTTTCTGATTGGGAAGCAATAAATGATGTTGCCCCACAATATTATAACGCTGTTGTTGCTTCTATCAACGCAGGCATTGATATGAATATGGTGCCTTATGACTATGTTGAGTTCACCAGTACGATGAACGAAGCGGTTGACAATGGCGACATCACAATGGAACGACTTGATGAAGCCGTTGGTAATATTTTGCGCGTCAAATTTGAGCTTGGTCTATTTGAAAATCCATATGGTGATGCAAGCTTGCACGAAGATGTTGGCTCTGCTGAGCATCGTGCTGTCGCGCGTGAAGCTGTGAGTCAGTCGTTGGTACTGCTTAAGAATGAAAACAATGCTCTTCCAATTGACCCTGATGCAGAGCAAACGATTTATATCGCGGGCGAGGCTGCCGACAATGTCGGGATTCAAAACGGTGGATGGACAATTGAGTGGCAAGGGTTAGCTGCGAATTTAACTGGTGGCACAACCATTCGTCAAGCGTTGCAGAGGGAATTTAGTGATGATGTCACCGTCCGATATAATCGCTTTGGGCAATTCACCGATGAAAATGATAATCCGGTTCGTGGTGATCTTGGGATTGTTGTGGTTGGCGAACTACCTTATGCGGAATGGTTCGGTGATAATGCAAGCCTTATGTTACCGAGTCGTGACAGAAAATTGATCGCTGATATGCGCGAGCAAGTCGATACATTGGTCGTGATTTTGCTTTCGGGTCGTCCGCTGGTGATTGACGAATCATTGAATTTAGCAGATGCATTTGTTGCAGCATGGTTGCCCGGAACAGAAGGTGATGGTGTGAGCGATGTGTTGTTAGGCGATCGCGACTTCGTCGGAACATTGCCTTATACATGGCTACGTTCAGTAGAGCAACTTCCATTTGATTTTGACAACCTCCCACAAGATACATGTGATGCACCATTATTCCCATTCGGTTATGGGTTAACATACGAAAGTAATGAAGCCTCCGAGCCGTGGTTAGTGTTATCTGTAGACTGTGCGCCGACTCCGGTTGTTATAGAGATTCGAGAAGTGGTTATCCCTGAAGCTGAACCACTTGCGCCAGAAGGTGAGCATGGCGTCAATTATGTTGCGCCGTATCCGGTTTCAATCACATTGGATGGGGATTTTGCGGATTGGGCTGGCGTGCCTGTAATGTCCGTACCACAAAATCCATCAGATACAGAACCTGCTATCGAGTTTGGTGCGGTTGCTGATGACGAGTTTTTTTATTTTTATGCCAATGTCACCGATGATAATATTATCAGTGGCGAACACGGTGAAAACTACTGGAACGAAGATTCGCTTGAGTTTTATATCAATGCTACAGGTGATCTCGAGTTAAGCTCCTATCGTGACGGTGTCGCACAAATCACGGTACCCGCATTGAATATTACAAATCCAGAACCTCCTGTGATTAGTGGTGTAAATGGTGCAACTGCTGGTGCTGATTTGGTTGCAATTCAAACACCAGAGGGGTGGGCAATTGAAGCATCTGTTCCACTCACTAACGATGTATGGTCAATTGTACCAGCATCAGACACGGTTTTGGGTTTCCAAGTACATCTCAATAGTGCGTCAACAGGTAGCCGCGATGCCAAGCTTATTTGGTCGAATGCGGATACATCAGATATATCTTATCAACGACCGAATGTGTTTGGTCAACTCAGTTTCCATGAAATTGGAACAAGTATGTCTGAGGATGCACCAATCGAGACGGATGAGGACACTGCATCTGCTGATGACACTGAGGAAGTCAATAACGGTACCGCATCTGCTGACGAGACTGAGGAAGTAAATGAAGAAACGGCGACCTTAGATGCCGCGGAATGGGAACTCATTTGGAGTGATGAGTTCGACGGTGACGAAATTGATTCAACAATGTGGACATATGACACTGGTGGCGATGGGTTTGGTAATAACGAGCTACAGTATTATACAAATCGTCCTGAAAATAGCTTTGTAGCAGACGGCAATTTGCATATTGTGGCACAAGAAGAACGGTTTATCTCCAAAGACTATACATCAGCTAAATTGTGGACGTTGGGTTCTATGGCAATCCAATATGGTCGCATTGATGTTCGTGCAAAGTTGCCCTATGGACATGGGATTTGGCCGGCAGTATGGATGTTGCCGACTCAATATCGTTATGGTGGTTGGCCCGCAAGTGGTGAAATTGACATTATGGAATTGGTTGGACATGAACCTGACACTGTACATGGAACACTCCACTATACAGGTGCGGAGGTTGGCTCACATGTTTATACCGGAGATAGTTATGTTCTAGATGATGGTATTTTTGCCGATAATTTCCATGTATTTTCGATCGTATGGGAAGAAGACCGCTTTGAATGGTATGTCGATGGTGAGTTGTATCAGACGCAAACAGAGTGGCAATCAGCAAGCTTTGATTACCCTGCACCATTTGATCAAGAATTTTTCTTGATTCTTAATTTAGCAGTTGGTGGTGACTGGCCTGGAAGCCCTTATGAAACAACGGAGTTTCCACAGCAAATGCTCGTCGATTATGTGCGTGTGTATCAACTCATGGAAAGCAATAATTAACATAAATGGCTGACGCTAATCTCGTTGATAGGTTAGCGTCAGCAATAACTGAGAAAGAGTAAATCTTGGTGAACACAACAGATAAACAACAGATCAATTTATCTAATTTATCACTTAACATCGCATCAAAGGCGGTTGATGGTGGTTATGTTAGCTTATTTGGTGAAGATTATTATCGTATCGGGAACTATGATTCGTTAGATCCGTTTTTTATTACATTGGTGAGCAGTTCGAATCATTGGTTATTTATCTCAACAACGGGTGGGTTGACTGCTGGGCGAATTAACTCACAATATGCTTTATTCCCGTATTATACGGTGGATAAGATTACTGAAAATAGCGAAACTACTGGCTCCAAAACAATATTACTCGTTGATACTGATGATGGACGGGTTATCTGGGAGCCCTTTTCAGTGCGCTACGATGGTGCTTACAATGTCGAACGTAACCTGTATAAAAATATTTCGGGTACTGCACTGGTCTTTGAGGAGATCAATCATGATCTTGGTTTAACATACCGTTACTCATGGCGTACTAGCGAAGCCTATGGGTTTGTCAAGACTTCTTATCTGCTTAATCAAGGGGATACAGCGCGTCCGATTGAAATTCTTGACGGCTTACAAAATGTGCTGCCTGCTCATGTATCAACAGATGTACAAAATCAGCTGAGTAATTTGCTTGATGCTTACAAATTAAATGAATTACACAAAACAACCGGACTCGGGTTATTTTCTTTGAGTTCTCGTCTGACTGATTTAGCAGAACCTAGTGAGTCTCTACGGACCAATACCGTTTGGCAATATGGTTTGGACGATGCCAAGGTTTTGCTGTCATCATCACAAATAGCCTCTTTCCGTAGAGGGCTAACTATTACACAGGAAGAACAAATCCGTGGCAAGCGTGGTGCTTATTTTGTTAATGCAAACATGTCGCTAGAAGCAGATGAAATGAAGCAGTGGCATTTTGTGGCTGAAGTTGAGCAAAATAGTTCGCAAGTCGCTGAGCTGGTCAAGCTCTTATCAGATAAATCTGATGATTTGGCGACCAAAGTCGAAGATGACATCCAACTAAATCAGCAGAATTTAGAATCCATCATTGGTACATCGGATGGTCTACAAGTCTCCAAAGATAAGTTAAGCACAGCACATCATTATGCTAATGTCCTGTTTAATGTCATGCGTGGTGGGATTTTTGCAGATAACTATCAGATTGATGTGGCCGATTTGCGCAACTTTATCGCGACTCATAATACCAAATTACTTGAAACTCATGCTGATTTCTTTGCAGGGCTTCCTGAGAGTCTTACATTATCTAAATTGTATGAACAGGTAAATTCAATCGATGATACAGATTTGATTAGACTCGCTTATAGCTACCTGCCACTGACGTTTAGTCGTCGTCATGGTGATCCGAGTCGTCCATGGAATCAGTTTGAGATTAATGTGAAACGGGATGATGGGTCACAAAAGCTAGACTATCAGGGTAACTGGCGTGATATTTTCCAGAATTGGGAGGCGTTGAGTTATTCTTATCCACAATTCATTGATGCGATGATTAGTACATTCCTCAATGCGACGACTGTCGATGGTTATAACCCATATCGCATCACACGGGATGGTATCGACTGGGAAGTCCCTGAACCGACAAATGGATGGGCAAATATCGGTTACTGGAATGATCATCAGATCATTTATCTACAAAAACTGCTTGAAGTGAGTGAACGCTTTTATCCAGAAAAACTCCAATCACTGTTACAACGTCGGATTTTTAGTTACGCTGATGTCCCGTATCGCATCAAAACCTATGATAATTTGATTGTTGATGCCTATGACACAATTGATTTTGATTGGGATAGAGAAGAGGTTGTTAACAAGCGCGTTGAAACGACAGGTGCAGATGGTAAATTGGTTCATGATGTGGATGGACGTGTTGTATATGCAACACTAGCTGAGAAACTGCTGGTTCTTTTGTTGACAAAACTGACAAATTTAGTGCCAGAAGGTGGGATTTGGCTAAATACGCAACGTCCAGAATGGAATGATGCGAATAATGCGCTTGTCGGTAAAGGATTGTCAGTTGTCACGTTGTCTTATGTGCGACGATACATCGCCTTTTATAAGACATTACTCAAGACTAGTGACATCGATACCTTGACGATCAATCAAAATCTTTTCACACTCTGGCGGATGATAAATGAGACACTACAGGCTCATCAAACCGTCTTATCAGGGGCGATAAGTGATCAAGATCGTCGTAAGATTGTCGATGCACTTGGTACTGCTGGGAGTGACTATCGCTGGCAATTTTACGAAACTGGTGTTGCAAGTAGTTTTGAAGAATTATCGACGTCTGAGTTAGTGAATTTCTTAGAATTAGCACAACAATATATTGAACACTCCCTGTATGCCAATAAACGTGATGATAATCTCTATCATGCTTATAATACGCTTCACTTGAGTGAGGATAGTGCAGAAATAGATCATCTATCGGTTATGTTGGAAGGTCAAGTTTCCATATTATCTTCTGGTTTATTGAGTGCTGATGAATCGCTTGAATTGCTTGAAGCGATGCGTAAAAGTGACATTTATCGTGCTGATCAACACAGTTATATGCTGTATCCCAATCGTGATGTAGCTGGCTTTCTTGAGAAGAATAATATCTATGCTGATGATGTTAAGGGTTTAGCACTTGTTTCTGCGATGCAAGAACAAGGTGATAGTCGCTTAATGACGCAAGATGTCAACGGAACCTATCATTTTAGTGGGGATATTCGCAATGCAAAGGATGTAAACCAGACATTAGATATATTGTCTCAAGAACCACTCTATGTGGAGCTTGTTAGCCAAGAGTCTCAACAAATACTCGACCTTTTTGAGAAGGTGTTTAATCATGCTGCCTTTACCGGACGCTCGAGTACATTTTTTGCCTTTGAGGGTTTAGGCAGTATCTACTGGCATATGGTATCTAAGTTATTGCTGGCTGTACAAGAAACAGCATTGAATGCTGCCGAATCTGATGTGCCTGATGCGACTTTACAACAACTTGTTGATGCATATTATGATGTCCGCGCTGGAATTGGCTTCAATAAAACCCCTGATGTGTATGGTGCATTCCCGACTGACCCCTACTCGCATACGCCATTTGGGCAAGGTGCTAAACAACCCGGTATGACGGGAATGGTTAAAGAAGAAGTACTCACACGTTTTGTCGAACTCGGCATTGTGGTTGAGGATGGTATGATTGTTTTCCGTCCAACTCTCTTCCGTGAGCAAGAATTCTTAAGCGTATCATCTAGCCTAAAATATATTGATATTAACGGCGAAGATCGCGAATTAGATGTACCGGCTGGCTGTTTGGCATTTTCATTGTGCCAAGTGCCGATGATACTCGGTCAAGGCGACGAAACCCGGATTGAAATTGAATATACAGATCAGACGAGCGAAACGATAAGTGGGAATCGTTTGGGGACGAATGTTAGTCAATCTATATTTTCAAGAAGTGGTCGTGTGAGACAAGTCACTATCACATTTAATCGTGCTTGATTCGAAATAGTCTATATAATCAGTGAGACTAGATGACAACTTATCTCATCTAGTCTCATGATATATGGGTTTAGTTTTTCCAAGTCTTACTTAAGACACGGATCCAATTTTGGTGCGTAATTTTTTGTAGTAGTTCATCCCCATAACCGGCATCTTGTAGTGCACTAATCAGGTTAGGTAACTTGGCGACACTATCGACATCATCGGGAACACGCGCACCATCATAATCGGAACCAAATCCGACCCGTGTCTCACCCACACGTTCCACTAAATAATCAATATGTTTAACCATCGTGTCGAGTGGCATGTCACTGTCCCATTTACCCTCTTCATGCAAAAATCCGGTAGCAAAGTTTAATCCGACCATACCGTCCGATTCTTTAATCGCATCGAGTTGTTTGTCGGTTAGATTGCGTGGGGTTTGGCATAGGGCATGGACATTAGAATGTGTAGCCACAAGTGGCGCTTCACTATGTTTGGCAACATCCCAAAATCCCTTCTCATTGAGGTGGGACAAATCGAGCATAATGCCTAACTCATTACACCGTTTAACGAGGCGGATACCTGTATCGGTTAATCCATCACCAATATCTGGGGTTGAGGGGAAGCGGAACGGTACACCATTACCGAAGATCGTTGGACGACTCCAGACAATGCCTAACGACCGTAGACCTGCTTTATAAAATACTTCAAGTGCATATAAATCTTCGTCAATGGCTTCTGCGCCTTCAAAATGTAAAATCGTGGCAAACGTTCCATTATCAATGCACGATTGTAGTTCATCAACTGTGCGTACGACTTTGACTTGCCCGTCAGATGCGGATTCGATTTGGAAAAGGGTAGCTGTCATCGCCATAGCTGTTTGCTGAGCATAGGCAAGGTCTAATTGTTTAGGAAGTGTCGGCTCAGGTTTAACACCGGGCTCTATTTTCATTTTTCTATTGGGAATAAAAACTGCAAAGAATCCACCTGCGAACCCGCCTTGTTTGGCACGGACAAGATCAATATGTCCAGTTTCGCGCTCGGTAAAGAAGTCCGTATAAGGGAAGTCGTCCTTCTGATAAATTTGTAGTAGGGTATCGTTGTGACCATCAAAAATGGGATAATTAGACATAACATATTAGTCTTTCACTAAGTCAATCTATATCCCTAATCTTGGCAGGTTCTGCGCGGAGTTGCAAGTGATCTTACTGTTTTGATGAATCAATTTGTATTTGTGTTTTGGTGGTCATCGGGGTTGTATATTGGGACAGTAAACCAAAAACGTGTGCCTTTGCCCACTTCACTCTCTAAGCCGATTTCGCCATCTAATTTTTTCACAATGCGGTGAACAATTGCTAACCCTAATCCTAATCCTTCGGCTTCAATTTCGTGTACCCGTTTAAACATTTTAAAGATATGTTGTTGGCTATCAGTATTTATTCCAATGCCATTGTCCGTTACATGGAACATTGCTTTATCGTTAATGATGTCTGCTGTTATTTTGACATGAGGTTTATTATTAGATGTGCCACGGTATTTAATCGCATTCGAGATTAAATTTGCAAAGATTTCTTCAAACCATTGTGTGTGCCCGACAACTTGTGGTAGGTCTGGTTGAATAGTAATTTCTACTTCCTTCGTTTCGACCTCAACAAAACGCCGTAAAGAGTTTTCGACAATTTGATTCATATTTAAAACTGACATACTTTTATTATCACTATTAATTGTCGATAGAATGAGCAACTGGTCGATAATCGTGTTGATGTAATCTACCTGACTGCGAATATCATCTATATATTGAGCCGTAGATGGGCTGAGCATCTTGTCAGTCATTTTAATCATGCTGGCTTTTAGGGAAATTACATTTAGTGGTGACTTGAGATCATGTGCAATTGTATGGTTATACGCTTCAATATCTTCGTTATGATTAATTAGATCATATGTGTAGTTTGCAAGTTGTTCTTGTGCTTCTAGAAGGATTTCGATTTGATTAAACTTATGAATAACAGTTGCAAGGTGATAACATAACAACAATCCCAACCGTAAATCTTCACCGTCAAATTTTTCATTACGTGCAAACTGAAGTGTCCCCATAATGATACGATTATGGTGAATTGGGATGATGAGATTACTATTATATTCTGAGATCAAACGTGGTTTATCTTCGTCAATGAGTTTGCTATTTAATGTAGAGACAACATCAGACAGAATTGGATTCTTAATATCGAATTGTTGATAATCAATTTCGATTTCGCCTGATAGTGAGTGTGTTTCCCAAACACCTTGTTTGTTAATAGTCGTAAAGCTTGCATAATCACAACGAATGAGACCTTGGATATACCCTGATAGTAAATTGGTCAATTCGGTTAAATCCACTGCATAATGGATTTCAATATTTAGGTTTGAAAGGATAAGTAAACGTTGTAAATGTTTATCTGACTCTTCTAGGAGGTTATTGAGATGGCTAATATGCTCTGGGTGATTTTTCATAACGACACAACTATTTCGAAATCTTATTCTACCTAGAGATTGTAATGGATTAGCGACCTAAAAACCATTAATCTAATGAGATATTCTATAAACTCAGGAAAAATCTTCATTTACGTGATGAATTAGCATATATTTGCTGATAAATTCTTATGATATATAGCTAAATATGTGGATTTATCTGCCAAGTTTATTGCAGATTAGATTTTAATTATCCTGATATTGACTGACATATATGGTGATATGGGGTATTGGAGGCGGTTGCGATAGTGGTAAGCGCTAATCAATAATAGCCAGAAATTTAGTCAATAATAGGCATAGGTTAAATTGACTAATACAAATCAAAGCCCCTAAAAGCAAAAGAGCGTAGTCATTACTGAGCTACGCTACCTGAGTTTAGGGATCTGTATATCAAATTTAGTCCTGTTCGTAGGGTTGCCGTGGTTGACGGTGTGGATTATTCCGCACTGGAATAGGTACACGAGCAGGTTTACGAGATTGTTTGGGTTTTGGATCTAGGAGTTCATCAATGTCATCAAGGATTTGACGACCTACTTCGACCAATTCTTCCCAGACACTTCGCTTATTTTTAGCCACAATGTAGACCTTTCAAGCTAACTACTCGTCTAATCCAGACAACTGGACTTACTAGATGCCTGTTGGACCTAAAGGGACTCGAACCCTTGACCTCTACAATGCCATTGTAGCGCTCTCCCAGCTGAGCTATAGGCCCCTACACATTCACAATCTTATCGCTAACCCCGTAGCCTGTCAATGGATTCTAAATTAACACATGCAAAAATCCCATAAAACTCTAAGATTCAGCGATTTTGCTGGTAAATTACGCCAATGCAGTGTGCATTTCATCCAATACATCTTGCGGCACATATGGGATCGCACCATTCTTCAGAAAGTCATCAATGGACTGTATTTGCATGTTATCGCCACAGGCACAACCGGGCTGATCTATCCATTGAATCTGTTGATTATCCAAATCAACGATTGCACCCATTATGCCATTGGTTGCTTCATCAAACCACATCCATGAAGTTTGAATTTTTTCTGCCATGTGTTGTTCCTTCCATTACTCATTTTATGGACAGTGTCAGGGGAGGTAAACCTACTTAATTTATACATCAGATATTTCAGATAGGACAAGATGATAGTTAACTAAGATAATGTGATATAATTTAGAAAATTTGTTCTTTTGTGTGCAAGTATAAACCTATGAGGGAAGGGCATTGATGAACGCAATTATGAAAGAAAGTATATGGCAGCAGTTTGGCGCATCAATTGATTATTTAGAAGATACCATTCGTAGTTGTCCGCACCAAATTTGGGAGTATTCTCTCTGGGAAACACCGGATACAGAGCCAGAGTTTTCGCAATTCTGGTATGTTGCATACCACACTTTATTTTGGCTGGACTTATATCTAACAGGTACAGAAGATGGATTTTTGCCCCCGCCCCCTTTCACATTGATTGAACAAGATAAAAAAGGTCCATTACCAGATGTTGTGTATGGTAAGGAACGAGTATTAGATTACCTATCATTATGTCGTAAGACATGTTACAAGACCATTCAATCATTAACTGATGAGATGAGCCAGAAACGGTGTGTTTTTTCTTGGGGAGAATGTAGTTTTTTTGAACTGTTAATCTATAACATGCGACATGTTCATGGGCACGCATCACAATTGAATATGTTACTAGGTCAGCAAAGCGATGTTCAACCCGATTATGTAACACAATCCAGAGATAAAATGTAGTCAAAGACGAGGATCACTGATGACCTATACCTATATTTCATTTTTGCGTGGCATTAATGTTGGTGGCAATAAAAAAATCAAAATGGCCGATTTACGAGATTTGTATCAACAGCTTGGTTTGGTAAACACCAAAACACTTTTACAGAGCGGTAATGCTATTTTTCAAACTAAAATAGAGGATTTAGCACAGATACAATCACTCATACAAGATGGTATACGCGAACAATTTGGTTTTGATGTGGATATTGTGTTACGAACCCCTGAGCAATTAAACGATGTGGTAAACGTGCAACCCTTTGATGATGACCAGATGTCAGATCCAAGTAAAATCTCATTTGTTTTTTTAGATGCAATACCAGATGAGTCTAATGTGGTTGCTTTACAGGAGAACAACACCGGACGTGAAATTATTCACGCCGGTGGTCAAGAGCTGTATATTTTTTATACAGATGGTAAGGGGCGATCTAAGTTAGACAACAAACAAATTGAGCGCATGTTGAAAGTCAAAGCAACCGCACGTAACTGGAATACCGTCATGAAAGTGCTGAACTTACTGACAGGCTATCCGGATTAGCATTACTATTGTTGCGATTCACTTACTTCAAGCTGAATTTGGCCGTATACTTTTTCATACAATGCCATCAGTTCAGTATATGTAGGGAGATTGTCGTCAGATCCTATGAGTATTTTCATCGATTCTTCAACACTTGCAACTTGTCGTCCGCGCATTCCCATGAATTGTAACGCGATTGACCCAAAGAAACGCATAATAGGTGATGGCGTGATAATTACTGTCCAACCGGGGTGTGTGGCACGACCTTTTTGCTCGCTGAATATCCGACGAATATCATTGACGCCCATGTCATTTTGGGTAACATGTCTTGCATCAATAATGTTGTGAACAAGATAGTTTAACGACTTATTGCTAGATTCAACAAGGTTAAATGCATCTTGCATCATTTGTTCCCCGTCTGTAACGGTGGAATGCCCATATGAATATAAATAGAGGATACGATTAGGAATTATCCATTCAATTTTGTAGGACATGTTTTCTCTTTCTGCGATGTATTTTCAAGTTGACTCATTTATTGTACCAATAATGTAATATGCTAAGCAGTGAGACTGATGAATATTATGTATTTATGCTGTTACGGATGAGTTAGTCTATTGTGTCTTGATTGTCGCGCCAGATTTTGTAGTCGGCGAGTATGGTATCCGTTGGTGGGTAGACTCCCTTAATGCTGCTACCACTTGCGACTTTGTGTTGTAGGAAAGTCTCTAATAATTCTTGCTCATAACCATCTTGCGCGACGTCATCTGCAACATCGACAGGCATAACGACGATTCCTTCAGCATCACCAACGACGATATCACCGGGTTGTACATAAACTTCGCCACAACCGATTGGAACATTCATATCTGCTGGATGATGCACTGTGACTGATGTTGTGGCATGGGGCATGCGAATATAGGTGGGCATATCTAAATGTTGAATGCTGGGTGTATCGCGCAATCCACCATCTGTAACAAGACCATGCGCGCCACGTTGTAAAATCCGAGTTGCTAGGATGTGCCCGAAGGATGCCGCATTGATATTATTGCGTGCGTCGATCATCAACACATCGCCTGCTTCAATGTCTTCAACCGCTAGCCGTTGTATATTGGTATCGTTATTATATTCAACCGCTTTGTCAAGGTCTTCACGGATCGGCACATAACGGAGTGTAAAAGCTCGTCCAACCATCGTCATATCAGGGCGCAGTGGTGTTAATCCTGCAATGAATGTATTACGGAATCCACGTTTTAAGAGTTGAGTCGTTAATGTTGCTGTTGAGATATGATGCAATTTTTGATAGCTGTTATCTGTGATGCCAAGCCGATCCATAATATTTCCCTGTAGATTTGCTGTGTGCTGATGATATAGTTTAGTTAAAGACTATCATACTGCATAAATCTGGAAAGTTTCTACTTAGGCTGAAAAGGTCAATAGATATGCTAAGTAAAGACAGATACAACCAATTAAAGCATGAACAAACCCGTTTGACGGCAGAGGTTAGACAAATAGCATCTGAGTCTGTAACTGAACGTAAAAATATTAGTGATCAGACAAAATCAGCAATTGATGAGGTAATTCAGTATGTTAAAGACCCTGCGATGTTACAAAATAAACTGAATGAAATTATAGATCATCATACACATCATATTGCGCAAAGTACTGCTCACTTTCAACGATATAAGACACGTATAGACTCTGAACTATTTAGTGTCTTTCAAGAAATTGACCGCCATGTGAATCATAGTTTTGTTTTGGGATTTACTCATCTACGTGGGCAAGATGACCCACATGGGCATGATATCCATTGGCATATATATTTTCGCTATCCTAAGTTTAATGAGCATTCACGTGTGTTTTTCCTTAAGCCGCCGGAGATAAATTGGAAATATGAGGATGAAACTGAAGGAGCATTAGATGATCTTATCGAATGTAACTTAGTCGTGGGATATCGTTCTTTCACATGGTTGGATGGATACAATGCTGAGAATGACACACTGGTTGTTAAATTTCTAAATTGATTGGCAAAATAGAGTCTATGTTAAACAAACTCTTTATCGCAACTGGAATCTTTCATCCTGAGTCAGGTGGCCCTGCGACATATTTACATGAAATACTCCCACATTTACAGGAGAAGAACTGGGATGTTCGTTTATTGACCTATGGCGATAGTCAAAAATCGAATTATCTGTATCCAGTGAAACGTATTCCTCGACAGATGTATCCCATTCGTTTAACCCAATATGGTATCTCTTCACGCATAAATTTGCAGTGGGCTGATCTCGTCTACACGCATACGATTGACTTACCGCTATGGGGAAATAGACATGCGCCACGTATTATCAAGATTGTTGGTGACCAAGCATGGGAACGCTGTGTGCGTAAGGGTTGGATACCACCTGATATGAATATTGATGATTTTCAGGAATATTCAGGAAATTGGCAAGTGCGTTGGCAGAAGCAGTCACGGTCTAAACAAGTACAGGCGATGGATGGTGTGATAGTACCGAGCCAATACCTAAAGCAGATGGTGATGGGTTGGGGTGTTGACGAAGAGAAAATACATGTTGTTTATAATGCCTTACCCGAACAACCAGACCTGACAATATCTCAAACTGATGCGCGTGAGCAACTTGGGTGGGATGATCGTCCAACTATGCTGACAGTTGCGCGCTTGCATCCATGGAAAGGTGTTGACCACTTAATAACCGCACTACAGGATTTACCTGATGTACGCCTCATTGTTGCTGGTGATGGACCCGACTTAGTGCGTTTAAAATCGCTAGTTAGCACGCTATCTGATCGTGTGACATTTTTAGGACAAGTTCCCCATGAAAAGATTTTTCAATTAATGCGTGCCGCTGATGGGGTTGCTTTATACAGCGGATACGAAGGCTTATCACATACGATACTCGAAAGCTTAAGGGTGGGTACACCGGTACTAGCTAGCCACAAAGGTGGAAATCCCGAGGTCGTACAGGACGGTATCAATGGTGTACTAGTGCCATATATTGATATAGCTGCATTAAAAGAAGGTATACAGCGATTGCTTGAAAATCGAACAGACTACCAAAGAAATACACACATTGGCATAGAACGCTTCACATTTGAAAAAATGGTGGAGGACACTGATGCAATACTTAAATTATTTCTCAGGCACTGACTGTAACTTTAGGTTATACTTCTTTCAAAGAAGACTATACAGTAATGAGGATGACCTGTGTCACTAGAGATTACGATTATCCCCCACGGCATTATTGTTTACACATTATCAGATTTTTCTCGACAAACCATAGAAGCGTGGGGTAATTACGTCTTATCTAATAAAGATAACTTGCCCAACAGAATTCGTGTTTTATACGATTTGCGACAATGTGGTATGGCAACAAATTTCGTCCTCCAATATCAAGATCGAGTCTTAGATCAACTGAGTTTACCTGAAGATACCCGTAGTGCCTATTTGGTCGGATCTGATCATTTCCAGAAACTATGGACACGCCATATTCAGCGCGGTGTTAAAGGTAAAATAGCGAGTCTGAGGACGTTCACAGATTATGATCGTGCTGTTGCATGGCTGAATGAATGATATAGCTATTCTTCCCCTAAATTTTAAGTGAAAGATGGTGATATGGCGAAAGATTGGATGATATACGGTGCAAATGGTTATACTGGCAAATTGGTTGCCAAACATGCCAAAGCCCGTGGACATAATCCTGTGATTGCAGGACGTAATCAGAAAAAAATAGAGAAACTTGCACTTGAGCTGCAACTGGATTACATGGTATTTGACCTAGATGATGTCAATATTGTTGCCGAAGCGATTGCTGATATGTCGCTTGTCTACCTTGCGGCAGGACCATTTCTACATACGAGCGAAACAGTCATCAAGGCATGTCTTGCAACGAATACACACTATCTTGATATTACAGGCGAAATTGATGTTTTTGAAAAAGCATTTACCTACGATGAAGTTGCCCGTAAAAACGGTATTGCCCTGATACCGGGGGTAGGCTTTGATGTTGTACCAACAGACTGCCTTGCTAAACATGTCGCCGATAAATTGCCAAGTGCGACACATCTTGAGATTGGGATTGCGTCGTTAACCCGGGCTAGTGCGGGAACAGCGAAAACTGCAGTTGAGTGGGCTGGTGTTGGTGGGAAAATTCGGCGTGATGGTATTTTGCAACCGCATCCAATTGGTTTTGATACTAAGGAATTACGTTTTATGCATGGATATGAAGAGACCATGGCAATCCCATGGGGTGACTTAGCCACGGCATATCGGACGACAGGTATTCCCAATATCACAACGTATATGGCAGTACCTAAAGCTGCGATTACAATGGCGGGGATGGGGTCTGGTATTGGGCAAACTTTGTTGAGTAATGGTGTTGTTAAATCTGTTGTGAAGCAACTTATTGGTGCTGTTGTTAAGGGACCCAATGAGACTCATCGTAAAACCTCACGCTCTTATTTGTATGCGAAGGTGACTGACGATCAGAAACATATGGCTGAAGCTTGGTTAGATACCCTCGAAGCCTATCAATTTACTGTGGAAGCTAGTGTATTGGCTGTTGAGCAGACTTTGGAACGTCAGCTCGCTGGAGCATTAAGTCCGGCGTTGGCATTTGGTAAAGATTTTGTGTTAGATATTGGAGGCACACGACGCTTGGATGCCCTTGATGTTGGTGAGTGGGAATCACGTATCGGAACGGTATAGAATCTCTATCTATTTTCAAACTTAACGTTATAAACTTCTTCTGACAGTTATAATCAGAACATATTGCAATCATAACTAAAGTTTTGGGGTGTTATCTATGGCAGAACGCAATGATGCTTTTATATCATACTCGCGTAAAGACAAAGAATTTATTCGGATACTGGCTGACCGTCTCGATGTGGAAGAAATTACCTATTGGGTAGACTGGGAAGGGATTCCGCTTGCATCAGACTGGTGGAACGAAATCCAAATAGGGATTGATAATGCAGATAGTTTTATCTTCGTCATTAGTGAAGATTCGGTGACATCTAAAGTTTGTCGTCAAGAAATCGACCATGCTGTTGAAAGTCATAAACGAATTATTCCTGTGTTGTGGCGTGAAATCGAAAATAAAGAAGTGTTTGGTCAGATGCATCCCTCCATCAGTTCACATAACTGGATTTTTATGGATGAAGGAAAAGACCTCGATGAAGCGACTAAAGCGCTTGTAGAGACACTAAAGGCTGATCCCGACCATATTAAAGAACATACACGTTTGCTTGTGCGTGCAAAAGAATGGGAGATCGATAGTCGTCCGAACGGTAAATTATTGGTTGGCGAAGAAGTGACCAATGCTGAGAATTGGATCGCTATTGCGGCGAATAAAAGCCCAAATCCGACGTCATTACATCATGAATTTGTATTATCGAGCCGTGCTCGAATGCGGGCATTGCAACGTCGGTTGCTTACGGGTGTCTCGGTGGCACTTGTGGTCTCGGTATTTTTGACGATTGCAGCAGTCTTTTTCTACTTCCAAGCGGTGGAAGCACAACAAGTCGCTGAACTGGCACAAGCACAAGCAGAACGCAATGCTGAGGAAGCATTGAGCCTTGCATTGTCCGCTAGTTCGCAGTTGGCACTCCTAGCTGATAATGAAATTGACCTCGCGGTTGCCTTGGCCGTTGCGGCAAATAATATTGATGAAGCACCGATACAGGTCGAACGAATCCTAGCCGATGCCGTATATAGTCCGGGGACGCGCTTCCTACTAGATGATGCAAAGGGTGATATTAACAGTGTTGCCTTTAGCCCCGATGGGACACGTGCATTAGCTGCGTCTATGGATGGTGATATACGTATTTACGATGCAGCGACTTCAGAACTCATGGTAGATATCGTCACACGCGGACACCCACTTGATACAGCCGCCTTTAGCCATGATGGAACGCTGGTTGTTATGGGGGATTGTGCCGAAGTTGAAACAGCGGAGGACGGTACAGAAACTTGTATCGAAGGTGATGCTGTGATGTATGATGTGGAAACCGGGGATGAATTAAAGACTTTCATTCAACACACAACCGATGTTGTTGCTGTGGCATTTAGTCCTGATGACAGCATGATCATGACTGGTTCTAATGATAACACCGCTATTATCTGGGATGTTGAGACAGGTGAATCAATCCATGTGCTTGATGCTCATGAGGGTCGTGTTGTTGCTGTAGATTTCCATCCAACTGAGCCTGTGGTACTAACCTACGCAATTAACACACCACCAATTACTTGGGATTTGGAAACTGGGGAAATTATTCAGGAGTTTACACAACATCAATTGCTTGGTGAGCCAAACCTCAACGTGGGTGCAGCTGTGTTTAGCCCAGATGGTGAACATGTTTTATCTAGCTATGGGATTGACCTACGCCTCTGGGATTATGAGACAGGCACAACCATTAGAAGCTATACAGGTGGGCATACAAGCTTCGTTAATAGTGTCGGGTTTGATGCAGATGGTTCACAGTTTGTATCGAGTGCATGGCGTGAAAATGGCTTTTTCCTCTGGAATACAGCCCAACGTGATCCACTGTTCCGGTTCGATGCGCACGACAATATTGTGAACAGTGTTGCACTCAGTCCCGATGCACAGTTTGCGATGACAGGATCACAAGATGATACTGTGCGTATATGGCAACTAACAAATGGTGCAAGTATTCAAAAATTCGAAGGTAGTGAAGATGATATTTTCTCCGTTGCTGTCCATCCAGACGGTGATGTGGTTGCATCAGCAGGATATGATGATGTCGTGCGCATCTGGGACATCGAAACAGGGGAAAATACAGCAACTTATGAGGGGACAGAAGATGACTTGTGGTTCGCTATATATAGCCCAGATGGTGGATTAATTGCATCGGGCGGTAAAGACAATGTTGTTCGAATTATGGATTCAGGTACTGGCGAAATTCTGCATGAATTGACTGGTCATAGCAATTGGATTACAACGGCTGACTTCAATAGTGATGGGACACAATTGGTATCTGGGTCGAACGATCTATCTGTAATTGTCTGGGATGTGGAATCAGGTGAACAAGTTGCATGTTTCTTTAATGAAGATGATGAAGATTGTTTCGGCGAACCTGATGGACAACTACGTGCTGTCTTATTTAGCCCTGATGATAGTCAACTTTTAATCGGTTCGGATTCGGCACGATTAATTGACATTGAAACAGGGGAAACGGTTCAAACGTTTGATGGGCATACAGGTCGTATTAATACAGTTGCCTTTACACCTGATGGGACTGGTGCTCTAACAGGCTCTGCTGATAGTACCATCCGTCTATGGGATATAGAAAGTGGCGGTACCGAGTTAATTTTGAATGGTCATGTAGGACAGATACGTACTGTAAGTTACCATCCTGATGGTAAGCACATCTTGTCGAGTTCTGCTGATGGTACGGTTCGCTTGTGGATTCCACAAACAGGTTTAGAATTCCGTCGTTATAGTGCCCATACGGAATGGGTTAACAGTGCGGTTTATTCCGCAGATGGTAACACGGTCTTCTCTGGTTCATGGGATAATAGAGTAATTCAGTGGTTTGTCCATGATACAGTCGAACAGTTGGAAGATTGGGCGCAAAATAACCGATATATCCGTGATTTGACATGTAACGAAGAGCGTATTTATCTAGTAGATGCGCCTTCAACCTGTTAATACGTATCACATAAATTTAAGTACGTGGGAGCACATCATGACGGTGTGCTCTTTTTTTATTTTGCTTCAAATAATGTAGTTCCAATAGACTCTCAGCAATAATCCGATTGAGATGGAGTGTTTGTAATGGGCTCAAACGGCTCGGCTGAGTTGATGGTTTACGGATATTCACTGCAACTGCGCTATTTTGATCGTACCCACTTTCGCTATATAACATGGTGATGTCCCTTCTAATTTGACTATACATTTACAATATCGGATAGTCGGGGAGGTGGTCACCACTCGTAAGAGGGGAAGATTTTTCTTTTATAAGATTTTTATTATTTTAGGGGATTGGTGGGAAAACATGCTCCACCAACCCTTAGCGATTGTCATCGTTATTGTGCTTCAACACGGTGTTTTATAGTTGTGAGTACATAGGTCTGGAAATCGTGCATAATCCAATCTGACCAAAACGCGCCATATCCATTGAAATTAGTGGTCAGGCGGTAGTCACTATCTAGTCTTAGTAGGACTTGGTCGTTACCAAGATCGATAATTTCATAACCTGCTTCGAGAATATCGAAGTAACGTCCGCCAATATGCTTTAGGATGGCTGTCGATTGATCGTTATGTTGTACATCAACATTGAATCGTACACTATCGTAAAGCTCCCATTGAATAATTTCCTCTACAAAGGTTAGACCATGTTCAAAGTGTCCAACACGAACACCACCTAAGCCTGCATAGTCTAGGGTTGCTTTAATTGGGCGTGGAATACCTAATGAATGATAGATAGACGGGCGTTGTTCATCCGGTGCAATTGTGTCCATCCGAATAATATTATCCCAGACTTCCTCAATAGTGGCGTTGATGATGATTTCATTTTGTACATTGCGATGCCAGTGTGGTGATTCTAAATTGGCTTCGACAGGTGCAATTAACAACGGCAACACTAATACAAACCCCGTAAATGCGAGTTGACTACGATTATACTTCCGATTAAGAAAGTAACGATCTAATCGTTTGAACATAAATGCGCCGATCAAGGCAATAACAACGATAAATGGTGATGCCATCAATACACACAATATCATATAGGGTTGCGATACTATCACGAAGAATAGAAATGTGAGTGACATGCTGACGACAATCGCGATGATGTTAAACCATGTACGCCGAACGGGTGGGATCATTCGCACACTGAGCCCGCCACCAATTAACGGTACACCAGCTAAAAACGCAAGTGTTGCAAGCATATTCACATCTTCTTCTGCTGGAATCACTGTAAACACCCATTGCATTACAATACCGTATATCACACCTGCAAGGGCAACTTTTCCTGTACGACGCCATGTCCAGGTGGAAATTTCTTTTGATTTGTCTTTAGATTTCTGCTTAGGTGTATCATCGATCATTTTCTCTCATCCTCCCCTTATCTTTTTGTGAAAAATGTAACATACTTTTGGCTATCAAATCCTATCAATTATGTATCCTGCTAAAACACAGAAATTTGAAGCCGTTAGCAAAGTCATCATGATATTTTGTGAGTGTGATGAGACTATGTGTTTGATACAATAGGACACAGAATTTAACTTTATGAAAAGGAAAACACCATGCCAAAACAAGTTATTGCAACCGAAAATGCACCCGCCGCTGTTGGTGCGTATTCACAGGGAATCATCGCTAATGGGTTCGTTTATACAGCTGGACAAGTTCCGCTCGTACCAGAAACCAAGCAGATGGTCGAAGGTGGCATTAAAGAGCAAACCCGCCAGTCATTGGAAAATGTCAAAGGTGTGCTAGAAGCTGCTGGTAGTAGTATGGCAAATGTTGTGAAAACAACCGTCTTTTTAGCAGACATCAATGACTTTGCTGACTTTAATGCTGTTTATAGTGAATACTTTCCAGACAATCCACCTGCGCGGTCTGCAATTCAAGCTGGTGCATTACCATTGGGCGCGATGATTGAAATTGAAGCAGTTGCACTACTCGAATCATAGGCTACGCATGTTGAAAAGCGTTTGCTATACTATCGGCAAAACCTTTGTATAGCGAGATAAACGGATAATAAAATAACATGATTGATGTAAATCAACTGCGTAAAGGCACGAGTTTTACCCAAAACGGGAATCTATATAAAGTGCTGGAATACAAACATCACAAACCTGGGCGTGGTAAAGCGACAATTCGTGTAACTGTACGTGACTTACGGACAGGCTCAACAACAGAAATGACCTTCAACTCTGGTGAACGAGTAGAAGATATTCGGGTAGAGGCGCGTACGGTAGAATATTTGTATGCCGATGAAGACTTTGTAACCTTCATGGATACACAGACATATGAGCAACCTCAGTTGAACCGTGCGGTCTTTGGTGATGACCTCATATATATTAAGGACAATATGGAAATTGTCCTCTTGAGTTATGAGGGTGAAATTATTGATTATTCCTTGCCTAAAACGATGGAATATGAAGTGATCGAAGTTGAAGCAGCAGTTGCTGGTGATACAGCGAACAGCCCAACCAAAAAGATCAAATTGGAAAGTGGCTTTGAAGTTAACGCGCCGATGTTCATTAATGTAGGCGATGTTGTCAAAGTAAACCTCGAGGAACGCTCCTACGTCACCCGTATAAGTAAGTAGCATCCCACATAAATCAAAAACAGGACGGTTATTACATCGCCCTGTTTTTATCTCCATGATCTGAGAGCCGTCATAACGACTCCCATGAAATTAAATCTCAGTTAACCGCCTAATGGTGTAATCGTAGGTGCTGGTAAGGCTTCACCTTGAATCGGTTCACTATTAAACGGAATTGGCGTGCTACCTGATGGTACGACTGCAGAATCAATTGGTGTTGAAGTCGGTAACGGTAGAGGGGTTGCCGTTGGTACTGGGTTATCGACTAATACAGGGATATCTATCACGATTGTGCCACCTGTATTCGATACAACCGTCAAGCGAATAGTGTAATTGCCGTTTGGCAAGGTTAACGTATCCCATGAACCCAGCTCACTACCATTGACTTGGACTTGATTTTGTGATGTTGTAATCGGGAAGAATGTATCTGGCTGATTGGCGGCTGCGTAAGCAAGCTCGTAACGGACAAAGTTTGGTGCTTGGACTTGACCTTGAATCACCACTTGACCGAGTACAGTTTGGTTTGCATTCGGGAAACTAACATTGATGCTTGGTAGCGTCTGACCTTGTGAACATGCATTGGCAGGTGGTGCTTGCAACGGAATTGGTAAGCCAACTTGTTGTGCATAGGCTCGACCTTCATTCGTTGTATTCAACCAATCAACTGCTGATGGATCATCAATGCTAGCAAATGTATCTTGAATAACATAATCATCGCAGAATTCGTTTGCTCGTAACCCTGACCAGCTATCAATTGCAATTGTTTGGACAAATCCTTGATCGGGTGGTGGTGGGAATCTGTCTTGGACAAAGAGATCTGTTGTCCGTTGTGGACAAGTATCGTAACTTAAAGTGCCTGTTGTTCGGCAGATTTCACGAGTGACCACACCGCCGGGGTTACCGATTTCTGGTGGGGTGCGTCCACGCAAGGCGGCTTCCATTGTTATGTTCCAAACTGGGGAAGCACTGTTAAAGCCCGTTGTACCAAATGTGGGCGAGTTATCATATGTACCGATCCACACACCGACGACAACATTCCGTGTGAAGCCCATCGTCCATAGATCACGGCTATCATTCGATGTACCTGTTTTAGCAGATACGACATTTTGTGTTGGAATACCGAGTCGTGCTAAGGTCAAATTGGAGTTTGTACCAAATTGTTGTGACCGTGCATTGTCGTCACTGAGCATATTTTGCATCAGGAAAGCAACTTGTGGCGAGATTGCCTGTACCGGTTGTGGACGAGGCGCACGTGCAACTTCAATCTCACCACCATCAGCTGTTTCTGTGATACGCTCAATCGCATACAGCTCAACCCGTTGACCGCCATTGGCCAGTACACCATATGCCTGCATCATATCAATCAAGCGAACTTCATTTGCTCCGAGTGCGCTCGCCAGACCCAGTTGTGATGTTTCTGGGAATTGTAAGCCCATCGCTTGGGCGACTTCTAGGAAGCGTGCATTACCAACTTGTGCATAAGCTTTGACTGCTGGAATGTTATAACTATTTTGTAGTGCGAAGCGTAGTGGCACTGGACCACGGAAACGACGGTCAAAATTGACTGGCGTATAGGTTTGCCCACCACCGATATCATATGTCACAGGGACATCCCACAAGATCGTTGCGGGAGTTTGATATGCACCTTGGTTGCCGACTAAGCCTGCGGTATAGACAATTGGCTTAATCGCAGACCCCGGTTGTTGGTCGGTCAGGGCATTGTTGACCTGTCCGGCAATCTCATCAGTAAAGTCATGGCTACCTACCATCGCACGGATTGCGCCAGTATTCGGGTCTGTCGCCATGACTGCACCGGTATTAACACCTGTGTCGACAAGGACTTCAACCTGCCGTGAGAGTGTATCTTGAGCAGTTTCTTGGACACTTGGAATCAGCGTTGTGTAGATATTAAAGCCGCGTTGGAAGAGTGCATTTGTACCAAATTCAGCTTCGATTTCAGCTTGAATGTAATTGACAAAGTGTGGATATCTCAGGCGAACATTACGTGGTTGGAATTCGATTGTTTCGATTTCTGCGATTTGCACTGTTACCAAACCACCATTAATCTCGTCATCATCGTTCAGGCTCAACAAGAACACATCGTCGCCGTCAAACTGAACCCTAGTATCTTCGTTGATGCAGAATGGTTCGCGATTAATCCAATCGCCATGTTGGAATTGTAAACAGTTGACCTCAAGCATTTTCTGCATGGTCGCCCGCATATTATTAATTGCTGTTGGACGATTCACAACCGGATCGTTCAATGCAGGGGACGGTACAATGCTGGTCAACAATGCTGATTCTGCAAAGTTGAGTTCATCAGCACCATGTCCAAAGTAGAACTGTGATGCAGCCTCAACACCATAAGATTGGTTGCCGAAGAACACCTCATTTAAGTAAAGCTCTAAGACGAAATTTTTGTCATATTGATTTGCGATTTCAAGGGCAACGAGTACCTCATTGATCTTACGCTCGGTCGTCACATCCGTGTCTTGCAAGACGAGGTTACGCGCAATTTGTTGGGTAATCGTACTCGCACCCGATTGAATATCGCCACCTGTGAGGTTCTGAATGAATGCCCGTACAATTGCAATCGGGTCAAAACCGGGATCCTCATAATATCGTTCGTTTTCTTGCGATACCACTGCATGGACGATATATGGACTCATCTCATCTAATGGAATCGCTGTCCGTGCACCTGTATCCGAGCTATTTAGTTCAACAATCAGGTCGCCATTAGCATCAAAAATACGTGCTGTTTGGAATGGTGGGTCATAATCTGCTAATGCTGCAATTTGTTCACGGTATGGATCAACTGCGTTGTTGTACCAGAGCACGATGCCAACCGCAGCGATAATAGCAAAGAATAATACGAGTGCGACTACACCAACACCTGCAAAAAGGAGAACCCGCAATGTCTGGTTGCGTTGTTCATTTTTGATATTGTCTACGGTTGGCGTAGGTTCATCGAATGTATAAGCATCCGGACCACTGGTATCAATCGCACTTTGTACACCATCAAAACCCTGCGCCCGTGCTTCAAATCCACCAATTGGGATTGTTGGCTCTAATGTCGCGGGATCGAGTGAATCGGCTGGCATAGTTGGATCAAACCCACCCGAAGATGGCATTGTCAATTCGTCGTTCGGTAGGTTGGTTGCCAATGGATCTGAACTTGGCATCGTAAATTGTGAATCAAACTGATCAGGGACTTGACCTGCTGGTACGCCGAACTGGTCATAGATCGGGTCACCTGCTTGCGGCGGTTGTGTGCCATCAATTGGTGGCAGATCAAATGCCGTTGGGGCAGATGTTGATGTACCACTGAGCGATTCAGGTTGATATTGTAGGGCTTGATTATATTCTTCAAGCTCACGTAATGCTGGTGGATAATCGTCTATCCATTCGTTGGCAAGGGCATCATGCCGATTCCATCTGCCGTTTTCAGCATTAACTGTCCACCAGACGCCGTTCTCATCTTGAATCATATTTTCATAGAGGACACGCTGGTAGTCATCAAATGACATTTCTTCGCGGTTATATAGGTCGCGCACGGTTGCAAATTGGTTTTGTGCCTGTTGGAAGGCTTCACCAAATTCGCGCGTTTGTGGGTCAAGTTGCGGGATTTGTTGTTGTCCGGGAAGGGGGAATGTACTCTCTGTGCCGTATCCGCTACCACCGTCTAGGTCTTGTAACGCTTGTTCAGCGATTTCTTTAGGGGTTTGTGGTAGATCAGCGGTTCCACTGAAGAGACCACCCACAATTGAATTAGCGTCATCATCTTCTAGTAGACTGGTTGCATCTAAATCTTGTGTTGGGAGGTTGTCATCCTCATCTTCAAACTGTCTGAGCATCTCACGGGCTTTTTCGGCAGCTTGATCGACATTTTCACCACCAACTGCTGGAACTTCAACACTACTAGAATCAGTTAGTACTGGATCAAGATCGTCGGTAATCTCTTTACCAATAGCGTCAATACGATCCATCCCACCATCAGCTATACTATCTTCACCGAGATCTTCCGCCTCGATCATCTGTTGCAAGGCAGTGATCTCATCTTCGCCAAATGGATCATCATCATCTGCCAAGTCGTCGAGTGTATCTTCAAGGATATCCTCAACAATCTCTTCTTCAGACTCTGCATCCTCGTCAACAACGTCGACATCCTCAGGTAATTGCGTCGGAATTCCAACGTCTTCTGGCGCAACAGCAGGAATTTCTGTATCTTCAGGAGATGGCAGAACGGTGTCTTCGGGTGGTTGCGCTGGGATTTGGGCATCTTCTGGTGCAACTGCCTCAGGTTCCGGCTCAGCTACTACCGCTGGACGTTCGCCTAATAGACGCGCAATCATATCCTCAGGCGATTCTACGTCAGATTGCGGTTGAACTTCGATTGGCTCACCTTTGGTAATTTGCATGTCCGGTGTCAGGACAGTATCTTCCGGTGAGGGTAAATGCCAACCGCCCTGTTCTTGTGGACGCTCGGTGACGTTATCAGGGAATGCTTTCCAGAGGACGAACGGTTGGGAGTCTTCCGTTATTTCCTCATCTTCAGGTGTATGCCAGAGGGATGGTTCGGCAGGCTTATGCCAACCGCCCTCTATATCGGGCTCTAAACCCGGTAAATTATCATTTTTTTGGTCATCGGACATGAGCAGGATTCTCGTTGTGACATAATTAGCAAACCGTTTGTACATCATTATAGCGTATTATTGTACACACGGGAAATCGGTAAGTGGCCAGAATAATTTCTAAAGTTAGAGTATATTCTGTCCAATAAATATGTCAATAACAATAGATTTGCAAGCCCACATCTTTGATTATTCTAATTTGTAGGCGTTTATAGTGTCTACCTCGATGCGATCCGAAGATTAAATATCAACAAAATTCCGGTTATGATTTTCATTTGAGTTATGTATCCTCGCGTTCGCCGTATTGTATGATCGTGAGTTTTGTGTTTTGCAAGATGAGGAGTTGCCCATTTTCAGCAAATGCAATATCAAAGACAAACTCTAATTCAGATTTCAACTCAATTGTATGGACGAGTTCTTCTTTTGCACCATAAATTTCAACTGCGCCTGTATTGCCGAATAATACGCGTCCCTCGTCATCAATGAGCATCGCAGAACTCTGTGTGCCGGTTTGATCAGCTGGCAGGTTATTATAGGTATTCAAGACTTCAAAGGATTCATCCATCTGTAACATTTGCTTGGCTTCATCACTAAAATAATATAAAAATCCATCCTGCCCTAATTTAAACTCATCAAAGATTGATTGCTCTTTACCTGTGATACTACTCAAATAACCCCAATCGGATACAAGAATATCCTCACCGTCTTCGGTCATATGATAGAGACGATCTTTATCGCTAAAGACATCGAGTAGGAAGATCGATTTATCAGGGGCAGGCACAACCCGATCAAAAGAAATATCTGCCGAAAAGTCGCCTGCGAGTTGATCAATGAGTCGCCCATCACGATCATACGCGTATAAATTGCCAAATTGTATCACGTACAGATTGCCATCCGCACCGACCGCCATATCGGTCACAGGGGCTTCGTAGAATATATCAACTTGATCAATTACATCACCTTTATCATCCAAAACCAGCACAATCCCTGCTGCAATTGACCCAACATAAATCCGCGATAAATCGGGTTGAACGGCCAAGTGTTTCGCAAACAAGAAGTCATTGTCTTCCATCGGGATGTCAATTTCCAGCAAAATGCGTCCAAAATTTGGGATAGCATCTGGATCAAAATCGGCTTCATTATCTTGCGCTATGATTGACGAAACAGTCACAAGGATAATACAGAATAAAATAGGTAATACGCGTTTCAGCATAGGTCTACCTCAATATCAAATTGATGATTCATACAATGAAATCATATCAGAAAATATGGGTAGATGCGTTGAGGTCGAAGTTGAAGGTTAGGAGAGCATTTTTCTTTTTGTGAGGATCATACTGTAACATGTGTTGTCAAAACACACCACAAATTGGGGGATTTCTTGCACATATTTATGGCATACTGTGGGCAACGATTGATTTGAGAAATGAGTAGATGCACTATGTCGCAATCACTTGATTTTTATCGGCAACAGAGTTGTTTTTCTGACCCAAAAGCACTTGTACACCTTTATAATGATTTGCCGGATACGATTCCTGAACTATGTGAAATTTTACGGGGAGTATATGTGCATTATCGTTCTGATTCGATTCCACCTGATTTGCAAGAACACTTGGTCGGAGTCAATCATCGTTATGTCTCGCGCATCTTAGTGCAACTTCAATCATTAGATACCGCTCCACTATCTCAGGTGCTTCCATTAGAAAAACGCGTTATCGGATGTTGTCGAGATATATCTCTGTTACTTTGTTCGATTTTACGGCATAAGGGCATTCCAGCACGAATTCGTGTTGGCTTTTCAAAATATATTCCACCGCATCCGCTATTCGCATTCACTGATCATGTTGTGACTGAATATTGGAACGACACATCACAACGGTGGCAACGGGTTGATGCAGAACAAAGTGAAACACATATTGAACGGAATAAGATTGATTTTGACGTATATGACATACCATCAGATAAATTTTACACTGGCGGGGATGCATGGCGCATGGGACGGGCAAATCCAACAATATGGGAGACGTTCGGCGTTAACGATTTTGTCAAAGGGCGATGGTTTGTTGCGAGTTACTTGATGTATGATTTGGCGGCACTCAATCGTAATGAAACCTTGCTATGGGATTATTGGGGGATGATGTCTGAATTGGGCGAATTAGCAGGTGATGATTTGCTTCTATTTGATCGCCTTGCAGAGCAAACAACAAGTCGTGTTGATGACATTGACGCTATCCAGAAAATGTATACTGATGACGTCCGTTTACGATTAGGGAAGACTGTGACGGTCTATTCGCCTGTTTCTCAAGCATACGAGGAGCAGTTGGACTGCTGATGAAATAAAAACAGGTCTGCCACTGCAAACCTGTTTTAATAATCATATGTGTATCTATCTAATCATCTAAATCGGCAAGTAAATCGCGGAGTTCATCATCGATGAAGAGTGAGGTCGTCTCCATCGATTTTTTGCGTTTACCGACTTTATAAGCAACTTCGTAGTGTTCATAACCGGGTTTCATCTTTGGTTTAATTTGCTCGGCTTCAAAATATTCTTCAATTAGCCGATAGGTTGTCTCACTGATGATGATTTCAGCAGGTCCAGCACTCTCTTGTAAGAATTTACAATCATCCATTGCTTCGCCTAGTGCTGCAAATTCGATTCGGCGTTCACCACCGACCATACCAAGTACCGATGGGCCTGTGTGAATCCCGATACCAAAATAGAGTTGCTGGTCGGGTTCAAGCACTTCATGGAGTGCATACAGATCAAAGATAATAGCTTGGGCGGCTTGTACCGCAAGTAGCGCATGTTCTTCTTGTTGATTGAGTTGTGTGTTCCACAAGCCCGTGACCGCATCGCCCATATATTTATCGACAATACCGTCAAATAATGTAATGGCATCACTGGCAACACTGAGATAACGGTTGATGATCTTCATCAAGTCTTCTGGTTCGAGATTTTCACTGAATGATGTAAACCCGCGTACATCTGCAAATAATGCTGTAATTGTCCGTTCTGTAGGGCGTGTATCAATATCAGAAATCGAACCAAGGTTATCAACCACTGCTGTGGAAACAAATGTACCCAAGAGTCGTAATTGCTCCTCTTGTTCTTTGCGTTCGGTCACATCATCAATTACCAATGCGACACCATTATCGACTTGATCTTCGCCACGTAACGGGCTAGCAACAACTTGCCAATATTTGTTTTGACCATCTAGCTCGAACTTTTCACCCCAGATCATTTGCTCTCGTGAGGTACGTACTGTCTCGATGCGTTCATAGAAGCGATCTGTGACACCGATTAAAACATCGGGGAGTGCGCGTCCCATTGCATTTGCATTGCCTGTGAGTTTTTCAGCGGCTTCATTGTAGACGATGACATAATTGTCACCATTTACGGTGATGACTGCTGATGCGATTGAAGCAAAGATGTTATAGAGCTGGGTTTGCATGGCTTCAATATCTGCAAGTTTTGCGCGGATGTCTTCGAATAAACGTGCATTTTCGATTGCAACTGCTGCTTGTTGACCAAAACTTGTCAGCAAATCGAGCTCGTTCTGCTTGAATAATCCGCTCAAAATGCGGTTATCACAATAAGCGACACCGATGACTTCACCACGCACTTTGAGAGGAACGGCTAAGATACTACGCAATGCGAAGTTAAAGATACTATCACTGCTGTTGATTTTGCTATCCATCGACGCATTATCACTTAAAAGTGGCTCACCAGATTCCGCAACCTGATTAATGACTGACCAACTGACAATCCGCTGACCACCATCCGCTGTATCGGATGCGCTTAGCCCACGTGCTGTCCGAAATTCAAGCTCACCTGTTTCTTTATTCTTTAAAACAATGTATCCACGCTCTGCATTCGTGAGTTGAATCACTGTTTCCATCACTTCATTAAGTACGGCATCTGTTTCTTGTGCAGAGTTAATCAACGCGCTGGTCGAAGCCAACCGACGAAGTTGCTGTAATTGGATCTGAGATTCGACAAGGCCTTGGGATAAGTTGGTAAGCTTTGATTCCAAAGACATTAAATTGTCGATTGCACCGGTTGGTAGGCTCATCCCACGCTGACGTAATAATTGATGCTGTTGCTTAAGCAGATTCGTAACATCCTCAGTCCGCTTCTTTAGGTCTTTCAGTTGTACTTGGATGACTGACAAACTACTGGTTGTGTGATTTGGATTCATTATGCTCTAAATACCTCGTATGCCTTCATACCTTCTGAGAGACCTTTACCATAAATCGGATCGCGTTCCCGGAAATCGTACGTTAGATTTCCATCATTAACACGTTGGACATGATCTAACGTTTGTTGGACGATGGTTATTGTGCCACCGTTTGCATTTTCTTGTACACGTTTGGAGGTGTTGATTGTATTGCCAATCGCGGTAAATTCACGACGGTTGAAGCTACCAACGTTGCCGAGGGTTGCTTCGCCTGTGAACATGCCAACAATATAATAGTGAGGGTCTGGATCTATACTCAGTGTTTGATACAACTCAATAAAGCGGTCGCGCATTAACAGCCCACATTCTAGTGCCATCTGTGCATGATTGTCCTGTGGGTTGAGTTGGGTGTTGAATAATGCCATCACCTCATTACCCATGTATTTATCAATAATCCCGCCGACTTCGTGAATACACTCGGTGGCAATGGCTTGATACTGATTAATGATCTGGAGTTTTTCGCTTGGGGCGATTGTTTTGAGTGTAATTAATGGACGTACATCAGCGAATAGACAAGTGACTTCGCGCCGTACACCACCAAGTTGAATATTGGCGATGTCGCTGATGTTATCAACCATTTCTGGTGGCAGAATGCGCTTCATTGCGCCAATAGTTGTTTCATGTTCCTGTAGATGTGTCACATCATCCATAACCACTGTGATACCTTGAGTATTATCATTAGCATCTTTTAGTGGAGATAATGTCAAATTGAGAGCAACACGTCCACGATCAGGTAACTCTGTTGTTAGCTCTATGTTTTGAGCTGTATCCTCTTCCTTAACGGTTGCTAATTGGTCCGATAATTGGAGTGCAGCTTTCTGCAATACTTGTCCTACACTGTGACCTATCGCAACATCAGGAGAGAGGGAGAGGATTTCTCCGGCAGCACGATTGAAAGTCTCAATTGCATCGGACGAGTTGGTCGCGATAATCCCGCTACCCACGGACGAGAAGATGTTGTCCATCAGTTCTTTTACGCGGGTGATTTCTTCAAGGATATTTTCGGTACGGGTATACATACGTGCATTTGCGATTGCAACGGCAGCCGTATTGCCAAAAGCTTCTAAAAGGGTCTTTTCACGATTTGTGAAGATGCCTGCTTGTAAGCGATTGTCAACATAAACGACACCAATTGTGTCCCCTTTATAATTTAAAGGCACACAAAGTACAGACCGCAGTGAGAAATTATGAATACTCTGATTACCCTGTAGACGCTCGTCTTTAAATGCGTTATCCGCTAGTAGAGCTTGTTGTGTGTCGATGACTTCACTCACGATGGACATACTAATTTGTGGTTTTTCACCAGTCGTTGCGCTCGTGCCGAAGACACCACTCTCGTTACTAACACGGAATTCAAGTTCCTCGGTATCGAGGTTTTTAAGGATAATGTAACCACGCTCTGCTTGAGTTAAAGCGATAACAATTTCCATCGTCTCGCCGAGAACTGTGTCAATGTCCAGCGATGTTGTGATTTGCGCTGACATGTTGGCTAGAGCCCGTAACTGGCTCAGTTCGGTCTGTTCATTAACTAAACTTGTTTCTAGCTTGGCAACATCTGTACGAATTTTGCTAAGTACATCAAGTACCATTGGTGGTAGGGTCATGCCTCGCCGTTTAAGCAAATCGTTTTGGGTTGAAAGAGATTCTGAGGTTTTATCAATAATTGTTTCAAGCTGTCTTAATTCAGCAATTGGGTTCAGTTTTTTTTCATCTGCGTTGTTCATGCAGTTTTGTTACCCCACTTATAGCTCATTGTTGTATCGCCGGAAGTGTATCTCAAACCGAATCTAAAATTAAACCATTGTTTTACAACAAATGAGGAATAGACTTAACATTTGAATATTAACAGTATACTGCGAATCCAAGTTGTGATGCAACTTAATTAACAGGCTTAAACCGGATTGAAACCCGATGTTAGCTCAATGATTTCTCGGCTTTAGAACTATCAAATACTTTTTATATTCATTATGTCACTCCTATGTCTATCAAATGTTGATGCGTCAGACAGACATTGCTTCACGAGCGACGCGCCGCCCTAATTCTACAGCATAGTTTGTGCCTCGATCCCACGGATAAACTTGTGACATACTCGCCCAGTACACACCGTCAATCGGAGTCTTGAGTGCTGGGATTTTCTCACTATGGTTTAGTTCTGGTACGGGTTGAGCATAGGGTGCGCGCCATACCCACCATTTGCGTATCCAATCTTTTTCAAAATTTGGGTTGATTTTTTTCAACGCGGGTAAAAATCGTTCGACAAGATCCTCTTCACTCATTGTGAAATACTCATGATCGGCTGGCACATAATCACCACAGTAAATAATATGATCATCACCATAATGTTCACGAGGCAAGAAGTTAGTATGTTCGACCAACGCTAAAAATGGAAAGTCACTTTTCGATTTGTCTGCTGTGTTTGCAGGCAGATTGAGCCAATACGTATCATCTTGCATCAGTGGTGTTTTGAGTGCGAGGACGACGCATAATCCGCCGATACTTTTGAGATTAGCCACTTGTTTGCCATAGGGCGTTGATTCGAGTCCCTCTGTCAACTTGAGCATGAGTTTGGGTGAAGTTGTGCTGAGAACAAGGTCAAAAGATTGGGGTTGCCCGTTGACTTGTAAGGTTGGCTTGCCATCTTCTTTGGCGATATTTTCAACGCGTGTATTCAGGTCAATGGTGACACCTTTAGCTTCTAATTGTTTGCCTAGCTCGTCTAAAAATGCCTGAAACCCGCCGATGTATGTACCCAGTTTTAGTGTGCGTTTAACGATGCGTGCCCACATAAATGACATCGGAACTTGATCGTATTGTTCGGCAAATTTCCCAATCAACAAGGGTTTAAAGAATTTCTCGTAAGCTTCGTTACCCATCCAACGACGCATCCACTTATCCGCTGTGATTTTCTCAAATGGTTTCCAGTAGGGAGACAGCTTGACAAAAATGCCACCTAATCCCATGCGGATGGTTGCTGGTAGTGAAACAGGCAGAAATAATGCAGAGGGTGAAATCTCGCTACGGACAGGTTTGCCATCAATCCAGTAACTTGTTTTCGGGCGAGGAAAGATAACCTTGTCACGTACACCCATCTCTTCGGCGAGTGTTAAAAGATCATCATCGGTTGTGAACCAATGGTGATAGAATTTTTCGAGTGTCCAATCCCAGTTTTCATCTTTGAAGCCCGCCGCTAATCCACCAACACGATCACCTGCTTCATAGATTGTGACTGTGTGTCCAGCATTGGCAAAATCCCAAGCTGCTGCAAGACCAGTTGCGCCTGCTCCGATGATTCCGATATTCAATTGGGTCATGGTATTCCTTTAGATTGCTTGTTCAAACATGGTGTAGATTGTACAAGACAAGCCTCAAAATATCGCAGGGGAAATGCATTAACTCTTGTGAATATATCATAGAATCGCAATTCTCATTGTTACTCTAACCAATGCTATTTGTTATGCTTTGTATACTTCTGTTTCTCGTTAAGGAGTAGTCATATGGTACAGGCATTTATATTTGATCTTGATGAAACACTGATTGACCGTACAGCAACAATCAAACTATTCATTAAAGATCAATTTGTTCGTTTGGGATTAGATAAACAATATACTTATGGTGCTTACCAAAGTCGTTTTCTAGAATTGGATCAGAATGGTTATGCAGATAAGGAACAACTATTTCAGACACTGATTGAGGAATTCAATATATCATGGTCTGTAGAGAGTTTAATTGCCGACTTTTATGATAATGCTTGGAAAAACTGTCAGACTTTCGTTGATGTAGAAGACACTCTGAATCAATTAAAAAGGCAAGGCTATAAACTCGGTATCATAACCAATGGGTCAAGTCGTTCACAACGGGCAAAAATTTCGGGTACCGATTTATCAAACTGGATGGAAACTATCCTTGTATCAGGCGAAGAGGGCATTAGTAAGCCGGATGCTGAAATTTACTTGCGAGCTTTACAACGCTTAAACATTGATGCTGAACACTGTGTTTTTATTGGTGATAACCCTCAAACAGATATAGCAGGCGCCTACAATGTAGGTATAACATCAGTGTGGGTAAAGCGACATCGCCCTTGGCCAGATAATCTCAGTTTTTCGCCAGACCATACGATCAGTGAAATAGCCGAGTTATTATCAATTCAATTTTGAGATCTTTCGATAATGGTTGGCACAGATATATCATGACAGCTTCTTTAATACTGTGTACCGATTCAAATCCGCAGTTGATCCATCCGCTCGATAATCTGCGATTACTTCACAGCCTGTTGCATCAATTAAACGGTCGTGTTCTGCATCGTCAACATAGTGACAGTAACGTAATGCGCGTTTACCGCGTCGCCAATCGAGTAGATAGTCGTGTTTTTCAACATCTATATCCTCCCATTCAACGATCCGCTTACGAAAACGATCTTGTTCGTAAAATCGCCATGCTGCAAATGCGAGATAACCCCCTGTTTTCACTCTATCTGTTAGGGCTTTAATGAAATCGAGACGTTGTGCAAAGCCAGGGACATGATGGATAACACCAAACAAGACAACTAACTCGAACTCGCCTTCTGGTAACGCACCAAGGATTACATCTTGCTTTGTCATAGTAGTTGTGATGTGCTCGTAGTTTTTTAGCGTATTCGTGGCATATGTAAGGAGTTTGTCGCTATTGTCTACGCCATGATAGAGAAATGGGGTTGATTGTTGCTCTGCCATAAATACCCCGAACCTTCCGTTGCCACATCCGACATCCAATATTGATTCAATTGGTAAGTCAATTGCTTGAGCTAGTCTTTCCCAGCCTGCCCATGCGCGACCACGGGTTGCATTAAATTCTTGTGCAGTGACAGCATAAAAATCTCGGTTGATTTGGTTGAGGTAGGCGCGGGTTTGATCGTCCATAGGATTTTCTCGTATAAAACAAAAACGAATTTATTGCCTTCTACTGTATCAATGGACAGGTAAATTAGCGATATTAAGTTAAGTACCGCAAAAACACACAATCATGAGTGTTTGATTTACAATATCATGATGCTGTGCATGTTTGTAACTGATACCGGAGGAAACTATATATGGAACTACACTATCATCTGTTGGATGTATTCACGAATCAACCGTTTGGTGGCAATCAACTGGCTGTCTTTACATCGCCACCTGCTGATTTAACACAAGCCACCATGCAACGGATTGCTAAAGAACTCAATCTCGCCGAAATCACTTTTGTTTTCCCTCCTGAAGATCCAGAAAATGACTTTCGGGTTCGGATTTTCACACCTGCAACAGAAATGCCGATGGCGGGTCATCCGACAGTAGGGACTGGCTATCTGCTGGCACATCAAAATATGCTGGGTGACATCAACGGCGAAAAGATTGTGACATTTGAAGAGGGTGTTGGTCCAATTCAAGTCACTGTACAAGCCGACTCAGGAAATCAACCGACGAATATCCTCATGCGTCAACCATTGCCGGAGTTTCTCGATATTCATGAGGATAAGCAACTCATTGCTGATATGTTATCGCTATCGATAGACGATTTACATCCTGATGTGCCTGTACAGGTTGTGACGACAGGTGTGCCATTTTTATATGTTGTGGTTAATTCGTTGGAAGCGATTGGCAATGTTAATCTGCGTTTGGATTTGTGGTCTGAGCATCTCAAAGGAACAAATGCTGAACAAGTCTTTGTGGTCACAACAGAAACACAATACGATGGCTCGACAGTACATAGTCGTATGTTTGCCCCAGCCTTTGGTATACCAGAAGATCCTGCGACAGGGGCTGCCAGTGGACCACTTGGGGCGTATTTAGTCAAATATGGGCTCGTACCTGCGGGAGATATGGTTAGTGAACAGGGTATAGAAATGGGGCGCCCGAGTTTTATCAATATCCATATTGGTGTTGATGGGGATGACTTCACTGACATTGTGATCGGTGGTACAAGTGTTTATATGGGATATGGCACACTCGTACTTGCTGACGAATAATTTTCTCAATGTAGGAGTGGCATATTTATAACGGCTCACTCCTACAAATGATATTCACTAATATGTTAAGCCGAACCCATATGCAAACAGCGGATTTTCAGAATCAGATGGCATATCAGAGCGTTGGGCAACCACTGCTTCCATTGATGATGGTAACTCGAAGGGGAGTTTCGCTGTGGGATGAAAACGTCCAAAAATGATGTCTAAGACCGCATCGGCACTTGCACCAAAATTTGCTGTGAGTCCGACAACGTGTTCAGCGATCTCTGGAATAACGGCTGCACGTTCAAGGTAAATATCGACAATTGTTGGCACAGCATCACAGATAGACAAAATGCGTACTTTTTCTTCATTAGGAAATTCGAGGCTACCTTCATGGAAGAACTGTTGCAAGAGGAACTCGTTGCGAGGTTCATAGGGTGTTTTCAGGCGCAAAATCGCAAAATCTGCATCATCAACTGTGTCAACAACATCTCCATATTGTTGAGCAATCTCTGATGCGATGCCTTCAACATATAGTTTTGGACGACCAGATAAGGGGAGGCGATTCTCTTGATTTTTGAGGAGCACAATAGATTTACGTTGGGCAAGACTACCAGCCGCACGAAACGCCGAATTACCGACAATATGCTTAGCATGCTCCACATCAACATATGGGTCGTCAAATAAACCAAGCCGGAACTTATCGCGGAGTAAGCGACGAACTGATTCGTCAATCCGTGCTTCGGATACTTGTCCACTTTTGACCAGCTCGATAATGTGCTCTGGACATTGTTCACCACCGAGTTGATCGACGCCAGCATCTAATAATTTTTTGACGCGCTCAAGCGGGGTTAGGTCTTCAACACCCCATGCTCTCGCTGGGAATATGCGTCCTCCCATGTTGGCATCGGTAACGAGTCCCCAATCTGTGCAGACGACACCGTCGAATTCATATTTTTCGCGGAGTAGGTTGGTGATAATCCCCTTGCTAAATGCAAATCCAACTTCTTCATGTTCGGTGCCGATTGGCATCCCGTAGTAGGGCATAATCTGAGCGGTTTTGGCTTCAAATGCATAATGGAATGGAATTAAATGGTAATCGAAGTTATCCCCGGGGTAGACTTGTTCACGACCATAATTGAAATGCGCGTCTTCCCCATCTTTTTGTGGACCACCACCGGGGAAGTGTTTGGTCATACATGCGACACTGTCTTTGCCGAGGTCACTACCTTGAAAGCCACGAATATAAGCCGCTGTTAACTTTCCGGATGTCTCGGCATCGTCACCAAATGTCCCGTTATTTCGTGCCCAGCGCGGTTCAGTCGCGAGGTCTGCCATTGGATGTAATGCTAAGCGAAGCCCAACAGCAATATATTCCTGTCGGGCAATATTACCGAATTCTTCAACTAATGCTTCATCATTAATTGCGGCAAATCCTGGTGGTTCGGGCCATTGCGAGAAGGCTTCGGTTTGTAAATGTGCACCGGGGTTATCTGTGAAGCTATGTCGTGGGTCGGTCGAGAGGGTAACAGGGATGCCGAGTCGTGTGTTTTCGGCATATTTCTGGATTTCATTGTGCCATGTTGCAAGTTGTTCGGCGCTGGCAGCCCCCAACAGATTGAAGGTATTCATATGTTTACTGAACATCTCACTGATTGTACTACCACCAAATGCACCAACATTGAGGTCGAACGTTCCATTTTCTCCCATCATAACCATGGTCTGGAACATCATGCCGGCTTTTTCTTCTAATGTCATGCGCGACAGCAAATCCTCGATGCGTTCTTTAATGGGGAGTTCAGGATTTTCGTATGGGTCAAGTTGACCATTGTTGTTTAAATCTCGGAATTCTTTTGACATAAGGTATAACTTTCTTCATAAATTATTTTTATTAGTTTACTGTGATCGAGTATGAGATGCGACTAGTTATCTTGGCTATCGATCAATAACACCCAATCCGGTCCTTTATGTTGTGTCGTGAAAGTTGGATGATCTTGTCGTCCGTAGATACCTATTTCTGTGATTTTTCCTGTGCGTGGGTCGAACCAACTGGCTTTAAATGTTTCTCCGGATAAGCGACGTAGATTCAGTTGTACTGATTGTAAGCGTGTTGGGATGTAGACCATTACATATAAACCATTGCCTTCGCGGGTGGCACGAACATGACGGTGATTATCTGCATAGTTGGATAGCAATAATGACTGATCTGGGATGCGATTAAGATAAGGCTCGCGTGATAGCATCAAGTCTTTGAGGTGATGGACTTGGAATGCAGCTGGATCGTCAAGACAATCTTTCCAAGGTCGGCTTGATGCTAGCACAGATTCATGCTCATCTGATTTCATTTGCCAGATAGAACTATGTCCATAAGTAAAGCCACATCCGCCAGCAAATACACCCCGATACACACGCCGACGAATATCATAAGGCGTGAAATACCCATTGGCAGGATCAAATTGTATATGTATACCTTCATAGCAGGGCTCACTGTCCAACACTGGTTTTGTTGGCATCCGCATCCAATCCCCGAAGATTTCCTCCCAGATCGGTTCATTGATGTCGTTATGTGTTGATTGCCATGTATTAAAGTCGAGCCAGCTATCATGATGAAACTCCGTTGATGAACCATCTACACCACGTGGATGGAATGTCATGATTTGGTCAGCTTCTGATTTAATTCCTTCGCCTAGAGCGCGCCAGATTGGACGATAATCATTTGTTTCATCAACTGCATAGCGGTCGCCGCCATTCATCCAGATGAGATTATCATGCTTACGATAGCGTTTTCCGAGAAATTGCCCATAGGCTCGCGCATTGCTTTCGTTAAAAATCTGCGGGCCTTTACCAGAGTTGGTGACTTTATCTCCCCATGTTGGCAAGACACACATATACATGTCGCGTTCTGCTACCATTTGAATCACATGTTCAATAAAATCAAAATAAGCTGGATTGGGTTTATTGATGTCCATATCTATCAGAGGAACTTCGCCAATTGCATTCGGTACACGCAAGCCGTCTAATTCGGCGAGGATAACAGACTGGACGACATTAAATCCTTTATTGCGTCGATTATCGAGGTATAGTGCAATGTCGTCTAGCGTACAGCGATGAAATAACTCCCATGCTGTATCCGCTAACCAGAAAAATGGTTGATCGTCTCCGGTAACGAGGAAATGCTTATTTGAACTGACTTTGATACGTTCCATACTGCCCTCCTTATTATGTGTGAAATTTGGATTAAGACCTTGTAAAGAATATCATATTTTATGCTCTTACACTTTCATTTTATTTCGTTTTGCTTCAAAATGTTACTAATGGAATGGATTTGGTTTATCTTTTATGCGTTTGATGTTGATTTATTGAGTAGTCAAACAATTGACATCGTATTTATCAAATATACTGAGAAGAAGGGGGCACCATGGACTTGTTTAAACCAGAAGACTATAAACATGTAAAATATCTATGGGATGATAATCACGCTAATTCACTTGATGCGGTAGACCGACTCGTCTATCGCTCGAATCTCTTGGGCGATGACCAACGGATCACCAATACAGGCGGTGGTAACACCTCCAGCAAAATTATAATGACAGACCCACTCACAGGTGATGAAGTGGATGTGATGTATGTTAAAGGTTCTGGTGGTGATTTGCGGACTGCAAAGCGTGCTAATTTTGCATCACTCTATATGAAGAAAGTGATGCAATTGCAAGAAATCTATAATGCAGCTGATGAAAAAGGTGTGAAGACACCTGTAGAAGATGATATGGTCGCGATGTATCCGCATTGTGTCTACAATCTCAATCCTCGTGCAAGTTCGATTGATACCCCATTACATGCATTTATTCCACATCGTCATGTGGATCACACCCATCCGAATGCTGTGATTGCAGTAGCTGCGTGTAGCAATGGACCTGAATTGACCAAAGAAATTTATGGTGATGAAGTGATATGGGTGGATTGGCAACGACCGGGATTTGACTTAGGCTTGGTCTTGCGAGAAACAATCAACTCCAATGAGGGCATCGTTGGCATAATTCTCGGCGGACATGGTTTAATTAACTGGGCAGATGATGATAAAGAATGTTATGAACTATCACTGACCCTAATCGAAAAAGCGGCTCGTTACCTTGAGGAACAAGATAAAGGGGATGACACGTTCGGTGGTGCAAAATATCAAACCTTATCCGATGAAGATCGTGATGCGTTGTTGGTCGATATTCTGCCGACTTTGCGTGGTATGGTTTCACAACAGAATAAGTTTATCGGCACGGTACAATATAACGATGATAGTCTGACATTCGTCAATAGCAACGATGCAGAACGTCTCGCAGAATTGGGCACATCTTGTCCTGATCATTTCTTGCGAACAAAAATCAAACCGTTATTGGTTGATTGGAATCCACAGGCGGAAGATGCAACTGCGTTACTAGATAAGCTCGGTGCAGGCATTGAACAGTACCGTGAAGACTACGCTGAATACTATGAACAATGCAAACTCGATGATAGCCCACCTATTCGCGACCCCAACCCACGTGTGATTTTAATCCCCGGTGTCGGCATGATTGCTTACGGGAAAAACAAAAGTGAATCACGGGTAACGGCTGAATTCTATAATAATGCTGTCGCTGTGATGAAGGGCGCGGAAGCGGTTGGTGATTATGTGGCATTGCCCCGTCAAGAAGCCTTCGACATTGAATACTGGGCACTAGAAGAAGCTAAACTACGCCGGATGCCCCCCGAAAAATCATTAGCACGTAATGTTGTGGTCGTGATCGGTGCTGGTAGTGGTATTGGTGTTTCAACAGCGCATCGTGTCGCTAGAGAGGGCGCACATGTTGTTTGTGCTGACCTAAATGCAGATGCTGCACAAGCGACTGCTGACCAATTGACAGACATTTACGGTATGGGAATCGGCGTTGCTGGCTCTGGTATTTCGGCTTCTGGCTCTGCTATTGGATTAGATGTCGACATCACCAATCGTGCAAGTGTCGAGGCATTTTTTGATCAAGTTCTGCTGGCATATGGTGGGATTGATAATGTTATTGTGACAGCAGGTGTCGTTGTATCACCCGATAAAACTGGACACATCACGGATGATAAATGGCGATTTACGTTCGATGTCAATGTGATGGGTAGCTATATCGTTGCGGACTCTGCCCGTCCAATCTGGGAAAAACAAGGTTTACGTGGCTCACTTGTGTTAACTACTAGTGCGAATTCTGTTGTGCCTAAGACAGGCTCAGTGGCTTATGACACCAGTAAAGCGGCTGTCAATCATCTTGTGCGCGAAATGGCAATTGAATTGTCGCCACTCGTACGGGTAAATGGAGTTGCTCCGGCGACTGTGGTTGAAGGTAGTAACATGTTCCCACGCGATCGTGTTATCAGTTCACTGATAAAATATGGTATCGACTTTAGTGAAGACGAAGATATTGAAATGTTACGGTCACGGCTAGCCAACTTCTACGCACAACGTACATTAACAAAAGCTCCAATTACGCCTGATGATCAAGCTGAGGTTGCATATCTGTTGAGCACTGATGCGTTTAGCAAGACAACTGGACAGATATTTAGTGTGGATGGTGGCTTACACGAAGCGTTTCTACGGTAGACCTGTCTGTTAAAAATACCAATAAAAGGCACAGTGATTTTTTTTGATGCTGTGTCTTTTTATGTGATCGACTTGAGCATTTTGAATATTGTTTCTGCCTTAAAAGGTTTGAGCAGGAAGTCGAATGCCCCCATCTCCATACCTTTTTGGATCGTTTCGGTTTCTGTTCTAGCTGTGACAAAAATAAACGGGATGTTTTGTGTTGCAGGACTGCTCTTCAATATTTCAAGTACTTCATAGCCATCCATATGTGGCATCATGAGGTCACAGAAAATGATATCAGGGGATTGAGATAATGCTGTTTGTATACCATCTTTTCCGTTACTGGCGGACACGGTATCATACCCCTCAAATTGTAGTATTTCGATAATGTTATTGCGAATATGTGGATCATCTTCAATGATAAGAACTAACATAGGACCTCCAGTTACCTGTTTGGGAGTATCTTAATCATACACTAGAATTATAACTCCTTCTGTAAGATAGATGATTTTAATTCTGTGAAAAATGTTACAATATGAACTCTGTATAGAGTAATGAACTGAAAAACAGACTTGGTAGATTTTTCCTCAGACAATCATATTCCAGTTGTGATTATTGGTGCAGGTTTAGCCGGATTAACAGCCGGTGTATATCTTGCTGATCGAGATGTACCTCCTATGATTCTAGAATCTGACTATTTGTGGGCAGGTGGTCGCTTATCCGGTGGTGAGCCAGATGTGATTGATAAACTCGGTTGGGAAGGTACATTCAAACCTGACCATGGCGTGCATGCATTATGGGGCGAGTATCATAATATGCGGGCGACGATTGACCGTTTTTTGCCGGATATGGTCTTGCAACCTTCCTTTGGTGAAGAATGGATCAACCGATGGGAACGCGAGGTACGCACTCTCGAGGCAGGTAATGCCATTCGGTCACGTTGGATTCCTGCGCCGTTTCATTATCTACAATTATTGTTTCATCCGGGTATCTGGTCGACGATTACACCGCTCGATTTTTTGTCGCTACCGGGATTTCTTGTGAGTGTATTGCTGACAGTCGGGTATGATCCGATTCGTGAAAAATCGGCATTAGATGGCTTACCCATGCGTGAGTATTTTCGCGGTTGGACACCGAATTTAAAGGCGACATTTATCGGTGTCGGGCAGAATTTGATGGCAGCCCATATTGATGATACCGACTTTGCTTCTTATGTTGCGGCTTTGCGCTTTTATACGATGCTACGACGATCGTCGTGGGAGATGCAATATTTTCCTGCTGATTCGAATACAGCGCTGATTCAACCCTTAGTTGATCAAATCGAAGCAAAGGGTGGTTATGTGCGTGGTGGTACAACGGTCACTTGCCTTGAAAAATTGGAAACAGGCTGGCGAGTTGTGATTGAGGACTCACTTGCACAGGGGATGCGCTCAATTTATGCTGACCATGTGATTTTAGCGACTAATGCACCGGGCGCTCAGCGTATTTTACATAATAGTCCCGATACAAACGAACAAGCGAAAAAACTCATCTTCCCACAGGGTTTACGTAACATCGTCATTCGCCTCTGGTTTAAGCAATCACCCCGTGAGGGAACACAAGGTGGAATGCTGACGGGTGATTTTACTGCGGATAATTTTTTCTGGTTACATCGTTTATATGATGACTTTCAGGATTGGCACAAACGTACTGGTGGGAGTGCGATTGAATTGCACTTTTATGCCTCAGGTCAGTTTCTTGATATGCCCGAACGCAATTTGATAATCAACGCTGTCAATGAAGTTGGCTACGCTTTCCCTGAGCTTAAAGGGCAATATTTGCATGCTGCTGTGCGCCGGAATAGTGGGGTTCATACACGTTTTCGTGTACCTACGGATGCTAGCTTATGGGTGGATACCCCTTGGGATAAATTATATGCCTGTGGTGATTGGGTTGGGTATGATACGCCTAGTTTCTGGATGGAACGAGCCACAACAACCGGTATTGCTGCGGCGAATCGTGTACTAGAAAATTATGAATGCGATACTTACCCAGTCTTACAACCCGACCCGCCTGAATTACTCGTACGTGGATTAGAAAAAGTGATTCATGGTGGACGCTATGTGATTGGCCGTCCTGTCCAATCCGTATACCGTTTATTAAAATCACTCCGAAAAAACTGACAATTGTCACGGGTGTGATGAGCGATCCATATGCTATACTTTGCGCGGATTAAAACTGGATGAGAGATAGACCCATGGACTACATACGCAAAAATATTAGTTGGCGATTTTTATTGAGTGTGGCGGTTTTATTGTTGTTACAGCTTTTTATCGCCAACAGATTCTTGGTTAAAATCAGCATTGATACCTACTTCCTAGATTTTTTCTCCTTTGAATTATTACGCCAACGTGCAGTCTGGCCCATTGCAATTACAATATTTGTTCTGTTGGTTATAAACTATCTGCCAATACAACAAAATCGCTTGCGATACCAATTTAGTTGGTCGGCATTTGAACACGGGAATGGTTTACGGATTGCGATGATGGTGCCTGTTATTGTGATGGCATGGGCATATTCAGCGTACGAATATAATTACTATTATGATTTGCCACATTATCTCGATCGTTTGTTTCTAATTTTACTGGCTGTCTTAGTCTATGTGAATCCGTTGTTTATCGTGCCATTTGTGATGGTTTGTTACCTCATATCAAGTCAGTTCCTGTGGCCTGTATCGTTTACATTCACCGATAAACTGATGCTATTTGAATTTATGGCGTTATTTGGTTGTTTTGTTGCGGTGCGCCCATTTGTACGGGGGCGAACGATGGATTTTATCTTTGTCGGGTTATGTTTAATTGGTGCATTCTATTATTTCCCCGGTATCGAAAAATTGCATATCGGTGCTGATAGCTCGATTAATTGGGTATTTGATAATGATCTACACCATTACATTCCGTTCGCATATGAAAAAGGGTGGCTTGCTTTCCGCAGTCAAGAACTTGTCTATACCATGACTGATATTGTCGAGGTGTTGCAAGTACCGTTCCAGATATTTACGGTTGTCATGGAAATCGGCATTATATTTATGTTTGTATTGCGTCGCCGTTTCACAATGTTTATTCTAGCGTTAGCGATTCTATTGCATACAGGCATCATGATTTCGGCGGGTGTCTTCTTCTGGAAGTGGATTTTGCTAGATGCTGCGATGATCTGGTTTATCTGGAAATATGGGAATAGTGAAGCTATTGCTCCTTTGTTCAAACCTATTCCAGCAGTTCTTTCTATGGTGATTATTGGGTCAGGATCACTTTTCTTTGGTGTTCATCATCTTGGTTGGTGGAATACACCGATACATGTGCAATATCGATTTGATGTGATTGATACACAAGGCGACCGTTATGCCCTCGATTATTCACAGTTGCAACCCTATGATTTCGCAATTACACAAAATCGTCTTCACTATATTTACGATGGTAAAAGTTTTACATCGGTTAATGGTGGTACAGGATCACCAGAAGTTTATTGGGAATCTCGCTCGTTGACTGTCGATGAAGTGCCTGCGTTTATTGAAAAATATGGAAATAATCGCTATAACGAATTGCAAGCAATGGGTATGCGAAATCTACTGACTACTTTTGCTTATAACTTCAATACCAATCATCAGCCCAATTTCTTACCGTCGATTATTCGTCCTCCAATGCATATTAACAGTCAACCACGTGAGGATGCTTATAATTATGAACATCCAATCCAAGAGGTTCGAATTCGCCAAGTGGTAAGCTTCTATGATGGTGATGAAGTGCAAAATATCAGTGATAAGGTGATCGATGTGATGTATATCACGATACCGGATGAGTTACTTGAGTAACCACAGGTGCCCTGACGTAATTCTAATATCTTCATCGTATACTGATGATTGATGGATTGTAGTTTAGTGGAGCACAATAGTGACTGAACAACAAATAACTTGGGGCTTGAGGATTTTCTTCGCCCTAATTGCACTCCTCCTTATCCTGCAAGGTGAATGGATTATTGCAACCCTACCAATCTTGCTTATTGGTGGAATTGAATGGCGCAAATCAACCAGCAATAAAGCTGAGATGCAGTCTGACATTTAGTTAGACTGCGAACGATCTTCAAAGGTGCGGACGTAGTTGATGATGTCCCACCTTTGGTCATTTGTTAAATCACCCTCACATGGTGGTAAATCACGCCAACCATCTACTGTGATGTTGTATAAGAAATCATCGCGGAAATCATCTAATTGATTGCGTAATGCACGAAAATCTTCTGATTCTCCCTGCCACACAAGACAAAATTCAGTATATAGTGTCTCACCCCGTTCGATGGATGCTTTGTCGGGTAAAACTGTATTGAGAATTTCGGGTGGTGGATTGAGACTCTCCTCATAGATTCGCTGCTGGTCAGTGATAAATAAACCACCTCCGACCATTGCAGCTATTGTACCCACAACAACAATAACAGCAATCAAGCCTGTTAGGGGGGTGACATTCAGTTTGAGATAGAATCGTTTTAGAGTTGGATATGCTTGTGAAAATAGGAAACCTGTCAGGACAAAGAGCACAATAGCATGAATAGCTTGCGGGTCACGGAGTTGTAAAATATTAGCGTCTGTACTGATGTCCCACACAAAGGCTGCACGCGTGATATTGCCCCCGGCATCAATGACATCAATCAATGTCCACCATGTCCCAATCTCATCAATATCATCACCTGCAGAAACATATAATCCATTTTCAACTTGCTCGGTCACATACCAATCACTGCGCTCGGCTGTCTCTGGATTGACCATCTGCAAAAATACTGTGACATTCGTCACTGACATATCATCAATAGTGACGACTGTATCGTATGTATTCACGCCTGTACCACCGGGAATGACAGCACTTGTGATTGTATAGTCACCGACGGTTTGGGTTGCGGTTGGTGTTTCGACCGTGACATCCAAAAATTCAGGGTCAGGGATTGGAGTAGCAGATAGGAGTGCCACTGTACCTAACGTGATGATGACAAAAACAAACTCCAAACGCATCGTAAAACCGAATGCTCCTGCACGTTTAATCAGTGCATAAAACCCATCAATCAGTCGCATACGAATGCCCATTGGGATAACCCGAGAAATGACTTTTTCAAGTTGAACAGCAATCTGTGGGCGTAATGCGATGTGATGTAATGCACCAACAAACAATAATAGCGCCATCATAAACAACTTTAGACCGAGTGATGTACCGTAAGTTGTCGCGACATCTGCTGGGGTGACAAACCAGTTGAGTGAATTATAGATGCCTGTGACGATTACCACGAACACCATGATTGCTGTAATCCGCGAGAACCTCGGCATAACTGCCAGTAGTGCTTGTCTGCGCGCATCGCCATCATACGGGGCAAGTGCAACTGGAAGAATGAGCACCAACGCCATAATGCCACCGACCCAAAATGCAACTGCAAGGGCATGTAACCAGTTTACTGAGATAGCTACCCACGGCAATAATAATGACCCTGCGGCATGACTTGTAATCATTGAGACACCGATGAGCAATGCACCCATCCATGCGAGACCATTCCAAATACCACGGGTGAGTTGTGGGAATTGCTCTTTATAGTATTCGCTAACGAATATCAGTACACCTGTGAAAATCAGTAAGACCATTCGGAACGTCCAGACATCACCAAAACGCGATCCGATTTGCACCACCTGCCACAAACTTTGCTCGATAACTTGTACCGCACTTGCGTTGAAAAAGACCATCGATTGTTGTAATAGGGCGATTAGATTAGCAACGATAGCTAGGGCAAGCGCTCCAATTAACGTGTTGCGTAGTCTTGTCATTACACGTGGTGGCAGTCCACCAGCTTTATATTTTGCATTGCCCCAAGCCGGAAATAACACCGTTGAGTAGAGAACCGTTGTGCCAAAAATTAACATATTGGCAATTGTCATAAGTGTTCGCCAGACGACTTCTAAGGGAATAGCGGTATCGGCTGCTGCTTGTCCTTCGACTCCACCAACTTCATCGCCTACAAAAAATACCCGACTTTCAGCCACAACATGACCATCGCTGGCAAATGCTGGTCTTAACTCAACAATATATGCACCATCAGGTAATTCAGGTGGCACTTGTAGCGATAATAAGGTTCGATTGTTTTCGTCAACACCACCTGTTGCAATAATTTCGCCCGATTGATCGCGTAGATTTAGCTCACTAAAGCGTGGTTCTAAATCTTCGCTGAACCAATATTGTAGACGTGTCGGCGGGCGTTGTAACGTACTACGGTCTTCAGGGATTGCGCGAACAATATAACCATGTGCTTGTGTAGGGAGAACCAATATAAATGTCAAAAGCAGGATGATGAGTTTTGTTTTGGACATAGGTTTGCTCTAACTGAGAATTATTGAACAGGTTTTAATGATGCAAAGCTCTGTATGACTATTATTGTGCAATTTTGCACAAATGTCAGCAGAATTCTATACCAATAGATAATCTCTAAGAGAATAATTATAATTTCTAAAAGGAACACCGTCCGGTTGTACACTTAGCATACTGTTGAACCGTATCAAAGGATATGTACAATGAAAAAAATCCAAACACAAGGTGTACATCACATTACACTAATTGGTGCAAATCGTCAGACGAGTATTGATTTCTGGGAAGGTGTGATGGGTATGCCGATGGTATTCGAGCAACCTAATCTTGACCGCCCTGAGGAAAACCATCTCTATTTTGATCCTGGTGATGGTCGTTTGATTACAATTTTTACTAACGAAGAACGCGAACCCGATTCAACCCGTAATCCGGAAGGTATCGGTAATCTGCATCATCTGGCATTCAATGTGTCACGCGCGGTCTATACACAGATTGCAAAACGCCTTGACGAACGCGGTATTAAAAACACAGGTGATGTTGATCGTGGGTTTATGGATTCGATTTACTTCCGTGATCCATTAGGACAGTTGATTGAATGCGCCTGCTATAAATTTGAGCCACCATTTGGATCAACTCATGCCGAAGTGTTGCTTGAAGCACATAAAATTCGTACAGCGCGCGAAGACTACAACATCACCGACGAACATCTTGCTGATGCGATTCAATTATTAGTCGAGCGTTATCAACAGACACTCTCACCCGATCGTGATGTGAAAGATCCCTATCACGAAAAACCACCTGTATGGGATTAATGACCAAGTAAACCATGACCCGTTAAACACTCTGTTGAACGAGACTACATATTGGGTTATGATAACATCTGAAAAATAGGAGATGATACAAAAGTCTTCTATTTAAAGTACGACAGCTAATTCCCACGCTAAACAGAGAAAAGGTCTATGACAGAAAACGAGACAAATCGAAATTTCATTACTGAGATTATCGATACACATAACGAAAGTGGTCGCTTCGACAAAAAAGTCCATACCCGCTTCCCACCTGAGCCGAATGGTTATTTACATATCGGTCATGCGAAATCTATCGTATTGAATTTCGGCATTGCTGAACAATATGGTGGTCTATGCAATCTGCGCTTTGACGATACCAACCCTGCAAAAGAAGAGCAGGAATATATTGACGCGATTATGGAAGATGTCAAATGGTTGGGTTATGACTGGGGTGACCGTCTATATTTTGCATCGGATTATTTCGACCAACTATACGATATGGCCGTTGAGTTGATCAAAGTTGGACGGGCATATGTTGATGAACTCAGCCCAGATGAAATCCGTGAATACCGTGGCACACTGAAGGAACCCGGCAAACACAGCCCCTATCGTGATCGCTCTGTTGAAGAAAACCTTGAGCTATTCGAAAAAATGCGCGATGGTGGATTCAAAGAAGGTGAAGCGGTACTCCGTGCAAAAATTGATATGACCTCTGGCAATATCAATATGCGTGACCCTGTGATGTACCGTATTTTGGATGCGCATCATCCACGTACAGGCGACAAATGGAAAATCTATCCAATGTATGACTTTGCACATGGTCAGTCGGATAGTATTGAAGAAATTACACATTCCATTTGTACACTTGAGTATGAAGATCATCGCCCATTGTATGATTGGTATCTGGATAATATCGAGATTTATCATCCGCAACAGATCGAATTTGCACGCCTCGATATGACACACACTGTTCTCAGTAAACGCAAACTCATTCGTTTGGTGCAAGAAGGGCATGTCACAGGCTGGGATGACCCACGGATGCCGACCATTTCAGGGTTACGTCGTCGTGGTTATACACCAGAGTCGATTCGGAACTTTGCTGATGATATTGGTGTTGGCAAAGTTAAAGGTGTGGTTGAGATGCACAAGCTCGAATACCATATCCGCGATCACTTGAATAAAGTTGCTAACCGCGTTATGGCCGTTATCAACCCACTCAAAGTTGTCATCGAGAATTATCCAGAAGGACAAGTTGAGCAGATGGATGCTGTCAATAATCCTGAGGATGAGTCGGCTGGTACACGGACTGTTCCATTCTCGCGCGAACTTTATATCGAGCGCGAAGATTTTATGGAAGAACCTGTCAAAAAATTCTTTCGGCTAGCACCGGGACGTGAAGTCCGATTGCGCTGGGGATACTTCATCACTTGTACCGATGTCATCAAAGACGATGATGGCAATATTATTGAGTTACATTGTACTTACGACCCTGAAACGAAGGGTGGTCAAGCACCAGATGGACGGCGTGTTAAAGCAACACTGCATTGGGTATCGGTTGATCAGGCTGTAAAAGCTGAAGCACGTTTATACGATGCGTTGTTCACTGAAGAAGACCCAGAAAGTGATCCTGACAAAGATTTCACTGAATTCCTTAACCCAGACTCACTGAAAGTTGTTGATCCGGTTTATATTGAGCCGTATATCAAAGAAGCTAAAGTGGGGGATCGCTTCCAGTTTGAACGCTTAGCCTATTTTGTTGTTGATCCGGATTCAACTGATGATAAGTTGGTCTTCAATCGCACAGTGACATTGCGCGATCAGTGGAAAAAACAACAGAAAAAAGGTGGTAAAAAGGGTAAGCAGAGACAGAAAAATAAGAGGAAATAATCTAAGCTATATTTCGAGGAATGCGATTGCTCGCATTCCTCAATACCGCTTATGATGTTTTGTGTTGTTCTACATACTTATGAGCTTCATTATGATTATCGAACCGGGCAATAGGAATATTCACGGTCGAGAATGCCATCAAGAGGATTAGTCGGGTCAGTTTATTATTGGAAACTGCGATGAGACTGTCAAGTTGTTGGTGGTGAACGAATGTCAATGATTTACGCAAAACATCTGAGGTTTGGTAAGTTGCTTTGACTGCATCAGCATTAATGTAAATACTTATGACTTCGTCTTGCTGATCCAAAACGACTTCAGTATCGCTGTTGATGCTCGATAGCTCTTTGGCGGTTAGTTTTTCTGGCAACGTGAGTTGTAGAACTTGGTTTTGAATCAACCACGAGACTGAATCTGCCATGTAAATATCCTCAATATAAAAGTCTATTTGAGTAGACTTAGATAATGTCATCAATTTTAGCGATAAAAGAAGAGGGGTGAATCGGTTTTGGAAAATACGCATTGAAACCTGCTTGTAGAGCACGTTCTCGTAATTTCGAATTATGAAATGCTGTAACGGCTATACAGGTAAGATTTGCTGTATTGGGATTTCCCTGAATATCAGTTAACAACTCCCATCCATTTTTCCCAGGTAGGGCAAGATCAATAATAACCGCACTATAAGATACATCGGAGCTTAAAACCATTTGACTTGCTTTTTCACCGTTTTCGGCTGTATCGACAACAAAGTCCATGTGTTCAAGTACTGTTGTGATCATTTCCTGACCATCGGGGTCATCTTCAACCACTAAAATTCGTTTGTTCATCATACTAATCCTGACTTTAAATATTGAGGTGTTCTACGAGTGTTGGAATATCGATCAACAATTTGACAAGATCTCCCATAAATGTCTTGATGGTTAGTGGTTTGGTCAAATGATTGTGAAAACCAGACTTTACCGCACGTTCCCGATCGCCAACCATTGCATGCGCTGTGAGTGCAATCACGGGTATCTCGGCTAATTCACGATCTTTTTTCAGTATAGAAATAAGCTCCCATCCATCCATAACAGGCATCGACAAATCAGAGATAACAAAACGCGGTTTTACGCTTCTGATGACCTCTAATCCTTCTTGTCCATTTTCTGCTGTATGAACATTTGCGCCGTACTCTAATAAGATGATTTCAGCAACTTCAAGGCTGTCTTCTTCATCGTCAATTACAACAATGTCCCACCCCTCGAGTAAGTCTCTGGGAATATTTTCCATTCTTGCCTCCTTCGTTTTATTCAGATTCGCTTTCTGTAATAATAGGGATGGATACTGTAAATGTGCTACCAACACCCACTTCACTTTCTAGCGAAACTTTACCATTCATAGCTGTCACCAGTTTTTGAACAATCGATAAGCCTAACCCAGTACCGCCATGTTTCCGTTTTGATGACATATCGACTTGGCGGAATTCATCGAATATAAATTCACGAGCATGTGGTGGAATACCGACACCTGTGTCTGTAATTGCGATAATCATGTTCTCCTCTTGTTTTTTCAGGTCGAGAGTAACAGATCCTTCTTCGGTAAACTTGATTGCATTGCCAAGTAGATTAATAACGACCTTTGTAAGAGATTCTTCATCACCATAGATTGTTTCAGGCAGATTCGGATCGACAGTGACATTCAATTCCAATCCTTTGTTATCTGCCAAAACACTAAGGAGGTCGCTCCATTTTTTCGCAGCGTCGGTTGGCTTAATCGGGTGACTAGCTAGCTCTAAACGCCCTGACTCAATCCGAGATAAATCTAGGAAGTCGTTGATAAGTCCCAATAGTCGCACACTATTTGATTGAATTTTCTTAAGATAACGCTCGGTTCGTTCATTGTAGTTTACACCTGCCATCCGTGCTAACATAATGTCGGTAAACCCTTGAATAGCATTCATCGGGGTACGCAGCTCATGTGACATCATTGACAAAAACTCTGTCTTAAGACGTGAGTTTTCATCAGCAACTTGACGTGCTTCAACCGCTTCATCACGTGATTTTTGTAGTTCCTCAGTCCGTTGGGCAATGCGCTCTTCTAAATCTTGATATACTGTTTGCAAGCTTGTACGCATGTTTTCAATAGAATCTGAAAGTTGATTGACCTCAGTCGAATTGCTGCTTATCGTAATCGGTTTATCTAAATTACCAGTTGCAATTTGATCTGCCGCAGATACTAAGTCGGTAATTGGTTTTGTGATTGAACGACTCACAAATATTGCAACAATCGTACCAAATAGTGTCGCAATGGTTGCTGAGAGGATACCTCGTAACAGACTATCTTGTAGCTCGGCATTAAAGCGGGCTGTCGATAACTCAACATGCGCTGCTCCCAATACTTGTCGCCCTAAATCAAACCTACGGCCAACAATTAGCCTGTCTGCTTGCCATTCTATATCTGGGTTTGTATTATTGACGAGTTGTAAACCATAGGGATCGCTCTCTACACGTGCTTCAAGTTCACTGTCACCAGGCGCAGAAAGAATACGACCATTAGGATCATATATTCTCAGAACCAGTACATCGTCCGCATCATCAAAGCTATTGGCAAGGTTGTCGATCGTGTCGATATCCATCCAATATAAAAAATCAGCTGAGGAAGCCTCAATGGCATCAAGTAATGTGTTGGCTTCTTGTATCAAATCACTACGGAAAATTTCGTTTTCACGCAGGATCGATGAAGCTGTCATACTAATAACAACGGTAAGAATTATGAAAATAACCAACGTAATGAGTTGCGTGTTCAATGTCAAATGATAGTTGAAATGTCTTTTTTGTTTAGTTGGATGTATTGATACATCCATATCTCGTGCTGGATGCTTGTGGTTATCCATGTATTACTTACCTTTAATTACCAATGTTGACACAAACTATAGGTAGGGTACACACTTTGCGAAAGCATGTCCCCTATAATGTTAATTATCTATTGATCTTGAACGAGTGCAAACATCTCTTCGATGGGTTCAAATACAGACTCTGCTCCACCCTCAAATTCTTCAAACTTAACAGTTTTGATGATGTCTAGTAACTCTTGACCTTCTTCAGTTTGATCCATTCCTATCAAAATAGTTTTGAGTAATTCTGCTGTTTCATCGTCCACATCTGACGAAATGGTGACGATACGACGGGGAACGGATTCGGTTTCTGCAAAGATGACTAGATTTTCCCGTGTTTCTTCGGGAATATCTGCAAGATAGGTCAGGTTGTCTACAACACCCGCATCAACACGTCCACTGAGTACCCATTCGATTGTGTTTTCATCATCCGCGGAGAAGACATAGCCAATCTCATCATCAGCTACGGCAGATTCTGATGATCCTTTCTCTACTGGATTCAAGCCATTTGATAACAGATGTGCGGTTGGCATCATATAACCAGAAGTCGACGTAATATCATCAAAGGCAACTAGTTTCCCATTGAGATCTTCGACTGATGTAATTCCACTATCTGGAAGTGCGAAGAAAACAGAGTGATAAATCGGTTCACCACCGCGCCAACCTAGAACAAGAGGCGTTGTATCGGCACCATTTGCAACAAGCAAAGATGGGTACAGACTATCATAATATAGATTAACTTCACCAGCTTCCATCATGCTAATCATCGTTTCTGCATCTGGTGCGATCTTAACTTCTCCGATTCCGATACCAACATCAGCCAAGTCTGCGGCGATGTAATCAATAATAGGTTGGAATTCTTCTATTTTGCTGACTGGATCATCTTCATCAATGTCACCCATGACAATGACACCTGTTAATTCGGAGACGGGTTCCTCTGTTGGGGTTGGTGGTTCTTCTTGAGCTGTACAAGCAACTAATAGTAAAGAGACTACAAACAAACTGATGTAGGTAAGTATGTGTTTCATGTTATCATCCCTGATTATAATATGATACATTATAACGAATAAGATAATTTATTTCAAAGCATACAACGTCATAAGAAATGACTTATGATTTTGTAAAGCAAAGCTTAATTAACTTATTCTAATTACATTTTATTCCTAAATGTTATTACAAAAGCTTAAGATTTGTCTGAAAAGCGATGAGTTGCTGATCCTATTGGTTAGAAATATAGGGTTGTGGTTGTAAGCTATGGACATCTTCAAAGGCTTCATAGCGGTCTTGATGGAGCAAATATGCAAGTTTAACCGATGCCCCTGCGTGTTCACGAAATTCTGTACCAGCAATATAAAAGCCTGCTTTTAGTTTCGAGATCAGTACCGCGCGGTTGGTTGGACTATGATAGCTAATGACACGTTCATAACCTATATCACGAAGATATGCTAAATATTTTTTCAGAAATGTCTGATAAATCTTTTTGCTCTGATAGTCTGGATGAATTCCGGTTACATCCATCATAAATTCCAGTGCGCCTGTCATGCGTCCTGCCGACCATCCGATTGGTGTATCATCATCATAAAAGACAACTGCATCTAAATGTGTTTGTCGTTGTAATAGAGATAAGGTTCGTTTGCGTTCATCACGCCGTTCAGCCGGTATACTTGCCCAACGAGCTGTACGTTCATTTTCTGGAAATACTAGCGGCTCAAGGGTATCTTCGACATCGAAGTAGGTCTGTAGATCAACATTCTTACCTGTGATGCCGTTAGGCAAATGCATCGGAAAATGTTTCTCTTTTTGCGCTATGAAGTTTTCAGCCACAGTTGGGGTTACTCTCCTTGATTGATTTGAACAATCAAAGCACCAAACCGTACCTGTGTGCCGTTCTGGATTTTTGTCGGGACATCACGTTTTAACCGTTTACCATCCACGAATGTACCATTACTCGACCCAATGTCAGTCAATACTAACTCACCTTTTTTAATTTCAATCTGGGCGTGATGACGGGAGACTGTTTTGATTGACTCGTAGGGGTTGAGATCAATGTCCGGTTTGTCTACTTCATGTGGAGATCCACGCCCAATTTTCATTGGACGATCTAAGTGATAGTGAATTTCGACTTCGGATTTCGAGATTTTGAGTGTAATGTCGGATGAATTAGATACCTGTGTCGTCCGACCATCAATTTCGCTGACCATCTTTTGCAGTTCATCAAGGCCGGTTGCGTTTGGATTTAGTTGTTTGGTTTGTGGTGGGCGGAGAGCGGTTTTTTCTTTATCTTCATCAGCAATGGGTTGTGGCAGATATTTGAGTAGCGCCTGTACGTTATTCACAAAATCTGTGACGAGTGACCAATTGACAGTTGGGTAATCCTGTAGCAATGTCGGGATTTCAACTTTATCTTCGAGGATAATCAAAATAATTGGCTTAACCAGTCCTTGGAACGATTGCCATTCGATCCGTACATGACGTGATTGTAAGCTATGTTCGGTGACCACCAGAATCATATATTCGCCATGTTCAAGTCCCTCTTGAATAATATTTGCCCATAACATGCCGTCGGGGGTATTAATATGATCGATCCATGTTGTATACCCTGCACTATGAAGATGATTCGCTAGGTGATTCACAAATTCATCATCGCGTGAACTGTGACTGATGAATAGGGTTGTCATTTCATTTATCCTCTGTTGGCTGATGAACCTATACCGATTATGCTACCGATATGATTTAAAGGCAATTGAAAAGTCTTCAAATTCTAGGACTTTCCTTGGTTGTTTGCTAATATAAAGATATATAAATAGCAATATAACGGAGTATCACGACGCGATGCAATTGAATCGTGGCACAATTAGCTTACTTATCATCAGTTTAGTAGTTGTAATTGCTGTTGGGCTTTTCCAGCAACCACTACTGTCTGTTTTGACCCCACCAACACCAACGATAGAAGTCAAGCAAATCCTGCCATTTCGTATTGCGCAGGAGGCTATCAAACTCACGATAAGCCGAGACAGCAACTTTACAACTTTGGAAAGACCTGATGATGTTTGGCAAGTGACCGATGCGACTAATTTAGATGATGCTCGCATCACCAATGATGAAATGGTTGATGGAATTCTGCAACTCATGGCAGAGTTGGAATATATGCGTAAGTTCGAAAGTGATGATTTAGCCCAATTCGGTCTTGCTGATTCAGTTACATCGATTGAGATTGTAACGCCAGAGCAACAACTTCGGTTGACATTAGGGGGCACTAACCCTGACAGGAATAATCTCTATATTAGTGTGAATGATGATAACACCGTCTACCTTGTCCCTGCTGTCTTCGAGTTTTCCAATATTATGCGTCTTGCAACGACTCCTCCCTATCGTGATATTGTTGAAGCTGATGACAATTTGCCGGATAATTTGTTATTCCCTGATGTATTTGGGTATCAAATTATGGAATTTCGGATACGGGATATGCGTGATGGTAGTGTTGTAATTTACCAGCAGGGTGAGCAAGGCACGTGGATTTTGGATGGCACAGTAGTTAACACCGAGATTGAGATTGATCATGTGCAGGCTGCTGTAAATGTCAGCCAATTTTTGTTCTTGGAAATCGAACCATTAGAGTCTTCGGTAAGAGAATCCTTAACCAACCTTGCAATTTTGACACTTTCAATGACAACCGATGATGGTAGGGCGTATACTATGGCTGTACACGCCGTTGATGATAGGGGGTATGCAGGGATTTTAGATGATGGAACCACTCAGAAAGCTTATGCATTACCGATTGGTACAGTTAATTCGTTTTTTGATATGATCATCCAACCACCGTATCTTACATCTTGATGGATTAAGTTGTTGGAAGTTATGTACAGATGCCGTTCAAATGTTTGTGTGTGGCAATTGATTTGTTAGAATAAAGTTGGGTGATTTTGTGCGAGGTAAGTGTTGATCTATGCCACATTTAAAAATGTTACGCGGTCCCGAACCCGGAAAAGTCTATGACCTAACAGGTGAAAATATTATGATTGGTCGTGGACGTAGGAACGATATTATTATTCATGATAACGAAGTAAGTCGTGAACATTGTCGGTTGGTACGTGTTCTCGATGATTATGAGATTCATGATGGTGTCTCAACCAATGGTACATATGTTGACGGGCATAAGGTAGATGCCTCTGGCTGGATGTTATACAATAATTGTATTGTTGAAATTGGCGACTCCATTACATTTCAATATACACAAGATGCCTCACCATTTGATACGAATCAGATGGATGGTCCTGTAGATATTGATAATGGTAAAGACCCCTTTTTAGTTGTTAAACGTGCCTCTCAAAAAGATGTAACTGTCTACCCCTTACGTGAAGCACTTATTGATCTTGGACGCGATTTAAATAACGACATCATCATGCAAGAAGCCGAAGTCAGCCGTCACCATATTCGTCTGACACGGACAGCGTCTGGTTATACTGTTGAAGACTTAGGATCGATGAATGGTACAGCGGTTAATGGCATCTTTGTGCGTGAGCCTTATTTATTGCGCCCTGATGACCTCATCACAATTGGTACAACAGTTGAGATGCGCTTTGTTAATGAAAATTCTAATGATTATGATTATTATCGCGATACATTCCTCCCACACCTTGAAGTTGATGATGAAACCTCTATTACACAATCGCGCCGTCCAATGCAATTGGATGATATTGGCACGGAACGTAACAAACGCAGTACCTCTGAGTTGAAACATGGCTTAACCCCTAATCAGCTTGTGAATCATGTATTTCTTGCATATGCTCGCGATGAGTGGGAAAGTATCGTTAGCCATCTATTTGTCTATCTAGAAGATAATGAAGTTGATGTTTGGGCAGATCAATATTTGGCATTAGATAGTGATGCATGGAAGGAAGCAGTTGAACAGGCAATTTCTGAATGTTCTGTGCTGGTCGTCGTCATCTCAAACGCATCGCTTAAAGCTGATCATATTAAAAGAAGTCTACGTCATTTTGTTAATCGTGAAAAACCGATTATCTTGTTGGAATATGAACGTGTTCCCCGTTTACCGATTTCAATTCAAAACTTAGGGCGTATCAAATATTCTGCTAGTAATCCTGATGAAGCCTTCCAGCGCATTCTTATAGAGATTCAGCGATTTACCTCATAAAATAATAGGCGGGATACCTCTCGCCTTTTTACTCAATAATAAACTCAATAAAATTTGTAAAAAACAACCTCCAAATAGTCTGTGCGTCGGGTATCGGTTAGGATTTTGTGATAGCATGGAAGAGTAAGTTCTGTTGATCTGGAGATAAAAAGCTATGATAAAGCGTTCTATTGTTTGGACGGCATTGGTGCTGATAATGGGTGTGATACCCACCATCGCACAACCCTTATCATGTCCGGGATTGGTTGAGCAAGCTTTGCTCGCAGTGGGTGATAATTGTGGTGATTTATCCCGCAATAGTGCTTGTTATGGCTACAATCAAGTTGATGCAACATTTTTTGATGACATGCCCGAAGATTATTTTGCTATACCATCGGATCGAGCAGGGCTAAACGAAATTGACACCTTGCAGACTGTTCCACTCGATCTAGATCAATCGCAGTGGGGTATTGCCGTTATGAATATTCAGGCGAATATCCCGAATACAGTTCCTGGGCAAGGGGTATTGATGATGCTCTTGGGTGGGGCACTTGTGGAAAATGATGTACACCCCGATACCGCAAATGAGATCCTTGACCCACTAAGTACTGTAGCAACAACGGAATCAAATTTGCATTTATCACCATCAGTAACTGCAGAGATAATTGATGTGCTTCCTATAAATGCGATTGTGTTGGTGGATGGATTTAATGCGACGCGCACATGGTTACGCGTGGTGACTGATGGTGTAATTGGGTGGATACCTGCTGAAAATGTGGCACGGTTAGCGGCAATGGATACCCTGCCAACTGTTGGTGCAAATACGCCAACACCCATGCAAGCCTTTTATCTAACGACAGGCATTGGGGAAGTTGGATGTGCTGAAGCGGATTCTGTGATTGCAATCCAAAGTCCTGAAAACCTCACTGTGGATTTAACAGTCAATGGTGTAGATATTAAAGTTGGCTCAATGATTACCTTTAAGAATTTGGATGATAATACGATCAACTTAACAGTACATCGTGGTGAAGTAACTACAATTTTCGGCAACACTGTATCTGCTGGAGAAAGTGCGATCGGTGTTATCAATTCTGCGCCAGAACAAGCTGGTGTAATTGTTGCATGGGGTGAAGCGGTGCCAGCAACTGAGGAAGAAAAAGAACTAGGTGAACGCACTCAAGCTGCATTGAACAGTGTGTCACGCACCAATGGCTGGGATGAACGCACAATCGAACCACAATCTGAGGATATAACAACCAATACGTCTGGTGAAGTCATTCATATTGTCTCCACAGGGGAGACATTATTTGGGATTGGCCGTTTGTATGATACGAGCCTGATAGCGATTGTCGAGCGCAATAGCCTGAGTGAGCCGTATGTTTTATTTTCTGGCGATGAACTTGTGATTCCAAATCCGGGTAGTGGGTTTGTCGGACTCCCACCACGTGAGGGCGGTGACACGACCCCATCAACGACATCAGATGATTCATCGACTGATAACACGTGCGTTGGCTTACGTCTGACATCACCGCTGGAAGGCGTGCCAACAGAGTCTACAACTTATTATTGGGACGGAATTGAAGCAGCAACTCAATACCAAGTAAATATATATGATGCCGCAACAGGAAGCTTGATGGGATCATTGTTCACTGAGGATGCCTCGACTTCGATTGTGTTCAGTGCCGGGCAATTTGGTGTAGGCGGTTCGATGCAATGGGAAGTTATCGCTTTGGTCAATGGTGTGCCGTTATGTGGTACAGGATTAAGTCAACCACTGGTTCATGCGGCACCTGTGGGGTCAACTAGAGATACGAGTGATGACGATGTTGACGATAAAGGGGACTTCGACATTATGTGGAAATGTGTGGGGTTAGAGCTTGAAGTCAGTTGGGTTAATGCTAATGAGGACGATACAGTTGACATCAAAGTAACTGATGATTCTGATACAACCTATTCATTTTCAGGATCGGGCGAGAGTGGTTCAATCACAGTTAGTTACACGGGATATAACTTCATCTTTGCTGAGGCGGAGACATCATCTGGCGAAGTAGATACAAGGACAGGCGATTTATTCTGCAACTAGAGAGTTTAGGGGCATCATGTGCCCCTCGTTTGATTTATGCACGAACACTTGCTTTGAGTTGTTCGATAAATTTCTTGCGGTCGGCAGATGTACAAACAGAGATTTGTGCATCTTTGCCTGTTGCACCTAAAATGTCGACCATTGTTAAGCCTCGTGCTAACCCATCACCTGTGGTTACATCTACATGATATTGCTTAAATTCACCGATTGATGGATCAATCGCGATAGCAACAGTAATTGGATCGGGTAAATCAAATCCTGCTAAGCCTGATTCTGCTTTAGCATACTCATCAAGCGTTGCTTGAATATCCACAACAAATTCGGCAAGTGGTGTTCCAATCTGACGAATATCGTCTGACTCGGCTTTGTTAAAGGTTGCGTACTTCCACGAAATATCCCATCCGACCATCGTAATTGGCATGCCGGATTCAAATACAATTTTTGCTGCCTCAGGGTCTACCCACACGTTAAATTCTGCACCGGGGGTGATGTTACCATGACCTGAGCCGATGCCACCCATGATATAACAATGCGAAACTTTTTGAGCCAATTCAGGTTCGCGAAGTAGGGCAACGGCGACATTTGTTAAGGGACCCAGTGTAATGAGGGTAATGTCGTTGGCGTTTGCATTAATTACTTCACGCAGAATATCAACCCCATGACCATCAGCAGGGATTCTACCGTTAAGTGGCAAGCCAATATCACCCATACCGTCATTACCATGTACATTTTCTGCAGTGCTGAGGTTACGTAGGATTGGTTTTGCACATCCTGCATAAACAGGTGTGTCTTTCCCACATAATTCTACTGTGTAAAGGGCGTTCTGTGTGCCTTGCTTTAATGGTACGTTGCCGGCAACAGTTGTAATTGCTAACACATCAATATCTGGATATTGTAACGCCATTACCAGTGCAACGGCATCATCTGAGGCAGTATCCGTATCTATAATAAACTTTCGCATATCACGCTCCATGAGATAGGCATAATTCCGCTATTGTGCCACAGATGCTGTACTTTGTGCTACTAGCTGGATGAAACTGAGGTTGTCCATGTTATACTGGTAGACAATCAAATAGTGATTAGATTAATTGAGAAAAAGGTTATTTTTATGGATTTTTCGATACCAAAACATGTACAAGACATCACTCATCGAGTGCGTCAATTTGTAGATGAAGTTGTTGCTCCCGTTGAAATGGAGTTACTGCAATCTAATGAAGAGCTGACCAATGATCGGTTACAAGATTTACGAGCACAGGCAAAAGCCGAGGGGCTATGGGCACCGACTATGTCGAAAGATTGGGGCGGGATGGGGCTTAATATTCAGGAAATTGTACCTGTTTTCGAAGCGGCTGGGCGAAGCTTGCTAGGTCCTCTATCTATTCATTGTGCAGCACCTGACGAAGGCAATATGCACTTACTTCATAATTGGGCGAATGATGAACAGATTGATCGGTATCTTGTACCATTAGCCAAGGGCGAAACGTTCTCTGCATTTTCGATGACAGAACCACCACCAGGTGCTGGTAGTGACCCACGCATGATTATGTCACAAGCGACCAAAGATGGTGATGAATGGGTGATCAATGGACATAAGTGGTTTACGTCAAATGGTGAAGTTGCCGATTTCTTCATTATTATGGCTGTGACTGATCCCGATGTGCATCCATATGCCGGCTGTACGTTGTTCCTTGCACCGCGTAATAGTGAGGGGATTAACATTATTCGCGATGTGCCAACAATGGGCACAAAAGATTTTGGTGGGCATGTCGAAATTCGTTATGAAGATCTGCGTTTGCCTGACAGTGCAATTTTGGCTGGTGAGGGCAAAGGGTTTATGCTGGCACAATCGCGTTTAGGTCCTGCGCGGTTAACACACTGTATGCGCTGGACGGGTGTGGCACAGCGCGCATTAGAGATTGCAACAGAATATGCTGCGCAACGAGAGGCATTTGGCGGGTCATTGACCACACATCAATCGATCCAGTGGATGTTAGCCGATTCTGAGATGGAACTCGAGATGGGGCGTTTGCTCATCCATAAAGCAGCTTACCTATTAGCACAAGGTGACCAAGCCCGTACCGAAACATCTATTGCCAAGGTTCAAGTTGCTGAGATTGTTAATCGTGTTTTGGATCGGTGTCTGCAAATTTGTGGGGGGCGTGGTGTATCCCGCGATTTACCAATTTCATCATGGTTTGAAACAGCACGTGCATTCCGTATTTATGATGGTGCTTCAGAAGTGCACCGGATGGTTGTCGCACGTAATGTGATTAAGAAATATGCACCTCAAGAGGAAAAGGCATCCTCTTAAATTGAAAAGTGGCAGGTGGGAAAGCATTTGAACCCAACTGCCACTTCAGACAGGAGAAAACATTGTCTGCTAGCCTATTGCCTGAATATCCGTTATCTGATTAGTGACACGAAAACGAATTTCAGGTTCGATATACCCCGCAATCACCGATTGAATGACTGTCAGGTTGTATTGATTATCAGGATATGCACAGCAAGAAATTAGATGATAGATTTGCTTGCCAAGTGCACTTGTGACGGCGTTATTCATAACATCCATACGCTTCCACCACATATTGTTTGTCTCTACCGCTGCATCGAGTGCTTCAATGTCCAGACGGGTTGCAATACTGGTTTGGTGGACACGAATAAGATTGTGTAATTTAATTGCTTCTTGATGTTGTGTATCCACGTTTTGGTAATCACGCCCAAATTTTGCTTGATATTGACTGACTGCAACAGCAAGTTGCGTGGCAATATCAGCAATTTGTTGTGCTGTTTCCATATTCATGAGAGTCCCTTTCATACAACTTGCTTAAACTTTATTTAACAATCTTAAACTTTATTTAAGAAATTGTCAAATAATACTGCCAACAGTTACAGCGTTTTTACAACTATTAAATAGCTAATGTGAAACTTACGATAATCTATGTATATCACTAAAAGCCCTTGATGAGCAAGCGATTCCGAGATTTTTTATGACAATTTTATTTGAACAGACGGATGAGATAATGCACAAATTTATGGAAATATGTGTGAGGATGAATTAATCAGATAAACGTTTAATGTTAAGAGAAAACGATTTCGTAACAATAAATGTAATTGCGGGCAAAGGGGTATTATTCTAGAATACCCCATGTGCTGATGCCATCGTTGCTTAAGATGTAGAGATAGGTTTCTGTATCATCAAGCGCAATATAGATTGGTGTTTCCGGTGCAAACTCAATAACTCGCAAAATCTCATTGGTTGCTACATCTATAATTTGGACTTCCTTTAATTCTGGTGATGCAAAGATGAATAGACTTTGATCCTGCGAAAAGATGAAAGTATCGCTTAAAGATAAGTTATCCGCTTCACGCGAGAGTTCTTGAATGCGACCAGCGTTGGCAACTGTGATTTGCTCATGTTGAGGTGTGACAATTTGCGGCGATACCTCTGTAACAGTTGAATCGCGTCTTGTCATGGTCGTCGCGGTTGATGTTGGTGCAATTGTAGCCAGAGACACAGGCACAGATTCTTGACTAGACGGTGGATCAATTGGTCTTGGGATAGACATAAACGCTATCGACATTGCGATGAATGCCAGCGCAAATGTTGGTAACACAGCCCGTTTAAACCAATGTTGCCAATCACGCTGCGGTTGGACTGATTGCCTTAGACGCGGTTGTTGAGGGGTTGTTGTGCGTTTCGGTAACTTGATTTGGGCATTAAAGTCTGGAAACCGACTCATCGGTGTGCGTTTGATGATGTCTTTTAAGCCCTTATTTAGTGCTTTTGATATATTGGCATTTTTCTCGATCGTGATTGACTTTAAGGTGGTGATGGCACGAATTTCGCGTGGTAGGCGTTGACGACTTGGCATGTCTGCGCCATCAATCAAAATAGGAATAGTATGTTTACGCGAACTGATTGCTGTTGCAATTGCCATATGCACCGGATCGTAGACACTTTTCAACAAGTTTTGTCCCGTTTCATCGACCATATCTGCCCAGTAATTCCCGATGATGACCAGCAAGTATTGGCTTTTCTTCACCTCTTGCTCAATCGCATATACGTCAACGTAGCCGTCAAAATCAGGATATTTGATATTGGATGCACCGTATGATTTTTTTAGTGATGCGATAATTTCTTGACTGCGTTTACGGCTGTCTGCTGGGCGATAGATGACATATATCTGTGGCATGGGTGATTGAACTCCAAAAACTACCCTATTGATATTTATTGTACTATACTTAGACCCGTCATGAGCTAAACTTTGTATCAGAATTTTATCAACACGATATATCACTGAGAGATTCTATGCCAAATATCTTCATCAGCCATAGCACCAAAGACAATGATAAAACTCGCCAGATTACTAATATGCTTAAGGATGCAGGGTTCGATGTCTGGGTTGACTTTGATAGTATCCGTGATGGCACACGCTGGGTGCGAGAAATTGAAGCAGGCATTGATGGTGCAGATGCGGTTGTTGTGGTCTGGTCAAAATCGGCGCAACAGTCTGAATGGGTTGAGAAAGAATGCCTGTATACGTTTAACTTACAGAAGCCGATGTTTATTGCATTGATTGAACCCGCTCGTTTGCGACTGTATGTGGTTAATATTCAATATACGGATTGTACGACCGATCTCGCTGGTGGTATGAAGGATTTAATTGGTGCGATACAGCACACATTAAACAACGAATTGACTATTGTGAACTATCCCGTTGAAAAAGTCTCACCGAACCCTACGGAAGATAACTTTTTTGAATATGTCGAGCAATTACCCGATGGTGATGCTGCCATGTGGGTAGCTAAGGATTTATATTTGTGGGCACAACACAATACGGATGAAATTGAATTTGGTGGCTCAAAGAATCCTGCATATCATGCCAAGGTTGACCTTGATGATAAACAAGTGACGGTATTTTCGATTTGGGCGTATCCGAAAACACCATCTACACAAATTCCATTGGACTATTTTTCGACGATTGCGCCGTTCGATAAACAATCACAGCGGATTGCAGTTCTCAATAAAATGAATGATCTATTGCCAGCCAACCAACATTTTACGGATGATAATGCTGACCGTCGTCCGACATTGCCCTTACAATATTTAAGCACCGCCGAAAAACTAGAAGGTTATAAGCAGATTATTGCTGATATTATCAACAACCTACGTACGAAGTGACAGTACATCAAACCAATAGCGACGAACATAGGACTTTTAGAATCACGAACTATTCATCCATCGGCGGTTTTATAAATCCGGCGCGCCTCCACTCATTTAGTCGTTCAATATCTTGACTATAGATGAAATCTAACTGATCATCTGTAAATCCTTTGCGAACAGGTATCATTAAATCATCGTAATTAGTGACTTTTTCAAATTGTATCCCATTATCATCTGGGTGAGGTTCTCGGTGATCATATTCTAGTTCCCAGATTTCCTCTGGTATCTCTTCGCTAAACGCTTTGCATTTACTAATGTGTATACCTCTTTCCAAGATTAAGTGCTTGCACCAAATGCACAATGGACTTCTGCCTTTTTGCGTCATCAATATGCTCCCGTAGTCTACTTTTTGCTAAGTGATGGCACATCAAACCAGTAGCGACGAATATACGACTGATTTTTTGCGACAGTCACAACACTATAGCCGGGATAAGCACCTTTATCGGGTGTAATTTCGGCTATACGCGGGTAACCGATAAATTGTGTCCATGATGAAAGTGCCGAACTATACATCACACCTTCACGGTAGACGGTTGTTGCCTGATGAATATGCCCGTGAAAAACACCAACGAGACGATCTCGTGCCTGTTTGATGGTGTTATGGAAGTCTAGCCCATTGGTAATCCGCATCCAATCATCGAGCCACGGCACATCAACTGGTATCGGATTGTGATGAATCGCAATCACAAGTGGGCGGTCATCATCTGCCGAACAGAGTTTATCCAACCATTCCAGTTGTACATCAGTTACGTTACCTGCTGGAACTTCCGCTGGACCGTTGCTATCGACACAAATAACCTGCACTCCGTTGACCTCAAATGCATAATGTAAGTTTGGGATAATTTCCCCGTCACTCTGTCCCATGAGCTGGCGTTGCAATCCGTCATTATGGTCATGATTGCCTGCAATGTAATATATTGGGATGTCGATTGGGGCAAAGGCTTCTTTGACAATCTCGTAAGCTGATTCATCTGGATCGTATATAATGTCACCAGTGTGCAAGATAAAATCAGCAGTGAATGGCAATGCTTGCAAACTCTCGATTAGAGCTTGTGTACCTTCACTGGATGGGTAATCAGCATAATCTTTCGTATAAGTTGGGTCGGCGTGAATGTGTGTGTCGCTGATGTGAATAAATGTCAGTAGGCTATCGGACATAATGGCTCCTCTTGTATAGGTCTTGTGGCGATGATTGATGTTACAGAATAATCTCATTTTTAGAATTATTTGGAAAGGATAGTGTGATGTCTGTTGGAAAAGTAACAACCGAAAAGCGTGGTCATATTTTGTTGATTGGCTTGGATCGTGAGGCAAAATATAACGCCTTTGATTTGGCGTTATATCAAGAAGTTGGCAAAGCATATGGCGAATTAGAGCGTGATGATGAGTTGCGGTGTGCGGTATTATTTGCGCATGGCAAGCACTTTACTGCAGGTGTTGACCTTGCCCAGTGGCAAGATTATTTCGGTGCAGGTGAATGGCCTCCGCTGCCAGATGGCGCGTATGATCCGGTTATGTTGAAAGGTAAACCTCGCACAAAACCTGTTGTGTGTGCAATACATGGGATTTGCTTTACGATTGGGATTGAGATTATGCTGGCTTGTGATATTTGTGTGGCAGCAACTGATACACGATTTGCACAGATCGAAATTAAACGTGGGATTTACCCAGTTGGTGGTGCGACAATCCGCTGGCATATGGAATCAGGATGGGGCAATGCAATGCGCTATTTGCTCACAGGTGATGAATTTGACGCGCATGAAGCTTATCGTATGAATCTGATTCAAGCAGTTACCGACCCTGGTGAAGAACTCGATAAAGCCATTGAGATTGCTGAAACAATTGCAAAACAGGCGCCATTGGGTGTATATGCGACTTTGAAATCTGCACGATTAACCCGCTATGCCGCCGAACAAGCAGCTCTTAAAGAATTGTTGTCCGACCTCATCCCATTGATGCAGAGTGACGATGCAAAAGAAGGTGTACAGTCATTTGTTGAACGACGTGAGGCAAACTTCAAAGGACGATAAGCAATCGCAACATAATATATGTTTATCTCGTATACTAGTTAGTAGCGTAAATATGTAATGTAAGTTACAGGACAATTGAATGGGACTTGAAGATACAATTGCAGAAGCGATTATCCTCGCTTTAGATGAACTAGGCGGTAATCCTCAAAATGCCGTTGATTCCGCGATGGATTGTGATTCTGTTGGGCAGTGGATTACACAAGAAACAACCAAACTCGCAATCGTAGGTGGGGCAGAAATGGTGATTCCCGGCTTGCACGCGTTTACGATTCCAACAGGCATTAGTTATCTGCTACATAAATTAGGCTATATCAGTTGGGGAATCGGCGCACTTAAAGGTGCATACATCATCGAAACCGAAGCTCACTCTGACCTTAGAAATATCCTTGCACTATGGGCAAATAACACACACTTTAATGCCGAGATCATTGAGCATCTGCCTATCTCAATAGAGGCACTTGAATGGGCATTATCAGCCGACGGACAACAAGCGATGCCAACATTGTTAAAATCACAAAAAGATGAGACAACATTGCGCACCTATCATATCTTGCAAGATATGGCCGAAATTTATGTGGCAGGTGATGAACGCGGGTATATGGTGGTGGAGTCGATTGCTGGTGCAGATAAAGCACAGCACATGTTAGACGTTGGCAAAAAACATGTTGTGCCGATTGATGATGAGGCGATTTTAACACGACCTTTGGGACGTAAAGTCAGTGCAAGGCTGGCTGCTAAATTAGCGTCGCGTTTAGGCGGACGTGTACCAGCACGCTTCCTCGTTGGTTTTATCCCTGTTGCTGGTGCAATCGTGAATGCATTCCTGAATGCCCAGACCCTACAAAGTATGGCTGATGCCGCCGAGAAATATTATGATCGCCGTCTACGGGTAGCACATCTAACTGGCGAATAATACCAAACATGAGATAGTCAATCGGATATAATCATTCAAAAAGTGTGGTATAAGCTATGTTGCAGGAAAATCAAAAAGCACCAGCCTTCACGCTTCCAGATAAGCAGAGTGGTCATGAAATCAGTCTAAATGACTTAACAACCAATCAAAATGTGTTGCTGGTGTTTTTGCGGCATCTTGGCTGACTGCCGTGCCGTGAGCATGTCGCGCAGTTGCGTGATCGAAAAGTACAATTTGATGAACTGAATATCCAGATCGTTATCATTACATTTACTGGTGGTTACTGGGCCGATAACTGGTTGAAAGATACAGGTGTAGATTTTCCACTGCTGGTCGATGAAGCTAACGAACTTTACGATCGCTATGGTCTGAAGCATTCATTCTGGAAGACGTGGCAACCGAAAGTCTTGCTCGACTACGCAAAACGTCTTCTGAAAGGTCAATCGATTAAACAATCATCCGGTGACTTGTACCAGATGGGCGGTAATTTTATTGTCGATACCGATGGTATTGTACGTCTAGCTTATCGCAGTGATGACCCGACTGATCGTCCTTCGGTCGATGATATGCTACGTGTGTTAAGCCATTGATCTAAAAGTTTTTACAGGATTGGTATAACCAAATAAAAAAGGGTGAACCGCTTGGCTCACCCTATGTCTGATATAATCTAGATCAAGCGATGCTTAATCCACCATCCAGATAGACTGATACCTGTCGTAATCATTAAACTCAGCAAAATAATAAGTGGTGTTCGCCAAATAGGTGTTTCACCTGTTTGTGGTAGCATATTGATAATTGGTAGGCGCAAGCTTATTGTTTCAACCTCAGTTAGCCCACTAAAACTGATTCGTGTGACTGGGTTTACACTAGTGCCTCTAAACGCACTGGTGATACGCCCTGAAATTATGATAACTGCACGTTGACCCGGTAACAGATCACCGAGCTGGGCAATAACTGTTTGGCTTGTTACGGCTTGTAGAATATCATTACGGTTTCTGTTTAATGCACGGCGATTAACTGGGCGCATTAAGGTGACATCCTCTATATTTGTTGTTCCGCGTGATGTCGTTACACTCGTAATTTCGACACCGGCTGGGAATACTGTTTCCGTAACTGTATCGTTCATGACAAAATCGCGATCATTCTTTGCGAAGACTTGAACTGTAAAGTTGTCATCAACGATGAAACCTTGTTCAAAATTCATAGCGATGATGCCATCAAATGCGATGCCCTCATCGTTATTATCTTCATTGTTATTGGATGGTAAACTGTCATCGGTATCGCTGTTGTCGTCATCATCATCGCTATCACGTTTATCGTCGTCGTCGTCATCATCACCGTCATTTGAGGCATCATCATCGGCAATGGTGACTGTATGTAATAAGGTTGCTCCGATACCCGCATTAGCTGATGGTGAACTTAATCCAAGTATGACTGTTTCGCCGGTTTCTTCCTCAGTATCCGCTAGAATTGTGACATCAACACTTTGGGTCTCAGTAATCGAGAACGTCAGTAGGGTGTCTACAAATGTATAATCAAGTGCACTGGCAGTGCCTGTACTAGAATCAACGACATTGATTGTTGCATCATTCTTGAGTGATGGGGCTGTTGCTGTTGTCCCTGCCAAGATTAAGCTAACATCAACTGTATGTGTTCCGGCTGTATCTTCTTGTGCTGTTGTGCTATCCGCAAGTGCAAAATTAAATGTTGCGGTATCGTCATCGGTAATGGTGACGGTATGAGCAGTGTTTGCCCCGAGTGTCCCATTTGCCGAAATGTTCGTTAAAGCTAGATCAACCGTTTCATCACCTTCAACTTCAGAGTCATCGGTAACGGTTACATCAACAGTTTCCGTTGTATCCTCTGAGCCATCGGTAAACGTAATTGTTTCTGTTGTAAAGGTCGCAAAGTCTGTACCATCGGTTGCTGTACCTGTTGCTTGCAACTCAACGTCAACGGTTACATCGCCATTTTGCAACGTACCTGCGGAAACATCAGTACCGTTGATTACCAACGATACGTTGATACTTTGTGCTCCGACAGTTTCATCGGTTGTAACTGTACCTGCGGTATCGAATGCAACCGTCGCAGCGTCATCGTCTGTGACGGTGTAAGTAAAAGTATCTTGTGTACCGAGGATTAAATCTCCTGATGGGGCTGATAATGTGAATTCTACATCTTCATCACCTTCCACATCAGAATCATCTGTGGTGGCAAAGTTGATGTTGATAAGATCCCCATCGCTTGTTCCCATTGGAATTGTGACTGTAGTGGTATTGGTGTAGTCACCTGTTGTTGCTGATCCGCCTGTAACAGTCACTGTGACTGTCTCATCTGCTGTCAGTGTGCCACCGTCATAATTGAAGACCAGTTGTGGGACAACGGTTGAAGCTTCTGCGCCACTTCCGGTCGAACTCGCAAATTCTACTTCCGGTGCAGGTGGGACAACATCATCCCATTTTTCTGAAATAACAATCTCATCAATTAAAATTGTTTCTCCACCAATATTGGCCGTACGCGCCCCAAAGTAGTTGATTGCACTGATACCAATATTGTTTGCTTGAGTTGCTTCTGGACTAGCTTCATCACCTTGTGACGGATTAACCCACATATCCATTTGATCGAAATTGGTGGCACCCTTAGTGTAGCGGACGACAATTAGGTAGGTTGTGCCTACTGCAAGTTGATCTGAGGTATAGGTATTATTGCTAGCACTGCTGGTTGGACGTACGAAAAAGTCTTGATTCGATGGCCCTTCATTAGATTTTAAACCAAAAACACCACTCGTATTGTAGTTCCCATTGGTTTGTCTTACGCCTGTGGCGACGAAATCGTTTGTATCAATGGTACCATTTGACCACTGTAACAAATACCTAACATAAACTGTGTCAGTGATGCTTGAAGATAACAGTCTATTAAGGAGAGTGTTGTTGTTTGTCGTGATTGCGAGCGCATTATTGCCACCATCAATCGTCGCACCATCCGTAATACTGTAAGATAGGTTGGCAGATACAACTGCTTGGCTGTTATTTACTGACCATGCGCCACCCCAACCAGTACCCCCATTGTTGCCATTTAAGTTACCAGTAGAGTAACTTTCAAAGTCTTCATCGGCGATAATCGTCGATTGAGCTGTGACGGGTAAAATAATGAGACTTATTAGCATAAAAGATGTTATAAATAAATGTAATTTGTATGAATTCATAATTACCCCTATACAAATCTTTAACCCTGATATGACTTTGTTGAAACATATCGTAATATTTTACCTCATTACACTATCTTTCGACAACCCTAATCTTAGTTAAACTATATCAGCTTTGTTTGTACTAACCGATTCAAATCTTAATGGTTTTTGTATTAAATTTTGTGTTAAATTAGATGCTAAAGTAAGCAAAAGTTGATAAGAAAGCCAGTTTGTAATGAGTGCTATATTAAAAATCAATGCAATTCTCATAACAATCCTGCTGATGCTGTTCCCACAATTGGCAGTAGCACAAAATAGCACAATTAGTATTCCATCATTGGATATTAGTGCCCCAATTACACCACTTGTCATCCGAGAAATGTCACATGGTACAACATGGGATACATCTAGACTTGTGCAAGAGGTTGGCTATTTGACAGGAACAAGCTGGTTTGGTCATGGCAATAATACTGTTTTGGGTGGTCACTCAGAACTTGCAGAGCGTCAGCCTGATGTATTTTATCGACTCGATGAGATTCAAATTGGGGATGTAATTGACATCGACGTTGATGGGCAAGCTTATCAATATGTTGTAACCTCAAAAGAACTGGTTGATCCAACCAATTTGCAAAGTATTCTTCCAACCGGATTTGAGCAATTAACAATCATCACATGTGATACAGGTTCGTTTGATGGCTCAACATATCAGCAACGCTTAATTGTGCGGGCTCATCCAGTGGAAATATCGTAACAATTGCTATTGCCCAACCAAATAACAAATTGTCCTCATATTATGCTCTTGTTTTGAGATGGCCTTTAAATTGATATGATGTTTAGCGATTACTAACCGTATCTAAATCAGTTAAAACCAAATTCAAATACAAACTTAATAAAAGCAGATGTACAATAGGCAGGACATATAATCGGGAGAAAACGCTTATGTCATCTGATAAACTCCGCCAAAATAAAGTTACACAAACAGGTTCAATGCCACGTGTCGATCTTGAACCAATACTACGACGTGAAGCACCACCTCCATCTTTACCCGAATTACATAATGATGAAAACAGCGCAACAACGGGTGAAATGCCTGTCGTCATTGATACAGATACTGAAGACAAAGTACGTGATGACGATACACCGACAGGTAAATAAGTTTTATACAAGCCCATCAATTCGGTGGGCTTTTTAAATAAAAATTCAACGTGATTCAGTTGTCATCCCTCGATTACACATTACAATAAACTCAACACAAAACTTAATATATTTATTGGGGTAAACATGGTTAAGCCTATTTTGTTCTGTCTTTTGTTTTGTTCTGTTATGTTAATTGGTGTGTCATCTGCCCAAGATGAGCTTGAGGAGGTTTTCATCAATGATGCTCAAACCTTTGAAGTGCTTTATAACGCGGATTGGGAGGTGTTGCAATCCGACGACCTTGGTGTGAGTTTTGGGCATGTTACGGATGATACGATTGTATTTTTTATTGATCCTGCAGAGCTTGGATTACAGTTGGACGGGATTGAGGATGTTTTAGAGGCTTCAGAGGTATATCGAGAATTTATCACAACATTATCCGAAGCAAAAGTCATAGATGGAATTGAACGTCAAATTGCGCGGGGAACTGTTGAGGATGACGAACTACCATTTAGCCTATATTTTATCGTGCAGTTTGATGATGGTGGTTATGGGCTTGCTCTATTAGCAGGCGATATAGAAGATCTCGTTGATGCTGAGGCACTTGTTTTGACCTACAATAATGTTGGTGCCAGTGATTTAACTGCGGATTTAAATTTGGATGAGTCTAAAAATTATCCAAATGAGTTAGACAATCATGATGGCCCGTGGCAAGATGCAATTGAAGAACTTCAAGACGAAGGGGTCATCGGTATTGGTGGTAGCCTTGTATTTAACGAAAACTATGCGTTCTTTAGTGGGCAAGGTAACTTCTTCACACCTTTAGCACGTAATTCTTCCTATACAAATATTATTATGGCGGGTGAACTGACATTCGAAGCTGGCAGTACGACCGCTTTAGAACAATGTGTGTTAACTTCGCGCATTGTTACAGATAACCGTGGGAGCGCGACGGAATTTTTGGACGTTGGTTTGACGAATAATGGTAATCTCGTGATTATTGATATCTTTGATGGAGATGATTCACCGATCGTCGATTTTAGACAATTATCTGCTGATCTTGATGAAACCATCCATATTATGTATCTCGCTATCGATGATCAAATTACTGTTTATGTTGATGGTGAACTTTTTATTGAAGATTCTGAAATTACCGAGCGGTCAGGGTCTTTTGGTATCGCTTTAATTGGTGAAGGTCCCGGTGCCCGATGTGAAGGGAATAACATCTGGGTATATCAAGTGCCAACATTTGAAGAAGGTGTTTGCGAAATTTCGACAGGTAGCAATGTCAATAAACGGAGTGGTCCCGGTACAAATTTTGACCGTGCCGGACAATTAGCTGCCGGGCAAGTTGTAGAAGCCATTGCACAAGGCAGTGATGGATCATTTACATGGTGGCAACTTGACGATGAATCATGGGTACGTGAAGATGTCGTAAACGAAGCTGGTGACTGTGTTAACTTACCCACCAAACAATAATATCTACCTCTAAATTTAATGTGAAGTGGGTGGCGAGCTGTCACCCATTTGTGTTAATAAATAACCAATATTGAATGAGAAATAAGGATAAATCATGGGAAAGAAATTACGTGAAGGTAAACCTTGGATGCCGGGGTTCCAGTATGGTGCGTTGTTAACAACCGTATCACTTAATTTGATGGTCAAAGATGTTGAGGCGTCTATCAAATTTTATCAAGAGGTGTTGCAAGCGGATGTCCATTATTATGATGTAGATTTCGCAGCGATGCGTGTGGCTTCGATTGAGGTGATGCTTCATGCTGACCATACGCATACCGATCATGAGTGGCATGAACGACTCGAAGCTGGACATGAGCGTGGTTTAGGCGCACAAATTCGCTTGCTTGGGTTGGATCCTGATGATGCTGTAGAACGTGCGAAGTCAATGGGAGCAGCGGTTATTGCCGAGCCCAAAGATAAGGGCCATGGTTGGCGAGAAGCATATATTCGTGATCCGAACGGCTATGAATGGGCGGTTGGTGTATTGATTGAGCCAGCTGTTGGTCCACTCCGCCCGACGACTGATTAATCCAAAAATGTCGCGTTCCATGCGTTGAGGTCGTCGAACTCAACAGTCAAATTCTGGTTATTGTATCCCATAAAACCGGACAATCCGATAAACCCTTGTGATGAACGACTGTCACGAGCTTCGGCGACAAATTCACCATTAATCCACAAGGCGAGATAATCATCAATACAAATTGCACGAATATGATTACGGGCTTGCCCCTTATTGATCTCATCCGAGGGTGTCATTGCAATAATATCGTCTAGTGAACGTCCATTATTCCAACGGATGGTATAGTGCCCGTCACCACTGATGAGGAAATAATATCCGCGTCCACTGTTATCTGACGCGAGGCGACACGCAACGCCATAGGCATTATAGTTGTAGTCGGATTTCTGGCGGGTTGTGACTTCGACCATCACATCACTATGCTGAATTGGCGCTTGTGTCCAAACGACTTGTTTGACTGATAGGTCAATTGTGTAGACACCATCAGCAACAGACATATATAAATCGTCACCACCATCATATGTGCGCCATTGCCCAACTGAATCAAATCTTTCATTCGCAATCTGGTCAAGATAGCGATAGCCAACACTTGGCAATGCTTCTGGCGCAAAGTTTTCGTGAACATTCATACAAGCGGACATAAAAAATAATGTCATGAGTAAGGTGATAAATCGCAATATGATACCCTCAATAGATTGATTTCTATGAGTGTAGCGGAAAATGAATTGTCTATATAGAGATTGAATGCTTAGAGATTGGGTAATGAACATATCATAATCGCATTAAAAATCGTCTGTAAATGTTGAAGTGGGGCAACATAGGTGTATAATCGAATCATAGATGAATGTGTAGTAAAGTGACCATATTTATGATTGAAGTAATCGTTGACCGCATCCAGGTTAGTCTGATGTCCCAACATCGGCTGGTTGTGCTAAAAGAGATGAGCGAAGACCGCTATCTGCCTATTTGGATTGGGGCGTTTGAGGCAGAAGCGATTACCCTAGAACTACAAGACCAACTCCGTGAACGTCCATTAACACATGATTTGCTCAAGGCAACCATCATGGAAATGGGTGGAACGGTTAAACATATCTATATCAATAACCTCAGTAAAGATGTATTCTATGCTCGCATCAATATTGATGTAGATGGCAAGTCTATTGATGTTGATGCGCGTCCAAGTGATGCAATTGCTTTGGCTGTCCGATTGAAAGCACCCATTTTTGTTGATGAAATGGTGATGACCAAAGCTGCAATTACACCTGATAAAAATGTTGAAGATGAAATTCTTGGCATCAGTGATGCACCCATTGAGGAAGAGGAAGAAGTCACAGAGCCTGTGGATGAGAGTAAACTTAGCGCATTCGCAGACTTCCTAGATACTCTCAACCTTGATGATCTTGAGGACGAGGATTAATCTACCAACCAATTTCCTATGTAAATCAGCTTCACTCTGACAGACTCTGAGTTATAATCAGATTATCAACGTCTGAAACTCATAGTCTGTAAAAATGAGAATTTAACCTTTCAGACGGCTTCGGTCGTCTGTTGTGTTTTGGTCTCTATTTAAGCTATGGGAAAAATCTAAGTCAAAAATTCAGGCGACTTCGGTCGTTTGTTGTTTTATGGATGTAAACATGACCAATCAATCCCAACAAGCACAGGCACAAGCCCCATATAGCCTCGAAGCAGAACAGGCATTGCTCGGTGCATTACTGCTCGAACCGCGCTCATTTTTGAGTGTGGCAGCATTTTTGAACAATGATGATTTTTTCTTAAAACGTCACGAATATATTTGGATGGCATTGAGTCGCTTACAAGAACGCAACGACCCGATGGATTATGTCACAGTCACTCAAGAACTACAGGATATGCGCGTGCTGAGTGAAATTGGTGGTCAAGCTTACCTGACGAGCCTTGTCAATAATACACCCTCAGCTGTCCATGCCGAGGTCTATGGACGCTTAGTCGAACGTGCTTCGATTCGCCGACGTATGCTCAAAGCGACTGATGAAATCCGAAATCTGGCGATGGATGAAGAAATGCCAATCGATCGCGTAATTTCAGATGCAGAACAGGTTTTGTTTTCCGTCAGTGACAGCCAAATTAAGCGCGAATTTGTACCCATGTGGGATGCAGTCAGCGAATATTATGATGACATGGAAAAACTGCTGGCAGCCGGCGAAGGTATGGTCGGGTTGCCGACTGGCTTTAAAGCCTTAGATGGTTTGCTTGGTGGATTTCAAAAATCTGACTTGATTGTGTTTGCTGGAAGACCTGGTATGGGTAAATGTGTGACGGGTGATACATTGATCGCTACATCACAAGGCATGAAACCAATTGAGCACCTCAAACCAGATACACATGGGATACCTGATGATGAAGGTGGGGTATTTTACCCACTAACTATTGGTGTACAGACACCAAATGGTATCAAACAGACTTCCCATTTCTATGATAGTGGTGTTAAGCCCACCCTGAAAATTACAACACAAGCGGGTTATTCACTTGCTGGTACACATAATCATCCTGTGATGACACGTCACGCTAACTGGGTGACATTATCAAAATTGCAAGTTGGCGATTTAGTTATGGTACATAATGGTCGAGATTTTGATTGGCAATCAATTACAGCAATTTCTGAAAACGGTCTACAGCATTGTTACGATTTAACTGTGCCTGACGGACATGCCTTTGTGGCGAATGGGATTGTTAGTCACAATACATCATGGCTGTTGACGGTTGCATTAAATGCAGCTAGACGTGGCGCACGGGTTGCTTTGTTTACGATGGAGATGGGTGTGGAGCAGATGATTCAACGCTTCATTTCTATGGAGACAGGCATTCGGATTCAGCAATTGCGGACTGCGAATATTTCCCCACGTGAACATACCCGCTTCACCGAGGCTGTTGGGCGGATTGCAAATCTACCGATCTTTATTGATGATACGCCTGCAATTAACCCAATTGAGATGCGGACAAAATGCCGTCGTTTGCAACATGAATATGGGCTTGATTTGGTGATGGTCGATTATATGCAGTTAATGTCGGCGGGGAAAGCCTACGAGAATAACCGTGTACAGGAAATCAGTTACATCAGTCGGTCGTTAAAAGAACTCGCGCGTGAACTCAATGTGACGATGCTCTCGGCAGCGCAGTTATCGCGTGCTGTTGAACAACGACAAGATAAACGCCCACAATTATCAGATCTACGTGAGTCGGGATGCTTGTCAGGTGAGACACAAGTATATCTACCGGATAAAGGTTACAGCGTTCCGATTGAGTCATTGGTTGGGCAAAGTGGTTTTCGTGTCCTGAGCCTCGATCCAGATACCTACAAACTCCAATATGGTACTGTGACCAACGCGTTTTGTACCGGTACGAAAGCTGTTTATCGTATGACAACAGCGTTAGGACGTACAATAAGGGCAACTGGAAACCATAAATTTTTGACAATTAACGGTTGGCAACGACTGGATGAGTTAGAGTTAAAATCTCATATTGCGTTACCTCGTACATTACCTGAGGTGGGCGTAGATATAATGAAAGACTCTGAACTAGCTTTGATGGGACATTTGATTGGAGATGGTTGTACACTTCCACGTCATGCAATTCAATATACTACTGTTGAATACGATCTTGCTGAGCTTGTTGCAGAATTAGCAAATGACTTGTTCTATGAATCTATTGCACCCCGTATTCAAAAAGAGAAAAATCGAAGTTGGTATCAAGTATTTTTGCCGACTACTAAACATATTACACATAATGTTCGTAACCCCATTTCTGTCTGGCTAGATGAACACTATATATTTGGACTGCGCTCACATGAGAAGTTTGTGCCTCAAAAAGTATTCGGACAATCTGATGAAAAGATCAGTCTATTTCTCCGGCATTTGTGGTCAACTGATGGGTGTATCAATCTTCGAAAGACAACGAATGGTCATGCGCCAATTGCCTATTATGCAACGAGTAGCTCTCAACTTGCGACTGATGTTGCTCATTTATTGCTTCGGCTAAGTATGAATGCTCGTATAAAACTAGTATCTCAAGGTAGTAAAGGTCGAGATCAATATCATGTTATCTTGACCGGACATGATGACCTTACACTATTTTCGGAATTGGTTGGAGCGGTTGGCAAAAAGAAATTGTCCGATTTGAGAAAAGTTCAGAATTATCTGGTTAAAAATATTCCGAACACCAATCGAGATGTTATTCCTAGAGATATATGGCGAAAATTTGCTGTTCCTTCAATGCAAACTATTGGTATGAAGGGGCGACAAATGCAATCTCAACTTGGGAATTCCTATTGTGGAACTACACTGTACAAGCAGAATGTTAGTAGAGACAGAGCCATGCGTTTAGCGCAGGTTGTTGAATCGGATGAAATTCATAATTTGGCAAATAGTGATGTCTACTGGGATAAGATTGTATCAATCGAACCTGATGGTGAAACAGCAGTCTATGATTTAACAGTTGATACTTATCATAACTTCTGTGCTGAGATGATGATTGTTCATAACTCCATCGAGCAGGACGCCGACGCGGTGATGTTCCTCTATCGCGATGAAGTTTACAATCCTGACACAACTGAATTCCCGAATCAAGCAGATGTGTTATTATCAAAACATCGTCATGGACCAACCGGAACAATTCAACTGTATTTTGAAAAGTCGATTACGAAGTTTATGGATGTCAACGTTGCCAAGGTTGACCTCAGCGATTTAGAGTAGTTTGGATAATATTGATGTCGAAATTTAATGGGTTTTCAAATGGAAAACCACATGTCACTAAGATTCCATCACAATTCTTTCATGAATTGTTGCCGTTGATCGATGACCTAGCCGAACTTAAGGTGACATTATTTTGCATGTGGGCGATTCAGCAAAAAGAAGGCGACTATAAATATCTGCGCTATAGTGAATTACGAGCGGATGAATCGTTGTTACAGGGATTGCAGGTCATAGATGCTGAAGCAAATCCTGTTGATTTATTAGATTCGGCTTTAGAAAAAGCAATCACCCGTGGCATATTACTTTCCACACATATTTCGCTGAATAATGACAATGTGTGCTATTATGTCATGAACAGCGAGCGGGGTAAGGTGCTGATCGATCAGTTGAATGCAGGTGAATGGCGACCGCTTGGCAAAGATGAAATTGAAATCTTGCCACCCCGACCTACTATTTTTGCTCTTTATGAACAGAATATCGGTGTGTTATCGCCGATGATTGTGGATTCATTGAAAGATGCACAAGATGAGTATCCAGTACAATGGATAGAAGAAGCCATTAAAATCGCAGTCGAAGCTAATGTTCGTCGTTGGAACTATATCCTCAAGATCTTAGAAAGTTGGAAGCAAGAAGGGCGCAGTCGTGAAACCTCTCAAGGACATATTGAACAACACAAACAATATACCACTGGAGAATGGGCAGACTTCATCGAATCATGATTGGTCTCACATCGATGATCTTGATGATGGCATTCAAGTACCGCTGGACATAATTTGTCATGATCCACAACATCCCGACCAACCATGCTCAATTTGCGATGGTAAGGGCGTGGTTATGCTTGATGTGCCTGTGACGGATCCGCGTTATGGTAAGCTACACCGTTGCCCAAATTACCCTGTAGAGATCGATATAGATCGTCAGGAACGCTTGCGAAGAATCGGTAATTTGGATGCTTATAAGGATAAAACCTTTGAGTCCTTCATTACGAATCCATTTGATGGTCAATATACACAGGATGCTGTGACTTCGCTCCAATTGGCGTTACAGCGTGCAGAGGATTTTGTACGTCGTCCGCATGGTTGGATTGTGTATGAAGGGACATATGGTTGTGGCAAAACCCATCTAGCGGTTGCTATCGGAAACGCTCGTCTTGAACAATTTGGTGATCAAGTGTTATTTATTACCGCTCCAGATTTACTCGATTATCTAAGGACGACATATAGTCCAACTGCTGATGTTTCTTATGATGAAAGTTTTGAGCGGATTCGTAACATCCAATTATTGATTTTAGATGATCTCGGTGTTGAAAATCCGAGTGGATGGGCAAAAGAAAAATTATTCCAGTTGCTTAATTATCGTTATGCCAAAGCATTGCCAACTGTTATCACCACGAATACGCCACTTGATGAGCTTGATCCACGCATCAGTAGTCGTATGATGCAAGGCGATGTTGTTAAACATATTAAAATTCTTGCCCCAGATTACCGCGCTCTTACCCGTCCTGATGATGAGGACAAAAGCTTTAGCAAACTACATTTTTACAATCATATGCGGTTCGGGACATTTAATACCGAAAGTATGATCTCCGATGAAGAGTCCAACTTGAATCGGGCAGTTGAAATTGCTTATGCCTATTCCACTGCACCGAAAGGCTGGCTATACATCATGGGTGGGTTTGGCACAGGTAAAACCCATCTCGCGGCATCGATTGCGAATGAATTACATGAACAAGGCAAGCAGGTCTTATTCACGACTGTACCTGATTTACTTGATTACTTGCGATTGACCTTTGATCCAAAATCTAATGTACGCTTTGACAAACGCTATCAAGAGATTGTCAATGTGCCGATTATGATTTTGGATGATTTACGATTGGCAAGTGCAACGGCATGGGCACAGGAAAAATTATTCCAGATGATTGACCATCGCTATCTTGCTAAAATGCCAACAGTGATTACATCATCAGAGACAATGGACGATACCGACCCGCGTTTGGCTACTCGTTTGATGGATAGACGAATTTGTTATCCATTTGCATTAAGGGTACGAAGTTACGTTAAGCGGACAGGTAAGAATTTTCAATAATGCTACAGACAAAACTAACGATTACACCCTACGAAAGACAATATCGTAATCCACTGCTGAACTTGAGTTACTATAGTCAGTGGACCCATAAACACTTGGATTGGTATAAATCTGGACAATGGATAGACCGCGAAGACGGCACGATTTTTCTTGCATGGCAAGATGATAAATTGGTCGGTTATATTGGACTGTCCAAGCCTCTGAATCAGTCGTCATGGATACGATTACTTGGTGTGCATGATGATGTGTCGCCGGCACCTGTGATACGTGAATTATGGCAGGCTGTCGAAGATCATGGTAGAACACTGGGAATCAAGACATTTGCTGCGTTGATGGTCACCAAATGGCTAGAATCGTATATGCCCGATATTGGTTTTACCTATCTCGAAGATATTGTGACGCTAAATCGAACTGGACATAAGTTGCCATCGCAACCACTGTCACCTGTCAAAGTCTACTCAGCGAATGCGGAAGATTTAACAGAAATCACGCGTATTGACCATGAAGCATTTGACCCACCATGGCAAATGAGCCGGCAGGATTTGTGGCAAGCGTTTCGTATTTCTGCGAGTTCCACAGTCGCTATTTTTGATGATGAAATTATTGGTTATCAAATTAGTACTCGTCATCGTGCAGCGGGACATCTTGCGCGTATAGCTGTGTCACCAGCTAATCAAGGTAAGCGGGTTGGCTCGATATTGTTATATGACTTGCTGAGCAAATTTGATAAACGGGGTATCAAATCAGTAACTGTGAATACGCAGGATAGTAATGTGTCGTCGCATCGCTTATATAATCATTATGGGTTTGTACGCAACGGGTTTGACCTGGGTGTGTGGTTGAAGAATATAGGGTAGGTGTAGATATGACAATGATATATAACGAAGATGACGCCAGCTTAAATGTGCTGAGTGGTAAGACTATTGGGATTATCGGATATGGTAACTTAGGGCGACCAATTGCTCATAACCTGCGTGATACGGGGGTTAAAGTATTGATTGGTGTACGTGAGGATGAAAGTCGCGTACTAGCAAGGAATGATGGCTTTGATCCGCAAGATATTTCTGCCATTATCAATAAGTGTCATGTGTTGATGTTGTTATTGCCAGATGAGGTGTTACCAGAAGTTTATATTGAAGATGTCTCCCCCTCGCTCCAAAAAGGACATTTGCTCGTATTTGCCAGTGGATACAATATTGCATTTGGTTTTATTGAGCCTCCACCATTTGTGGATGTGGGGATGATTGCACCTCGTACGATTGGGGCAGCCGTACGATCACGCTATCGTGATGGACGTGGTTTTTATAGCTTTGTGGGTGTCGGGCAGGATGCAACCGGAACAGCATGGGATGCTATCCTTGCACTAACAAAAGCTATGGGATCATTACGCGCAGGGGCTGTCGAAGTAACAATGGAACAAGAAGCGCAACTCGACCTCTTTGTACAGCAAGCGATTCTACCCGCATTTCATCATATTATGACAACTGCCGCCAATGTCTTACTTGAAATGGGCTATCCTCCCGAAGCTGCTATGATGGATCTATATATCTCCGGCGAATTTACAGATTACCTCTCACGTGCTTCACGACAAGGGCTGTTTCAATCTCTCAAATTATCATCGCTAACAGGACAATATGGGATTTTTAGTCGGTTAGACCGCTTTAATGACCTGAAACTGGAACGCCTAATGGAAGTCACACTTGATGAAATCCGCAATGGAGACTTTGCTAAAGAGTGGGCGCGAGAGTATGAAGATGGCTATCCACGCCTTAGTAATTTGATTAAGGCACAAGAACGGCTCGAACTCTGGGAATTAGAGCAACAGACGATTGATATGTTGCGTGGGTTGTAATTTGGTTTCATCGTAAACATTTACCATCAAAATATATAAATCGTGCTAATCTAGTGTTAAGACGATTAACATGAACAGTACGTGAGGTGGTAAATGGTTAATACACCCCAGATTGAACATCTGATGAAACAGCTTGAAAGTGAAGATAATGATGCACATCAGATGGCGGCAATCCAACTAATTGAGTTAGAGAGTGATGCACTACCTCATGTCATTGCTGGTTTGAAGCATGATAGTAGCCAAGTGCGTTATTTGTGTGCATGGATACTCAGCGAAATCGGCGATGAAACAAGCATTGAACCCTTATTAGATGTACTGACGGATGACAACCGACTGACGCAAGAATGGGCAGCCAAAGCACTTGGTGAACTGGGCGATGCGCGTGCCGTTGAGCCGTTGATTGCACTTTTATCTGATAAGAATGTTGACACAAGGCGTAATTGTATTGCGGCATTGGGGTGGTTAGGTGACAAACGGGCAGTTGAACCACTCGTGGAGTTGTTATCAGATAGTCACGCTGGTGTGCGTGGAACGACGGCTATGTCACTCGGTGAATTAGGTGAATCATCAGTTGTTCCTAAATTACTCCCGCTGATGAAAGACGATGATGATTGGGTGCGGATACGTGTTGCGCGAGCTTTAGGGGTTCTTCATGGTACGGAAGCTACAGAGATGTTGGTTGCAGCCTTGCGCGATGACCAAGAGTGGGTGCGTTACAATTCTGCATGGTCACTCGGTGAACTCAAGGCAGTTAGTGCAATTAAACCTCTAGTGCGAATGCTAAACCTTGACCCAAACCCCAATGCACGACGTGGCGCCGCAGAAGCCCTCGGGCAAATCGGTGATGACCAAGCCGTTGAACATCTCATTGCATGTTTGACAGATGAATCCGATATTGTGATTGAAGCAATTGATAGAGCCTTACAGAGATTAGGATATACAGTAGAATAGACGGTAGATCAATTACTTGAGAGGATACAACCGTCTTGCTCGAAAATATTAAAGCAATCATTTCTGATATGGATGGGGTGTTATGGCGTGGGGTGCAACCACTTCCCGGACTGAATGCCCTTTTTGATTTTCTCCACGAAGTGAACATGCCCTTTATTCTGGCAACAAATAATAGCCGTAAGACACCCGACGACTACATCTATAAACTTGGCAACATGGGTGTTGATGGTATTCAGCAACATAATATAGTTACAAGTGGTACAGCGACTGTTAGCTATTTACAACAGACTTATCCAGCGGGGACAAAATTATATGTTGTTGGTGGTGATGGCCTCAAACAACTTTTGGTACATGCAGGTTTTGTGTTAGTCGAAGATGGTGCGGAAGTGGTCGTCTGTGGGATAGATTTTGACCTCACATATACCAAAATGCGAACCGCTACACTGAATATTCGGGCAGGTGCGCCATTTGTCGGGACAAATCCTGATAGCTCATTCCCTTCACCTGCAGGGCTTGTACCCGGTGCAGGGAGTATTCTCGCGTTGATTGAAGCTGCATCGGATGTGTCGCCAACAATTATTGGGAAACCTGAAAAAGGCATGTTTGAATCTGCATTACGCACACTTGGTACACAACCAGAAGAAACATTGATGATCGGTGATCGAATTGGGACAGATATACAAGGTGCGCAGGCACTCGGTATTAAAACTGCGCTTGTCCTTACTGGTGTAGAAACAGAAGAATCTGCGAAAACGAATGATATTCAAGCAGATCTTGTTTTTGCGGGTTTACCAGAACTGATTGATGCATTACGTAGTGCGAATGGATAAACAATGACTGACGCAGAAAAATGGTCACAGTCTATTTCTGATACTTATAGACAACTGGCACAGATTGCTGTACCTGCACGGATCGAGCAACTGGCAACCTTGCTTACATTGATTCCATTTGGACGGGATGATGCGTTTAGAGTGGTTGAGCTCGCTTCTGGCGAAGGACGTTTATCCTATGCAATTCTGTCTGCATTTCCCAATGCATCATTACTCGCGTTAGATTTCGAACAGTCGATGCGTGATGAAACAGCTACACGATTGAATGAATTTGGCGATCGTGCAGAAGTTGGCGCATTTGATATGTTGCAATCGGATTGGTATGGATTAATGGCCGATGCGGATGTGGTGGTGTCATCGCTATGTATTCATCATTTAACGGGTGATGGCAAGCAAGCATTGTTCAAGGCGGTTAATGAGCAAATGTCGACACGCGGTGCATTTTTGATTGCAGACCTTGTCCTTCCGCAACGTAAGCAAGCCAACGAACTATTCCAAGCAACATGGGATGCCAGTGCAAAGCAAGCATCGCAAGATTTGACAGGTGATGACAAATTATTCCAATTGTTTGAGTCTGAAGATTGGAATTATTATCGCGTGCCTGACGATTTCGATAAACCGTCGCCACTATTTCATCAATTAAAATGGTTGGAATCCGCTGGATTTAATGATGTCGATTGTTTTTGGATGCAGGCTGGACATGCGATTTATGGTGGCTATATGCTATCTGCTGGTGACGATACACTTGAATATGCACTTGCGCGAGATACCGCTCAACAAGCATTAACAGATTAAACACTTAGCAAAGTAAGTTGTGACATTCTTCACTATTGGAATTTGACAATGCTCTTGATAATTGGAGTATAGTCGAACGAATAGTTGGAGAGTGTTTGTATGTCTATTTTAAAACGCTTTATCTTACTTAGCTTCATTTTATTAATGTTGCCGAGTTTTACTGCAAATACACAGAGTGATGGCAAGGTTTATGCCGTATTATTCTTTAGCCCAAGCTGTTCCCATTGTCATCAAGTCATCTTAGAAGATTTACCACCCATACGAGAACAATTTGGTGATGATCTCGTTGTATTTATGGTAGATGTCACAACCGAATCCGGTCAAATGATGGCACAATCTGCTTATCAGCACTACAGCATTCCGCCAGGTAATCGTGGTGTGCCGATGATGATTATCGACGAACAAATTCTTGTCGGTAGTATTCAGATTCCCACCCAGTTACCTGTCATTACGGAAGTTGGTTTGCTTAACGGTGGGATCCCTGTACCACAATTCCCTGTGATGCAAATCGCTTATCAAGAGTGGGTCGCGCAAAATAATGCTGCGCAACCTGTTGACGCTCCTGCTGAAACACTTGAAACCACACCCGTAGAGTCGATTAGCCCATTTAATGCAATTTGGGAACATGATCCGGTGGCTAGTGTGATTACAATTATGATTCTGGTGGGGCTTATTATTAGTGTGATCGGTATTGGGGTTACCCGAGAGGGTGGTTTCCCGATATTTGTTCCACGCTTGATCGTTGTGCTATCAACCATTGTAGTCTCGCTTCTGACAGTCTCTATTTTGTTGGCATCCGAGACGAATGCGATGGCATTGGTTGTGATTGGTGTGACCTTCTTCGGATTATTGATGGTCAGTGGTTTAGCCGTATTTGGCAATCGGATACAGACTGCGGTTGTCATCTTAACAGTTGTCGGGTTAGCTTTATCGGCTTACATGGCCTATATCGAGATGACTGCAAATCCAGCTGTTTGTGGTGTAATTGGTGATTGTAACGCAGTTCAACAGAGCGAATACGCGTTCATCATGGGTATTCCTGTCGGCGTTCTAGGGTTGCTTGGGTACACATTGATGTTGGGGATTAGCCTGATAATCATTGTTGCCCCGCAAGCATTCCGTTATCGTTTTGTTGTCATGCTTCAGACTGTGGTTGTGTTGGCAGGTTTATTTACAATTTACTTGACATTCCTTGAACCGTTTGTCATTGGGGCAGTGTGTGCGTGGTGTTTATTGTCATCACTCGTCGTCATAAATTTGATGTGGCTGGTCTTACCGATGGTCAAAACAGAGTCAGAGATTGTTACTGAATATCTGATGTACCAACCACAACCTGCATAGTCTATTTCTTGGGGCGAAAAGTGATGTGATATATCGCCCCATTTTGTGTTATTTACCATCAATCAATGCTTGCAAGACATCAATCAATTCTGGGGTTTCATCTGCACCTTTGAAATGTCCGATGCGTTCATACACATCCAATGCCCCAAGGAAAAATCCGTTTGGTAAGCCAGCCTCTCCAAATGTATCTGCGATTTCTTGCATTTCACCTGAAAATCGCCATGCTTTTGCTGTGACATTGCGAACTCGATTTTGTGTTTGTTCTACTGAGTCAGTATCACGCATTGTCCATTCATTATCGAGGTCTTCACGGACGCCGAGTTTTTCTGCTGTTGCTTGAATCGCACAGATTAATGCCGTGAAGCCTTTTGTCTGGGCAGCAAACACCATCTTTAATGCTGATGCTCGTCCAATTTCATCGCCGATGACCATCGCTGTTGTAACAGAATTATCAAATAAAGCTTTGACTTGGTCGGCAGATTGACCGGACAAATAGAAACGGGTTGTGTCTGGTTTCCATGCAGGTGGACCGACAATACTGCCATCAACATAGTCGATATTTGCGGCGGTAAGTTTTTCGCCAATCCCCTGAGATTTTTGTGGCGAAATTGCGTTGCCATCACAATATAGTCCTGTAAAACCTACATCAATGACTTGTTGCGCAACATCTTCAGCTGCATGAGATGGACAAACACAGATAATAATTTCGCAGGTTTTGCACAGGTCTTCTAGCGTATCGAGTGAAGTTAAACCGTGTTCTTCAGCACGTTGACGCGATTCTTCGCTCCGTCCAGCCGATACCCAATACACGTCATGTCCGGTTGATTTTGCTGATGCTGCAATCGAAATACCCATCGCACCAGGATGTAAGATACCCATATTTGTCATAATTATTGTCCTCAAAATAGTGTTTTTCAAAAATAATGTGTTGGGACAAGTGGAGAAAAACTTGCCCCTATTGTTTAGTGACTAAATGCTTACCTTGTCGTCTGCATAGAGCATCTCTTCAAAGCGGTTATAGGTTTCTGACCGATCATCAAAGACATAATCTGGACGATGGACGATAATATCTGTGCCACCAAGCGCACGTAGGTGTTGCATTGTCTTATGGATCAAATTAGAGGGAACAAGCAAATTTGTCTCGAACCACTTATCTGTCATACCTGCCGGACTAGCGACTTCAACGACACCGGGACCTTTTGTACCACTAAGTGCTTCATTCGCTAGAATACGGTCTTGTACATCAGTTACCGAGTCGCCTTTGATGTTGGCACGCAATGATACAAATTTACGCGCACGTTTATGTGCTTCGATGAGTTCGATCATTTCGCGCAATGTTTCGAGTTTTTCGGGAGAGTTGCGGAGTGTACGCTTGTTACCAATCAGTACAGATTCGGATTCTACGATGACACCGCCATCAATTGGACGCATATGATTTTCGCGTAGGGTTGTTCCGGTTTCGGATAAGTCCGAGATCATATCGGCATATCCCATACGTGGCGCGGCTTCCATTGCGCCATCCGCATGGACTAGCAAGAAGTGCGAAATCCCCTGACGATAGAGGTAACTTTTTGTCAGATTGCTATATTTTGTCGCGATGCGTAATTGCTTACCAGTCGATTGGTTACGCAAGCTGAGGTCAGCAAGATCAGCAATGGATGTAACATCAATCCACGAATCTGGAACAGCTAATAAGAGCTCACATTTACCGAATCCGAGTTTTTCAATAACCATGACATCGTCAGAGTCTTCGGTGTATTCCATCACAATATCAAGTCCGGTGATACCGATATCGACGCGCCCTTCATTGACCTTAGCGAAAATATCTGTCGGACGTTGATAAACAACCTCGCACTTAGGTAAGCTTGGAATGGTTGCCGTATATTGGCGTTTATTCGGTTTATAGATGTTCAATCCCGCTTTACCCAAAAAATTAGCGGAACTTTCCCCGAGTTGTCCTTTACTGGGTAGTGCAAGAATCAGGTTTTCATTAGATGTGTTGTTGTACATGGTCAGCTAACAACCCTTCTACGATTTGTTGAATGTCGTCATAGGCAACGGTTTGTTCGTTATGATTTTGCATATCACGGATGACGACTTGCCGTGATGTGCGTTCATCTTCGCCAACAATAATAACAAGTTGCGCCTGTCGTTTATCGGCGTGTTTAAGTGATTTCTTTAAGTTTCGATTATCTACACTGACCTCAACAACATGATTAGAAGCACGTAGCGTTTGTGCAATTTCAAAACTATACGCGAAGTCTTCCTGTGCAATTGGGATGACATACACATGTGGGTGGTTTACAGGCATGATGAGGTCGTCATCATTGAGTACATACGCGATACGTTCGATACCATAAGCAAATCCGAGTGCAGAGGTGGGTGAGTTACCGCCTAAAACAGTAATCAGGTTATCATACCGTCCGCCGCCACACAGTTGAATATCTTCTTCACCGTCTGATGGATAATGAATTTCGAACATCAAGCCTGTGTAATAATTTAACCCACGATTCAACCCAAAATCGAGTTCAATATCACCTTGGATGCCTCCATGCCATGAGAATGCATCGAGTAAATTTTTGATTTCAGTGAGTGCATCAGGGTTGACGTCGTATTCATTCACTAATTCAGTTGCTTGTGCGAGAACTTCATCCGGCATGCCGACAAGTTCACTTAACTTCTGCATGTAATCCAATGCCATCCGTAGCTTAGGACCTTGTTCATCCTCGCGAATTTTGTGTAACAGACGGTCGATTACATCGTGTTCATCACGGTTGGTATCGATTTGAATATTGAGGTTATGCAAAAACTCGGTTATAGCTTCGTGAGCTTCTTCATTGCTCATCTCACGGAGAACATTAATTAAATTATGCCCTTTATTGTCATCTTGATGCGCATCTTGTAAGTTATCCGCATCAAATTCAAGCTCAGGGAAGATTTCACGTAGGCGCTCAATCACGTAGGGCATCCCCCGTTTTCGGATATTTTCCATATTCCGAAGCAAGAAGTTGAGTAGTTGCTTACGTAATCCGAGTTTATGTAGAAAGTCTTCTAAAATTGCCGTATGCCCGATGATGAGCTTATAGCGCGTGATGTCGAGTTTTTCGAGTCCGGCACAGGCAAGATGCAATATCTCTGCATCAGCGATTGTCCCACTCCCACCGAGCATTTCTGCACCGATCATCGTAAATTGCCGATACCGGTTTTGCTGGGGTTTTTCGTAGCGAAAGACAGGACCTGAATATTGCAGTCTCAGCGGTAATGGCTCATCTTGCATCTGGTCGACATACGCTCGTAATATTGAGGCAGTTACTTCAGGGCGTAGCGCAATCCGGCGACTTTTAAAGGTGAATTCGTATAGTCTCGATGCAATGTCTTCGCCTGATTTCCGTAGGTACAATTCGGTATTTTCTAGGATCGGTAAATCAATCGGTGAATAGCCGTAAAGTCGTAAGTGATTTTCAAGCTGTTCTTGGATGTGACGCTGTTTGGCATAATCCTTGCTGAATACGTCACGCAGTCCGCGCAAGGCATGTATTTTGTTTGCGGATGCCATAAGCTTTATGTGTTTCTCCGTGTGATGATTGTCTTCATTTACAGAGCAAAAGCGTACCATGCAATCGTTTAAACGGGTAGTGTTGCGAGTTTAGGGTGTTGTTAAATTTACTCTTGTGAGCTCACTTCAACTGCATAAGATGTTGCTTCGTTTTCAATAAATTGTAATAACGCTAATCCTTCGGTTTTAATTTGATCAATAGTGTCATTGTTAGTTTGTTCAAATAGGATGACACGTAGTGTTGCAATATCTTTTTCGCGTGTAACTTTCCATGTCGCGCCAACAAATCCATCAATTAATACGGTTCCCAGTACACGCGCTGCCGATAAAAATACATATTTACGATCATCATCAGCAATGATCCGGTTACGATCTTTATGCGAGACCAGCAAATTATCATAGTCTGGAATAAAGCGGATGGGTGCAGGGGTGCTCTCATCAAGAATTTGCATATTTGGTAGATCAAGTAATTCTTTGCCCTCTGGTGATTTGTAGACCGCAAGATTTTTCATCATAGGTTTGATGGTCGAGGTTAAACTGGTGATGCCGATCCATGCTTGAAAATCCATGATACTTGCTGGACCAAATGCTGCTAGATAACGATGCAATAGTGTTTCGAGATTGGATGGTGTTGCTGCACCGAGATATGCTTTGGCAGTGGTATAGGATGCACGTGTGCCTGCGCCCCATGTACCACCGGGTGGAACTTGTATCAATTGCAAATTATTGCGGATGGCATATGCCATAGCATCCCCGTCTTTATCTGGGAATATCTCCAATAACATTTGTTTTATCTCGCCTGTGGTGCGCGGTTCTTCTTCTATGAACGGCTCAGCATACTTGACGAGTGCATCTATATCGAGCCCTTGTGCTCGTTTGCCATAGAACGATCGCAGAGCACGATCTAACGCTGGTTGTAGAACTGATTGGAATTTCTGGTGGTCGTCCACAGTCATTAAATGTAGGGTTGAACGTAGCAATGGGGCACGCACAACTTTTCGCTCGTTCATGAGTTGTGTGAGGTCATCCCGCCTAAAGTGTTTTAGACGTGTCCATAGACCGATATACGGCGGATTTGGAATTTGTGATTGTAATCCGACGAGTGCTTCGATTGCTTCCATCGGTGCGATTTCATGACGGTGGAGCAGATGTTGACGGGATAATAAAGTGCGGTTTAGCTGACGTAATGTGAGGGTTTGCATAATAGAGAAAGTCCCGTTTTTATTTCAATAGACACCAATATATCTTATGGAAATGTTATCATAGCGCAAGGATTGATTCGTATGCTACGCAAGTATTTTATAGATAGGATAGACCTCTATGTTACGATTTTTGATAATCTTTACTTTATTGTTTGCGTCTATTATGACGATTATTGCGCAAGATGATGACCCCGAAGAAATTGAAATACAAACGCCTCCTACGCTCACAATGACCTTATCGATGTTTTTACTTGTGGATGATATAGACAATCCTGACCCTGATGTATCTACGGTTCGTACGGAAGATGACATGCAGATTATCCATGAAAAGATGAACGACATCTGGTCACAGGCAAATATTGAATTAGATCTGCAACATATTGGGTATTTAGAAGTACCCAAAGATGTATTAGAGGATATTTTAGATGGTCAATTTCAATCGTTCTTTATTGCTGTAGGCGAGGGTGAGATACCCATAGACAATGTATCGCAAATCAACGGGTTTTATTCAAAGCATATTGGTGGACCGAATGGCATTATGCTCAACAGTCAAGTTTACTTTGTCAACGACGAGCCGACAGTTAATGACGAACGCGTCAGTAGTCACGAAGTTGGACATATATTGGGCTTGCATCATCATTTGTTCGACCCCAATCAACTCATGTATTCTGGTACGAATGGCACGAACTTGAATGAGGTCGAAATTACTGTGGCGCGTTATTTTGCAACAGGGTTTTCTCAAGGTGTGCGCCGTTAGATCAAGTTATCTAATGCTGTTTTGAATAATTGCCAAAATTCTTCAGTCTCTGTATTGCTTATCAATGTTATATCGATGTTTTTTGTAGGAATATAAGCTGATGCAAATGCGACACCCGGGTCTGTGCCGACACCATAATACGCTGTCGGTTGATTATCTTGTGCTTGGAGCCAAATGCCGAGCCCGTAGTGAGTGTCGTCTGCTGGATCATCATTCTCTTTAACGTGAATCTTTAACATTTGTTGTGTCATCTCTGGACTCAATAAAGTGTTCCCAAGTAGTGCATCCCAAAAATGTCCAACATCAGATGCCGTCACAAAAACACCACCATCAGAACTGCCCACATATGGGATCTGGAAGATGTTTGTTTGCGGATTATCTTCACCATAGTTGACATAACCGAGTGCTGTATTTGCTGGAAGCCTGTCCATCGAGAAGAAACCCGAGTGAGTCATATTTGCAGGCTTTAAGATATTGTCGGTTACATATTCTGTGTATGATTGACCTGATACCGCTTCGATGATTAGCCCAAGTAGAATGAACCCTGCATTATTGTAGTGAAAACGTGTTTCAGGTGGGAACTTCATGGGCTGATTCTGAAACAGGGGTAAAACATCTTTGGGTGAGTGAATGGTGTACGTTGGTCGATCAATCCACAATGCACCGAAATCATCCATTGTCTCTTCATCGAAATAATCCGGGATGCCACTTGTATGAGTAAGCAGATGATAAACGGTTACATTGGTATCAAAATTAGGAAATTCAAAATCCAAGACATCTTGTAATCGAGACTCAAATTGTATTTTACCTTGTTCGACAAGTTGGCAAACCGCAACACCTGTTAATAACTTTGTACCGGATGCAATGCCAAACCGTGTATTAATTGTATTTGGAAGTTGGTCTGCTACTTGCCGATACCCATAACTTTTAGACCAGATTACATCGCTATCTTGGCGTAATTGGACAACACCTGTATAGGTTTTTTCATTATTAAACTGTTGCTTTATAGCCTCATATGTCATGATAATACCTTATTGGAGAGTGACCTTTTTTAACCTATAAAAACTTTTTAAAGTATTATTTAATCTTTTGTGGATATTAGATTGTATATAAGATCACTCTAATATCAAAAAGACTATTTCGTGATATTGTTAATCTTCAATTGCTGGACTTTCAAAAATATCATGTATTTTCTTAGTGTAATATCCTATTGATCTAGCCCATGTGTATATCGATCTGGCTTGATTTTATCAACTTCAAATCCAAGACTTTGATAAAATTCAAAGGTATGCTAACTGGTATTAATTTGAATGTTGTCGGTTTTTGTGATGTGCGGCTTTGATGTAATCGATAAGAATAGCAGGTGTTTGCTCAATCCCTGACTATGACGATCATTGTAATCATTGCCCATGTCAATACGGCGTGGTCAATCTGGTTCATAAGATGGTGAGACTTACTATTCGATAGATTTGCGCATTTATGCCTAATAGATGGATGGTAAAACCAACAAAATCAACATGTCCACTCACCCTCGCCAAAGACACCTTGTGGGGGTAATTGTTTAATATCAAATCCTGTGACGACCCTATCTCGCTGGATCCACCCCACCTCATCGAATATATCTACCCTAACAAAAACCCATTGATCATCATCAGTGCGCTCTAGCAAAATTACTGGTGTATTGACTGCCAGATTTTCTATCACAACTGGGCAACGTGTTGCTGGTTCGCGATATAGTGGACCATCGGACAAAATTAAAACCTCAATAGCTACGGGGGCTCCCGATTCCACAATAAGACCCGAATCACCCATACTCACACCAGGTGGTAACTCTTCTACATCTGTGCGAGGAAGTGCAACCAAATCGATATTACTGGTATCTACATCAGCTTGTCTCAACCAGCCAATTACGCCTTCGTTCGGTACAATGACTTGAAGCCACAAGAAATCTCGAGTTCGTCCAATAACTTGCATGAACTCACCATATGGGAAATACAACACGATGTTTGCTTGGAAGCTGGGAGATTCATACAGAGGGTATCCCTCGACGTCATTAGTAGAAATTCTATAGATTAGCGGAATATCCGTAAAAATTGGCGTTGGTGTCCGTGTTGGTGTTGGTGTCCGTGTTGGTGTTGGTGTCCATGTTGGTGGCAATGTTTCTTGTTGCCTCGGCTGTAAGGTCGCCTGTGCTGTCTCGGTCTGCTGTAAATTTAATGACTCCTGAACAGCCGTAAGTTCAGCCTGAACAGTTTCTGCCACGATATTGTCATTAACTACTACTAGGGGTTCAGTCTCCGGTGGAACCCCAGAAAATGCAAACAATGCACCAATCCCAACGATCAACAATAAAACAGCAACAGTCAACCAAACCATCATACTGGAACTATTGTTGCGCTTTGGCTTATCCCTCAGCACCAATGTCCTATCATCATCTGTTGGTGCGACCACTGCTTGGGGTGATGTTGGGTTGTTGCCAATGGGCATAGACGCAATAGGGTTGATTGCTTTTGTATTAATTATCGTCTGTGTATTAAGTGTATCTGTTAACATCAATGCGTTGTTGAGGGCTTCTACAAACTGTGTCGCAGTTTCATAGCGATCTTCAGGGTTTTTCATCAAGGCACGATGTAAGACAAAGTCAACAGTTTCAGGCAAAGCAGGGTTCACATTCGTCGGATTTGGTGGAATCTCGTGGACATGCATGTGTAAGATCGCCAGTGCATCCTCTGCGGTAAAGGGATAATACCCTGTGATCATGAGGTAAGTCATCACACCGAAAGAATAAATGTCCGAACGTGCGTCAACGAGGAGTCCACGGGCTTGCTCTGGTGACATATAGATTGGTGTGCCAGCGATACGTCCTGTCTGTGTCAAGCGTGTTCCATCAGTAATCCGCGCAATGCCAAAATCTGCGAGATACGCGTTTCGCTTTTCGTCCAGTAGGATGTTTTGCAACTTTAGATCTCGATGGACAACGCCTTTCTGATGCGCATAATCTAAGGCTGCTGCAATCTGCCGCAACAGATGGGTTGTCGATTTAGCCACAACTTTACGGGGTTTTTGGAAAACGTGATCTAATGACTGTCCCTTCAAATAGCGCATTGCCAAATAGGTCTGATCTTCGTGTTGTCCATAATCGGTTAGAGGGACAATGTTCGGGTGCTTCAGTTTGTGGATAACAACTGCTTCACGTTTGAACCGTTTGAGGGATTCTTCCTGCACCATATAGTGGGCATGCATGATCTTTAGAGCGACTTCACGATCGCGGCGGGTATCACGAGCATGATAAACAACTGCCATACCACCACGTCCCAGCTCGCCTAGGATTTCATAATAGGAAAAGGTATCTCCAGCTTGCAGTGACATTATTAGCCATCCCCATCTTGATGTTACAAATATTATAAAGGGTAATGGGTATGCTCACCACAAAGATTGCGTGATCAATTTGATCGATCATGTCACAAAAACTACACGTTAATTATCTGGTATCGGATGGCGATAAATCGTTAGTTGTGGATTATCTCTGTTGAGTAGCTTAAAGTGATCTACGAGACGAATGTAATCAGAATGATTGGTTTATCTATTTCCCTCGATTTGCTTAATTGAGCGCATCAAATATCTCTTGAATCTTCTGACAACTTTCAGTTGTGATTGTTAATACCATATCATATTGGTCGAGCCCCTGTGCATAGCCGTCTGGTGTGATTTTATCAACTTCAAACCCAAGTTTTTGATAAAATTCAAAGGTATGCTGACTGGTATCAATTTGAATGCTGTCAGCTTTTTGCGATGTGCAGATTTGGCGTAATCGATAGACTGTCAGGCGTTTACCTAGACCCTGACGATGTCGGTCATTTGCGATCATACCCCATGTGAGGACCGCTTTGCGTACATCTTTGTGAATCCAATAACCACCACATCCTACAATCGTTTCATCCTCGACAAGACAATAATAAGGGTGTGGTGTTCCACCCAAAAATTCTACAAAATCGGGCAGTTCATTATCTGCAAAAAATTTAGGCTGATTACTCTTAAAAATTTCAACGCACCTGTCGCTGTCGGTCGGAGTATAGTCACGGATTTTCATTAGCCATTTTCCAACATTTTCTGAACTGTATGTATAAATTGCGGATATAGGATAGGATGTCGACAAATGGTTAGGTGCGGATCATCCTCGTCTAGTAGCTTAAAGCGGTCTGGTTCAGTATACGGTGGAAGATAATTGGAAGTTTATTATAATCAGGCACCTGGCGTATATGCTGATACAATACCTCTCCATTCATTTCTGGCATGAAGCAGTCTGTGATGATTAAATCTGGTGAGATTACCTTGAGTTTGTCCAAAGCTTCTAGACCATTTTCAGCAGTATGGATTTCAATGCTCTCTATATATTTCGTGAGCATAATTTTAAAAAAGGCTCTAACACCTACTTCGTCATTTACAATTAAGACTGTCTTTTTGTTCATTTTCTTCACTCAAATAAAAAACCGCTAGACAGTTAGAGTCTAACGGTTTTTAGCTGAAATCGGAAAGTTTGAGGAACTAGACGATAGCAGGTTCCTCGGTATTAACTTCCTGCGTGGAGGGTGCAACGCCGACAATGCGCCGATAAATAATGAGGACAAATCCTATAATTACTGCAAGGATTGCCGCTACATGAACACGGGCAGGCATTTGGACGACACGGTTAACAACATTCGGGCGTGCTCCCATTAATTCACTATGTAATTGCTCCGCGAAAGCCGCAGAGGGTTGTACAGGAATTAAGTTCGCATTCAACGAGTGTATTACATCGACCAACCCATCAACATCTTCACGCGGGATAGATGACTTACGTATTATCTTGTCGATGTCATCATCATGTTGCAAGGCGACAGTGACAGCATCGAGAAGGGCTTGCATTTTGACATCTGACGATGAACTCATAATGGCTTTCCTTAGTTTTTCTTTTCACGACGAATCGTGGCTTGATGTTCTTGCATTTGTAATTCGTCACGTAATGACAATAATGTCCGATGATAGAGTGACTTGATCGCACCTTCTGTACGATCCATAATCTCTCCGATTTCAGCATTGGACAGTTGGTCGATAAACTTGTGGAGCAATAATTGTTGGCGATCTTCTGGAAGACGAGAAATCGCTGCCATCAGTTGCTCTTGCTCTTCTAATTCTTCTGCTAGGCGATCGGGTGATTCTGACTTGAGTGTATGCACGACATAATCGTCAAGTGCAATAATCTTTCTCCGTCCTTGATCACGATGCCAGTTGGCAACAAGGTTGTGGGCAATACGGTATAACCATGCTTGGAATGGGACACCCTTATCGACATAATTGCCGATATGTGACATAGCCCGGAAAAATACCTTCGCCGTCAAATCTTCTGCGTCGTGTTGATTGCTCGTACGATAATAGATATAGTTGTAGATCTTTGGCATGTAGCGTTCATAAATTTCGCCAAATGCTTCTTTATCGTCCTTCGCCAATACGACCAGTTCTTTGTCGTCTAGCTCTTTATAATTTTTGCGTCGATTGAATAGATTTTTCATACGTACTCTATAACCCGTTGATTAAGATTCGGTTACGCACGTTGTTTGTTCCTAACACATTGCTTACAAACTACTTACGTGCAATTAAGTTCTCGACAGCATCTAATGTCGGCATGGATGACATTGTGCCATGTGTTGTACAAGCTAATCCCGCCGCTGCTGAAGCGAATTCGAGGATTTTGGGAACGTCCCAACCATTGGCGAGTCCAACACAATATGCTCCTATATACGCATCACTTGCACCTGTGGTATCAACCACATCAACATCAAAAGCAGATCGTTCGATTTTTGACTGACCATCATAGAAGATACTGCCAACTTCTCCATTGGTCATGACAACTATACTAACCCCATGATTGCGCAACTGTTGCGCTAATTCATCTAAATCGTCGGAATTTGATAGGGTTAGCAGTTGTGATTCAACCTTATTCGGGATGATGACATCTACTAAATGCAGGTAGTTGAGCACAAATTGATCGGTTGTGAAAAATGGAGCTGGATTAAGCACGGTTGTCGCGCCCTTATCATGCCCAATTTGCAATGTGACTTGCACAAGTGGTTGTGGAATTTCAAAATCGACCAGCAAAATATCATCGGATGTCAATCCATCTAATGCTTTACGAATATCATCTTCAGTAATTTTGCGGCTAGCATCCGGCGCGCCGATGAACCCTGGAACATTATCTTTGACGATAATTCCGACCATGCTGGTTTGTGCCGTTTCGTGTTTTGTCACATGGTCAATATTGACCCCTTCGATACTCATAAGAGATAGTAATTCATCACCAAACGCATCATTACCGACACACCCAATCAATGATACGTCTGCGTCCAATCGACAAGCGGATGCGGCTTGATTCAGTCCTTTGCCACCGGGTGATAAGGTGACACGATTAGCATGGACGGAGCTATTTTGTTGTACCCAATCTGGCACGTTAAAGATAATGTCGGAGACTAATGCCCCCACAACATAAATACGCGACATGAAAAATACCTTTACTATTGTTGTGTTTTCGCAATGTGTGCCATTGTATCACGAATTGCTTGCTGGTCAGTGGGGGTGAAGCTATCCATATTAATTGGTTCTTGACTGTAATCTACAAATGTCTGGTGAAACAGAATTGAACCTTCAAAGGTTTGATTATAAATGCGGTTCAAATCGAGCAAAATTATATCGTTGCCATGCAAAGGAATTGTAATCTTCGGTATATTATCTAATATACCAACAGTATAAACATAAATTGTGCCGTCTGGGATTGTAGGACGTGGATCGTTAACGATGATATGATATGGCTTAGAATCAGCTTCATCAGGGTACACTTTTAAGTTTTTAAGTATTGGACGACGTGAGTGTAAGTAGTCTACCTCTACAAGGCGAACACCTGATTCTAATGTTTGTGTACGTTTGTTTAGATAGCTGACATGGTGGCTACCTGGATATTTATTGGCAGGTGAAAGCAGTTCTAATCGCGTCACAGGATGACCGGGTAAGATATCATCTTGCATTTTATAAATAACAATACTGGACAACGTTTCGTCTTTTTCTGGAAGGGTGTCTGGCATTGGAAATGTAACAACGTCTCCTTCAATTTTATATGATGGTGTTGTCATTAATGGATCATGATTCGAAAAAATCGAAATATCGGGTTCAGTCCGTCCGGGTTTACCAAGAGGGACATCCAAATTATCATATACACCAATTTGTAATGATTCTTCATTTACTGTGTAATACCCTGTGAATTGTTCTAGTAATTGTCTGTCTATTTGGCGGGCAATATCTGCTAAGTATAAGCTGTGGAACGATTTCCAACCTTTTTTGTATTGTAAAAAATTGTTCAAATGCGGGTTAATTCCTGGATACAAATTGGTTCGGCTACGAATCGCCATTACAATACCTCATCAATAAATGCGCTTCACTTTAATCATATCATGACATATAAACGCAACGGAAATTATCCTGATTTAACTCTGAATCCCATTGATCAGTCGCGCAGAGCATCGCACCGAGCCTTCCGATTTCATCTGAGGATTTTGCAGCTGCACCATTCCCACCAGTTGCTACATATATCCCATTGTCTAGTTTATCTATGTACGGATTTCCATGATCAGTGTATGTCAGGAGGCACGGAACGGACTCATAATTAACTGCTTTCAAATCACGAATCATATTATGGACAGACGATTTAAGAATTTTGATAATATCTAAATGACCATCACTATGAAACCACCCAATTGCAGTCGTATCACTCTTTGTTAAATCGAGGAAATGTTGTTTTGCGGGAAGTAGTTCGTCGGGATTTCCATCAGATCCAAGTTTGATATAGGTCTTGCCATCAGGATATTCAACTGGAGGGAGCATATACAACGATTTGACATTCGGATGGCTGAATGTCGTGATAATCGATGGCATCGATTTGAGGCGTTGGACTTCATCGGAATCGACTTCTACTTTTAAGATGCTGTGTGTTTTAGTTGGAAGGACGAGCTTTCTATCAAGTAACGTATTGGTATAGCCACCTGCTGAAATCAGGATTTTCTTTGCTTGAATGGAATCTCCTTCACGAAGGTTGATTGTAATAGCATCGTTTTCTTGCACTATTGCCTCGGCGATTTCCCGGATGATTGTTGCGCCATTATCTTCAGCCACTTTGAGTTGTGCTTGTATCAATGTACGTGGGTTGATGTAACCTGCATCACCTGTTTCATCCCATGCGGTAAACTCATCAGAAAATTGCAAGAAAGGATATTTCGTGCTGCATCCTGTAGCATCAAGGCGTGTGTAGGGTGGGCTGAATGCTTCACCAACTGCATCGATGGTATCAGCTTTTTCAGGGAGGTCAGTCGCGCGTAGACAACCGACTTTATGGTGAAACTGTATCCCACTGGCTGATTCAATCAACGCATATTGTTTAATCGACTGACGGGCTAAATTCCCCCAAGTCGGACTGGGATCTAGCACACGGGTAATACGTCCTTGGTCATAATGACTGGCAAATACACCGTCATGCGTTTTACGGTTTTCGGGTTCATCCGGTCCGATAATACAGATATTGAGATCCGGTTGAGTGAGGGATAAGTGGCGGATTGCTCCTGCACCGATGAGCCCTTTGCCGATGACTGCGATGTCGTAAGTTGTCATGATAGATAGTCACTCCGTTACGTTGTCGAGTATATGGCATAGTATACCGTTATTCAGGTCAGTAAAACCAAATTTAGATAATGATTTGTCATGTAAATAAGTTGGTTTTTAGCAGTGCAATATTATAATTGCTAAAATGTAGTAGATTATTTTTTGAAAATACGTTTTTTATATAAAAATTAGCAGTCTATAGTAAAGAGTGCTAAAATGAGATTGCTTGATAGATTGAACAGGATCGCTCTATGTCGCTTTCGAATACATCCGATAATCCATATACATTCTTAGTTATCTGGTTTGGACAATTTATATCCATCGTCGGCTCTGGGTTGACCGGATTTGCACTAGGTGTGACTATATTCCAGCAAACGGGCAGAGCGACAGACTTTATCTTGATTACAGCATTTACGGTCGTGCCGGGGATATTGCTGTCGCCGATTGCTGGCACAGTGATTGACCGCTACAACCGTCGGACGATTATGCTGTTTGCAGATATGGTTGCGGGATTGAGCACGCTATTTATTATTGTGCTAATTACATCGGGGCAGTTATCACTTTGGCATATTTACTTTGTGACGGCGATGAATGCTGCTGCCAATACATTTCAGTTTCCGGCGTATGCGGCGCTGATTGCGCAGATTGTCCCTAAGCATAATTTATCGCGGGCAAATGGATTGGTATCGATTGGCGAGTCTATTTCGGGGATTGGTGCGCCGATTATTGCTGGATTTGTGGTGGCGACATTTGGCTTGCAAGTTGTGTTGCTGATCGACATCACAACGTTCTTGTTCGCTGTCGGGACATTGCTCGTGATACGCGTGCCGGATGTGGATAAAGACAAAAATCCAGAACATGAAACCAAGAATATGTGGCAAGGTGTGCGCTTAGCGTGGGGATTTATCGTACAGCGTCAGGGTTTACGTGCACTACTCTTATTCACAGTTGTGCTGGGGGTTATCGCTGTACCTGAATTATTACTCACGCCACTGGTGTTGTCATTCGCGACGGAGGCGGACTTAGGTCTCGTATTGGGGGCGGGCGGACTTGGATTTTTTGTTGGTAGTGTGCTCATCACATCAACCGGCGGACCGAAACGCTTGATTTTGAGCATCGTCGGTATCGAATTTATCACCGGATTTGCTACGATTTCGATTGCCCTACAACCATCAATCCCCTTAATTTCTAGTGCGACGTTTATTCATTATTTTACATACGCATTCAGCTTAACGGCGAGCACAACACTATGGCAACGTAAAGTCCCGCAAGTGTTGCATGGGCGGGTGTTCACCTTAAAACGCATGATCAATCGACTGATGTTACCTGTGGTCTTGATTCTAGCTGGTCCGCTGGTTGATAATGTGTTTGAACCGTTTATGCGGTCGGGGAGTGAGCTTGCGACTCAAATTGGGACGGTGATTGGCACAGGCGAGGGACGCGGAATTGCACTGATTATGGTGATCTCAGGGTCGCTAAATGTGCTGCTGGCAGTGATTGCGATGTCCTATCGCCCCTTACGAGACCTCGAAAAATTGCTACCTGATGCGGATTAGATGTTTTGCTTCGGTGGATGCTTCGCCACTAACTGACGCAACTTGTCACGGCTGGCGAGTAAGCCATACCACACTAATAAATTATGTTCATGTTCCCAGAATCGGTCATCGTTTAACAGCCATACTAGAAATTCGTGTTGATAACTATTTAGAGTTGTAACTTCACTTGACAACTTCTTGTCCCAATAACTGGTAGGAGGGTCTATTTTTTTCTCCACCCATTCTATTCTGAACCGATTGCCACGTTGGACATGATCCTTAAAAAACAGGTAATCTAGAATGTAAATATAGATACGCAATGGCTCATGATATACATAATTGCCATCATACCAATTCACTTGGTCTCGGTTATATTTCAGGATATGAAATAATGCTGGGCGTGCAATCTCTTTCCCACAACTATTGATACGATAAATTTTCTGACTTAGATCAAAATACTTAAGTCTTTCTTGTGTGGTGAATAATGAGTCATCTGGGATAAACGGATTTTCAATGTATAAGCCATTTCGCAAATTATCTTTGACTACTTGCTCGGTGACGACTGAATCAACAAGTATGCCAACTGCCTCTAATGAGATTCATCTTTCATGATTCCAACAATCATATATGCCAAAAGCAGTCGTAGATAATTTGATGTAGCTTGGGTAAATTCCTAGAATAACAGAGCTATAAAGTCTTGAAGTAACTTACGGTAAGCATCCGTAATATAACCACGATCAGCATATTTCAGCAGATATACACGCAATCGGTGATTCTTTTCTTCCGTAAGTAGCGATAGCAATAGTTGAAAATGTTGAGGTTCATTTTTTTGTGACCAGATTTCTATTGCTGATAAACGTACTCGAATGTCAGGGTGTTTCAATAATATGTGAAGATCATTTGACTGTTTTTGAAGTATGTATCGTAGTCGTAGAAGAGCATAATTGGGGATATGGTATCTCAGAAAGTGGTCAACTGGATTGTATTTCAATGATTGTATCAATTGATTCAAGGTGTCAAGTTTGAACTGATATGTATCTAAAATTAGTAAATTTAGAATGAATGGAAGTGCTCCAATAGTTACTTCATCAATACCACGCCAACCTAGATTGACTAAGCGCATCAATGTACGGAATTCGTCTTGACTTGCAACACCATCGGACAACTTTTTGAGTAAGTGAGGAATTTCTCTGAGTAATTCGAAGTGTTTTTCATCTGCGTCTCGTTTTCTAAACAGATTTTCCCAGTCGAAGCTATCCAGACCTCAAGTATCAAATCATCTCGCGTCATTTTAAGGTGTCATCCTGACTCTATTATATTGTTATTGGGTGGATGCGTAGATATAAACTACACTATTAGAAGATATATACAAAAAACACGTCCCTACACACACATGCGCAATTATTCGTAGGGGGCGACCTGCGTGTCGTTCCGCAGACAACGGATGAGCACATAGGCTCATCCCTACGCTTAGATATGGAACGATTCTCAGGAGCAACCTTCTGATTGTCCGCCAGCAGTGATAACTAAACTTATCTGCTCTGGTTGTTTCATCGTGGACTTGACCAGTCCCTGACTTGTTCTGCTATCGTCTTTAATTGAGCAATCAACGACAATTCTTCATTAGAAAAACTGCCGATGTGACCCTCTTGCATCAGTTGTGAGTAACCTATTATTAGGACTTGAGGTGTTCTCCATTCCATACTCATTTGCCGAATAGCTTCAAATCGCGGGCGATCTTTCATAAGTTGCAATAAATCAGGGTATATGGTTTGTAATCGTTCAATATTCTCTTTGACAATCGCGATAGTATGCATCTTGTCTGCAAATTGTGGGTCGTCTTGCTCGAATAGATTCGCAAGCTCATCTGTTGTAGTTAGCATTTGATCCAACAAAAGCTTTATGTCCAAATCGTCATGCATCAAACCGTCCCTCGTCATTTAAACGCTTCACTTCTATAATATCCTCTGTTACTGACTCTATTGCAAATCAATCAGGAAAAGTTATGTCTCAACCCCTGAATTTTCAGCAAGTTATTTTGAAATTACACGACTTCTGGGCAAGCCATGGCTGTGTCATTTGGGAGCCTTATAACGTACAGGTCGGCGCGGGGACAGGGAATCCAGCGACGACACTCAAAGTGCTCGGTCCAGAACCATGGCGCGTCGCCTATGTCGAACCAAGCGTGCGCCCCGATGATGGTCGCTTTGGTGAAAATCCGAACCGGATGCAAAAATATTATCAATATCAGGTCATCCTCAAGCCCGATCCGGGTAACCCACAGGAACTGTATCTACAATCCTTAGAAGCGCTTGGCATCAGTCAACGCGAACATGATATTCGCTTTGTCGAGGATAACTGGGAATCTCCGGCATTAGGTGCATGGGGTCTCGGTTGGGAAGTCTGGCTCGATGGTCAAGAAATCACGCAGTTCACTTACTTCCAACAAGCTGGTGGTATGAACCTCGATCCGGTTAGTGTTGAAATTACCTATGGTGTTGAGCGGATTGTTTTGGCTCTGCAAAACAAAGAATCCGCATGGGCGATCGACTGGCTCGACGGCGTGACCTATCACGATATGATGTTTAACGAAGAGGTTGAGCATTGTAACTACTACTTCAACGTTGCGGATGTCGATGCGCTCAAGATGGTCTATGATACTTACGAACGCGAATACTCGCGCGCACTAGAAGGTGACGCACTGATTTCGGCTTATGATTATGTGCTGAAATGTAGTCATCTGTTTAATGTCCTCGATACCCGTGGAGCAATTGGTGTGACCGAACGGGCGGCATATTTCCGCCGGATGCGCGATATGACGCGCAATGTGGCACAGACCTATGTTGCTAAACGTGAAGAGCTTGAACACCCGCTCATGAAAATGGCGGATAAATGGGCTGGTTTCCAAATCCAGTCTGCAGGCGAATTACCCCCTTCTCCAACAGAATCGGCTGATGTCCTCATTGAAATTGGTGTCGAAGAATTACCTGCGCAAGATGTGGATGATGTGCTTGGACAAGTCCAAAAATCTGCACCTCAACTATTCGCAGATTTGCGTCTGCAACATGAGGGTGTCGATGTGTACGCGACACCACGCCGTGTTGTTGTCATCGCAAAAAATGTCGTGGCGCGTCAAGATGATGAAGAATTTGTCGCGAAAGGTCCACCCGCCGAACGGGCATTTGATGCTGATGGAAATCCAACCAATGCAGCTCAAGGGTTTGCGCGTGGTAAAGGTGTCGATGTTGCTGATCTTAAAGTCGAAGAAATCGACGGTGGGAAATATGTGACCGCTCTTGTTCATAATACAGGTCGTCCTGCAACAGACGTTTTGGCCGAAGCATTATCTGACTTCGTCGATGCGATCAAAGTGGGTAAATCGATGCGTTGGAACGAAACAGGGATTCCATTCTCGCGTCCAATTCGTTGGTTTGTCGCTTTGTTTGGTGACAGTGTGATTCCATTTGATTATGCAGGTGTGGCGAGTGGCAATGTCACGCGCGGGTTGCGTCCGTATGGCTCACCAGAAATTGAAATCGCTAATGTTGATGACTACCTCAAAGCGATGGACGAGCAACTGATTGTGCTTGATCTGGATCAACGGCAAGCGACAATTGAGGAACAAATTAAAACCCTCGTTGATGAAATCGGTGGTGTCATTCCAGAAGACAAGGGTCTTTTAGCTGAGGTCACTAACTTGATCGAGGCACCGACTGCCTTCCGTGGCACTTTCGAAGAAAAATACCTCGAATTACCGCGTGATGTTCTGGTAACTGTCATGCGTAAACATCAACGCTACTTCGCGGTAGAAGATGCTGATGGAAACCTGATGAATTACTTCATTGGTGTACGCAATGGTGATAGCGAACACCTTGATAAGGTCATTCATGGCAACGAACATGTGATTCGGGCACGTTTTTCGGACGCAGACTTCTTCTATCGGGAAGACATCAAAAAACCGCTTAAGGACTATCTCGAACGCCTCGGTACATTAACCTTCCAGACTGACTTGGGGTCGATGCTCGAAAAGAATGATCGTGTCGCTAATACGGTTGCTGGACTCGGTGACTTATTGGGGATTGATGCGACGGATATTGCCATTGCTGAACGGGCATCGCATATTGCTAAAGCTGACCTCGCGACGAATATGGTTGTCGAAATGACCTCATTGCAAGGCATCATGGGGCGTGAATATGCTATCAAAGAAAATTATCCAGCGGATGTAGCCAATACGATTTTTGAACACTGGCTACCACGCAGTGCCGGCGATATATTACCATCTAGTGATGCTGGAACAGTGCTTGCGATTGCTGATAAGCTCGATAGCTTGGTCGGTTTATTCGCGGTTGGGCTTGCGCCTAAATCCACATCTGACCCATATGGTTTGCGCCGTACCGCACTTGGTATCGTACAGATTCTAGTCGATAAAGACATCAGTGTTGATTTACGTAAGGCGATTGACCTCATTTCGCATGGCCAACCTGTTGATGTTGCATTTGGCGTGAAAAATCAGATTATTGAGTTTGTTAAAGGGCGTCTTGATTCATGGCTAGACGAAGAATACGACTTTGCTCGTGATGTCATCAATGCTGTGATTAATGTACAGGCGCACAATCCATCACGCGCAGTTGTGGCCATTAAAGAACTAGCTGATTGGGTCGCACGTGACGATTGGGAAGGTATCCTCGATAACTTCGCACGTTGTGTCCGGATCACACGCGATGAAGATGCACAGACGATTAATGCTGATCTATTGAATGAACCACAAGAAAAAGCACTTTACGACGCTTATCAATCGGCGAGTGGTAATCTGTCGAATGAAGACAATGTGAATGGCTTCTTGACTGCATTCGAGCCAATGGTGCCAGTGATTGCTGACTTCTTTGATAACGTTATGGTTCATGCTGAAGATCAAACAGTACGCAATAACCGTATTGCGCTGTTGCAGGCAATCAGTAATATGGCTGATGGTCGTGCCGACTTAAGCCAGCTAGATAACTTTTAGATCATGTTTACATAGGGGCGATGTGATTTTAACGTCATCGCTCCTATTGTTTCTTTGATGATGAGAATGAATCGACTACGTACGATTATTCGTCATCGCCTTCATTTTCATCCTCGGTTTCATCGTTGTCTTTATCTTCAGTGACTGGGTTAGACTTCACTTCGCCTGTCCCATCACGAATTAAGGCGACAAGTGGTTTGGCACTTTCATTGCCGTCTAGCAATATATGTTTGACGAACAATGTCAGTGGAACAGCTAGAATTGCACCATAGGCACCTAAAACATATGCCCAGAAGATCAACGATAGAAAAATAAATAATGGTGATATATTCAATTCGTCACCCATAAAGCGTGGCGCGACAAAGCTCTCGATTACAAAATTAGCAAGAAAATATAGGGTGATAAAGATCACAGCGGGTATCAGCCCCAATTCCAATATTGCTAATAACGCTGGTGGAATGAGCCCGATAACAAACCCAACATTCGGAATATAATTGGCGAAGACAGCCAATACACCCCATTGAATCGCGAAATCGACACCGAACAACAACATGATAACAGTCTGAATCGCGGCGACCACAACACCAATCGCTGTTTTGACAATCATGTATCGCTGGACACTCTCAACGAATGTACCACCACGTGTGAACCAGACATGGTCATCACCCAGTACAGCATGTAAGCGCTTGGGGATATTCGGTGCATCTACAATGATATAAATCAGGATAAGTAGGATGAGAACGACATCACCAAGTGATCCTATGAGGCCTCTTAACACGCTCGTTAGGAAGGAAAATACACCTCCCCAATCAAAAGCATCAAATGTTTCAACCGCGTCATCAGCTAATCCACGATTGTCTAACTCTTGTATGACATTTTCACTTAATGCTTGAAATTGTAACTGGTATATTGGTAATTGATCGATGACTTGTCGAGCAGAGATCGCAATAAACCCTAAAAGTAAAAATCCCACGATCGTGATGATGATCAATGTGGATGTTGTAGCTGAGACTTTTGACCGACCACGGGCAATTAACCTTGTCTGTATCGGTAAACAGACAATCGCAATCAACAGTGCCATGAAGATAGGATTTAATATACTTGATGCTGCTCGCATACCCGCGACGATAATAATGATACTGGCTCCAAGTAGTATAAAACGAGCAGAGGGTGACCAGTTTGATACATCCGGCATATAATTTCTCCCCAAATAATATGCATATCCCTAATCCAACCAATGTAACACAGCATGCTTCAAAACAAATAACGCATCAAATAGCTTTAATGATCGTGATTAGGAATAAATATCAACGATTAAATCAGATATGTGATTTTATGATTGCCTTTTATATTGAATGTCTTCAGATTCATAGTCAAGCATCATGTCATCGTCATGTGTTTGTTTGTTATTATCAATCAACTGATTGATACGTGCCTGTTCATCTTGGATTCCACGTAGACGTGACCATAGTTTGCCTATTCCGCCAGTATATTTGAAGACGCCACGGAACAAAAGCAATTGCGACCATACACCTAACGCCAAAATAATAGCCAGTACACCGATATATGGGGCAATTATCGCATCACCTGTTAACAATCCGCCGATAATAATTAGAGCCATCAAGGAATTGAGTAACATCAACACACTACCGAGAGTAATCACTATTGGTAATGATAGTGCAAACCCACCCGAACGCATTAACAGTTTTCCGCTAGTTGATATTTTTGCTTTGTCTGACATTAAGTGACTTTCTTTTGCATAAATACACTAGCATTATTATAAGCCAAGATAACGCATCCCCACATCAAGACTTTTTCATGAGTGCATAGACTTGTACCAGTAATCCGTCTGGTGCATGGACGCTAAACGATTTTTCGCCCCAACTATGTGTGCGAATTTTACTAATCAGTGGTAGCCCCGCATCTTGCATACAACTAAAAGTATCTTCAATATCAGGAACCTCGAGTCGTAATCCGCCATTCATAGGGGTTGTGTCAACACCCGCTAGTGGCTCAAAAAATTCGAGTTCAGCTTGTCCATTGATGTCAAAAATGATACCCCGCCGCCCATCGCCTGTGGTGTATTCATCTTTAACTTTGAGCTTAATCTGATTTTTATAGAAGTCTAGGTTATCATCGTAGCGATCAGTACGATAAAAGAAGCAAAATGTTGTTGGGCGAATAATGTCAGGTATCTGGGTCATATTTGTCTCCTTGGTCTCAACCGTGTATAAAACGAGTGTAGCATGTGTGGTACTCGAGCTGGATTAGTGGATGTTGTGAATTTAGGAGTTTGTTATGGAAATGGGTGATCGTCGATTTCAGGTGTATTTGTTGGTAGCAGTGGCACTTGGTTTGCAAACGTGGGACATCACGTTCAATCTAGGGGTGTATGGTACGGTTTTCTTCGACAAAATTTTTGCTATCTGGGTAATTTCTACTACAACGTTGTTGGCTTATTGGTTGTTAGACGATAGCAAACCGAGGATTCAGTGGTATGTGCAAATTGCGCTGATCACACCGTCAATTATGATGATAATGACTGCTCTGGATGCTTCGGCATCAGCTGACCCAATGGTGGAAACTTTATTTGTGATTGGTTACTTGAGTGGATTTATACTGTCGCTGCCGATAACCTTGTATGTGGTTTTACTTGTGACGCTACCGGATATTATCAAGGTGCGATCCCCTAAAATGATTGGTGGATTAATTGGAATTATATTGACGATTGCTGTCATTGGTTATGTTGTTGGTATGAATCATTATTTCTTCTTGACGTGTTGGGATTTCGAAATAAGTGGGAATTATGTACCTGATAACTGCCGGACAGCGCTGACTGCGGTCGAACAGTTTATAGAGCCATAAGTTCAACCCAAATTGATAATATTTTGTATCAATGTGCTAACTTTATAACAGCGCTATTGCATAAGTGCTCACACATATATATAATTATACCCCATCAGAGTCGGGGGTTATTATCACCATGTCTGTGACGGACGAGATTAAGTCGCGCATCGACATTGTCAACTATGTCCAACGTTTCGTTCCATCCCTCAAAAAGGCGGGGCGTAATTATAAAGCATGCTGTCCATTCCACAATGAAAAAACGCCATCTTTTGTTGTCACGCCAGATAAACAAACATGGCGCTGTTTTGGTGCATGTGCTGAAGGCGGTGATTTATTTAGCTTCGCCCAAAAAATGCATGGATGGGATTTTAAAGAAGCCCTCCGCGAACTTGGACAAGAAGCGGGTGTTGAAGTCCGCAAACAAACCCCTGAACAAAAGTCACACGCTGAACATCTTGACCGTTTACGCGGATTATTAACAACCGCGGCTGATTATTATCACGATTATTTGTTGAGTGATGGTGGACAACACGCACTCTCTTACACGATAGAGAACCGTGGGTTTACGCAAGAGACAATCGATACATTTAAAATTGGATATGCCGAAGACGGTTGGCAGAATATGCTTAATGCACTCGTCAACATTGGCTATACTGAAGACGAAATTATCGAGGTTGGCTTAGCAATCCGCAGTGATAATGGACGGATATATGATCGTTTCCGTAATCGTCTAATGATCCCGATACGTGATGAACGGGGGCGAGTTGTTGGATTTGGTGGACGTATCTTAGATCCAGAAGATAACCCCAAATACTTGAATTCTCCACAAACCCCTGTGTTTGATAAAAGCCAGATTCTATTCGGCTTGGATACAGGCAAACGTGCTATCCGTGATACTGAGACAGTGGTCATTGTTGAAGGCTACATGGATGCGATACAGGCATATCAGGCTGGGTATGCGAATGTGGTTGCCCAAATGGGTACAGCCATGACAGAATCACAGATTAAACTGGTCGCACCACGTTATGCCAAGAAAATTGTGATGGCATTAGATGCTGATGAAGCTGGACAAAATGCAACCCGTCGTAGTTTGGAAGTTGCACGCCAAACACTAGCTAAGGACTTTGCGGGTAAGCTATCGGTCGATATTCGCGTCTTACAGATACCATCCGGTAAAGACCCTGATGATTTCTTACGTGAAACACCTGAAGGTTGGCAAGACCTTGTGGATAATGCTCAACCTGTTGCGGATTTTGTGATGGACATGGAAACGGCAAATTTGCCTGCTAATGCATCACTCCAAGAACGGCAAGCACTAGCAAACCGTGTATTACCGATTTTAATGGCATCCGAAAATAACCTGTATAAACAAGATAATATCCAGAAATTGTCAATGCGCTTGCGGATGAATGAACGCGATTTGCTGGCGTGGGCAGCGGAACAATGGGAGTTGACCATCTCGCAAACACCGCAACAACCGCAGTCTAATATGCCTGCGAAAGATTATCCCCCTGATTTACCACCAGAATACTGGGATAATGAATATGATGAGATGCCACCCGAATTTTATGATGGTGGTGATACAGCACCTGTTGAAATCTCATCAACACCAAAGACGACTCCTCCTCGAGCTACTGTCAGGCAAGAACGGGCGATGGAAGCATATTGTCTGCGTTTATTGATGCGCAACCCGAACTTATTGTTTCAGGTGAACCGGAAATTACGCGAGCTGGCTGGTAATGATGACCGTCTGTTACAAGGACCACTATCCGACTTAGGTATTGATGATTTTACGCAGAGCCAATATCGGGTGTTAATGGCATATTTTCAGGAGTCTGTTTCACAGGATGATATGGAACCACTAGACTATGTTCGAGCAACTGTTGATCAGGAATTGTCACCTGATTTTGAGAATTTATTAAAAGGTGAAACTGAAGCAATTGCAAACCGACTCGGACATCGACATAAGGGTGATCTTCATGATATTGTGAAGAACATGAATAAATATGGGCGTTTTCAAATTGATGCTCAACAAGAATTAGTGAGTAAGGCGTTGAAGCTCCGGCAGGAACGCTTGAAGCAAGAACGTATTGAAATGCAGTATTTGCAACAAGAAGCACAAGAAACCGGCGAGGTTGATGCAGATCATCATCGTAATCTAAGTGAAAAAATTATGTTATCAATGACCGCCAAAGCACGTATTGATATGACGGTGAATAATTAGATGGGGAATGCCCGCCACGGGTACAACATTTTTGCTAAAAAAGAGAGTTGGGTGGAAAATGTCTAATAACAAAATTCGTGAATTTAATGAGTTTGATGATAACGAAGATGATGCGTTGCTCGACGAAGTTGATGAAACCGTCGATGAAGATTTTGACGATGGCGAGTTTGATGACGACGTAGACAACGATGATGACGATGATGGTGATGTGACTGTCTATGAAAATATTCCGATGTCCGATGATCCGGTGCGGATGTATTTGAAGGAGATTGGTCAAGTTCCCCTATTGAATACCAATCGTGAAATGTGGCTAAGTACACAAATTGCGGCGGAACAACATCTTGAAGCATTGCGCGATGAACTGAGTAGTATCAATGTAATTCTCGAGTCTGATGATGGTCGCATTGTCACTGTGGAACAACAGATCATTGATACCATGATTGTTGACACCAAAGAAGATGGTCAATTGGTGATCGCTAAAGAAGACTATCGCAAACTGATTGAAGATGAAGTCATTAAAGGCAAAACAATAGTCGATAATGGCGCAAAGCCTAAGAACATCAAAATTAAACAAGCTGATGTTGCGTCTGTCCATGTGACGACCCTAGAAGATGTGGTTGTTACAGGGAATATTCCATCACCAGATATTCTGCAACCGAAAACCGAAAACCCTGACATGATGACAATTCGGTATGCATATAAGAAAATGACAGATAATTGGCAAGCGCTTGAAGAAGCCATCGCTGACTTTGATGTTGAAATGCCTGACTTCCGTAAAGTGATTGATGAAGTTCAATCTGTGACCAGTAACTGGGATACCGAAGATGCTTCCTATATTCGTAAGTACCTTAATCAGGAAAATTGGGGACGTAACGACGATTGGACAACAGTCGCAAAAACCTTCTTTGAAGTGATTCATGCACTTTATCTGTTCCCAATGGAAATGCAGATGCAAATGCGGGGACACTACCGTGAGCAAAAAGTTCTGCCAACACTAGCTGACTTTGATGTCTTCATTGAAGAAATGATTGATCCGATGGAGACTGCTGAATATCAACTGGATCAAGTTGAACAACAGGCTGCTCTGGCAACAGAAGATCTGACCCGTGCGAATTTACGTCTGGTAGTTAGTGTTGCAAAACGCTATATGGGACGTGGTATTAGCTTCCTCGATTTGATTCAAGAAGGAAATATCGGTCTACTACGGGCTGTAAATAAATTTGATCACACCAAGGGCTATAAATTTAGTACCTATGCGACATGGTGGATTCGTCAAGCCATCAGCCGTGCGATTGCTGACCAAGCGCGTACCATTCGTATTCCTGTACATATGGTTGAGACAATTAACCGCTTGATGCGGGTTCAACGTGAGCTTCTGCAAAAATTAGGCGCAGAGCCCAATGCGGAACAAATTGCTTTAGAGATGGACTTCCTCAGTGATGAAGAACGCGAGGCGATTAAGTTACTGCGTCGTGAAGGTGCACCATTAGATCCCGGCCTCAACCGTAAACTACGACGTGCGGCACAAAAGGTTCGTAAGATCATGCGCATTAGCCAAGAGCCCATGAGCCTTGATATGCCAATTGGTCAAGAAGATAGTAGCCAATTGGGCGACTTTATCCCTGATGATAATGTACCGGGGCCTGTTGATGCTGCGAGCCGCCAACTACTGAAAGAGCAAATCCGCTCAGCATTAGGTGTCCTCAGCGAACGTGAGCGTCAAGTATTAGAAATGCGCTTCGGCTTGATCGATGGGCAAGATCATACACTAGAAGAAGTCGGTCGTCACTTTGGTGTGACCCGTGAACGTATTCGCCAGATTGAAGCGAAAGCACTTCGTAAGCTACGTCATCCAACGCGTTCACGTCAATTGCGTGACTACCTCGAAATGTAGATTTTTCTATGGGGCGTGCTCGATGAGTACGCCTCATTTTACCTGCCTTCCAAACTGAGTTATTACAATGACTATTATACAAACATATACGACAGAGACTCTACCTGTACATTTCAAGTGGCAAATGCGGGATTTTGCACGTATTGTCTGGAATGCTGATGTCACGCAAAAGATGGATTCTGCGTTACACCCTGCTACGTGGCATCCAACATATTTTATTCTCTCATACAGGGAATTGGTCTTAAGTTCGGCGACTGTTTTGTGGAAGACGATCGACTTTCAAGGACAGGTATTTAAAGTTTATGGTCTTGGTATGGTGATGACCTATCCATCGCACCGTAAACAGGGGTATGGTAGACAGGTTGTTCAGGCGGCGACGCAATACATCCAAGAACAAGTGGATGTGGACATCGCATTATTACAGACTGCCCCTCATCTTGAAAAATTCTATGCCGAACATGGTTGGGAACATATACCAAGCATCAAAATATTGAGTGGTGCTCTAGATAATCCAATTGAGGATGATGGCTGGTTTATGCTGATGTTTTTATCCGATGATGCTAAACAACATCAATCGCTATTTGAAAAAGAACCGTTCTATTTTGATAAGAAAATTTGGTAGATTAAACGCAATAGACTGGATAGCAAATGAAAATTAATCACCTCCACAATTGGGATTTAAGTTCGCAAGATGCGATTCAACTCCAAAAAGACCTCGCCGAAAAATTAATCAGTAATCAACCTATTGACATAAATGCTGTAAAGTTGGTTGCAGGAGTTGACGTAAGTGTCAAGAATAATGTGTCACAAGCTGCGGTTGTGGTGCTGACTTTTCCTAAGCTTGAGATTGTAGAAACAGTTCGCTCACAACAACCGACTAACTATCCCTATATCCCCGGGTTGTTGACTTTCCGAGAAGGCCCTGTTTTGGAAGACGCCTTCAAACAACTAGAAAATGAACCAGATGTGTTTATTTTTGATGGCATGGGACAGATTCACCCCCGCAAGATGGGTATAGCCGCGCATCTTGGATTATGGTTAGAGAAGCCCACCATCGGATGTGGTAAGACACATTTTATTGGCAGGTATAATGAACCAGATGTAGAAAAGGGCAGTTATAGTCAATTGATGTATAAAGGCGAGCAACTAGGTGTAGTTCTACGTACACGTACAAATGTTAAACCCGTATATATTTCTGTAGGACATATGGCAGAGTTAACCTCTTCTATTGATTTGATGATGGCTTGCACACCAAAATATCGTCTGCCACGTCCGATTCGACAGGCACATATTGCTGCGGGTGAATATGAGTAGTGTTGCACAGTGTGGTTGATCGAAAATTAGTATATTAGCTTAAAGCATCTTTCGTCAAAATCCGTTAAACTTGATAACAATTATACGACCCTCAACGACTAGTAGATGTGATGCGGATTACACGCAACAAATCGGACTTATTTACACGACGATCACGACGCGGACACGGATGCTTTCCTGTATTTGTTTTGTTAGGGGTGGCTGTTGCTGTTGTTGCACTTGGGCGCAATTGGATTGGAGAATGGCTTAACCTCAATCGCTTACAAAATACTGAAATTAGTATCGCAGCGGTGCAATCAGCATTTGATGCTGGCGACTTACAAACTGCGATTAACTATGCTAGTCAGTTACATGTAGACAATGCTTATGACGAACAGACTATTATACTACTCATCCGTACATTAATTTATCAAAGTTACACAGACTATAATTATTCAAGTGACCTTGATCGTGCTTTGGTTTTGAGCCGTGAAGGGATTTCTAAACACCCGCGTAGCCTCGATATGCAGGCCATTCGTGCTTATGCACTCCAAGTTTCGGGGCGCTCTGACGAAGCCAACCGCATGGCGTTGCGCATCATTAATCGCTCACCTGAACATATTATGGCGCGGATTGTCCTATCATTATCTTATGGATCGCAAGGGATTTTTGAAGCTGCATTGCGCGAAGCGGATGTCGCTGTCAGCTTGTCAGATCAATATGGACGCTACATCATGGAAAGTTACCGAACCCGCGCGTTTGCCTATGCTAATTTAACTCAGTATACAAATGCGATTTTGGATGTCGATCATGCTATGAAATTTAATCGTAAGTTGATTCCACTCCATTTTGAGCGTGCCTTGTATGCAATTCAGCTAGGCAATACGGATTTAGCCACCGTGTCGTATTTCCAGATTATGGCGTTCGATGAAGGTAATATCAAAGTTCGATTGCGTTTATGTGAGCTATCAAGCCAATTACAAGAATGGGATGCATCAATTCGCTACTGTGGCGAAGTTACGCAACGTGCACCAGAGTGGGCAGATGGTTGGTATCAGCTTGGGCGGGAATTTTTCTTCAAAGGTGATTTTGTCAATGCGATGGCATCCTTTAACAAGTGCTCGACATTACAAGTCAATCAACAGATTCCAATTGTAGACCGTCAGTTAGAGTGTTGGTATCTACAAGGACAGTCAGCTGAAATTCTTGGGCAATGTGAGGCATTAATGACGACATATCATGAATTTCTGGATATGGTTGATCGAGGAAATTTGCCGCAAACTTGGACATATCCCCCGGGAGGGCCCCCTATTTGCTCAGAGATTCCTCCAACTGTTACTGCGATTTATACCTCTCCGTAAATAAATTGATCTTTTGTGACCCTTTAAATGTGCTAAAATAGAATCGCAAGAATAGCTCATAAAGGGTCAAGTTATGATTGATTCTATTCAGTCAATTACGGATATTCAACAACTTGTACGTTCTGGATTCACAGACTGGTCACGTTTTGGTTATGTTACGGTACGAGAACATGATGGATTACTCATATTCAATTACAATGCGATGGCACAGTATCATGACAAGTGGAATTTCTTCGAACTAGTGTCGCGTGGTTTGGTATTAGATAAAGATACGGCTGAGGTCGTAGCACGTGGATTTGATAAATTCTTCAATTGGTTTGAAGGTGGCCGCGTTGCGAAAGGGCATATTGTATCAATCACAGAAAAAGTAGATGGTAGCCTTGGCATTTTGTATCGGCAACAAGGTCAATATCGCATCACGACGAGAGGAAGTTTAACCAGTGAACAAGGCGAATGGGCGACACAATTTCTGAATGATAACTATGACTTAACCGGTTTGGATGACCACTACAGCTTATTGTTCGAGATTATTTATCCTGATAATCGAATTGTGGTTGATTATGGCGACCGCGAGGACTTGGTTTTGCTTGCGATCCGGAATCGGCACACAGGTGATTTTCTACCCTTCTTTCCTGATGTATACGAATTAGGCGCGCAGTATGGTTTTACGCTGCCACATGTCTACACATTTAATGATGTGACGCAACTTATCGAACAGACAGGTATCCTTGATGCAAATGCAGAAGGTTATGTCGTTGAATTTTCTGATGGGAATCGTTTTAAATTTAAAAGTGACCGTTATCTAGAATTACATAAGCTGATTACATCGCTGACATTCAAAAATGTGCTGAAAGCTGTGCAAAATAATGATATACAACGCATCCTTGAAGCGGTGCCAGATGAGTTTTTAGGTGATGTCAAAATTTGGTTGGCACAGATTGAACATGTTGTTGAGGATATGACTAGCCAAATTGAAAGTGCCTTTGCTCAAGCCCCAAAAGATAGTCGTAAAGCCTTTGCACTCTGGGTCAATGAACATCATCGTAATTTAGTATCATATCTTTTTGCAAGGCTTGATGAACGACCTCTCCTACCGTTGATTTATGACAAATACGATTGGTCTAAGTTTGTGGATGATAAATCATAAAAATCTCCAAAAAATATCATGTGATCGCAACACTTTCGTTTTCGCTACGTATAAACAAGTAGATACGAACAGTTAAGACAGAGGGAGATTGACTTTATGTCATATGAGGAAAAACGTAAAAATCATGGCTACCGTTCATTATTTTGGCCTATGTTGTTAATAGGTGTGGGTACAGCGTGGTTGCTTTTCAATATCGGTGTGTTTACAGGCGAGAATATCGCTGTAATTTTCCAGCTTTGGCCGCTATTTTTGATCGGCATCGGGGTTGATTTGATATTTGGGCGTAAATCTCCCACACGCGGTGCGACAATTGGACTGACGTTTGTCGGATTTGTTCTAGCGATTATGTATGTTGGCCCATCACTAGGCTTTGGACATAGTGCAGAGCGTACCAATACACAATTTGATGTGCCGCTGGACGGTGCAGAAACGCTAGAGTTAAATATCAATGCAAGTATTGACCGTGTTGCGGTCAATGCGTTACAAGACTCGAATAATCTAATAGAAGGTGATGTCTGGCATTATGGTGAACTAAAAGTTGATACACAGATTGATGGAACAAGTAAAGTTGTAGATGTTGATCAGAAAAGTATGAACTTTGGCTTCAACTTTGGCAACAGCAACCCCGACGATACAGGGTGGAACTTCTATGTGAATCCATCGGCAGTGCTTGCGATTGACTTTGATGGTGGCGTTGGCGAAGCAGTTATGGATTTGACAGACTTTACACTGGCTGACCTGAAACTGAATATGGGTGTTGGCTCGATGGATATTAGTTTGCCTGCGCCAACCCAAGATTATGAAGTTGACATCAACGGTGGTGTTGGTGAGGTTATCCTCACAATACCTAAAGATGTAGCTGTGCAGATTGATGTTTCGACCGGTATCGGCGATGTTGACTTACCATCATCGTGGATTCAAATTGAGGGCGAGGATGGGGTACTCGGAGAAGACGGTGTCTGGCAAACGGAAGGGTTCCAAACCTCTGAAAATCAGATTTATATTAAATTTGATGGTGGTGTTGGCTCTTTTGAAGTTCGTTAAATAACATTCAAAAACACATCGGAATTTGAAAGGGGCGTATTATACGCCCTAATTTGTTTTAGAAACGGTTGAGAATAATACCAAAAATAACACCGACTCCTGCACCTGCCAATAGGCTAAGGATAAGTTGACCATTAAATACGCCAAAGCCGATGCCAAGCCCGATACCAAGTCCAACACCAATCAATAATTGGTTATCTTTGCCATCTTTGGGTTTAAATAAAAACATCACGTCGCTCCATTAAAACTGTTGTGTAACCTAACTGTAGCAAACTTCCATCTATACAACCACGCTCTAAATATTCGTAAGTCATAATTTTAAATGAATTACAATATTACAATATACAAATGGTAAACGTTTAACTTATTTTTCTAATAAATCTACATTATCATTTGCATTACAATAAAAATGAGCACTACATAAGTTGCAATATATACGGAGGTAGATTATGTTCGCACAAGTAACAGATTTATCAGTTCCTATCGGACAAGTTGACACTTTACGCGAGCTTGTAGCAACCGAGTATTTCAAAGGTGTTCAAAAACGTGACGGATTTGTGATGGCACATATGCTTGAAGCTATTGATGATCCGAATAAGGTACAACTGATTACCTATTGGGATAGCCATCAAGCGATTGAAAATGCTCGTAAGACGGGGAGCCTTAAAGAAACTGTAATGGTACTTGCGGCAAATATGCCGGGCATAAGAATTTTGCGTCAGGGGTATATTGTTACTGTAAATACAGAGCAAATGCCCGTTGGCTAAAATTATAGGGATGCGTGAGCAATAACATGGGGGGGCGCGCATCAACATCTCTGTAAAATTTATTCAAAAAAATCCTCATTGTAATTTATGTCTACATCATAAAATTCTCTGATGTTGCCCGATGTCCACTTAATCGTACCAGCCCGTGTTTTCTAACAAATCTATTCTATTTCGTCTTGGTAGCTGTGATAGACTGCTATGTGACTATTTATCACATTGAACATTGGAGTCGCTATGAAGCTCACACGACATGTTTTACTGTTATGTTTGGTATTTGTTTTTACTGGTATCGTGTCCGCACAGGATGATGTTGATACGCTTGTATTTGATCAAGATACCCTCATTAACTTCACAACAAATCAACCGACGACTGTTTTTGATTTTATGACCGAATCCCCTACAACGCTTGTCTTAACGAGTCGCTATTTGGGCACAATGTTTCCTTTTCAGGTCGAAGTATTTGACGATGCGTCAACGAGTGTTGCTATGATCACTATTGAGGACGCAACCGAATATTCGCTAAATATTCCCTCCGAAGGCAATTACACTATCATCTTCTATATTCAGGAGGGAAATGGTGGACGTGCTGTGATTAACGCTAGCGTTGCGAGTTTGCCACAAGATGGTATTTGGCAAATGACTTATGTTTCTGAAGAGAATTCCTGTCCTGACATTTTGACATTGGATGCTGTTTGGCTACCGATGAATGCGAGTGAAGTCGAATTAGCATTCAGCGATCCTATTGTTCCTCTTGACTTCCATATGGCAGTTGCACCACTAGAAATTGCTGAGACACCTGAATTCTTCGAAACGAGTATATTGGAAGATGGAAGCTATTTAGTCATCCCTGGCATACAGGGGGCACCATATCTATATACCTACACAATTCTCAATGACGAAACAGTTCAACTTGCTTACCTTGAGACACTCAGCATGACTGACTGTGAATTATCTATTGTTGCTGAATTAGCTTTTGTAGCTGAAGAAATTGAGGAAGAAACAACCGATCTTTTACCATCTGTTGATGTAAGCGGGTGGTCTGTTGTTGGTGATGCCGATACCCCTGTTATATCGGATAATGTGATCTGTGCGAGCGATATGAGGCAAGGCGCAACATGGTATTTTGATGCACCGCCAACCTTTGTTGATCAAGTGGTTAATGGGTATGGGCAAATATTGTCATTTGAGTTGAACCAAGATGTGACGACATCTCCATTTGACGATATTGATATTGTCCTCGTTGTCGGAAACGGAATATTGCTAGGTTATGATCTACTGGAAAGCCTAGGTAGCGAGTTCACACCATATACTGTTAGCCTTACAGAAGACGCTGGTTGGTATGATGTCGATGGGATGTTTACTGAAATTGATGCTGACTTATTCCAGCAAATGTTACTTGATGTCACCCGTGTACAAATCCGTGGTGAATTTAGTGAAGATATAGATACTGGATGTTTAAGAAATCCGATGGTGTCTGGTGCAAGTGCAAGTGCGGGTGGATCATCCAATGCATCAGATGATATGTCTACATCTAATAACACTCAATCCAATGAACCTCAACCATCAGATACTGAAAGTATAGATAGCGGGCAAATTATCATTGATGGTCAAGCATTGCAGGTTGGAGACTGGCTAGCAACAGGGACATTAGGCGGTGTTGGTTGTGAAGGGCAAGAAATATGGGATGTCAGTGCTGCTTTGGAGGCTCGCACACTTAATCTAACGATTCAATCTGATGGTATTGTTGATAACAGTATGACAAACCCGTTGTTGTATATTCCGACGGATATTCCAAACCAGTTCCTACATGATAATACAACTAGTTCAACTGTTGCATTTCGCTTTTATCTAGATTTTACGAGTGCGACGACTGGTACCTATCGTCAATATTTTATTACTGGTTCGAGTTGCTCGGGTGCGTTTACCTTCGATTTAGAATTTCAAGGTTAATTGCTATTGTTCAGAAGCAGGCGATAAAGTGTAAATGTTTCCTCGGCGACTTGCTTAAACGTGAAGTCGTTGAGGACAATTTTGCGTCCATTCGCACCCATTTGTTGGCGTTGATCGGGGTTATCAATCAGGTATTCAACTGCGGATGTCAGTTTGTCGAGGTCATGCGGTGGTGTTATCAGCCCGTTTACGCCATGGTGTACAATTTCACGGCAACCGGGGGTATCGGTGGTGACACACGCTCGTGCACATGAAGCCGCTTCGATGAGGACTTTAGGCACACCTTCACCATAAGTTGACGGTAAGCAGACAATATTGGCTTCAGCATAGGCGTTTGGCATATCATCGCGTCTTCCACCCCACAGTAGGATGCCTTCATCTTGCCATGCTTCAAGCTGTGATGTCGGGACATTGAGCGGACTTGTGGCTTCTTCATATCCATAGACTACAAAGCGGGCTTTGCCTTTGAGTCTGCGAGCAATCTCTGCAAACTCTCCAATCCCTTTCTGCCATAAGAGTCGTCCAGCAAATAGCACAACAGGTAGATCATCTAAGTTTTCGGGTTGTGGTGTAAAGTAGTTTTCATCAACCCCTGATCCACGAATGAGAATTCCTTTCATGGGATTAACTAATCCGCGGTCGATGAATAATTCGCGATCATCTGGATTCTGGAAGATCATACGTGTGCCGTCGCCACTCATTGCAAATTTAAAGGCGGGGCGGGTCAATAACCTTAATATGCTGGGCTTGATCCCTTTACCAATGAACACATAACCAAGTCCACTCATTGCATTAACGACCGCTTTGCGTCGTGTCAGCTTGGCAGCTATCCCACCGTAAATAACAGGCTTGATGCTAACATGATGGATGAGATCAGGTTTGATGGTACGATACAACTTACGAATCGCGTTCAATGTACCAAGTTCTTGTAAAGGGCTTGTGCCATGTTGACTGAGTGGCAGGGGATGAAAGGGTAATCCACTATCCATAATCCGCTGTGCATTTTCACTGTCGTGGCCTGATGTCGCGACATGGACTTCAAATCCAGCTTGTTGCGCAGCTAATGCAAGTGTAAGTCGATGTGATACAAAAAAGCGTGGAATATTAACCACATACAGCAACTTGGGTGCGGATGATGACACGGGGATGTCCCTTCAATCAATGTAATCATGTCGGGACAAGGCGCACTTTATCCCGACAGAATAGATGATAATCGTTGAAATTAATATTTCTTGACGATGGTACGGTAGACAGCGGGTTGGCGTGTCTGGATAAATTGGAATTCTTCACGGTTTTTACGGACATCATCAAGATCAATCCGCGCGACAGCAAAGCCTTCCAAAGGCTCACCTGTTTCGGGGTCGGTTTCGTCCACCATAGACGCGTAGACTTGACCGCGTGGACCGACAACCATACTTTCGCCACCAAAGGTAAGTGTCACATCTTCACCGACACGATTTGCCCCTGCGATATAAACTGAATTTTCGTAGGCACGGGCACGTGTGTATGTTTTCCATTCGTCAATGTGGGTTGCTTCCCAGTTTGCCATACAGCAGATCAGTTCTGCGCCTTCTAATGCAAGGCTTCGGGCAACTTCTGGGTAGGCAAGATCATAGCCTAGCATCAAACCGATATTGCCAATTTCAGTTTCAGCAACTGGTAATTTGAATCCTTCACGGAACGCCATACGTTCCTCACCACGTAGGTGAATCTTGTTATAGAATTCAACTAAATCCCCATCCGGACCTACAAGGATGGCGGAGTTATAAAGAACACTTTCGACCTTCTCTTTTGTCACCATACCAAATGCGACATAAATACCATAATCATTAGCACGTTGTGCGATTAAGTTAATGGTTGGGCCGGGGACGCGTTGTGCAATATCTGTAAAGCGCACACCAAGCTCGTTCCCGCTAGTAATCAGTTCTGGGAATACCAACAGGTCAACCTTTTGCTGTGATGCTATCTGAGCAATCATATCGGACATCTTGACAAGATTATCTTCTGGTTCACCTAATTGAGGTTTCATCTGGACAATCGCAACCGTGATTTCACGCATTGGGCGCATTCCTTTTTTGCTAATCTAAGCTCGTCTCAAGGTATTTATTTTAATAGGATTTGACTGATATTACGATAGAAGATTGTCCGGTAGAATAGATCGTAATTTGAGATTACGACGTTTACGATTACGGCGACGAAAAATCAATGTATGGATAACCAGCCCAATACCGAGGATCCCTAGACCAATAGCTAGAACGCTACCCATCAAAGCCAGTGCAGAGATTACATCAGGTGTCAGATATTGATTAATCCACAGGTTTTCTTGAATTTCTTGGCTATCACGCCAGAATGACGGAAGAGAGAAGACGATCACGCTTAAGGAGACCACACCCAATAGGGTCGATACACGGTTGGTACTCTGGTTGCTACGCTCGGATTGTTCTGCGAGATATAGCTCGTCAATATGATCGACAAAACGGGTTAGACTGGTAACATTACGCTCAGCATGATCCAAAAAACGCGAAATTCGCATTTCTTCAAGCAGATATTCAGCTTTATCAACTGCGTATTCCGCACGACTCCAGACATGAGGGGTACTCAAACTCTGGCATACTGCAACGAGACGCACAAGGTTTGCAGCTTCTTCGACCTGTTGCGTGAGCTCGCTAGGTTTAATTTCTAGCGTACCTTGTAGCATCTCATAGCGAATATCACGGAGTTTGTCGACAAATTCCTGAGAGATCATCAAGCTGTCTCGCTCTAATAGTTGTGCCAACACACGGACTTCAGCGATAAATTCAATCATTCGTTCGAAGGCTTCCCAATAACTGAGGTACATCACGCTGGTTGTGTCGGTGGCGGGTAAGGTCGAAATATAGAGTTGCGATTGTTTAGATGCATGTGAGGGCATCAGTAGCGCGGTACGTGATGTTAAAATACACAGTTCATCATCCCATGTCGCTGTATCATTTCCAAATAAACTATCAACATATTCACGACTATGTGATGGGAAATATCGTGTCATATCTCCATTATCTTCACGTCGACTCAACATTGCACCTTCGACCATATTGACAAGAGTTTCTTTGACCTTGTTGACTGCTACTTTTTTGGCGTAGTTGGCATTCTCACTCAAAAATTTGAGGTCTTTAGGAAAAACATGCCATGGGCTATGTTCGTTTAGATCATATGGGTCTTTACGTGACCAGATGGTTGTAATTTCATCCATATGATAGATCACATATGAGTCATGGAGTTGTGCTGAAACGCTGTATGGGCTTTCTTGGAGTTGGATTTTGTAATTGGGTTTAGATTCATCTGGGACAATCTCAAATCCGACGGCTCTCAAAAAGCGATGGCAGACTTCTAGCGCGAGTTGCCACTGAACAGGAATGTATCCGGGGCTTGGCAAATTATGTTTATTGACCCTGAGCCAAGCGAGTAAAGCATCAACTGAATCACGATTCCTTTGTTTATCTTCTGCTGTGAGATGGTCGTAGATGGGGTCGCTTTCTAGCTTATCGTATTGCAGAAGTGCGCCCGATAGATCAAACGACTGTTGTAAATCGAGAACATCGCGTGCCATCCGGTCGATCGCTTGCATCCGGTCATACTTGCGGGTCAGTCGGATTACAAACATACCTGTGACAGTTGGACGAACAAAAATATCCCACTGCTTCCAGATACGGTTCATCAATAAGCGACGAAATTGATAGTTTTGTGCCAGCAAGGGGTCAAAGTGCATCGCATCTTTATTGAGTTGATATTCCGGTGCGGAATAATCAGTCAACATATTATGACGAAATATCCCGGTAACAAATCCGGTTTCATCGGTGGACATTTGTGGTTCACCACCAGGTTGCCAATCAGGGTCTGTCAGCATAAATAGCATGTCTTCGCGGTCACGCTTATTGATTTGATTGACACGATCAACGGTATGAAACTTCTGTGACCAGTGATTTTGTAGTATTTTAGCGAAGCGATCTGTACCTCGAATACGCTCGAATCGTCGGTAATTCGACCGTCCATTCCCTGTAACAATAAACTGATTCATGTTAACAACTAGTATCACACTGGTATGTCCAATCGCGCGGACTGGATCAGGGGCTTTGGTTTTACGACTATCAGGTTTTGGCATAGATTTATCGGTTGCTAGTGTCACGTCTCAAACTCAACTGGTTAACAATACACAAATGTCTACATACAAAGTATAGAGTATGCCATATAAATCGCCTAATGAATAGCCTTAAGGGGTCAAATTGAGTCAGGATTGTTCTTTAGTTAGCTGTTTTGGTCGAGTTGGGATAGTTTCAGCCATGGCTGCTTCAAGATCTTCTGGTGTGGGAACATTATCACTAAGTGCTTCGGCGGGGGCGTTGGTGGCGACATGTGCGCCAGATAATACATAGAGGAGAACACCTGCTGATGATAGGGCAAAACTGGCTAGAATGCCGACCATTTGCCATTGTCCAAAGAATATATCACTAATATCATCACGTATATGGGAACCAAACCCAAGAATATCGGATAGTCCTGCAAGTGCTGCAAATAAAATACCTGTTAATGCGAAACGGATTGCAATTTGTTGAACAAGTGTTGATGGTACACCAAGAAAAAATGTGAATTTGACGTAGATGAGCGCTCCGAAAATGAGTAAGGCATATCCGAATAGCACCATCACGACTTGCACAATGCCGATGCCAACTGTGGGGAGCGCGCCTGTTACACCTGGGAATAATCCCATGAAACAGATCATCGCACCGAGTGCACCGATTGCGATACCAACTTGTGCAAAACGCCACATAAATTCTTTGGTCTCCTATCCGTTCGGTAACGTCTGACGTAACTTACGGAGCATATTGCCCCCTAAGATCGCTTCTACATCTGATAAAGAAAAGCCACGACTGAGTAAAATATCTTTTAGTTCCCACAAATCGGTTGATGTATCAACTTCTTCTGGCAACGCCCGGTAAGCATAACCTGCGTCAATGTCACTACCGATGCCGACATGTTTGGTTGTACCCGTTAGCTGACATACATAATCAATGGCATCGGCAACATGTGAGAGACTCACGCGTCGTTTTGGGTCTGTTGGATGCCAGTCTTTCCTTAAGTAGCGATTATACACCATGATACCCATGACACCATCACGGTCTGCCAATCGGTGAATCATATCATCGGATAAGCTACGTTCTGCATCATAAAAATAACGCGGGTTAGCATGACTAGCGATAACAACCCCATCATAGGCTTCTAATGCTTGTTTGTATCCGCGCTCAGATAAATGCGAAAGATCGAGGATTATATTATAACTTGCCAGTACATCTAGTAGTTCGTAACCGAGTAATGTTAGCTCGCCATCGAAATCTGCACCTGCGGCATATTCTGTCTGATACCATGCTGGTGCAACTACCCGTACGCCATGCTCAAGCCATTCCTCAAATTGCTTAGGTTCTAGGATTGGATCTGCGCCTTCTATACTCGCAACAATGCCATGAATATGATCGGCAAATTCAGTATCATCTGCCCATGACGCAATTACAGCATCAAGGTCCGACTGATAACGGATGAGTTTAATAGTCGTATGTTCGTCATCAAGGCGTTTGTAATAATCCATCTGCCACATTGCTTGGTTGTATGCCTCGCGCTGTGTTAGATAGGTGGTTTGTTCCCATTTCTGTTTATTGGGGGTGGCTTCTGGGACGACTTTTAGCGATGCGAATGTGATACCCACGCGCCCTAATAGATTATCTCTCAGACTAGTCATCGCTCGGGGTACATCAAACCCAACTTCACGACGGCGCGCTTCCCATGCCCACTTTGTGTAATCACGATTGAGGAAGTGTGCGTTATAAGCGATATTTTGGCGCGCATCTACAATGAACAATCTAGTCTAATCTCCCCGATACTGAACGATAAACATAGTGTATCGCTAGTTTCAGGGAGATGATAGATATGAAATTGTTATAGTGATGGAAAGTGTCTGATGATTATGGATGTAATTGTCGATCGAGAACTTGTAGGATCAAGTTTTCTGATTCTTCAACAGTTTTTGAATGAGTAAACTTAATCACCTTGGCGACTTCTGGGTCTGTTGCTCTGATTACATCAAACATCGCTTTTGTCAATACTTCTGCATTCACATAGACAGTCTCACCTGTATCATTAGGATGCCCACCACGTAATTCTGCGATAACTTTCATTGCATCAGCTAAACCATCTGGGAAATTTTGAGTATTTGTGAAATCAACGATTGATCCGACTGGATGGTTGACTTCATTCATCATTTCATTGCTTTTTCGAATCGCTGCGTAGGACTCTTCCCATGTCCATAAGCCAATATAATCAAAATAGAGGACTCTATTTTCATCATTTAACCATGTAATATTAACTGGCATTTATAACTCCAAAAACTGCATAATTCATTAAATTGTGTATATTATAAATTTAGTTTTGCAGATAAAGTATAAAGATTTATATGTAGTGTTATTTTAATTTGCTTGATAGGGAAGCGCATATACTACTGTTAGTGTGTAATTCTAGTAATCTATGAATCTAGTGAAACGAGTTAAAATAACATGGATAAAATGTTGAAAAATGTTACTTATCATATTGAAGACAATATTCATATTGTGATACTTAAGACAGGTACAAGGATGGCTATAGATGAAACATTTGATGTCATTGAGTATATTATTCGCGAGGAAGGTGGCGTCGAAAATCTACAATATATCTTTGATGCTTCTAATGTGAATGAATTACCCGTTATGTATACCATGCAGAAAGCAGAAAAATGGCAAAATGCCCATTTTGATTTACCCAATGCGCGAACGGCTATTATATTATCTAAGAGCATATTTATATTAACTGTAATAAATTTGCTTATACAACTTTTTCGGCGATCGTCAGGGGAAGCAAAGCTTTTTAATGCTGAGGAGTATGATGAAGCGATTGATTGGTTGCATGACTCAATGTTACCTGAAGAATAGCAGTATACTTATGGTGTATTTGAAGAAAATACAAAACGCAGATAAATTAATTACTCCATCTGCGTTTATAGTATTTATTTGAATGCTAGATATTACTACTTGAATACGCCACGGCGCATTAGCAATTTCTCTAGCTCAACGACCCAGAATACAACTGTACTCAAGACGAAACAGATAAATAACTGGGATAATGTCAGCGGGTTGGTGCCAAACAAGTTATTGAAGAATGGTAGGTACACTGCCATCAACTGCAACGCAAATGTACTGATAATTGCCCCTAACAGTAGCTTGTTGCTGAAGAAGTTCATACTGAAGATGCTTTCGGCATGACTACGTAACCCAAGGGCATGTCCCATCTGAGCGAGTGTCAGCACCATGAAGACCATTGTATTCCATGCTGGCATACCATTTGCAGCTTCAAGACCACTTTGGAATGCCCAGACACCCAAGCCTAGAGCAGTTACACCTAACGTACCGCCAATCAAGAGAATGTGACGACCAAGCCCCTGCCCAAGGATACTCTCGTTTGGATCGTAGGGTGCACGGGTCATGGCATTCTTTTCACCATTTTCCACACCGAGTGCTAGTGCCGGAATACCATCGGTAATCAGGTTCATCCACAAGATTTGTAGAGTTGTGAGTGGCAATGTCATGCCTGCGACCAATTGAGTGGCTAAGAGCACAAACAATTCACCTGTGTTACTTGCAAGCAGATACTTGATGAAACGACGGACATTGTCATAAATCGCGCGCCCTTCTTCGGTTGCATAAACAATCGTCGCAAAGTTGTCATCGGTAATGACCATATCAGATGCTTCTTTACTGACATCTGTGCCTGTGATACCCATAGCCACCCCGATGTCTGCTTGCTTGAGGGCGGGGGCATCATTAACACCATCACCTGTCATCGCCACAATTTGACCATTTTCTCTTAGTGATTGAACGATACGAAGTTTGTGCTCTGGCGATACACGAGCATAAACAGAGACATCACTAACACGGCGACGTAATTCTTCATCAGTCATTTCTGCGAGTTGTCGCCCTGTGATAACTTCGGCGTTATCCTCAGCAATGCCAATTTGTTGTGCAATTGCTAAAGCTGTCATCGGATGATCGCCTGTAATCATAATTGGGCGAATGCCAGCAACTTTAGAGGTGCCAACGGCATCTTTAACTTCGGCACGTGGCGGATCAATCATACCGACGAGACCCACAAATATCATGTCTTGTTCAAGTGCTTCCGGATTATTGATTTCAGTGTTTGAATCTATTGGTTTAAATGCAACACCAAGTATACGTAATCCGCGTGATGCTAGCGTATTATTGCTAATCTCAATTCGTGACATGTAGTCGTTGTCTAAGGGGACGATTTTACCATCTGTATATACCGCACTAGACATATCAAGGAGGCGGTCTGGTGCACCTTTTGTGAAGGCGACATGTGTATTTTCATAGTTGTTGAGTACATCCAGCTCACCATCTTTCACATTGTGGATGGTGGTCATGCGTTTACGCTCAGATGAAAATGGTACTTCTGCGACGCGTGGGTATTGGTTTTGGATTCCTTCTTTATCGATACCATAATGATCTGCGGCTAGCATCATTGCGCCTTCGGTCGGGTCACCAATGATTTCTAATTTACCGTCATTATTGACTTGCAGATAACTGTCATTTGCCAATGCTGATCCAAGCAATAACAAGGCTAATGCTGAATCTTGTGGCAATTCTTCATGGATTTCACTATTTTGCATCGCGACGGTTGTATCTAGTGTTTTACCTGCGACATCAATCACTGTAACTGTCATACGATTTTCAGTGAGTGTTCCAGTTTTATCGCTAGCAATCACAGTAACAGAACCGAGTGTCTCGACTGCTGGCAGTTTACGAATTAATGAACGGCGTTTGAGCATTCGTTGTGCGCCTAAAGCGAGGGATATGGTCACGACAGCAGGTAAACCTTCGGGTACAACTGCAACTGCAATTGCTACACTGGCAAGTAATATTTCACTTAGTGGTTGACCTGCGATAAAACCAACAAGGAATGCTAACGCCATCACGACAAATGCCGCACCAAACAAGATTCTACCGAGCTCGGTCATCCGTTTTTGAAGTGGAGATTTTCCTCCATCAACATTTTGAATCAAATCTGCAATGCGACCTAATTCTGTGTTCATGCCAGTGCTGGTGACAATAGCTGTGCCCCGCCCATATGCAACGGATGTCCCACTGTAAAGCATGTTGACACGATCACCTAATGGTAAGTTGTCATCATTTAATGTACGTTCGGATTTATCAACAGGATAACTTTCACCTGTCAGGGATGCCTCTTGGACACGCAAATTGACTGCGGACATGACGCGAGCATCAGCAGGGATGATATTGCCAGCTTCGAGTAACAAGACATCACCAGGAACGAGTTCCGTTGCTGGTACAGTTGTGTTTTGTCCATTGCGTTTAACACGAACATTAGGTTGACTCATCTTTTTGAGGGCTGCGATGGCTTCTTCTGCGCGTCGTTCTTGTACGATGCCGAGTACCGCATTGAGTACAACGATTGCCATAATCGCAATAAATTCTTCAGCTTTACCAAGTAGCGCGCTAATCCCTGCGGCCATCAGCAAGATCACAACCAATGGTTCGACCAACTGCTCATAGAGCATTTTGAAGATCGACTTTGCCTTTTTCTCTGTTAGCTGGTTGGGTCCATATTGCTCGAGGCGTTCCGCTACGGTTGTATCATCTAAACCCTCTTCAACCCCGACTTGTAGCGTTTCTTTAATCTGTTCGGGGCTTTGTCTATACCATTCTCTTGATGGTGTAAGCATAGTTGGTGTATTTACCTCATCACGATGTATAGTGTTGACCTCTCGTATACCGAGGGGCTGTGTGGACATTAAATTCTCCTTACATTACATAGATACATACATCATCGTGCATTTTAAGGCGCACGTAGTGTTCTAGGTCCATAGATATGCTTGTATTTTAAAAGACATGCATCATAAAAATAATAGAAATCCAATGAAAAATACCCCCAAAAAATAGGGGGGTAAAATTACAAAATCTCACAGTATACTCATTTACTTAACCTTCCCCCTTGACTTTGACGTTACGTAAAACTCTAAAATTTAAGAAATTACCCGCATAATTGGGAAAACCAAATTTTAGGGAGATAAAAATGATTACGGCAAATGATCTTATTTCAGCATTGGATGATACCCGTCGGGCAACATTAGATATTGTCCAACAACTGGAGTTAGATGATTTAGTCTATATGAATTCGGGATGGCGCGTGCATGATGTTATCACACACCTAACATGGTCTGATGAACAGGCGTCTAACCTCATTCACGCATTTTTAGCTGATAAGTTATATGTGCTTACCGATCATTTGGTAGTTCGTAATCGGGCTGATGTTCATCGTCGTAACGCTTGGATTCGCCGTCAACGTTATATGAAGAATCCTCAAGAGGTGATTACCGAATTTATTGAAGCTCATGATCAACTTAAAGAGCTCATTTCAAAAGTCGGATCGTCTCGACTACATGATGAATTTACAGCGCATTGGGGCGACCGAATCACAACACATACGTTAGCCATCTGGCAAATTCAGCATGATCGTCATCATCGTCGTGATTTAAGCAATCTATTGGGATTATCTGAAGTGGTAGACAAGCGTATCTACCATCTGGTATACTCCAAACTATGATTTACTTCAGCACATACTTCACCCTAAGTTTTGAACTTCGCTCATCTGGCGTTAGCGCGACATAATCGCGCGCCCATTTTCTAAAAATAGAAATGTAAATCAATAACTAATAAACGGGCGCACCTGCCCGTGATATTTGGTGTTGTGATATGCTTGTTGGTAGTGTGCGTCCCTAGACGAAAGGACACACGTTATGCACATATTACACATCAACAATATCACTGTAAACTTTTCCGGACGCGAATTATATCGCGACCTATCATGGGTGATTGGTGATCGTGACCGAGTCGGATTAGTTGGTCCGAATGGTGCGGGTAAGTCGACGCTATTTAAGGTCATCCTCGGTGACATTGAGACAGATAAAGGCAATATCACAATTCAGCCAAATATTCGGGTTGGGTATCTACCTCAAGATATTGACCTATCAGAAGGCAAAACTCTACTTGATGTCGCGATGATTAAGCCTAAGGAACTGTCTGAAGTTGAAGCGGAGCTTGATAAGATTGAAGTGCAATTAGCTGACCCTGATGTTTATGGTGATGAAGATAAGCTAGCACAAGTTCTTGAATCGCATGAAACGCAACTGGCGCATTATGAACGGATGAATGGGAATCGTCATGCGAGCCATGTGAAAGAATTACTGCATATGCTCGGGTTTACACCGGAACAGTTTGATCTATCGACAAATGCGCTATCTGGTGGACAGAAAAAAATGGTTGCTCTAGTAGGGTTGGCGGTATCGACCCCTGATATTCTGCTATTGGATGAGCCTGACAATCATCTGGATATGGAAGGTAAGCGCCATCTTGAACGCTTCATCCTTAACTATCGTGGCAGTGTGGTGTTGATCTCGCATGATCGTTATCTATTGGATGAAGTCTCGACCCAAACCGTCGAGCTGGCTGAGGGCAAAATCACGGTGTATCACGGGAATTATTCGTATTACACCAATGAGCGCGAAATACGCCGATTACGCCAACAGCAACTCTATGTCACGCAACAGAAGGAAATTGCCCGAATTGAGGAGATGATCGAACGCTTTGAACGTTGGGCGAAACAAGTCCTTAGCCGGAAGCATATGTTGGCTGCCCGTCAACGCCGTCGCATGTTGGAGAAGATGGAAGAGCGTGGCGAGATTATCGAGCGGGTGAGTGATGCTAAGTTGATGGATTTTAAAGTCGAGGGTTGGCGTGGGAGTAAGAAGGTGCTTGAACTCAATGATGTGTCGATGGCGTTTGATGATGAGCCCATCTTTTTTGATGCGAATTTGCTGTTGCGTCATGGGGAACGCGTTGGCTTGATTGGCCCGAATGGGGCAGGAAAATCGGTGTTGTTCAAGCTAATCCTCGGTGAATATGAGCCGACGGATGGGCGCATTTATGTTGGCCCGAGTATTCGCATCGGCTACTATTCGCAAGAGCATCAGACGTTAGCCAAGTGGTTGGATAAAACCCCGCTCGATATGATCCGCAATATTCAGAATAGTAGTGAATCGGTGGCGGTGACCTTTTTGCTACGAATGGCGTTTAAATACGAGCAGGTGCGCCAGCCAATCCGTACATTTTCGGGTGGGGAGCGGAGTCGCTTGCAACTGGCACTGGTGATGCTGAGTCAGCCGAATTTGCTCCTGTTGGATGAGCCGACGAATAACCTCGATATTCAGTCAGTTGAGGTGCTGGAAGAGGCACTCGACGAATTTGAAGGCACGGTGCTGATAATCTCGCATGATCGCTATTTTCTGGATCAGACGGTAGACCGTGTTATTGAAATCCGCGATGGGGATGTAACAGGGTATCTGGGTGGGTACACCGAGTATCTAGAGAATATTGGCGAAGCCTAAACGAGCTATTAGCCGCTAGTGATTAGCGGCTAGCCTTCTTCTTGATTGAATGTATATGATACCGTACATCCAAGTGAGCGTAACCAATTAATAAGTGCAATAAGAGTTGGAGCAATCGAGGATGAATTGATTGCATGAAACTCAATTATGTCATTCTCATATGTGATGCTTTCAGTTTCGAAACTTGTATCACGTCTCATAAACCAAAGAGATAAACGAGTGGCATCATCATATATAAAAAACTTATCCTCGTTGACACGCCCTTTGTCAATTTGTTGCCATTGAATTTCTTCATTTAGGTAGATTTTTTCAGCTTTGAGGTAATCTTTGGGCGGAATGATAGCTTCAATCTTATTGTAATCTCGATGATGTGTTACACACGGCATTTGCAGTGTGAGATTGGATGCTCCTTTGAAGGTTTGATAGATATGTCCTAGTGTTTTGATGTTGAATTGCTTACTGAGCATGTCAGCAACGGATTGATTTGGTACTTTACATATAATGTCTACATCAAGATTCGCAAAATTTATATTTTCTGTAATGGGATAATCTGAATATATTTCACGATATACTTTGCCGTTCAATGCTTCAAAATACAGTTTGAATTGTTCGCCAATCTGGTTTGAATATGTATCCGGTGTGTAAACAAAAACACAATTATCCATATAACAGATGTAATCTTCAGGTTTGCCATAGTTATCTCCAAATTGCCGGATGAAGAACTCTATCCAATCAATTGGATCGTGCCATTCAATTTTGAGTGATTTTGCGAGTGCTTTTTCAGGCGGTGTAAGCTCAATAACACTTGAATCATTAATGTGGGTAGGATGTTTTCGATACCAATCTGCTATATCATTAACGAGTTGTTTTAGCTCAATGGCGACTTTTTTAGCTTCAATTATTGATTCAAAAACACCAATTATTGTGTAGTAAACATCGTGACTCATTGAAAATATTAAATCTCTTCGGGTTCCATTTGGAGTTGTGGTTGACCATCCACCGACACCCACACACCACAAGTGCCACCTTTTTCGGATTCACCCAGTTCGATTTGTGTGCCGTCCATTTTAAGTACGGGGTGATAATATTTATGGACTTTTTCTGCTTCACCAACGAGATAGTGACCAATTAGCGCGCGTCGTAAGCGATCCGATGTTGTGTTAGGCAAACTGCCGTGTACCAATTGCCCGTTGAAGAAGAGGACATCTCCGGCCTTCATAGTGACGGGGATGATGGTTTCTTCATCTGGTACTTCGACCATTACATCAGTGAAACTTTCAGTGGTATCAGCATCGGTCATACAGAGGAGGGGCCAATCTTGGCTACCCGGTACAACCCGTAAGCATCCGTTATCTTCGTCGCAATCGTCAACTGCCATCCACGCAGCAATACATGTGCCGGGCTGAACCCGCAGATAATACTGATCTTGATGTAAGGCTTGCCCGCGTGCGCCGGGTGGTTTAAAGTAGAACATCGTTTGGACAGCGAATGGCTCTATGCCAAGTAAAGCTGTCATGACTGTATTTAATCGCTGGTCAATTAACCAATCCAAGCTCGCTTGGTCTTGCCGATGCGGTTGCATAATACGTGGATATTTGACGAGTGGGTCATCGTCACTATTGATTGCATCATCACCCATTGTCTCTAAGTAGGTGTTTTGGGAAATACGCATGGCTTCGTAGTGCGATTTGTAGAATTCAATTTCATCGTCGCTAAATAGAGAACTCACGACGAGATACCCATCTGTATCAAACGATTGTTTTTGCTCGACAGTTAGCATATGCGTTTCCCTCTCTAGATGCATTTACTTGATATATCAGATTATGCTTGATGTGTATTTATTCTGCAAAATATGGTTGCATCTAATCGTCTGATTTAATTAAGCCTTTGAGTGCGAGCTGGATGTCTTTCGATTTTAGGGGTTTGCTGTGTCCCTCGATGAATGTCTCGTAGCCTTCGTCGAATAGTCGATTGAAGACCTTGCCTTTGATCGGGACAGTTTGTTCTTCATCAGTGCTATGGACAGGTGGTGCATATAGACAATCACCAATGAATGCGACTTTACGCTCGCGGATGCCGACGACAATAGAATCGGATGCATGACGCCCCCCAACATGTGAAATATCTAACGTCATGCCACCGATGTAGAGGGATAAGTGGCTGGTGATGGTGATGGTGGGCATATTGATACGGAATCCGCGCCAATCGGATACCGCGCTTAAAATGGAATTATTGCGCCCTTTGAGGCTTGGGTTTTGATACATTTCTTCACGTAGATGTGAAGCACTCCATGTCTTTTTTTCGTATTCTGCTAGGATGGTCGCGCAGTCTTTATGGGCAATGATATACGGCACAGAATAAACCATGCCACCAAAGGTATGATCCCAATGATGATGTGTATAAATCAGGTAATCGACAGGTGGCGCATTCATGTCGGCGAGTGCCGACATAATCCCACGCGCATGACGTGGACTATTCCCCGCATCAATGAGTATAGTTGCATCGTCTAGAATCACGGCTCCGATATTGGGTTGTTCAACTTCAAGGTTATCATCACGTGGATATAACCAGATATTATCAGCGAGTTGAACTAAGTCTTGATACATAATAGGTGCTTATCTCTATAAACTGTCTGAATCCCCCTAATAGTAGCTGGATGTTATGTTGCTGTCCACTGTTTTCGAACAGCTCAGATGGCAGATAGGATAAACATTTGCACTGGTTGTTGCTAGATCACAATTATTGATGGAAGTGCCCATCAGTACTCGCTGATTTAGAACTATTGATCTCCTGCGCTGGCATTAACACACGGTCACCGTTGACTGTCATTGGTACATTCATGCGCCGGTTAGATCTGTTTTATCATAACAGGTGCCGAAGCTATACAAAACCTATACAAATCCGATGAAACTTTTTGAGGATTTTTAACTCTATATACATGTTAAGCCAAAGACATTGCTATCTGTATCTAAGATGAGATAAGCTAAACATGTTAAATCAACAGAAAAAAATGGCAGACTTACCTATGATTTTATTAGTCTTACCTGACCCATCACAAGATATGATGGTGCTCGAGCGAGCATATCGTGGGGATAAACAGGCGGTTGCAAATTTGTATCGTCAATATCTCGATCCTATTTACCAGTTTGTGCGATTGCGTGTGGGTAATCAACACATTGCTGAAGATATTACGAGTACTGTTTTTACAAAATTTGTCATAGCTATCAAAAAGAAAAAAGGTCCACGGCAGAGTGTTCGCGCATGGCTTTTCCAAGTCGCGCGAAATGAAGTTTATCGACATTATGGCAAGACTGAACCCTTGCCAATAGAAACACTCGATCAGTGGTTTAAATCGGATGACAATACACCTGAAGAAAACTTGTTAGAGGGTGATCGGCGGAGGGTGACCCGTAATGCGATACAGATGCTCTCTGCTGATCAGCAGGAAGTCCTGTTATTGCGGTTTGATCAACAATTATCGATACAAGAAACCGCCGATATTATGCAGAAAAATGTCAATACCATCAAAACGCTACAACATCGTGCTTTGCTGAAGTTACGTCAGATTATCAAACGCACCTATTTGAAAGAGTGAGATACATGAATTTTGAAAATGTGCTCAACGCGTGCATTGATCGGATCAATGCTGGACAATCAATTAATGATCTTCTGGATGAGTATCCGGAATATGCGGATGATATTATCGAGTTACTTGATCTTGGAACGATGATTTCAGATGTGCGTCCATCACCAGCTGAGATGAGTGATGTCATGATACGGCTGACTGCAAATATTGATGCGCTTATTGATGAAGAATTCGACGATGTGCCCAGTGGTGTGGCGCCACGTCGTATGATTCGATTTCCCATTCAGCAGATAGCTGCTGTGTTTGTCATATTGGTTGTTGGATTTGCAGTCTTTGCAATTCTTCGTGAAGACGATGAGGATTTTTTGAATCCGCCTCCAGAAATTTTAATTACAGCAACACCGACTGCCACCATCACCTCTACACCGTCGCCTACTATGACGGCTACACAGACAATGACGCCATCTATAACACCGTCGCCAACTCCGACCGAACTATCTACAGAGACACCACAACCGACTGCTACTGAGGAGCCTACAGAAACTTTATTACCGACAGTCACCGAATCCTCAGTACAGAGACCTGCTGCTGTACCTGTTACATTAACCTCAACTCCTGAAGGATGTGTGTTACCAGAAGGCTGGATAACATATCAAGTAAAATCTGGCGACACAATTTCTGGAATTGCTGTGCGGTCTGGTGCGACCCTTGATGATATTTTTGCCGCTAACTGTCTCGAGCGGGGTGATTTCATCATTGCTGGGCAGACATTTTTTGTGCCGAATGAGCCAATCCCAGCAACAACTGTTCCTAATAATACTGTGAATGAGCCTGCATCAAGTGCTAATGATAATAATCCTCAAGCTGCACAATCGGATAACAATAACGCAAACTCACCAGCTAATGTTCCTGCCGGGGATAGTGGCGATGCGAATCAAGTCACTGATGTTGATGACGGTCGAAACGAGGATGATGAATACGACGAGGATGAAGACTGGGATGAACATGACGACGAGGATTGGGACGAAGAGGACGATGAAGACGAGGATGATGAAGATTGGGACGAAGAGGATGACGATGAAGATTGGGATGAAGACGAGGATGATGAAGAGCATGAGGACGAGGATGATGAAGAGCATGAGGACGAGGATGATGAAGAATAAACAGTCCTAGGGCAAATCATTATTGCGATTGATAATCGCCTGTGTGGTTTAAGGAGACTACACAGGCGACGTGATTTTAAGTGATATGATACTGCAATCTGCTAATAAACCTTCGCAAAATTTGCCATGACCCAACGATCAAAATACTGGCTATAAGACCACCTGAATTATCGGGTGTGGTGATGGGGGATGGGATGAATATCAGTACAAAAATTGCAAAAATAAATAGGGCGATTGACTTACGAATTGAGTCGAGTTTGGTGATGTCGTCTAATGGGACGGCGTAGACTTTACCCAAGAGAGCCAACATGATGAGCAGAATAAGCCAAATGCTGGAGACAAATAATGTTAAAAATAAGGCTGTTGCTAGGATCGGATAGTAGAATTTGCGGGCGATATCGCCGAAGTAAGCGTATAGAATGTGTCCGCCATCGAGTTGCCCGAGTGGTATTAGATTAAGCGCCGTAACAAATAAGCCTGTCCATCCTGCCCATGCAAATTGATTCAGCATGACATCATGAGTCTGTGTTGGGTAGAGCTGTCCGAGTGAGACAATTTTAGCGAGGGCATAGAAAACGGAATTTCCCTCGACTGCCCCCCCTGTAATTTCAATAACGGGTGAGGTGGCAAGCCCAATAATTAGGATGGGGATTGCAAAAATAAGTCCAGCGAGTGGTCCAGATGCGCCGATGTCGAATAATGCTTTACGATTGAGAATTGCGCCTTTAGTGACGATGACCGCGCCAAAAGTACCGAATGGGCTAAAGATAAATCCCGGGATGAAATAGGGCAAGCTGGCAACCACATTATGTTTACGCATCATCAACCAATGTGCCATTTCGTGACTGCCGAGAATGAGCAAAATACTAAGTGTGTAGGGCAGCCCTCTCCAAAATTCTGGGATAAGATTTTGTCGGAGTTGGTCGGCAACAGCGGGCTCTGTCAAACTAATTTCGCCGATGGCGGTTGCTGTGCCAATGTATAGCAAACTTACGATTGTCAGAATAAGTAAAATAATATTAGGGATTGGCGATGGTTGTTTGGGTTGCTGGAGTCGTCCATCTAATAAGATAACCTGATGATGACGCTTGCCATCGCGTGTGATTTGTTCGCGAAATAATGCTGTCAGATTATGTTCAGATAATAAGTCATCTAAGCGTTGGTAGGCTGTTTCTGAGTCTATTATCAAGTGCCCCTGGACCGTCATCAGATAATCGACATCACCTTGTATGATAATGGCACGGTCTTCAAGGCGAATGTCATCCCACTGTGGGAAAACTTGTTCGTGAATATCCATCACTTGTTCGAGGCAATCAAGTCCAATTTGCATTTTGGCTTCAGTTGGATCAGGTGTATCTTCGGCTTGTTTGACTACTGGTATGGGGTCGTCGGATGGGGTGGATGCAGATTCGTGTAGCATTGCTAACTCCAATAGAAAATAGTACCCGAATTGAACCATAGAATTCATGAGAATACAAACTGGTGTGAGGAGAACATAGGCTAACGATTTAAATACAGGTAAGATGAAGCATCAGTGTGACTATCTCTAAGGAATTTATGTTAGCTACGGTACAACAGCGTATACGCCAAGACAGACTGCCGGTATTGTTGTATATCATCACTTTTATGGTGATGACATACCCATTTGCGTTCAATATGGGGACCCATTTGCCGATGCATAGTGTCGATACACATACGGCATTATGGCAGAACTGGTGGGTGCTGGAGACGGTTGAAAATGGCTATGACATCAACTACAGCCCGTTGTTGTTTTACCCCAATGGTTTGGATGTCACCTTACAACCCCGTCGCTGGGCAAGTTTGCCGATTTGGATACCACTCTATATGTTGTTTGGTGACCCGTTAGCATTTAATCTAACGGCGATGTTCGGTATTTTGTTTAAAGCGTATGGGATGTATTTGGTTGGAATGCATCTATTTAAACAGCGTATTGCAGCATGGGTAACAGGTGTATTTTACGCGTTTGGGGCGACAAGTCTACAGATGGCGTTACAACAACCGAATACAGGTGCGACTGAGTGGATACCTTGGTTCATGCTAGCGTTTATGATTGGTGTGGCTTCAATCCGAAGTAAAGCCAATCATCGGCGTGTAGTTTGGCTGATGATATTAGCGGGCTTCTTGTTTGCGTTGAACGCTTACATGAATCTGAAAATTGCATTGTTTGCGATGTTGTTGGGTGGCGGATATATTGCGTTGGCAATGATTGCACATGCGCTGTGGCGGTTGCCGTTGTTCTGGTTAGCAATGGTGGTTTTTGGTGTATCGGCAATTGGGTTTAGTACGCCTATTTTGTTACCTGCTGTGCAATCAACTAACCTTGAGGATGCCGTAAGCGATGGGGTCGTTTTGCGTGGTGGCATTGATATGATGTCGTTCCTCAAAGCAGAGATAAGACATCCATTCAATTATATGCAGAGTATCGCAAGCTTACGCGGTGAACAATTAGAACTCCAAAATATCTGGGGGATGTCGCATGTTGGTATCGTTAGTATTGTTTTTGCACTCATGGGGTTGTGGTACGGAATTCGTTTTAGACGCACTGTTTTAATTTGGGGGCTTCTAGCAGTTATATTCTGGGGATTAAGCCTTGGTTTAGAGATACGCTTTCGGTATGAGATTGTGGATATTGGTTTCACGCCATACGGGTTACTCCAAGATAATATTATCTTCCAGATATTGAAGTTTCCGTGGCGGATGTCACTGGTATTTTTGTTCCCATTCTCGATTTTAATAGGATATGGATTGCATTATCGTTTGCGCAGCGTGACATGGAGTCGTACGCAGGTGGGCTTGCTGGTGCTCGCAGTGACGATGTTATTGTATGGCACGAGTATTTTCCCGATCCCACAATCTCCTGCTCCACGTCCCGCATACCAAGACGTATTAGGGGAATTAGAAGATGGTGCAATTATCGACTTACCGTTTGGTCGTCATAACTCCAAATATTATATGTCAATTCAACGATTTCACCAGCGTCCAATTATCGAGGGTATGATTGCGCGTAGACCACCAGATGCACATGATTATATTGATGCTAATCCAGTATTAGGTGTATTCCATGGTGATTCTGAGCAGGTGATTTCTCCTGAGGCGTGGCAAGAAGGGATGCAAACCCTATATGATGATGGCTTCCGTTATGTGATTGTGCATAAGCTTGTGCCACAAACACCATCGCGAATTGAGTATCCTCAAGAGTGGTTGTTACCGCTTTTTGCCGATTACCCAACGATTTACACAGATGATGAAGTCGCAATTTACAGATTATCTGATTTGGTTTTAGGATATACTGGCTAGCCGTAAATTTAGAGTGAGATAATTATGCTGAATCAACTGAACCATAGACTACGCCAAGATGCATTACCTATTCTATTGTATCTCGTGACGCTAGTTATTATGACTTATCCGCTTGTGTTTGTGATGCACGATCATATCCCGATGAAGAATGCGGATACCAGTCAAGCAATTTGGATGAACTGGTGGGCAATTACGGCATTTGAAAATGGCTATAATATTAATCTTACGCCCTTCATGTTCGCGCCAAATGGTTTAGATATCACTTTATTCCCACCGCGCTGGACACGTCTACCGATATGGATACCTCTCTATCAGGCATTTGGCGAACCACTAGCTTATAACTTGACGATTCTTTTGGGTACACTACTCAAAGCCTATGGGATGTACTTGTTTTGTTTATGGTTGTTCAAAAATCGAATTGCGGCATGGACGAGTGGTGCATTTTTTGCATTCGGTTCCGCGATGTTGCAGATTGCGTTGCCACAACCTCTGACGGGATCAATGGAATGGATACCGTTTTTCATGTTGGTATATGCCTATACTATTGAGCAGACAAAAGGCAAAACCTCTACGCGCAAAATTATCCTCTTGATGTTATTAGCGGCTATTTTGTTTGTATTCAGCGTCTATATCAACTTAAAAATTGGTATTTTTGCAATGTTGCTAGGCGGTGGCTATGTGGCGCTGGTCTTTTTCTGGGATCGGTTATGGCAGTATCGTTCATTTTGGATCGGGATTGTTACTTTCGGCGTGTTTGCGCTTGGGTTAGGTTTACCGATTCTTTACCCTGTGCTAGCCAACACCAATCTCGAAGGGGCAGTTGAGGGTGAACTCGAGGGCATGGGGATTGATATTGTTAACTATATCAAGCCGATGGAAGAACGCCCGATTAATTATGTACAGAGTATTGCCTCTCTATCTAATGAATATGTGAAGTTTAATGAATTTACTATTCTAGACACACCGTATATCGGCATTGTTGCGTTTGTGTTTGCGTTGATGGGTGTATGGTATGCGGTTCGGGTGGATAATCGAGTTTATATCTGGGTGATTCTGGCGTTTGTCTTCTTAATCCTGAGTTTTGGGTTGGAATGGATGTGGAATGGGCGGGTCATCAATACCCAATTATCTCCAATTCGCTTTCTGCAAGACAATATTGTAGTTGTTGTGTTGAGGTGGATGTACCGCTTTGCATTGGTTTTCTGGTTTCCACTTTCGGTACTGATTGGGTATGGTTTACTCTATCGCTTACGTAATTTAAAACTAGACTGGAAACAATCTAGTTTATTGACTTTATCGGTCGTTATGTTGTTATACGGCACAAGTATTTTCCCAATCCAAACACGCCCTCTGCCAATCCCTGATTATGTCCATGTGTTGAATGAGTCACCTGAGGGATATATTGTGAATCTGCCATTGGGTCGTCAAGAATCCAAGTATTACATGGTAGTGCAAATTCAGCACAGACGCCCAATGAACGAAGGCTCAATTGCACGTCTACCAAGCGGGTCATATGATTTCCAGAAGTCGATTCCATTATTGTCGATTATGCGTGGACGCGAGCCTCTTTGGGACGATCAAGAAATTGCGAATGAAGAATGGCAAGCATCCATGCAAATGTTGCTAGATAATGGTTTCCGCTATTTGGTATTGCATAAAAAGGTGCAAACTAAGAATTGGAAGACGACTCAGCAATGGCTCCTTGATCTCTTTAGAAATGGTGATCCGATTCATAATGATGATGTCGCGAGATTATATGATATTGAAGATTTACTGACAGTAACGCCACATTTGCCTGATGAAGAGTAATTGGGCATACAAGTTGGTTTGTGTGACGTGAGCGAGTTGCACAGATTGATGAGCAATTTATACTGTAAAGGTATATTCACGTACTGATCTAGGGGATTGCTCATGAATATTTATTTAGAACCAACTGGCTTTTTGGGTACTGGGGCAAGTCTGGCAACAGATTTGACCTTAATTGCCTACCTCTTGCTGATTATTCCAGGGATGTTAGCAGGCTGGTATTTTGCGCGGAGTGGAAGGCATCGCCCAGCACATAAGTGGACGATGATTACGATTACTGTTGTAAATACAATTCTGATTCTGGCATTGATGGTCGTTGCTTATCAATTTGATGTTGTGGATAACATCGGCAGCCAACCTGATAATTTCCGCTATTTGATGCCAACTGTCCATGCGTTATTTGGTTTTCCTGCACAAGTGCTGGCTATCATTATTGTGATTAATATGTTGCGAGAAGATAGTGCAGTAGCCGCTGCTAAAAAACGTGGTGAAACTAACTTTACAAAGTATTGGTGGAAGCGTGCAAAACCCGTCATGCGTTTGACGCTGGTATTGTGGTTGATTACAGCGACATTCGGTGTGTTTTCCTACTTGATTCGCTATGATGTGTTGACTATTCCTTCTGGTGCAGAGACCGTTGAACCTATCGCTACAGAAGAACCGCAAGTTGCACCAGAATCAACTGACGAGGCTGAAATCGCAATCACTGAAGAAGCTGACTCGGAAGCATCTGAGGAGTCAGAAGAAGATACCGAGGCACAATCTGCTAGTCCCGCAATAACAGAAGAACCTGATCCTATTGAAACAGAAGAATCTGAGCAGGGTGATGCAGAAGAGACCGAACCTGTAGAAACCGAAGATGCTGAGCCAATTGAGACCGAAGCGCCTGAATCAAGTGATGCAGAAGAACCTCAACCTGTTGAGACAGAGCAAGTTGAATCAACTGCAACCGATGAAACCGAACCGGTTGAGACAGAAGCACCTGAACCCGTAGAAACTGAGGAGGCTGAGCCAGATACCACCGAAGAACCAGATCCGGCAACTACTGAAGAGGCTGGTAGTTAGGTTTAGAGAATTTAAGGCATCGCTTTAAGTTATTGCGTTAGTCTGGAACCCTATTTGATGTGTGTCAGATAGGGTTTTGTTGTTTGTTGGTAGTGATGTGCGTTAAAAGTTTACTGATGTAGTTAGGGTGGATAAGGTGTAAGTTGTCAATTATGATGTCATCCACATGTCTATATGATGATGAGGGATATAGTTTGCAAACGTCAGTGATACATCGCTTTAAGCGGGATGCCATTCCTTTACTATTATTTATTATCACATTAATTATCATGTCCTATCCGTTTGTCTTTCAGATTGGGGATCGACTACCTTTCTCCAATATTGATACACATCATGCGCTCTGGCAGAACTGGTGGACTTTGCAAGCCTTCGAAAATGGCTTTGATGTAAATGTCACAGATTTGATGTTTGCACCAACAGGGCTTGATATGACGTTATTGCCACCCCGTTTACCCAATTTTGTTATATGGACACCGCTCTATTATTTATTTGGTGAACCGCTGGCTTACAACTTGACGGCATTGCTTACGGTTATGATAAAAGCCTACGGGATGTATTTGTTTGGCTTGTACCTATTCAACAATCGTATTGCTGCATGGGTGAGTGGTGCATTTTATGCCTTTGGCTCGATGAGTTTGCAACTGGCTTTACAACAACCTTTGACGGGTGGTACTGAGTGGATTCCTTACTTTATGCTAGCTTTTGTTTATGGGCTTGATCAACTCCGGCAGAAGCATACTACTAAACAAAATCTACTCATATTTGCTCTAGCCGCTTTTTTCTTTAGTTTAAGTGTGCTGAACAACTTAAAAATTGGTATCTTCGCTATGTTGATTGGCGGTGCGTATGTCTTGTTCATCTTTGTGTGGCATCGCCTTTGGCAATATAGACAATTTTGGATGAGAATGACTGTATTTGGGGTGCTCGTTTTAGTATTTATTTCACCGATTTTTGTTCCCGTTATTCAATCGTCTAATTTTGAATCGGCTGTTGATTCACGTTTGGAGGATGAACCGATAAATGCTTTGCGGTTTATTAAAGTAGATTTTGATAGACCCCTCAATTATATCAATGCGATTGCTATGATGAATGATGACCGGGCACAATTTCGTAGTGCGCATTTACGGACACCAATTATTGGTATTGTAAGTCTTGTCTTCGCCGCAATGGGTGTTGTATATGCGATACGTGTGGATCGTCGTGTGTTTATCTGGGTTTTCTTGGCAATTTTCTTTTTCTGGATGAGTTTAGGTAGTCAAGTGCGGATAGGCTACCAGACATTTGACCACAGTTTTAGCTTACTTGAAGTCTTTAAAGACAATTTTATAGTTGTTGTAATCCGATGGACATACCGTTTCGCGATGATCTTTTGGTTTGCTTTTGCTATTTTGATCGGGTACGGATTATTGTATCGGTTGCGATCTCTGACGTTAAACCGCAACCAGTGGTTTGCGCTTGTTATGTCTGTTGTAGCTCTGTTACTTGGAACAAGTCTATTCCCAATATCAATGCACGATTATCCAAAACCAAATCATATTAGTGTGTTGAATACACTGCCAGAAGGTAGTGTGGTTAATATCCCAATGGGGCGTACGCCATCCAAATATTATATGTCGCTACAGCCGCAACACCGTCGCCCGATGATTGAGGGGATGATGGCACGTATGCCGGATGATGCATATGATTACATTGAGTCGATTCCAGCTTTACAAGTCATACGGCAAGAAGAGCCTATCTGGACGGATTTATCTGTCGCTGAGGAGGAGTGGGAAGCATCGATGCAACAATTGTTGGATGACGGATTCCGTTACATTATCCTCCACAAGGAGATTTGGATTAGTTATAAGTCCAAAGTGAACTCATTTTTGTTGGAGCGCTTTGAGGGAATGCCAGCACTGTATGAGGGTGACGATGCCTTCATCTATGATATTGAAGTATTGTTGACACAGACACCCACACTTGGCGACTCTGAATAGTTCCTGACGCTAGATTTTCCCAATAATTACAGCACCGGGAATGGTGAATTTAAAATCATCATCGGTGATTTGCTGTGGCAATCCGAAGCCCTCTTTGATGTCTTGAGATGCGACGTTAAATAGGGCTTTTAGCATATCTCTGTTTTGTTGAGGTGTTGCCATACGGGTTGTCCATGTATCAAAGTGCAGGCTTAAATCGAATGTATAGATCACCTCGGATGTGAATCCTTCTGCTTGTAACATGCGTTCCCATTCAGAGATGCGATAATCACGGACATGGGATGGGTCACGCAGTAATTCAGTTGTCTGTAAAAATGTGTCTTGTGCATAATCTTCGCGTGCCATGATGTCGCTGATGATAAATGTGCCGTTAGGTTTTAAGACCCGTTTAAACTCGCTTAGGGCAGCTTCGGGGTGTAACCAATGATGCGCACTGTAGCGAGTCGCGACGATGTCATAGGCGTAATCGTCGAATGGTAATTTCTCGACATCGCCTTCTTGTGTGATGATATTCGTAATCTCACGTTCTGTTGCGAGCTGTTCTACTTGTTCTAACATGGAGGCTGTGAAGTCATAGGCAGTGACTTGTTTAACGTGTGATGCAAATGCCATAGCGGTATGTCCTGCGCCACATCCAGCATCAAGCACGAGAGCATCCGGTGTTGTTGGCGAATGTTCAACCATAAGGCGAATATCTTCACCTGTAGCATGGACTACACTTGTACGATAATTGGCAGCGACCTGATCGAACTGAGATTGGACGTGTTGCTTGATGTCTTGTTTAGACATGATAGACTCCATGTTGATTTTTTAATCAATATATATGATAAAATCAATTATAGAATTCTGAGTTGGATTTGAGAAGTATGAATTTGGCTCAGAATGGTTCTTGTTGGGAGTGGCTACGTTTTACTTGCATCTAACAGTATTGATTTTGAAATTTTCCATGAGTACCATGTAGCAGTCTTATCGTGTACGCAAATTCTTTGCAATCATTTGAGGAAACATCTGTTTTGACATCATTCTTGATGACACGGGTCAAGCGTGACTCTGTCCCACTTTTACTATTTGTTCTTGTGTTTGTTGTAATGAGCTACCCGCTTGTTTTTCAATTGGATACGATGGTTCCATTCCTGAACGGGGATACATACCATGCAATATGGCACAATTGGTGGGTGTGGGAAGCGTTCTCTAATGGACAAGATTTCAATTTTACGCCTTTGTTGTTTGCTCCCAACGGTCTGGATTATTCTCTTCTACCACCACGTTATCTAGCCTTGCCTATTTGGATTGTTTTATATGAGGTGTTTGGCGAGCCGATCGCTTATAATCTATCGATTGTGATAGAGATTATCCTTAAAGCCTATGGGATGTATTTGTTTGGCTTGTACCTATTCAAAGAGCGCATTCCGGCATGGGTAATGGGGGCGTTTTACGCCTTTGGGGTGATTAGTTTGCAGATGGCGTTACAGCAACCATATTCAGGATCAACTGGGTGGATTCCATTTTTTATGTTGGCGTATGTTTACGGGTTTGATTTGATCCATCAAAAAGTCCCAACAAAAAGAATGCTCTGGATGATGGTTTTGGCTGGTTTTTTGTTCACGTTGTCAATGTACATGAACCTGAAAATTGGCATTTTTGCGATGTTAATTGGTGGTGGCTATGTTCTGTATGTGATGGTTTATCGGCAACTGTGGCGGTTGAAACAATTTTGGCAGGGGATGATTGTATTTACAGCGACCGTGTTGATTATTTCTTCTCCGCTATTATACCCATTTTTTGTGTCCGGCAGTTTAGAAGATGCAGTTGATATTGAAGCACGTGTGCAACTGCTGGATGTCATGACTTATGTTCAACACCGGTTGGATCGCCCTCTGATGTATACCCGTATGATTGGTGCGATGAATGACGATCTGGGATGGCCCATAGAATTTCAACGCATGCCGACGGTTGGGGTTGTTAGTATTGCATTTGCCTTTATGGGGCTATTATATGCAGTTCGCAAAGACCGGCTGGTGTTGGGCTGGGTGTTGATGGGGCTTGTCTTTTGGGTATTCAGTTTGGGATCTACTATTCAAATTGATGGAACAATTCTGTCTGAATGGGCTCCGGCATCTTTACTACAAGATACGATTATTCTCGGCGTGCTAAGAAATACTCAACGATTTGCACTGGTATTTTGGTTTCCATTTGCTGTGCTTATTGGTTATGGGTTACATTATCGCTTGGCAAATCTTACACTGAACCGAAACCAACTTGTTTTGTTGACGGTTAGTGTCGTAATGTTATTGTATGGGACAAGTGTTTTCCCGATTCCGTATCGTGTGCATGTTGAACCAGAATACACAAAGGTTTTAAATGATTTGCCGTCAGGTAGTGTTGTTAATCTGCCACTGGGGCGGTCAGAATCAAAGTATTATATGTCGATACAGCGTTATCATGGTCGTCCTATGATTGAAGGGATGATCGCGCGTACACCAGATGGAACATATGATTATATAGATTCACTTGCAGCGATAGATATGTGGGGCGCTTCATCTGTAAATATGGAGGCGGATGAGGCAAATGACGCATGGCGCGACTCGATGCAACAATTATTGGATGATGGCTTTCGCTATATTGTTTTACATAAATATGTGTGGGCTTCGCATGGAGATCGCTTTACACCAGATATTTATTTCCGTCCATTAAACCATTTGCCGATTGAATATGAAGATAATGATGTGCGTTTGTATGATATTCAAGTGTTGTTGAATCAACCTTTTATCCAAAGTGATAGTGAGTAAAAGTTGGGTTTGGGATATATTTGGGATATTTACCATTGCCTATTTAGATTGTGTTGGGATACTATTTGGGATATATCGCCAAAAATTTTGGGAAAAACGCTTAAATTTGGGATATTGCAAATTTTGTAAAATGGGATATACTGTATGAAATCCAAGCCCCAATTTTGGGGATTTTTGTGTTTCACTTGACAAACATATATCAAATCCGCTATACTGCAAGTTCGCAGTCCTCTTTTTGATTACAGTTTTGTGGTTGCATGGAAACTAAACCTATACATCACCCATATTTTCAGGATGTCAACCTCACCAACCAATGCATATTTTGGGCTGGTGTATGTGTTTGTATGTAGCCAATAGTCATGGTCAGCGTAAGTTTTTAGCCATCCGAGGAGCGCAACATTGAAACATTATTATAATGTAAAGAGCTATGCTCGTACTCCAGAAATCCAAGAACTTCCATCGCTGATTGATATTCAATTACGGTCATTTGAGTACTTCCTTTACGAAGGCGGTTTGCTCCATTTGTTCGATGAAGTCAATCCGATTGAAAGCTTCAATGGTAATCTCCTATTGTACTTCCCTGGCAATATCCCTGAGGCGAAGGAATTCGGCCTCAAATATTGGTTTGAAGAACCAAAGTATGATGAAGATACATGTCTTGAACGCGATATGTCGTATGCGTCACCGCTCTATGTGCGGGTTGCGTTGGTGAATCGTGAACAAGGTGATGAGGTTATTACACAGGACATCTTCCTTGGTGACTTCCCTCTCATGACTGAGAAGGGTACATTCATCATCAATGGTACAGAACGTGTGGTTGTAAGTCAGTTAATTCGCTCACCGGGTGTTTACTTTGATGCAGAAGAAGAACGGGCTACAGGTCGTTTATTATCCAATGCTAAGCTGATCCCTGATCGTGGTGCATGGATGGAATTCGAAACCCGTAAAACCGACTACATCACCATTAAATTTAACCGCAAACGCACAATTCCTGTTACTGTGCTGTTGCGTGCATTGGCGGCTGTAGATGATGGCTTGCCAGAAAATATGTCACCGATTAAAACTGGTGAAGAAGATGAAATCCGCGCATTATTTGCGGATATTGATGATAATGAAACGCATCAATATATTGAAAGCTCATTGAAGAATGAGCCTGTCTGGGAATTAAAGAAAAACCAGACGATTGCCGAAGTGGCATTGATTGAATTTTATCGTCGCATGCGTCCAGGGGATCCGCCGACACTTGATAATGCGCGTGAATACCTTGAAGGCCAGTTGTTCGACCAACGTCGTTATGACCTTGAACGGGTTGGACGTTACAAGCTGAATCAACGACTTGGCTTGGAAGGCACGATTGCTTCGACACATCGTACCATCACCAAAGCTGATATTGTTGCGCTGGTTGAACAGATGATTCTGATTAACAACGGTAAACGTGGACGCGATGATATTGACCATTTGGGTAATCGTCGTGTGAAGACCGTTGGCGAATTGATCGGTAACAAGTTACGTATCGGTTTGCGCCGTATGGAACGTGTCGTCAAAGAACGTATGTCAATTCGTGAAGCGGAACAATTGACTCCGGTTTCATTGGTTAACATTCGTCCAATTGTTGCGGCTGTTCGTGAATTCTTCGGCTCGTCTCAATTGTCCCAATTTATGGAACAGACCAATCCATTGTCTGAATTGACTCATAAACGTACACTATCGGCATTAGGTCCTGGTGGTTTGCGTCGTGAACGTGCAGGCTTTGATGTCCGCGATGTTCACCACAGTCACTATGGTCGTATCTGCCCGATTGAAACTCCGGAAGGTCCGAACATTGGTTTGATCGGTCGTTTAGCGAGTTATGCGCGGGTTAATGAACTTGGGTTTATTGAAACACCTTATCGTAAGGTGATTAAATTCCTTGAAGTTGATGATCCTCAATTGATCGGTCGCATCCTTCGTGATGATATCGAAGACAAAGATGATGAAATCATTGTTGAAGAAGATACTGTTGTTGATGAAGCAGTTGTCGACTTGTTGAAACAACATAAAATCAAGAAAGTACCGATTGTTCCTTTTGCAACAGATGAGATTGAATATCTGTCGGCAGATTCAGAAGATCGTTACACAATCGCACAGGCGAACTCTGAGCTTGATGACCAAAACCAGTTCAAATCAGGACGTATTTCTGCACGTTATATGCAGACATTCTTGATTGTACCGCCACAACGCATTGACTATATGGATATTGCGCCTCGTCAGATTGTGGGGATTAGTGCGGCATTGATTCCGTTCTTGTCTCATGATGATGCGAACCGTGCATTGATGGGGTCCAACATGCAACGTCAGGCTGTGCCGTTGTTGTCACCGGATGTATCGGTTGTCAGCACTGGTATGGAAAGTCAGGCGGCATTTGATAGTGGTCAGGTACTTGTGTCTGATATAGAAGGTGAAGTTATCAGCGTACAGGGCGATCGTGTGATTGTCCGCAAAACCGATGGCGAAGAAATTCCCTATCCATTGCGCAAATATGATCGTTCAAACCAGTCGACTTGTATTGATCAACGCCCAGTTGTCCGTAAGGGGCAGCATATTCAACCCGGTGATGTAATTGCGGATAGTTCCTCGACACACCATGGTCGCCTTGCATTGGGACATGATGTATTGACCTGCTTCCTATCATGGGATGGTGGTAACTATGAGGATGCTTTGCTGATTAGCGAAGACATGCTCCGTAACGATAAATTCACGAGTATTCACATCGAAAAACATGAAGTTGAAGCTCGTGATACAAAACTCGGTCCTGAAGAAATTACCTATGACATTCCAAATGTTGGTGAAGATGCCCTAAAAGATCTTGATGAACGTGGGATTGTTCGCATCGGTGCAGAGGTTGGTCCAAACGATATTCTCGTTGGTAAGATCACACCAAAGGGTGAAAAAGAACTGTCGCCAGAAGAAAAATTGCTCCGTGCAATCTTTGGTGAACAAGCACGTGAAGTTAAAGATTCCTCCTTGCGTCTACCACACGGTGATCGTGGTAAGGTCGTTGATGTGAAGGTCTTTACCCGTGAAGAACATCCAGACTTGCCTGCAGGTGTTGAAAAGATGGTGCGCGTAAGTGTTGCACAACGTCGTAAGCTGACTGTTGGTGATAAGATGGCGGGTCGTCACGGTAATAAGGGTGTTATCTCTAAAATTGTACCGATTGAAGATATGCCATACATCGAAGGTGGCGTTCCTGTAGAAATTATCCTGAATCCGTTAGGTGTTCCCGGTCGTATGAATATCGGGCAGGTGCTTGAATTGCATACGGGTTGGGCAGCCGATCGTATGGGATTCCGCGCAGTAACCCCTGTGTTTGATGGTGCGGAAGAACACGAAATCCAAGCTGAATTGGGTCGTGCATGGTTGATTGACTGGGCGTGGAAATATACCACCGAAAGAGCATGGGAAAACCATGAACGTCTCGCGCAGATGGCACAGATTCCACTCGAAGAGTTCGATGATGATATGCACGTTATTTGTGCGTATTTGTATGATCGTGTTGGTGATGAATCCATCATCCTAGAACGTGACACAGTCTTCGTTCGTCGGGTGTCTGTGGCTGAAGCTTTGAAAGACTTCGGATATGATCCTGAAGAGGTGATGGTCTACGATAACACTGGCTTACCGATGGATGTTCGTGATCGTCGTGATCAAAACGCACTGAGTGTTTCATTGCGCATGTGGATTGCTCACAACTCCGAACGTGAGATAGAACTGGCAGATGACTTGGGTATTCGTGAATTGTTTGCAGAAGCCGACCAAGTGATGTTCGAAACAGGTAAACCTGTTCCACATTACGGTAAACAAACCTTGTATGATGGACGCACAGGCGAATCATTCGACCGTCACGTTGCTGTTGGATATGTTCATATGTTGAAACTCGCTCATCTTGTTGAAGATAAGGCGCATGCACGTTCGACAGGTCCATACAGCTTGGTCACACAGCAACCACTAGGTGGTAAGGCGCAATTTGGTGGTCAACGCTTTGGTGAGATGGAAGTATGGGCACTGGAAGCTTATGGTGCCGCGTACATTCTACAAGAAATGCTCACTGTGAAATCTGATGATGTTCAAGGTCGTGTTAAAACCTATGAAAGCATCGTTAAGGGCGAACCGATTGAAGAACCCGGTATCCCGACCAGCTTCCGCGTATTGGTGAAAGAATTGCAAAGTCTCGGTTTGGCAGTCGAAGCTATTACAGGTAGCGGTGATGTAATCCGCTTCGGTAAAGATGAAGAACAAGCCAAGAAACCACAACCAGAAACAGGCTTACTCGGGCTTGGCTCTGACTAAAACAGATCAGGATTGAGCAATAGCTCAATTCTACGACAAACAAATGTCATATTCAGAAGAGGCGTATCATTACGGTACGCTTCTTTTTATTTCTGGTAGTATAGATATTAAGAGATCGGGTCAAGGAGACTAACGTTGAAGAATCGTGTAACAATTATTGTTGTACTCGTGATGACGATTGGGCTGATTTGGGGTGTTGTGGCGATGCAGTTTAGTCAGTCGCAATTTGGTAGTGGTGTAGGGATACCGCCGGATTTACCGACGGAGATTATCATGTCGACTTCTCTGCCAACTGATGTTCCACCGACATATGCACGCCCAACGCTACCACCGACATGGACACCAACAGCAAGTTTTACATCAACCCCCATATTGACACTATCACGTACTGCTTCAACTACACCAGCACTACTAAAAACTCCATATGAAACAGAAATAATAACGCAAAATGAATCATCAAGTGCACTTGAATTGGTGATAGCACGTGCACAAATTATTCAAACAAATAATGCTGAATGGGAAACATGGTATCCACAAGGCTTCAAACAAGAAGTTGAAGGTATTTCCATGTTACTTGTACCGATAGGGTGCTTTATGATGGGGACTGAAAATGGTCATACTCAAGTACGCCCCGTCCATCAACAATGTATCCACGAACCATATTGGATAGATAAGTACGAAGTAACACAAAGTGACTTTGAAGAATTTGGTGGCACAAAAAAAAGAAGTAATGATTTTAATGGGGCTAATCGACCCGTTGAAAATATTACATGGTTTGAGGCTAAAGACTTTTGCGCGAGTCGGAATGCAAGGTTGTTAACAGAGATAGAATGGGAATATGCCGCCCGTGGACCTGATGGGCTGGATTACCCGTGGGGGAATGAGTGGAATCCTGACTATGCTATTTGGAATGACAATTCTAATCGCCAAACCTCAGAAGTTGGTAGCCGCCCACCGGAGAGTCGCTCATGGATAGGGGCATATGATTTGGCTGGTAATGTCTGGGAATGGACAATGACTCCTTATCGACTATATACAGTTGATGGTGCAATTGGTGATCCAATAGATTCTGAAATCAAATACGCGATTCGTGGTGGTGCATGGTACAATGGTAATTCGTCAAATTTGCAGTCAACTTGGCGCGGTGGATGGGATCCGACATGGGATCTCAATAGACTAGGTTTGCGTTGTGCCCGTAATTTATCTTAGATAAAAGCTAAGGCCTCTTATATCGCCACCTCACCAACTTACTTTCCAATTTTAGTGCATGTATGATCAAGCATACCTCTGTTTATTCGGGACAAAAAGTGCTTGTCATAAATTTTTTATAACTTTACGAATGTCTAAATCCTGCATTGTGCTATGCTCAGTTCATAGTTGAGATAGGAGCAGGATATGGATGAAAAAGAGAAAAACAAATTCAAAGGGCATCCAATTGTATTCCCGGCGAAGGTCGAGATTATTGGCATTGTGATAGCTGCAGTTCCACTCTTCGCGAATTTTACGTTTACAACGTCAAGCAACGGACAGATCACGTCTTATATTGATTATGTAGCGATAGGATGTGGGATCTTGGCGATTTTAATTGGTGCAACCAATTATCGTCTACTGAAGCATACAACCGATGAGGATTTACTCAAAAGACGGGTTGCGTTTCTCGGTGTCATTGGGATGGGTGCGTTCCAATTAATGCGTGGATTGGGTTTATTCATTTAGTAGAAAATTTGTATGCTATGATGATGGCATATCAGTTAACGGATAAGGTCATCAATGGCAACGAAAAAACTGAAATATTGTCCGATTTGTAGTCATGAATTGACACAACGTGAGGAAGGTGGGCGGTTGCGTCCGGCGTGTGACAATTGTGGCTATGTACATTATGTCAATCCTGTACCGGGTGTCGGTTTACTTATCGAAAAAGATGGTGGTTTGGTATTAATCAAACGTGGGCATCCACCACATAAAGATGAGTGGACGTTACCCAGCGGATTTGTTGAAGCTGATGAAAGTGCTGAAGAAGCGGCGATTCGCGAAGCTGAAGAAGAGACAGGATTAGTTGTTGAGATTATTGAGTTGGCTGCTATTAATTCGTTCCCAGAAGGGCCGCCTGTCAGTGGGATTATGATATTTTATCGGATGCGACCAGTGGGCGGTGAACTGAAAGCAGGGGATGATGCGGTTGATGCGAAGGTGTTTATGCCAGATGAAATGCCTTTATTGCCTTTTCGGACACATCGTGAGATGGCAGCGGAGTGGCTGGACAAATTTGTGCCGATTGTCGGACAAGAATCGGATACATCAGCGACGCCCGATTTCCATATTCGATTAGCAAAAGAAAATGATCTCGATGAGGTGATGGCATTACTCGGACTCATCCCACAAAATCGCAATTTGACGGAATCGGACTGGCGTGCAATTGAAATGCGTTTTCGTGAGGCTGCGACAGTGCAGGTGTTTGTCGCGGAATCGCTCAGGACAGGTGTCATTATGGGGTGTATCACTTTATCGGTTGTACGGGCATTAACCGAAGGCATGGGACTGATTAATGACATGGCAGTGCTGCCCACCTATCAACGTCAAGGTGTCGGAGCACAATTACTGGAAGCCGTGATGCGCCGTGCTTCTGAGCTTAATTTGCGCTCGGTCTGGGTGAATGAGCAACGTGCAAATGATCAAGCGCGGGCATTTTATGCGGCACTTGGTTTTTCTAAAGGCGGCATTCTAAAATTGAAGATACGATGATGCGCGAATTTAAACCAGAACTGAAAATTTATACCCATGATGAGCTACCAACCGCATATGAACATCAAATCCGGTCATATATTCGGATGCTGTGGTGGGATGTTTATTTGGATACGATAGACCCGCAAGCCTTTGAAACCGAGTATGATCCGGTATATGTGTGCTTGGTAGGGGGTGATTGTCTGTATAGCGCACTCAAAGTCAATCGGAAAGTTGTAACACATCAGGGAACAGATTACGTCTTTTATGGTATAGGTGACGTGTTCACATACCCAGCGTTCCGTAAAAGAGGCTATGGCACATGGGTTGTACGCGAAGGGACAGATTATATCCGTCAACAGATAGATGGAGATTTTGCGTTACTATGGGCAGAAGAAGATAATGTCGATTTTTATCAGCGCCTTGGGTGGGAACATATAATGGATATTACTGTAACTATGGAGGATCCACAAAACCCTGAACCGTCTGATGAGGAAGTTATGATGATATTTTTGTCGGAGCGGGTCAGAAATAACCGCGACCAATTTGTTTCACATGATATATATTTTGGTGAGGATGACTGGTAGTGCGTGAGCTACATCCCGAAATTAAGACCTATACTAGTGATGCTTTACCCACGGCTTATGAACATCAGATACGGTCCTTTATACGAATGGAATGGTGGGATAGTTATCAATATGATCTCAATCCGCCGCTGGGAAATCCTGATTATCAACCGTTAAATTTTGTTATGGTAGAGGGTGACTGTCTGTACGGCGCACTGAAGGTGAATCAGAAGCTGGTGGAGCATCAGGGGCAGACTTATGTTTGTTATGGGCTTGGTGGAGTCTTTGTATATCCAGCATTTCGTAAACGCGGATACGGTGCATGGCTGGTTAATGAGGCGACCACGTATATTCAACATCAGGCCGACGCTGATATAGCTGTATTGTGGACATTAAAGCACAATATTGCTTTCTATGAACGTAATCAATGGGAGTACATTTCACAGATTCGCATGATGTTGGGCGACCCAACAGTACCTTATCAATCAACTGATTTTGTAATGATGCAGTTTGTATCAGATCAGGCGCAATCAAATCGCCAGCAATTTATAGATTCCCCAATCTATTTTGGCAAACGCGGTTGGTAGTTAAACCATCTCCCTATTTTAGCCTCGCTTAATTTCTTGTAATGCCCATGAGTTGCCATCAGGGTCACTGAATCCCGCCATTCTAATACCACCGCCGTAATCAATAATGTCACTGACTTCGACCTTATGTTTGATGAGATGGTCGCGAATGCTGTCTATGTCATCTACCACAAGATGTAACCCTCGAATTGAACTAGCTTCCATTTGGTCGAGGGCTTCCATACCTTTGCCAATAACAATTGAACAATCAGACTCAGGGGGTGTGAGTTGCACAACACGCACGCCGTTGTTATTTACATCGTGGTCAATGTGAAAGCCGACAGTATTTTGATAGAAGTTGATCGCTTTATCGACATCGGTGACAGGTAACATAACAACTTGTAGTTTCATGGCGAATTTATGTGTTTGATCCATTGTTGGTTCTTTCTATTCTAGGATAATGATTGAATAAGGGTAGGAGCGAGTACAGTCATATCAACGTTGTGTGATTGCCCTGTTAAGGTAATAAGCTCGCCATTTATAAGTTCATCAACCAGAGTCTGCCCACTTTGGCGAATAAAGTCTTCTGTTGCCTCCCCAACAATGACATAAGTTGGCATCGTGATTGCTGCCCACATATCAGTGTCCCACATTTTCCCTAGCATTAAATCTTGCGAAATGCGCCCATCATAAGCCAATGTGTGTGAATTTGCTTTCATATCGTTCCACATTGGGTCTTCACGCATCGGGGTGAGGTATTCTAGTGGAATACCGATCGCTTGTGTCATAAAGATTTCGACTGCTTTATCACTATCATCATGTTTAATAGCGTTCTCAAGATCACGAATATAGTTCTTTGGCAATGGCGGGCGACTGCTATCAATGATAAATGGTGGCTCATACAGGGCAAGCTTTGTTACTCTTGAAGGCATCTGTTTAGTCGCTTTTAGGGCAAGGATTGCACCTGAGGACATCCCATAGAGATATGCCGAACCACCAACATGTTTTATGAGAGCTTCAATATCTTCAATTTCACGTTGGACGGTATATGGCATTGTGTCTTTACTATCACCACGACCACGTCGATCATAATTGATGACTGTGAAATGCTGTGATAATAAGGTAGCAAGATGTTGTTGATTCGAATCCAATCGATGTCCAAGTGCACCGTCAATGAGGATGATTGGGGCACCATTTCCTATTTCATCCAATGCGATCTGAGTTCCATCTTGTGATGTAATATATTGCACTGTTTCTTCTCCACTTATTTTGATTGAACAATACATTAATGATAAAAGATCAGTGTTGCATCGTCTTGTAAAAAATGGCAATTAACTACGATTAGGTCGAAACAGTTGAGATGGAGTGAACCCGATATAATTTCTTAGAGATTTTGTTAGATGGGATTGATCATAATAGCCGAGTTCGTAGGTCGTATCTAAGATAGATTTGCCCTGTTGTAGGTAGATTTCAGCTTGACGCGCACGTTGAATTTGTCTGATATGTTTTTGTGATAATCCTGTAGCCTGTATAAAACGATGTCGGATAGTTCGCGGGGATAAATTAGTTGGAAGTTCGTTCAATATATCATCAATAAGCGGATCATAGGTGAGTATTTCTGAGTGAATTAGCCGATTAATGAACGTGTCGGCATTGTCAAATGTTGGCATTTCAAGGGTTTCGCTCTTAATCCAAAATTTTTGGTTAGAGGCTGTTGGTAAAATTGTCTCTGTGTTAGCGAGTGTCTTTTTCATGGATAGATGAGGCATGAACACCCCTAGCTTAAAGCGTATCCATAGGATTTCTGCAGAAATAAATGGAATTGTCCCAGCAGATGAGAATGTACCTGTCAGGATAGGATATAAGTTATCGTTTTCTTTGACAAAGACCATATGCCAATTGGCTTCTGCAGGACGCATTGCTGTGTACCTACTATTGTTCTTCCACGTGCAACTGATTCTATATATGGAGAATCTGATAGACGATCCTCATAGAACTCCATAGCTTATCCTCGATAAATCAATTTATACACCTATATAATAGATCGTATGTTCTGTTTTGTGAATTGAGAATTAGGTTGTCTTGGGTAAATTCCAGCGGCGGCGGATAGCGAGAAGGCGCACCAGTAAAGTAACAGTTGCTCCTAGAAATAGCGCGAGGTCTGTGCTGACATTACCGTGGTGCAATAGGACAAATACACTTGCCCCCGTCATTGCGGCTGTAGCATAAATATCGCGTCGAAGAATAACAGGAATCTCATCCGATAGTAAATCCCGGATCATTCCGCCTGCCGTTCCTGTCATGCCTCCCATGATAATGGCGATAATCGGATGATATTCGATTGCTGTCTGTGCGCCGATGACGCTGAATGTCGCTAATCCAATAGCATCTGAGAGGAGCAACGTTCGGCGAGGATAAGTCAATTTTTCTGATGTGTAGAATGTAAATAACCCCGCGACTAGACAGATGACGATTATTTCTGGTTGGGAAATCCAAAAGACAGGTAATCGTCCTAATAGGATATCACGCAGTGTGCCACCACCAAGAGCTGTAACAAGGGCGATTACCAGTACGCCGAATAAGTCCATTTGTTTTTGTTTGCCAACCAAAGAGCCTGTGATGGCGAAGACAGCTGTACCAAAAATATCGAGTATAAATAGCATAATTTAATCCAGATACTGATAGTACCAAATATTCGGAAAGGGTTTGAAACCGACCTTTTCATAAGCTTTCTGCGCTGGTTCATGCGACGGGTCACCCCCTGTACTGACTGAGACGACTTTAATACCGGTTTGACGCATAATGTCGATGACATATTGGTTAAGTTCCGTGCCGACGCCTCTATTCTGATAGTCTGGATTAACAACTAGAAATTCAATCATGCCTGTCTTCTCTGCTGGTTGCATGTGATAAACAATAAATCCCGCAGGTTTATCATCAATGACAGCGATCAAACATGTCATATTATCATCATTATAGAAATTTGTGACGTGATCGCGATGTACTTGTCGCCAATCGGAATAAACGATAGGAAAGACTTTTTCTCCCATGATATTTTCAAATGATTCGAAAATCGGTTTGAAGGCGTTCACAGTAAAGTTTTGTACAGATTCTATGTCTTGTGCTTGAAGTGCTCGGATTTCCATGATGGTCCTGACGATTGTCTTTATGTAAGCCTAAAGTGTCTAAAATATAACAGATACAAACAATCCCTAAATTAACTGACACAGCGAAAGCATGGTTTCGTGATATAGTTAAGTTATAACGCTTAATGATAAACTGAGTGTGGGGTCTGAGTATGAGTGCATTAAATCCACATATGGCATGGGTCGGTGGATATTTTCGACGCGATGAAGGTCTGGTTGCTGGCACATATATCGCCGAATATCGCCTGACAGACTTGATGAATAAAGGGCTAATTGATAAACGCGATGGCGCAAAATTCCTTGCTGAAAGTGGTCTAACTGATTTTTATTGGGAAGTGACATGGCCCGAAGATTTTGATACACCGGATGATTTTCTGGTTGACCGGATTGCAAATGTCGATGGATATGCAGTATTTGTCCATGGGTGGACAGGGAATCACCTCATTTGGGAAGAACTACCGGGGATGGTTGTCCTAGAGAATCGGCAATTGGTTGGGATTTCTGTTGATCATAATGGGTTTGGTCTAACACTTTTTGAAAATCAGTCGCCAGCATTGGATGCTTGTAACCCGCCTGCGGCAATGAAGACGATTCAACGGTGGATCGATTTAATTAAGATTCGTCGTCAACCTGGTGGTGGTCGCCAAAAAGTGATTAATTTCATCGGTCATAGTATGGGTGGGGCGACATTATTTTATCTCAACCCGATTTTATGGTCGTTCGGTGAAGTGACTCGCTATGCACTTGCTCCAGCATTGTTACTAGAAGATGAGATGCACAAGGCATTTTATACGACGCTCGGATTGGGTATCGGCATATTGCAACGCATTCCGGTTTTAGAGATTGTCGAACGTTTTGTGAAACCTGCAATGGTTAGGACGTTGGCTTCTGGTGCAAGCCCTGATGTGAAGAAAATACACTCACAACAATACGAAGATACACCGCGCGGGATTACGGGTGCGACATTTATGGCGATGGGACGACTCAAGAATTATGAAATTGCTCGTGATTGGGATTTGTTCCGCGTGATGCTAGGGCATCGTGACCCTTTGGTAGGGCTCATTGATATGATGGACTTGCTGGGTGAACTTGAATTCCCAGCTGGGCATGTTCGGGTTGTACCGGGTACACACTATATGTTTAGTGTCGGACACGAAACACCGATGAATGCGTATCAACATGCACAAAATCGCGAATTGGTGGTTAAGGATATTTTATCGGTGCATTCAGATGCGATGAACCGCCAGAAAAAAGGCTATTTGGTGGGATAGTTAGGTGATAGAACCTGTTAGAAAAGTTACTGTGGTATGGTGTGATGAGGTCACAATACCAATGGTTCAACTAAAATTTCAGGCTGGTTGGGGATGGGATGATCTTGCACCTTTAGTACTTGAAGCTGTAGAGATGGCTCAGTCGCGAGACGAAACCGTCAGTATCTTGTTTGATTATCGAGAGACTGACGGTAAAATTCCGTCGAATTTCTTGATGAATATGGCAGGTATTGGCAAACAAACACCAGATAATGTTGATGTGGTTTATGTTTTGTCGAGGCGAGGTGTATTGGCGCGGACAATGGCTAATTTGATTGGTCGTCTTGCCAATATGAATTTTGAGTTACGTGTAATTTCATCAATTCGCGAGATCTGAATAACAAAAATCTAGCAAATTGCTCATTCGAATCTGAATTTATGGAAGTCACTCTGATTGGGTGGCTTTTTTAATTTATTGAGATGCCATTATGATTCTTGTGTATCAATAAAAATTACATTGAAATAAGGAAATCCAGATGACAGATACCATCATGGGACGGGATATTCATCAACAACCAGTACTTATGCAGGTTGATCAATTGACATGGCGACCTAGTGCCTATGCATTAGTCTTAAATCACATGGGGCAAATACTTGTTGTCTACAATACATTGAATCAGCGGTACGAATTTCCTGGTGGGGGGATTGAAATAGAGGAAACCTTCACTGAAGGATTGATTCGTGAAGTTTGGGAAGAAACTGGTTTGAATGTTGTTGCGAATGATTTGATTTTAATGGAAGAAGATTTCTTCTTATCGCCCTGTGGAAACCAATGGCATACGATTAAGTGCTTTTATACGTGTGACATTGTCGATGGTGAACTACGTGCGACAATTCTGGGTGATGAAGCCCTAGAAAAACCGGAGTGGGTTGATCCGAATATGCTGAAACAGGATGGATTGACGATTGGGTGGGACGCGTTGCGAAAATTAGTTGAAAGTAAAAATTCCGATGAATTATGGTAACGAAGTTGATTGTGGTTTTGGTGTTGTTGTGATCCAGTATGTTGTACCATCCACTTCAATATCAATATATGGTGTACCAAGTATATTTCGACAAGGCGCGTTGTAGTATAAGCCGTTGCAAATATACGATCTATTTTTGAAATCCCACATGAAATGATTGAACAGTAAACCTGTGAGCAAAATGATTGTAAGTATGGTCACAGTTAGAAGTATGAGTCGCTTCTTTGTCAACCGAAATCGATGGGGACGTTTCTTCTTTTTATCTGTGAAGGTTTCCATTAATTCTGTGCTTTCTGGTTTACGGAATGAGACATGGCTCGTTCCCTACGGATGTTGACAGCTCATTTTAATTATAAGATGAAAAAGCCTCGCAATAATTCCCCATATTAGGGTACAATATATACCCAATGGAAACATTAACATAAACTAGAGTTTAGCATTTCTTGACTTCGGTTAATCTGTATGCTAATCTCTGTATAATTCTGGTTTGTTACAAAAAGCACAAATGGATTGGGCAAAAATAAATGACTGTCCTCGAATTCGGTCCCGTAGGGGCACTATTAGTAATCGCAGTCGGTCTGGCTTTTATTATCGCTAATATTTCGCGTGTATTTGGTCCGCACAAGCCGACTTATCGTAAGCTGGTTCCATATGAAAGTGGTATGAAGCCAATTGGTCCAGCTATTCGTCGTTTGCCCGTCAAGTTTTATCTTGTCGCGGTATTATTCATTATCTTCGATATTGAAGTAATTTTCTTCTTACCTTGGGCAGTCACGATGCGTGATCTCGGGGTATACGGTCTTGTTGTTATGGCGGTATTTACGCTGATTCTTGTTGTTGGCTTTATCTATGAATGGAAGAAAGGTGGTTTAGAATGGGAGTAAGCTCCAAACTCGGTAATCTGGGTGTTGTTACTACCACCGTTGAACAAGCAGTCAATTGGGCACGTACAGGCGCAATGTGGCCTTTGTTGTTCGGTTTGGCTTGTTGTGCAATTGAATATATGAGTACACAGGCATCGAGTTATGACCTGTCGCGTTTTGGTATGGAATTGAATCGTGCGACACCACGTCAAGCAGATTTGTTGATTGTGTCGGGACGTTTAACTCGAAAGATGGCACCTGTAATTCGCCAATTGTACGATCAAATGGCAGACCCTAAATGGGTAATCTCGATGGGTGATTGTGCATCATGTGGTGGTGTGTATAACAACTACGCGATTGTACAAGGTGTTGATGAAATCATTCCAGTTGATGTGTATGTGGCTGGTTGTCCACCACGCCCAGAGCAATTGCTACACGGTATTATGACCTTGCACGAAAAGGTCAAAGGTGAACGCATCAACGATTGGGCATAATTAGATTATACGTATGGGTACGCTGTATCGTGCCCGTACAGCGTTATTGATAGAATAACAAAGGCAACGAATCCAATGGAAATTCCAGCACAAAAAGACCCCGTAGAAGCGGTCAAAGAGGCGTTTGAAGACGCTGTTTTGCATGTTAAGACATTTCGTGATGAAACCACGATTATCGTTGCGTCGGAACGTGTGCCTGAGTTACTCGACTTTTTACGAGTGACATCAGGTTTGGTTTATAACATGCTTTCTGATATTAGTGCAGTTGATTATTATCCGAATGATTATGGTGATGAGTATGACGGCGACGATATAGATTTCCGTCCCGAACGGTATGGTGTCTCGTATCATTTGTTGTCGATGCTGTACAACCGTCGCATCCGTGTGAAAGCATTTGCAATGGAAGAAGATCCAATTATCCCGACTGCTACAGTCGTTTGGCCTGCGGCAGATTGGCTCGAACGTGAGATTGCGGATATGATGGGCATTACATTTGAGGGACATCCTGACCAACGTCGTCTGCTTATGCCAGATGATTGGCACGGACATCCGCATCGCCGTGATTATCCATTGGGTAAAGAAACGGTTGCCTTCTCCTTTAATGTTGAAGAAATTCGTAAACACAAACCCTTCGCAAAGAAATAAATTTCTGAGGTTATTATGGTTGTTGCACAACAAACGCAAACGATTGAAGAACAACGTAAGTGGGAAGGTAGCTTAGAGCAACTGAAGGGACTTGTATCAGAACGCGCTATGACAGGCGAAACGATGCTACTGAATATGGGTCCGCATCATCCGAGTACGCATGGTGTATTGCGCCTCCTACTTGAATTAGACGGTGAAGAAATTGTCACCTGTCTGCCCGATATTGGCTTTTTGCATACTGGTATTGAAAAGTCGATTGAAGACAAAAGCTACGACAAAGCTGTTCCATTGACAGATCGTATGGATTATCTGTCGCCAATGTCGAACAATATGTCATTCTCGACAGCAGTCGAAAAATTATTAGATTTGGATGTACCTGAACGCGCACAAATTATCCGCGTGATTTGCCTTGAGCTAGCACGCTGTGCGAGCCATCTCGTTTGGTTGGGTACACATGCGATTGATATGGGCGCGATGAGTGTGCTACTGTACGCATTCCGCGAACGTGAACGCATCCTCGGTATGTTCGAGATGTTGTCGGGTCAACGCATGATGAGCAGTTATATTCGTCCCGGTGGTGTATGGCGCGATGTCACTGATGATTTCCTCCCAACACTTCGACAATTCCTCGCTGATTTCCCTGCAAAAGTTGATGATTACGAAGCACTTCTGACACAAAATCCAATCTGGAAAGATCGTGCTCAAGGTGTCGGTGTGATTGAGCCAGACGTAGCATTGGCTTATGGGATGACAGGTCCATCATTGCGCGGTAGTGGTGTGAACTGGGATTTACGTAAAGCGCAACCATACAGCGGTTACGAAACCTACGACTTTAATGTCCCGCTCGGTGAACATGGTGATGTATATGATCGTTATCTCATCCGTCTTCAAGAATTCCGCGAAAGTATGAAAATTTTGAATCAAGCGGCGGACCGCCTCGAAAAGACCCCAGGTCCATTCCGTTCAGAAAATCGTAAATACTGCCCACCATTGCGTAGTGAATTGGGTACAAGCATGGAAGCTGTTATCCATCACTTTAAGTTGTGGACATATGGTTATGATGCACCAGACGAAGAAGTTTACAGCGCAATTGAAAGCCCACGTGGCGAAATTGGATGTTATATTCACGGGACAGGCGATAACAAACCACGTCGTGTCCACTTTAAAACCCCATCATTCATGCACATCAGTGCTATGCCAGTGATGACAAAAGGGTATTTATTGGCTGATGTCGTCGCCATTATCGGTAGTATCGACATCGTACTCGGCGATTGTGACCGCTAAAGGATAGATAGACGATGGCAATCATTGGTAATGAGAAATATACAGAACGTATTGAGCATCATCTAGCAAAATATGAAACCAAGCGGTCGGCAGTGATGCCCTTGCTATATATTGCACAGGAAGAGTATGGTTGGGTTAGTCCTGAGGGGATCAATGAAATTGCTGAAATCCTCGAACTTGACCCGACACAAGTCAAATCAATCGCTGGTTTCTATACCATGTACTCGGAAAAGCCGAAGGGTGAATACTGGTTGCAAGTCTGTACAGATTTGCCATGTGCCCTTAAAGGAGCGGATGAATTCCATGCATGGTTGAAAGACGAACTTGGAGTGGAGGAAGGCGGCACTACAGAGGACGGGATGTTTACCGTTGAGCATGTAATGTGCCTTGCCGCATGTGATAAAGCCCCCATGCTTCAATGCAATTTCCACTATGTCGAAAATCTCGATCAAGACAAAATGAAAGAGTTATTGGCAAAGTGGCGCGAAGAAGCGACCAAATTGGCAAATGAGTAAATGTTGGTAGTAAAGGACTGAGGCTTTAGATTATGCAACATATTCTATTACGTGGACGAGAAATCGAAAATATCGACCAAATTGATGTATACGAAAAGAACGATGGTTTTGCTGGATTGCGTAAAGCACTTGGTATGAAACCATCGGAAGTTATTGATGAAGTAAAAGCATCGGGTTTACGCGGTCGTGGCGGTGCAGGCTTCCCGACAGGTGTGAAGTGGAGCTTCATCCCGCAAAACGAACCCATCAAATATGTGACAGTTAATGCTGATGAAAGCGAAACTGGTACATTTAAAGATCGCGAAATCATGGAAACCAACCCTTATCAATTGATTGAGGGTGCACTTATTTGTGCGTATGCAATCCAAGCAAAAGCAGTCTATATTTATCTGCGCGGTGAATTCTGGGATATTGGACATCAACTTGATGAGTGCATTGAAGCGATGCGGGAAAAAGGGTTTGTTGGTAAAAATATCATGGATTCCGGCTTTGATTGCGAAGTCTATACACACCTTGGCGCGGGTGCTTACATCTGTGGTGAAGAAAGTGCGTTGTTGAACAGCCTTGAAGGCTATCTAGGACAGCCACGTGTACGCCCGCCATTCCCTGCGCAAAAAGGCGGTGGTCTCTATAAAGAAGCAACAGTTGTTAACAACGTAGAAACCCTCGCAAACTGCCCATTCATCATGCGTGAAGGTGCGCAAGCATTTAAAGACATTGGTACAGAACAAAGTGCGGGTACCAAAGTTTTCTGTGTGAGTGGTCATGTGAAGAATCCCGGTAATTATGAATTGCCATTCGGAACAACTTTCCGTGAATTGCTTTATGATTATGCTGGTGGTCCTCTTAAGGAAGACCAAGGCTTTAAAGCGATGTTACCATCCGGTGGATCTGGTCCAATTGTGCCGTTGAATGATGAAGTACTCGATACCAAGATGAGTTATGAGCATACCGCTGAAATTGACACGATTATTGGGTCAGCATCGATCATCATTATGGATGAATCGGTGGATATTACTTGGGTTGCATCTAAAGTGACCAAGTTCTTCAAACATGAGAGTTGTGGTAAATGTACACCATGCCGTGAAGGCACTTACTGGTTAGATAAAGTGATCGACCGTATTATGGATGGTCGTGGTACACCAGAAGATGTCAAACGTATCTCTGATGTAGCAAGCAATATGCAAGGTACAACATTGTGTGCGTTGGGTGAATTTGCAGCGAACCCAATTATCCACACGATCAAACAGTTCCCTGATGATTTTGCGAAGCATGTTGAGAATAAAGAAGCTGCTGCAGGGGACTAGTGCATGACGCATGAGTCAATAACTGGGTCGGATGTTGTTGCTGATGATTCACCAACGACCGACCCATCTGCTGTGACTGAGGATCGCGCGGTGGAAGAGGATCTTAGCAACCACCCGATTTACTCATCACAACCGAACTTGCTGGAGACAATTATTGGATTTTTCATCCGAACACCAGCAAGACAAGAGCGAGAACGCTCAAGGCGATTACGTGAATTAAATGTCAGCATCGAGTATTCGCCTGATTCCCCCACACTGTATGTGCTGCGTGGGGAATTGTTTTTAGAACGCAAGGAATATCATCTGGCAAAAGCAGACTTCGAGACTGCAATCGAAATTGCTGATGAGTTTGACCCCGAAATGGGTTGGGGATTTGTTGCACAAGCAATGCGAGACCGTGCATCTGATGGGTTAGAAAAAGTTCAACGGCGGTTACAATGATGAACGAAAAACCCAAACGCAAAAAAAACACCTCCATGTCACCAATTAAGGTGATTGCGATTGGTGTTGGTGCGTTGATTGTAGGGTGTGGGGCATGTTTTGTAATATTCTTTGGTGTATTATATGCAGCCTTGTCCCCAATGACCGGTGCTGCAAGCGATTACCTAGATGCGTTGCGAAGCGAAAATTATGAGGTGGCGTTTGATTATTTGTCGTTTAACCTCAAGCAAGCAGCAGATGACCCACAACGACTTGGTAGTCTTATGTTAGAATATAACGCGCTACCTGAGTCTTGGAATTTTAGCAACCAAAGTGTTGAGAACAATACCGGACAAGTGTCTGGGGGAGTTCAGTTAAAAAATGGCGAAAGCATGTCGATACTTATTCGCCTGCAATTAGAAGATGAGAATTGGCGTGTCACTTATTTTGAGTGGGGACGCTTCTCTAGCGAAGATTTGTAGATAAATTTTGAGCGCATGTTTGTATAAGAAAGTGGAGGCGTGAATGTCCGACACGGTAACAATTAATATTGACGGCAAAGATTATGAAGTAGAAGCCGGATCGAATTTAGTTGATGCGGCGAAGTGGCATGCAGGGAATGATATTCCTGTATTTTGCTATCACCCAAAGATGGATCCGGTTGGTATGTGCCGGATGTGTCTCGTTGAATTAGGAACCCCTGCACGAGATCGTGCGACGGGTGAAGTGCAACTCAATGATGATGGCACGCCTGTTATCCGGTATTTCCCGAAATTGCAGACAGCTTGTACCACAACTGTTAGTGATGGGATGCACATCAAGACCGAAACACAAGAAGTTATTGATGCGCGTAACGATGTACTGGAATTTTTGTTGACCAGTCATCCATTGGATTGCCCAATTTGTGACAAAGGTGGCGAATGTCCGTTGCAGAACTTGACCATGCGTCACGGTCCTGAATCGTCACGGATGTACTTTGACGATAAACAAAACCTCGAAAAACATTACCCGCTAGGTGATCTCATTTATTTGGATCGTGAACGGTGCATCCAATGTGCGCGTTGTGTCCGTTTCCAAGATGAGCTCGTCGGCGATGCTGTACTTGGCTTCCACGAACGTGGTCGCCGTTTACAGATTATTACAAACTCCGACCCTGGATTTGATTCTTACTTTAGCGGTAACACTACTGACATTTGTCCAGTTGGTGCATTAACCACTGATGACTTCCGTTTTGGTGCGCGTCCATGGGAATTAACAGAAGTACCAAGTATTTCCCCATGGGATGCAGCTGGTGAAAATATCAGCTTGAGTACCCGTTTGGATCGTGATTTTGGTGGTAAGGCGATGATTAAGCGCGTTATGCCACGTCAAAATGAATGGGTCAATGAAATCTGGATTAGTGATAAAACCCGTTTTGGACACCATTTCACACGTAGTGACGAACGTGCGCTGCGCCCGATTGTTAAATCCGGTGATTCGATGCGTGAATCAGTCTGGAACGAAGTGTTCCCACAAATTGCTGAAGTCCTGAAAAATGCTGATGGTGATATTGCTGCAATTGCTGGCAGTAGCATGTCAAATGAAGACCTCTGGGAACTACGTCAATTAGTTGAAGGACTTGGTGGATCTCGTCTAGGCGCATGGTCACCAACACACGGTGGCGCAGAATCTGTTGCGCAAGCCGGTGTAGGACAAGGCACAAACTTGACCGAACTCGGCAAAGGTGATGCGATTCTCGTCATTGCAAGTGACCTCGAAGAAGAAGTTCCTATCTGGCGTTTGCGTCTAAAACTAGCACAAGATCGTGGTGCTTACTTGGTTGTTGCTAATGCCCGCCACACGCGCTTAGAAGACTTTGCGATTGAAGGTGCGCGTAACGATAAGGTCGTTATTGGTGATGCGATCCGCTATGCTGCCGGAGATGCTGTGTCAGTCATGGCGAACCTCAAGAAAGACTATAAAGAAATTGCTGAGAGATTGGCCGGTGCTGAAAATCTTATCATTGTTACAGGTGCAGAAGGTCTGACACTAGATGGTAGCACTGCACTCGCACAAGCTGCTGCTAACTTCTTGATCGAAAGTGGACATGTTGGCAAAGCAAATAATGGCTTGCTTTCGACATTACCCGGTGCTAATGGCATGGGACAGTATTATCTCGGTTATACTCCACAAGCAACAATGGACATCGTTGCGAATCCGCCAAAAGTCTTGATTGTGGCGCAAGCTGAATTGCTTGATGATGATCCAACTGCACAAGAATGGCTTGATCAAGTTGAAACCGTAATTTATGCGAACTTCTTTGCAGACAACACTGCAGATGTTTCCGACTTTATGCTTCCGATTCAAACATTTGCGGAACGCGATGGTACATTCGTAAATGGTGAACGGCGTGTTCAACGTTTCTATACTGCACAAGGTCCAATGGGCGATTCATTGCCTGCTTGGAAAGCATTCGGTAGCTTACGCCAACAATTGGATATGGGACGTTTGAAACCATCAGCAGCCGCTGTAATGCTTGATATCACTAAGAATATCCAAGTATTTGATGGTATGCGCTATAAAGCACTTGCTAAAGTTGAGCGCCAATTCCCTGATGTCGGCGGTAAAGATTTGTACTATGGTGGTACGGCTTACGATAATAAGGGCGGTGTTGGTATGCAGATTCCAACAGTTGCCGATAATGGCGATGTAAAAGCTGAGAAAGTTGATATTCCTGCAGCAGTTAAGGCAGATAGTGACGAATTAGTGGTGATTCCGACCACAAGATTGTATAATCGCCAACGTAATTTCCGTCCATCATTATTAGTTGAACCGCGTGTGCTTGCACCATATGTTGTAATCAACAGTGCAGATGCAGAAGCCAAGGGGATTAGCCAAGGTGATGTGGTTGAGGTAACAGCTGGTGGTACATCTGTGAATGTACGTGCAAATGTAAGTGATGCAATTGATCAAGGAGCGGTAGCATTACCCCGCCACTTGACACAAACAGCAACACCAATGGTAATTACAACAGGTACACTTAGCAAGGTAGCAGAAACAGTTGCCTCCGGTGACTAAGGAGTTTTAGTGTAATGAATTTGAGTCAAGGACAGAAAATCGGCATCGGGGTAGGTGCATTGGCAGTTGTTGCCATTACCTTGCTCTTGATTGTGACTAATCTGGGTTCAATTGCTGCGTGGATTGGTTTTGATGAAGTTGGCAATCTGAATGGTCGTGAAGGCGCGATTGGGATGTTGTTAAGCCCCGAATCCCGTGTTCAAAATTTGACACAATGTGAAGATCATGCAGGCTGTTCAGCTGTATGGCCAATCATCTTTGCGGGTGGCTTCGCATTTGTGATTGTAACCGGATTTGCTTATACAACATTGCTAGAACGTCGTTTGTTGGCATTCTTACAAGCGCGTGTTGGTCCGAATCGCGTTGGCCCGGGCGGATTCTTGCAACCTGCGGCTGATGGTGTCAAGCTGGTGTTTAAAGAAGACCTGATGCCTTCCGGGGCAGATAAGTGGGTGTATCGAATAGCGCCAATGCTTAAGGTGATACCCGTCTTGTTGGTTGCGGCAGTGATTCCGATGGGACCTGATTTGGTTCTGCCTTGGTTTGCACCGGGACTTGGCGATATTTGGTTCCAAGTACCGCAGGGGCTCGTTGATTCTAATGTTGGTATCTTGTGGGTTATCGCAATTACCAGTCTCGCTACCTATGGTGTCGTATTAGCGGGTTGGTCGAGCGACAATAAGTATGCAATGTTGGGTGCGCTTCGTGCATCCGCTCAGATGATCAGCTACGAATTAAGCATGGGTCTGGCGTTGGCTGTTCCTGTGATGATCGTTGGTAGTATGGCATTTGGCGATATTATTGATGCGCAACGTAACATCTGGGATTGGCTTGTATTCCAAAACCCGTTGGCTGCGGCAATTCTGTTGATTGCATTGTTAGCTGAGGTGAGTCGTGCACCATTTGACTTGACAGAGGCTGAACAGGAATTAACACAGGGCTATATGACTGAATATAGTGGTATGAAGTTTGCGCTGTTTATGATGGCAGAATACATTGGTATGATTGCGGTGAGCTTTATCGCAGCAGCAACATTCTTCGGTGGCTATCATCTTTGGCCAATGGATGGCACACCGATCCTCGCACCAGTCATCTTCCTCGGTAAAGTTGTCTTGTTCTTATGCGGTATGATCTGGGTTCGCGCGACATTGCCACGTATCCGCTATGATCGTTTGATGCAATTTGGTTGGAAAGTTATGATTCCACTGGCATTACTAGCAGTTGCATGGACGGCTGTCTCGGTAGTTGTTGGTGATGTACTCGGTGGTGCAGCTTATCCGATTATTTCAGGTGTTGTTTTCGTTGTTGTCCTCGGTGTTGGTGTGATTGCTTTACGCCGTATGGGTGCTGATGAAGCTAGCCAAGAAGCAATTCCACTGGAAGACGATCCATGGTATACCGGAGAACGCAATGGTATCACATGGGCACTGGTACATCTTGTTGGGTTGTTAGTTGCAATTCCGGTGGCATTTATCAACTTCAACATTCGAGCTCTAGAAGGTCTAGCTAGCTTTGGGCGTACCCCAGAAGAAGACCGTGCATTAGAAAGTAATGAGACCGCTATCACAACAACCAGTGGTGGCGATTAGATTAGATATAATTGATAGGTACATTTCGGTGTACCTATTTTATGATTAATGTATGTGAACGTGAGTAGAAAAAAGGTTGCTGTTTTATGAATGTAATTAAAGGTTTTGCAACAACCTTCAAGCATCTTCTCGAAGAGCCTGTGACGATTCAATACCCAGAACAGGTGCAGAAGTTTCAAGAACGCTACAAAGGTCGCCATCACTTGCGCCGTTATGAAAACGGTTTAGAAAAGTGTATTGGTTGCTCACTGTGTGCGGCAGCATGTCCGGCAGATGCTATTTGGGTTGAAGCGGCAGAAAACACTGATGAAGAACGTTATAGCCCTGGTGAACGCTACGCAAAAACCTATGAAATTAACATGTTGCGTTGTATTTTCTGTGGATACTGTGAAGATGCTTGTCCAACACAGGCGATTCAGTTGGGGCATGAGCACCAGTTGAGCTTTACCGATCGTCGGGACTCAATCTATACCAAAGATATGTTGATTGATCCGCCGTTGGAAGGTAAAGAAGGAACGCCACGAGAGGTTGAACCCGGTGTTTATACCCGTTCAATCCCTGAGATGGAAGATCCGAACTAGACTATAGTTTAGGTGATTTTAAAAACATGCTTTCGGGCATGTTTTTTGTGGGTAACAGGCTAGGGTGACTGTTACATCGGTGCTGTAGAGGATGGCTACAAATCATCCTCTACGATAAGTAAAAACTGTGGCACTAGACGGGGATACATGATTGTTCTTTAAACACGATTCTTTTTTGTGCTTTTGGATCGTGATAAATCTCACAATTACTTAGAAACATTAGAATTACCAATAAAAATTGTAGGTTTTGCATTTGAACAATGATGGCATTTGTGTTAAACTGCACAAACTCATTTATGGCATGACCCAATAGGAATAGGTTCTATGGACTTGTTGTTCCTGTTTATTAGCACTGTAGCAATATTAGCTGCATTTGCTATGTTGCAAAGTAAAAACGCGGTACATAGCGCGTTATTTTTAATCGTGAATTTTGGCTGTGTTGCGTTCCTGTATTTGATGCTAGATGCGCCGTTCTTAGCAATGGTGCAGGTGGCTGTCTACGCAGGCGCGATTATGGTCTTATTCTTGTTTGTTATCATGTTGCTCGGTGCAGAGATCACAACAGATAGATCTGGTAACATGCGTTGGCTGACGTTAGCTGGTGCAGGTGTTGCGGGTTTAGTGTTGGTGATTGTCGGCTTTCCGATTGCATCGGATTTGCTAGATGATGATGGACTAAACCCACGTATTGGTACATCTCTGGTACGGGTGATTAATGCTGTTCCTGGTGGACAAGGCGAAACCTTCACAGTCGTTGAAGGTGGATTTGATGTCCCGCTCGAAACATCAGTTTCGGCTTCCCTTACATTGTCTTCTGATGATGAAACGGGTGAGCCCGTGTCAATAGAAGGTGTTCTTTACAATGATGATCGTGAAGAATTCCGTGAATATGTTGAAGTAGAATCGGGTGAATACACGATCAACGTAACTGTCAGTGATGGTAGTTATGAAACGACACCAATTTATAGCGAAACATTAACACTAGAACCTAACTCGGCGCAGTCTTTTGTTCTTAACGAATCAATCGACGGTATCATTGAAGTCTTGTTGCTTGAGGATGATCTCAGCCCGACTGAAATGGGTGCAATGCGTTTGAAGTTGTTTAATGGTGTTGCAGATCAAACCGTTTCGTTAATTGATGTTGGTCAATATAGTGCGCTACAAACATTGTGTGAAGATGATGCATGTAGTTCCCTTATTCCACATCGTGTATTAATCGATGCTGTGCCATTTGGCGATACCACAACCATTGATCTTGATGAAGGTACATACAACCTTGCTCTCGTCGATGCAGAAAACGATGTCATGCGGAATATTCCAAATTATGAAGCGGACCGTGGTGTTGTGGAAACACGTGTACTGGTAGAAGAACCCGGTCAGTTGGGTGGTGTACCTGTTTATCGTGCTGCAGTTTATGGTGCAGTCGGTAGCCCAGCATTTGGTAGCCCAGAAGCGATTGGTCAGGTATTGTTCATTGAATATCTGCTTCCAGTCCAATTGGTTGGTATGTTGCTACTGGTCGCGCTGATTGGTGTAATTGTTTTGGCACGTCCTGATGCGCTTGCACAACAAGAACGTCGTCGTGTGAATCGTCGTCGTCGCGTCAGTCGCCCATTGGTGAGTGTACTATCTCAGCAAACAGGCTCTGATGTGTTGCGTGGCGAATATCTAGCGAAGTTAACTGAAGGGTCTGATGATGATGACCCCGAATCTAAGTAGCCGAAGGGGAGATTAGCTTAATGATTAGCTCAATCGGCACCGAACCTTATATCATGTTAAGCATGGTATTGTTTTTGATGGGGACAATGGGTGTCCTCCTGCGTCGTAATGCTATCTTGGTCTTTATGTCCGTCGAATTGATGTTGAACTCTGCGAATATCGCATTGGTGGCATTTGCTCATCAATGGCAGCAGATTAACGGTCACATCTTTGTATTTTTTGTGATGACAGTTGCCGCAGCAGAAGTTGCTATCGGGCTGGCGTTGATCGTAAACATATTCCGTGAGCGACAAAGCATCAATATTGACGAATTAAGCCAGATGGAAGGTTAAATTTGCCGTCGGAAGAGGCTCTTAAGGTATGGAAAATTTACCACTTTTAGTACCCTTAGTCATATTAATACCCTCGATAGGGGCGTTCATTAACTTCTTCCTTGGTGCAAAACTTGGGGAGAAATGGTCGGGCTATATTGGCTCGTCAGCCGCTATCTTATCGTTTTTAATTTCATTAGTCTTGTTGACCTACGTTACCGGCACAGATGGTGGCTCGGCGGTTGTAAATCCGCCCTTCTTTGATGGCTGGTTACGTATTGAATCAATCGGGTTAGACATCCCATGGCAACTTCGTGTTGACTCTGTCAGCGTTACGATGATGCTGGTTGTAACGGGTGTTGGGTCGTTGATTCATTTGTATGCGCGTGGTTATATGCACGGTGATAAGTGGTTCTATCGCTTCTTCGCCTACTTAAATATGTTCCTCGCGTTTATGTTGACATTAGTTACCGCAAACAACTTCCTAATGCTTTTCGTTGGTTGGGAAGGTGTGGGGCTCTGTTCCTACTTACTCATCGGTTTCTGGTGGGATAAGAAAGCACCTGAAGGCTGGAAAAATAGTAATGCCGCTCGTAAAGCGTTCATCGTCAACCGTATTGGTGACTTTGGACTTTTAATGGCGATTTTCCTAATTTTCTGGACATTCGGTACACTCGACTTCTTTAAAGCTGGTGAACTGCCAAATACCGAAGCAAAATATTTGGTTGAATGGCGTGAACACAATGGCTTGGAAGAACATAAAGAAGATGCTGATCATGGCGATGATCACAGTGCTGAAGATGCTGACCACAGCGAAGGCGAACAAAGTGCTGATGACCGTGGTGAGCAAAAACAAGCTGTCATCGAAGGTGAAGAAGGCGATGATCACTCTGAAGAGGGTGATGCAGTTGCCAGCACAGGTGATGAGTCTCATGGCGAAGATGAAAAACATGGCAAGAGCTATGTTTGTGTAGCACATAGTGATGATGGTCACGGTGGAGATGAATACGGTGACGATCATGGTGAGGGCAACCCACTCGCAAGCGATGATCGCGCGATTTACTGTGACAACTCACGCTTTGATGTTGAATTCTTGGGCGTATTTGGTCAGACTGTAGAACGGTTTGGCACAGGTGAAACAGTTGACTTTGGTTCATTCGAACTTCTGTTTGATGATGTCATCTTCTTGATTGCCCTATTTATGCTTATCGGTGTAACCGGTAAATCTGCACAGATTCCATTGTTCGTCTGGCTGCCAGACGCGATGGCTGGTCCTACCCCTGTTAGTGCGTTGATTCACGCGGCGACAATGGTGACGGCTGGTGTCTATATGATGGTTCGCTCTAGTGTGTTCCTCTGGGAACTTAATCACGCAGGCTATATCATTGGTATGGTCATTACCCTAGTTGGTGCTAGTACGGCGATCATGGCAGGTTATATTGCAATGGGACAGTGGGATATTAAACGTGTCCTCGCGTACTCAACCATCTCGCAATTGGGCTTTATGGTTGCGGCTGTTGGTGTTGGCGCATATGTCGCGGCAATGTTCCACCTTGTTACACACGCTGTCTTTAAAGCACTCTTGTTCCTCGGTAGTGGGTCTGTCATTCATGGTGTCGAACATGGGCATCATCATATACATGCGCATGGTCATGGACACGGTGATGATGACGACCATCACGATGATCATCATGACGACGATTTTGATCCGCAAGATATGCGAAACATGGGTGGTCTACGCAAGAAAATGCCGATTACCTTTATCACATATCTGATTGGTACGCTGGCATTGGCGGGTATCTTCCCATTTGCCGGGTTCTGGTCTAAAGATGAAATCTTGTTGGATAGCTGGTATGTCGGCTTAGTCGAAGGCTTACCACAAGGTTGGATTGCATTTGGTATTTTGCTGATCGCAGCAGGCTTTACCGCCTTCTATATGTGGCGACAAATTGTGTTGGTCTTCTTTGATGAACCACGCAGTGAAGCGGCAGAACATGCTCCAGAAAGTAATGGTGCAATGTTGTTCCCGCTTATCGTTCTAGCGATCTTTACCACGATCATCGGTTTCGTTAACGTTCCTACTGGAACACCACTTTTCTCTAGTATCTACGAAACCTATGAGTTCAAGCACTTCCTTGAACATAGTTTGATAACTGTGTCACGCGGTCACACGCTGGACTTTAATATCTTGATTGCAGGGCTGGCGCTTGCTCTTGGTTTTGGTGCGATTTACATTGCACATAATATCTACAAGGGCAAAGGCTTGGTTAACGGTAATCAGGATCAATTGGAAGCAAACGCTTCAACCCGTCAAATATTCCGACTAGCAAGTGCTCGTCTGTATTGGGATGAAATTTACTTCCGCTTTATCGAGAATCCGTTCAACAAATTATCGGCATTTATGGCAGACCGTGTTGATTGGGACTTCTTGCATGATTACTTCCATGATCGTGTGATTAAACGTGGATTTGATGCTATTTCCAGACTACTCAGTCAACCGTTTGATGTCGGCTTGATTGACGGTATTGTGAATGGTGTCGGTTGGTTGGTACAACGCGCCGCAATGTGGATGCGTGGTCTCCAGACAGGTAATGTTCGCATGTACGCAGTTGTATTGTTTATTGGTGTGGTTGCAGTGGTCGCTTTGATGCTGTTGCCGTTTATTCAGACTTTACTCCAGAGTGGCTCTTAAGGAGAACAACGTCCTATGGACATAACTGGACTCTCGCTTACTACAATTACTTTATTCATTCCTATGATTGGTCTCACCATCATGATGTTCATGAATGGTGAAACACAGAAAAATAACATCAAGTGGGTGGCATTTGGCACAAGCATTGTGGCATTTGTCGCCTCCGTCCTCATGTGGGTGAACTTCGATCCAAGTGTGGCTGAATTGCAAATGGTTCAGAAGAATACATGGGCAGAAGTCTCAATTGGGGATATGGCGATCAACATCAGCTATTTTGTTGGTGTTGACGGCATTAGTATGTTACTCGTTTTGTTGACAACCTTCATTATGCCGATCGCGATTCTTGCTTCGTTTGGCAGTAACATTTTTGAAGAACGTGGACGCGAAAAGCTCTACTACATCTTCTTGATGTTGCTGGAATGGGCGATGATTGGTGTGTTTGTTGTTCATGATTTGATTGTCTTCTATATCTTCTGGGAAATTACACTTGTCCCGATGTACTTCTTAATCGGTATCTGGGGTGCGGAACAACGTATTTATGCGGCTGTGAAGTTCTTCCTATATACGATGGCTGGTTCCATCTTGATGCTGATTGCGATCTTGTATGTCGGTAACACCACAGGTACATTCAGCACCTACAGCGCTGGTGGCGATGTTGGTGTCATCGAAATGGTGCAGACATATGAAGGCGACGGTAATTACTGGGATCAAACTGCTCAAGAACCTGTTGAGAATGAAGAAGGCGAACTGGTTGAACCTGGTTTCTTGTTTACCTCAGTACAGAGCTTCTTGTTCCTTGGTTTCCTAATTGCATTTGCGATTAAAGTGCCTATTTTCCCATTCCACAGTTGGTTGCCGGATGCACACGTTCAAGCTCCGACGGCTGGCTCTGTTATCTTGGCAGGTGTTTTGCTGAAGATGGGTACATATGGTATTGTACGCTTCAACCTAACGCTATTCCCTGATGCAGCGGTAGCGTGGGCACCGACAGTTGCAGCACTGGGTGTGATCGGTATTATCTACGGTGCATGGGTTAGCTATGCGCAAGATAATGTTAAAAAGTTGGTTGCATACTCTTCAGTGTCTCACCTTGGCTTTGTTGTCCTCGGTATCTTTGCACTCAATTCACAAGGTTTGCAAGGTGCGACCTTGCAGATGGTGAACCACGGTATCAGCACTGGTGGTCTCTTCTTGATTGTTGGTATGTTGTACGAACGCTGGCATACAAAAGAGATGGACAAGTATGGTGGTATCTGGAAAGTCATGCCATTGTTCGGTGCGATCAGTCTAGTTGTTGCCCTCAGTAGTATGGGTCTACCAGGTCTGAACGGCTTTGTCGGTGAATTCACAATTCTGTTGGGTTCATTGGGCAGTGACTATCTTGGATTCTTCTTCACCCTATTCGGTACACTCGGTGTGATTTTGGCGGCAGTTTACCTATTGAAGATGTTCCAACATGTTTTCATGGGTGACCATACAAATCCGTTGAAGAACGAAGAAGATTATAAACTTAAATGGAACGAAATCGCGGCGTTTATCCCGATTTTGATTATGATTATCTGGATGGGTATCCAACCGATTGTGTTCTTTAATATGCTGGACGTTTCGGTGGATAGCATCGTAGCGATGTTCATTCCTTAGGAGACATCATGTTTGAAGCACCAACTATCGCAGAGTTTCTTGCAAACTCCAATTTAGGCTCGACCTTGCCGGGGGTCATGCTGGTCTTCGGAACATTGATTCTGGTTCTGTTTGACTTGTTTATCCCGGAAGAGCGCAAAAACTGGACACCGATCGCGGCATGTATCGGTATCGGTGTGAGTTTTGTAGTGAACCTGTTTGTATATTCTCCGGCTGAGGGACAACAGGTTGCCCTATATGGCATGTTCGTTGCGGATGCGTTTACTGGATTTTTAAATGCGGTGATCTTAATTGCAGCATTGATCTCTATTTTGCTCAGTTGGGATTATCTCAATCGGGCAGACATCCATCGCGGTGAGTTTTATGTTCTGACTTTAATTTCGTCCGCAGGGGCGATGTTTATGGTTGGTGCAAACGACCTTGTCGTCGTGTTTGTTGCGCTCGAGTTGTTGAGTATTCCACTATATATTATGGCCGCATTCCGCGCGATTAACCGTGACGGTAGCGATCTTGCAATGAAATCCGAAGAAAGTGGTATGAAATACTTCATCCTCGGTGCATTTTCGAGTGCGTTCCTTGTGTATGGCTCGGCAATGATTTATGGTGCAACCGGTACAACCAATATTCCTGAAATTTTTGAAATGGCAAGTAGTGTTGTTGGTACAGCGTCATCGGCGACATTCTACTTATTGGTCGGTACAGCGCTACTCTTTGTCGGTCTCGGCTTTAAAGTTGCAGTTGTTCCCTTCCATATGTGGACACCTGATGTTTATGAAGGTGCACCAACGCCTGTTACTGCGTTTATGAGTGTGACAGCTAAAATCGGTGGGTTTGCGGCATTGTTCCGTGTCATGGTCACTGGTTTGTCGATCTTCGCATTGAATGAAGGAGATCCGGCAGCATGGCAAGCAACACTATCTGCTGTCGCGATTGTCACCTTGATCCTCGGTAATTTTGTCGCGATCGCTCAGAAAAATATGAAACGCCTACTAGCTTATTCATCCATCGCACATGCTGGTTACATCTTAATTGCTGTTGCGGCAGCAGGTACAACAGGTGTAGCGAATGCAGCAACACAAGGTGCGTTGATTTATATGCTGGCGTATATGTTCACTAACCTTGGTGCATTTGCTGTTGTGATGGCACTCGAAAATGAAGACGGCACAGGTGTTGACCTTGACGACTTAATCGGGTTGGCTAAATCTCGTCCTGCGCTAGCAATGGCAATGACGGTCTTTATGTTAAGCTTGACAGGGATTCCGTTGACCGCTGGATTTGTCGGGAAATTGCTGGTGTTCTCATCGGCAGTACAAGCTGGCTTGTTCGGATTGGCAGTTATCGGTGTTCTAACAAGTGTTGCGAGTGCATTCTACTATATGCGTGTGGTTGTGAATATGTACCTACGAGATAATGGTGATGGTCCTGTCCCACCTTTGGAAACACCATATGTCAAATGGGCGATCAATCTCTCATTGGCCGGTGTTATCGTATTTGGGATTTTCTACCCATTAGCAACAAATCTTGTGAGTATGGTTAGTCTTGTCTAATTGACAGTAAACAGCCACTCAAAACTTGATATGATGTAGAGGTAGGGCAAATTGCTCTACCTCTATTTTATTACATTGAGTTGATAGTTGATTTCATGGTAGAAACCCTCTCATCCGATTTACTGAACGTATTAGCTCAAAACTACCCATTAGACCTTACACATGCTCCAATCAGACTGACAGGTGGATATGAATGTGATGTTTGGCGTATTGGGGAGATTGTGATCAGAATTTGTCCGGCATGGCGGAGCGAGGCAGAAATTCGCTGGATATATGATTATGTAAGCCGTTGTGCAGTCTCTGTATCAGAAGTTATTGCGCCAATTCAAACATACAGCGGGAAGATGTTTGTCGTATACAATGAGCGAATTGTGCTGGTCTTTCCCTTCATTGAAGGTGAGATAATGGATACTGAACAGCCTGCATTGCGCTGGCAAGCTGCACAAACCCTCGCACGGATTCACCGCATGCCAAATAATTTATCGAATGATCAACAACGCCCTGTCTCTAGAGCCACCAAACCAACTGATATACCGAAACAAGCTAATCCCAAATATATACAAGACGATGATCTTGATGCGTGGTATAACGAGTTTGTGGAACGTGATGATTTACAAATGGGTATGATGCACGGCGACTACTATCGGGGTAACATATTGTGTAGAAATGGCGGTATTGTCGGCATTATTGATTGGGATGAGTGTGCCTATGGTGCAATAATCTATGAGATTGCGTGGGCAATGTGGGAAATCTGCCACACTGGCTTTAGATTCGACGCATATAAATCTTTAGGTTTTCTGTATCACTATCTTCAGATTAATCCTGTACCATTTTATGATTTACAAGCTATTATTCCGCTGATTCGTTTACGTTTGCGTTACGAAATTCTGCGCTCAGTTGCGATGGAAGAAGCGGGGCAGCAGTGGGATAATCTATACCGACAATCGCAGATTCTTGCGTTTCAACAGTTAAAAGATATAACTTTTTTGAATTGAGATGATATGACAAACGATCAACGCGCGGGTTTTTTCTGGATTATATTAGCGGCAACAGGGTATGCATTTATGCCGACCCTTGTGAAGATAGTTTATGCAAATTCTACGTTTGAACCGATGGATATTGCATTGTGGCGGTTTATCTTTGCTGTGCCTGTTATATGGATTCTAGTGACCTTACGTCAGCAAACATCATCTGCTAAGCAAAAAGAACATCTTCCTCTGCCTCAAATTATGGTATTGGGTTTTATTTTTGCATTTGCTGCATTGACCGCGTTTTTTGGCTTAGAGCGTTTACCAGCTAGCACATATGTCGTTTTGTTTTATACCTATCCAGCAATGGTGGTTGTGATGTCTTTCTTTTTGGGGGAGAAAATTCAACGGATTGCATGGATAGCACTGGTTATGGCATTGATTGGTGTGGCGTTGACCGTACCTGATTTTTCGACGGAAGGTGCAGGTGATCTGATTGGGGTTGGTTTTGCATTAGCTAATGCTGGTGTGGTTGCATTATATTATATTGTCAGTAAACGTGTTATGTCCGGGATGGACGATGTCTTTCGTGGGACGGCTTTTTTGATGATTGGTACGCTCTGTACATTGCTAGTTGTTATTCCATTTCGTGGGATGCAGATACCAGATAACCTAACCACATGGTTGAGTATGTTGGCGATTGCTATCTTCTGCACTGTCATGCCTGTATTTGGTGTTAACCTTGGTATCCAGAAGATTGGAGCATCACAGGCTTCATTGGTCAGTACAGCGGAGCCTGTGTTATCAATGATAGCTGCAATGATTCTGTTAGGTGAGGTAATTTTGCCGATACAATGGGGTGGTGCTCTGCTGATTATCAGTAGTGTTGTTCTTTTACAATTACGGCCGGGTAAGAAGAAGCGAATTGATATTGCCTCTGAAGTCACTTAAATGATATAGTGAAGGTATGACACTAAACACTGATATAATCACTGAGAACCTCAAAGACGATTTTCTACGCAACCGTAATGGTAAATTATCATCGCGGCAATGGCTTGAGCTTGTTACTGAACCGATTGTGACCTTAATGTTGCTCTCAGTCCCCTTGATTTTGTTGGTCGGACGGTTTGGGATTGCAGGACGCTATATTGTGTTATTGATTGTTATCGGATTTATTGCGATGACTGTCTTACGCGCAATGCGGTTTGCACGTGTTAAGCTCATGTATCGTATTTTGTATGCGGAGCAGACTTATCCACGATGGATGTTCTGGCGTAAAACAACGCTCACTAGTGTTGGTGGTGACCACATTCGCTTTGATCATCATGTGATACGTAAAGCACAATTTCCAAAGGATCAGGCATTAAAGGTCTACTATATGGATGTAGCAGAACGTCGCATTTTGCTTAGTGTAATTCCTCAAAAACATCCACAATCACACCTTGCAGAACCAACTGACTTGTTTAAACGGCGAGGTGGCAAGATTATTTCTGGCTAGACGTATGCCATTGAATTGGAATGCTCACGATGCGAAAAAATGAACTTTACTTCGGGTGATGTCAACTGGATTTTGGCAACCGATGTCGCATCTAATTCAATGATAAGATCTTGTAATTGCTCATTTAATTTTGCAATTTTGGCGCTGTCATCATTCAAATGTAAACCACTAATTGCATCCATTGTGATTGATGTGTTGAGCCCTGCTTGTTTCAAGAGATGAGCTGTGATGGTTGGTAGATACAGTCGTTCATTATGGGAATAGGGCGCATAATTGACTTCTGACATAATGTTGTGACCTCACTTGTTTATTGCATTACCTTATTTCAATCTTGATTAATCGTCTTATGAATTAAGATACCTAACTTAATGTGATATTCCACATATCGAAAATATGAGTATTGTCGTTTTATTTGGGGATACAAATATATATCCTAATAGTAGGATTTTATTAAGTTAAATTTTTCACAAATCTTTTAACAATAATAGACGGATAATCTCATGACCGAAAAGATGATGACAATGTTACGATTTGATGGGTCTGTATGGTGTAATCTCGATATTGCGCTACGCAATATTGACCAGATATTTCGCAATCATATACAAGATTTAGGTTTGTCAGTGATTGAATGGTATGTTTTGCGTGCGTTATTTGCTGAAGATGGTCAACACGCATCACAATTAGCGAGTGGTGTTGGACGCGCGGCAACTTCATTCACACCAAACCTCGATAAGTTGCAAGATAAAGGTTATATCGAACGTCTACCGGATCCGAATGATCGACGGGCTGTCCGTATTTATTTAACAGAAAAAGCCAAGGTTGAACAAGATAAGATTATGGTTTTGGCAATGTCCCTTGATGACCAAATCGAAGCACAAATACCAGAAAATAGTATTATGTGCTTCCATCAAGCATTAGCTGCCTTGCAAACAATAGAATTGAACTAGCTACTCATCTAGCAATGTTTTAAATGCGCTTGCGAATATATCTAGTGCATCTACGGTAAACAAGACAATCACGATGTGATCTATCACTGTGTTATCTTGCACAAAATCATAGATGGTACCTAGGGTGATGGTTGCTGCTTCTTCCATAGGGTAACCATAAATCCCTGTACTGATTGCTGGGAATGCAAGCGTTTTAATATTGTTTTCAACTGCAACTTCTAGGCTTCGCTTATATGCGCTGGAAAGTAAATCCGGCGCATTTGGGTTACTATAAGTTGGTCCTACTGCATGAATGATGTGTTTTGCTGGTAATTTGTAGCCTTTTGTAATTTTTGCGTCGCCTGTGTTACATCCACGTAGTGTCATACATTCTTCGACAAGTTCACGACCTGCCGCGCGGTGGATTGCCCCGTCGACGCCACCTCCGCCTAGAAGTGATGTATTTGCCGCATTGACAATTGCATCAACAACTTGTTTAGTGATGTCACCCTGTTGTAATTCGACTATGGTTTGATTAAGTGTTGTTTTCATAGGTGTTTTTTAATCTGGACGGTTAATCATTTCGAGGACTGGTGTACCATCTTTTTCGACCCAAACACCACATTGGCTGCCGCCTTCACCGACCTCAAGTTCGACTTCGCGTCCGTCAAAATGGAGCACTGGATGATAGAATTTAGCAACTTCTTGTGCTTCTGCCATGATGTAATGACCAATTAATGAGCGTCGGAAAGAATCTTCAGTGCGATTGGGGAAACTACCATGAATGAGTTGTCCATTGAAGAATAGCACATCTCCGGCTTTCATAATTACTGGTGAAGGTTTCATATCTTCGGATAGTGGCACGGTCACATCTGTAAAGCTCTCAACTGTATCTGCTTCCGTTGGGCAGAGGAGTGGGAGATCATGTGTACCGGGTACAACTTGCAGACAGCCATTTTCTTCATCACAGTTATCTAATGCCATCCATGCTGCGATGCACGTACCAGGTTGAACGCGCAGATAATATTGATCTTGATGTAAGGCTTGTCCGCGTGCCCCTGCTGGTTTGAAGTATAGCATTGTCTGAACAGCAAGCGGCGTATCGCCAAGTAGTTGCTGGAATACATTCCCCAACCGTTTATCTAGCATCCAATCAAGACTGATTTGATCCCAACGGTGCATATGGATGAGGCGTGGATATTTTTTGAGCGGATCTGTACTGGTTAAATCAACACCACTGAAATCGCCGGGGTATGTTCCATTGTGGCGCATGTGCATGAAGTGGTCGATATAGCCCTGAACTTCTTCATCAGAAAATAATCCAGAAACAACCAGATACCCATTTTCTTGGAAGAAATTTACATCAACTTGCATATTAATAACCTCATTTATCAGCTAAATTTTTTACATTGTACTGATAAATGAGGATACGATGCAACTTTTATTTATCTTTCTCGGCAACAAGAATGAGTGTTAGCCCGTTAATGGGACGGATACGGTTTTCGATGAGGAAAAAGTAGGCACGTAGTGTTCGGTTTAACACACGGTTGAAGATACTACGTGAGTATCGAAACTCGTATTGGTCAGCAGTATCTACCTTAGGAAATAAACGCATTCTGACTTTACGTTCAATCCAACCAAGAAAATTCCAGTAGTGTAGATCTGTCATTTTGAGATTGGTAACACTTAAATCTTCCAGAAGTGACTCTTCTTCATATCTTAGAAAGTGTCCTAGCATCTCATCGCGTGAATCATAGAATTCGGCATGTGCTGGGACGGATAAGATGAGACGACCACCGGGATTGAGTAATTCTTCGACCAGTTTAAGAAAACCACGTGGGTCATCAATATGCTCGAGGACATCAATCATAATGACAACATCAAATGTCTTTTCTTGCTCAATGAGTTCTTCAGCAGTAATGAGTTGTACTTTTTCAGGGTCGATATTTTGCGAGCGAAGATAATCTCGACTACCCTCGATCATACTCGCACTCGTATCTAACCCAATAATATCCTTACCGCGCTGTTGTCCCATCGCTACTAAAATACCAAAACCACATCCAATATCAATGATTTTTCCGGCGTTTTTCCCTGCTATATCCAACATTTTAGACGCAACAGAAAATGTCCGAAAATCTTTATTTCTGCCGGGACTCATTTTTTGATAGTGATCGTCGAGTGGTGTCTGTGTGAGCGACTGATGCATTTTTTCTGGTTGTTCTGTCAAAACAATCTCGATTTCTCTTTTAGAATTGAAACGATATGATTCTACACCTACACTGTCATTTGTGAAGATATAATCTAAGCTAAAGATGAATTTATTCAATATAAAGGCGGAATGATGTTAGAACCGATGATACCTGATGATGTTGAACAAGCATTAAATGATGTACAACTTGATATTAAAATCACGATATTTGAGAATTCGACAGCTACGTCGCAACAAGCCGCCGATAATATTGGGTGTGAGCTCGGGCAGATTGTAAAAAGTCTCGGATTTATGATTAACAAGGAGCGCCCTATTCTGGTTTTGGCAAGTGGTGATCAAACAGTTGATGATCGTAAATTGGCAACATTACTTGAGGTTGGACGTAAGAAAGTTCGTATGATGACTGCAGAGCAATGTATTGAGATTCTAGGTTATGCCCCTGGTGGTGTACCGCCAATTGGGCATCGCCAGAGTGGTTTTGACATCTATATGGATGATATGTTGAAACGTTATGAGATAGTATATGCGGCAGGTGGGTCATCACAGGCAATTTTCCCGATTGAATTGGATAGATTGCAAGAGGTGACCAATGCGACATTTTCGGATGTTGTGAAAGATTAAATGCTTATCTTATAAGGTCGAACATGATAGCTCGACTTTTATATCTACTCATGGATTTGCTCTAGGCATTAACATCATGATCAGCGAAGTATGGCTTCCATGCACCACTACCGTCTATAAATGGTTGCATGATTGCTCGTTCGGCTTGGACGATGTGCATGAGGTCGTGTCCTCCCCATTCATTCAAGAGATTTTCTAAGGTCACAACACCGAGTTCTGCGTGGCTTGCTTGTTTGTTGAGATCATCTGGATTGAGGCTAGCAACCAACGCGATGCTGTCTTCACGGAGGGCTTTATAGTCATCTACTAAAGCTGTAGGTGACATTGTATCAGTCATTTTGGTACCCTGCCCGATTGGGTCAAAGGCTTCAAAATCTTCACCTGCGAGTATTGCTCTGACGCGCGCTGGAAAAACATATTTTTCGACATCAATGAGGTGTAGCAAGCATTCTAATGCACACCACTCGCCAGTTTGTGGTTGCCGACGTAACATGTCATCAGAGAAATTTTCTGTAAGTTGATACCACCGTGGGATTGTTGTTTTAAGTACAGCTTGTAAATCAGTAATTATCGTAGTCATTGATTAGCTCCCCTGTGTATTGAGTGTCGTTAAATAATATAATGTGCCAATTTCGCCACCATCTGGGTACGTCAACGATAGTGAGTCTCCGGTTATACTATCTTTTACGCCGAGCAAAAGATTGTAGCTTCCTGCGCTGATGTCGCATGGGATGGTAAGTGGGGTATGATCACGATAGTAAGTGTCTGTTTGCCAGTCGGTGGTGAAGACACTAGATGGGAAGTTTTCACCGATAGCGACCTGTCCATTATCGTCTGCGAGAATGAGTTGGAGTTGGAGCGGATTTTCTGTTGCAAATTCGGTCTGCCACCAACTTTCGACTTGGATAGTTTGACAGGCGTTGACCTCTACTGAATCGTTGAGTAGCCATGAGTAGAGATTAAGCGTGTTATCGGCGGATAATGTCAGATTGGCATTGTCTGGAACACGCGCATATTCAGTCAGAGTGTAAGAGGTCACATAAGGCTCATCCCATATGATGGTACGGAGCATTGTGTAGTTGTCTTGGAGCCAGCCTTGGATAATGTCGTAGTGTTCGGTTGTTCCGCCACCTTGTTGCAAGTGCCACAGTTGTGATGTGTGCGGTACAACAGTTTCTAACTTTTCTGGATTGATCTTATGCTGATGCACATTAACAAGTAATTCGGGGAAATTCCCTGCAAGATATACATCTTCATCGGGATCTACAATATGTACCATCCGTTGTTTGGACATGTTGTCTGGTGTGAAATCCATAAACACATATGCTGATGGTGTGAGCCATCGCCATCCCTCAGAAAACTCGGTCAGTAATGTACTATCTGATATGTAGCTTTCATCTACAAATGCAATTATTTCGCGGTAGGGTGCATTGGATGTTTGTGTTGGTAACTGTTGTGGCGCGTCAATAAACAGAATGCCGACTAAAATAATCGCTGCTTGAATAGGCAGTAGACGCAAACCGTATGCCATCAGCAAAGCAAGAATTGGTGTGATAATGAGCATGTTGCGGGCGGTGAGGCTGCTGACAATTGTGTTGGCTATTAAGGCGATAACTATGATGGCGACTAGCAACGTCGCTGGATAAGAAAAAAATGTATACCGCTTAAAGCGTAGCGAAGTTGACTTAATTGGGTGTTTAGCCAACATCGGTGCGAATAGACCAAATAACAACAAGAAGTAACCGATTTGAATTGGGTCAAAATCAAGGCGATTAATGAGGAGTTGGATGCCGACAAGTCCCTCCGGTAAGGCGTAATAGATACCTCCACGAAAGGGCACAGTAATGGTATGCAAAAACGGCAAAATCCAGCCGAGGAACGATAAGCCAATACATATCCACATCACAAAGGTATTAAACCAATGGTGTGGATGCCACTTCAGAAATATTAGGGCGAAGACGACATGTGATGCGAAGATAAATACCCCAAAAAAATGTGTGTACAGTGTCGCGATACCTAATGCGACATATGCAACCATGAGTTTACCGTCGGGCTTTTGTATCCAACGGTAGAAAACTAGGTGTAAAGCCACACTCAACATAATGAGCATTGGGTAGGGGCGGAGTTCATTCATGGCATTGGCGGGGACGGCATATAACCCCAATATAATGATGGCGAAGACCCCCGTGCGCCACCCAAAGAGCTGTTTAGCCAGCTGAAACAAAAACGCAAAGGTTAACATATTCAGCAGATTTGACGACCAACGCACAATTGTTTCATCCGTGCCGAACGTATCCACCCAAAAATCGGCAAATAATCGCCATCCGGGGGGATGTAAATCGGTAGACATCCATTCGACGATTCCAGCAGGATCTTTGGTCAGTGCGCCATGAATAGAATTGACTTCATCTTCACGATAGTTGCGTCCACCGTACATACTGAGATGGATGAATGTGATGACGATAGTAAGGGCGACTATGGTTAGCGTCACCCAGATAGATTGCGTCGATTTTGCCATAAGTGCCTATTCCCCGAGCGTAAAAACGCTCTGATTGTACAGGCACTTAGGTGACGGTTTCAAGTTGGATGCCTTCGCGTAGCTGATTTAGAATGTCGATCAGTCGCCATTGCCAGATGTCTTCCTCAGCGAGAAGTTGTACCTCCGTCCGCGTAACATCAACATTATCGCCGAGTTCTAGGGCGAGGGCATCGCGGTCAATGCTGGCTAGATACGGCAATTTAATGAGGACATGTCCACGCGGCATGATGACATGGGTGGCATTAATCGCTTGTGCGCGTAATTTGACCTCAATTTGATACAGCAGCCCTTCAACAGCATTGGGTAATTGCCCGAAACGATCAATTAGCTCGTGTTTGATCGTTTCGATTTCCTCGGGATTCTGCAGATTACCGATACGGCGATACAGTTGTAGGCGTAATGCCATTTCGGGTATCCAATCAGTCGGAATATATGCTGGTAATGGTAAGTCAATGACGATGCGTTCACGGGCTGATGCAGGCGCGTTACTGAGGGTTGGGTCACCTTTTTGATCTTTGATGGCTTGTTGAAGCATCTCGGTATACAAGTGGAGGCCAACGCTATCAATATGACCGGATTGGTGCATACTAAGAATATCGCCACTACCCCGTATCTCAAGGTCGCGGATCGCAATCTGGAAGCCGGCGCCAAGCTGGGTGTTTTCTGCGAGTGTTTCTAGGCGTTGACGCGCTTCTTCGGTTAAGGTTGCTGGTGCATGGAAAAAATAAGCATAAGCTTGTTGGGCTGACCGTCCAACCCGTCCTCGCAACTGATACAACTGCGATACGCCAAACCAATCGGCACGGTCGACGATAAGTGTGTTGACGCGAGGCATATCAATTCCGTTTTCGATGATGGATGTTGAAATGAGAACGTCGTATTCACCCCGCTCAAAGGCTGTAAAGACATTTTCTAGTGAGCGAGGGGACATTTGACCATGAGCTGTGATAACATTTACTTCGGGTACAATTCGTTCGATTTCGGCTTTGGCAACATGAATTGTTTTGACACGATTATGGACGACAAAAACCTGTCCACCGCGTTCTAATTCACGCATGATTGCGAGGCGAGCCAGTTTATCATCCCATGATCCGACATGCGTAATCACAGGAAGTCGTTCTTCCGGTGGGGTTTGAATCATGCTGATGTCGCGGATACCGCTCAGACTCATGAACAGTGTGCGCGGAATGGGTGTAGCAGTGAGTGTTAAAATATCGACTGTGGCACGTAATTTCTTGAAGTGTTCTTTATGTTTGACTCCAAAGCGTTGCTCCTCGTCAATGATAATCAGACCTAAGTCTTTTATGGCGATATCTTTTGAGAACAAGCGATGTGTGCCGATGATAATATCTACTTCGCCATTTTCGAGACGACGGGCAATATCGTCTTGTTGTGCTTTGGTGCGGAAGCGCGAGAGCATCTCGACAACGACTGGGAATGACTCCAACCGCGAACTGAAATTCTGATAATGTTGTTGCGCGAGGACGGTCGTCGGGACTAGGATTGCGACTTGTTTACCATCTTGGACCGCTTTGAATGCCGCACGTAGGGCTACTTCGGTTTTCCCAAATCCGACGTCACCGCAAATCAGACGATCCATCGGCATAGAGCTCTCCATATCCGCTTTCACCTCTTGAATCACACGGAGTTGATCTTCGGTTTCGACAAATGGAAATTGTGCTTCCATCTCATGTTGCCATGCGGTGTCCGGTGTGTAAGTGAACCCTTGTGCGCGTGCACGTTTACTGTAGATATTGAGGAGCTCTTTTGCTTCTTTCTCGGCATTGCGACGGGCTTTGTTGCGAGCTTTGACCCATAAATCGGCTTTGCCTAATTTGTTAAGCTTGGGGAGTGCTTCATCTGAACCAACATACCGTGTTAAGCGGTCAGCTTGGTGAATGGGAACAAATAGGGTATCTGTGCCATCATATTCAATCAGCAAATATTCGCGTTCGGTTCCGCTCACGGTACGATGGCGCATCCCCATAAATTTACCGATACCATAATCAACATGCACAACATGGGTACCTTCATCCCAATCCATATAAGCGGTTTCTGGAGTTTTATTTGCGCGTTTGCCGGATGTTTCTTTACGACGGCGTGGTTCGGCACGTGTCCACCCGAAGATTTCTGCTTCGGTAATAATATGTAGACTACCGCCTGCACCCTGTAACGACCATCCCTCGGCTATTGTGCCTTTGATGAATAGGAGCGTGCCTTTGGCGAGTGGTTCGGTAATATCTTCTACGGTTGGGATAAAAGATGACGAATCTTGTTCATGCCACAGTTGTTTGAGCCGCCCAACTTGCTCAGTAATGATGACGATGCGGTCGCCTCGATTACGAAATTCGCGGATGTTGGTGAGCATCATACGGAGTTGTGCACCGTAGCGTTCCCCGGGTTTAAAGAGGCGTGGTGTGATGCCATTTTCATCATCAACGATTATATTGGATAACGTGACACTCTGGCGTGAGTCAATTTCTTGTTGGATATTGTCCCATGTCGCGTAAGGTGTAGGATGCGAGTCTGCAATTTGATGGCTTGCGATATTATCCGCACGATTGCCTTCAGCTGTTTCGGCGATTTCCCGTATTGTTGTTTCGAGTTCGTCAGGGTCTTCAATTAGAATCAACGTGTTATCTGGCGCATAATCGAGCAAGCTGACGGGATGTACGTATACGTATGGCAGATAGTGTTCAAGATAAGCGAAACTGTTGCCCTGTGTCAGCGAATCTATGTCGGATGTTAGGCTAGAATAATCAGCTTCGTTGTCTGTGAGTCCCTCTGCCCAAGCTTGTAACTGTTTCCCCACTATTGGTGTAAGCTCGGGTAAGACCTCACGTGCAGGCACAATTCTCACAGATTTGAGCCTGTCGATGCTCTGCTGACTAGCTGGGTCAAATTGACGCAAACTGTCGATTTCATCATCAAAAAATTCAATGCGGACAGGATATTCTGATGCCAGTGGGAAAATATCTAGAATACCACCCCGTCTACTGAATGTTCCGGGTTCGATAACAATGGTTGATGGCTCATAACCCATGCCAACCCACGAGCGAATCAACTTTTCAAGCCCATGCCGTTCACCGACTTTGAGTGTTTGAGTCGTTTGTCGGAATTGGCGTGGTGGTAGGGTGCGGCTCATTAATGCACGTGCGGATGATACGATGATGGGATGTTGATCAGGGGTATCTTCCATCAGCGCAGATAATGTTTCAATACGATTTCGAATCACGCTCGCATCCCACGGAGCACGATCATAGAACAAGGCGGACGGTTCAGCAAAACGGTGTAAATGGATGTCATCACCGAGCCATGCGGGAATTTGTTCACTAACGTTATAGGCACGGCGGACTTGAGCTGTGAGATAAATAACAGGTCCATCCCAGTCTTGCGCCAATGTAGACAGCATATAAGGACGGGCTGACCGTACGACGTTCACCTGTGTATGTGCGTCGTCATGGGCGAGGCGTTCCATCAAATCACGATAGGTCACACTATCGCGGAGCATGTTGAGCAAACCAGAGAGTAAAAGTGGCATTTAGGCTATTATTCTCGCTTGTGTTTGTATACGGGGACAAAAAATTATATCAGATGATGCCCTATGCTGATAGAGAAAATGACAGTTGCTTATGTGTTTCCTATGTTGTGATTTGTAGATTTTTCCTACCGCCAGAGGATTGACTTATGGTATGGTGTGGGAAGTGATAAAACGAGTTTTTAGTGTATGGGTATGAGACGATTGTGTTGGGTAGTTTCTATTTTTATGTTGGTGATCACAACTGGTGTCGTGAATGCGCAGTCTAGTGATTCTGATAGTTCACGTGATGTGTGTGATGTTGAGCAGATTGAACGTCGCAATCGTTTTTATCAGCGGGGTATTCCACAAGAAGATACAACCGATGATGAAGCATTCTGGCAATTTGCGACGATGAATGACCAGCGTATCAATCCGAATTTGATGTCAGATGGATTGGCTGATTTAGAAAATTCATCGACGCGTCGCGCATTTATACTCATTCGTAACGGTCAGATTGTGTATGAGCAGTATTTTAATGGTAGTTCGGTTACCGATAGTAATAATGTGGCAAGTGTGTCCAAAAGTATGTTGTCTGCATTGTTCGGTATTGCGATGAATCAGGGACTCATTTTTACAGCAGAAGATACACTGATGACCTATTTGCCAGAGTATTTTGAAGGTGAGACCGACCCACAAAAACTTAATTTGACAATTCGCGATTTTTTGACGATGTCGCATGGATTGACATGGACGGAGAATGTGTCAGATCGCGCACTGAATTTTAGTGATAACCAGATAGAAGATATTCTGTCATTACCGATTGTTGATGAACCCGGCACATTCTTTAATTACAGCACAGGTGTATCGCATGTTTTGTCTGCTTTATTGACAGAAGCGACAGGTATGAGTACCTGTGAATTTGCTCATGAATACCTGTTTGAACCGATGGGTATTGAAGCTGAATTTTGGGGAATTGATCCGCAGGGGTATTTTACAGGCGGGCATAGTGTGAGCTTGACCGCACGAGAAATTGCAAAGTTTGGTATGTTGTTTCTCAATGAAGGTAACTGGTACGGCGAGCAACTTGTACCGGGATGGTGGGTGGTTGCTTCGACAACTCCACGGATTGATATTGGTAACAACTATGCAGGTTACGGATATTATTGGTGGCTGAACCGGATTGCTGGTTATGATATGTATTCGGCGTTGGGTTATGGAGGACAGTTGCTACATGTGATACCCGACTTAAATGTTGTGCTTGTGATTACCCATCGTATCAGCCGAAGTTCGCGCAACTTTGCCGAAGAAGCTGAGTCTTACGAATTTATCCGCAATTACTTGATACCAGCAATAGAAAATCCATAGATGTGGAGGTGACCGTTTCGTATGGAGCAGAATGAGAATTTTGACGCAAACCATCGTCGTAGAAACAATCTCATCCTTGCAGCTATATCGGCATTGATAGCAATCTTCGCTATTTTGATGAGTTTCGTATTGTTGCCAGAAGAACAACAATATATTCTGCTTGATCTGACTCCGCCGACACAAATTCCGACTCCATTAGCAGGCACGCCTTTTGAAGATGATGATACAGGTGTTGTGATTGCTGAGATTCGATTGGCGATTGATCCACACGCTGAAGTCATTGCAAATCTACTGATGGAAACACATCCTGAAGTCATCAAGATACAGCATCCAATCGAACACGAATTTGATGTGCAACAGTTGCAAGACACATATAATGCGCGCGTTGTTGTCTGGGGTTACCAAGATCCAGATGGTATCCATTTATCGGTTTTGACAGATATGATGGATAGCGATGTACCACGTATCATTACCTTTGATATATCCCCAAAACTGAGTATCGGTCTTGCAGGGCAATTTCTCTCTGGTTTGATGTTGTATATAAATGACGATGCCGAGACTGCCCTGACTATATTTGATTCAATGATACAAGGGATGCCACTTGAACAGTCGGATCGTTTCGGGTTACGTTATATCCACTGGCTTAGAGCTTTGGCATTGCAACAATTGGGGCAATATGACAATGCGATTGAAGGATGGCTGAATTATCTTGAAATTGACCCTAATTCGGCAGAAGCCTATACACAACGTGCACATATATACCAGCAGTTGGAACGTTATCCGTTGGCATTAGATGATTATCTACGAGCAATTTCAATTGATAATATGATGACCGATGCTTACGTCGGCGTTGGACAGGGTTTTCTCACTTTAGGAGATACCACCACAGCGTTGGAATTTGTCGGTGATGCACTATCACGGAATTTACAGAGCGCATCGCTATATGTGACACAGGCGCAGATTTATGAAGCGATGTCGGATTATAATGCTGCGACAACTGCTTATGAAGACGCGCTACGGCGTAGTGATAACCCTGTAGATATTTACGTTGCACTGGCTGAACTCAATAGTGGCATTGGTCAGTATCAGACTGCGTTATCTTATTATGATCGTGCACTAGATAATCAACCGAATGACATTCATATTCGCTTTGCTAGAGGGCAACTCTATGCATTGCAGGGCGATTTTACTGAAGCATTGGCGGACTATACGTATGTCCTTGATCTCGACCCGAATCTTCCTGATGTATTGTACCAACGGGGTGTTGCATGGTATCAAGTTGACGATCTTGATAAGGCATTAGCCGATTATGACCGTGTTATCCAGCTTCAACCCGATTTTGGTGATGTGTATCGTGAACAGGGAAGGATTTTTGCTGAGACTGACCAGCTTCTGCAAGCGATTGATGTTTATAATACAGCATTAGATTTACTGCCTGATGATGCTGAAACTTACTATCTGAGAGGATTAGCATATTATCAGCTTGAACAATTTACAGAAGCCATTGTTGACTTTCAACAGGCTATTTTCCTTACTCCTGAATTTGCAGATGCATACTATCATAACGGAAATGCCTACTTGCAGTTTGATGAATATGAGATCGCAATCCAACAATACGATACGGCGATTCGTTTAGCACCGATGCAAGCTGAGTATTATGAACGTCGGGGGTATGTTTATGCAGACAATATGAATCAACCCGAGCTTGCTCGCGCAGATTTTGAACAGGCAATTCTGTTATATGATGATCCATCACCTGCGCTTGTTAGTGCTTTACAATCATTAGACGCGTCAGACTAGGAAATTCGCTTGAAAAGCCTATCAGCTTTGAGTAAATATAGGCTAGATAGTATGGCTGTGATAATCGTGATGATACCACCGATATTAAGGAGGGGTGGACGATAGATGAAAATTACCTCATGAATTTCGCCACTCATTGGTAGTGTTACTGCGTTCAATCTGGCAAATATATCGTTTTGATAACGTTCACCATCGACCCATATTTCCCACCCTGGATAGGCTAATTCTTGAATAACGAGGATGCGTTGGTGTTGTTGTGATGACCTTACCTTAACACCAATAACATCATAATTTCGTACGACTGTTTCAATTGGCTCGTGCGGTAGGTCAATCAGATAATTTGATGTTATATCGTATTTATTACCCTGTATACTTGGTTCTGGGGGTAACTCGTCAATATTGAAGATAAACGCATAGGGTAGGGCATAGTCTTCGTTACGGTAAAGGCAGTTCTCGATGCGATGATAAGACGGGCTTGTGGTCACTGGAAAGTAGCCATCACTCAGCATGAAAATAATATGGTCAAGCGATTGGACGGAACGATATTCAGTGTAACGGTTGCGGGCATCTATCTGAATATTACCAATTGTGTTAGGGGCTGTCCCCGGTAGGTAGTCGGCTTCGATATTATAGAGGCGGATGTCATTCTTCAGCATATCAGTCACACGATTATAGCCATGTACCCACAATAAATTGTATTCATCGGGTGTTGCTTGTGCGAACCAATTCATGCATTTTGTAAAGGCAGGCTCCATATGTTCAGTAGCATCGCCACGCCACCGATTACTCACGTCCCAAATAGCGATGATGCTCATCAAGACATAAAAGGCACATAAGATCAGGAAAATGCTTGGGCTAACGATGTACTTGGTTGTTTGCTTTTGTCGCCAGTTCAAAAATAGCGTTTGCACTAGTGTATCAATGCGTAACGCAACTAAAATCGCTATCCAGAACGATGACATACCAAGTGCGCGCGAGACAAATCGCCATTGTGGTAAGAAGGGCACATGATCATATAACCAGATAAACAAGGGCGTGCCACCCATACCCCACATAGTAAAAAAGACATATAAGCTCAATCCCGCAAACCAGAGTAGACGATTGTCTGTAATCCGAGGGTGTCGTTTCCATAGGAGTGGGATGGGTAATATGATGAGAAGTACAAACCACCATGGGCTGACATAACTATAGTAAAAGTGCAGATGGGGTTTTGCCATCCGGTTACTATTGCTTGGATCGACATGTGGTAGATCATCGGACGCAAAGTGATAATCCCCGATGAACGGTAACAAATAGGTGCGGTTGGGTTCAAGGACTTCCCATCCAGCTTGTTTAAGGTCGGGATGTTTGTCGATTAGATGGAAGTTTGCAAGCGTACTTAACACAAGGACTGCACCTAATCCAAAGGCAATCACGCCCACCCATAGCAATCGAATTAAAACCTGTCGGGTACGGTATTCTCGATAGGCGAAATGGAGTAAAATCAAGACAACCATACTAATGCCCATCGGTAAGATATGCCAAATATTACCCGCAAGGAACATCAATGCCATACTGAGTGCAGTTAAGATGATCGCCCATCGTTGGTTGGTGCGGAGTACTGCCAGAATCCCCGCAATAACCCAAGGGAAATAGACTTGTTGCAATGCGAGTTGATAATACCCCCCATCAAAATTAGCATGCATATTTCCTTTGCTGAGGATCATTAGAGCCAGCATCAATCGACCCACGCGCGATAATCCCAATACCCACGCTAAGAACCATCCGCCTAAACATGCCAATGCGCCATTAACGACGATACTGATTTTGCTACCATGTGTTGACCCGATTAGTAGGTGTGGAATCGAACTAAACGGATTAAAGATATAGCTGAATGCGCTGTCGACTAACGGCTCTCCTTGCCTGTAATATGGATGCCAGCGCGGAATTGTGCCTGTTTCTTGTAGACCCTGATGTGCAATCTGTCCGTATCCGGTCAACCATTCGATTTCATGCCCATCAACTCGTACTTCTGGATGAAAATCAAAATGATGACGGGTTACCAATATGACCACAAAAAATAACAATATAACTTCTCGAAGGTGGTTCTTATTGAAGTTTAAATCATCGCGTTTGATCAGCGGTATTTCAGTAAGATACTGTCGAACATTTCTTAGTGTTGTGAGGACAAGTCCTGATACATTTGAGAATAACACAAAGATGATTGCTGTGAGGAGTGGATACACAACAAAGAATACAAACGCGATGGTTGCAATATTACGCGGGATGATGATAAATGCGAGTGCAACCAAACATGTAATGAAGCCAAATGTCAGATATTTTAGGCGTGATGTCATAACTTGTATCGACAAATTGTAGGTTGGGATGACGCTTTTACTAGATCAGTTTACCATGATTCCCTACTCACGATGAGACAATTTTTGAGATATAACATCAACCTGCGTTTGAGTTAATCAACTAAGGCTTGGTAGGTGAGTACGCGAAAGTCATCTTGGAACGGAATTGTATAATTATCCATGAGTTGTGTCATGAGTACGCAAACGATCTCTTCTTGCGGATCAACCCAGAATTTAGTTGATGCGGCACCACCCCATTCGTATGTACCAACCGAGTTGATAACTCCTGAGTGGGCGGGGTCTGTGATAACTGAAAACCCTAACCCGAAGCCCTCACCATGATAAACCTTTGTCCCTAATATAAATGGGATATGCTCAGGTCTGAGGTGATTGGTGGTCATATATTGGAGTGTTTTTCGTCCGATAATGCGTGCGCCGTTATATTCGCCTTGATTCAGTAACATGAGGCAAAAGTTGAGATAATCCTCGGTTGTCGACGTTAATCCACCACCACCGCCGGGCGTGCGAGTGGGTTTTGTGTAATCTTTGACAGGTATATGAGGCGACCCCATAAATACATGGAAGGAACCGTCCATAAAGTTACTTTGATACAGTTGCGCGAATCGATCAACTTTATCTTCGGTAACATGGAATGCTGTATCAACCATGCCAAGTGGATCAAAAATGTTTGTTTGTAGATAATCGGCAAAGGGCATACCAGAAATGACTTCAACGAGATACCCGCATACATCGGTGGCGATGCTGTAATTCCACTTTGTGCCGGGTTGTGCAATCAGTGGATACTGTGCCATACCTTTGATTTTTTCTTCTAGAGTAACATCAGGGTTGCGGAAGATTGATTTGCGGTACATTTCTTCAATCGGGTTGTCATAGAAGAATCCATAAGTTAAGCCGGCAGTGTGTGTTAGCAAATGATGGATCGTCATAGGTGAGTCTTGCTCGACGATTTCATTTCCCATAATGCCTGTGCCTGCGAAGACTTTTGTTTTACCAAATTCTGGGATGTATTTTTTGACTGGGTCGTATAACTGGAATTTGCCTTGTTCATACAGTTGCATGAGTGCAATGCTGGTGATGGGCTTTGTCATACTATAGATGCGAAATATTGTGTCTTTTTCGACTGGCAATTCTTCTTCGACATCTCGGTATCCACATAGCTCATAATGGACAACTTGCCCCTTGCGCGCAACCAATGTGGTGAAACCCGGCGCGTTCTTATTATCAACATATTCTTGCATTTTGGTGGTGATATGGTTGAGGCGTTCGCTAGACATTCCGACGGATTCTGGTGTAGCTGTTTGCATCATGTATCCTTTGCTAAATAAGTTGAGTTCTAATCAATGATTGCTTGATAGACCAATGTGCGGAATTTATCGCGCGCTGTTGGGCGCCGTGCATGTCCGATTGGCAAGTATTGGGTGAAAAATAGGCCAAATAAGTCATCTTGCGGACTGATGAAGAAATAGGTGTCTCCGGCTGTCATCCAATTATATTCACCATCAGCACTTAAATATCCAGTTTGTCCACTATCCATAATCACTGGCGACATAAGTCCAAAGCCATATCCCGCGTAATGATTTTCTCCTGCGGTAAATGGTATTGCTTCTGATGCTAGGTGATTACGGGTCATGTAGTCGATCGTTTTGCGCCCGAGTATTTGTTTGCCTTCAAATTGACCGCGGTTGATGAGCATTTTGCACAGGTTCATGTAGTCAGGTAATGACGAGAGTAAACCTGCACCACCGGACGGACTTGTCGTGGGAGCAGTATAGTCACGTATCCGGAATGTACCTGCTTCTAGTGCAACAAGGTCGCCATCTTCGTTATGACTATAAAGCTCCGAAAGGCGGTCGAGTTTATCTGTGCCGATGACAAAGCTTGTGTCAGTCATATTGAGTGGTTTGCAGATATGTTCCTGTACGTAGTCGGCAAATGGCATCCCCGAAATGACTTCGACAAGGTATCCGCATACATCAGTTGACATGCTGTAGCGCCATGTTGTACCGGGTTGGAAGAGTAGTGGTAAGCTGGCGAGGGTTTCCATTTGATGCTCATAGGTTTGCTCGCGATTTAATAAATCATGTTCACGATATAAGTCTTCAACGGGCGAATCATCAAAAATGCCAAGGCTAAGACCCGATGTATGTGTCAGTAGATGCCGAATATTAAGAGTTGGGTTTTGCCGCTCGAATAACATTCGATAGCCTTCTTTTCCTGCAAAGACGCGTGTCTCGTCAAAGGCTGGGATATATTTGCTGACGGGGTCGGTTAGTAGGAATTTACCCTGTTCATAGAGTTGCATCAGGGCGATTGATGTCACAGGTTTGGTCATGGTGTAAAGACGATAAATTGTATCGTCTGTAATTGGGGCTTTTGTCTCAAGGTTACGGTAGCCGACATTTGATGCGTGAACAATTTGACCGTGTCGATATACGAGCGTTGCGATTCCAGCGAGTTGTCCGTTATCGATATATGATTGCATGGTGGGTTGAATATGAGCCAATCGTTCCGATGATAGTCCGACGGCTTCTGGTGATGTTGTGTGCATAGCATAATCCTCTATGATAGAACCTAATCATAGTGTAGCGCAGGTTGATGCGATCGGCACTTAGTTTTGTAGGGATTGTGGCGCTAGATTTTCTGATTTGTCTGTATCGAGATGATACAGTGTGACTGTTTTTTGAGGCAATGTGAGGATTGCGCAGGTATTGCTAGAAATAAATTCACCTTCGCATGTTGCGCCAGGGTTGATGAAATGCACATCGTCCACTATAAGATGCATGGGACGGTGAGTATGACCACAGAGGATAATGTCCGCACGTGCTTTACGAGCATGTTCGGCGAAGTATGTAATGTTTTTGTTGGGCATCAAATATTCTACATTGCTGGATGGGGATCCGTGACAAAGTAACACACGTAATCCTTCCCAGTCATAACGGAGCTTGCGCGGGAATTGCTCGATAATATCTAAAGTTTCGGGCTTTAAGATTTGTTTCTGGACGTTTGGATGGGTGATGTCCATATTGTCTTTAAGCCACTGTTGATTACCGGGTGCCATTTCATCATGATTGCCAAGCACGCAGGGAATATTTAGACGATGTATTAGTGCGACGACCTCATCACCTTGATCACCTTTTTCGACAAGATCGCCTGCACAAACAATTTTTTGGACACACACAGCTTTAAAAATGCGTAAGGCTTTCAGTAATGAGTTGAAATTCCCATGCACATCTGAAATCAGACCGATTTTCATTCCTCAGTCGGACGCTCCATCAAATCTTCATACATCTGAATTGCCTTAGGATGCTGAGGATTAATTTCTAAAGCGGTTTCAATCACTTGAACGGCATCTTGTATCATATCGTGTGTGATGTAGTAATCGGCAAGGATGAGATAGCGGCTGACAGCTTTCTTGCTGTTGTCTTTATTAACATACCACTCAGCAATATCTTGCTGAATTTGTGTCAGCTCCGGTTTGATGGTGACTGCTTTTTCTTTTTCGGCACGTGCTAGATGAGGCTTGCCAGTATTCTCATAGATTTGCGCTAGTTTAAGGTGATTTTCGACGGCGTTATCTAGTTTACCAAGTTTCTTCTGTACACTGATTAATTTTTTCAGTGGATTAGGATCATTGGGATTGAGTTCATGGGCACGTTGATAAATCTTAAGCTGTTCTTTAGGCTTTGGCTTGTTATCTTTCTTTTCATCAGTTGCGTCGCCGTTATGATGTGACATCGCTTTATCGACCCCTTCAACGAGCCATGTTTCGACTGCACTGGCTGCTTTTGTAGCGACTTCACCGGCAAGAATGTCGTCATCACCATAAAATGCCTGCAAGACAAAATCAACTGGACGCATTTTACCCGGCGGACGACCAATGCCAAAGCGTATCCGCGTAAAATCTTTTGTACCGAGGTGCTGGATAATATTGCGAATCCCATTTTGTCCACCATGTCCACCGGTTTTACGCAGTTTGATAGTACCAAAATCGATATCTAGATCATCATGTATGACAATCAAATTTTCGAGTGGAATATCGTAGTAATCCATGAGGGGACGGACCGATTCCCCGCTGAGATTCATATAGGTTAGGGGCTTAATTAGTTTGACCTTTTTGCCTTTGATGATGCCATCCCATGTGACGGCGCGTTTTTCATCACGCCCACCGCCCATATCATAGCGTTTGACAAGTTCATCAATGACCCACCAACCAACATTGTGACGAGTCTTTTCGTATTTTGCGCCGGGGTTGCCTAATCCAACAATCAGATATTTATCAGCCATGTGTTCCTCTATTGTGTGTGCTGTATGCCTTCATGCTATCAAAGGTTCAAGACGATTGACAATAGACAAACACCTCCCTTACATCAGCCTTTAATTTAAGCTATGAATTTCGAAGGCTTAATTATTCGATCTGATAGATTGATATTGTAATTTTACGTGATTGTGTAATCTTCAATATTTTGTATCCCAATTATCCCGAACTGTAGTGTAAGTTCTTATACAGCTCTTTAGAGTTACGAGTCGCGAGTAAGTTGTTTTCAGATTGAGATAAGAACGCTATGGCAAGGTCTCCCATAACCAACGAATAAGAGTTGGCAATATATGATAGTAAGTTGGCAACATATGATTAGATTAGAGGTCATAGGTTGCTGTATGCTGGTCATATCAAACTAAATAAGGAGACAAGAATGCACCTTACACTTAACAACGATATTCAGATGCCAATGATCGGATTTGGAACATACCTCATTAGTGATGCTGATGTTCAATCACCTGTTCTTGAAGCCTTACGGACAGGATACCGACACATTGATACAGCTGAAGGATATGCCAATGAGCCGGGTGTTGGACTAGCCATACAAGCGGGTGTGAAAGAACTAGGCTTAGAGCGGAAAGATATTTTTGTGACGACTAAACTATGGCCTGGAAATGAGGCATGGGGACAACCCGTAAAAACATACGAAGCAACAATTGAATCACTAAATCAGAGTTTGTCAAATCTGAACATGGATTATGTTGATTTGTATCTAATTCATGCTCCATCCGCAAAGGATCAACGTCTGGAACAATGGAAAGCACTTGTAGAACTGCGTCGGATGGGCAAAGCGCGTGCTATCGGTGTGAGTAACTATAGTGTTGAACATATCGAAGAGATCAAGTCTGCAGGACTGTCGTTACCTGATGCCAATCAGATAGAGCTTCACCCATGGTCACAGAAACCGGAGTTGGTATCATATCTGAATGACCATAACATCTCGATCATTGCATATAGTAGCCTTGTGCCACTTTCAACTTGGCGTATTGCTCCAGGCCATGACAGTGCTAAGACTGAAGATATGAAACAGGCAGGAGTACAAGCCGACTCGCCATTTAAGATTATGGCTCAAAAATATGATGTCTCCGAAGCACAGGTTTTACTACGATGGGGATTACAGAAGGGCTATGCTATTCTACCGAAGAGTACCAATGCGGCTCGCATTCAACAGAATTTTGATTTGCTCTCATTCGAGATCGATGACGATGATATGACAGCTATTGCGGCGATGGATCGTGGTGATGGTGTTGCGTGGAGTGTTGGCGACCCGACAAAGATATTCTAATTACTGCCATGGTGGATGTGATAGAAGATCTTTCTGTTGCATCTATCTTATATAATCTAAAGATATAGTCTTCAATAAGGGAATGTGCAATGGTAGATGCTAGGAAAAGACGATACGAATTTGACAAGGGATGGTTAGACCTGTTCAAGAAGTTGAATTTTTCATCACAAGATGTGTTACGTCATGCACAGTTACCGCTTGATCTTTTCACCCGTAAACCAATTACAATTACAGGCGATGAGTATTTTCGATTTTGGTATGCGTTAGCCTTTGCAACACGGGATGATCCAACCTTTCCCCTCAAGATTGTACAAGCCGTTTCACCTGAAACACTCAGCCCTGCATTGTTTGTCGCTTTTAGTAGTGATGACCTCAATACTGCACTTCACCGAATATCAAAATACAAGCCACTTATTGGGCCTTTGCGCATGACTATTGATCAAAGTCAAAATCAGACACAAATTGCTTTTACTGCTGCGTCACAAGATGATGTTATGCCCGAGAATCTGACGATTGTGGAACTCGCTTCATGGGTGAATATAGCGCGGATGGCAACGCGAGAGCACATCATTCCAAAATCTGTCTATATGGCATTTGAACCACCAGAAAGACAAACTTATGAAGCATTTTTGGGAACGCCCATCACACTCAGCGACTTCAACGGTGTGGCATTTGATGCTGTTGATGTTACAAAACCATTTCTCACGATCAATCATGCCATGTGGTCAATTCTTCAACCCGAACTTAACAAGCGACTACAAGACATAACACAAGATTCATCATTTAAGGAGCGTGTCCGTGCTTGTTTGATTGAGATACTTGCAAGTGGTAATTATTCAATGGCGAGTGTCGCCTCAAAGCTTGCGATTAGCCCTCGTACACTTCATCGACGCTTGAAAGCGGAAGATACGACGTTTCAGAAGGTATTAGATGAGTTACGCGAGGAACTCGCACGAAACTATCTGTCTGTATCTGAGTACTCCACGACAGAGATTGCTTTTTTGTTAGGTTATGAAGAACCGAATTCGTTCTATCGTGCGTTTAGAGCGTGGACTGGACACACGCCTGAAGCTATTCGTGCAATAGGATAGTGCTTCAATAACCATGTACTTTTCTCAAGGTTTTACTCATGTTGTTTGCAAGGATAGATAGAACTTTCAACCCGACCGTGGAGATAGCACAAGTTTCATCTTCTTCACAGAGATTACTCTACAGAATCGTGAATATCTGTGAATGCGATAAGGCGCATTTTATGTGATTGAGTGGACTTCAAGCGCTTTGACTTCTCCATCGACGATTTCGGCAGTGGCATATCCACGCCAGACAGGACCCGGATTACAGACTTTTGTTTTACCAATGGTGTCGATGCCGATGGCTTCGTGGATGTGACCTGTAAAGCAAATGAGCGGTTGGTATTTTTCGATATAGTCGCGTACCGACTGGCTACCCACTTGTCGCCCATCGTATAATCTATCGTTGAGAGTATTCATAGGTGGTTGATGAGAGACTAAGACTTGCGGTATATCGTCAAGTCCGTTGTGTGCTTTTGTCATAATGTCAGCGAGTTCTGTTTCGCTATAGACATATTTGCCAGCGAACGGTAATGCGCCGCCAACACCAACAAATGCAACCCCATCAATGATACGATATTTTTTATGGATGTTATAACCGAGTGCTTCTGTATGCGCGACGATCGCATCTGTATCCATGTTGCCGGGGATTGTCAAGATTTTATCAGTATGGTCATGCAATACGTCGAACATCATTTTGGCAGTTTCAAGATCACCATTGGTTAAATCGCCTGCCAGAATCACAAGATCAGCCGATTCAATTTTGTCGAAGTAAGGCTTCATTTTATCGATGCGCCCATGCACGTCTGGGATGACTATAATCTTCATATGTTGCTCAGCACTTTCTATAACAATATAGATCTATAATATCTCTACATTGCTAAAACGCAACATAGAACCATGTGAGGTAAACATAGTTAACTTTTATCAAGTTGACAACGGGTAAATGTTTTTCTATCAGACTATACTATGCACTGACTGATTGCAATTGAGGTTACAAGATATTTTATGAAAAAATTCAATAATACTTTGCCTGAAAGTGTGACAGCATCCGGTAGACCGCCGTATATTCTGGCGCATCGTGGTTGCCGGGAGTTAGCACCAGAAAATAGCATTGCTAGCTTTGATCTGGCATTAGAGCAGGGCGCACATGCTTTAGAGACAGATTTACATATCACCAAAGACCGTCAAATTGTCTGTTTTCATGATGATACGGTTGACCGAATGACAGATGATGAGGGTAATGTCAATGAGATGACACTCGATGAACTCAAGCAGTTAGCATTGGTCGGCGGGAACGGGACAAAAGATTTTCCGACACAGCGTATCCCGACACTCGACGAGTTTTTTACCCGATATAAAGATCGTGCCTATTTTCTACTTGAACTCAAATCGCCATCATGGACAACGGCTGAGGATATTCAACTTTTGCACGAGACAATTGCCCGACATGGTGTGCTTGATGACATGACCGTTGCGTCATTCGGACATGATATTTTGGAGACAGTGCATCAACATGCGCCGGATATTCATCGGGGCCCGATTAGTATCTTTAATCTGATTCCTTCGGATAAGTATCCATTGATTGGTGTCTGGTATCCGAACCTGTTTTTGAATCCGCTGTATGTATGGCTATGTCATCGACGAGGTCAGTTCTTTGCGCCACTCGACCCAGTGCCTGAACCGCGTCTGCGTTATTATATGTGGTTGGGATGTGATTTTGTGCTCACAGATAATCCAGCAAAGACGATTGCTAAATTAGAGAAAATTCGTGGGAATAGGTGAACCACGAAGCGCACGAAGAATACGAAGAGAAAATTATAAAAGAGAATTCAAATAATGCTGTGTATAATTCTAAAAAGTGGATTTCATTATGTATTGAATTCGTAAATATAATCACCAAATCGCATTGCTTGTTGGGCTGGTTGTTCTCACATATTTATTGCGGTTGCTATGGTGGCAAATTTTGCTAGGTGTTCGACCGCCTATTGGTTTGGCTGTCGTTATTTTTTGTATCATTAGTATGCCATTTTGTGGGATTGCTTCTATCGCATTCATTGGATTGGTTTATAAATATAGGAATAAACTAAGTGTTTGGCTAACCTGTTTCAATGTTATCGTCGGTGTGATGTCTATTGTCATAACAATGTTCATTCCTTTACCTAAAGCTCCTCCATCAATTGAGGCTGAGCGTTTTGCAAAGTATCGGGCTTCGTATTTTCATGTAATGAGGTTGGCTAAGGCAGGTGATTTGGATGATACATCATCGAATTTTTGTAAACAACCACCACCTGAATTAGTTTATGTTTCTGAAGGTGGCTGTATTTTCATTAACTCATTCAATGATGGTTTGAAAGTCGAATTCCAACCTATCGATAAAATTTATTACAAAATCATCTATATCGAGAATGATACGGATATTACGCACTGTGGACATCGCGCACACATTGCCGAGAAATTAGAAGATCAATGGTATCTATGCTGGCAAGAGTGGTAAATATGTTTCTATCTTCGTGATCTTCGTGGTGAATATTAAAGCTCACTATCATCGACATAACGCGGATAGTCGGCTTTGGCAGCATCAGCTTGTGCAAGGTCAATGTCAATTGTGATGAACGGTTCGTCATCAGATGTGACGCCAAGCAAGACACTATCTGGATCTGAAATCCAGCCTGCACCGCCGAACTTTAAACCATCAAGTTGTCCTGCACGATTCGCAGATAGACTATATGCACCAGCAATGACCCCAGCAGTACGTCCGCCTGTAATCCATTTATCTACACCAGACGCTGTTGTACAACGCGGATTGATAATGATATGCACGCCTTGCTGACCATACTCGCGCGCATGTTGCATAAACCACAATTCGGTACAAATCATCACGCCAATTTCCATATCATTGATGGTAATCGGCTGAAAGTCAATTGGGGCGCGGTCGTACCACGAGGCTTCCCAATAACCATCTTCTTCTGGGAGATAGGTCTTTTGATGTCCCCATTGGATGCCTGTTTCGGGTGTCCACACAAATGCTGTATTATACTTTTTGCCGTCGATATTGCGTGGTGCCGTTCCCATCACAATAGGTGCGCCCAATTCTGGTAAGCGTTCTAGCCAGCGATCATGGGTTTCTACAGCAGCTTGCCATATTGCGTTGTCTGGTGTTTCTTCGGCACAGAACCACGGCGCAAAACACATCTCTGGCAGTAACACAAACTCACTGTTATTGGCTTTAATATGCTCGATTAGATTTGCCCAATCGGATTCAATTGTCTGTGGATTGATTTGAGTGACGGTCGCTTTCATCTGGTTGCCCTAGTGTGCGTGAATTTAGGCAGATTTTAGCATAACGGCGGGGAAAGGGCGAAACATGTTCGCCCTGAAAATATGTTTGTTTATTATGCAAGCTCGCGTTGTTGACTGAATTGTGTCTCGTATAAATTGGCGTAAAGACCGTCTTCAGCGAGCAGTGAGTCATGCGTACCTTGCTCGACGATTTGTCCTCTGTCCATCACCAGAATTTGATCAGCAGCGAGGATTGTACTTAGACGATGCGCAATGACGATACTGGTGCGATCTTCCATGATACGACTGAGTGCCTCTTGAATTAGTGCTTCTGATTGGCTATCCAGATGGCTTGTAGCTTCATCTAGTACAAGAATACGCGGATCTTTTAGAATGACACGGGCGATTGCAATTCGTTGTTTTTCACCACCACTCAAGCGATACCCACGTTCACCAACAATTGAATCATAACCATCTTCAAGCCCCATAATGAAATCGTGAATGTTTGCGGCTTTGGCGGCGGCTTCGATTTGCTCTTGCGTTGCAGTTGGGTTGGCATAGAGCAAGTTGGTACGAATGGTATCATGGAACAGATAGGTTTCTTGTGTCACCATACCGATATTATTGGCAAGAGAGCTCAGCGTGACATCGCGTAAATCATGACCGTCAATCGTAATTTGCCCTTCCGACGGATCATACAAACGTGGGATGAGATAGGTCATGGTTGTTTTACCGGCGCCGCTTGGCCCAACTAGGGCAACGAGTTGTCCGGGTTTGATGTGGAACGCGATGTGTTTAAGAGCGAGTTCACGAGCTTGGTGGACTTTTGGTGCCGATTTACCGTTTTTGTCTGCTTTGGCTTTATCATCTAAATTACCCGATAAGGTAGCTTTGACATTATCCATTCGTCCGTGACGTTCAACATCGGTCAGTAGCATGGTTTCATCAATATCATAACGGAAGGTGACATCATCAAAAATCAATTCACCTTCAACTCGTTCCAATTCAAGAGCATTCTCTTTTTCGTCAATTTCGAGGGGAAGGTCGATAATTTCAAACACGCGCTCAAAACTGACGACTGACTGGGCAAAGTCGACAGGTGCATTAGTCAAGGCTTGCAACGGTGTATAGAGTTGCGTGAGATAGGTTCCGAATGCGACGATTGTACCGACTGTGAATGCATCTTGAATCACGAGAAGACCGCCAACCCAATACACAATCGCTGTACCGATGACACTAACTAGGCTGATAAGAACAAAAAACTGGGTACCAACAACAGCGCGTTCAATACCTGCATCACGGACATCGGCCGCACGCGTATCGAAACGATCGACTTCCGTTTGGGTACGTCCAAATAATTTGACCAGTAATGCCCCGCTGATATTGAGGGTTTCGTTCATCATTGCATTCATCTGAGCATTGTATCCCATCTGGCGACGCGCAATACCTTGCAATTGTGAACCTAGTTTGCGTGCGATGAAGATAAAAAATGGTAGCACAAGCACCCCTAAAATAGTCAGTCGCCATTCTAGTGTGAGCATAACCGCCATGGTTGCGATGACTGTGATGATGTTGGTAATGATATTCACGATGGTATTGCTGATAGCATTTTGTGCACCGACGACATCGTTATTGAGACGACTCATCAGTTCGCCTGTTTTTGTATTGGTGAAGAAACGCAGAGACATACGTTGCAGATGTTGATAGAGCGAAACACGCAAATCGTAAATCACACCCTCACCAATTGCTGAGTTCAGTTTGCGCTGAATAATACGAACGCCACCACTAACAATTGGTATGAGGACAAGACCAAGAGCTAACACATTCAGACGACTAATATCTTTATCCGCTAATGCACCATCGATAATCTCACGGAAAATAAGGGGATTTAATAAGCCCAAAAATGTCGTGAAAATAATTGTTACCAGCATACCGATAATCTGCCTTCGGTATGGGTTTGCATAACGGAGCACCCGCAATAGTAATGATCGTGTGACTTGTGGCTTTTCTTGGCCACTGTGTCTCATATAAGTCCACCATCCGCCACTTCCCATCATAAGCATTTGTCCTAACTTTGTTGATTGACATAATTTAAGGATAATGGAAAACAGACTATGTTGACCACTACACAGATGATTAGGAAAACTAGCTCATCGGCTAGGGTGTTGTGTACTTTTGTACAGGCTAGTTTGACCCGTAAATCGACATGACACGAAGGGGTGGATCTGAATCACTGTCAATTAATGCCATTGGATTGTATCCGGGTAGTGTCTCATCTTCAGTTATTAGAACAAATTCTTCGTCTTTTGTGATGTTAAACAGAATCATCTGATCATAGGGAATGGGTAACTCAAGGTTTAAGAAATTGCTGGCTTGAATATCCATGCCATCGGGTGACAAGAAATCGCATGTCAGATACTCTTTAAAGCAAATGATTCCACCGAGAATTTGCTCGTAGTCGTTATAGACAACCTGTAACATCGGGGTGAATAGCACTGGTTTCTGAATTTCGGCGATATTTGCTCGATAGTTGACTTCGTTAAGCGAGGTTTTGATAACGATGAATGCAGGTTCGGATAAAGCAGGAACAGCATCGGTGATTTGACGAATCATATTTTCATGCGTGTTCGAAATATCAAGGAATTCATTGTGTGTCTTGTTTGCAAAAACTGCAGATAACCCAACTAGTACGCTAAACCCAAATAGTACGATGTATTGTCCGATGGGGTGGTTGATGAAGATGTATAACGCATAGACTACTGTTCCGAATACTGTCGCTAGACCAATGGATGATAAAAGATACACGCGAAAATCGGTTAGGACGTGGGTGCGTGATACAAGGAACATCCCATAGCCAGCCAAAACGGCAATCCCTGCTAGACCAATAACAATGATATAGGTGCGGATAGATGGTGTCGGTTGAGCGTCTGTCTTAGATTGGCGCATGATCCAGATAGCCCCTAGCCAAGCTGTGAGTACTGTCGCTACAAAGACAAATACATCACCTTGGGTTGCTTCTGATGTGAAGTAAGTCACAATATCACGCCATGCATGGAAGAAATTATGCTCGTACAGTCGATAAATATTACGTAGATAATCACGGACTGTATATGATGTGAGGGCAGTACTTTGCCAACTGGTTTGTACACCTAAGATCAGATAAATCGAATAAGCGAAGGTAATTGCGGGTATGATGTAATAAAAAGTAGTTAACTTAAAAAAGCGGCGTGAAAATTGTTTCTCTAATAGTAGGATGGTAATCGGCACCATGAAAAATACAGGGTATCCGGTTTCGGCTGATAGTGCTGCAACAAGTTGACTTAGCCCCATCAGAAATAGGTCGCGACGCTTAGATGACTGATAATATCGAACAAAGAAATAGATTGAAAAAAGAATACCAACAATCGTTAAGTGGTGGTGAAACGTACGGAACGAGATAATGCCAGCATCGGATGGATAGAATATAAGTAAGAAGGCACAGAAAAATCCCCATAATGGCTGTTGAGGGAATAATGCCAAAAACACCAGAAACATCGCAATCCCCTTGACTAATAGGAGGGTGATTAAGATAACGTGGTGACCTATAAACGACTCGGGAAACATAATGAAAGATAGCGCATTCATTAACCCATACATTGGACGGGTAAAAAACTGTTCCTCTGATGAGTCACTACCGATGTCATTATAGGTTGTTACTCCACCATCAAATGGCGCGCGATACCGCCATTCTTCTTGTATACCGACTAATTGGAATTGATTAGGTATCCATGCGATGGCGATAGTTAATGCCAGCAAGACAATAACAGATAGGGTTGGTGTTTTGGTCATAAGGTTGAGCTATTTGTTATGTGGGCAAACTAAGGTTTACCCACATACCATATCAAAGTTGGAGATGTTTGTGAAGTTAGGGTCATCTATCTAAGGCTAATCCACGAATGATTGCACGTGCGTCTGGTAAACTAGGGGCGAATAAGACTTCGCGTCCTTCTACTGTACCGCCGAAGGTTTTTTGCAATGTTTGGTAAATGGTACGCATCGCGCCATTTGCACCAACAACAACACGTGCGCCTTCATTTGGACGTGCTGACCCTGATGCAAGTAGGGTTTTGGCAGCACTCATCACGTCTTTTGGAATGGATGTGCCTTCTAGGTCAATGATGAGGTCGACAAAATGTTCAACACTACCAATGAGTGAATCGGCTTTTTGGACAGCCTGCTCTAGCTCATCCCATGACCACTCACTTTCAAATTCAAGCATGACGATTGTTTTTTTCTTGTTATCCCAACGGGTCACGATTGCCATAATGTATTTCCTATAACTTGCTAAACTGAATTACTTTATTTACGTTCATTAACACATTTAGTTGTGCTGGGTTACAGCATATTCTGTTACTAAAATATCACAAAGTCCTATCGAATGACAATTTTATCTGCGTGATATTGAGCTAACTCTCAGTGATCTGAAAGGGCACTGGCGGTGCCGCACTAATGTCATTGATCGTTAGTTCTACACTCCATGTGCCTGGGATAAATACTGTGTCAGTCTGGTCGATAAAAAACCAGATACAGTCACCATTAATTGGATTTGCTGGGGTGAAGCTAAATAGAGCAACCTCAGTTCCATTACTTTGCCATATAGATGAGATCGTTGCTCCTGCTGGGATATTAAATGCCGTTGCGACGACATAGATTTCAGTCGAATTCGGTGTGAAGAGTGGGTTCGAATCAATCGCACAGTCGTTATTATTCACGCCGGAAGCCAACACAATATTTTCTAGACGTGCTTGAGTGTTATCGTCACTTGGTGGTGGTGTGACTAGAACAAGTGTGCCTTCTGCATTGAGTTCTTCTGTGACTGCTGGAAGCGGCACGGGGGTGACGACGGCGTTAACAGGGGATGTCGGTGGTGGTGTAAATGTCGGGAATGAACCAGACACGGGTAAGTTGTTTGCAATAAATGCGCTGTCTGTACCCAATGCAACAAGTGTTGATCGCATAAACAGCCCTTGTTGTTCGACTTCAACTACGCGGGTTGAAGCGTGATCAAGTGTGATTTGTAGGCGGGCATTGGCAACGGTGGCACTACTACGAATATCTGCAACCTGTGTATTGGAGAGGGCGTATTGAGCTGTGATGGTCAGTTGCTCACTAGAGCTTCCACATGCTGATAGTGTAAACATGATTAGCAATATTAGGGCATATTGCATATGTCTTCTGGCGAGCATTGTTAGGGAAAACATTTGAACGATTGATGATTGATTGTGGATTGGTTTATTCATCTATATTTATGACCTCAACTGTGGTTATTTCAAAACAAATACCCAATTGCCACAAACCAATATAACACAAAAACCGCTTCACATTTGTGTGAAACGGCTTTTTGGAGTGGAAGCGCCGGGGACCTGCCCCCCGGGTCCGCTAGTATCGAATCTCGCACTTCTACAAGCATAGTCCTCAGTATAATTTCATGTAGAACAAACCCAGAGGACGCGGTGCATTCTACACTAGCCGATAAGTCTTAGCGTCGCGGTATCGGCGTAAGCGACGAGTACCCTAACTTTTTATGACGTTCTTTACCCGGCGCAAAGGGAGACGACGAAGTAAGAACGGAAGGGGACGTTATGCCCCTACTACCTCATGTCAGCTACTTACGCAGCTGCAAGGGCATAATTGTTGTTTTCTGCACCTATGTGCGTGCCAGTTTAACGTGTTCGTGGACACCACGACTTGCCATGCGGCTTCATCCACCAACGTCGAATCTAGTTCGCCCCCATGATGGATATGATGATTTCCCTAGATACACCCAAAACAAATAGATACCTGTTTGCAGTTGCACTACGTTATCATACGTTTATAGTATATCACAACGGGTCATGTGTGTTAAGAGTGGTTTAAATCAGAATTTTGATAGAAATATGAAATTCTCGAGTGTCACCTGCCATATCCTAGTGAATGCGGTATGATAGAGAAGATGATGATAATGTAACGAAAGGTGCTGTGACATGGCAGTAGATGTATTGATTATTGGAGCGGGACTGTCAGGTTTGATGGCAGCACACACCCTGCAAGATAGCGGCTATAGCGTGCAGTTGATTGATAAGGGGCGTAGTGTTGGTGGACGCTTGGCGACACGACGAGTTGGTGAGGGCGGACTTGCCGACCATGGCGCACAATTCTTCACTGTACGTACAGATACATTAAGAGGGTATGTCGATAAGTGGTTAGAAGATGATCTTGTCTATGTTTGGGGTACAGGTTGGTCTGATGGTAGCCTCAAAACAACAGCTGGTGATGGATACCCTCGTTATGTTGCACGAGGTGGGATGAACAAATTAGCCAAACATCTGGCAGAGGGTTTGGATATACAGGTCAATCGTCGGATTACATCACTACAATTGGCAAATGAACAATGGACACTTATTGATGGTGATGCCAATGCGTATAACGGACGTGGGTTATTGATGACACCGCCAATGCCGCAGTCGTTAGAATTGTTGAATGCTAGTACTGTGAAGTTGGATTCTTCTGATCTGGCTGATTTGCAGAAAATTCAATTTGGACCGTGTTTATGTGGCATCCACGAAATTGATGGGAATATTATTCTACCTGAACCGGGGGCTGTACAGAATTTCCGCAATGATATCTATTGGGTTGCAAGCAATGAAGACAAAGGGATTTCGAAGTTAAATGTCGTGACGACACATGCGAGTGCTAAATACAGTCGTCAAAATTGGGATGCGCCGGAAGCAGATATTATCGCGGAACTTGAATCAGCTGTCACACCATACCTTGAAGATGGTTCAACTATTAAGAATACTCAGCTGAAAAAATGGCGCTATTCTGTGCCGTTGACCACCTATCCAAAAGAATACTTGATGGCAAAAGGATTGCCAAATCTTGCATTTGCCGGTGATGCATTTGGTGGACGTGGACGTGTTGAAGGTGCGTTTTTGTCGGGAATTTCTGCTGGTAACGCACTGATTGAATCACTGGGTTAGACTACTTCTACAGAGCAGAGACTGATCTTTGCTCTGTTTTCCTCTATTTAATCTCATAACATGTGTATAGCTTTTTCATAGCACACTCATCGGATATCGCTACTATCTATCCATTTATGCGTTCATAGACATCTAGGGGTATTTGACCTATGAAAAATAGTAGTTTATTTACTGTGTTTATGGTTGTATTTATTGGCTTGATGGGATTTAGTTTCTTCATCCCAATTTTACCATTTTATGCAATCGACTATGGTGCGAATGAGTTTGTTTTGGGGATTTTATTAGCATCATATGCTGTGGCTCAACTGTTTGGCGCTCCGATCCTAGGGCGTTTATCTGATCAATATGGTCGTCGCCCAGTTTTATTGCTCAGTGCATTTGGGACATTTCTAAGCTTGCTCATGTTGGCGTTTGCACAATCACTGACTGTCCTGTTTTTATCCCGAATTTTAGATGGTCTCACTGGGGGCAATATCTCGGTTGCACAAGCCTACATCACAGACATCACCGATGAAGAAAATCGCGCTAAAGGCTTGGGTTTATTAGGAGCAGCATTTGGCTTAGGCTTTATTATTGGTCCAGCCTTGGGTGGTATCCTCAGTGGTGTAGGGGATACGACGATTAATCCATCACTAGCCGAGGGTGGAGCGACCTTCTTACAGCAATTTGATTGGAAATATACGCTACCGGGTCTTGGTGCAGCACTAATTGGGTTGATTAATGTCTTACAAATCATCTTTACATTACCTGAATCGCTAACTGAAGAGCGTCGTGAAGAAATCCGACAAGCTGAAGCCGGTAAACCCGTCATATCAGTCTCTGCGATTTGGCAGGCAACACAACGCCCACGTGTGGGTCCTTTATTGAACATGCGGTTGTTTTTTGGAATGGCGTTTTCAATGTTTCAAGCAGCATTCCCATTATATGCAGCCGTACAGTTGGGTTTAGGGGCGACTGAGACAGCATTTATCCTGACATATGTGGGTGTGTTAGCTGTTATTGTACAAGGGTTTGCTGTTGGTAAGTTGGCTGAGCGTTATAATGATAAAACGATGCTACTTATGTCATCAGTTATGATGTCGGTGTCTCTGGTCGCGTGGGGATTAAGCTTTAGTGTACCCATTTTATTGATTGTGTTAATTCCAATATCTATAGCTGGTGGTATTTTCAATACGGTTATTAACTCTGCCTTGACCAAAGCTGCCGACCGTCAAGAATCAGGTAGTATTCTGGGAATCGGCGCATCGCTGGAAAGCCTCACACGTGTGATTGCACCAATCCTAGGGAATTCATTAATTGCATTTGGCGCATGGTTACCTGGTATTATCGGTGGTCTGATGACAGGGGCGACCTCCATTTATGTCTATCAACGCATATTCAAAGCCGATGATGACAAACTGAAAAACGACACTGTGACTCAGGAAGGGTAATCGAATGGTATTTTTACGCAAATATGGTTTACGGATTGTAGTTGTAATCATCATTATCCTGATTATTGCTGTCAGTGGTTTTGTCTTCTGGGCAGGAACATCATCTGGTGAACTAATGCCGACCGCGATAGAAGCGCTCGAATCGAATGATACTGTGAGCGTTAGTAATGACGAGTGGATTGTATTCGGACCTGTATCCGGTACGCCGACCACTGGATTTATCTTTTATCCGGGTGGGCGAGTGTTGGCTGATGCGTATGCGCCCTTAGGACAGGCAATTGCAGAGGCGGGATATATGACTGTGCTTGTACCGATGCCATTGAATCTAGCCGTCTTTAATGCAGAAGGTGCAAATGATGTCATTGCTCAATATCCTGAGATTGATAATTGGGCGATTGGTGGACATTCGTTAGGTGGTGCGATGGCGGCACGCTACGCTTATACGAACCCATCAGCAGTGGATGGTTTAGTGATTATGGCAGCGTTCCCTGAAGCACAATTTGATTTTGGCGACCGTGATATTGTTGTTGCGTCAATTTATGGTGAACTGGATGGCTTAGCAACTGTTGACGAGGTCGAAGCATCAGCCGAACTCCTGCCCGATGATGCTGAATTTGTATTGATTGAAGGTGGGAATCACGCGCAATTTGGTTGGTATGGTGAGCAGGCTGGCGATAACCCTGCAACAATTTCTCATGAAGAACAATACGACCAAATTGTATCGGCGACGTTGGATGTGCTAGCGCAAATTAGCGAATAAGTTCGTCAAATTCTTCGCGGGTGAGTCCGAAAATCAGCTCATCGTAATAGTGTCCGTTGGTGTAGATGTGCTGACGGATACGTCCCTCTTGCTGACATCCTAATCGCTTGGCATGACGAATTATACTATCATTGGTTGCTAGGCATTTTAGATTGTATTTTTGAAAGCGTAACTCATGGAATGCATAGCGCAAAATAATCAGCTTTGCATCATATAAATACCCGTTTCCGCGATATGCTGTATAAATACGACTCCCTGTTTCGAACGTTCCATTTTTACGATTCATGCTATGGATATTAATTCCACCGATAAGTGTCTTGTCTAGCGTTTCAATAGAAAACATGATGCGTTCATCGCGGTTGTTAAATTCAGCATATTTTTCAGCGAATTGTTGTGCGTCATATTCAGATTTGGGTAAATCCATACCCGCATTTAGAAAATGAACACCCTGACTATCCGATTGTTCTTCCTCTAGCCATAAGTTGACATCATCTTTGTTCATGGGACGAAGGCGAACCCGTTCACCTTGCCAATAGTATGTATTGTTTTTTGACTGCATATTTTCTCTCTTTATATATTGTCGATAAAAATTATAATTTTCAGTGAGCGAGTCCATCAAGTTACATGTCTCACTCTTACGCTCGTAAATAATCCTTACATATAGTTGGTGATAGATTCTGGTTTGTAATGCAAACTAAGTGTTGACATCTTATACTGTTTGTCTTATGATCTGGTTTGTGATGCAAACTGTTAAGGGTAAATAATCATGCAAAATTTAGAACACATTCGTTATATCAGCGCTAATTACTCTGATATGCAAGGCTTACGACAAGTGCCTATGGGACTAGGATTTTTAACGGTAGGTGTATTATCTGTTGCATCTAGCTTAGACATTATTTCTGGGATGTGGATTATTGGCGGTATGATTTGTGCTGTCGTAATTGGTATGGTTGTTTCCCAATATTTTGCTAATTGGTATGAAGCGACTTATGGTGCAATCCAATCCAATCAAACAGTCAAGCGTGATCTAATTTTTTCGCTATTTGTGATTTTAGCTTCATTTGTAGAGGTCGCAATTCATAGCCCTATATCATTGGCTATGATTGTAATTGCAATTTACTATGTTTATCGTTGGAAGATTTCAGCGAATCTTGTACCACATAACATACCGCTGGCATTGGTATCATTGGTTGCAGCATTTATGATTCCAATAATTGCAAATCCTGATGACTTTATCGCATGGTATTTGATCATTGTTGGCGTTTTGATTACATTAAGCGGTATACTCGATCATCAGATATTAACTCGTAATCTAACGCATATTGATGAGTAACGATCATGACGACACCATTTGAAGACATTGCGGGTTTAAATAAAATCATACATGAACCTGCACGCCTTGCAATCATGACGGCATTATCAGTGGCTAAGCAAGCGGATTTCCTGTACCTCCAAAGTATGACAGGGTTAAGTAAGGGTAATTTATCTACACACCTAAGCAAACTTGAAGATGCCGAGCTTGTTGCAATTCATAAGCATTTCAAAGGTAAGAAGCCTGTGACCACAGCCTCGTTAACTGAACAGGGGCGTGAGATGTTTAATGAATATTGGAAAAAGCTTGATAACTTACGATCACAAGCGACGCAATGGACAGAAAAACCTGAAATGTAATGAAGATTATAAAGTCGGTATGTGATATCTATATACCGACTTAGCCCCTTATTAACTCTCGATAATTGATCCAGCCGATTACAATACCCAAAAAATTTATGACGTTACGACTATATAAATAAGTAATTTATACCTCATTTGTAATTTCATGCTATAATTAATCTAATGAAGATTAGATTACTGGCTTTATGCAGTAATCATTGATGCATATAAAGTTATTTTGGAGGTATTTATTATGGTTGATATGGCTATGGACGGTTTAGCTGGTCCGCAATTTAAACTAACAGAAGAACAAGAAATGCTTGTCAAAATGACAGGTGATTTTACAGCAGACAATATTACACCTGTTGCAGCAGAGTATGATGAAGAAGCAAAATTCCCCGAAGAGATTTTCCATCAAGCGCGTGAACTTGGCATTGTGAATATGGGTATCCCCGAAGAATTTGGTGGGGTTGGTGCAACTGTTTTTGAAGAGGTACTGGTTGCAGAGGAACTAGCCTATGGTTGTACGGGTATTAGTACGAGTATCACGACCAATGCACTTGGTATGTTGCCGATTTTAGTTGCAGGTAACGATGAACAAAAAGCATACTGGCTTGGTGAACGCCTGATTGAACAAGGTCAATTTGTATCCTATGGTGTGACCGAAGCCAATGCTGGCTCTAATGTTGTCGGTATCCAAACTCGCGCAGAAAAAAAAGGCGACAAATGGATCATCAATGGCAGTAAGACATTTATAACTAATGCAAGCCATGCAAACTTCTTCACGGTATTTGCAAAAACTGATCCCGAAGCTGGGCATCGTGGGATGACAGGGTTTATTATTGACCGTGATATGCCGGGTGTCAGCGTTGGTAAGAAGTTTGACAAACTTGGACAACGTGCATCCGATACCGCCGAAATTGTATTTGAAAATGTTGAAGTACCCGAAGAAAATGTGATTGGTGAGGTTGGCAAGGGCTTCTACATCGCGATGAAAGTCTTTGACTATAGTCGCCCAGCCGTTGCGGCAGCTGCAACTGGTTTGCAACGTCGTGCGCTGGAAGAGAGCATCAAATATGCGAGTGAACGAGAAGCATTCGGAGTTCCTATTTATCAACATCAAGCAATCGGTCATAAAATCGCCGATATGGCAATCAATTATGAAGCCTCCCGATTGTTATCATGGCAGGCTGCTTGGCAAGTCGATAATGGTATCTTTAATCCGCGTATTCCTGCATATGCGAAGGCGTTTGCCGCGGATATGGCGACCAAAGCTGCAGTTGATGCTGTCCAGGTCTTTGGTGGTTACGGCTATATGAAAGAATATCCTGTTGAAAAGTTACTCCGCGACGTAAAAATCTTCCAAATCTATGAAGGCACGAGCGAAATTCAACGTAATATCATTGTGCGGGAGTTGTTCAAGGGAAACAATTAGAAACAAGTATAATCGACGGTTAGTTGACCCGACCCGTACTAAGGTCGGGTTTTTTCGTTCTTATAGCATGATAGACTGATATTATAGATGAATAGTTGTCTAATTTCATAATATGATTTGCAATATTTCAGTATAATATGTATAGAGTGTGCATTAGCCGAATGAGAATTTGAATGGATAACCAACCTAAGAAAACAGACATTTTGAGTGATATAGAATTTGATGAACCCAAGATGCAACAGAGGATGACAGGTCCTTTGGATAATATTGTGCCCTGGGTGATTGAATTTCGTGTTGTTGGAACCCCCAATATTATCAAAGTGCGTGTAACAGATGAAATGTTGATTGGTCGTCCTGATCCAACTAATGACCGTGCTCCTGAGATCGATGTGACACCGCACGGTGGGCACACAATGGGGGTATCACGCAGACATGCGCTAATTCGTACTGGAAATAACCGGATTACAATAGAAGATCTTGGAAGTGCGAACGGTACATATATTAATGAGCATGTTCTTGATAGCGAAAAAGAATATCGGATTCGTGACCGAGATATTATCCGATTAGGGCATATGCGGTTGCAAGTCCACTATGTAGTTAAACCATCAACAACTGATGAAACGAATTTTAATATTCGTGAGCAAATGCAAATTCCACGAGTGGGTAACGGCGAACGCATTCTAGTGGTTGATGATGATCGTAATGTCACCGAAGTTGTGGCAGTTATCCTACGTCATGCCGGGTTTAAAGTTGTCATAAAACATAGTGCCGCTGATGCGATGACCGAAATAGAACATCAAATGCCAGATGGGTTGATTACAGAATTAGTCTTACCCGACATGGGTGGTATTGATGTGATTCGCTATGCTTATCAGAAGCATGAAAAAGGATCGCTACCAATCCTTGTCATTTCTATGGCGACAGGCGGTTTTACAATGGGGCAAGCGATTGATCATGGAATTGAATTATTCCTCGCAAAACCTATGGCGATTGATGAACTTATACGGGCAATCCAAAAAATGAAGCAGCAGATGCCAATCACCTAATTGAATTGTGCAAGTTGTATGACGAATTGATGTAAATAGACAGGCGAATCGTCTGAAATTGGTTTGGTAACTCCCTTGACAGACCCATAGGCTAGTGCTATTATCGTTAACCGCACGTACAGTACACAACCTCCTATTGAGGCAATGTGTTCTGAATTGAGCAGATATGGCGAAAGTGCTTTGCATAGCAGAGTGACTCGTCATGAAAGTAAAAAGCAGGCGTTCTAGAAGTACGCCTTTTTGCTTGTCTAAAAATTGGCGAGTTATTTAAAGTAATTAGTCATGGAGTAGCATATGCCAACAATCAACCAGTTGGTGCGTAAAGGGCGCAAATCTAAAAATAAAAAGACGAAAGCCCCTGCATTGCAATACACACTAAATGCGTACACCCAACGGCGTTCACGCCAGAAAAAGGGCGCCCCACAAAAACGTGGTGTTTGTACGCAAGTTAAAACAATGACACCGAAAAAGCCAAACTCTGCATTGCGTAAGGTTGCCCGTGTTCGCCTAACCAATGGTCTAGAAGTGACAGCTTATATTGGTGGTGAAGGTCACAATTTGCAGGAACACAGTGTTGTACTTGTACGCGGTGGTCGTGTAAAAGACTTACCCGGTGTTCGTTATCACATTGTTCGCGGTACATTGGACACCAATGGTGTTTCAGGTCGTGAGCAAGGTCGTAGTAAATACGGTACCAAGAAGAGCTAGGGAGTAAACGATGCCAAGAAGAAATCGTCCACCAAAGCGAGTACCTGATAATGATGTCAAGTATAACAACTTGCACATCGCTATGTTTATTAACCGGATGATGTACGGTGGTAAGAAAAGTACCGCAACCCGTATTATGTATAACGCGATGGAGACCATTGGCGAACGTACAGGTAAAGATCCGGTAGAAGTATTTGAAACTGCAATCCGCAATGTTGCACCAGCGGTCGAAGTTAAGCCAAAGCGTGTTGGTGGCTCGACTTACCAAGTACCAATTGATGTAACACAGGAACGTGGTGTGGCTCTGGCAATGCGTTGGCTCATTCAATTTTCACGTCAACGTGGTGGTCGGAGTATGGCTGATAAGTTGGCGAACGAATTACTTGATGCGTATAACGGTCAAGGTAACTCGGTCAAAAGAAAAGATGAAACACATCGTATGGCAGAAGCCAATCGTGCTTTTGCACACTTCCGTTAGTTCAAGTTTCAATTATATCCCGTTTAGAATCGGGAAGTGGATAGGAAATGGCAGACAAAAAACAAAGCTTCAACCTCAACAAAGTACGTAACATCGGTATCATTGCTCATATTGATGCTGGTAAAACCACTGTAACTGAACGCGTCCTGTATTATACAGGTATGGTTCACAAAATTGGTGAAACCCACGAAGGGTCAGCAACCACTGACTACATGGAACAAGAGCGTGAACGTGGTATTACTATTACATCGGCAGCAGTTACTGCTGAATGGGATGGTCACCAAGTTAACATCATTGACACCCCTGGTCACGTTGACTTCACTGCAGAAGTACAACGTAGCTTGCGCGTGTTGGATGGTGGTGTGGCGATCTTCGACAGTGTCGCTGGTGTAGAGCCACAATCCGAGACAGTATGGCGGCAAGCAACTGAATATAACGTGCCGCGTATGTGCTTTGTTAACAAAATGGATCGTACAGGTGCGAACTTCGATCGTTGCGTTAGCATGATGGTTGACCGTTTGAATGCAAACCCTGTGGTACTACAAGCGCCTTACTTTGTTAAGGACGACCAAGGTGCGGATGTATTCCAAGGGATTATCGACTTGCTAACAATGGAACTCATTACTTATGGTAATGATGAAGGTACCGACATCCAACGTCATCCGATTCCAGAAAGCCATCGTGAAATGGCAGAAACACGTCGTGCGGAAACAATCGAAAAGATTGTTGAAAGCGATGAATTCTTGACCATGAAATATCTTGAAGAAGAAGAAATCACCGACGATGAGATTATCTCTGCACTTCGTGCAGGTACAATTGCTGGTGAACTCCACCCTGTTCTTTGTGGCTCTGCTTTAAAGAACAAAGGTGTACAAGCGATGTTGGACTTGGTTGTTGCACTGCTTCCTTCCCCATTGGATATTCCTCCGGTAACAGGTGAAAATCCAAAAGATGGTAGTGAATTGATACGCAACGCTGATGACAGCGAACCGTTGGCATCACTTGTCTTTAAAATTGTGAGTGATCAATATGGTAAGCTTGCATTCACCCGTGTTTATTCCGGTGTGTTGCGTGCAGGTACACAAGTTGTGAACACAACGAACGGTAAGCGTGAACGTGTTGGACGTATCGTCCGTATGTTTGCTGACCGCCGTGAAGAAGTTAAAGAAGTCCATGCAGGTGATATTGCAGCGATCATTGGTCTAAAGGATACCTTCACTGGTGACACCCTTTGTGCGCCAAATGATCCAATTCTGTTGGAAAACATCACGTTCCCAGAACCTGTGGTTGAAGTTGCGATCGAGCCAAACACAAAAGCTGATCAAGACAAAATGGGTGTTGGTCTGCGTAAATTGGCAGAAGAAGATCCAACCTTCCAGATTGAAGTTGATGACCAACTTGGTCAAACCAAGATCAAAGGTATGGGTGAGCTTCACCTTGAAGTTTTGGTTGATCGCTTGATGCGTGAACATGGTGTAGAAGCAACTGTTGGTCGCCCACGTGTTGCTTACCGTGAAGCGATTACTCGTGAAGTTGAAATTGATACAACCTTCAAACGTCAGACAGGTGGTTCTGGTCAATACGCACGTTGTGTTGTCCGTTACGAACCTATGCCAGAAGACGAAAAAGAAGAAGCAGAAGGCGAATTGCTCTGGGTCGATGCGATCCGTGGTGGTTCTGTCCCACGGGAATACATCCCAGCTGTCAAGAAAGGTATCGCTCAGGCGATGCAAGGTGGTGTGATTGCAGGGTATCCAGTCGTGAACTTGAAAGCATCACTTGTTGATGGTGCATTCCATGATGTGGATTCCAGTGAAATCGCATTTACGATTGCTGGTTCGATGTCCTTGAAGGAAGGTATCCAAAAGGGTGCTCCTGTTATTCTTGAACCATCAATGAAGGTTGAAGTGGTTGTTCCTGATGATTATACCGGATCGGTTGTAGGTGATATTTCCTCCCGCCGTGGTACGATCCAAGGTATGGAACCACATAGTGAAGGTATTTCCATCATTAAAGCACAAGTACCATTGGGTGAAATGTTCGGGTATGCAAATGACCTCCGTAACAACACACAAGGTCGTGGTAACTTTAGTATGGAATTTGATCAGTATACAGTCGCGCCAACGAGCATTGCCGATGAGGTAAAATCTGGAGCGCGTTAATGTAGAAGACCGGAGTCTTCCGGTCTATGAATTTTCGTTCGTTTATTTGTTAAGATTCAAACCGCCTAGTTTACAAGAGGGATTGTCACATGGCAAAAGGTAAATTCGAGCGTAGCAAACCGCACGTTAATATCGGTACAATTGGTCACGTTGATCATGGTAAAACCACACTAACTGCGGCTATCACCAAAGTTCTTGGCTTGAAAGGTCAAGCAGCAAAACAGAACTATGAAGATATCGACAACGCTCCAGAAGAACGCGCACGTGGTATTACCATCAATATCCGTCACGTAGAGTATGAAACCGATGAACGTCACTACGCACACGTTGACTGTCCAGGTCACCGCGATTATATTAAAAACATGATCACTGGTGCTGCTCAAATGGACGGTGCAATTCTCGTTGTGAGTGCACCTGATGGCCCAATGCCACAGACTCGTGAACACGTGCTCTTGGCAAAACAAGTTGAAGTACCAGCAATGGTTGTCTTCCTCAACAAAACCGACCAAATGGACGATGAAGAACTCATCGAATTGGTTGAAATGGAACTTTCCGAACTGTTGGAAGGTTATGACTTCGATCCTGATACCCCTGTTATCAAGGGTTCAGCATTGGCAGCAACAGAATCTGCCAGTGAAGATCCAAGCGCACCTGAGTACGCGCCAATTCTTGAATTGATGGATAACGTTGATAACTGGATTCCAACCCCAGAACGTGACGTTGACAAACCATTCATGATGGCGATCGAAGATGTCTTCTCCATCAAAGGTCGTGGTACAGTTGTAACCGGTAGTGTTGCACGTGGTACACTCCTTAAAGGTTCAGAAATCGACATCGTTGGCTTGCGTGACGAAATCGTTAAAAGTACCGTAACCGGTATTGAAATGTTCAACAAAGAACTCGATTCCGCACAAGCTGGTGACAACGCTGGTATCTTGCTCCGTGGTATCGGTCGTGAAGACGTACAGCGTGGTATGGTAATCGCTAAAGTTGGTTCCATCACACCACACAAGAAATTCAAATGTGAAGTTTACGTTCTGCGTAAAGATGAAGGTGGTCGCCACAAAGCATTCTTCAGTGGTTACCGTCCACAATTCTACATTCGTACAATGGACGTAACCGGAACCATCACCCTGCCAGATGGCGTAGAAATGGTTATGCCTGGCGATAACGTAAACCTCGATGTTGAGTTGATTACACCAGTAGCCCTCGAAAAAGGCTCATCCTTTGCGATTCGTGAAGGTGGTCTCACTGTAGGTGCTGGTCGTATCACCGAAATCCTCGAGTAATTTATCATAGCTCAAAAGCAACAAAAGCCGGGTATAGCCCGGCTTATTTATCTAAGTTGCTAAACGGGCATGTAGTTGAGACGAAGGTTACGGAATGGCTAAGAATAAGATTCGTATCCGGTTAAAGGCTTATGACCACCGGGTACTAGACCAGTCAGCACAACGAATTGTGGAAACTGCGGAACGTACAGGATCGCGGGTAGTTGGACCAGTTCCATTACCAACCCGAATCGAAAGATTTACAGTCCGTCGTTCCCCCTTTATCGACAAGGACTCGCAGGAACACTTCGAGGTGCGTACGCACAAACGTCTGATTGACGTTCTCGATCCAGACAGCAAAACGATTGACACGCTAATGCGCCTCAATCTTCCGGCGGGCGTTGATATCGAAATCAAGATCTAACGCGATTAATTGATAGTTAATGACCCGTCCGTGAGGACGTGTGGATACAGTAGAGGGTTGTACACATGTACAGCGTGTGTTTGATACACCCTAGTGGAGGCTAAATCATGAAGGGCATGATTGGCAAAAAAGTGGGCATGACCCAAGTTTTTGATGAACAAGGGACAGTTATCCCAGTGACAGTAATACAGGCTGGACCCTGTTATGTAACACAAATTCGGTCTGCCGACCGCGACGGATATGTCTCGGTACAACTGGGCTATGGCGAAACCAAGCCCAAAAATTTGACCAAAGGTCAACTCGGGCATCTGCAAAAAGCGGACTTGCCTGCCCTTCGGCATTTGCGCGAATTCCGTGTGCCAAATAACGCGGGAGTCGAAGTCGAAGAGGGACAAGAAATTAAAGTAGATGTATTTGAACAAGGCGATCTAGTAGATGTTATCGGTGTCAGCAAAGGTCGCGGACACGCAGGTACCATCAAACGATATGGCTTTGGACGTGGTCCGAAAACACACGGTCAGTCCGATCGTATGCGTTCCCCAGGTTCTATTGGTATGTGTGCCGCACCTGGACGTACCCTCAAGGGTAAACGGATGGCTGGGCGCATGGGTAATGACCGCGTAACTGTCCAGAACTTGCCATTAGTAGTTGTGGACGAAGAAAAGAATCTGCTTGCTGTTAAGGGGTCAATCCCCGGTGCAAAGGGCAGTATCGTAATGATTAAGCCCTCGACCAAAAAAGCTTAGTTGGTCGGTAGATAAGGTTAGATAGGAGTTTTCGCTATGGAATTCACAGTTGTGAATACGTCTGGCACAGAAGTCTCTAAAGTAGACCTGCCAGCAGATATTTTTGAAGCGAAAATCAATGTGGGTTTGATGCATCAGGCATTTGTTCGCCAACGTGCGAATGCGCGCCAGGGTACACATAGTACACTGAGTCGTGGTCAAGTTCGTATGACAGGTGCAAAATGGTATCGTCAAAAGGGTACGGGGCGTGCGCGTCACGGTGCCCAAAGTGCACCAATTTTTGTTGGTGGTGGTTTGGCATTTGGTCCTAAACCACGCGATTACTCGAAGAAAATGCCAAAAAAGATGCGTCGCGGTGCTATTCGTTCCGCATTGAGTGCGCTTGTACGCGATGACCAATTGGTGGTTGTCGATAAACTGGACATGGATACCCCGAAAACAAAAGAGATTCGTCAAGTCATGAATTCACTAACAGGCGGTCAATCTGCGTTGTTTCTGGTAATGCCAGATCAAAAAGCAGTGCGTAAGAGTGTAAATAACCTCTCAAATGCACATTCGCTTGTTGTTAATTACCTCAATGTGCGTGATTTGTTGCAATATGACAAAGTTATCATGCCATTGGATACACTTGAAGTTATCAAAAGTATTTGGGGCAAGGAGGGGTAAAGATGGCAGAACTTCATCTTTATGATGTACTTCGCCGCCCGGTGATTACGGAAAAATCAACAGCATTGGTCGACGAACAAAACAAATATGTTTTCGAAGTTGCATCCAACGCTAATAAAATCCAAATCAAAGAAGCGGTGGAAGAAATCTTCGAGCTAGAAGGTCAAGTCTTAAAAGTGAACACAATGGTTATGCCTGCTAAACGGGGTCGCCGTGGTCGGAACTGGTATATCCGTTCCCGCCAATGGAAAAAAGCGATCGTTACCGTTGAAGATGGTGCAACTATTGAGTTGTTCAATGTTTAAGGGAGCATAAACGATGCCTATTAAAGTTTATAAACCCACATCGGCGGGTCGCCGTGACATGACCGGGTATACCTTCGAAGAAATCACGAAGAAGAAACCAGAACGTGCGCTAACAGAAGCGTTACGTAAAAAAGGTGGTCGTAACAATACGGGTCGTATTACTGTACGTCACCGTGGTGGTGGTAACAAACGCCGCTACCGTATTATTGACTTCAAACGCGATAAAGAAGATTGTCGTGCAGAAGTTATTGCGATTGAATACGATCCAAACCGTTCAGCTCGTATTGCTTTGTTGCAGTATGAAGACGGCGAAAAACGTTATATTATTGCACCGATGGGTTTGACTGTTGGTGATACTGTCGGTAACGGACCTATGAGTGTCCTCCGCCCCGGTAACACCCGTCAACTAAAAGATATTCCATTGGGTACAGTTGTCCATAACGTTGAGCTACGCCCAGGTAAAGGCGCACAGATTGCACGCTCTGCAGGTACATCTGCACAGATTCTTGCGTCGGAAGGTAAATATATTACCTTGCGTTTACCTAGTGGTGAAATGCGTATGATCCTCGAAACCTGCCGTGCGACAATTGGTCAGGTTGGTAACGCAGAACATTCCAACGTCAAACTTGGTAAAGCAGGTCGTCGTCGTTGGCTCGGTTGGAGACCTTCTGTTCGTGGTACTGCGATGGATCCGGCAAGTCACCCGCATGGTGGTGGTGAAGGTAAAACCGGTATTGGTATGGCGGCACCCAAAACACCTTGGGGTAAGAAAGCTCTTGGTGTTCGTACACGCCGTAATAAACGTACCACCCGTTTCATTGTCCGCCGTCGTGGTAAACGTCGTTAGTCGGTAGGAGTAAGACAAATGTCACGTTCATTGAAAAAAGGCTATTACATTAGCGAAAAGCTCCTCAGCAAAGTTGAGAAGTTGAACGAACAGAACAAAAAAGTTGTTATTCGGACATGGAGCCGAGCTAGCACAATCTTCCCGCAGATGGTGGGTCATACGATTGCCATCCATGACGGTCGTCGTCATGTGCCTATCTATATTACAGAAAATATGGTGGGACATAAGCTCGGCGAATTTGCACCGACCCGTACATTTAAGGGTCATGACGCAGATAGTAAACGGTAGAGGATAGACAAATGGAAGTTCGTGCCATTACTAAACATCTGCCTATCTCTCCACAGAAGCTACGACTCGTATGTGATCAGGTACGTGGTATGGATGCAGAACAAGCACTCATCGTACTTGAATTCATGCCACAAAAAGGGTCTGAACTGGTTGGTAAGACAGTGGCATCAGCATTAGCAAACGCTGTCAATAATTTCGATCTGAACCCAGAAGAAATGTATATTTCTCAGATTTATGCGGGTGAAGGTCCAACATTGAAGCGTTTTAAAGCCGGTGCGCGCGGTCGCTATAAGCCACGTTTGAAACGTACGTCTCATCTGTGGGTGATTTTGGCGGAGCGAGAGGAAGAGTTGAATGGGTCGTAAAGTAAACCCTAAAGGTTTTCGTCTTAAAGTAATTCGTGATTGGGATGCTCGCTGGTATGCAGAGGGTGACCGTTATGTCGAATTATTGATGGAAGACCGTGAAATACGTAAGTACATCAAAAAAGAAACTGCCCGTGCTGGTGTATCCGGTATCGAGATTGAGCGTCATCCAAATTTGGTGATCATCACCATTAACACTGTACGCCCTGGTCTCATCATCGGCCGTAAAGGTGAAAGCGTAAAAGAACTACGCACCACCCTACAGGATATGACGGGTAAGAAAGTCAAAGTCGAAGTCAACGAAATCGAAAAACCTGACCTCGATTCGACATTGGTTGCAGAAAATGTTGCTTCCCAATTGGTGCGCCGTATTGGTCATAGCCGTGCGATGAAACGTGCGATTATGCAAGCGATGCGTCAAGGTGCAGGCGGCATCCGTATTGAATGTAGTGGTCGTTTGGGTGGGTCTGATATGGCTCGTCGTGAGTGGATGTTTGATGGTCGTGTACCACGTAACACCCTCCGTGCAAACATTGACTATGGATTTGCGGAAGCATTGACAACCTTTGGTCAAATCGGTGTAAAGGTTTGGATTTATAAAGGGGACATTCTGCCAGAAGAAAAGCAGATTCCTGGTGCCGGTGACGACAATAATAACAACCGTCAAAATAAAGACGGCGGACGCGGTCGTAATCGTAACTAGTCCTCTGTTGCTAAAGGAGCAATCCGTATGTTAATGCCAAAACGTACAAAGTATCGTAAGCAGATGCGCGGACGTATGCGCGGTAAAGCAAATCGTGGGGCAGTTGTCCAATTTGGGGATTATGGCTTACAAGCTATTGAACCTGCATGGATTACCAGCCGCCAAATTGAAGCTTGCCGTCGTGCGATGGTTCGTTATATCCGCCGTCGTGGTAAAGTTTGGGTTCGTATTTTCCCTGATAAACCAGTTACTCAAAAACCTGCGGAAACTCGTATGGGTAAGGGTAAAGGGTCCGTTGAAAAATGGGTTTGTGTTGTAAAACCTGGACGTATCTTGTTTGAGATGAGTGGTGTGCCAGAATCTGATGCGCGTGAAGCATTGCGTCTTGCTGCACATAAACTGCCGATCAAAACAAAGTTCGTCAAACGCTTCGACCCGATTTCTGGTCGGGAGGTTAACTAATGTACGTCGATGAAATTCGTGAGATGTCAACCGAAGAAATTCTTGATGCAGTTGAGGATTTGAAGGTTGAAATGTACACCTACCGCGTCCAGAAAGAAACTGGTGAATTACAGGATACGACACTATTCCGTAAGGCACGTCGTGATGTTGCTCGCTTGAAAACTGTTCTACGTGAACGTGAGCTGGCGGCAGAGCTACTGTCTGATGAGGAAGGATCGTAAGATGGCTAATAATCGTAAACGTTTAGTCGGTACTGTCGTCAGCGACAAAATGCAAAAAACAGTTGTTGTTGCGATTGAAGACCGCAAAATGCACCCGATTTATAGAAAAGTTGTTTCAACCACCAAAAAAGTGATGGCTCATGATGAGACTGGTGCACCGATTGGTGCAGTTGTGCGCATCGTAGAAAGCCGTCCACTCAGTAAACGTAAACGCTGGGCAGTGGAAGAAATTCTTGAACAACCAGAAACACTGGATTCATAAGGAGAGTCAACGATGATTCAAACCGAATCCCGCTTGAAAATTGCCGATAATAGTGGCGCACAAGAGATTCTCGTTATTCGTGTTCTCGGTGGTTCTAAAGTGAAATATGGGTATGTAGGGGATATTATTGTAGGGTCGGTTAAATCTGCTTCTACCAGTGGTAACCTCAAAAAAGGGCAAGTTGTACGTGCAGTAATCGTTCGCACAAAGAAGGAATATCGTCGTGCGGACGGGTCTACCATTCGCTTTGATGATAATGCTGCAGTTGTACTTGCTGATGACCTTGAAAATCCACGCGGTACACGTGTTTTCGGTCCCGTTGCGCGTGAATTGCGCGATAAGGGCTTTATGAAGATTGTGTCGCTCGCGCCGGAAACACTATAAGCGAGGTAAGCTAGAATGCAACGTGTAAAACAAGGCGATACTGTTGAAGTAATCGCGGGTAAAGATAAAGGCTTACGCGGGGAAGTCATCCGTGTTTTGACAAAAGAAAACCGCGTAATTATCAATGGTGTCAATATTATGAAACGTCACCAAAAAGCTCGTCCAGCACCGGGGGGATCCCAGGTTCCAGCGCAGATTGTCGAATTCGAAGCACCACTTCACTTGTCTAATGTGATGGTGGTTTGCGAAAGTTGCGATGAAATGTCCCGTGTTGGGTATCGTACGAGTGATGATGGAATCAAGACGCGCTATTGCAAAAAGTGCGATAGCGATATTGAGTAGAAACGGAGCGAGGTGAAGTATGGAAAATCGCATGTACACCCGCTATATGGAAGAAGTTGTTCCAGCAATGAGGGAAGAATTCGGGTATACCAATCCGATGCAAGTTCCAGTGCTTAAGAAGATTTCACTCAACATTGGTGTTGGTGAAGCAATCGATGAGCCTAAATCATTGGATGGTGCGGTTGAAGATCTACGGATTATCACCGGACAACAGCCTGTATTAACACTGGCACGCAAAAGCATCGCGACATATAAGTTGCGTGAAGGTCGTGCAATCGGTGTAAAAGTGACCCTACGTAAAGAAAAAATGTGGGCACTATATGATCGTCTGGTTAACATTGCGCTACCACGTATTCGTGACTTCCGTGGTCTACCATCAAAATTAGATGGTCGCGGAAATTATACGATTGGTCTGCGTGAACAGCTCGTCTTCCCAGAAATTGACTTTGACAAAATTGACAAAGTCCGCGGGATGGAAATTACGATCGTAACATCTGCTGAGACAGATGAGGAAGGTCGCCGGCTGTTAACACTGCTCGGTATGCCTTTCCAACAAAATTAAGAGGAAATTGTATGGCTAAGAAATGTATGCAATATCGGGAAGAACGGCGTAAGTACAAAGTACGTGTCCGTAATCGTTGTAAAGTTTGTGGTCGTCCACGGGCGTATATCCGCCGCTTTGGTTTGTGCCGTATCTGCTTCCGCGAGATGGCATTAAACGGCGAAATTCCCGGCGTTGTAAAATCAAGCTGGTAGGAGGCTTTTGCGGTGTCCAATGTGACTAATGATCCAATTGCGGACATGCTGACCCGCGTTCGGAATGCACTAACTGCGCGTAAAACCGAAGTTCAAGTGCCTAAATCAAAACTTAAGGTTGAGATTGCTCGTATCCTTAAAGAAGAAGGATATATTGAAGATTACTCGGTTGGGGATGAAAGTCCAATTCCGATGATTAGTATCGATCTCAAATATTTTGGCTCACGTCGTGAACGTCGCCCGGTGATAACACAACTACAACGGATTAGTAAGCCGGGTCGTCGTGTCTATCGCAAACGTAGCGAATTGCCTATCGTTTTAAGCGGTACAGGGATTGCAATTGTCACAACCCCAAGTGGCGTAATGACTGCACAGCAGGCGCGTCGTAACGGTGTTGGTGGCGAAGTTCTGTGCTATATCTGGTAGGAGAAGAAGACCATGTCACGTATTGGTAAACAACCTGTCTCAGTTCCAGACAAAGTCAATGTGACGATTGAAAAGAACACTGTGACGGTAAAAGGTCCTAAAGGTGAACTGAAAGAAGATTTCAGCCCTGATATGACCATCAAGCTGGAAGACGGTGCGATTGTAATTGAACGTCCTTCTGACTTGCGCCACCATCGCGCACTTCATGGGTTGACGCGTGCCTTGCTTTCAAATATGGTCACTGGGGTATCTGAAGGATTTCGGAAAACCTTGACGATTGAAGGTGTCGGTTATCAGGCGTCTGTACAGGGCAAGAATTTACAATTGCGCTTGGGTCACTCACATGAAGTTGTTGTCGAACCACCTGACAATATCACATTCGACGTCCCTAAAGATTCTCGTGGGACAGTCATTCATGTGGATGGCATTGATAAGCAAGTTGTAGGACAGACTGCGGCAAATATTCGTGGTTGGCGACCCCCCGAACCATATAAGGGTAAGGGTGTACGTTATGCTGATGAATATGTCCGTCGTAAAGCTGGTAAAGCTGGTAAAGCGTAAGCAAACGAGGTTGACTAAATGGCTGATTTAACAGGACGTAGAAAACGTTTAGCCCGCAAACGTCGGCATCGTCGTGTTCGTAAACATATTTCAGGAACAGCAAGCCGTCCACGGATGAACATCTTCCGTAGTAACAAGAACATTTTTGTTCAAGTGATTGATGATATTGACGGTAAGACATTGGTTTCCTGTTCAACGATTGATAAAGATGTGTCTGCCCAACTGGTTGATAAAACCAAAGTGGAAGCAGCGAAAATCGTTGGTCTCGAACTCGGCAAACGTGCTAAAGATGCAGGCATCACAACGGTTGTATTTGACCGTGGTGGATTTAAATATACAGGTCGGATCGCTGCTGTTGCCGCAGGCGCGCGCGAAGCCGGATTAGAATTTTAAGCGTGGAGTTGAGAAATGGCAGATAGTAGACGACGGGAACCGCGCAGAAAGCAGGAAGAGCGCGAAGAATTTGATGAACGCGTAGTCGATATTCGCCGTGTTGCTAAAGTAATTAAAGGTGGTCGCCGTTTTGCATTTCGTACCGTTGTGGTCGTTGGCGATAACAAAGGCAACATTGGCGTTGGGGTTGGTAAAGCACGCGCAGTCCCTGATAGCATTCGTAAAGCTGCAGAACGTGCTCGCCGGAATATTGAACCAGTTGCTTTATCTGGGGATACGATTCCATACCAAGTGATTGGTCGGCAAGCTGGCGCACGAGTCCTGCTGAAACCTGCTGCACCAGGTACTGGTGTTATCGCAGGGGGTGGTGTCCGTGCTGTACTTGAAGTGGTTGGTGTGCGCAATATTTTGACAAAGAGTCAAGGCAGCGCGAATTTGCTGAACGTGACTATGGCGACCATCGACGCACTCAAACAGCTACGCAGTGCTGAAGAACTGGCACAAATGCGCGGTAAAGAGGTAAAAGAAGTTGCTCCTGTTTGGGAACGACGTGCAGGAGGCGATGACAATGAGTGATAAAAGCGGTAAGCTCTTAAAAGTCACATTGGTCAAAAGCCCAATTGGTTATAACAAGAAACAAAAAGATACCATCAAATCACTAGGATTACGTCGTATGGGACGTAGCGTACTGATTGGGGATGCCCCACAGATACGTGGCATGATTAATAAAGTCAGCCACCTAGTAGAAGTTGAAGAGGTAGAAGAATAATGAAATTACATGATTTGAAACCCGATGAAGGGTCAAAGCGCAAACGCACGCGCGTAGGACGTGGTATTGCGGCTGGCAAAGGTAAGACAGCTGGTCGTGGTATGAAAGGTCAAGGCGCACGTAGTGGTGGCGGTAAAGGTCCATACTTTGAGGGTGGTCAGTTGCCATTGGTACGTCGGTTACCTTTCAAACGTGGTTTTACCAATATCTTTGGGGTTACCTATCAAGAAGTGAATATCGATATGATCGATAAACGCTTCAACGATGGTGATGTGGTTAATGGTGAATCACTGGTAGCAGCTGGTTTGATTCGTAAAGCAGACGAACCACTCAAGGTATTGGGACGTGGTGAACTCACTAAAAAAGTTGAAGTTCATGCCAACAAATTTACCAAGAGCGCTGCAGAAAAAATTGAACAAGCTGGTGGTAGCGTCAATCAACACGATCTCAAAGTCACAGGCGCACTTGCAACCGTCAAGAAACTGCGTAAAGAGGACTACGAACGTCTTTACGGCGATAACGAATAATAATATCCATGACAAAGAGCCGATTAGAGTGGCTCTTGTCTGGTTATAAGGCATGTAACGATGCAATATAAAGACGAGTGACAGGGACGTAGCGAGTGTTGCGTCCCTGTTGCATGTAACGCAAGCTAGTATTCTTGCGTATACACAATTGTGGTAGATTGCGCTATAGTTCTGTGCGTAATGTATTGGTCACTTTTTTCGGTGATGATAACACCACAAATCATCAATAGTAAGTAAGAGGAATGCGTTCTATGATTCAAGCTTTAAGAAACGCATGGCGATTGCCTGATGTGCGTAATAAATTGCTTTTTACGGGGTTTATCTTAGTTGTTTATCAATTTGCGGCACACGTCCCCGTTGTCGGTGTTGATCCGGTTGCACTCCGTTCTGTCTTTGAAGGGAACAGTAGTGCCGGTAACCTGATTCAAGTGCTAAACTTGTTGTCCGGTGGGGCTGTCGCTAATTTTAGTGTGATTGCGAATGGTGTATATCCGTACATTACCGCATCCATTATTTTCCAGTTGCTTGTGCCAATTGTGCCTGCGCTAGAACAGATTCAACGCGAACCTGGTGGACAAGAAAAAATCCAACGCTATACCTACTATGTCTCCATCCCAATGGCGATTTTGCAGGCGTTGGGACAGATTAGTATCTTCAACATTGCTGGTAGCGAAAGTGGTCAGGTCTTCGAGATTATCCCCGGTTTCGGTAGTGATCTCTTGTTGACTGTTTCGGTATTGGCGACAATGACTGCAGGTACGATGTTTGCGATCTGGCTTGGTGAATTGATTACTGAAGACGGTATTGGTAACGGTATCTCGATCATCATCTTTGCGGGTATCGTTGCGATTGCACCACAAAACCTCATCCAATTGATGACACAACAACCTGACCGTAGCGTATACAACCTTGTGTTGTTCATCGTAATTACGGTTATCAGTATTATTGGGGTTGTGATTATTCAAGAGGGTGTAAGGCGTGTTCCGGTACAGTATGGTCGACGCGTACGTGGTAACCGCCAATTTGCTCAACAAGACAGTGTGATTCCATTGCGCGTCAATCCTGTGGGCATGATCCCATTGATCTTCGCACAATCTATCATCACATTCCCAGCGATTATCGCGAGTCTATTCCCTCCAGGACCTGTTGGTACAACCATCCAGACAACGTTTGGGAATCAGCAGGGGTTACTGTATTGGGGTACATTCTTCCTCATGACGGTTGGTTTCACATTCTTCTATGCAGAAGTGATGGTGGGTAACCAGAATCTGGCCGAAACGCTCCAGCGTAATGGTGGGTTTATCCCAGGTATTCGACCGGGTAAGCGAACGGATGACTATATCAAGACAGTTACGCGACGGGTCACGTTTGTGGGGGCATTCTTCCTCGGTGTGATTGCGATTATTCCGGGTATGGTGGATTTTGTGAACAGGATCATATTCCCATTGGAGGCGACGACGACGGGGTCGATTCTGAATGCGGGTCTTGTCATATCGGGTTCGGGTCTGATCATTGTTGTCGGTGTTGTCATTGATACGATGCGCCAACTCGAAGCACAACTGGTTATGCGTAATTACGAAGGTTTCATGCGCTAAACCTAATCTCATAATAATTCAGAACGCTGGGTGATGGCTCTCATGCCCGGCTTTCTTTTATTATAGGCATAGTTTGTTTAACTAAATTGACTGATAAATGTCACATTTCAGATATATCTCAACCCAATAAACCCAACAAAATTGTAAAATAGATTTATTACGAAGCTTTTTTGTTCTTTAGAAAAAGAACGACTGTATATATATAATAATTTTGACGTAATGTCGGAGAACGTAAGATGAGTTTGTACATTATTTTAATGGGGGTACAGGGCGCAGGGAAAGGCGTTCAGGCTAAGTTCATTGAAGAGACTTATGGTATTCCACAAGTTTCGACCGGTGATCTATTCCGCGCCATGAAAACCCGTACCGATGAACTTGCTGTTAAAGTTCAGAATATTATGGCATCAGGACAATTAGTCGATGATGATACGACCAATGCGATTGTGGTTGACCGCCTCGCACAAGATGATGCGCAAAATGGTGTAATTTTGGATGGCTACCCGCGTAACCAAGCACAGGCGGAATTCCTCGAGAAACATCTCGCTGAAAAAGGCGATAAAATTAATGCAGTTATCTTGCTAGAACTAGACTACTTTATCGCATTTAAACGGGCGTTTGGACGTGTGACAGATCCATCTGGTGAGAGTTACAACTACTACTATAAAACTGATGGCGTAACTATCGAATGGGTTGATCACCCTGATAATGCGTTCCCGCCACGCCTCAAAGCGACATTGGACGGCTCTGATCAAGAGTTGAAACGACGCCCTGATGATGCAAGTGCAGATGCTGTATTAAAACGCATCGATACTTTTGTCGAAACAACACAGCCATTGATTGATTACTTTGATGGCAAAGGTATTATTAAGAAAGTAGATGCTGACCAATCCATCGAAGCCGTTACGGCTGACATCAAGACTGTTATCGACGAATTGAAGTAATGGTTCAAATATTATGTAGGGACAAGGCACGCCTTGTCCTTTCAGTAATTTAACAACAATTTGTAGAGGATAAATCATGGCTCCTGTCTTAAAAACAGCCGATGAGCTTAAAATCATGCGTGAAGCCGGACGGATTGTGGCACAAGCACATGAAGAGATGCGCAAAGCTGTTAAGCCCGGTGTGACAACCAAAGAACTCGATATTATTGCAGAGACAGTGATCCGCGATCATGGGGCAACGCCTGCATTTTTAGATTACGCTCCGGGACATCACCCACCGTATCCTGCTACGATCACCGCATCAATCAATGATGAACTGGTTCATGGTATTCCATCAGCAGATCGTGTTCTCAAAGAAGGCGATGTGATCGGTCTGGATGTTGCCTGTTTTCATCAGGGATATGTCGGTGATGCAGCGTTTACACACCCTGTTGGCGAGGTATCACGCTCTGCCAAACGGCTACTGGAAGCCTGCGAACAAGCCCTAATGGAAGCTATTAAGGCATCGGTGCTGGGTAATAAAATTAGTGATGTTGCTAAAGCTACCTCGAAATTTGCTGGAAGAAAAGGATATAGCGTTGCTCATGAATATACTGGGCATGGTGTTGGTAAGGCGATGCATGAAGAGCCTCAAGTCCCGAACTGGTGGCCGGGTAAAAACAGCCGTTATCAGTGGATGGATTACGAATTACAGGTTGGTATGACATACGCGATTGAGCCGATGTTGATCGCTGGACGTAATGACTTGTATGAGCTAGATGATCAGTGGACAGTTGCGACGAAAGACGGATCTCTGACAGCACACTTTGAACATACGGTTGCGATTACTGACGGTGAACCTGAAATCCTAACTTTACTGTAGAATAATAGGACATGTTGAATCATGTCCTTTTTTATTTGGGGAGATTGTCATGCGAAATCTACTTAGCATCTTGCTTATTTTTGTTGTTACTTCTTTTGTATACGCTCAAGATTACACACCTGAATTCGAATCGAGTGACTGCCCATATTTTATGCAAGTCGTTGCCGATGAAAATGATACCTCAATTTGGTGTGGAACATTATTTGTGCCAGAAAATCGGGCAGATGCTAATAGTCCTGATGTTGAGTTATTTGTGGCTTATGTCGAATCGAGGATGGACACGAATAATGCACCGATTGTCTATTTAGAAGGTGGACCGGGTGGAGCGGCTTCGATTGTTGTAACGGATTGGATTACCTTCGGTATTACTCAAACGTATGATGCAATCTTCATTGATCAACGGGGAACAGGTTTGTCTTATCCGTCTTTGAACTGTTGGGAATTTGATCAGAGCGAAGACGATGAATGGCTGGGAGAGTGTCGCGGACGTCTTGTTGATGAAGGTGTTGACCTCAATATGTATAACAGTGCAAATAACGCCAATGACATACATGATTTACTAGTCGCATTAGATATTCCGCAAGCTAACATTTATGGGTCATCTTATGGTGTGCGGTTGGCGTTGACTGTAATGCGTGATTTTCCTGAGCGGATACGTGCTGTGATAATTGATGCAGTCTATCCACCACAAGTAAGTGGGCTTGTCGAGCAAGCAACCTATGGTAATCGTGCTTTTGAGCAAGTTTTTACAGATTGTGCAGAAAATGCTGCGTGTAACACCGCGTACCCCAACTTACGTGAGTCATTCTATACAGCAATTGAAACAATGAATGAGACACCTGCAGAAATCTATGATGAAGAGTCTGATTTTGTGTTTGAGATGAATGGGGACGATTTTGCTAACGACATTTTCGGTCAACTATATGATGGGGCGGCTGTTCCTTATTTGCCAGCATTGATTGCAGCGTATGCTGATGGTGATTATGAGTACGATCCTCAACTAGATGAGGTGGAGCGTATTCTTGATGAACAATTTGAAACCGGTAGCTTTGAAGCCGATGAATATGATTTATTAGTTATGGAACAATTCGACTTTGATAATGTTGAGGAAGTATACGATTATTATACGTCGTTAACGGACGAGGAATTCGATGCATTAATGCTTGATCTCGAAGATAGGATGTACTATGCGCCATTTCAAAGCTACCTTGAATTAGGTTCTCTTGATGAAGCGATTGATTATGTGGACTCGCTAGATGAAGAAGAGTTCTATGAACTTGAGGTTTGGGTACATGGGATATACGATGATGATAGTGAGGGGATGTACTACAGCGTTGAATGTGCTGAAGAAATTCCCTTTTATACTGAAGATGATGTGATTGCCTATAGTGAACCACTTCCTGACATTATAGAAGACGCATTAAATAAATCTGCTTTGTATGGTTTTGAAGAGTGTGAGATTTGGGACGTTACAACTGCCGATGAGATTGAGGTGCAACCAGTTGTGAGTGAGATTCCTACCTTGATCTATTCAGGTGTGTATGATCCGATTACACCACCAGAATGGGGCGATGATGCCGCACAATATTTGGCGAATAGTTGGCATTATGTATTCTCAAATGCTGGGCATGGCGCACTGGAAAGCGGAGACTGTGTGTTTTCGATTACGCTCGAATTTTTGATGACTCCCTTACAGGAACCTGATTCAACTTGTTTGGGTGAGGTATTACCACCGAATTTCTTTATACGGTAGCAATCTTAGAGAATTCTAAGAAAATACTGTGTAAAAATTTGAATTTTATGATATACTAACTATCCGTAAAAATTGCCCCTAGTTATTGGGGTGTTTTTGTCTACAAGCGAAAAGTCCCGTTCATATCAGCTAGTGCCGCGCATTCACAGTAGGTTCTACTGTAGACTATGCGCATTTTGTATGGTATTATCTTTGATTTGGTGGTGACGAAAAAGGAAAAGCGCATGAAGGTTTCAAGTAGCATCAAGCGTCGTTGCCCGAAGTGTCGCGTAATCAAACGCAATGGACGGGTAATGATTATTTGTTCAAATCCAAAACATAAGCAAAGACAGGGTTAGTCCGGTCTAACGTAAGGAGTGTAGTCCATGGCTCGTATAGAAGGTGTCGACCTGCCTCGTGACAAACGTATTGTGATTGGCTTAACCTATGTCTATGGTATTGGTAAAACAACCAGTCAACAATTGTTAGAACAAGCAGGCATTGACGAAAACACAAAAGTTCGCGATCTAAGCGAAAATGAAGTGCAACGTCTGCGTGAATTAGTCGGTCAATTGACACTTGAGGGTGATTTACGCCGTCAAACACAATTGAACATCAAACGTCTGATCGAGATCAACTCCTATCGTGGGTTGCGTCATCGTCGTCGTTTACCATCCCGTGGTCAACGCACAAAAACTAATGGACGGACACGTCGCGGTAAGAAACAAACCGTTGCTGGACGTGGTCGTCGTCGTGGTGCAACCAAGAAGTAGGGCGATTATTTTTATCGCTAGTTATTATTGATTGTAATTTATACAGTCAACTTTCAATCTCATCGTTAATGATGTTGCGCTCTGTGGGTATTACAGCAGGGCGCGTATAACGTAAGTACTGTACCAGTCTGGAGTAGTTGAATGGCAAGAGCAAGAAGAGGCAGTCGTGGTACTGCTAGACGAGTTTTTAAGAATATACCTTATGGTCAGGCGCATATTTATGCCACCTTCAACAACACCATTGTTTCCATGACAGATCAGTCTGGGAACGTGATTGCATGGGCAAGTGCTGGCACATCTGGCTTTAAAGGTAGTCGTAAAAGCACACCGTATGCAGCACGTATGGCAGCCGAAACCGCATCCGGTAACTCACAACAACACGGCATGAAAGAAGTTGACGTGTTTGTAAAGGGACCGGGACCAGGTCGTGAAGCTGCAATCCGTGCAATCCAACAGAGTGGGCTAAAGGTTCGTTCCATTACAGACGTAACCCCAGTACCCCACAATGGTGTCCGCCCGCCGAAACGCCGTCGCGTCTAGTGGTTAAAGGAAACCCTGCTTTATGGTATATTCATCAAATTCCACATCTGTGAGTTCATCACCGTCTCCTGATGTAAATCTTGTAACCGCAAATATGGTTTTGCCTCATCAGGTAGAAAGCCAGAATATCACTCAGGATTATGGACGTTTTGTCATTAGTCCGCTTGAAAGTGGTTATGGGTTGACGTTGGGTAATGCCCTGCGTCGTGTTTTACTGTCATCATTGCCCGGTGCGGCAGTCACCAGCATCCGTGTGTCGGATGTTCATCATGAATTCTCCGCAATTCCATATGTTCGTGAAGATATGACACAACTCATTCTGCAGATCAAGCAATTGCGCTTGGTGTTGCATGGTGTCGAAAGTGCTCGTTTGCGCTTAGAACATCGTGGTGCAGAAGGAACTGTAACTGCGGCAGATATTTGGGCACCTGCTGAAGTTCAAATTGAGAATCCTAGCTTGTATCTGTTCACTGTCGATTGTGGTGCAGATCCACGTGATTGTCGTGATGTTCATATTGAAATGGAATTTGAAGTTCGCTCCGGTCGTGGCTATAGCCCTGCCGAAGAACGTGGTCGTTTGCCAATTGGTGAATTACCTGTTGATGCGATCTTTAGCCCGATTAAACGTGTGAACTTCGAGGTCGATCGTGCGCGTGTTGGTCAACGCACCAACTACGATAAGCTTGTCCTTGAAATTTGGACAGATGGCACGATTCGCCCAGAAGAAGCACTTGCACAATCCGCACAGATTGTGATGCATCACCTTAAGGTGGTTGCTGGTGTTGATGAAGAATGGTTCACCGAGCTTGAACTGCCACAACCTGAACCAGATGAACCATCACACCCACCATTGTATGATAAACCAATCGAAGAACTTGATCTGAGTGTTCGTGTCTTCAATTCATTGAAGCGTACCGGCATTACCTCTGTTGGTGATGTACTTGATATGCTGAATCGTGGACCGGATGCTATGTTAGCAATCCGTAACTTCGGTGAGAAATCACTCGATGAACTCGAACAGAAGTTGCGCGAAAAGAATTATTGGCCCACCGATAAAGACGAATAAGTAGGTAAGTGAGGCGCAGTCATGCGACATCGGTATCATGGAAAGAAGCTCAACCGCAGCAGTTCACACCGGAAAGCATTACGGATGAACCTGACAACAGAACTGTTGACACATGGGCGTATCAAAACAACTTTTCACAAAGCAAAATTCATTCAAGGCAACGCAGAACGTATGATTACGATTGCAAAGCGCGGCCTTGCAAAAGCAGAAGCCAAAGGCGATGAATCGGTAGCAGTACACGCACGTCGTCAAGTTGCGAAACGTTTGAACAACAATCGTATCTTGGTTTCCAAAATTTTTGACGAATTAGCACCACTGTATGAAGAACGCAATGGCGGGTATACTCGTATCTTGAAACTTGGCCCCCGCAAAGGCGATAATGCAGAAATGGCGTTAATCGAACTTGTAGATTACGGTGAGCTTGAGACAGAATAGGTGACTCATCGTATGACCCGCTATGTAGCGACGCTTGCGTATGATGGCTCAGGCTATTATGGATTTCAACGACAGCCAGAACACATCCCAACGGTACAGTTGGCAGTCGAGCAAGCAATCGCAAAGGTAACACAACAAGACATAGCGATTATTGGAGCAGGGCGAACGGATACAGGCGTTCATGCTGTTGGGCAAGTGATTGCATTTGATGTAAATTGGAAGCATAGCCCAGAAACCTTGCTCCTTGCGATTAACTCGCAGTTGCCGCTTGATATTGCAATTCAGTCAATACAAGCGGATAGGCAAATACATCCGCGTTATGACGCACTGTGGAGACAGTATGTATACCGCGTGATAAGTTTGCCTGTACGCAATCCGCTTTTGAATCATCATGTCTGGCAGGTCAATAAACCGCTAGATTTTGAGCAAATGCAGATGGTAGCAGAGCAGTTAATCGGTAAGCACGATTTTGGTACATTTGGTACACCACCACAAGAGGGTAGTACCAACACAATTCGTGAGGTCTTTATTTCACGATGGGAACGTGTGCCAAGTGATTATGGCGATATGTTAGTCTATCGCATTCGTGCAACAGCATTCTTGTATCATATGGTTCGTCGGATTGTTGGTATGTTAGTGCGAGTCGGGCGCGGGAAGTTGAGCCAAGATGAATTTGCAACAATTTTTGCAAGTTGCGATATTCAACAGGCCAAACATCTTGCACCACCCAATGGGCTTGTATTGGAAACCGTCGCATATCCGCAACAAACAACAGCGACATCAGTCACAACGGAGACCTCTGGTATATCACCGGAGAGTCCGCTGGAGGAAAAATAATGAGACAAAAGATTCAGAAGACATATGCAACAACACCTGATGCAATCGAGCGTCGCTGGTGGGTTGTGGATGCACAGGGTATGACCCTCGGTCGTCTCGCATCCAAACTTGCTCCAATTTTGAGTGGCAAGAACAAACCTTACTATGCGCCAAATCTTGATACAGGTGACTACGTGATTGTCATCAATGCTGACAAAATTCATGTCACAGGCAATCGCCTCGATCAAAAGAAATACTATCGCTATTCAGGTTACGCAGGCGGTCTATATAGTATGACCTTGCGTGAAATGATGACAAAATTCCCGACCCGTGCCGTAAAACTTGCGGTTAAAGGCATGTTGCCAAAAGGTGTGCTTGGTCGTGAAATGATTGGCAAAATGAAGGTTTATGCGGGTGGCGATCATCCTCACGAAGCTCAACAGCCACAAGTTTTGGAACTATAAGGAGTCTGTGAATGTCAGCACAATATTACGAAGGCATTGGTCGCCGTAAATCGGCATCAGCTCGTGTTCGCCTCTTCCCGGGTGGAACAGGTCAAGTCACCATTAACGATAAAGATGGTGTAGAATATTTGCCACGCCTTGGCGATTTCGATATTTTTATGAAACCATTGTCCCACATTGGGCAAGAAAAATCTTATGATATAACCATCCACGTTAACGGTGGTGGTATCAGCGGTCAACGTGATGCGATTCTATTGGGTATTGCTCGCGCATTGGAAAAAATTGACCCTGACTTACGTGGCACACTCAAAGGTGAAGGCTTCCTTTCCCGTGATGCTCGCGTTAAAGAACGTAAGAAACCTGGTCTCAAACGTGCACGTAAGGCTCCAACTTACACCAAACGTTAGATCTAATATTAAACGATATGTAGCCTGTAGCCTATATGAACAATTCATATAGGCTTTTAGATTTTGAGATACTTTGTTCGATATTTATTGTTGAATTATGTAGCCTCATAAAATAGCTAGCGATAATAAGGAATAATATTAATGGATCGGATACAGGATAAGAATTTGCGTGTTGCAATCCTAATTGCAGTTGGATTGCTGATGTTAATTGTACTCCGACGTGCTTGGATAAGTGATGATGCTCTAATCACATTTCGTACTATTGATAATTTCTTAAACGGTTATGGTTTGCGTTGGAATATTATAGAACGTGTGCAGACTTTCACTCACCCGCTCTGGCTCTTTTTGGTTGCAATTCCCTCATTCTTTACCAAGAATATTACTGGGACTGCATTGTTTTTGTCTGTTGCCTTGACTTTTGCAACTGTGGTTGCCCTGCGAAGAGTTGCTATAAATGCGATTGCCGTTATTACAGGTATCGTTATCCTTTCTCTATCGCAAGCGTTTGTAGATTATTCGACATCCGGTTTAGAAAATGCTTTGACGCACTTTTTGCTTGTGGTGTATGTGATCATATTATTTCGTCAGGAATACTCACCTAAGTCCCTATTTCTCTTGTCTTTTATTGCCTCATTGGGGGTGACCAACCGTGTAGATATCGGACTTATATATTTACCATCATTGTTTTACGTTTGGCTAAATTCTGAAAATAGACTTCAGTCATTAGGATTGATGGCATTAGGTCAATTCCCATTTTTGTTATGGGAAATTTTCGCTATTCTCTATTATGGATTTCCTTTCCCAAATACTTTCTACGCTAAACTTAATACAGGCATAGATTCATTGGAACTGGCAGCACAAGGGGTTATTTATTTCAAACATTCGTTGGATATGGATCCATTGACTCTACCAATAATTATCCTAAGTATCTTTGCCTCTGCTACTTCTACTAGAAGACTTCTTAAATTATCATTGTCTCTGGGCGTTATCCTTTACCTCTTGTATATAATACGTATTGGAGGTGACTTTATGACTGGACGTTTCTTCGCAGCACCTCTTTTGGTTGCTGTTACCTTGATTATTAGTCATCGCGCCTTTGTGCGCCCTCAAGCAGTTACATATACTTTTGTGCCACTTATTGTAGGTATATTTATTTTGGGTGTTATTGCGAACCCAAGACCTACAATTATACTTGAAGATCATAGTGTTAATCGCCAAATCGGAGGTAAATTCCAAGGTATTGGTGATGAGCGGCTAGTATATGCAAGCTCTGGGGATATTGGTGCATGGTTGCGACAAACACGAATGAGATCTATTACCCCGTTTAATGATACACTCAATGATATTGAACCAAGAACTATTAGTGAAAATGTATCTGTTGGTATGGCAGGTTTTCGAGGAGGGTATGATACGCACGTTATTGATACAGTTGGGCTTGGTGACCCATTATTAGCTAGATTGCCTGCTTGGTATCGAGGTGATTGGGCAGTTGGGCATTACGGTCGAAGACTTCCAACGGGTTATGAAGAGACTCTGAAGCGTGGGTACAATTTGATTCGGGACAATAGGGTTGCTGAATATTACGATAAACTAGTTTTAATTACGCGTGGCCCGATCTTTAGCTCAGAACGCCTAGAAACTATTTTTCATATGAATTTGGGGAATTATGATCATCTGATCAACCGATTTAGACACCAATATGGAGTGAGAACATATTCCATAGATCAAGCACGACAGATTTTTGATGGTGAATTGTCTTCACATGAAAATTGTGAAAACAGCATTCAAATCCCATGGCGAGGTGTGTTAGTTAGTCTTCCTAGTTTGGAACATAGCGAGTTTATCCATTTGGAGTTTTCAGACACAGCTCGAACATATCGTTTGAATTTTTACCAGGACGGTAGTGAGGTCGGATCAATGGATTTATGGTACATGAGTGGGAAGAGTACTCTACGAATACCGCAGGAGATTACTGAAAGAGGCTATACAGATATTCAAGTGCTTGTAAGGTTTGAGCGATCAGACGATTATTGTATATATGGTCTCGAGCTTCAATCGCTGAATTCTCTATTTGATTCGGTTCATGACTCCATAATCGATGTTTCAACAGATGATTTAATTTTGATTCAAAGCGCGCTAGTTTGGGAGTCACATTTCAATAGTTATACTGGTCAAGTATTAAATGATGTGTTCAATAGAACAAATACAATATACGTGACTGATAATGGAGTAAATAGTCCACTAACCTCAGCTTTGATAGAGTCTGCCAATGCTTATAACCCAGAACTGCTAAACCGAATTGATGCTACAATAAACTCGGGACATCAAGTTTATTACATTTTAGCTCGTGATGTTTCACCAAGTTATTCGGTAGTTTCTCAGGTAATGAGGAATCAGCCAAATGTAGAAGTATATGAGACAGATATTTTTACTATCAGTGTTTATTCTCCATCCGATGAATAAAGCTTTAGTTAGTAATTTATAATAGTCTCGGAAGTTGACACACGCCAGCAATCTTAACTAAATCTTGTACGAATAAGGTGAAAATGCTAGTTTCCTCGGAGGAAACTGGCTTGCTTTATTGTTGAAAAAATCAATGAATGTATACAGTTTATATCTAAAGTAAATATTGTTCGTGTATGAGTCTACAAAATAGTCACATGGGTGGGTGAATTGCTCCTCTGATAATTCCATAATGCAATCCCACGGACGTTGATTTGCCCATGTATTATAATCAAAGAGTTTCTTGAATTTGTTGGTGTCATGATGCCACTCCTGACTATACTCTTTACTGTACAATATTGTGTTTTACAAATATCGGATTGTACATGATTGTGGTAACAACTTGACATGATCACAGTGTAGTCGTCGCTTGACGAATTTGGAAACCGCGCGCATCATAGGGATGTTGATAAATGTATGTTATGGATATAGTGAATGCTGATTACGTCCCCAGATAAAATTACGCCGGAGTGGTTGACTGATAAACTGCGCGAGGGTGGTCATCTACCCTATTTTCGTGTCAACGATGTACGTCTGACAGATACACATAACAGTCCAACAGCGACCTTGTATACGATGCGCATCAAATATAGTGATGTAAGTGTCGCACGACAAATGCCTGAGAGTATGATCTTGAAGGTTTATCATTCAGGTTATGCAAAAGCTGACAAAGAGGTGACATTTTATGGTCGGATTTTGCCAGCCTTACGTGATAACTACAAAAATGATGATCTGTTTATCGTACAAGGTTATGATGCCTATTATGACATTGGTGAAGACCGTTCACATATTTTGATCGAAGCTATGTCCAATCGTTTTAAAAAACACTTCGAGCCGGTTCCGCCAACAAAACGCCATATTACACAAATTGCAGATGTATTGGCAAAACTTCATGCTTATTGGTGGGAAGATGAACAACTGGGTGATACGGTTGGGCTTGCGATTACTGAAGATCGTATCAACAAAAAACTTGATGATCAACAAGCGACGTACGACCAATTTTTGTCTGACGGCAAAATCGTTTTACAGACACGACAACGTCAAATTCTGGATACAGTAGTAGGTAATATGCCCTCAAAGCGCCAACAACGTCTGCTAGATCGTGAACGAATTACACTGATTCATAATGATCTAAAACCCGAGAACTTCCTATATTCGCATAACGCGTCCCGCATTCTAGATTGGAAAGATTGGCAAGTTGGTTTTACAACCGATGATCTTGCGTATATGATACCTTTCTATTGGGATGCGAAGAAACGCAAATTTGAAGAACCCCGCTTCCTCAAACGTTATTGGGATGAATTGCGACGACTTGGTGTGAGAGATTATACTTATGATGATCTGATGCTTGATTATCGTGTATCACTTGGTTTGCAGATTGCGTCGCTAATGGGTACATGGCGCAAAGAAGATTGGCGTAAGGGCAAATGGGCGATGTGGCAGATACTTGTTGTTGGGATGCAAGCATATGATGATTTGCAGGTGGGTGAGTTATTCGGTGAATAATGACGTTTCTCTACCTGATATGTTTTCAATTTGTTACAATGAATAGCGTGATTGACTCATAAACTACAGAAATCGAGAGTTGTATGGCAACGCAGAATTTTTTGTTGGTGCAACTGGCTGACATTGGTAATCTTGTTTTAACTACACCTGCTATTGCGGCATTGCGCGAGGCTTTTCCCCATGCACGAATCGATTTATTTGCATCGAGTCATGCACTGCCGATTATGCCACCTGACCTTGTGGATGAGATGATTCCATTTGAGAAAGGCGCTGTGAGTGGATCACGGGCGTTTCTTCAGACAATTAATTTCCGCCGCACACTCTCACTATCTAGACGTGATTATGATACGGTCATATTTTTCCATCACTTTACCCTAAAAGCGGGTGTCCCTAAATTTAGAATCATTGCACAGGCATCGGGTGCTAAACGTATCGTTGGCTTACAGAATGACAATGTCAATTTCTTAACGGACAGCGTTCTTGATGGCGGGTTTGGTGCAAAACATCAGGCGCAATACTGGTTAGACTTGGTCGGGCTTGTTGGGGCCGATTCGAGCCCGCGCCCGGCACGGGTCAATCGCGAGGATTATGTCGATATGATTGGGTATCAGACACGTCCGTTTGCAGTGAATCGTAATGCTCCAAAAGTTGTGATTCATGCTGGGAGTGGTGGATATAATGTCGCACGTCGTTGGATACCAGAACGTTTTGTAGAAGTTGCTAATCAACTGAAAGCGCAACAAAATGCCGAGATTATTTTTGTCGGTAAGCGCGACGACGATAGTGACGAAATCGCTGATATGATGCACTTTGAACCGACTGATTTGGTTGGTAAAACGACACTACCTCAACTCGCTGATGTGATCCAACAAGCTGATTTATTTATCGGTGCCGATAGTGGTGTAATGCATCTTGCAGCGGCGACAGGGACACCTGTTGTGAGTATATTCGGACCGAGTAATTTTCGTGCATGGCATCCGTGGTCGGTTGGTGGACGTGCGTCTGTGTTGACGAGTCAGGTAACTTGTAGCCCATGCAGTTATGTTGAACATAGTATTGGTGCTCGCGAAGGTTGTGAGGCACGTACATGTATGAAGATGATTTCGAGTTCGCGCGTTTTGAATGCCGCTGAACGCATCCTCAATAATGAACCTCGTAAGCCGAGCGAGACACCGAGTGAAATTGAAGTGACTGCGCAAACTGTGTCTGTGCCACGCACAACAGTTTTAGGTGTGCCTGTTGATGCGATTACCTACACGCAATGGATGAAGCAAATCCATGAGTGGGTAAGGTATACGACCCACCCGCATCATGTCTGCACTGTCAATCCAGAATTCATTATGGTGGCCCAAGAAGATTCGATTTTTCTCAATGTGTTGAAACGGGCTGATATTTGTGTGCCGGATGGTGTTGGTCTGTTATGGGCGACACGTCATCTTGGGTACCCTGTACCAGAGCGTGTCACTGGGTCGGATGGTGTGCCGATGATTGCACAATATGCTGCAAAATATGGTTGGAAACTATTCTTTTTAGGTGCAGGTGCTGGAGTTGCTCAAAAAGCTGCTGACATCTTGCAAGAACAATACTCAGAACTACAAATTGTAGGTGTCTATGCTGGGAGTCCAGCTGGATATGAAGAAGAAGGTATTGTGAGTATGGTTAACCATAGCGAGGCAGATATTTTGTTTGTGGCGTATGGTGCACCAGAACAAGATAAATGGATCGCTCGAAATCTTGTGCGCTTGAATGTGAAGATGGCGATGGGGGTCGGTGGGTCGTTTGACTTTATCGCAGGTGTTGTTCCACGTGCACCACAATGGATGCAAAGCGCTGGACTTGAATGGCTATATCGCCTAATCCGCCAACCATGGCGATTCAAGCGTATGTTACGGTTGCCGCGTTTTGTATTGGCGGTACTTCGCCGTGGTCATAACTAAAACTTCGACAAATTTCTGACAATTAATTGCTTTACATAGCACTTTGTGACCCTTTATAATTGATCTTGATGCAGAATAAAAGTTCAATTAGAGGCGTTGTATGACTGTGTATTTCTATTCAACTCAAGATAAATATGGATGCTTTTCTAATTTTTCGCGCCATGGTTTTGAGCTAGATGGCAAATATTGGAAGACCTCGGAACATTATTTTCAAGCGATGAAATTTGAAGGTACAAAATTTGAAGAGAAAGTACGTATCGCACGGTCACCGAAAGGTGCTGCGAATCTTGGGCGTAGACGTGACTTCCCATTACGCAAAGATTGGGAAACTATCAAAGATGATGTGATGCGTCGGGCTGTGTTGAAGAAGTTCCAAACGCATGATGAAATCCGCAAAATTTTATTGGATACAGGTGACGAATACTTGATTGAGAATGCTCCCGGTGATTATTATTGGGGATGTGGTAAAGATGGGACAGGTAAAAATATGCTGGGGATTATCTTGATGGAAGTTCGCGAGCAAGTCCGTGAGATTATTTAACTCAATCCTTCCGAAACTAATAGAATCCGGTATGATGATGAGGGCGTGGTGATTACGTCCTTTGTCATTCTACTAGAAATTGTGTTATGTCTAGATACCTCAAAGATTATATTCCACAGTTAGCTAATCAGATGATTCTTGTTATTGGGGACATTATCCTCGATGAATATGTGATTGGGCAAGCGACACGAATGAGCCGTGAAGCACCGATCCCTGTGTTAGAATTTGAATCACGCCGATTTATTGCCGGTGGCGCTGCTAATCCATCAGCGAATATTGTTCAATTGGGGAGTAGAGCGTTGCAAGTTGGGATCATTGGAGATGATACTGCTGGTGAGCAACTTATACAGGTCTTGCGAGAGGACGGTATTGATATAGCCGGTCTCGTTGTATGTAATGATCGCCCGACGACATCTAAGACACGCATCATGGCACAGATGGGCTTGCGCTTTCCTCAACAAGTGGCACGGATTGATACACTATCCCGTCAACCGATTACAGAAGATGTTGAGGGCAAATTGCTAGATTATGTTTATCAGCAACCAAATCTAGACGCAATTTTGTTATCGCATTATCACGGTGGCTTATTAACAGAAGTACTGGTTGATAGAATCCGTAAATTCGGTAAAACAAATGCTGTGCTCATTACTGCAGATGCACAAGGCGATTTTGATAAATTTCGCCAGGTTGATGTGGTTAAGTGCAACGCTGATGATGCAAGTAGCTATTTGGATCGGGACTTAAAAACGGATGCTCAGTTTGAGGCGGCATCGAGAGAGTTATTTAAAGTCCTAGATTTAGCGAAAGCAATGGTAATAACCCGCGGTAGCGATGGTGCGACGATTGCAATGAGAGACAGCGTCCAACATTGCCATGCACCAGATGTCAGTGATGTATTTGATACAGTGGGCGCAGGGGATACATCGATTGCACTATTAACACTGGCATTGTCTGCAAATGTTCCTCCAGAAGATGCCGTCATGTTAGCAAATTATGCGAGCGGGATTGTCGTGCGCCATGTCGGAAACCATGCGCCGTCACCGGATGAACTCACGCAGAGTATTGTTGATGACGGTTTATGAATCTAGTTGTACAAATTCAATGGTGTTGCCATCAGGGTCGGCTAGGGATGCGACTTTTGCGCCCTTGTATTCATCGATTGGGTTAATTTCTGTGCCATGATTTGCCAGCCCATTCGTTATGACTGCTTGGATGTCATCTACCCGAAAGCGAAATTGCTGTCGATTTTGTTCAGCGACAACGCCAGCTATCTCATTGGGACAGAATGTTAAATCGATTCCTGCTAATGTGCCACCATAGAACTGATTATCACCGATATTGACTGTGGGTTTGAGATTTGTTGAAAATACTGCATTGTAAAACTTTACCATCTGTTCTGTATGAATGACTGCGATTGTTATACCATTCAATTCCATTTATCTATCGCTCCCTGATACAATAGTTTTGTATACTAGATTTTATTGAACAAAAGTTCTGTGATCAAGTAAGGGTATTATGTTTAATCCACCAAATGCAAAACAATTTTTTGAGACAGTCTGGGATATTGTTCGGCAAATTCCAGAAGGTAAAGTCAGTACTTATGGCCAGATTGCCTCAATGATTCCACCTGATAAATATACTGACCCTGACCAGATGAAACGGCTTGCCCCACGGTGGGTAGGGACGGCGATGCGCAAAACGCCAAAAGGTCAGGGGATACCTTGGCAACGCGTGATAAATAGTCAAGGGAAAATTAGTTTTCCGGCAGGTAGTGCACAAGCCGAAGAGCAAGAACGGCTACTCAATATGGAAGACGTGATGTTTACTAAAGCTGGTAAGGTTGATTTTGAGGTTGTTGGTTGGGAAGGACCGAGTTACGAATACCTTGAGTCTAATGACCTATTACCGCCTCGCGAGTTAACATAATAGAGGCATGGCTGTGTACCACACCCCAAAATGTATGAAATTAGAACTGTACGTAACTGTTTTCTGCTAGGACAAAGCGATGTGCGTTTGGCATATGATGCGTTGATGAAACACGTGCGTTGTCTGCTAGTAGACTGCGGTCAATCCGTCCTTGAATATTGTGGATTTCGCAATCTTTCATCACAATGCTAGCTTCGATTTGGCTATTTTCGATGGTTACATTGTCACCTAATGCTGTGTAGGGTCCAATGTAGCTGTTTTTAATTATGGTGTTATCGCCAATAATGACTGGTCCACGAACAACACTGTCAATAATTTTACTGCCTTTGCCGATGATTACACGGTGGGATACTTCGCAATTACCTTCAATCTGATCGCTATTTTCAGGAGCAGGGGTATAAGGAAGTTCTTCAAGCACCAATTGGTTTGCGACGATAATGGAATCCGGTTTACCTGCATCAATCCACCAACCTTTGAGGTCGTATGCACCGACTGGTTGACCTGACTTGATCAATACATCAATCGCATCAGTGATTTCGAGTTCTCCACGAGCTGATGGTTTAATTTGACCGATTGCATCAAAGATTGATTTACGGAACAAATACACGCCAGCGATTGCCATATTTGATGGTGGGTCTTGAGGCTTTTCGACAACATTGATGATTTTGCCATCTTTGAGTTCTGCGATACCAAAGCGGGTTGGATCAGGAACTTCCCCTAAAACAATGGATGCTTCATCATCAGATGCTTCAAATGACATGAGTAATTCTGTCATTTTGTCTTGGAAAATATTATCACCGAGGAAGACGCTGAAGGGTTCGTCACCGACAAAATCTTGCGCTAGACCAATCGCGTGGGCTAGACCGTTTTGTTCTGTTTGTACGATATATTCGAGATTAACGTCAAGGTTATCACCATTGCCTAAAATCTCAACAATGGGTGATTCCATACTGTTGACAACAATACCGATGTCTTGCAAACCAGCAGTTTTGAGCACTTCAATTGCGTAGACAATGAGACGACGATTGGCAACAGGCACAAGTGGTTTTGGCATTGTTAATGTTACGGGACGTAAACGTGTACCTTGACCAGCCGCAAGAATGACAGCTTTCATTTATATCTCCTCTGTATTTTTGGATAACAGTTTACTAGCGGGCATACTACCAGAGGACATTTATTTTAGACAGACATAGCTCGTAATATTTGTAATTTTTATACAAGTAGGGTGAAGCAGACGCATGGGAATGCGCCTACTATGCTTATGTGATGGATTGAATAACGAATGTAATTACACCATCAGGGGTTTCAACTTTGACTTTATCTTTTACTTTTGCCCCGAGTAGAGCACGTCCAACTGGACTTTCTGCGGAAATTTTACCAACCCGTGGATTTGCTTCGGCAGAACCAACGATGTGAAAAATTTCTTCTTCTTTGATGCTTTTGTCGAGTACAGTCACCTTATTGCCAATTTGTACTGTATCTGTGTCAATTTCATCTTCATTGATGGCAATTGCATGTGTCAAAATCTGTGTGATGCGGACGATTTCCCCTTCGACAAATGCCTGTTCATTTTTGGCATCGTGATATTCTTGATTTTCGGTGAGTTCGCCACCTTCTTCTAATGCATTGTGAAGACGTTCTGCTACTGCGGGGCGACGCACATTTTCTAAAACACGTAGTTTTTTCTCAAGTTCTTCAATCCCAGCTTGGGTAAGATATTGCTTTTCTCCGAACATAGGTCACTTCCTAGTACAGTTGAATCAAGTTCAAGTTTGATATAACATAAAAACACAGCATTTGGCTGTGCAATGGGCTTTCATTATGTGATTTGATACTGCATGTCATTTTACATAACGTGTTGACAGATTATCACGAAAGAAAAAATGTGTAAAGTTAGAATATTATTACAACCACAAGTATTCATTGGATTGGTTAAGAGGTCAAAATAGTTCGACTATAATAGCTGACGTTGTCTATAAATCTCAAATGCGATCGTTGACGTTGCACTTACTGTGCCTAATGACTGGTCAAATTCACGCCCATAGGGGATTTCAAGCAGTATATCTGCTGCTTCTACAAACGAGCGGGTTACCCCACGACGCTCACCCCCGATGAGGATAAATAAGGGTTGTGCTAAGTTTGTATCGAATAAGGATTGGCTATTATCAGCTTTTGCAGTGGTTGCAATCAGTAAACCATTGTCACGAAAGAATGCCCCTGCATCGACTGCTGTCTTGGCGATTGCCATCGGAATACGTTCACTTGCTCCTGCACTTGATCTCCCTACGACGGATGCGGCTGTTGTCCAGTTGCGTGGACGAACGACCACACCATCAACACCCGCAGCATATAAGGCGCGAATCGCATAGCCGAAGTTAAACGGGTCTTCAATGCCGTCTAACATAGCTAGGAAAGGTGGCTTATCTGAGGGGATGAGGTCGGCTAGTTCCACAAAGTGGCGGGTACCACATAGGGCGACAACACCTCCATGAGAATTCCCATCTGTATGTTTGCTGATAATATCTTTCGATACGTACTCGACTGATATTTCAGACCGCTCTGCTGTATGACGTAAATAGCCGAGTCGTTTATCAAAGCGCTTTTTCTCATCAATATACAGTCGATGAATCGGACGACTATTTGATTCGATTGTGGCTAAGATTGATAGAAAACCCTCTAATGTTGGTGTTGGTTCTCCCATTATAAGCCCTTACTTTTGGCTTCATCCCACCATGCATCAAGTTCTTCAAGAGTGTAGTCACTCATTGTTTTGCCGTTTTGGGTTGCGCTTTTCTCGACATAAGTAAAACGGCGATAAAACTTGGCATTAATCTCACGTAGGACACTTTCGGGATCATCAATCCTGAGCCATCGTAACCAGTTGACCAAGACAAAGAGCAAATCACCGATTTCTTTGGCTTTATCTTCATCAGATGTTGCTGAGAAGATTTCTTCGATCTCTTCTCTAGCTTTGTCTTCTACACCACTGATACTATCCCAATCAAACCCAACTTTGGCGGCTTTTTGCTGATACTTATAAGCAACGAATAAAGCTGGAGCACCTTTGGGAATCCCATCCAAAATTGATTCTGAGACATCACCTGCTTCGGCTTTTTCAGCCTTTTTGATGTCTTCCCAATTGGATGTGACTTGTTTTGGGTCACCTTTCACATCGACTTCACCCCAAACATGGGGATGGCGACGAATCATCTTTTCGTTGACATTGCGCAAAATGTCTGACATAAAGAATTCGCCATCATCAATTGCGATCTGTGTATGTAACACAATTTGTAGGAGTAGGTCACCAAGTTCTTTATACAGTTCATCAGGATCATTATCATCAAGTGTTTCGAGGACTTCGTAAGCTTCTTCAATGAGGTAAGGGCGTAAGGATTGATGCGTTTGTTTTCTATCCCATGGACAACCCTCAGGTGATCGTAGATGCGCGATGATATTCTGGAAAGATTCAAAGCTGGTGAGCTTACCGAGTGCAGGTAGATATAATGAGGTTAATACGCCAATATGTTCACTGCGATCGATCTCATAGAGGAATAGATCTTCGATCATCGCATCCTTGCCATTACCCGCCGCATGAATAAGTTTGACAGGAAATTCATCTGGGTACTGATTCATAAGGCATAACTTGACATTGGAGGCAACTGTTTGACTATAGACTTGTGCCAATAATGCAGGTGTTTCGGGGTTAATTGGTGGATGATACGTGTTGGCTACCGTGAGTGCGTCGAGAATCTGAATGCCGTCAAGGGCATCAACACCGATTTCAGCTAACATGGGTTCAATAAAGCTGATGCCACTGACAATATCAACATCAATTCCACTATTAAGCGCGAGTGTCAACAATCGCGTGACAGTTGATTCTCCAACAAACGGATCTCCGGGGACAGCATAAATGACTTGCCCCTCTTTTTGAGCAATATCGACGATCCGAGCAGCTATTGTGCTATACACTTCTTCGAAGTTATCGAGAGCCTCGTATAAGTCGTCAAAGCTGTGGCAGGTCAAACTGTCGGGTAGGTCTGTTACACATGGGTGATGCTTTGTCCGAAGATAGACCGTTTGCGCATTTTCGAGTATACGCCATGCTTTCAATGATAAATCTTCAATTGAACCCGGTCCGAGACCTACAACTGTAATCATTCAATGTCCTCATTAAAAATAAACTGCAAAGTATGGTGGTTACGACACGATTGTATGGATTATCTCAAGTGTGTCGAGGGCGGTCTTGTTCCATGTAAAGTGTGTCGCGTGTTGCAGTCCTGCTTCGATCATATTTTGTCGGAATACATCGTCACTACTATAACGTGTCATGGCATCGGTGATTTCTTCAGTATCATTAGGATTAACAAGTATGCCTGCATTACCTACTAATTCTGGTAAGCTGGATGTATTGCTGGCAATGACAGGTGTGCCACAGTGCATTGCTTCGATGACTGGGAATCCGAACCCCTCGTATAACGTTGGAAAAACTAAAGCAATTGAACCTTTGAGCAGAGTACTCTTATCAGCTTCATCAATATATCCGGTTAAGATCACATTCTTGACGCCCTGTAACCATGTTTCATCGAATAACCACCCCTGACCACCTGCCAAAACTAAGGCAGTGTCATCATCATGATTATGGCTTTGCCAGTGTGAAAATGCTTGGACGATACGTTTGATGTTTTTGCGGGGTTGCAAAGTACCGATGAATATAAAATAGCGTTCGGGTAAATTATATTTTTGGCGGATAACTTCAATATCTTGTAATGTGGCATGTAGTGGCTCAGGGTCAACACCCGGATAGACGACACGAATCTTATCTGCTGGTGTGTTGTAGAATTTGGTTAAATCGTTAGCTGTCGCTTGGCTATCCGCCAGAATCCGAGTTGCCCGTGCTTGACTATAGCGAGTTGTCAAATCAAGATATGATCTTTGGCGGGCTGGATGAGCATCTGGAAAATATTTGTAGCCAAGGTCATGTATTGTTACCATGCTCTTTCCTGGAAATACAAAAGGGAGTGTATGGGCGGGCACAAATGTTATATCAGGGCGTGATGACCAGATGGTGTAAGCAAACCTAAGATGTGTCCATGCTCGCTGGAACGGAATAATGTGTTGTTTCACATTTGGGGATGCTGGAAATAGATCTGATGCAGGTTCGTCTCGAAAATATAGATCGATTTGATAAGGTGTAGTTTGCTGATCGTTTACTTGAATTAGTGATTGAATCAAGCGTAATGCATAATGTTCTGTGCCTGTGAGACGGGCAACTGTTGTACGACTGGCATCAATTGCAATAAGCAAATTGCATCACCTACTGGTTACGTCGGCGTAATAAAGGGGCGAGTAACATCACACCTAGAATAACTGCGCCAACAATCCATAAATTGCCAATAAACCCCACCACCTCAGCCGAAATTGCACCCGAGGTCAATACATAGCCGATTCCACCTGCTATGATGATTAAAATCCCCATGATACTTAGTCGGGGTAGACGTGGCAGCGCAAGATATCCTGCGCCGAATAAGGCTAACCCAATTGCGACAATCCAGAGTGCCCAAGCATTATTGAGTGCAGCTGGTGCAACTTGCGATAGATAGAGTTGTATACCACCAATTAAAGCAGTTGATGCGCCAATGAAGAAGTTACCGCCCGACCAACGTGAGCTATTTAGCCACTGTGATAAGAAAACAACACCAATACCAATCAATACAACCGATAATAATAATCCCGCAGATGGAATGGTATCGGTCGTTGTTAGGGTAAACGTCAGCCAGCCCCCAAGAATAATCAAGGTAACGGCTGGCAGGATGGATGACAATTGACCCCGTGTCATTGTAATTTCTTGGGGGATTTCGAAGTCATCAACAATTTCTATTATCGAATCCGACTCACTTTGGATGGGCGAACTATCTGTATCTGTAGAAACTGTGTCATCAGTCATATCGTCTTCGTTAGCGGTTAACAATGATAACTGTGATACAGCTGCTAATGCTGCATCAACATCCATTTCCGCTGGCACAACAGACTCGGACTCATCAGCTTCTTCTATATCTGAGATGTCACTGCTTTGATCCGCTTCTTCATCTATTTCAGTAGACGATGTGGCGTTCTCAGAAGACTCTGTTGACATAGTGTCTAATTCTATATCGTCAGCTTCATTTGTTATCTGGTTGTCGTCATCATCCGCTATCGGATTGGTATTGTCGTCGTTCATCACGTCTATCTAACTAGGTCGGATCCAGTGCAATTTGAGATGAATATGCTACGAAACCATCATGAGCTTGGTCTGGTGAGACGTTTACGTCTACATAGAGACCACCACACATCGTAATATCTTCACCATTAGGTGCAAGCTGGAAGACCTGAACCTTCACACGTATTTGGGTAAACATCTCTGGTGTGAGTTGTAGTGTTTGAGTCAGTGAATCATTATGTAATTTGAGCATTTCGTCATCACTACCGCTTAATAAAGCATTTGCGGCCGAGACACGCAACACAATATCGGCTGGCGATGAAAACGACGAGGCATTATCAGGTTCAAAACCGATATACATATCAGTCGTTTGCCCAGCACCTAATTCACGCGGCAACGCAACAAGTAATTTGCGATTCACTTTATTGCTGCCAGTATTTTTTTGTCTACCACCGTCAGCAAAATATTCATCTAACTCAATCGCTGCATCTTCGCCTTTTTGTGTAAGATAATACTCACGGTCTGCGTTCATTTTTACAAAGTCGCGGGTAACAATCCGTTTGATTGCTTTGCCAAAACGACGTTCCGACATATCAAGGTCATCGCATATTAAATATTCATCCGCAGGTTGATCTTGTTCACCGAGATAGCGAATAATTTCAAATGCACCTTTGAGATGCTCGAAGCGTTTTAGCTCAGCCGACAATTGTGGCATATTTCATCCCTTTGTTTAACAATCTAATCAAGTCTAAACATAGTATAACCATAGCTGTAGGTCGCCACAAGCAGGCGACTCTTAATGGTTAGATACTAATGACTTGTGCTTGACCGTCGATATTGCTCATCACATTACGTGTATCCACTATAACCGTACTATGGTCAGCGAGTTCTTGCCAGTCAAATGCAGTGTGATCGGTTACAACAACAACACAATGTGCTTCTGATAGAATGCTGGTTGTGTAAGGTGTATTTTGCATCCGGCTTTCATTTTCTAAGCGTATTTCTTCGACGTGTGGATCGTGATAGCTGACATCTGCACCTTTTTGGCGCAGTAAACTGATAATATCGAGGGCAGGGCTTTCGCGTACATCATCTACATCAAGTTTATAGGCGACACCCATCACCAATATTTTAGACCCGCGGACTGCACGCTCTTGCTCATTCAGTGCATCGGTAACTTTGTCGATGACATAGTAGGGCATTGACGTGTTAATCTCGCTGGCCAGCTCGATAAAGCGAGCGTTGTAGTTGAGTGTTTTTAGCTTCCAGCTCAGATAATGCGGATCAACTGGAATGCAATGCCCACCGAGACCTGGACCTGGATAAAATGGCATAAATCCGAAAGGTTTTGTGGCTGCAGCATGGATCACTTCCCAAACATCCACACCAAGTTTGTCGCACATTAACGCCATTTCGTTGACTAAGCCAATGTTGACGGCACGGAATGTATTTTCCAATAATTTAACCATCTCTGCAGATGTTGGTGATGAAACAGGCACAACCGTATCAACAGCAGTTGCATACAGCGCTGTTGCAACTTCGGTACAGTTGGGCGTAATACCACCAACTACCTTAGGTGTATTGCGGACGGCATACTTTTTGTTACCTGGATCGATACGTTCTGGCGAAAATGCAATAAATACATCTTCGCCGACAGTTAGACCATCTTTTACAATTTCGGGTAAGATAATTTCTTCAGTGGTGCCTGGATACGTGGTACTTTCCAGAACAATTAACATGCTCGGATGACTAATTTTACTGATTGATTGTGATGCTTGGATAATATATGACATGTCTGGGTCGCGGGTTTTGCGGAGTGGGGTTGGCACGCAAATACTAATTGCGTCGACAACTTTAAGGTCTTCGTATGATGTTGTTGCCCGCAATTTACCAGATGTCACAAGTGGTTCTAGACGTTGTGTTGGTATATCGGCGATATAGCTAGACCCTGTGTTGAGTTCATCTACCTTTGATTGTTGTACATCTAAGCCGATAACATCAAAGCCTGCTTCAGCAAATTCGACAGCAAGTGGCAGACCGACATATCCCAGCCCGACAACACCGATTGTGGCGGTTTGAGTTGCAAATTTATCTAGTAGTGTTTGTTTATAGCTCATACAGGTCTCTTTAATTGGTCTCAAATGAGGAGTGATTATAATATCTCACCTGTATCTACCATAGTCTTATTTGATACCACTTTGTGCAAAACTTTCTATAAATCGCCTTTGGAACAGAATAAACAAGATTACCAATGGGGCAATTACAATTAATGTGCCTGCCATCAACTGACCATATAACGCACCGGATTCTGTGGATTGGAATAACTTATTGAGCCCTACTGTTAACGGACGAACTTCTTCTGTACGAGTGACAATGAAGGGCCACAGAAATTCGTTCCAACGTGCGCTGATGCTTACCAATGCAAAAGCGACATATGTTGGGATGGATAGAGGGATATAGATATTCCATAATACTTGTGCTGTGTTCGCTCCGTCAATGCGGGCTGCTTCTTCTAAATCGGATGGAATGCCACGAAATGTTTGGCGCATCAATAATATCCCAAATGCTGACCCCCAATATGGCATCATCAACGCCCAACGCGTATCGAATACACCTAAAGAACGAACTGTCGCTAAGTTCTGTACCAATAATACACCTGTGGGGATCATTAACTGGAGTAATATCAAAAATAGCAAGATATTTTTCCCTGTAAAGCGCATTTTAGCAAAGGCATACCCCGCTAAGGTCGAGGTCAGTAATTGTACGAACAAAACACCAAACACCACTATAACACTCGTTATGAAGTGCATCTCCCATGGAGCCACGTTCCATGCGGCTTGAAAGTTGGCAAATGTAATTTCACTGCCAAAGAAGACATTGCCGTTAGTCAAGACATCTGCACGTGGACGAAACGCCATCAAGATTGCAAAAATGAGTGGTAGTAACCAAAATAACGAAAAGAGAGCTGTAAAAAGGTCCGCTGCTATGCTCCAACGATTGCGTTTTTGAAGTGCTGATGAATCCGAATTTTTAGGTTCACGCTTATTCTTTGTTTGTGCCTTGTTATCGTTATGCGTCATCATCTTGCCTTTCAAAGACTACAAAGTTACTGATTGTGAAAATAAGCAGAATACCGACAAGAATCACCGTCATCGCATTGACAAACCCGAATGCATCGCGCGATGGCAAATTCTGGAAGATATACCACAAAAGCAAGTTCCCACGATTAGCAGGATTCCCTTGATTGAGTGCTGCCAGTTGTTCGACTGTTTGGAAGGAAAATGTAGAAGCTGTAATCAAAATAAATAGTGTCGTGCGTCGTAATAATGGTAAGGTCAGATAGAGCAGTTGCTGGAAGTAACCCGCACCATCAAGTTCTGCCGCTTCGTAAATATTACGGGGGATACTCTGTAATCCTGCTAGATAGAAGATCATATTAAAACCGGCTTGCTTCCAAATATTAACGATTATGATTGACATCAAGACTGTATCTGGATTACCAATCCAATCCGGACCATCTATGCTGAATGTTTTGAGAACGGTATTAATTAACCCGACTGTATCTGAGTATAAAAATGCCCAGATATTAGCTGCTCCAATGAGTGGTAGTAGCGTCGGATAGAACATGCTAAACCGCCACAGCGCCATCCCTCGAATACGTCGGTTTAATAGCAATGCCATTAGCAAGCCAATTGGTATGGTAATCAGAACCGTTGCCAACGCAAAAATAAGCGTGTTACCTAAAATTGGTAGAAACCATGTACCAAGAAAATGAGAACGGTCTAGTAGATCGATGTAGTTTTGTAACCCGACAAATTGCTCTTCGGGAATATCGAGCATGCGGGCACGTCCAGCCGGAATAAATTCAAAGGTGCTGGCAATCAAGGTATTGATGGATGGGATAATTGTAAACATAAAAATCAGGATTAATGCTGGTGCAATCAGCAGGTAGGGTGTCAGTCGCGTCAGAATAGGCTTATTAGTAGAACTGCCTGAGTTTTTTTGTGTTCTAGTGGGAGGAGCAATTGTGGTCATAGGATTTGTCCAAAACTATAATCAAATAGAGACACACCCGAGGCATGTCTCCATTGTGTATTAAGTTGTATCGCAGGTGCGATTAGCGGTAATCAGCAAGCAAGTCGTCAATTTGTGCTTGTGCTTCTTCAAGAACAGTTGCTGCTTCTTCCAATGGGACTTCACCAGAGATGATACGCGCCAATTGACCGTTAACAATGTTTTGGAGGTCGATGGTACGGAAAGCTGAGAATTCTTGTGATGCAACACTCAAGTGATCGCGGGTTACACCATATTGTGGGAATTCTTCAACAAGGCTAGCGAGTGGTTCTGTTTGCCATGCGCTATCAAATGCTGCGATGTAACCAGTTGTTGCACCCCAGTCTGCTTGGATTTCTGGTTGGGATAGGAAGTTGATCCATGCCCATGCTGCGTCGAGTTCTTCTTGAGATTTATTGCCGTCATTGAACAAGTAGAGGTTACCGCCACCTGTTGGGGAACCATATCCTGTACCATCTTCTCCAGCAGGGCCAGATGGGAGGAATGCAACACCAACTTCAAATGGTGCATTTGCAAGGATACTGGTGAGTGAACCTGTACTATGATAAATCATTGCTGCTTGTTCGCCGATGAATGCGGTTGGTGTATCGCCCCATGCGCTACCACCCATAGGACCAACGCCGAAACCACCGTCTTCTACTGGCATACCGAGGCGTGTTACAAATTCAACTGCGGCGAGAGCTTCTGGTGTGTCGAGGTAGACTTGGTCAGGTTCACCTTGTACGGTGACTGGTTGACCGTAAGCTGCTGCAAAGCTTTGGAACATCCAGCTTGGGAAGATACCTGCAACTGGAACAAGCAACCCGAAACGATCTTCGGTGGTTAGTGCTTGTGCAACTTCAATTAAATCCTCGTTGTTGGTTGGAACTTCGAAGCCTTCAACTGCCAATAGATCAGCATTGTAATACATGATTGGGGTACTGCGTTGGAACGGAACAGTCCAAATTTGACCGTCAGGGCCTGTACCATTGGCGAGGAATGCTGGGTAGATGTCCGCAACATATGCTTCACCATCGTCCATTGCATCAATGTAAGGTTGTACTGGTGCGATTGTACCTGCTTCGACAAAGCTTAAAAGGTCGATTGCCAACATAACAGCAACATCAACGATTAGGTCGTCACCTTCTGCTAGAACGGTATCACGGGTTTGGTTGTAGCTACCGGTGTAAACAGAATTGATAACAATACCGGGGTTTGCTTCCATGAATTCTGCTGAATAACGATCCATCGCTTCTGCAATTGGACCGTCAACTGCTTGTGGGAAGTAAAAGTCAATAACAATTTCATCTTGTGCTTGTAATACACCTGTCATGACCATCATAGCTACGATTAGAGCAAGGATGCGAATTTTTCGCATAGAGTAAACCTCCATATGTAAATATCTGATACATTTATATCGGGTCGTATTAAACAATGCAAATATTATGAAGATTTTGTACTTATGTTAAGGTTTGGCTTACTAAAATGTCATGCAGTAAGTGCTCGCCAAGTTTGTTTGAGGATATGTGTAAATGTTTTACTGACTTCAGATTCTGTACGACCCTGATGACGCGCCGATACGATAACACGGTCTAGTGAATTCTGGCTAATATGCTTGAAAACAAGACCATCGCCATGATATGTTGCTACTGCGCAGGCAGGAACAATAGAAACCCCCATTCCTAATCGTACATATTCCATGACAGTTGCAAGCTGAGTCGTGTGATAAATCGTCGGTGGATCAATTTTTTGCACATAACAGAATGCGTCTAATTGGTCGGATAGGCAATTTTGATCTGATAAACGGATGAATGGGGTGTTGCTTAATGTTGCAATATCAACAGATTGGCTCTGCGCTAAGATATGATCCGACCGTACAGCAACATACAATGGCTCGAGAAATAGTTTATCAGTAACAATTTGCTTATTTTCGATTGGTAGGCTGACAAACCCAATATCTAATTCTGCATTGAGCAATTGGTTCATGATGCCTTGTGTCATATCTTCCCGAATTTCCAGTTTAACATCCGGATACTGCTGTTTAAACTGAGTCACGGTTTCATAGAGTAGATACGGTCCGAGTGTAGGAATAATGCCAACGGATAGACTACCACGATCAGACGATGAATCCGACATGATACTGTGTTTCGCATGTTGGACATCCGACAAAATTGACTTTGCACGTGGATAGAGTAAGTTGCCCGCATCTGTAATTGCTATACGTCTGCCGAGCCGCTCAAATAGAGGGTATCCCAATTCTTTTTCGAGCTTGATAATCTGTTGACTTAATGACGGTTGCGCCACACTACAGCGTTCTGCCGCCTGACTAAAACTGCCTGTCTCGACAACAGCTACAAAATACTCTAATTGGCGCAATTCCATACAGTAAATCCTTTTGATGATATAGGTTGAAACTATAGGTCTATAGGCATATTGCTCTTATTGAATGGGTACGCAAATGCTATTATAGATATAACCTATCGAATATTAAAATTCGATAAGAAAATGCAATATCAAGTGATAGCTTAGTTCGTTTAAATATAATCATCAATTAGGAAACGCGTTGATTTTGGGCGCATTTGCTTGGGGTCAACATCATACATTAGTTAACTTAATAAGGGAGCAATTTGAACGATGTCAGAAAGTAATGGCAGTAATGGTAAGTGTCCATTTACCGGTGGTTCAACCACAAAATTTGGCTCTGTAACCAACCAAACTTGGTGGCCTAACCAACTTAACATTAAAATTTTGCATCAAAATCCATCAGTAACAGACCCAATGGGTGTGGAATTCGATTATGCGGAAGAATTCAAAAAACTGGATTTGGATGCTGTTGTCAGTGATCTCACAGAATTGATGACAGATTCACAAGATTGGTGGCCAGCAGATTATGGTCATTACGGTCCACTGTTCATCCGTATGACATGGCACAGCGCAGGTACATATCGCACCGGGGATGGTCGCGGTGGCGGTGGCGCAGGTACACAACGCTTTGCACCGCTCAACAGCTGGCCAGATAATGCGAACCTTGATAAAGCACGTCGTTTGCTCTGGCCGATTAAACAAAAATATGGTCAAAAATTGTCATGGGCAGACTTGATGATTCTTGCTGGTAATGTTGCGCTTGAATCTATGGGCTTCAAGACATTTGGTTTTGGCGGCGGACGTGAAGACATTTGGGAACCTGAAGAAGACATTTACTGGGGTTCTGAAAATGAATGGCTTGATGACAAACGTTACACTGGTGATCGTGAACTTGAAAATCCACTTGCGGCAGTGCAAATGGGTCTGATCTATGTGAATCCAGAAGGCCCGAATGGCAACCCTGATCCATTAGCTTCAGCTCGTGATATTCGTGAAACCTTTGCCCGTATGGCAATGAATGACGAAGAAACTGTTGCACTGATTGCTGGTGGTCACACCTTTGGTAAAACACATGGTGCTGGTGATGTTGAACTTGTTGGCGCAGAACCTGAAGGTGCTGGTATCGCAGAACAAGGCTTTGGTTGGACAAGCGCGCATGGTAGTGGTATGGGCGAAGATACTATTACCAGTGGTCTAGAAGGTGCATGGACCCCAACCCCAATCGCATGGGATAACAGCTATTTTGATACGTTGTTTGGTTACGAGTGGGAATTGACTAAAAGCCCTGCAGGCGCACATCAGTGGGTGCCAGAAGGTGGCGCAGCGAGTGATGCAGTCCCTGATGCACACAATGCTGATAAAACACATGCACCAATTATGTTGACTAGCGATCTTGCTTTACGTGTTGACCCTGCATACGAAAAAATTTCCCGTCGCTTTCACGAAAATCCCGATGAATTTGCAGATGCATTCGCACGTGCATGGTATAAACTGACACATCGCGATATGGGACCACGCGCTTTACTATTGGGTTCACTTGTTCCTGATGAAGAACTCATCTGGCAAGATCCGATTCCAGCAGTCGATCATGAATTGATTAGCGATGCTGATGTTGCGGAACTCAAAGGTAAAATCCTCGAATCTGATTTAACTGTTTCACAATTAGTCTATACTGCATGGTCATCTGCTTCGACGTTCCGTGGCTCTGATAAACGTGGTGGCGCGAATGGTGGGCGTATCCGCCTTGCACCACAAAAAGACTGGGAAGCGAACCAGCCTGAACAACTTGCTAATGTACTCTCGGTACTTGAAGGTATTCAAAGTGACTTCAATGCAGCGGGTGGTGCGAAAGTGTCACTAGCTGACATGATTGTACTTGGTGGGTGTGCTGCAGTTGAAAAAGCAGCTAAAGATGCTGGCTACGGTGTGACTGTACCATTCACAGCTGGACGTATGGATGCGTCAGAAGAACAAACTGATGCTGATTCCTTCGCATGGCTTGAACCTGGCGCTGATGGCTTCCGTAACTACCTCAAAACTGAATACTCCATTTCCGCAGAAGAATTGTTGTTGGACAAAGCTCAATTGCTTACACTAACAGCACCCGAAATGACTGCTTTGGTTGGTGGTATGCGTGTTTTGAATGCAAACTTCGATGGAGCACAACATGGCGTGTTTACTGATAACCCAGGAACACTCACTAACGACTTCTTCGTTAACCTGCTTGATATGAGCACTGTATGGACTGCTACTGATGATACTGAAGCAACTTTTGAAGGACGCGACCGTTCCACAGGTGATGTTAAATGGACAGGTACCCGTGTTGACCTCGTATTTGGTTCAAATTCACAACTCCGTGCAATTGCGGAAGTTTATGCAAGTGATGATTCCAAAGAAAAATTCGTCAATGACTTCGTCGCAGCATGGAATAAGGTGATGATGCTTGATCGCTTTGATCTTGGCTAAATGATCGCTTCTAAATTCTGTTAAGACATAAATCAAAAGACCTCGCATGTAATCAATATGTGGGGTCTTTTGTGTTTGTTAGAGATTAGATTCCAATATCGCGTTGTTCGTAGCGGTATAGGGATAAACTCAGCAAGATCGTAGATAGTGCGACTAATCCGGCAATATGTGTCCAGACAATACCGTCTGCTAGAATCGTCCCCGCGTTGTAGTAAGTGAAAAAGGAAACCGCACCAATTGGTTCTGCAATTGTACCGACTGCCATTGCACCAATTGTTTGTAGCATAAAACTTGCGATGACAAATGCGGTTACTATTCCCAATGCGATTTGACGACGGCGCACGAGTGTTCCGATGAATAATGTGAACGCCAGTACAAAAATGAGTACAGGAATTAGATTAAAAATTACTGCTGATAGTGTATTCATATTGAGGTCCACGCCACTCATTGCAACACCGATTATCATGCCGATGTAAATCATGATGACTACTCCAACAATCGATAGTGAATATGCGAGAAAACGCTCGATAATCATGTGCATCCGTTGAATTGGCAAACTGAGTAGTATATCCATTGTGCCATTATCTTCGTCGTTAGCTGTAATGCGCATACCCATCACGACTGGATAGACGGCAAAAATGAGGGCAAATTTTCCAAAGAATCCGATAGCGACAAACCCTTCATTGGTCGTGAACAACTCAATGTCTGCGCCGATGCCAAACATTGCTAACATCATCGGTGGGAAGGTCTCTAACATCTCTTTGAATTGTTGAACATCAAAGACTGGTATCATAAGGACAATCATCAACCCAAAACTGGCTAAGCCAATACCCCAATAGAGCATTTGTTTCCACGTTTGTTTGAATGTCTCGATAAAAACTGATCCGATCATATTATTCCTCTATAACCCGATGTCACGGCGATTGAATTGACGAATGGATAATGCGAGACATCCTATTGCAATCATCAGAATCGCGAGCGATGTTAGTGGAGTATAGGTTTCGGTTACAATTGTATGCCCATCAGTATGATGGAAATACGATAATTGTTGTAAGGTGACTGCAAATGAATTGCTAGCTGAATTGCCTAAAAAGTTGATGAAGTAGCTGACCAAAATGAATACTACCGTCAAGCTAATCGCTGTGATGCGTCGTCTGGCAAATACAGTAAATAGGCTTGTGACTGTCACCAACAAAAGAATACCCGGATAGACGCTTAGTACACTAAGAATGATCTTGCTTGTGTCGAGCTCTACATTAAATAATGCAATTGCGATCAATGGCATCACGATGCAGACGATGATGAGTAGGAGCGTAATCAGAACATAAGCAATGAATTTCTCAATCATGATTTGAGTCCGCGAGATCGGAAGGGCAAGTAGTGTATCTAGAATGCCTGTTTCTTCCTCATCAGCGGTGATTTTGAGTCCGGTCATGACAGCGTAGACGGATAGAATCAGCATCGTATAGGTTACATAGGCGGAGCTGATGAAGCCCTCCGCTGTAGTGAATAATCTGGCATCTGTAATTCCGAATGCGTTCAGCATAGCTGATGGAAGGGATTCTAGTAATTCAACATATTGTTGTACGACATCCAAATCCGATGCAATAAATGTTACATAGAAACCCAAAATCCCGATCCCCAAACCCCAATAGACCGATAGTTTCCAATCCCGTTTTAGCGTATCAAAGAGAATACTTCCGTTCATTGTACGTTTTCCGAATCATCACTATAAAACGCGAGGAAGATTTCTTCTAAAGTTGGGTCATGGACGCGTAAATCTTTGATATATTCTCCACTGATTGTACGTAGCAGTGGATCAAAATCCCCCCTAAGTTGTAGGCGCAGGGTATTGTTATCGTGTTCAATGTGATTGACACCATCTAATCGACTTAATTGTGTGCTCAATGTTGGATTGACCATGTCTTTAAATTTTACTTCGACCCAACGGAATTCAACATGCGTTAACTTTTCAATCGTCTCAACAGCTTTCAGGTCGCCATCACGTAAAATGCCGACTCGATCGCAGATGCTCTGGACTTCGCTGAGTACATGGGATGACAAAAATACCGTTTTCCCTGTATCTCGATAGTTGCGCATCATCTCATTAAATGTCTGTTGCATCAATGGGTCGAGTCCACTCGTTGGCTCATCGAGAATAAGCAAGTCGGGTTGGTGCATCATGGCTAATACGAGACCTAATTTGCGTTTGTTACCACTAGAATAATCGCGGAATTTCTTGGTTAGATCGAGCTTGAGTTGGTCTGCTAATTCATTTGCGTGACGCTTTATTTTATCTGCATCACCACGTACAGTTGCCAGATAATGCACAATTTGTGCCCCCGTGCGTCCTTTCCAGAGGTTTAGTTCGCCGGGTAAAAACCCAACCTTTTTGTGAATCTCGACACTGTCAGTACGTGTATCAAGTCCAAAAATGGTAGCTGTACCATGCGTCGGCCGTATGAGGTCGAGTAATAAGCGTATGGTTGTGGTTTTCCCTGCACCATTGGGACCTAAATACCCAAAAATCTCTCCTTGTTCGATATTAAGGGATAGATTATTTAATGCGAGGGTGTCGCCTGAACTCGATCCATAGTGTTTTGATAGTGCTGTTGTTTGAATAATGGGTGTTGTACCCATGTGTCTCTCTTTCTAATTAGGTGTCATTGTCAAGCATTTGACGAATGATATTGCTCCCGCCCTCCAAGAATCCGAGAATAATATTTCGGGCGGCTTCTGGATTACCATCTCCCTTTGGTTCCAAATAGCGTTGAATAATTTGCCCGATCTCGTCAATGACTTTATCTGTTGGTGGCGACATCTTGTCTAGTATGACTTCACCGATGCGTAAATACCCGTAATTAAGCATATTAAAGACATAAGCTGTGACATCTGGTTCAATATCCTGCCGGATCGCTCCTGCTTCTTTTAGGCGTGTAAGCATCTCTGTCGATAACCCTAAACGTTGTTGGAAGACATTACTGTTGCTCCTGTGTAGAAACCCTGTGCCGAGTAGTCGACGTTGATTTGAAAATAACGCCCATAAAAAGTCATTTTCTTGCATGATGGTCAACACGTGGGTGTACATGCTAGAGAATACATTATCAGATGTATCGGCTTGCATACGCGTTTTCCACTCTTCAATAAAACGAAGCATTTCACACAGTATTAATTGGTGGAGTAGATCATCTTTACTATCAAAATGTAGATAAATCGCACCCTTGGAGACGCCTGCTTCTTTGGCAATGTCACTGACTGATGTTTTGTCATATCCATAACGGACAATCAGATTTGCAGCAACATCTAAAATACGTTGCTCGCGTAATGCTTGTTTGGATTGCGATGTTGTTTCTCTCAAAATAACCCTTTTTGACTTTTTGACCAAAATCGTGTTTCTAGTCAAATTATAGGGTTTTGAGATGTTGGAGTCAATATTTTTCGTGGCAATCTTAAGAATAGAGAGAGAAAATAGGTCAATAGGAATTTTTTCCTATATAGTTGTCACACACAACATAACGAATATGTTACAATATAGTTGGACAGTCGTCATAGCTTCACTTATATACTGTGGATCACTCAAAATATTTGAGATGGTGTATAAGAAAATTTATACTATTATTAATAGAACGTATAAAATGTTGCAAAATTGTCATAAAAATGGCAGAATTGAAATTATGACATTACGATTTCGTGATATGCTTATGGATGAACTCCATCAATCAACACATTCTTGAAGCGTAAAGTGGAAACTATCAATCAATGTACCAAGACTACGACAATATGAATGCAAAGCCATCAACCATGCCGATGTATCCGCGTCAACCTGATGTTGACGATCCACGTTGGCGTGATGTGGCAGTTCGTCGTCGGACGCGTAATGAGACAAGCATTACGCGGTTTCCAGTTGATGTAGATGATGTAGCGATTATGCACGTTTATGCTGGTGATACCATTGCGATTATCCCAGAAGTTCAGTATGAATTTTTTGTCGCTGCCCGTGTCGGTTATCATGTGGGTTGGATTAACTTCAAGCATGTAAAATTGCTATCACTTAAACCAAATCATAAAGGTGGGTTTCTTGAAGATACTCGCCCTGATGCTCCACCGAACCGAGATGAGCGCATTGCTCAATATAAAGAGATGCAAGCGCGTCAATATGTGCCGCAAACCCAATTCGAAGAGGAAACTCAACCGACACATGTTGAACGACAACCACCCCCAATACCGAAAAAAGATGTACGTCGCATTATCGATAAATTGAAGAGTCTTGGTGGGATGTTTAGTCGTCGAGGATAAAATAAGGACGACCATTATAGCCGCCCTAGTTTTCAGATTCTTATGATTTAGTGATGACTTCTGCACCACCCAGATATGGACGTAGTACCTCTGGAATCACAACACTACCATCTGCTTGTTGATAATTTTCCATTATAGCAATCATGACACGTGGGGTTGCTAAGCCACTACCATTCAATGTATGGACATATTGGGTTTTCTTTGTACCCTGTGGATAGTAGCGTACCATTGCCCGCCGTGCTTGGAAGTCCTCTGTGTTACTGCATGAGCTGACTTCTAACCATTCCTCGGTGCCTGGTGACCACATTTCGACATCGTACTTTTTGCTTGCACTAAACCCTAAATCTCCGGTGACAATTTCCAGACGGCGGTAAGGGATTTCGAGTTTTGCACAAATGCCTTCGGCATATGATGTGATACGTTCGAGCACATCATAGCTTTGATCAGGTGTTGTGAAGGCGTACATTTCTACTTTTTCGAATTGATGGACACGTTTAATACCTCGTACATCCCGACCGGCACTGGCTTTTTCGCTACGGAAGCAAGGTGTATGTCCGGCGTAGAATAGGGGTAAATCTGCTTCTTCGAGAATTTCATCGCGGTGCATGTTGGTGATAGCGACCTCTGATGTTGGGATCATAAATTTGTTATCGTCGCTAAGCCCATAGACTGTGTCGATGAATTTAGGGAATTGTGCTGATCCATATAGCATATCCCCGTATACCATGTAGGGGACATAAACTTCAGTGAAGCCGTTGTCACGTGCCGTATCGAGGAAGAAACTAATGAGCGCGCGTTGCAGACGGGCTCCCCATCCTTTGAGAATATAATGACGCGTTCCCGCTAATTTAACGCCACGTTCAAAATCGATGATGTCGAGCTCGGGTCCAATATCCCAATGTGGTTTTGGTTCAAAGTCAAATTCACGCATAGTCCCAACAGGTTCGTGACCGATATTATGTTCTTCGCTATCGAACACGGGCACACTCTCATGGGGCATGTTAGGAATCCAGTACATATTCTCATCGAGTTCAGCTTCAATCCCTTTGACTTCATCAAAGCCAGCGTCAATTTTTGTACCGATATTCTTTAACTCGGCAATGAGACCGTCGAATGCACCTTTGAAATCGTACTCACTCTCTGGTTCGACTTGTTCTGTGCCATCCATTAGATTGCTGGCTTGGTCGTAATTGTCGGTTTGTAATGCTGCTGTGGCTTGTAATGCACGGGTTGCTTTCTCGGCTTCTTCCATATTTTTATTGCCGCGCAATTTTCCCATTGCTTTGTTGAGCTTATTACGACTTGCTTGAGCATTTTCGGTTCGGGTACGAATTTCGCGTCGTTTTTCATCAAGTGCAACAATCGTATCAATACGGGCGATTGCTGCTTCGTCGTTTAGTTTTTTGAGTTGATCTTTGACCCATTCGGGTTTTTCACGAATTAAAGCAATATCTAACATCGTGTGTTTGTCTCCTATATGTGAATGTTTGTCAGTATGATGTGTTAATAAATTCGGTTTTTGCCATGCACCGTAGGCGTGTATCATGCCCGCTTAGAACGGTACATGGTACTAAGAGTTATTAGACTCTGAGGGACTAGAAGATGAAGAGGTGGGGGTATTATATTTTTCATGCGCCCATGCAGGGGCATCGTCCGGTAAGGGCCCCGTGACATCTTTATAAAATTTGCGTCCAGCGATGAGCACACCTAGTCCAATATTGGTTAGGATGAGCACATCAAATACTTCTGGTGTCAGAAAATCCATCTTTCTCTCCGACTCATCATAGGCAAATATGAGGATTTACCGTATATACTTCCTTAGATATTGTATACCCGATACCCGACTCTGAACACAGACAAAATGAAAACATCCTACACTGCCAGTTGCAGAATAGGATGTCTCTATCGCAGATTTGCAAGTGGTCAGTGTCTACTATTTAGTTGCTAGAGTCCTCTTCGCGCCAGATAGGTAAACGAATACTAAAGGTACTGCTGACCTTTTCTGTTGTTTGAAACCATAATCCGCCACCCATTGCTTCGACCTCTTGTTTACATAGATGTAAACTCAGTCCATAGCCAAACTCACTAATGATTTTGGGTTGACGCGCTCGTAAAAATGGTTCAAAGACACGCTCAAACTCTTTTTCACGGATGCCACTACCTTCATCTGTGATGTCAATTTGTATTGTTGTGGTCTGTTTGGTTACTTTTACGGTTACAGGTGTTTTGATGTCACTGTACATGATGGCGTTGCGAATAATGTCTTGTAATGTATAACGCAAGTATCGACGGGATGCCCATACATTTGCATCACCTGTGACATCTAATTCGAGTCGCCCACGATAATCATGCTCAGGTGTATCGGGGTCGAGTAATTTCATTTCTTCAATTTCTTCTAGGAAGTCTTCTAAGAAATCTTCCAGATTAATTTTACGGCGTTCTTCCCGTGCATAACGACGCATATCCCCTGTACGAATATCTTCCAGACGTTCCATCATTTTCATCAACCGACCGGAGCGCACCATATGCACTTCAATCAAGCGCATAAATCCGCCGATTCGTTTACGAGTCGTCTCAACTGAAGTGTCAGGGGCTAGACTGTCAATTGTTTTATTGATGAGGGTCACATGACCAATGGTGCTATCAACAGCATCTTGAATTTCGTTACGAAAACGATCAATGACCGAGCCGACAATTTTCCAATCGACAATTTCTAGCGTCAGCATGGTCATGAGTTCGCCGGATTTGGTTGTCAGTGCGCTTGCCCAACCGGGGATAAACTCACCTGACCGTAACACATGGAAGCGCACAGGACGTTCACCCATCATCGCATTTTTACGAATAGTGTCGAAGTCGTCTGTTCCCTGTTCGATATCGAACACCATCGGGAGCATACTCCAACCCGCATCCTGTACCCGTTGGATGTCGGTTGTCAGTAAGGTGCGGGCGGCGAGATTCTCTTTTATCAATTTGCCGTTACTATCAAATATCAATACCGCATGACCAAGACCATCTAATATGAGGTCGGTTTCTAAATTATTGCTCATCTTAACTCCAGAACACGGTATAACAGAATAAATCTAATAATTCATGATGACCCTAGTATGCCTTAGAAAGTGACATGTCGCAATTAAGGTTGTAAGTCAATGTGATGGATCTAAAAATATCGATTGACGAGTTCCTTGCCTCTCTATTGGCATTTAATCTGCAATTATGTTACTGTGCCATAAGTCCCAAAATACAGTATCAGTGTTCTAAAAGATCCTCTAGTTTAGCAATAGCTGATGAAGATATAGGGATATGAGAGAACCAACCACAGAAATGAGATAGTATGTTAAATTCACGGTTTACTGTGACACAGGTGATTGCAGCACTGAGCGCGGTGATAGCGACTCTACTCTTCTTTTTACCACCCGGTGATCTTGATGTACAAACGGCACGAGTGACGAGTCTAACGCTGTTTTTGATTGTCTTCTGGGCGACCAACACGCTACCACCGTTTATGCCTGTTTTAGTCTTTTTTGCCGTCGCAATGATTTTTAAGGTTGTTCCGCCAGCGGTCGCATTCTCTGGATTTTCATCGGGTGCGATTTGGATGGTGTTTGGTGGCTTGGTAATTGGATCGGCAGTGACACAAACCGGATTGGCAAAACGCATTGCTGATATCATTTTGTCGCGGTTTGGTGGGAGCTATCGTCGCTTGATTGCGGGTGTGATTATGCTCGGGGTCTTACTGAGTTTTGTGATTCCGTCAGCGATTGGGCGTGTTGTTATGCTCGTACCGATTGCTGTTGCTCTGGCTGACCACTATCAGTTCGCATCGGATGCGAAGGGGCGATATGGTATTATTCTGGCGATGGTCTTTGCGACGCATACACCGTCATTCGGTGTGATTACAGCTAATGTCCCCAATCAGCTCTTTGTTGGCACAGTTGAATCAGTGTGGGGTGAGATCATCGCATACGGGACATATTGGATACTTCATTTTCCCGTGTTGGGTTTTTTGAAAGCGATATTGATCTTTGTACTCATTAATGTGATGTTCAAAGATGACTTACCGCAAGCGATTGAGACGAACAGTGCTAGTACACAAGCGATGTCTGGCGATGCAAAACGTCTGTCTGTCATTATGATTGTTGTGTTACTGCTGTGGGGAACGGATTTTATACACGGTATCGCACCTGCATGGGTCGCGTTGGGTGCAGCAACCGTATTGCTACTACCAAACATTGGCATTTTAGCGGCGAAATCATTTAATCAACATGTGAATTATGCCACGCTGATTTTTATCGCAGGGGTAATTAGCTTGGGTGCAGTGATTGCCGAATCTGGGTTGGTCGATATGATGACGTCTTTAGTGGAACAGTGGTTGCCACTTGCAGAAGGGCAACCTGCACTCAATTTTATTGTCTTGACGTTGACCTCGACAGTGACATCAGTTGTGGGAACGGTGCCGACTGTACCCGCACTATTAACGCCACTCGCTGATAGCCTGAGCAACTTAAGCGGACTCCCACTGATGAGTGTATTGATGACGCAAGTTGTCGGATTTTCGACAGTTTTCTTCCCGTATCAAGCACCACCGTTATTGGTGGGAGCGCAGTTGGGTAATGTCAATATGGGGCAAGCGATTCGCTTTACGATGGTGCTGGGAATGACAACATTGATTATTTTACTCCCGCTGAATCTGGTGTGGTGGATGATATTGGGCTATTTATAGTATCCATGATAGAGTGAAAAAAAGGACTTACGACTACAATGATTAGATTTGTTTTACGTGGAGAATAAATGGAAGAACACGAATACGAATATATGATTCAAGCAAACTTGGATGATGGTGATATTGAAACAGCATTGAAATATGCTAATGAAGGTCTCAAAGCTTATCCTGATTACCCGTTACTCTATAGTTATAGAGCAATTGTCTTTGATTACGAAAAAGAATATAAGAATGCAATTGAAGATTTGACAGTATATCTCACATTTTTTCCTGATGATGCTTCAAAATATTACTATAGAGGGACTATTTATTGTGCAAACAATCAATATGATGAGGCTTTAAATGATTTTACTACTGCCATTCAACTTGACTCATGTAGTCGGTATTATTTTCAACGGGGATGTCTTCATTTTCAGTTGGAGAATAAATCTAGTGCAGAAAGTGATTTACATAAAGCGATAGAGATCAATAGACCTGTTGACAATTACTATGTAACGCTGTCGAGAGAACTTCTGAAGAAGTTATAGGCGTGAGCTATCGTTTAATTACCCGATAGTATATGACTAGCCAACCCTACGTTAGCTTTTTGCTTTCCAAGCAGACAACAGATTTTGGGGAAATAGGGGGCATATTTTACCCCCATTGGTATTGTCTAGCTGTTCAGTGATTTCCAGAAGTCACTGATGGACATTTCTTCGAGTGACTCTTCCTCAACCCGATAGAAACTCTCGTCAGTCATCACATACAACACACCTTCAAATTTCTTGCGGATGTTATTGAGTTGTGCCTGTGCGCCTTCGAGTGCGTTTGCCATACGGAATTCTATGCCGACATTTGGCTTCGGCAGATACAATCCGACGGTGCGTTTTTTGCCATCAACTTGATAATCCAGCTTGTATTCATATTGACGGACAGCTGCATCGAGCATCAATTGGCTACGTAAGTCGGCTTCAGTTGGTTGTTCTGCACGGAGATGCGGATAAAGCAATACATCACGGATGCTGACTTGATCGGTGAGGAGCATCACCATCCGGTCAACACCACTACCATATCCACCATTGGGCGGCATCCCGTAGCGCATCGCCTTGAGATAGTCCTCATCAAGCGGGGTGGTTTCGTCGGAATCATCTTCATACAGCCGTTTCATCTCGACAAAACGCTCTTGCTGGTCACGCGGGTCATTTAACTCGGTGAAGGCATTACCCATCTCCATCCCATAGATGAAAAATTCGAAGCGTTCGGTATGGGTATCCATGTATAGTTTTTCTTTTTCATCGGTAATCGACGGATCACCTTGAATCCGTTTTGCGAATGGTGACATATCGCGTGGATAGTCTTTAATAATCGTTGGTTGGATCAGTTCCGGTTCAACATGATTGCCGAGAAGATGCTCTACAATCATCCGTCCCCATGTATCGCTTGGATTCAGATTATCAGCCATGTCGTTGTCTTTGAGATATGCATACAACAACTCAGCGGTCGGGTAATCCATGTAATCGAAACCGAGATGTTTTTTCACTGCATCACGAATGCTGATGCGTTCCCACGGTGGTGCAAGTTCGATCTCTGTTCCCTGATATGTTATGAGGGTCGAGCCTGTTACCTGTTCGCCAGTATATGCAAACATACGCTCGGTGATGTCCATCACACCTTCATAGTCGATGTAAGCTTTGTAGAATTCGAGCATCGTGAATTCTGTGTTGTGTTTGTAGCTCACACCTTCGTTACGGAAGTCGCGCCCGATTTCATAGACGGCATCATATCCACCGACGAGCAGGCGTTTGAGATAGAGTTCAAAACTGATGCGCAGATATAAATCTTGGTGCAACTGATTGTGATGCGTGACAAATGGCCGTGCCGCTGCACCCCCATAAATGGGTTGCAAAATCGGGGTTTCAACTTCAAGCATGCCTTCGTTATCCAAAAATTCGCGCAGTGCTTTGACTGTTTTGGCACGTTTGACAAAGACATCGCGTACGGATTTATTCACAGCAAGATCAGCATAGCGTTGACGATAACGGGTTTCGGTATCGTTAAATTCTCCATATTCGACGACTGTTCCATCATCGAGAGTTTGTTCTTTGACGACAGGTAGCGGGCTAAGTGATTTGCTTAACAGGCGAAAATCTTGTGCGTTGACACTGACTTCACCTGTTTTGGTGGTCATCATAAACCCACTGGCTTGCACGAAGTCATCAACTTCGACGAGTTTGCCTTTGACAATGCCATAAGTTTCATCACCAAGCGTGTTGACACGCAAGAATAATTGCACCCGTCCGGTTTCGTCTTCGATATGCATAAACGAGACTTTACCTTTGACATTCAAGCGACGGATACGTCCTGTAATCGTGACCTCAACTTGATAGGTTGTATCATCATCTGCGAGGTCGTTGCCTGCATCAAGGTGTGCTTGTTTGGCAGCTTCTTGTTCGTTGTATGCTGTAACTGCGTCCGCGATCGTATGGGTACGATGGACACGGGGCGGATACAGCGAAATATTTTGTTCTTCTAGTTTTTCTACTTTTTCGAGCCGTTCACGCTCTAATTTATTGGGTTGCCACATAGGGTCAGCTATCTCCTGAGAGCCTTTAGCTTACGCAAGGAAAGCGGGGAATATCGCCCGCTTGTTAAGTTAAATTTATCAATTTGACCTACAGAGAATATTACAAAATTCAATGAAATTACAGGTGAAATCAGTTTTGGATTTTATAAATTAAGATATTATCGCTTGCAATTGTTCTGACATACGTTATGCTAGTTACTGACGTTCGAAAAAAAGTTACAAGGTGTGTGTATGTCGGACGACGACGCTTCGCAACAACAACCTGAAGACAAACGTTGGATGGTAACCCTCTTTATTGTCTCTCTCGCACAGGCGATGTGTACCGGAGGCATCTCACTTGTATTCCCATTTTTGCCACTTTATATCCAAACACTCGATGGCGCTGATTTTATGAGCCCTGAATTGCTGGCGGGTCTTGTGATTTCTGCACCGCCGCTGATGGCTGCCTTAACAACGCCATTTTGGGGTCGCTTGGCGGATCAATATGGGCGTAAGAAGATGGTGATGCGAGCGGTTTTTACTGCGGTGATTGTGTTGTTTGCGATGGGATTTGTCGAAACTGCATTTATGCTGATTTTCTTGCGGGCGTTGCAAGGGTTCACCACTGGTATTATTGCGGCGAATACGGCATTGGTTGCCGGTGAATGCCCGCGCGAACGGATGGGCTTTGCACTGGGTACATTACAAGTCGGCATCTTTAGTGGGGTTGCAATCGGTCCGATTATTGGTGGTGTATTGGCAGACAATTTCGGATTTCAATTACCGTTTATATTCACATCACTCATGCTATTTTTGGCATTTTTGTTAGTGACATTCGGTGTGCGCGAGACGTATGTTCCTCCAAAAGATACGAAACTCGACCTCAACCCATTACATATGGCGACAGCATGGTGTGGTATCCTGAGACTGGATGGCGTCAAAACAGTTTATTCATTGCGTTTTTTGAATGGGTTTGCTCAACGTACCATCATTCCGATTGCACCATTATTTGTGTTTGTACTTTTGCCCGATGCTGCAGAATCTGGTAGTAGCAGTTATGCTGGGTTAGTCTTGGCAGTCTCATCGGTGACAGTCACTATCGGTTCAGTAACACTCGGTTCACTGGGTGATAAATATGGTTATCGGATTGTGCTCATTGGGTCATCTTTAGGGGCAATGTTATTTTATATCCCTCAGGCATTTGTATCCGATATTTATCAACTTCTATTTTTGCAAGGATTAGCCGGGTTTATGGCTGGCGGTGTGATGGCTTCTCCCGCGGCGATGCTTGCTAACTTTACAGATATGGGTGATGAAGGCTCTGTATACGGTTTAGATGCGTCAGTATCGTCATTCTCGAACGGGATGGCACCTTTGACAGGATCTATGATTGCATCTGTATTCGGTTTGCGTTCTGCATTTATTGCAGCCGCAGTTTACTACGGCATTATGCTCTTTATCGGTTTAAATTTCTTGCCTAAGCCCAAAAATAAAACGTTAGAACCATCGCTCTCACCACGTCTAGCTGGTGGTGATTAGTAAATTTGCATAATCAATATTGATAAAGACTATTGATTATCAACAAAATGCTATTATCATAAAAATGTAATATTTCCCCGATACTTATTAGCGGTTCTTCGGTTAAAATTTTTAAGCTTGTTTTTCTTATATCCGAACAAAAGAATCGTTAGGTAAATTTGTTATGGCGAATGCCTTAACCACTAGTTCAGTATTGTCTCGTCCATCTTCTAAACAGAATAGTTGGAAGCTAACACTTGGTATTGTCTTCATGTCACAGATATTCTGTGCAGTTGGCTTCTCAATGATTTTTCCATTTTTACCGCTCTATATCGAAGACCTTGGCAGTACAATGGGTCTAAGTATTGAATTCCTCGCAGGTATGGTCATTGCAGTGCAAGGATTCACGATGATGATTGCCGCACCAATTTGGGGAATCGTCGCGGATCGCTTTGGGCGTAAACGGATGGTACTCAGGGCAATGCTTGGTGGGGCGGTTATTCTTGCCATGATGGGCTTGGTGCAATCAGCCGAACAGTTAATTTTGTTACGTGCGGTACAAGGTTTGATAACTGGGACAGTGTCTGCAAATAATGCGCTTGTGGCAGCGGCGACTCCACGCAAACGGGTTGGGTTTGCTATGGGCATGTTGCAGGTTGGCTTATGGACAGGTGTTGCGATTGGTCCATTGATTGGTGGTGTACTAGCCGATATGTTTGGATACAACGTACCGTTCTTCATCACTGCAACACTATTGTTTGTTGCTGGTTTGACAATATCATTTGGAATTAATGAGGACTTTAAACCACCGAAGAACCCTGTCAAAATTAATCCGTCAGCGATTCTTGGTGAATGGAAGCATATCCTCAGTACATCTGGCGTTGGAATGGTCTACTTTATGCGCTTCTTGACAGGGCTTGCTCGTACCATCATTATCCCGATTGCTCCATTATTTGTTGTCTCATTAATTGCTGAAGATGTCGGCTCGATGAATACTTACGCAGGCTTAGTCTTGGCTGTTTCCTCAGCGACCTCAACCATCGGTGCGGTCTATCTAGGTAATCTTGGTGACAAAATTAGCCATAAAACTGTGTTGTTCTGGTCATCCGTTGCTGCGGCGATTCTTTATGTTCCACAGGTCTTTGTGGGTGATGTCTGGCAATTGTTAATTTTGCAAGGTTTGGCAGGGATTGCTGCTGGTGGGCTTGTTGCTGCACCGAGTGCATTGTTAGCTCGATTCACAGATAAAGGTGAAGCTGGTGCAGTTTACGGACTTGATAACTCCGTCATTGCAGGGGCGCGGGCTGTTGCACCACTGTTTGGGGCAACAGTTGCAATTTTATTCGGGATGCGTGGAACATTTGCCGCATCTGCTCTCGTATTTGCGATCATCGCATATATCACATGGTTCTATCTGCCCAAAGATACCTTAGAAAAACCAAAGAATGACTCCAAAGTAGCATAGCTACACTAGACCATAGTCAAATTGTTTCCTAACCTACCATTGAGAACTTACTCTATATTTCTAGTTGCGATGGTTAGGTTAGGTTGTACAATTGAACTATGGCTAAGAAAAATAACATTCAAGACAAATTTGATAATTTTGAACGCAGTAAAGCTAAGTATATTCCTGTTTCTGCAATTTTGAGCGATGTATACGGTGTGCTTGATTGGTCACGAGGTCAAGATGGCATGGATGAGTTAATTAGTTGTATTCTCAGCCAAAACACCAACGACAAAAATCGAGATCGCGGATTTAATGCATTAAAGGAACGCTTCGATACATGGGAAGATATCCGGTTTGCTGATACTGCCGATGTGATTGATGCGATTCGTCCTGCCGGATTAGCGAATCAAAAAGCTCCTCGCATTCAAAATGCACTCGAAAAAATCTACGAGCACGTTGGCGATTATAATGTCGATTTTCTAAACGAAATTCCGATAGAGGAAGCCAAGGACTGGCTTGTGTCAATAAAAGGGATTGGACCTAAGACCGCAGCGATTGTGCTCTGTTTTGCTTATGGTCGTCCAGCATTTCCGGTTGATACACATGTGCATCGTACGAGTCGGCGTATTGGGTTTATTCCCGACAAGACAACTGCTGATGCAGCCCACCCGATGATGGAAGCAGTTGTCCCACCTGATGATTATTATCAATTTCATATTCACCTGATTCAACATGGACGCGACACATGTCATGCTCGCAATCCTGCCTGTGAACGTTGTCCACTAACCGATCATTGCGATTATTACCAACAGACTGTTAAATCAAGAGATAGCGAGTAGCTAGCTATGACGGATAAACTGAGTACGCAGACAATAAATAATACCCAGCACACATTGAACTTGATTCGGAGTCAAGTTAAAACAGGACATGTTGATAAAGATTTTGTTCTGCGTCAACTAGACAAAATCGGCACAATTATGGATGCCTTCGCATCAGAACATGAAGCGCAAAAATCTGCTGGACGATTTGAGGCTTTGTACAATGTTAGTCGGGTACTAGGCACGTCACTCGATTTACAAACGGTACTCGACCAAGTCATGGACGCAGTGATTCAACTCACAGGTGCGGAACGTGGCTTTTTGATGCTACGTGATGATGATGGTGGGTTGCAGGTTGTTGTTGCGCGAAACTTTGATCAAGAGACGTTAGGCACAGAAGAATTTAAGTTTAGTCGTACTATTGCTAACGAAGTGCTAGATACAGGCAAAGCTGTCGTCACTACCAATGCATCTGAAGACCCTCGCTTTGCAGGACAAATGAGCATTGTGTCACAGTCTTTACGGAGCATTATGGCGACCCCATTATTTGCTCGTAACAATGTGATTGGTGTGGCATATGTAGATAGCCGGGCGTTTGCGGGATTATTCGAAGAAACGGATTTAAACACATTAGAAGCTCTATCCGGTCAGGCAGCAGTTGCAATTGATAACGCGATTCTATTTGCAGAGACTGACCAAGAATTGTCACATCGGGTTGAGGTGTTACAACAGCTCCGTCGGATTGACATGCAACTGAGTGAATCACTAGATGCTGACCGAACGATGCAAGTCACCCTTGAATGGGCGTGTCGAATTGGTGAAGCTTCGATTGGCTACATGGGGTTTATCGAAACGAATGAAGATGAACGGCATATCGTCAGCGTGCAACAGTTTGCTAATAATGTTGAGACTGAAGAACACATCAAACTTGATGAAGTTTATCCACAGATCTGGCAAGTAGTAGATGGGCGTAAGTCAATTGTTTTTGATACCGGTCAATATGGTGTCGAGACTATTTTGGCTGTCCCTGTGCGACTCGGTGAAGATCGCGTGATTGGTGCGATGTTAGTCAAACGGACTGATGGTGATTCGTTTACTGAAGAGCAAAAAGACTTAATTGAACGGATCGTTACACGGGCGGCAGTTGCAATTGAGAATTCGCGTTTATACGCAGCTGTACGAGAAGCCGACCGTGCTAAAAGTGAGTTTGTTGGCATTGTTGCTCATGACCTTAAAGCCCCGATGACAAGCATCTCGGGCTATGCTGACTTGATGTTGATGACCCCCGAAAACTTAGTCGGACGGCAAGAAGATTTCCTCAAGCGGATTAGTGGAACTGTCAAACGCATGGAAATGCTCGTTTCTGACCTTGCTGATATTGCACGTATCGAGACAGGGCACTTCTTTATGGATGAGATGCAGGTACCTGTGGCAACAGTTGTCGAAGCGGTACGGGATAGTGTTGCACCCGAAATGGATGTGCGCGGTCATAATTATATCGAGTCTGTTGATGACAATTTACCGGATATGAAAACTGATTATTATCGTTTGATACAAGTGCTGACAAACCTTGTTAGTAATGCGTACAAATATACACCGGATGGCGGTAAAATTATGCTCAAAGTACGCCAAATAGAAGAGCGTATTGAGTTTAGTATTCGTGATACAGGTATTGGTCTGAGCGAAGAAGCGATTAAGCAAATTGGTACAAAATTTTGGCGTGCCGAGGATAGCTATACCCGCTCCCAACCTGGCACAGGGTTGGGTTTTTCCATCACACGTAGCCTCGTTGAGCAAATGGGAAGTCATATTCAGATCAAGAGTGTGGTTGGCAAAGGTAGTAATTTTTCGTTTAGTGTTGCCATCCACGATCAGCTGGAGAACAAATAGACCGATCAACCGGTTGACGTGACCGAGCTTATACAGAAACAGCCTACTAAAAGGAGCGATAACAACATGACATCACCTGCCCTGCAAGATTTGCGAGCAAAATTAGATGAACTTCTTGATAATGCGAAAACGGGGAATATTATACCGATTCGTTTACCGGGGCAAGTTGAAGACATCATTGCGGCGGTTGATGCGCTTGAGTCTGAACATCAGGAAGAACTTGCGAAAGCGATTCCTGAAGATATGGAAGGCTACATGGAGCAAGAATCTTACTTTGTTGGTCATGCCGTCCATGAATTGCGTACCCCAATGACAAGTATTCGCGGGTATTCTGATATGTTGGGACAAATGGGTGAGCTCAATGATATGCAGAAGCAATTCCTCGATGTGATTAAGACCAATAGTCGTCGGATGGAGAGCTTACTAAAAGACGTTAGCTTCATCAATAAAATCAACAAAAATACGCTCCAAATCAATGCTAAGATGGATATGTTCAAAAATATCTCTATGCGCCTCGAAAAAGACATGCAGAAACTCGCTGATGAACACAATAAAGAGCTCGTACTTGAGATCGCCGATGGTTTACCATTATTAAATATTGATAGTGATTTGTTGGTGGCTGCGCTTGAACGCTTCGTTGAAAACGCGCTTCGATACACAAATGATGATGGTCGGGTGATTGTTCGTGGTATTGCCGATGGATCAACATTGGTCATCGAAATTGAAGATAATGGCATTGGCATGAATGACGAAGATAAAGCGAAACTTGGTGAAATCTATTTCCGCTCTGATGATGACCATGTACGTGAATTCAAAGGCAGTGGATTAGGGATTCCGGTGGCATATGGCCTGTTGGATGCGATCAACTCAACTTATGAATTTGAGAGTACCTATGGTGAAGGTACAAAAGTGACCGTCCGTGTTCCTGGGATGACCTAGAGCTCGCTACAATCCCACATAAACCCGCACTTGGTACAGCGTACTTTACATGCGAGTTTGTACGTGTCGCTATTGCAAGCCGGGCAGACTGTCGATAATGTGTAATTTGTTAGAGGCTTGGGTGTCTTATCATAAATGATTTGCGACGGTTCAAGTTTTTGTGTTCCAGGTGAAGGTTGCTGTTTGTCAGTCATCAGATAACCAGATATAACTCATATTTTGATCAACATGGATAAATTGTATAGTAGTTTAGTTTGGCATGAAATCAATCTTCAATGTTTGACTTGCCCTGATAGTGTGTCACGCCTCTTCATTTTGCTGTAATGCTTTACTGTTAACCTCCATAAGTGCAAACTTCCTGGTGATTGGAAATAAGCTGTTGGTTCTCTAATCAGATTCAATAGTAGCTTGATAATATTTGTAGGATAATTCTAAAAATTTGCTGAAACACTATAAAAATCTATTCTTCTTAAATTGTAATGATTTAATTTATATCAGGAGATAGTTGAATGAAAACACCTGAACCGTTTCCACAATTGAAATTAGATGACTGGCAAAAAACCAAAGACACTTTGCATTTATTTCTGCAAGTGGTTGGGAAGATTCGATTAAGTCTACATCCGAAAACGAATCATTGGTGGCATGTCCCATTTTATGTGTCTGTCAACGGTTTGACCACAGGTCCTATACCCTATGATAATGGGCTGTTTGAGATGGAATTTAACTTTTTGCGCCATGCACTAGAAATTAAGTCCAGTCGTGGTGATGCGGTTGTTATTCACCTAGATCAGTTTTCATTGGCACAATTTTATGATCGGGTGATGGAAGCCTTTCACCAGATGGATATAAATGTGTCTATTCAGGCGAAACCATACGACATGCCAAATATTTTGATTGAGCATTTTAAAGATGGTCATGACTACGACACTTATGATCGGTCACAAGTGGAGACAATGTGGCAAATCTTGATTAGTGTCAATAATGTATTTCAGGAATTTCGTGGACAGTTCAGTGGTAAAAGTACACCCGTACACCTGTTTTGGCATCACTTTGATCTTGCACTTACTCGGTTTTCTGGACGCGAAGCACCAGCTCGCCCTGATGTAAGTCAGGTAGAACGTGAAGCCTATTCGCATGAAGTGATTAGTTTTGGTTTCTGGTTTGGCGATGACAATCTGAAAGAGCCTGCGTTTTATGCTTATGGTTTTCCGGCAGTTGATAGTGTTTATACAGAGACTCTTAAACCCTCAACAGCTGAGTGGAATGAAGCTGGCGGTATGGCATTGCTCAAATACGAGGCGATACGTGAGAGTGAGAATCCAAAACAGATGATCTACGACTTCTTGGAGAGTAGCTACCTGATTTACGCTAAAGAAATGAATTGGGATATTGATGATCTCAGCCTGACTTAAACTGAAGCATATTTAACTATCAATTAGCAGAAGCTTGGTTAGCCCAGCGATAAAAATAGTGCGGGATAACTCAAGCTTTTGTATTTACGTCAGATTTCTGCGTCGGTACGTATATTGGGAGCGATCTTCAAGGTGGCGAACTTTTTCAAGTATTGTGGCATTACATGCGCCGATTTGCTTGAAGTTTTCGCGCCCTTCACGTAATGTCATATGATTTTCTTCGGATTTGACATCTAACTTAGTCACATCAATATCAAATTCATCCACCCAAAAACAGATTGGGCAAATTTCGTAGACATGACGTTTTTCCAGTGTGTAGTAATCACAGCAAGGGCATTGGAGTTTGGGTTGTTTGTCGCTCATATGGACCTTCAATCCTATAACAAAAAAGGACATCAACTTGTGATGTCCTCTGAGGCGACGGTGGGATTCGAACCCACGAATAAAGGTTTTGCAAACCTCTGCCTTACCACTTGGCCACGTCGCCTAGCGAAAATGTATTATACTCATGTCTACTCTGTTTGCAAGGCTTAAGGTCATGCAAAATAGGATTCAGTCGCGAAAAACTTTGACTTTGATAACATGTTTAGTTGTTTTTATCGGTTGGTGACCATCCGAATGGCAGATCTTCATCGAGTGCTTGGAAGGGGTTGACCTGTTGTGTCGGCTTTGGCAAGTAATGCTCAAGTGTATCTGATGATTGCTGTATGTCACTACGTTTAACGCGCTTGCGTAAATCGCGGGCATAATAGATTTGTTTATCTGGCTCAGTTTCGAGTGCAATTCGAGCAGTCCCCCGTGCGAGAATATCTATTGGCATCGGGGCGATTCGTCCAAACCAAAACCATGAAATTGGTGGAACACTGCCAAGTAGCGTCATTAGTTGATAGAAAAATGGTCGTGGACGACCTCGCAAATAGACAATGGGTGCGCGAATAATGCTTGACTGTAAACCAATACGCTTGAGGTAGTTTTCGGCTTCACGTTTGGATCGAATATAACTTCGGCTAACCCATGGTGTAGAGACACCACTCATCAATACCATTCGAGGTACACCATCGCTGACGCACATATTGGCAACATTCCGTGCCGACAAAAAATTTAGACGGTGGTGTGACAGACCTTTGGATGGGTCGGCGGTCATACTACCTACAGTATGAATAACGGCTGCATGATTCCTCGCACGTCCCCTTAAACTTGCGGTGTCCCACACGTCAGCAGTATGCCAACGCGCATGTTGGGCTAGCGGGCCAAGTCGATCTTCTGTTCCGGGGCGTACCAACAGGGTGACTTCTGCACCTTCCGCTAAAAGTGCCGATGCAATATTGTCGCCTAAAAATGTTCCCCCGCCTGTAACGAGAATTCCCCGATATTGTCGTGCCATCTATTTGAAAGCCATTATTGTGTGAATAAAGAAAATGTATGTTGGAATTTGCCAAAATTGGCAAATGTAGAGTATGACTTGGATACGATATGATTATTGTAACGACATGCCCTCTATTCTACAACGCGAGACTTGCTTAATTTTGTTTTTCTGTATAATAAAATAATAGATGGATATACAAAACAATAAAATATTCGTCTCAAAACAAAAGTAAAATTCAAGACCACCGACCACTACCACAATATGGGATAGAGTAGTTGAGACAAGATAGCGGTGGATATAAACGAAGCAGATATAACAATCGAACTGTTATTTATCAATATACTATATCTGTGGATACGGTTTTCAGGCAAATTACAATAACAGACCCACCATCATAATTGGTGGATAAAAACGAATACAAAAATTAGAAGTCTATTATGTTCGTCAGTTATATACGTGTAACGTATTGTCTAAAGCATTCAACAGAATAATCGGGCTTCACAATACAATCGTGTGAAGTTGTTAGGCTTACAAAAACACAGGTGATTTGCCACAGACCGTAGTATCGTGTGACTATGGTTTTTACGTTGGAAAATCAATATGCCAGTGATAACGGCTTTAGAGGTTCAAAAACGAAATAAAGAGCGTGTGAACGTTTATCTCGATGATGAGTTTGCGTTCGGTCTACATATCATGGAAGCGGCAAAACTTCGGAAAGGTCAAGACCTGACGGAAGCTGAAATTGATGCGTTGACGAACGAAGATGCCATCCAAAAAGCAGTTGACCGTGCGATTGATTTTTTGTCGTATCGACCCCGTAGTACACAAGAAGTTCGCCAAAATCTTGTCAAAAAGGAAATACCAGAATCTGTTATTGATATTGCGATTGGTCGTTTACAGCGACTTAAGTATCTGGATGATGAAGCATTTGCTCGTTTCTGGATCGAAAATCGGGATAACTTTAAACCGATGTCACCACGTGCATTACGCTACGAGTTACGTCAAAAAGGGATTGAGGACAGTATCCTCGACCCGTTACTTGATGAAATCGTGGATGTCCACGAGGCGGCGTATCGTGCAATCGAAAAACGGAAGTGGCGTTTCCAGGGTAAGACGCGTCATGAGTTCAAGAAAAAACTCAGTGGGAGACTGCAACGTCGCGGTTTCCACTATGGTGTCATCAACGATGTGATTCAACAGTTGATGGATGAACTCGAAGCAGAAGACCCCGACTACTTTGCCTATGATGATGGAAGTTAATATCGGTGGATATTATCCAGCAATAGGTAAAAACGGAAAGGAGCAAAGGCGAATGTATCCAATGGATACCGTCGAGCGACTATGGGATTTGAAGGAATTATACTAGCAGTTATCACTGCGATAGCCGGTGCTGGCGCAGGGGTCTGGTGGGGGCGAAAGTCTCTGCTTGAAAGACAACAACAAGAAGGACAAAGTGCGATTGTCAAAGCATCAAACGATGCCAAGGCAATTCTTGATAAGAGTGAAGCTGAAGCAAAAACGGCAGTTGCCAACGCAGAACGCGAAGCACAATCACGTCTAGAAGAAGCGGATGCAAAAATTACGCGTCGCCGTCGTGAGATGGATGATGAGGATGAACGCATTCAACGTCGCCGTAATGAATTAGATAAACGCTTAGAACGCCTCGAACAACGCGAGCAAAATCAGAATAAGCGTCAAAGTCGTCTCGATAAAAAAGAGAACGAGATCAACAAAGCTGAAGAAGAAAAAATTGAGAAACTACAAGTTATCGCACAGATGACGATTGACGAAGCTCGTCAAGAATTGCTTGATGCGATTGAATTGGATGCACGTAATGATATGGCGCGTATCATTCGCCAAGTTGAGGCTGAGGCTCGTGAGACTGCTGACAATCGCGCGCGTAGTTTGATTGCGATGGCAATTCAACGATTGGCATCGGAGCAAGTCAGCGAAGTATCTGTCAGTATCGTGCCATTGCCTAGTGATGACATGAAAGGGCGCATCATCGGGCGTAATGGACGTAACATTCGTTCATTTGAAATTGCAACGGGTGTTGATGTGGTCGTTGATGATACTCCCGAAGCGATTACTATTAGCAGTTTCGATCCGGTTCGTCGTGAAGTAGCGAAACGTACAATGGCGAAATTGGTGACTGATGGGCGGATTCACCCAGCTCGTATCGAAAAATTAGTCGAAGATACCCGTGCGGAAGTTGACCAGATCACACGCGAAGAAGGTGAACGTGCCGCGTATGAGACAGGCGTACACGGTCTCAATATGGAAGTGATTAAGCTACTTGGTCAGCTTAAATTCCGTAGTAGTTATGGACAAAATCAACATGCGCATGCGATTGAAACTGCACATATTGCGGGGATGATTGCGATGGAATTAGGCGCGAATGTTGATATTGCAAAAGCTGGTGGGCTCTTACATGACATCGGTAAAGCGATTGATCATAATGTAGAAGGTACACACGCGCTGATTGGTGCCGACTTTATTAAACGCTACGGTGCACATAAAGATGTGGTTAACTGTGTGGCGGCGCATCACCATGAAGTAGAAAAAGAATGTGTGGAAGCGTATATAGTCGAAGCTGCTGATGCAATCTCTGGTGCACGTCCTGGTGCACGTCGTGAAAGCCTTGATTCGTATATCCGCCGTGTCAAACAACTTGAAGAAATTTCAAATAGTTTTGAAGGTGTCGAACAAAGTTATGCGTTACAAGCAGGGCGTGAAGTTCGCATTATTGTCCGACCAGAAGTTGTTGATGACTACTCTGCGATTCAGTTAGCACGTGATATTGCAAAACGTATTGAAGAAGATATGCAGTATCCTGGACAAATCAAAGTCCACGTAATCCGCGAAACACGCCGTGTTGAATATGCACGCTAGATCATAATCTGATAATGAAAGAAGAGGGGCGTGTCATGGTGACATTCCCCTCTTTTTGTTTAACCTCCAAATAATGAAAATTCAGGGTCAACTTGTGTTGCACAGGTGGTGATTTGTCCGAAGTATTCTTGTGGGCTATCAATGGTTGGGTCATATGGTGGCAAACCATTGGTACATTCTTGGAATCCTGTTGCCATGAGTTGTGCATCTTCTAATTCAGCGACTAAGTCTGCATCTTCAAGCACATACGCATCAAACGCTTCATAAAGCCAATTCACCACCAAGGAATCGCTTGCAGATTCAATACCTCCTGCAAATGCTGTTGGAATGAGCAAAACGTTCGGTTGGCTCATCAAAAAGTCCATTTGACTATAAAAATCAACAGCGCTTTGTCCCTGTAAATCGGCTAGTGTCGGGTTAGTCAATTGACTCCGGCGGGCTGGCATCTGCGGGAATAAGGATGGTGCAGATTCGGCAATATACTGAATTAGGCGATAGCAGGCATCAACATTTGCTGTATTGGCACTGATATAAGCTGTGCCAATATCATAAGCAACCGCGACATTATTTGTACCAGTGGGATATGTTGTTAAGTCAAAACTGCTGTCATTGACCTGATCAATCAAAAATGAGTTGATCAATTGATTATAGAGATCAGCATCTGTTTCGTCGTTGAGTGCACGAAAACGATTATTTCCGCCTATACCTGCGAGCCCTTCATATTCAATATATCCGGCTTTGGCTAAGTCAAGGACTTGTTGCGCTGCATTAACAGTTGCTTCGTCCGTATACTTCAAGCTGACTGGATCCGTTGTATAGTCGAGTGCGACACCACCATATGCTGTGAGGAGCAACTGTATATAGGTTCCGCCGATATTGACGGGGATAAATGGTGCGGAGTCTTCTGGATCTAGTTTGAGATCACGCAGCGCATTCTCAAAATCTGTGACCGTCCAGCCGACATAGGGGTAAAATGCACCTGCAAAATCAAAATCTTCTTGATTGTAGAGCATAACTTCTGGCTGAATATTGAGTGGGTACGCCCATGTTTGATCATTCGTCTGTACCTGTGGCAAAATATCGCCGACAAAATCAAACTGGTCAAACGATGGATCACTGAAAATTAGTGGATCGAGGCTGACCAATAAACTCAAATCTGCGCCCTGTACAGCGTTAGAATCCATATAAAAACAATCGTATGTTTCTGCCATTGTTGAGACATCAACACCACGCCCACGCGCATTCTCTACTATGATTTGTCCTACCTGTGCGTCAAATGCCACAAATTCGTCCGCTACAGCCTCCCATGACTCAAAATTGTTTCCTTGTACCTGACTGTTGTTTATGCCGAAATTTAGGGCTATTTGGTCCGGTGCAAGGGTGGCAAGTACTGGCTCTGCAACAACCCATGTGCGATTGCTTGCTATCTCATCTGCAGACGCAAGGTCATCTAACGCTGTAATTTCTGCATCTTGGAGAGCAGTTTGTGCATCCAATCCATCAGATAACATCAAGCCCATTGCTGTATCGATATATTCAGAAAATTGTGCTTCGGAAATTGCGATGCCATTATCAAGAGCGGGTTGGAGGATGGCGAGTAGATTCGGATCAGTCACAGTTGTGCCACCACGTTGACCGCCGTTCCCTGTATCTGTACTGATGCCCGCTAAACTGCGCCGTGCTGGTAGTGTGCTGTTTGTCGCATTGGCAACTTCGGGTGAAAGGGTCAAGAATTTAGCTAATTCATAAGCGAGTTCGGGTTGTTGTGTGCCAGAGCTGACTGCAAATGCTTGTACATCCAATGCGGTACGTCCACCAGGTAGAGCGACAAACTCACGATCACCTGCGAAACGAGCGCGAGTTGTAATGACACTTGGGCCAAAGATTATCGGCGCACTAAGTCCTTCAGGACCAGTGAGACCACCGACAAGCCCTTCATCTTGTAATGCTGACCATTGCTCCATTAACTCTGGGAGCTGTGCATTAGAAAAATCAGGTTCTGCTGGAAATATGGTTTCGTCGATCACATTATCCTCCATAATCGAAACCATAATTTGAGGAACATACCCACCGAGGTCAACTAATGGGGTTTCTGTTAGTGTTCCGTCATCTTCATACTGGGCTAATTGACGGACACTATCGGCAAGATCTCCGATTGTCCACCACTCTGCTGGATAGGGTAATCCAAGTGTGTCAAAGTCTTCCGGTGAATACATCATCACAATCGGGTCAACACTGACAGGCAACGCCCAAATCCCAGTATCCCACTGGTATGATTGCCAAACAGAAAAATAATAATCTTCGCTGAATAATGCTGGGTCGGCGCTGACCAATGGGGTTAAATCGAGAAATAGATCAGCGCGGGTTGATTGAATGCTCAATTCCGATGAGTTAATAAGTGCCACATCAGCATATTGCATCGTTTCTTCGACATCGTCTAGTGACGAGGCGCCACCTCCACGTCCAAAGCGTCCTCCACCTGTGGTCTCGATGACAACCTCTACATTGGGATACTGTGCATAAAAATCATCTAAGACACCATTGTTGAGGGTATCTTCAAGGTTATCGGTCACAGATAGGGTAATTCGCGTTATATCATCTTGTGCTAGAGATACGCCAACAAAACTCGTTAGTGCAACAATAAGACCACACATCAATAGCAAGCGTTGTTTCATGTTATACTCCTGTGTCGTTTTTTAAAACTAGCTATAGTGTGTCGTTTGCGTACTTATGTGGTGTTCGGGATTTGTAAAATAAGTGTAAACTTTGGGGGGATATGGAGAATCAAAAACCCCCGTCAGTTGACAGGGGCCATAAGCATCAAGTTAAGAAGAATCGAGACCCAAAAGTTGAAAAGTAGCTGGTCTTGATTTTCTTTTTTGGACTTTGCATCGAGCGAGTTGGGGTAATAGGGCATTCAGTGTTTCAAATAGGGTTGTGAATTGAGGTAAAGCACGTTGTATGTGAGGTATGTACTGTCGTAGCATGAAACAAGCTTTAACTAAGCTACGGTTTGATTCATGCCAGCAACCTAGCACACAAAACCAATGTTGAATGAGTGCTGTTAGTAATTTAGCATAGATTTCACTCAAAATTTGTTGAGGTTGTTGAGACCGTGACTCATCGAGAGACAGATGTTGTTTCCAAAGTTTGAAGAGTAGTTCAATTTGCCAACGTAAACGGAGCAATTGCAAGGTATCATCAACGGAGAATGTGGCTGTCAGATTAGTAACAATGACTGTCCAGTCACACAAATCCAATGT
>DIYL01000011.1 GCA_002428985.1 Anaerolineales bacterium UBA6055 | reverse complement strand
GCACGTCTTTGTACAGTATTGGGTCATAACTGGGCGGACAACGAATTATGACGAATTGTTTTCTTTCAAACTGAGCCGATTTTGCTTGAAAGATCATGTTAAATAGGTGATTTGACTTAAGACACGAGGGTTTGTAGTTTTTTAAGTGGGGTCAGTGGGTACAAAATTAGGGGGGGCGACGAGGGTTCGATCCCTGTCCTCTCCGAACTTGGTACTCATCAGCAGTTCTTTGGGAACTGCTGATGGTTCAATAGCAACAATCTCCTTACCACGCATGTAAATGCGATTAAAAAGCTGGTTGGTAAGCTTCTGTCATAAGCATCAAGTTAAGAAGAATCGAGACCCAAAAGTTGAAAAGTAGCTGGTCTTGATTTTCTTTTTTGGACTTTGTATCGAGCGAGTTGGTGTAATAGGGCATTCAGTGTTTCAAATAGGGTTGTGAATTGAGGTAAAGCACGTTGTATATGAGGTGTGTACTGTCGTAGCATGAAACAAGCTTTAACTAAGCTACGGTTTGATTCATGCCAGCAACCTAGCACACAAAACCAATGTTGAATGAGTGCTGTTAGTAATTTGGTAGTGGTTAAAAGGTAAGTGTTGAGTGTGATTTGATACACTAACCGCATGAAACAAGAAACCACGACGTCTACTTGTTACTCATGCGGCAGTGTGAACACTATTAAAAACGGAACAAACAAATGTGGCAACCCACAATATCACTGTAAAGATTGCAAGTTTTATGGTGTTTGCCAACCCAAAGAGAAACACACGCAAGAAATGCGCGACCAAGTTCTCAGAGCCGCTCAAGAACGAATCAGTCTACGAGGCATTGAACGCATTTTCAAAGTCTGTCGTCAGACGGTTGCCAAATGGATTCGGACTTATCTCAAATGTCTGCCTGTGATCGCGGACACTTTATTGCTATATGAAGTTGGTGATGTACTAGAAATCGACGAATTATGGTCATTTGTACTCAATAAAGACCAAAAACGCTGGGTTTGGGTGGTACTTTGTCGTCGCACTCGTCAAATCATTGCCTTCTACATTGGCAAACGGGATGAACAAGCCGCTCGGCAACTTGAGCAACGCATTCCATATCCTTATACGCTATGTCCGATGTATACGGATCAATATCGGGCTTATGAAGGTATTTTGCCTGATCATCTGCATTGGGCAAAAGAGAAAAACAGTGGCGCAACCTCTCACATTGAGCGATGGAACAATACTTTGCGACAACGATTAGCACGGTTTGTCCGTAAAGCCTTGTCGTTTTCCAAGTGTGACATCATGCACCGAGTTCTACAGGAATGGTTCATTATGAATACAACTTGACGGTCGCATCACTTACTACTTAACCATTACCTGCTATTTAGTCCATCAACTTCTTCTAATAGCTTTAAGTATTGTCGCATACTGTCCGTATCTGTAGGTTCAAGTGTGAGTTTCCGATACTTCTCAAGCTCGTCTTTCGGTGGACCCGGTTTGTTATGCTTGGTGTAAATAAAACTTCGTTGTTCACACCACCCAGTTGATGAGACAATATCCATATCAAGGATGAGTTGCAATAACTCGGTATCGCCATCTAGCGCGCCATCAACAATCCAGTTGGCACTCTCGACATACCTAGTAATTTTACGCACAACCAGCCTGTGATTGCCTACCTTTATTACACCATTACCAAGTGAGCCAACTAACCCAACAGCTTCTGTCATAAACGCAGATGTAGAACTATTATAAAGCGAGCAGTAAACTAAAATACTACGACTAGAAGACCAAAAGCCCGTTCACATGAATGCTAGCAGGCTTTCGATTGCTATATACACTCAGGTGATTCCTTACTTTGACTTCATGGTTTGGGCAAGTGCATTCGTAAGTGCTTTTTGTGCTTTATCATTGGAGTAATAACCATCACGCAATGATTCTTTGAACTCTTCTAAACTGTTGGGTTTTGGTAGCATAGTAACGTTATCACCAGCAAATTTCTTGAGTAATTTTTTGCTTGGTGTTTTAACGAAGTCAAAAGGATCAACATCATAAATAGTCTGTAGCGCGCTTTTATCACCACCAATTGCAAGTTTCATGATTTCTTCGGCATTCATTTGTCGTTTAGCCCCCCGTTTATTCGTGACCCATTTGGCAAATCCCTTGATTTTTTCGCCAATCACAGCTAGGTAGCGGGTTGCATCGGCTGCCAGTGCCAATGACTCTGTGACAATGGCAGATGTACCACCAGTAATTAGCGTCACGGCATGGGCAATCCACTTGACAATTTTGAGCGTTGCCTTAAAGAGTGTCTTACCAAAAGCGCGACTTGTCTTTTGCCACGCATAATATGCAGCTTTACCCAGTCGAATTTTTTCCATATTCTCTTTGGAATCTGGCTTAACTGCGGTCTCTCCCTTATCGTCAACGCAAGATCGTTCCATCGCTGCATGATAACCATCTCGTCGTGTCTTGTGATAGTCAAAAGCTTTAATCAGATCTACCCCAATAGACAGTGCACCAAATGCCTTTCCACTAACCCATAACACAGCTTGTGTCAATAATTTACCGGAACCACTTGCAAGACCCGCCATCAAGTCACTAAGGTCAAAACCACTCATAGCACCCTTAATCTTCTTCACTGATTCTGCACCCTGTTGGGCAGCGAATCCAGCAGCAGTAAGCTCTTTCACAGTTCCAACTCCACCCTCGGCAGTACTCATCGGGTCTTTATCTTTGCTGACATCGTTTACATTCTGTGATTCGTCAAAACCCCTCTTCACTACAATCGCATCGCCTAACTTGTGTTGGTCTTTGAGAAGATCAGGCGCGATGATCCATGATAAGTTAGGGCTCTCAACATACTTCTTAAATTCAGCCAAATTCGGCAGATCTCCGTCTGAACCTGTCTTTTCACCCTGATGGATTCCCTGGATATCTAGTGCAACACGCTCCCTAAAATTTTTCCAGTTATAATTTTTAGACTCAGCAATTTCTTTAACCTGTTTGAAGCACTTATCATAGGTTTCCAGATCGATTATTGTATTATCTTGCGTGTTTTGAAAATCATATGTTTGGTGTGTTTTAGACTTCTCAGTTACCTTCTCAAGAAGCAGAGGTGCTTTACCGCCTTCTTTCACTTTATCGATATAAGGTGGGAATAATCCTGACCCTAGGCGTTCGATTAAAAAGTCAAACTGATTATCGGTTAGCTTCGCTTCCCCCGCTGTGCTAGCAACCTCAACTAAATGCTTTGTAAGCACCGTCCAGTAACCTTTGTCCGAGCTCAGGAACTCCGTAGCACCGACTTTTTCCAACAGATTTATACCGTTCTCAAGCTTTTCTTGCTCAGAATCGGCATCTCCCGTCTGATCGTCAATAAAATTATCATCGTCCATATCTTCGGTATCACTGTAACTCGGTTCATAGATATCACCGTCGCGTTGGAGGACACCATTTGGATTGCCTACCATCTTCAAACCAGCAAACACAGTCATTGCATCTGCCTTTACTTTTGGCTTTGCCTGACGGGATACCAGCTTTGTCGTGAATTGATTCCCGAGTTGACGTTGGAGTTGGAGGACATTTTCTGGTTTTAATGGGGGGCTGTCGCCTGTTGCCATCTTGCCAATATCACCTGACGATGCTGACATGATATATTCTTCTTCGCCCATCATTGCGCCAACACTATTATCGGCTATATTTATCTTATGTTCATTTTCGGTAGTTTTATGTGTGTCCGTCATGAGATCCCCAAATAGATGCTTTTACCGAGAAAATGAGGCACAATATAAATCGTGCCATCTTGTAGGTTGTTTGGATAGGCAATGCTATCGTCATAATCTAGTCTAATACGTTGAAATAGATAACGAACCACCCGAACGGGTAAGTTTTTGATTCTGTAAAAAATCGCATATCGTTTTTTTGTAGGGGAAATACAAATAAACTATTCTTGTAGATGTGGGTGTTACATTGGGATAAGGGGTAGAGAGTTAACAACTATGGCTAATCGTAATCGAGAGCATCTCTATAAGCTGACCAAGCGTGAAATAGAGGTGCTTACATTCATGTCACAAGCCATGTCCAATCGCGAAATTGGCGAGCAACTTGGAATAGGTATAGAGGCTGTTCGCCATCATGCAAAGAATATTTACGCCAAATTAGAGGTGTCCGGACGACAGAAAGCAAGTCTGAAAGCACAAGAACTCGGGTTGATAGACATACAATCCAGTCATAAATCAAGTACATCCAATAATTTACCTGCTGTCACACCATATTTTGTAGGCCGCAGAGAAGAGCTTCACCGCCTTCATCAACTACAACAATCGCCATATCGCCTTATTACAATTCTGGGTGCGGGTGGTATGGGTAAGACTCAGCTAGCACTCGCCTATGGTCATCAAGTACGAGATCAATATCCAGATGGCGTGGTTTTTGTACCTTTAGATGAGGTGACTGGACTCGAGGGTATGGTTTTGCAGGTGGTAGATTCGCTCCATTTAAAGTTATCTGCGCGTGCAGATTATAAGCAAGAGTTATTGAACTACCTCGCAGATAAAAATATGTTGCTCATTATAGATAGTTTTGAGCATCTACTAAATAGTGCGGTTTTATTAGCAGATATTCTCAACGTAACAACGGATGTGCATCTGATTGTGACATCCCGTGAACGACTATTACTAACGCATGAGACACCCTTTCAACTCAAAGGATTGTCTTACCCTGATACACAGGATGAAATGGATACCAACAACTTTGAAGCCATTGAATTAATACAACAACTGGCTCAACAAATTGCTCCAGAAAGGCAGATGGATGCTACAGAGCTACCGTATATCATCCAGTTGTGTCAACTAACACAAGGCATGCCACTCGGTTTAATCCTTGCAATGAGCTGGATTGTTGTGTATCAACTCCCTCAGATCATTGAGGAAATTCAAAAGAGTATTGACTTCTTACAAACTGATATGCGTGATATACCCGAACGCCACCGTAATATTCGGTCGGTATTTGAATGGACATGGCGATTGTTGTCAGATGAAGAACAGTCACTGTTCATGAAGTTATCGGTGTTTCGCAATGGATGCACCATAGATGCAATTGAATCCATCATAAAAGTGACACCGCATGTTCTGCAGTCTCTTGTTAATAAAGCATTACTCTACCGTGATGTAAATGATCGTTATATGATGCATGCGTTGTTGCGACAATATGGAGAACAAAAGCTACAACATGATACACAAATCCAAATAGACACACATAATCAACATGCATATTATTATGCAAATATTGCAGAACAAATCATGTCTAATCGGCTTATTGGCGATGACGCCGACATTGAACTAGAGAATCTTTATGGGGCATGGCGCTGGGGTGTTGCCCAGCAAGATATGACCTTACTTTGGCAGTTGGTTAATACCTATGGCATTATTGCGTATCAATTGGGATGTGCTCTCGAAATGAAACTCCTCTATGAGGAGTTATTGGAACAGCGACCTACTTTCGAGCAACTGGATCGCAATTTCATCGGTGCGTTACTATTTGTCAGCTCCTCTTTGAATGCATATACATATGATCACATAAAACGCGATGCCTACTACCAAGATGCACAAGCCGTATTGGGTGAACACGATTTAACCCAACAGCATCTTGAAATGATCTATGCAACGTATCATGCCGTTTTAACAGTTCGACAAAGATCATGGGATGATAGTTTAGTGTTGCTTCAAGATGTTATTTTTGCACTGGAATCTCAACCAAAACAAGATGACCGCATCTATCAGACGATGCTTGTATACGTATACGCTCAAAAAGCCTACATCATGAACTCGCCTCATTTGAAAGGCCAAATCACTGTTAAACAGTCTGCACTACATGCCTTGCAAATGGCGAAAGCGATACAACATAAACATATAATTGGATTTGTATTGATAGTACTGGGTGAACGTGCATTGTTTGTGGGTGACCACCATGAAGCGTATCAATACTTTCGTCAGATAGATGAAGTCTATCAGGGATTAAATTCCACCATTGACCATGGAGGTGCATTATTTTATGCAGGTTTAACGGCTTATTTGCTAGACAACTATGATGAAGCACGTCTGTATTTGAGACGATCTTTAGATATTCTACAATCGTATGGACAGAGTTTAATTTCCATATTTATAGCACGCATCATTGCACACTGGAAATACGAAACAGGGGATACGATTAGTGCAGTTGAATTGATTACATTTGCTGATGAACATATCACAGAGTCTCATATTGGTATCATGGTTCGTCGTTACTTTGGGCAACTCGATTTTCCATCAGACGACAAACAGATACAATATGCCATTGATCGGGGTAAGGTAATGGACTCACAGAGCGTAGTTCGAGAACTTTATATCTGGCTCGAAGACTAGGTCTGAACTAACATTTGTATACTGCCTGCGAAACATCATACATTTCTATATTTATGCAAAAATGCCCTACCAAAGTAGAGCGTTTTGCCTGAGTCAATCACATAAGCCGCATTATGTCCTTGCTCAGTATTTTTACGTTTATAATTCTATAGAATGTATCGTTGCTTGTCTGATGAATTTTGAGCTAGTCTACTCAAAAGCAACTGTCGTAAATAGCAATGGTAGAAGATCCGATATGTGAAACTCTACTAAGCTAGCATCTGTCGTATACTGTCAGGAGTAATCCGAGGATGTGATATTAAGGTGTGTCCGTCGCGGTTTCGATCCCTGTCCTCTCCGAAAATAATGTAGTAGAATAACTAATAGGCGGGCGAGAGTAGTGATACTCTCAGTTTTGTATTGTTTGGCTGTATTCTTCTTCACTGTTTTGTGTGTACCGCAGGTTCGAGCTGACTAACCATCAGATAGCTGCTTATAAGTTGAGCTTTGTTACACATACCAAAGCTTCTACTATAGATATTTAATAATTCATCGACTGGTTTCAGGAGCCGTGTATCTGGATTGTGTTTGTATAACTGTATATGCAGGAGGATCTGTGGGAGATTGCCAATCTTCGACCTAATCTCAACTGAGTACAGACCTATGTTCGTGAAGCTTAGGCTTTTCCCGCCGCCTTTGAAATACAAAAGCCCTGACATCAACTAGGGCTTAGTGTTATTTCCTATGTATGTGATATATCTTTATACAGAAATAAGATGACTATGAATCAGCTGCACATGTTGCTAATGCTTCTATTGCATCAACATCGAATCCATCTGTAGTTGTACCGTTACCTAGGAAGAACGTCTGATTGGTAACATCTATAAGACGAATGTATCGTGCCCATTCGAGATCGCCTAGATCAAACCCCATATCCTTTCGTGCAATTCCCAATGGAATCCATGTTTCTAGGTCTTGTGATGCATAAACAATTGCTTGTTCAGGATAAACTAGCCATGAGCGTGAGGCATCTGTGTAGGTAGTTTCTGTTATTAGTATGTCATCTCCATCTTCATTCATGACACGGTGACCCATATCAACTATGAGTTCGCCACCAAAGCCTAAAGAAACAAAATTAAGACTGTCAGTGCCTTGCGCATCACCGAGAGCATTAGTTGGATCAACATGATCAGGGTGTAACTGTCCATCATCAGCCAATGATGTCCCAGGTGCATATGCTAGAACATGTTGAGCAGAGCACGAGGTTGGATCGAGTGGTGGAACAGGTTCGACAAATTCACAGACCTGAACGTTGCTAAATACGCTTTCAGAATTAGGGCTTTCCACGTCATGATCGTTGACAAATATCAGGTAATTGAAGTCTCCAGTATAATCTGCTCCAACTGGAATACTAAAATGAACTGTCCCGAGGGCAGACTCATCGTAGCGTCCACCATCTGAACGTCCCCAATTCTGAGTGCCGTAAATGGTGTAGATCCTTCTCTTGCTGACTTTTTGGTCATTGCTAACTGTATCGAAGCCCAATCCGTGCAACTCACCTTGTGCATTACTTTGGAAGTCAAATTCTAGTACTGTCTGGGATGTAACTGTATATGGGAAATTGACTTGTTGCCATGTATTGCCTGTCATCCGTACCGCATTACCATCATCTTCAATCACCACCTGACCATTAATATCCTGCGTCGCACCATAACTGAAAGGTGGATTACCATTGAAGTCAATTACAGGTGTATCGACTCGACATAATCGACTTGGATCAACAACTATAGGCTGGCTATCCAAAATTGTGAATGTGATCTCATTACTCGGGTCTGATATTATGTCAGCATTGACCGCTTGTACCAACGCCGTATATGTTCCCAACGCTAAGTGCTGATTTAACATTACCGAACATTCGGATACGTCGCATACATCAGCAACAACAAAACTCTCTTGTAATGATGTACTTGTAGAACTAACCAACACTAAATATGATTCTGCATCACTCACTGGTGACCATATAAATAATGGGGTGGGGTTTGCTGTATTTTTGATAGGAAAGAGAATCGGGCTAGAAAGACAATTTAAAGTACAATTTGATTCAATAGGTTGCCAATCGGGCATTGTATCATTGGAGTCAAATACCGCGGTTATGTTAATGTTTTTACCTGTATTTAGATCGATAATGTAAATGTCTTCGTCTGAGTCGGGATTAGATTGCCCAAATATTTGACCTTCGTAAGCAATTTTGGTGCCATCTGGTGACCATGAAGGATTCTGATGTGACATGTTGAGACCTTGAGGTGTGGTTGTTATAGCAACTTCGTTGCTAGCTTCGCTATCCATTGTAAAAACTTCGATATTTATACCGGCATTGTAAAAAGTAATTAACCCATTTATTGGTGACCAATCTGGATGACCAGCAGTATCTAAAATACGTGGAAGTTGAATACGAGATGTACCGTCAACGCTAATTATTTCCAGATACACTGCAACAAAACCAACGCGTGGAGCTTCATCTGCTGATGTAAACATAATTCGTGTTCCATCCGGTGACCACGTCGGCATCATGTTACGAGATCTAATTGTACTATCAACAAGCTTTGTAAGATTCGAACCATCTGTGTTGATTATGTAGATCTCAGAACGTCCCTGACTGGATCTCGAAAAAGCAATTTGTGTCCCATCTGGAGACCAAGCTGGATTAGAGTCATTACTAGAAGGATTGTTCGTTAAATTAGTGGGATTTATTCCATTTGCATCCATAACATAGATATCAGTTGCAAGACCATTGCGATCTGATGAAAAAGCAATTTGTGTCCCATCTGGAGACCAAGCTGGGTCTAGGTCACGCGACTCTGAATTTGTAAGGCGTTGCACATTGCTCCCATTATCTTCCATTGTGTATATTTCTGGATAACCATCTCTGTCAGAAACAAATACAATCCTACCATTTGATTGATGTGGAATTGTTTGTGCATAAGTCTCAAACAGGTAGTTTATCAATATGATGCTCACTATCAAAATACTATATTTTGTTAACTTATTTATAATAAACTCCTTTTTATGGTTGGTTAGCAACAATATTGTCAATAGCCCCATCTGGCCTACCTGCGCGGCACAAAGGATAACCAGTACCATCAGAACTTGGCATAATCCACAATCGATTACTACCAGTACCTTTCTCTGTACACCGAAGAGTTGCAAATTGATCGATTGTTAAAATAAAGAAGTCGGAATCACTAAAACTACCTGTTTTACTACTACCATTAACTGCAAATCTAAACTCAAGGTTTTTCTCTACCCCTAGCGGATCATTGTGGTTAGCAGTAGATTTATAAGTATTACTTGTTAATAAATTATTATAATTTGTAGTATTCCCAGCCATCGAATCAGAGCGATTGATAGTCCAATTATTTAGACGACGCGCCTGAATAAGAGGAGAATCTCCCTGATTCCATAATGAAAAATTACCCCATTTATATGAACATGATAAAATTCCATCATTATCTCCACTTTCCCAATTGCTACACTGAGGATCGATTCCGGCACTTATACGTTGCGATTCATCAACTGCGATGAGTTGAACTTGATCTTTCATATCACGATATAATTGAGTATCGTCTATTATAAAGTCGACAAAATCGTATGCTTGTACATCTGGCCAATCTGCTTCACCATACCACTCTGTTATTCCTAATGTACACAGTATTGTCTGCCTTTGACCATCGACAATGAGTGAGTTGGGATCTTGAGGTGTAATACCTTCGTTGCTTTGCATTTGTAATACTGCTGGAAAATCAATACACTCAGCTTGCCTGTCATTAAACCCTGACCAGAAGAATTTTCGCGCTACGGCTTCCGTAATTCGATTGCGAATCGTTTGATCTGAATATGTAGAACCTAGCAGCATCGCTTAAGATAAAGGCTAAGATGTCGTCAATAATGGGTTCTGTACCTAAAATTTGTTCGGCTCTCAAGTATACTTCTCCAGCAAATCCGGGTTGTCCAACCTGAGCATCAGGTGAATTAAAATATACAGAGGAGTAGTCAAGGCAGTTCAAAGAATCTATAGGAGCATTCCTTACAGTTGTGAATTCGAAATTGCCCTCAATGACGTCACCGTCTTTAAAACCAGAAATTGTTGGACCATCCGGATTTCCCCACCAGTTTCCATTAATGTTGATGGGAGTAGACGATTCCGAGAATATCCCACCGCCTTTTCTGGCGGTGTTATATGTTATGCAATTATCATTTATTGTTCCGGTAGAACTAGCTGTAGAATAAATTGCACCACCTTCACTAGTTTTTGAAGAATTTAGTCCAATTGCTACATTGTATTGAAGTCGACTAGTTATTACAGTCAATGTGCCATTATTGTAGATACCACCACCGCGTAACTCAGCACGATTATTTTCAAGGATAGAGTTATTCAGAATAAGATCACCGTCGTTTAGGATTGCACCACCATTCTCATTTGAATATCCATTTTGAATGGTAATGTTTGTTAATGTTAAGGTAGCACCAGCTTGAACCTCAAATATCCTAAATTGTCCTGAATCACCTGGTTGTATAATTACCGCGCCATTACTCCCATCAAGATTCACCGTACAGCCTGTCTTTATAAGGAGTGTTTGGGATATATCATAAGTTGCTGATGTAGGTGAGAATGTACCATTCAATGTTTCTCCATTATCGCAATCCTCTATTAGAGATTCTAGCTGTGAATTATCATCAATCTCTTCATCAGTAACACATTCATCTTTATTAGTTGTTGTAAACAATTGGTGGCCTTGTGGACTAGGTGAGTTTGCAATAATTTCTCCGCAAACAGGTGGTTCCAGCGTAGGTGTTACTGTTGGTGTTGGAGTAAATGTCGGGGTTGGCGTAGGTGGAACAACACTACCCGGCCCCCACCAATCTGGATATTGATAATCAGGATCATAATCAGAATCACCAAACTGGCTACTCACACGAGAACGGTCATTTACATTATCAATGTTGAATTGTGTGAGGAGTGATGAGTTATCGCTCTCCGTATAGATCATATATTGACTGTTTGGTGACCATGCAACGTCATTAAAGAATTGATGTACATTTGGAGGAAATAAACTTGTTAATTGATTTCTTGTGTTGGCATCAAATCGAGATATGGCATTTGAAAATACAGCGACTGCCGCAATCTGTGATCCATCTGGTGACCATGTGGGCTGTTGAAGAGGCTGATCGCTAACAGGTAAAATATTGCGGGTTGAGCAATCATTGACATTTACAACAAATAATCCCCAACTTGAGAAGAGGGTCGAATTATTATCGTGTCGATAAAACTCAACATAAACGACCTCATTACCGTCAGGTGAGATTGCTGGATGCAAGACATTATGTTGGTTAATGGTTGTGTTAAGGAATGGACCAGGGGTATCAATAATTAGTCGATTGAATTTGGAAGATGGATCAAGTGAGCCATTAGCCGTGACTTCAAATTTATCTACACTTAATTTCAAAAAGGTATCACTTTGATAGGCGACAATATGTGTATCATTCCGTCTGGCAACATCGGTACAGAAAAGTAAAAATGGATCGAAGGTTGGTAAGCCTGAAACAGATGTCGATAGAATTTGTGCTTGAGCAGCAAATGCTAATGGTTCCGGTACAATCGGAGGTTGAACGGAAAAATTATCGAATACAGCTAGATGCTCAGGAACTGGTGATGTCTGAAGTGAGGTGAACATCTGTCGAATCTGTATCTGACCAGCGGGTAATGGATTGGTATCCTCAACTGAAATTACTTGGATACCATCTAATGCAACACTAAGCGAAGTACCGTTAACGATAAATTCTAGTCCCCTCATTATCCCAAACTCGGAAGATGATGTACTGGTAGACCCCAGAAGTACCAAGTTTCGATAAAGATTAAGCGAACCATTGACATTAAGGCTAACTATAGCTGATGAAGTTACCTATCAGACATTTTGTTGATTTGTATGTCAAGCATCTGAATGAAAGTGATGTCAGGTTGTTGCTGAGCCCGAATCCCAGCTTTCAATACAGCCCATTGATGTTCAATCAAATTTAAATCAGGTGAATAAGCGGGTTGAAATAATAAAGTACACCCAGCTGATTCAATGAGCTTACGGGTTTTAGGCGACTTGTGGAAGGTTGCATTGTCAAGAACAACAACTTGTTTAGGACTTAGCGACGGAACTAGAAAGTGTTCAACCCACAGGTCAAATACCATCGTATTGGTATGCCCTTTAAATCTCATGGGAGCTAAGAGTCTACCTTGAGAGTAAGCTGCAATAAGACTGATACGAGGTGCAAATCGTTTATCAGTGACCTCATAATACACGCGTTGTCCGCGTGGGCTACGCGCATACAAACGATATAAATCTTGCTCAATCCCACATTCATCTACCCATACCACTTGATCAGCATCCCAGTGAGCAAGTGGTTGCTTAAATCTCGCTCGCGCTTGTTCGTTTCTGGCCAGTAGCAACGTTGACTTTTTTTCGAGTGATCCCATAGCGTTCACAAGCATACCCTACAGCTCGGGCACTTGCTCCAAAGTGTCCTCCGATTTCGTGCAAGTAAGCATCTGGATGAACTACGACATAATCCCGTAGAGCTTGTTCGGGTAACTTTCGACTCTTCCTGCGCTTCGGACGCGGTTTCAAGTCTGCAGACCCTGTCTCACGTCTTAACTTCAACCAAGCATTCAGCGTTGAGCGACTAATACCAAAGACATCACATGTTTCTTGTTGGGTATGATTGGCATCTTTATAGGCAAGAACTTTATTTCTTAGATCATTACTATATCCATTTGACATGTGATCAGTTTAATCTATTTCTCTTGTATCGTCGATAATTTCATTTGCTATAGTTCTCGTTTTTCCTCTAAATATGCCATAATCCAAATATCAGATATGCTATCGATAATGTGTCCTATTTCCATCACATCATTCGCATCAATGGGTTGAGATTTCTGAATCTCTTTAATCTGCTGTTTCAATTGGGTACTGCGTTTCACATAATCATCGAGAGAAATGTCACCATAAAGGAACAAGTCTTGTAACCGTTCCAATTGCAGCTCTAACTTGTCCGCCTCAAATTGTGGCTTTTGAGGTTGTTCAACCGCTTTAATATCCCGTTGTCAGCAACTAATTGCTAAGAGGACTTTGAGTCAAAAACGCCAGATTTTTGTTTTATGTTCTGGCTATCTACCTGATGAATATGTATAGTTATACAAGCTAGGGATTAGCTTTTGTCTTTGTCGTCTTTACCCTTGGCTTCGATCTCATTACTTGCCGATGTGAACACCTGACCTGTTTCATCAACCATAACCCCTTTAGCCAATAAAATATTTTGCAGACGTTCAATAGCAGCTTCTTTTTCAGTAAGTTCTTTTTCGAGTTCGTAGAGCTGAGTGTGAAGCAATTCAACATTTGTACCATATGCTTCGCGCACGGATTCCATAGCAACTCGAAAACCATTGCCATTTGACTCAGTTTGTGTCGATTGTGATGGTTCAATATCATCTTTTGAATGATGCTGATAGACACGATAGACCACCATACCCAGACCAATGATTAGACCCGTTATGGTTGCTTCGATAATTTCTGGTGTTAGATTCATAAAATTCCCTCTTGTTACCCTACAGAAAAAAATCCCGAAACAAGTGATTTCGGGATTATGATGTAACGGTGTAGCAAAGTCATGAATCAGTCAGATGAGACTTGCCCTGTCAAAGCTATCTCATCCGACTGAACGAATCATTTATAGTGCGAGATAGGTGCCGTTACCGATTTTACCGCGATCAGTGTTTTCACCGAGTTTCCATGGTAGCGTGTCGATTTGTGGTTCGAGGTACCATGTCGTTTTCCAGTGTCGTCCGCCGTTTGCGAGTTCATGTGCTTCACCGATAATGAAGTAGGTATCGCTATGAGCAGTTTGTGTCTCTTGTACATTAACAAGACTGCCGACTGTCAACGCGAGTTGGCTATTATGTTGATTGCCACCACGATTGGCATGACTTTGCATTGTAATCGTCTGCGCCAGACCAAATGGGTCTTTGCGACGATCCTTTTCAAAATCTGCGATATACTGCGCTTCTTCCAGATTGTCAATCGACGGCAAGTTGATATTCATAACGCGACGACCGTAGTTGGTAATGCTGACCTGATCTTTTGACCGTGCTTCCATCTGTCCTTGATTGAGGATTTTACGCCCTTTAACCACGCATTTTTCAATAATAGCTTCAGTAGTAGTGCTGTTGTTCTTAAACACCATATTCGCGCCATTGGCTTTGGCTTCAACCGTGGCAGTAGTCGCACCCTGAATATATTCAATACCTTCGAGGGTCACATCTTTACCACCAACGCGGGTATCATTTTCGTCTTTGTATTTGACATACACTTCGCGCGTTTCACCCGGAGCAACCCGAATCACTGAGCCTTCCAGTTCCCATAGGGTGGTTGTGGTTTCATCGACGCTGCGTGGGTGACACGTCACAATGATGTCGTTTTTGGTTTGGTCGAGGCTGGCAAATGTATATTCCATGCCTGTCATTGTATCGTTGAAGGTCGCTTCGATCGTATCTGTATCCAAAACATGATGACGATTCCAGAAGACAGCTTTACCTTCACGATCAAAGAAGAACTTACCACGTTCAGCCGCTGTGATGTCCTTGATACCGCGATACACATCAAATGTATCCTTGGTTTGGTCGGTATAACCACCTTGACGCACCCAGTTATCCCCAGCCATATTGAGTGTCATTTGACCCTCTTCAAACTCACTGTAAGCGGTCAGATCCGCCAGATAAGTTGATTCACCCAAGAGACTAAAGTTCGCATCGCCTACAACCCAAGCTGATGATAGCGCAGGTGGGAAGATGACCTCTTTAATCAGCGTGTCGATGATCTGGTCGGTGCGTTGATTTTCTTGCAACTCGATTTGAGTTTCTGTCGCAGTCAAAAATTGCATCGCACCTGTACACAAGAGTTTGACGACCCGCTCACCGAATTTATTAACTGCGGGATGAACCGATTCGACCCAACCTGTCCAATGGGTGCGGGTGGTTGTGCCATCATTTGACTGAATCCGAACCGGACGCAGGGGTTGGACTTTCCCTGCCAGCGGATTCGACACATCATCATATTCCGGTGAAAAGCGACGGTCGCGGTTGTCCAATACCAGACCCAGAACCGAATTATCGGCGATGTCCATGTAGGGCTTACGAAACCCTAAGAACCAGTTGATCCAGATAGCACGGTCGGTGACGATGTCATCGCCACTAAACGTCCCATCTCGATCCCAATCAATTGCTATTGTCCATGTTGTTGTCATTTGTTTTATCCTTTTCATTATGTTTGGGATTCTTATAGCCAGAGTAGATTTCCTCAGTCGACTTATTATTCATCCACTCTTCCCATTTGGTCACATCATACCCAAAGTCTTGACCTGTAAGTTCTTTCAATTTAAGGTAAGCAATTTGCTTATCAATTAATTTATTACGTCGCCGCAGACCTTCATCCTCCGCAAGACTTAGCAAATAGAGTTTATGTGGAAGTATACGCATATCATTCTCCATTAGTCACTTTATTCAATATAAGGTAATTCAATATTAAAGTCCCTAAGCTCTAGTCTAATAGCTCCAAGCCACTCCTCAGCACTTTCTTCATCTAGCCAGTTCCTTGCTTCTCTTGTGATGTATCTTGCCGTTTCATTCACTTGTGACTGAGTTACTCTCCCCGTGCGTTGTTGGATGAGTAATAATCCTCTGAGCTCTGTATTTACTTCTTCAAAAGAATGCCAATCAAAATTGAATGAAGGCACTATTGGATTGTTATTTGTTGAACTTGTAAGAGGGTCGTGTGAATATGATATTATGTTGTGAATTCGTTCAAACATTGGGTTGTCTAATGCAGTGTCCGCAGTTATTGTGCCGTCTTCAATTAATTGCCTTATCTCAGTAACTTCTGCCAGATATTGTTCTCGACTTATCCCATAATCATATAGGAGTCTATCAAAATCATCTATATGGATGTATTCATGAGCCTCAGTCAATAGTATCATATATTCATCTTGAGTTAATGTTATATGACTAACCTCCCAAAGTCTTTCCCCATATGATGTACCAAATTCTGCATTAAGAAAGAAGCCATCTACGTTTACGTCACTGTATACTATCGAATCAACTACTTCATCTATGTCGTTTACTCGCAACTGAGATTCAATGTACGATCTTACCTCAGCTACTTGCATGCTAGGTGATAGTTCAACAAATTCGCTATCATCAGGTAACCATTTAGTAGGTCTTTGTTTTCTGAATGTGTCCGTTAAATTATCAATACGTCCATTAACTAAGGGTAACAGCGCCAATGTAGCGTTGATACCAGCACTTGCCAAATCGCCACGCATCAGATCACTGACAACTTCAGCACCTGTTACAACCCAATCAACAGGTTCAAAGAATATTGAAGCTACGAATAGCAACAACGAGGCATCCGGTGGTTCATAAGTACCTTGTAACCGATCAATCCTTTCCTCAGGATTGGTTACATCAGAGATAGCATTATAACCTCGGTAGAAATCACCCGTTTGTTGTTGTACTTGAATATCATCAGAATAAAGTACCGGAATGACTTCTTCATTTAGCTGATAGTAGAGTTCATTTGCTAGCTCAACGACACTCATGTTATTTAGATTTTCCGGTGGTTCAATGCCTAGGTTTTCGTAGATAAATTCCAATTCTCGAACTAGTTGTATCTGAGCTTCTTCTGGTGTTTCAACACCCAAGTCTTCAATCAATAGTGCTTCATTTTCCAATGGCGTATCGTCCATCATCATGGATAGTTCCGGAAGCCAACGAAAATCATCAGCAATCTCTTCTATGTTTTCATCAAAATAGGTGTCGTAATTATCGAGATTCTCAAAAATCAACTCCCGATAGATTGCAATCATCTGTTCTGGTGTGAAGGCATCAGCAAAGGCTTCGGCATTCATCTCAGGGTATAATTCTTCAAAGCGGTCAACTAGATAGTTTTCTAGGTCAGCTTCGGTTGTCCAATCTGCATCCCAATCGTCAAAATTCTCATTCAGAAACCGTTGTGTTCGAATATTGAGTTCAGGGGACTCCTCCTCAGCTATCCCGTCTGAGTCTTCATCGGAGCTAGTAACCGTTTCAATCCAACGATTTTGTGCGTTGGTGAGTGTCATCCAAATATTGCTTTCTGGTTCAACTGGGTCATTACCAAGCTGAACATTCTCCCAACCTGCACCATCAAACAGATTATTCTTCACATAATCGAATAACTGTTGCATGGCAACAACCGGATTCAGCTCACCGTCATCATCATCAAATCCATTGATGAACGTCATGAAATCGCGTGCACCTTGAAGAATGTTACCGGGCAGGTCTCCAAACATACTATTTTGATAACCAGGTAAGTTTCGGTCGGCTACAGTAACAAGACCTAACGCAGACAATTCACTGATGTCAGGGGGTATTACAGGTTGTGGTTCATAGTCAGGTTCAGATTCAACCGATGGTTTCCGATCCCTGTCTTTGTCTTTTTTCTTCTTTTTCTTTTTGGGTACAAATGCTTCCTCTCCATTTCCTGCGGAAAATCCAGTTTCATTTGCAACATGCGATCCACTTGAATTGGCTGGATGACTATCGGGCAAACCCACAACGGGAACATCGCCGGGTTTGAAATCGGGTTCGACCTTTTTAGGATTTGTGACGATAAACTTTTTCCCATCGTATACAATCGACCCATCACTATCAGATGAAAGACCTCGAAAGCCCATGTTTAGCTCCTTTCTACTAAGTTAGCAAAGTCGTGAAGGGAGGGTGTGCTGTTTGCCCTGTCATAAGCCATCAGCACCACCCTCACCGCAATAAGATTAAGTTACAATAACCTTATTTCGCTCCTGCTAGACAGTCGCCCATGCGGGTGCTGCACCTGTTGCAGGCTTCAAGGTTGCTGTGAACATGATTGCACCACCATTGGTAATCATGGGGCGGTAACTTTCAACGATGAATTCGCCACTATATTTGGGGTCTCCACTGGTAGGAGTTGCGTTATTACCCACTTCAACTTCCAGTGTCACGGTAGATCCAGATTGGAATGCACCGTTGATAACGGGGTGGGTTCCGGTTGTGGCGGTTGTAGTCAGATAACCTTGCAAGGTCACCGGAGCACGTAACTGCCCGTTGATAAATTGATGTACATCATCACCAAACCCTGTCACATCAAATTGGTCATAAGCTAGACCCAAGTCCACACTACGGATGTCGCCGTCCGCGAAGGTGCGGAGTGTACCACCACTGTCGTCCATTTTTACGATTACATGATCGCCTGATAAAGCCATGTGTATTTCTCCTTTTTATGTTTTGTTTTGTGTTTTTGTATCCAAAGGTATTATGTAGGGACGAGGCATGCCTCGTCCGTATCAGAACAATCCTCGGATGAATTAATATCGAATCAATGAAACTGCGATTTGGACGGTATCCCCAGCTGATCCACTACGGGTTGCTTTCCAGCGTGTATATTGGGGAATCGCGCCTGAGATTGTCTGTCCATCTGACCCAAGTGCCGAACCATCCAATGGGAAGGTCGCTAAGACACTTTCTTCACCGGAAAATGCACCTGTTGCCGATCCTTCAACCGTGAAGGTATAGGTATCGCTAGGAGCGGCTGTTAGGATATGCAAGAACGCCATCCCGCCATCATTGCTCGCGCCACCATTGTCCATCGCACTACCATTAGCTGTGTTGGTGAAGCTAGTCGGAACTGCCAAGGCAATCCCCCAGCCACCACAGTCACCACGATTTGCAAATGCGGTATTAAACGGGATGAACTTATTGAACTGCGGCATTGTTCCGTAGCGCGTCTGTTGCGTCAGCAAACTAAAGACTGGATCACCATCGGTTGGGTCTGCATTCTGCCCAAGATAGACGGAGAATACGTCATCAACACTATTCCCACTCAACACTGGATGAGATCGTGCACTCTCGCTGTTTAAAAACCCAGCGTGTTGCACTGCCATCATACGTTGTCCGGGGATGAACTTGTGTACCCCATCACCAAACGCCGTAACATCAAACATCATGCGTTTATCGTCAATCGACAGTCGGTTACTATCGCCTGTCAGCTCATACCCGCCGACTAAGATTCGTACGTGATCGCCTGCAAGTTTCGTCATCTTATCCTCCTAGATATGTTGGAAACGATTAACATAGCCGTGCAGGATAATCACATCAGTGGTATCCGCAAAGGCACGAACATTCACGCCATTTTGTAAGACATGTCCCGGAATCACTTCCGTAAACCCGCTTTCCGCTGGGATTGTGACTTCAACGAGGTCATCGGGGCTAGTTGTGCCACCCCATTCGACAGTCAACTTGACGGCTGAGCCAGATGTGTTGACTGCTTTGATAAAAACCTCATCCCATTCATTAGCTGCAACACTATCTAATGCAGTGTGGATCAGTGTACCGGGGGTGGCTGTTCCACCCACCTTAATCCCGCGTCCGTCACTACTGCCACTTAATTTACGCTTCTGATAATCGCGTTGATCGCGCATATCATTCATTACATCATGCTCCTTTCGCCGATGTCAGACGGGTGTTTAGTCGTCGTCCGACAGATTATTCAGTTCCCAGAGCTTGATGCGTACCAATGCGATCTGTACTTTGGCAAACAATGCATCACGTTGTCCAGCACTCAAGCTATCGGCATTTTTCAATTGACGCATGTAGCCCTTGAGTTGCTTGCGAGCACGTTTGACTTTACCCTGTGCATTAGGTTGAATATTCGTCATGTTTACACCTCACTGACGATAATATTGACGGAACCACTGGCGTAGTTGCCAGATATGCGATACACGAAGACCTCGTATTTGCCTGCAACGGGACTCGCTAAGGTCAACTCTGACACACCCGAAGTGACTGTATCCGTGCCTGTGGCATACACCTCACCATCCAGCAAAACCACATACCCGACTTCAGCATCACCCGCAATCAATGCATCGTTACAGGTGATCACAGGATCAGCCCCGCCCTCTGTCAACGTGGTTTTATCCGCCGTGACCGTAAGAGTGCCATAGGCATCAAGAACAGCGTTGGCCGTGTACTGATTGGCTTGGGAATCGTCAAGGAGATGAATAATTGACACACTATTGACACTTACGCCCGATACACTCGAAGGTAGCGCCGCCCGCGCCGTTGCGTCTAATACGGTGGTATTTGCTACAATTGATTTTGAGATGTCCATTAGCTCGCCCCCGCAACTTCACGAACCACCCATGATACATGCTCACTACCTACAAGTGTCATGGTTGACGCGGTAATGTTTCGCCATCTTAATTTAATTGTATGAGATCCCGCGCTAAGGCCTGTAATCAGATAGGCAAAGCTCATGTTAACATGTTTACCAGTATTGTAAGGATTCACCAGCGTTATCGCTTCTGTGGTCGTGCCATCAATATCTAACGCCATACGGCAACCCGCTACTGCTGAGTTTTGCACATTACCCGTAAAAATGACCAGCACATCACCGCCATTTGTCGTAATGGTTGACGCTAAATTTGTTGCGTCTACATCTACATAACTTGTGCTGGTCGTCGTCCAATTGCTTCCGTTATTACGCACATATCTATCCCCCGCCCATCCATTAAACAGGAAATTATCAGTATCCCCAATTGCGTTCAAATCACTTGCTGCAACCAGTTCACCCGTCGTCCAATCAGTTTTGGGTGTTGTCCAAGCCATAGGTTTTTCTCCTTTACTAGACTTGTTCTTGTTTGTTTGATATAACTTGACTTAAATACCCTGCTAATGAGTTAGCAGAGTCGTGAATGTGTCGTGTGTAATTTGCCCTGTCATAAGCCATTACATGCGACACAACCGTTATGTTGTGTACTTCTGATATGTTCATCTTTATTGCCTTGGTTTGTTTTTCCTCTCGTTTAAATATCATTAAATTCAATCACCTATTGAGAATACAGAATGGCTTCTTATGTATAAGTTTCTCATTCTCCTTGCATAACAAGGCTTGAGCAAATTTAAGTTGAAGCCTGTTCTGTATGTTGTACATGACCCATCTTATTTATCATTTGCTTGACCAATAAGTTGTCACTTAAAACTACTTTAGCACACTTGTTCTCTAATTTTCAGACGTTTGGTCAGACGTTTGGTCAGTCTTTTTTTTGACCAGCCGTATCCCTCTTGCTACACCGAATTCACGCTCTATCCGATTCTGTTTTTCCAGATATGTTAAGTAAGTTCCTACCGCTCCTTTTGATATAAAGCATTGTTCAGCAATGATGCGATGACTAGGTGGAATACCATGTTCCTCAATATAATCTTCGATTGCTTTATATACTTGATCTATCAGCTCTTGATTCATGTGGCCTCCTATTGAACTGATAATTAGGAAAGTAAAGCCAGATGACCTATGTCTGGTCAATACTTTGTAATCTGTTATACTTTCCTACACATTGTGAAATTTGAAATAATTCATAACACAGGCCACTGCTGCAACGGTGGCTTGTTGTTTTATAGATTTATTTGTACTTTGGTTTATCTCACCTCAGATTGTTTGTTTATTGTTACAACATCATAGAGTGTCATCTTACTACGAAAATTTGTTCTAATCAATTAGAATGACGTTTGTCTTTTCTAAGCCAATAGTCGAAAGTCGTCCAAAAAAAGTGTATCATTTTGTTAATGGCTAAACGAATTGATTTCACCCTCACAGAAGACCAACTATCGGAGATTGAGCAAGCTATCAATCATTCGGTTCATGCAGAAGTACGCCAACGAGCAATTGCGTTGCGTCTGCTACATATGGGACACTCGCCTGATCAAGTAGCAGAAGTGGTAATGGTCACGGCGAATACGATCTATGCGTGGCATAAACGGTGGCGAACAGATGGAATTGAAGGCTTACGTCATCGCCAAAGAAGTGGGAGACCAGCTAAAGCAGATACCGCTTACAAGCAACGGGTTGAAGAGCTATTGGACACAGACCCACGTGATGTTGGCTTGGAGTTCAACATCTGGACGATCAATCGCTTGCGGTTGTATCTGTTTGAAGAGACAGGGATTCGCCTGAGTTATACACGATTTCGTGGCTTGTTGACTCGCATGAGCTATACATGGAAACAACCGAAACATGATTTGAGTGACTTGCAAGATGTAGACGCACAGCAAGTCGCAGATGAGTTATTAGACTGGTTGAAAAAAAGTCAACGGATCATTCGTTTCCCGCAATCGAACTCTTCTTTGTGGACGAAACGACGATAAGTCTACACCCACCTTTGCGACGATGTTGGATGAAGCGCGGGACACGCAAACTGATCCCTGCTCCCGGAACGCCTAAACGCTTACATACTTTCGGGGCATACAATTGGCGCACTTCACACGTAAGCTACACACTGAACCATCGTAAAAATAGTGATAGTTTCATTGAATTTCTGGAAACGCTCATCACACAATATCCTGATGAAACGCTGGTTCGGGTCATGGATAACGCCTCCTACCATCGTAGTAAAGCCGTGCAAGCCGCTCTCAGTCTGTTTGAAGATCGCATTTAGGTCTACTGGTTGCCCAAATACGGTCCGTTCTTGAACATGATCGAACGCTTCTGGTTGCATTTTAAGCAGTTAGCCGTTGCCAATCGCTTACATCACACACTTGATGATCTGACTCAAACGGCACATGAAGTCATGACGAATCAGAACACCGATGGGCATCCTAACCAACTTTGCTTATTGGATAACTTTCGGTCAGTGGCTTAGTCTACTCAAAAGCAACTATAGTAAATAACAATGGTAGAAGATCAGATATGTGAAACTCTACTATGCTAATAGGCCCTTGGATTTTCGAAATTTAGTCTCTGGACGTAGTATGAGTGGGTAGGTGATTCGGTTTCGTTCCCTGTCCTCTCCGAAAATAGTGTAGTATGTTGACTAATAGATGGCTGAGAGTAGTGATAGTCATAGTTCTGCTTTGTTTGGCTGAATTCTTCTTCACTGTTTGTGTGTACCGTAGGTTCGAACTTACTGACCATTAGTGATTGCTTCTAGTGAGTTGAGTTTGATTGCACATACCAAGATCTAGGTATCTGGATTGTGTTTGCATGGTTGTACATTCAAGAGAAAAAAGCACATCAACTGACTCATGAACAATATCGCGATGATCTGCGCGCAATTGTTAATCTTCGATCTAACCTCAACCGGGTACAGTTCTATGTTCGTGACGCTCAGACTTTTCCTACCACCTCTGAAATGCAAAAGCTCTAGCATAACAATCATTACTTCTTGCGGTGTCATAGCCATAATTTAACTGTACACTGATGTCATATTTTTCACTCAGGAATTCCCCAAAGGCTAACTGTGCCATCATAGCTAGAGATGGCTAATAAGCGTCTATCTTCGGTAAATGCAAAATCAGATGCGCCATCCATAAAGCTGCTTAATGTTTTGATTTCTGTACCATTTCGTAAATCAATCAAGATGACTTCTGAGTTACTACCATACTGACCTGATGACAATAATAAGACCGTTGAATCTGGTGAAAATGCCGGAATCGCAGCGAAGCTATCCGTAACACTGTCAAAAATGGGCGTTTCAGCATCCCAAACACGATATGAGCCGTCATAGCTTGTGCTGGCGAGTAAACCATTATTGGCAAATCGTAAGCCAACGATAGCTTCATCATGACGAGTGACATCACGGATTGCTTCGCCCGTATTGACATCATAAATGCGAATGCTGCCATTCTCATAACCAATAGCGATTTCTGTGCCATCTGCGGTAAAGCTATGGGCTGTAACGCTTCCTGCATCGAAGCGTTCTATTATGCTAATGGGTTCTGTGTCGGATGAATTGTGCAGAATTTCAACAATTTCATCATCATAACGTCTATATTGTGCAAAAAGACCAGAGGATAATGGATATTCGGTGATTTTGGTACGTTCACCTGTTTCGACATTCCACCCAAGTACGGTACTTGAACTATCTAAGGCGACAATCTCATCACCGACAAATGTTATTGCATCAATTGATTTGTTGAAGCCATCCAAATGCGTGATTTCTGAATTATTAGACAGATCGTAAACCACAAAGTTAGCTGTGGCTACATCGTAAAATACGATTTGGCTTCCATCAGGGCGCATAGAAAAATCTTCGATACGACCATATGCGGATAAATCATATTCTTCAATAATTTCAAGGTCAGGAGAACTGACCCAACGTAGCAAATTGTGCCCACTATTGACGACCATATGTGAGCCGTCTGCCGACCAATGAACAAATTGTGTTTGGTCATATAAATCATCATCGAAACTTATGGACGAATAGGGGAGATCGAAATTAAGTCGTGTAAAACGCCCTGACCCTAAACCAAAGCCAAGATAAACGCCATAATCCATATTGGGATCAGGGAAGAAACCGCGTTCATAGGGCACAACACGATCCAATAAGTTGCCAGTTGTTCCACCATAAATGCTGATTGCTGCATCATATCCTGTGCCATAAATTGCCGAGAAAACATCGTTTCCATCACGGTTAGCGACGCTCACTAAGCTGATGCTTGCCTCGAAGAAATGAGGGTTTTGTACCCCGTTGCCCGCATATTCCCAAGGGCGAACAACAGACCCGTCACTGAAATAAATGATGTCGCCAGCAGGGTTGAATTGTAAGCTATTGACCTCATCTGTTTGGCCTTGATAGCGATAACGAACAGTCCCATCAGCAAGATTCCAAACTATGACATTTACAGTCGGGCATTGATAATCGACATTGACTTGCGTGCAAATTGCTGCGGCAATCAGTGACCCATCTGGGCTAAAATCAACTGCTTTTGGTGTGATAATCTGCGCTTGAATGTGTTGGGCTTCGGCGGAAAAATCAGTCGCATCATAGAGCCATAATCCGCGTGAGCCGACTAAGGCAATAGTGTTACCGTCATCAGACCATATGGCATGATTGGCTATGCCTCGTCCAAATTCTTGCAAGATTTCAATATCCGCAATATTGGATGCTGTGAGGGCACCTGAAACCAATGATTCATATTCGCTGACAGAAATCGTTTCTGTCCAATAGCTATCGGCAGAGCCTTCTATTGTCCAACCGATTAAGTCCTCATTTTGGACTTGCCACCATGCTCCAGAATCAGTGCAGATCGGACCATCTAATACGAGAAACGCACCTCCTGCATTAATTTGTCCCAGCCGTTCACCATCTGTTGAGGCTTCCGCACGAATATTCAAATTAATCCCATCCAAGATACGACCTGCTTCCCCGATGATTAAACGCGAAGGCTGGAATCCGTTACAAGTGACCGTTTCAGGATTGGGGCTTTCATTATTTGAATTTGAACTTGTGATTGTTGGATCGACATTGAAAAATTGATCAGCTGTCGTTTCGGGGATGCCCCAGATGATCGGTACTTTATCTGATGTAAGCAGCATTTTATCATCACGACTCAGACTGATGCGTCCACCTGCGTCATAACTGCCAATTTGCCCAATAATACGATCATTTTGCACATCAAAGATATGAACCTCACCATATGTGGACATGAACAGTAAAGAGGCATCACTATTGAAAGCAGCATCTTCAATCATTTGAGTATCATTTTGCCATTCGGTAAGAATTTCGCCTGTTTCGACATTCCACCAGACAACGCTCGTCCCTGTACATTCACGGTCATAAGCGATGCAATCACTCGTAATGAGGAAGCGTCCACTTGGGCTAAAAATAGCAGCACGACGTTGTGTGTTGATGTACTCATCAGTTTCTTCGCGTTGATATGCAAACCAAGACTCACCTGTTTCCAGATTCCAGAGGCTAACAGAACCATTATCACCTGCGGCGGCAGCATATTTCGCATCATCACTAATGACGATGCCACGTGGAATCCCTAGGCGACTTTCTTCTAATGTGATGATTTCTGAAAAATCGCCTTCATCATAAACGATGAGGCCGCGTGCCGAACTTCCTGCTGTTGTGATGATACGTTCACCGTTAGCGCTTGCCGCAACTATATCGCTGACACCCAAACGGGCAACAATTTCGCCTGTTTCGACATCCCAGACAACTGCACTATCGCTGATACCTAAAACACCACCTAAAAGATAGCCATCACCGACGAGAAATTCAAGTTGATTGATGCGTTCCCCTGGAGATTCAAATAGTAAAACAGGGGATAATGTCGCAAGGTCAAAGAGACCTGTTGTGCCATCATCCAAACCGCAATCCATTGCAACATAACGCTCACTGTGTGATAGGGCAGATGTTCCCATGCCATAACGGGAGTCTATGCCGCAAGATGGCTCAATAATATTGACAATAGCATCGAGATTTGTTGCATTGATCGGAATCGCATTGATGAGCGAATCATTTTCAGCTGATGCTGATCCTGTGGATTCCTCTGCAACAGGGAAAATCCAAAATTCACCATTTGCACCATCAACTGTCCAGCCTGTGATGCCCTTATATTCGACTTGCCACCACACATAGTTATCAGCACAAATAGGACCATCTAATACGCCAAAAAATTCGCCACCGGGGATTTCGCCAATTCGTGTGCCACTTGTGCTAGGGGCATCACGCATATTATTAGGCGACCCATCACTGACTTGTCCATTTTGCCCGATGACAAGTTCGGCAGTGGTAAAGCCCTCACAAGATAATTCTTGTGCCTGATATAAGCTAACCCCATTAATGAGAATTAGAATTAAGCTGAGCAAAGTAATCTTACGTTTCATATTGTGCCCCATAATAGAAGATTCTGTGAGCGATGTGTAATATTTATATCTAGCATATAATATGAAAGTCTAGCGAAATTTTGAATTTCGGGATAGTCGCCCAAGATAGTCGCCATGTAGAAACAAAATCCCAATGCCACCGAAACGATAGAAGCATGTATCGCCTTTACGGCTACCGCAATCTTATGGATACCAACTTTATACTTATAGTATATCCATCATTTGGATGTCTTTTGACTATTGACTTAGTTTGAGATTAATCCTCGTATTCCAGATAAAATGATTTCGTTCTGTCCATCGCTAAGGTTAATACTCCGAATAGTCCAATAATCGGGTAAGGCTGGAATTTCTGATAAAGCTAGGTACAAAATTTGTGTAGAATCAGGCATCCAGATGATGCGGTTACCCCATATTCGACCATCATCAATTCTTGGTTTTGACCAAATCGCATTATTAGCCAACAATATTGTATTGCTAGTATAGCTATCAAATAAGTATAAATCATTAGTATCGGGTAAAATATAAGCTATATATCGACTATCAGGTGACCAGAAAACAGGATACCATAAGATGTTATCTTGCTCAGAATCGCTTATTAATATTTCTTCCCGATTTGAATTCAGTAAGTACAATTGTGAGTCGGATTTTATTATAATTTTTGTTTCATCTGGTGATCAAAATTCACTTTGTTCATAGTATCCTGTAACGTTTACTCTTAGTGAGGAGACAGCTCCTGAATCGGGATCCACTAAACGATTAGAGTCATATAACCAAGTTCCATTAGGTGACCACTGGATATTATGAAAAACCTGATCAACTGTTGTCAGTTGAATCAGATTACTACCATTCGAGTCAATAAGATAAATCTGTCCCTCTCTTAAGAAAGCAATGCGAGACCCATTTGGAGACCATACAGGTCGAGACCCAACCGTAAGATTACGGCTATGGCCAGCTTCATAATCCATCAAATAAATTTGCTGATTACTAGTATTACCAACGGAATTAGAAAAATTAGGCGAACCACTGCCAATCAATGCTACTTCTTCAATCTGTTATTGATCTATAAACAATTGGCAATTAGTGTTGGCAGTCTCTAAATCATTCATCATTGACAGAGGCGCCATAAAGCATGACAGTAATGAATTGATATTCGGACGTTTTTCCATGTATTCTCCATTAGTACAATCGTCTTGAGCGATGCTGGAAAATGGCGATAGCAATAGTAATCAGAGCAAAAGTTTTATATATCACATTGAAAATACCTTGTCGCCTATTTAGATATTGATAGTTTCATATCGATTGATATTGAAAACTATAGAGTTGTTTTTTGAACAGGCATGTAGTTAATCTCTGTCGACTTTGTAGTATTGGCAAGCAATACACGCCATAGAATATTGGGCTTCATTAAAGACATTGGATGTGCAATGAGGTTCAATACTTCGGCGAATTGCTTGAATACAACCGGATCATGATGGGTAGCACGATGCACTTTTGCAATATAAGCGTTGATAAGGTTCATCGCAGGGGGCATTTCCCCTTCTGCCTGTGGATAGCGGAAATCTTCACCTGCAGCCACCTGCCATGGCCAATCAATTATTTTGGAGGTTCTTTGGAAAAAAGACTTCCATGAGATTATATTGTCATGTTGTTCTAGCATATCCTTCATCACATTCACTTGTAGTGCGACACTACTCATACCTTGCCCATAAATTGGATTAAAGCTGGCAACAGCATCTCCGATGACCAATAGGTTATTTGGGAAATGATCTAGTTTTTCGTAACGGCGCCGCCGACTAGACGGAAAGCGATGAGTCACCACATTGGTGAGGGGTTGCTCTTTAGAGATGATATTGTAGATGTCGTCAGTCGGTATACTCTGCACAAATTCTAGAAATTCATTAGCATCGGCAGATGGATAATCTCCCAGGTATCCGCTAGCGGTGACGATCCAGCGATCTCCTTCAATTGGAAACATGAATGTGGTACGGGTCTGATGAGGCGGTGTAGCTTGGATCATAAATATTTTAGGTTCATCTAGATATTTCCCTGTGCGAGTATAAGTACGTGTTGCATAACCGACATTGATTTTGACATGTTGTTCTTCGGGTGCGGTGTAGCCCATACTATTTAGCCATTTTGGCATGGGAGAACCCCGGCCGCTGACATCGACAACAAGATCAGCAAGTATGGTTTCCTGTGTGTGGTCTTTCGCACGATATGTCACATGTACTCCAGATACGCTTGTATTGGTATCATTCATTACCAATGAGTCAACACTGGTTTCGGCCATCAACTGGATATTTTCAATAGAAGTAACAGCTTTCCGTACCTCATATTCCATAAAGGTTCGACTGAGCGCGATACCACGAACGCCTAGCTCACACTCATAACTGTAACCGCCGAAGTGGTGCCACCGTGTAACCTTACCCCAATCATTCTCTAGTGCGCCTCCATCCAGTAGTTTCTCGCGTACATCAGGAAGGTTATTATCTATGAATTTCTGTGCAGGGATGAGAATACCATGCAAGTGTCGTGTTTGTGGCTGACCTTTTCGACTTTCAGGTTGATCATTGACCGGGTCACGTTCAATGATTGTTACTTGTGTAAACAAATCACTTAGGGCACGGGCCGCAAATAATCCGCCAATGCTACCCCCAATTACGATTGCATGTTCTCGGTTTGATGTTTGTGTCATTATCAATTGCTTTCAAATACTAGTTTCTCGATTATTTGTGTGGACTTAAGATTGGTGTGTATGGATGTTTTCTTAATATCCAACAACAAAGCTTCTCTCCCAGCTATCTGTCCAATCTGATGACTCAATCCCGTTTTGCTCACTTCCTTCGTAACCGTCCTGGCCATCTACTAGGCTGACGATAAATTGTCCTCCATTGTCCACATCAATTACACCAGCATGAACAGCTGCTACACAAATTGATGAGTCATCTGTATAGATGTCTGTACCCCAAAGAGAACTACTTGTGTCGTCTGCAGATGGGCATGTTACTTTATAGGATGATCCAATGGTGCCAACAAGCTCCGTAGCCCGTGTGCTCCATTCAACCTCGAGATTAGGTGAACTGAGTGTAAAACTTCTTGACCAGCTTCCGTAGTCAAGGCTGTCGACATCATTATCAGAACTACCTGTATAACTTTCCTGTCCATCAACTATAGAAAGATAAACTTGTCCACCCTCATCAAATGCAATCAGCCCTGAGTGAAGTGCTGCCGTACAAATAGAAGAATCGTCCGTGTAGATATTTGTACCCCATACTGTGCCTAGTGTTCCATTCTCTGGACAGTTCACAGATATGAATGTGCCTGTATCTCCTTCAATTTCTTGGGCAGTCGTGTTCCATTCTAACTCCAATGGTACAGGTTCAAATGTATAACTCAGATCCCAGTTTCCCCATTCAGATGACACTATTCCATTTTGCTCACTTGCAATGTAAGCTTCTCGTCCTTGTAGCATGTTTACAACGAAAATTCCACCTTCTTCAAGCTCAATTACACCTGCATGTGCAGCGGCTGTACATAGATCCGAATCAGTTGTGTAGACATCTGTTCCCCAAACATTGCCAGCAGTACATGCTATGTCACAACTAACAATTGCTGATTCACCTACTTGTAAATCTTCCAAGTTTGGTTGCTCGCATGATACTGCACCATCTTGGGTAAGTGCTGTAGTAGTGAGCGAAAAGACTAATAAGATAAAAAACACAGTTTTCATTACATAGCTCCAGTTCTTTACTTGTTAACTAATAAACACATTTCAGTATCCAGTGTAGAATGGTAAGCGTAACAAAATCATCACAAAGGGCATTACAATGAAGCGACTTCTTCTTCAGTGTTTCGGCACACCGCAACTTATCCTTAATGGGAAGATGATTCAGGTCAATAGACGTAAAGGGCTTGCCTTGGTAATCTATCTTGCGATAACTCAACAGCGCCATACTCGCATCTCACTAGCTACTTTACTTTGGGCAGAATCATCACAAGCTTCGGCTTTAGCTTCTCTCCGCACAACACTAGCAGATCTGCGTAAGTCGCTTCTGAAGCCCTATATAATTATCCAAAAAGATACAATACATATCGACAATATCGATGTTGATGTATTACGCTTTCGCTCTGATGTACAAACCATAAAAAGACTCTCGGAACAAGCTGAAGACGCAATGTGGATACAGTCTGTTTTAGATCAATATCAAGATGATTTTCTAGCTGGTTTTATCGTTCCACACTGTGAAGAATTTGAACGCTGGCAACATATTGAACGAACTCAACTTATAACACTGCGACTGGAGATCATTCGTTATCTGACCGATTTCTTTCTTAAATGTGGAAATACAAATCAAGCGATTCATTATGCCGAGAAGCATATTGTGTTAGACCCACTTGATGAGACCCCATACCGGACATTAATGAACTTGTACGGTCAAATAGGTAAACGAACGACTGCAATTAAGATTTATGAGAAACTACATGAATTATTGGACCGTGAGCTTGCAATAACACCGGATAAAGCAAGCCAAACAATTTACGAATCGATTTTAAATAATATAGAGCCCCGAACAAAAACGCCTCCCACCATTATGATGTCTCCTACAATTAGAGGTAAGTGGGTGGGGAGACATAATGCCCTAGACAAAGTTAAGAGACTCATAGCTAATAGGACACAAAGGATTGTTATTCAAGGGGCACCTGGTATTGGGAAATCTACTTTTGCTCGCAAGATTGCTCAAACGTCATATATTACAGATATTTTCCCTGATGGTGTAATGTGGTCAACTTTAGGTGAAAACCCAAATATTTATTCTGAGTTGGCTCTATGGTGTTCAGTATTAGACCAAAGTATACATCCTCACTTTGATCTGCATATGATAAAGCGTGAGCTCTCGACCCACTTCCAAAATCGGCAGATGCTACTAATTATTGACGATGTATGGCATGTAGAAGATTATCTCCCATTTCAAATCGGTGGGAGGAATTGTGTTCATCTGATAACAACACAGCAATATGACATTGCACTTAAGATTGCAGAGACTCCAGATGCAGTGATTCAGTTGCATGGACTGGAAGAAGAGGAAGCGATTGAGTTATTTAAACATCTTGCACCTACTATTCCAGAAAAATTTTTTGTTCAAGTTGAGCGTCTGCAGGCTAAACTTGGGTATTCGCCACTTGCAATCCGGGTTGTTGCCCGTTTACTGGATTATGAAGCTCAATTGGGACTGGATATTGAAACAGCCTTAACAGCATTAGACAAAAATGAACTTTTATTTGATTCATCAATTCCTCTTGATCGTTATGATATTGACAATCAATCATTAGAGACTATTGCAGATATTTTTGAACGTAGTACTAATACCCTTGATCAGTCTACAGCTGAATTCTTTTTTCAGTTAGCAGTTCTGGCTATTGATTCACGTGGGTTTGATTTACCAGCTATGATAAGTATCTGGGGTATTACGAATGTCCGTCCCGTTGTTCGACAATTAGTCAATCGCGGCTTGATAGAAGTGCTTGGGAATGGACGATTTACCATACATGCTCTTCTTCACAAGTTTATCAAATTCAAACAATCAGGAGATATAGCTGAGGCAGGTCGAAGACATGCTATACACTATCTAGAATTATTGTCCCAAGCAGATGTTCTTTATCGTTCATATCCAGACCGCTTACCTGAAGCATTGCGTCTTGTTGATCAAATTCTTCATCAGTTAGTTTATGCTCAGCAATGGATTATCAGGACAAATGCCTCTTATCTTCTTAACAAATATATTGATACAGGACATGACTTGCTGAAGTTGCGTATTCCTCCAATTGAATTGCTTGAGATATATGAGCAATATTTACTCATAGTTGAGGATGAAAATGATACAAATATTCTTGGTAAATGTCTCTATTTGATTGGTTTATTTGCTGCACGTACATTTCAAATGGAAAGGGCTAGAAATGCCCTGAACAGATCTATAAGTATTGCTAAAATATTACACGATCAAAATTTACAAGCAAATAGTTTACAGGAATTAGGTTATATCTCATTTTTTACAAATGATTACCAATTAGCCAGACAACACTTTCAAGAATGTATTGAGTTGTGGACGAAACTCAATGACCAAAGAGGAGTTGCATATTGTTTGAATAAACTCGGCAGAATTGCCTGGCGATGCGGTGACTATGATCAAGCTTCCCTTTACCTTCAAGAGAGCCTTGTATCTTGGACTGCCTTAGGGGATCAATATGGTAGAGCTGAGTGTTTAAATGACCTTGGGAATGTATATGGTATTTTAGGATTGCAAACCTATTCCAAAAAATATCATTTAGAAAACTTGGAAGTTCGAAAAAAACTACATGACGAAAGGGGGGTTGGTGAAGCTATGAATAACTTGGGAGCTGTTTATTGGCGAGAAGAAAACTATCAAGATGCGGCTCAATGTTATTACGACAGTCTGAATATTCATAAACGACTTGGTAATACTCAGGGGATTGTACTCGGCTTGATAAATTTGGGTCGCTTTGAGCTTCAAAATAGACGACTTGAAAATGCAATTAACTATTTTGAACAAAGCCGTAATATATGCAGGGAAAAGGATATAAGACATTGGCATAGTTATACGCTAGGTAAAATAGGCTATATTGCCTATTTGGAAGGGAAATTTACTGCTGCTACAGAGTCGTATGCTTTGGCTGCCACAATTGCTAGTGAGATTAAATCATCAGCACTTTCACTAGAAATCTTAGCTGGTTACATTATTTTATACTCAGCAATCAACAAAGAGAAAACACCTGATAAGTTCATTAACACAATACTTTATCATAAAGCTACTTATGATGAGACCAAAAAAACAATTCAATCACATTTCATAAATCAGATGCCAATGGAAGAATTAGATGAACTTATACAACCTGAAGAAGCTATAAAGTGGATTCTTTTGGAAACCGACAGGTATAAAGACAAACACAAGCCAAAAAGCTGATGACTCAAACAAATATGTTTAAGCAATTATTCTCAAGACATAATCAGTGGAGATACCATAGGGAACAATGGGGTACCAACTACTGAATCGTTCCCTGTCCTCTCTGAAAATGATGTAATATATTGTCCAATAGATGGTTGAGAGTAGTGATACTTTTTGTCGGGTTCTTAAACGGTTCCCCAAATGCTTGCGGACCGCATTAAGGACAACAAGCTTGCTTGAACAGGTTAATCGTATGCTACAACGCTTGTTCTAACCTAAAACAGTATTCTATTTATGTTGTTGTGCCTAGAACAGATTGATAAATAGATTTTATTTTCTCCGATGTGTATATATCAATATTAGTATCGATGGTTCCACCGGACAAATGGCGCTTCTCGATAGCGTCCAAATCTCCAGTTAACTCAAAATGATACATCCCGGTTGCTGGCACCGTCGTAATGTCATATCGTCTCTTAAAAGAATTGATATTAAGTCTTGCATTCTCTCCTTTACGTTGTCGCTTATATACATTGCGAGCATAGCCTGCGAATTGTCTAGCAGCCTCTTGTGATTGGAAAAAGTAGTCTGTCTTATTGGTTTCTTGTGCTAGTGTAGGTCCGCTGGGGTGCTGCTGGCGAAGCCGTCCCGTATCATTGCCCTGTCGGAAATATAATGTCGGTTGTCGCCCACTTGCCTTGGTCACGAACATCAAGTTTGACTGTTGGAATAATGATGGTGGCTCACTTGATTGATCAGCGACCTTATCAATAGCCGCGATGAGCTTATCTTTCGCCTCGCTATCGGTGTCCGCCTCGAATTTATGAATCATTTTCGCCCAATGCCAGTTCGATGCGATTACCCGCTTTTTACCATAGGGAACTACTGAGAATACTTCGGATAGGTTAGCTTCGGTATTATTGAAATAGATCCGCCGCTGAATCTCTTGATTTGATGTCTGGTGAACATCGGCATTTTCAACACGGTTTTCATCCGAAGACTGTTGACGCATGATTGTAGCCGTGTGTGTGGCTGTGTGCTTTTGTGAAGCAGATTTATCACCTCCTGCCTGCTCCGCAATCAGCCTTTGAACAGCACGATTACCTATAGTCTGCTGGAGGTGTAATATCTGCGAAGCAGACATCGAATGAACATCGGGCACACTATTTGATTGGCTTTGCAGCTCTTCCTGTTTCGTTGTTTGAGTTAAATGACGTTGAATATTTCTACGGCTACTTGGCTTGACTTTCCGAAGCTTTGACATAGCTAATTATGCTTTCCCCAAAAGTTTTCAATCTGAATTTGGTTCGTTGAATGGAAAATATGGATCAGTATAAACTTGGACAAGCATTAAATGACCATATTCCTTAATCCAATCTAATTGTCCATTATTGACTTGCATCCGAATTTCAATAACAAAATCCGTCATACTGCGTCTAATATCGATGATGGATGACTTAGTGAGCTATTTAAATAGATTAAGGTGAGGAAGATAAAATAGGTTATACCCGTCAGGGTGATTTATTATTGATGTTACTGATTTATGTACATCTCCTTAGTTTGACTATACTGCCTCAATCACTAAAATGAAAACAACAGACATATTATGATTCATACATCAAAAGTTAATTAGCGAATAGCGGAAACTAACCATGACCTCATCACCAGCAGATAATGAGCCTCAATTAACCAAACGTGAAAAAGAAGTCCTAAAACTAATGGCGCAAGCATATAGTAATCGAGACATTAGTGAGGAGTTAACGGTTAGCATAGAAACAGTGCGGACACACACAAAAAATATTTATTATAAGTTAGATGCATCGGGACGACAGGCAGCAATACTTAAGGCAATTGAATTAGGTTTACTTGAGCCATTACCCACACATAAAGAACCTGTTAAAACCAACCTTCTCGCACCAGTTGACAAGTTTATCGGGCGAAAAAACGAATTATCAGAATTAGCGACATTATTTCGCCAAGATAACCGATTGGTTACCATTGTTGGGGTTGGTGGCGTCGGGAAAACGCGCCTCGCTATTGAGTATGCTTCACAACAGCAAGCATCGTACGAAGACGGCGTTTATGTTATACATTTGGAAGCCATTTTCTCAATTGAAGGTATTGTGAATCAACTCATCGACATTCTATCGATCCAGCTATCCAATCAATCAAGCCCCAAACTACAATTATTAAACTTTTTATCGGATAAGAATATGTTGCTTGTGATTGATAATTGGGAACATTTAATCGACGGCGCCTTCAACATGATAGATATTATTGACTCTGCACCAGATGTAGACATCATCGCAACGTCGAGAGAAAAATTACCTCTACGCAGACAAACAATATATCATCTAGATGGATTAAGGATTCCACAAGATAACACCATTACAAATGTGATGAATTATGACGCAGTTCAACTCTTATATCATACTGCTATTCGGATATATCCGGACTGGGAAATCACCGAAGATAATATAGATCCGGTTTATCAATTATGTCATCAGGTTGAGGGAATGCCATTGGGAATCATTTTGGCAACAAACTGGCTTGATGTCTATCCACTAGCACAAATCGTTAAAGAAATTCAAACAGGTATCGACTTCTTGGCAACTGATTATCGTGGCACCAAACAACGTCATCAGAGTATGCGAGCTGTCTTTGATTGGACATGGGCTCTTTTAACCGATGCTGAACAAAACGTATTTATGAAACTATCTGTGTTTCGTAATGGCTTTACAGCCTCTGCAGTGGAAAACATCGCAGATGCAAAACCAGTTGTATTACAGTCACTAATCAATAAAGCGCTACTGCATCAAGATACTCATGAACGCTACCATATGCATGAATTAGTGCGCCAATATGCAGAAGAAAAGTTAAGTGAAAATCTTGATGTAGACCATCAAACACGTAACGCACATGCTGAATTTTATGTGGATATTGCCGGACAAATCATGTCCAATCAATTGTCAGCAACAGTTAGCGAAGTTGAATTAGAAAATCTTTATGTGGGATGGTACAGATCTATCGATACATTAAATTTTGATCTTCTATGGCGGGCTGTCAGTACCTATGGCATGATCGCTTATCAGTTCGAAAAAAGTGCTGAGATGAAGGTTATCTATGATTACGCGATTCACAAACTCATAGACAATGAGCAATGCCCTCCTTATTTGCTTGGCAGTATATATGCGGTGAATGCAGCTATTCATCAAGATCCCACTGGTGATGATCTTGCCAAAGACTACATCCAAAAGGCATATGCATTATTTGAACAACTAGATTTAGAAACTGCGCGTAACGAAATCATCTATGTTTACTATCACCTTGTGCTCGTTTCACGTTTATATCATGTTGATCAGTCACTAGAGCTTCTCAGGAATATTACAAGAATTCTCGAATCTCGAGCGTTAGGTCATGATCCGGTCGGCCAGACGTTTCTAGCGTATGCTTATTCACAACAATCGATTATTACCTATCAAATATTAGGAAATATGGAAATTGCTCAACAACCTGCTGTACAGGCACTTCAATATGCGCGTGACATTCGTCATCAGTTTATGATCGCTATTAATACAGGTATTCTTGGTAGTATTCATTTTCAGATGAATAATCTGGTGTTGGCAAGTGACTACTTCCAAGAATCAGAAGAAGCACATCAGTCCCTACCTGTCACCTATGATCTAGCACATATGCTATCGTTTGCTGGTGGTACGGCTGTAGCCCAACATAATTCAGAAAACGCCAGTCGATACTTAATTAAAGCCCTTGAGATTTTGTTGTTGGAAGATGGCTTGGTGAATGCTATGTTAAATGTAATTTGTGCGATCGCTGAGTGGAAACAGTACGAAGAATACTATATTGAGGCGACTGAAATGGCTGCATTTGCAAAACAATCTCCACGTCTTTATGGAACAGAAGAGCGGGTGGACAAATTATTAGATAGTCTAAAAAACCAACTTCACGGAAAAGATTTTGAGCAAGCGGTGCAGCGCGGTCAAGCAATGAGCTACGACATGATATTACGCGAGATGTATGTGTGGCTTGAGGATTAGCGTACACAGAGTTGAGTATAGTATTCTTCTGGTCCAAGTAGACAAAGCTAGCTAAATTTTGGAGTAAAAACGCCCTACCGAAGTAGAGCGTTTTGCCTGGGTCAATCGCATAAGCCGCATTTTGTCCTTGCTCAGTATTTTTATGTTTATAATTCTATAGAATGCATCGTTGCTTGTCTGATGAATTTTGAGATAGTCTGCTTAAAAGCAAGTATCGTAAATAGCAATGGTAGAAGATCAGATATGTGAAACTCTACTATGCTAATAAGCCCTTGGATTTTCGAAATGTAGTCTCTGGACGTAGTATGAGTGGGTAGATGGTTCGGGTTCGTTCCCTGTCTTATAAAAATATAATATAATCACTAACAATTGGCTGAGAGTAGCGATACTCTCAATTTTACTTTGTTTGACTGTATTCTTTGTATGTACCGCAGGTTCAAACCATAAGTCAAAAATGTTTGATTCTCCACAGCAACAGATTTAAAAACTTTAGCTGTAGTGGATGCAATATGGTCAATTAAATGCAGAGCAAATTCCTCTGTTATGCAGTATCGGAATGGCAGTAAATTTAATCTCGGACGTCGTCAAATATCCCATCGTTTGATGGGATATTATATGACAATTGTGATTCAACTATGATACAAATACAGTACATTATGAGTGTCTAGATTTGTAGCCTGATAGGAACCTAGCGCAGCCGTATACCAAATGATTGCCAAAGAGAACGGGTTAATGTTATAGGTATAGTTGTTGACGTTCTTCCCTGAGATATGGTGAGTGAAAATGATGTGTTCGATCTAATTCGACTCGTTGTTGTCATGCTAAAGCGGACGGATTCACTACCTGCGGATAATGTGACTTGACTTGGGACTCTTGAAACCAAGGTATTACTAGAGCGAAGATCAAATACAATGTCCCTTCGTTGAACCTCCGGTGCAACAATTACAACGGCAAGTGTTGTACCACCTGTAATTATTGTTGAAGGTACTATTTCAATTTTATATGGGAAATTCGGTCTTCTTTCTTCAGCTTCAGTTCGGGTTGTGTCTGTTATAACGGCGGGCTCGATTGTAATTGACGCATTTATTGATTCCCCGAGATAACTCGCGGTTATTGTTACTTCAGCATCGTCAATTGCCTCTTCTGCAGTTGTTGTAACAGTAAATGTAGCAGACGATTGCCCTCTCGGGATCGTAATAGTCGTCGGCACTGATACTATATTAGGTAGACTACTGGTCAAGTTTATAATAACATCATTCGGTACAACATCTCTCAAGCCAATTCCAATCTCAAAGCTTTCACCCTGTGATACCGATTCTGATTTTGTTTCAAGTGCTTCCAAAACGATACCACGGCGTAGGTTTATGCTGTCAGTAGACGTTAGACTATTGATGGTTGCTGTCACATTAGCTGTTGTATCATCCTGAGCTGGATCACCGAGCTCTATGTCAAAACTTGCTGTGGAGGCGCCTTCAGGTATGAAGACTGTAGATGGAACCGGCATTAGATCGCTATCACTGGTCAGTGCGACTGTCATCCCACCGGTATCTGCTATACCATTGATGGTCACATCGCCGGTAACGGTTGACAAGCCTGCGCCGCTTTCGGGTAGGGTTACTATAACTTCATCAAATGGGAGAATATCGAAGCTAAAAGTCTTTGTCAGTGTTTCGTTTTGGTTGACAATGAGATTGACTGTGAATGTGACGGTATCTGGTGAACCGTCATATGCGTCCCAATTGATAGGCAATCGGTAATCGTCTTCAAGATCAAAACTTGAGCCAACGGGTGAGCTCCTGTAGATTGCCTGAACTTGGAATACCTCGCCCAAAGGCAATAGATCAGGATGTGAACTTTCAGCAATGATGTAGTCAACAAAGGTTTGACTGTCGTAGTTGGTTGAAATTGTTCCCACAACATTTTGGTTTGGTATCGTTGTTGTGTTGACTAAATCCAAGGTGAATACTCGAAGTGGGCGCACTTATACAGTAGCAGTAGCTTCTGTACCAACTAGGTTTACTGTGATGGTTGTATCCCGTAACTCGCTTGCATCAAGTGAAGTACATGCGCCACCGAAGAGATTGACATTGCGAGTGTCTTGTTCAGAGAAGACTGTGAGAAACTGCGTTACACCATCGACATAACATGGATTGCTACACGAGAAATCACCCCTAACAGATTGGTCAGGTGCACTATCTAGCATCAATGTTGCTGTGATTGCATCACCTTGTCCAACAATATTAGGCGTTGCCGTAAAGGATGAGATACCAATGCGACGTAAAGTGATTACGCGCTCTACGCTAGATGTACCCTCGGTATTGGTCGCGGTGATCGTCACATCTGCTGATGTCACATCATCACCAAATATCACATCAAAATTCGCCGCGAGCGATGTTAGCGTGATACTTTCTGGTACTGTAACGATTTCTGGTGCACTACTCATTAAGGTGAATGTTGTCGAACTAGAGACGAAAGGCTGATACCTTGAAATACTCATGTTGAGCATGTCACGCCCATAGTAAACTTCATCAAGTTCACGGGAGAAGAAAGGTACAGAATGACGATTCATCGTAAAAGTCGCACTATCTACTTGCCGTGCATTGTCAAAGTTTCCTCCATATAGTGCTTGAATTTCGATAGGGAAACTTGATGGCATATTGTTTATCGGTTCTTGGTTTTCCGTTGCAATTGCTATCGTTGCTGTCGTCTACCCCTCTGGGACAATGACTTCACCATCGTTGGGTGCACCTGCGAGGAAATCCAAAGTTCCCATTATCCCTGAATTATTGATGCCCTCCAATCTTACCGTTGCCCACCAACAGATGCCGGTCGACTCAGTGTAACCAAGCCTGTGACAACGTCGCCTGCTTGTACTGAAGACTGGTCTAATGACAAATCGACTGTTGTGACTTCAGTAGATATAGAGAATGATTTGGGGAACTCATCGGTGGCATTAGTTCTTGAAACATCGAATAAGTGGAACTCTTCTACATTTCGTTGCGGTTGAATAGGTATTGTCATGATGCGTTCGCCTTCAGATATGACAGTTGGACGGGGTCTATCAAAGCGTGTGAAACCATCACTATTTAGCCTGATCATGGCGATACTAAAGCCATCAGCAGGTGCACCGGTATTGATGGTAATGGTTACTTTGGCAGTTTCACCATAGACAATATTCGCCTTGTCTACACTTACACTTTCCACGACTGGAAACTGTGATACCTGAAAACTAGAGAATGCTCGGTTTGACGCAAGTCCATAATAGGCTTCCATTTGCCATTGGAGTGCTGTGCCAGATGTAGTTGTTCATCCTGTTACGGTGTCAATTTCAAACGTAGTTGAGGTTTGCCCTGCTGGGATGGTGACAGTCTCTGGAAAGACAATCGGCATATTAGGGTTGGCTACCAAGTTTGATGGTCGTATCCAGCCTATGCTAACAATAGCGCCGCTACTAGGAGCAGGTGTACTTAATGTAACAGTTGCTATTGCCGCATCTCCGCTTGTGACAATTTCTGGAGTAATTGTAAAGTCCTCAACTATCGTATTGATGAGCGAGTATTCAAACGTTCGTGAATAACCCGTTTCTTCATGAATGGCTGTGATTGTAACCGTCTCACCACTGGTGGTGAATGCACTCAGATTGACAACAATGTCAAACATCATATTTGCAGATGAACTATTGGGCATATCAACTAGGCTAATACTGGATGGGATTTGAATCAAATCTGGACGATCCGTTGTCAATATATAGTTAATTGAATCTCCAGTGGCAACCTCTTGATTGGTACGTGCTAATACAGAAACGACACCTTGCGAGGCGTCAAGTACACTCGGTAATTCAGAAAATCCGAAATCGCCGCTGGGGTCAATAAGTTGCAGTAGTGGTTGAATCGTAATCTGGAGGTCAGCGCGATTTATAGCGGCATCAAACCGATAGTCAGTGTCCGTCGATTGACCATAGTAAACCCCAATTGCTGGGCTGAATGTAGGATCGATTTGGTTGAACTGTTGATTTCTAACTAACGCTGTTGCTGTGAATGTGCCTGTCATTGCTCCTTCAGGAATGAATACAACATCATTTGATAATTCAACCAGCGAAGATAGTGTAAACACCTCCGTTTGTAAGGCAAGACCTCCCAAAGGTGCAGGTTCACTCAAAGACAGTGTGACAGTTGTTGTTTCACCCATCATAATCGTTGGCGGATCAAAGGTGACAATGATGGGTAAACGTTCACTAATCAGAATCTCCTGATTACCAAATGCAGTTCCAGCGATTGCTACTTCTAGGGCTATGTTTCCGCTTGTGTTGATTGCTTTTGTGATTTCAAACGTACCCGAACTTTGCCCCTCTGGGATTGTAATTGTGAATGGCAGTTCAGTTCCATGTCTTTGGTTATTGAGCGCGCGGATATTTATGTCTTGGCCACCGACAGGCGCAGGTGTCAAGATGCTGACAGTGCCAACGACTGTCTCATTTATACGAATCGTATCTGCTGATAATGTGAAGTCGGTTACGATCTGTTGACCACTGAGTCCAATTGTTGCGGATGCACTTGCACTTGGTTCTTCAATATAAGCATCGACTGTCACATCAAATAGTGTTCCACTTGTCGATTCGACGGTATCCAGGGTGAAGGGTGCAGTATCTTGCCCAGCTGGGATCGTGATTTGTTGAGGGTGTGAAACTTGATCTGCGGTAAACCCGCTATCAAGTGTAACCACAACATCTTGTGGTGCAAGGCGATTGAGTGTAATTGTACCGACAACACTTTCCCCCCGTGCAATTGTTGTCCGATCAAATGTCAAGCTTTGTATACCAAGAGTATATACCGTAACAGCCGTGCTTGATGCAAACTTACCGTCAACACGCAATGCAGTAAGATTAACGGACGTTGTGACGGTCGATTGATTAAGCGCTTCGGCATCATTGACGGTGACAACGAAATCTGCCCAACCGCGTTGACTACTAGATGGAGATGGTGAGGCAGTGACCAATGCTGGCGCCGTTAACAAAGGCGAGTCGCTTGTAATTAAGAAACTGACATCTTCAAGCAATGGCATATTCGCTTCTAGTCGTATGGGTAGTTCATATCCAGCTACTGCGAGCCTCGTTAAGTTCGTACTCCAATAGGGAGCCGCAAGTGTTTGAATTGTAATGGGGTGGATCGTGCGCGCCGGATCACTATCTACGGTTTGTAATGTGTTGCGTGATTCTCCATACGTAATTATAAGATCAGCAATTGGGCGTGGCGCGGGACTAACAAAAAATCCACTAGCCAGAACAGTTTGCAATGTGAAGCTAGTCGTTGATTGACCTGCAGGCATAACAATTTGCGAGGGAAGATCGCCTAGTAGAGGTGCACCTGTACTCTGTACAAAAAGCGTCAAGGGTATATCGAAAGGAGCAGGGCTTGCGACATTGACAGTAACTGTAATGTCATCTCCTTGCTGGACTTCGGGAGTATCGGTTGTTACAGAGGTAATTGCTACGGCCTCTGCAAAGATAAACCAGTCCAATGAAAAGGTTTCGTCGCCAGCAGTATAATTAACCTGATACTCTAAGTATCCACCTGCAAGATTTAGATAGGCATCGTTAGTGACATCAAATGTGACGCTCGTTTCTCCGGGTAGAACGAAGAGGGTGGTTGGAACTGTGATGTATTCTGCCAAATCTAAACCAAGTGTTTGTTCAACAAACCGAGTCGCTCCGGCTGCTGGTGTAGGTCCACTCATCATGATTGTTACTTGTGCCGTTTCCCCGTGAGCAAGTTGTGGATCGCTAGACTCAAAAGAAACTGGTTTTTCATAAGGACAACCGGCACGCTCGATAATGCCAGCATTGATCTTCTGCTAGCAGAATGCCATCACCCTCAGCATCTTCACCCACTTCTTCATTTATGTCACTTTCAGGGTTTGCAAGCGCCTCAGCCGTAACTTCTGGGACTGCAGTGGCATCCGTTGTGTCGGTATCTGTCGTTTCTGACAGAGTTTCCTCTACAACGACTTCTTCTGTTACTTCAATATCAGCTGTCTCAGATGTTGCTTCCTCAGTTGCCTCAATGTCTACTAATTCCGAAGTTATGTCAGTTTCAGTATCTTCAGGACAGCCGTTTTCTGTCTCAGCGTTTTCAAGAGGGCACAGATCCCGGGCATCATCAACTAAATCTCCATCGGTATCTTCCAAGTCCAAGCGTGTGCCGATATTCTGCTCCTCAATATTGATAAGACCATCTTTATCAAGGTCTTCATCACTATCAACAATATCGTTATTATCGGTATCCGTGAAATTAGGATCTAAACCGTTTTCAATCTCTATATTATCCCGAAGACCATCACCATCTGTATCTGCTAGAAGTGGGTTTGTCAGAAGTACCAATGCTTCATCGCCATCAGAGAGGCTATCTCTATCACTGTTTCCGTTACTTAGTTGCGTTCCAAATACTATTGCAAAGATCATCACCAAAGTGGTCAAGTGGGTTATGTACACAATTACAATGTTATCGGGCGGAACTACGGCAGCTGTCACAGGTACACTAGCTGTTGGGGCGGACATCCTGCGTGTTTCGACCGCAGCGGGTCTCAAAATTTGGGGAGCAATTAAAGCCATAAAAGGCACTAAAGGCAAAGCTCGTGGCGAAAACGCAGAACAATTGGTCATACAAGCGACGAAAGGGAATCAGGAAGCCTTACGTGTGATCTACGATGTTGATCCTTTTGATCATGTCAAAGCACCGCTCAAAGTCGTTCAAGATTTCTTCGGCGCTGAACGCGAACAGCTACCTAAACCAGCGACATTTGAAATGTTTGTAGATGAATGGGATGAAAATAAGAAACGCCGACTAGCAGATGATTCAATTCGCAAGGGAATGTACTCATCTCTTGCTGTTCAAGCAGCCTTGTCGTCAGCATTGAAAGAAACCATGAAATCACAATAGACTAAGGTGAAGGATTGTTGACACCTGTTTGATGAGCCATTGTCCCATATAAATTACATACTAGCTTTTGTACTAGATCACTATAAGAATGCTACAATAATTGGGTATAAGTGGCAAAGATTGATATGACCCAAAT
>DIYL01000044.1 GCA_002428985.1 Anaerolineales bacterium UBA6055 | reverse complement strand
CGCTCCTCTGAGATTCGCTTCTATGAGGTTCGATCCACTGAGATTCGATCCACTGAGATTCGCTTCTATGAGATTCAATCCACTGAGATTCGCTCCACTGAGATTGGCACTATTTAATATACCTAGCCAACCGTTTTGACGAATCTTATCTAAAGCATTCTTTGCTCTTGTATTATTTGAGCTTTTTAATTGTCGAAGTAGGATGAATTTTCGGACGTTAGAGATTATTCTTTCAAAATCAGCATCATATAAATAGACTAACATGTATATCATTAGGGGGAGAATCAGCAATGACAATACGCTTGTAATTTGAGGTAGTGTTAAATCCGTCCCCCCCAATACTACGATCATTGGAATACCTACCAAAATAACAAATCCGAGCACAAGAGACTTACGAAGTGTAGCAGCTTGAGCAATGGGAGTTGAGGTATTAGTTTGTTCGTTAGTATGAGAAAAATCATAACCCAGTTCGGCTTTTAGTTTTTGATTTCTCGCAACGAGTTCTTGCATGGCTTGGTATGACCATTTGGTACCGGGCCGACTGTTGATAATGGAGGCGGCAATTTCTTGCGAGGTCATATTTGCTAATTTGGTTTGGTTATTGCTCACGGGTTTGTTCCTCGTCATCATCGTCTTCAAGCATATCTGCTGATGCGATTGTGTCATCAAACGTTTCATCTCGTAGTCGCGCTCTACGTTGTTCGAGTTGCGCGTTTTCATCTTTTAGACGCTGATTTTCTGTTTCCAATTGCTCTTGTTCTTGTTTTAGCTTTCGAATTTGTTCCATTATATCATTTTGATCGGCGAGTTGTTGAACGAGAAAATTTTTATCCTTTTTAAAGGCATCGCTACTGGAGACAGCTTGTAAGGCAGCGACCCCAAGTGTACCCGTCACGAATGCCACAAAAAACGCGCCTTCCGGATTATTCGTGAGGCTATTGAATACCCAGACAACCGGTGCGGCGATTGCGCCAATGATGATATCGCCTAAAAAGCCAATTTCGATGTTGCTTGAGCCATCGTCATCTTCTCGGATTCTGGGCAAACGCAGTCCGCGGGCTAATGCGGCAACAAGTCCGCCAAGTGCGCCGAGGCTTAATAGTATTACGAGAGTTTCGGGCGTTAGGTTTTCCATATTGCGTCCAATGTTGGAGGTGGGTCGGCTCTTAGAGGTTATTTTATCTTATTGCTTGGTATTTTCAAATTATTGTACGGTGGTGAGAGTGGACAGGGCACTTGATGTAGACTTTTGAGTTTTCCCTGTCCCTACTTAGGTCGAGTAAGTAATTTTACTGTTTGACGATTTCAATATCGAATTCATCTGGATCATCATTGTCATTGGTATCATCAGTTGATTCGGAGATAAATTTGTCCTTGAGCCAATTGAAGAATAATCCGAAAACGTATCCTATAACACTACAAACAAGTGCCACTGACCAAGTAACTAATGATGTGAAGTCTAATAATGGCGTAATAATTTCACGGAGAAAATTTAATGGGGGTCTGATATAAGCAAACTCAACCCCATCGTCTAAATCGCTATCAACCCACCGGATGTTTTGCTTATCGCGGTGAGGAGGATCTTCTTCTAATTCACGACCATCTTGAGCACTTAGGAAAGATAAGGCAGGAAAATCTTGAATCTCAACATTGGATCTTTCACAATTAATATTGTTAATTTGAACCACATTCACCATAGGGCTTATTGGTTGACTCCGCACTGTTCTAGTCGGAATAGGGGTAGGTGTAAGTGTAGGAGTAGCGGTGGGAAGCTGGGTAGATGTTCCTAAATTCGTAGACGTAGCAAAAGGGCTAAGTACAACAGGAGTTACCTGAATTTCAACAAAGAATTCACCCACATAAATATCATTAGTAAAAACTTTGAGATCACAAGTAGGTCCCCCACTAGCAACCATGAAGTCAAGTTGAAGAGATATAGATAGGACAATCAGCACAAACATTACTGCTAAAATCAGAGTAATAATGACAGTCCTTTTTGGTCTTTCGGGTGTTGTTTGTTCTGGCTCGACCTGCGGAGTTGGTCGATTTGCTGAGTAGGATCGGTAGCCAAACCAAAGACTCAAGACAATTACCAGAGCTAATACGAATGACAAATAACTTGTAATAAGTGCTACACAAAGAAATACGATTGCTAGTATGGTTAGTAGAAGAGGTAATGGTTTTATCCGCACTATATCTTCACCTTTATTTTTATGAATTATATCTCATAAAGGTGATTCAAAAAAATCTTGTTGATTTCTGGTATGATGGGAGAAAATTCTTACAATGGAAATTGGTGTTATGGCAGACGACGACAAACGGCAGTATGAGCGGGACGATTGGCTTGGTGTTAGTGATATTGCAGAGTTAATTGCTCGAACACCACAGCGAGTACGTGATATGATCGAGGAATTTGAGATTCCGCATCAGCGAATTGGGAAGCGAGGAATAATTAGTATTCAGTATAAGGATTTAGATCCGATTTTTGAACGCAATACAATCCCCGGTAAGCGTAAGCAAGATAATTAGCCCCCAGATTACGGACGCATAGTAATGCGTCCCTATGAAGAACTTTGTTCACTACGAATTTCAATCAGATTACAGTTTTGAAACTTTAACAAAATTAGTTGCCTTATGCAAACTAATTGAATATAGTTAATTCATGGCGTGGGAATTCTCCCGCACATGGTTGATTGAATTGGACCTCACTCACCATGCACGGGAGTCTGAACCCACCCGAATACATCACGGTACCGGGCGGATTCATGTTAGCAATTACTCGGTATGGTGTCGATTGTTTTATTTTATCTATATGGAGGAATTTGCTTTATGAGTAAGCGTATTAAACGTGACACAAGTTGGATGGAAGAGTTTGCTATCTTGCCACCCGATTGCAATTCGTCGGCGTTTGTCAAGGGATTGACGCACGATGAGTTCATGCTGGCTTGCCAGATGAAGGTTGCTCATGATACCGGGCGTGATTTAAAGATCAGCCCTGATGGGACAGTTTGGGCTTCGCCGAAGGTTGCTGGCGATGATCCTGAGATTTTGGGTTACACAACCATGACGATGAGGCAGGTGCGCGCAGTATGGCAAGAAGTCAAACATCATGCGTTGTTGGTGACACGATTATACGATCGATCGTATCAGGCGCATTATCGAGTGCAAGGGATTAAAGACAGCGGATGATTAGGTTTATTTGTATTCCAGTTTTCAATTAGTGAGGTGTGCGATATGACAAATTTATATGCAGAACATCGTAATCGTGTCAGTTCTGAGATGTTGGGGTGGATACGGTCGGCGAAAGAGGCTGAGCAACGGCGTAAAGATGCAGCAGCCGAGAAGAAGACGGCGGTCGAGCAGATTAAGAATTGGACAGGTGGGTTGCGTGAAGAAGACCCTGAGTATGCGTTGCCAAATGGGGTGACGGTGAAGCCGGTTAAGGATATTGAGATTGAGAAGGATCATCAAGCGCGGGTGGCACGGGTTTTGCTTGAGCTCAGTGAACATCTTCCAAACCTGCTGGATTGTGTTGAGATCAAGATTGACACAAAAAAGTTGGCTGAGGTTGTTGACTTCAACGGTCAAGTGAATCCGATGGTGGCACATCTGCCGATGACACTGACAACAAGTGAAGAACTGAGTGTGTCGGTGGGGCAGTTGGTTGATGAGCAGACGATGCAGGAAAAGCAATCCTCAACTGAGGCATGGGCGAAATCGATCCTCGAAGATGGGGCTAATAATCCGGTTCTGCTCCATATTGACGCGACGGATTTTGAGGGAATGCCGGTGCATGTATGCATTGAAGATTTAGTGTCGGGTGTGCGTTGGTCGAAGTTAATGAATCCGGGTGTGTCGATCAAGACAGAGGCGGCGTTGTACCACGGGATTGATGACAAGATCGTGGAAGATGCTCCGACAGTGGCTGATATGTGGGGCACGGTATTGGACAAGTTGGATGGTCGCAAAGTAATTGTGTGGTCTGAGGCGACAAAGACAATTTTTGAGAATGCGTGTGTTGTTGTCACTAAGATGCGTACTGTCAAATCGATTGATTTTATTGTGTTGCAACAACTGTACTCAGATTATCACCCATTGAAGATGGGTAAGAATGGTCAGCCGGGTGCATGGTGGTCGTGGAAAGAAACCCTCAAGAATGAGCCTGATTTGAAGACAGACATTGATTATATTCCGCCACGTGAGCTCAAGACGGCACAGATGGCGCGATTGATCGCGGTGATGGCGGGTGCGGATTTGCCTGCAGAGACGGAAGTTGATATTCAGGTTCAGACGATGGCGCATCATGATGTTGAAGCTGTTCCGGTTGAGGTTGTAGAGAAAGGGGAAGATCCGGTCGCTGAAACGGATGGTACACCAGCATCTCAACAGCGGGTGGATGATATTCCCTTTTGAGTTTCGGAATTTTAAGAATTTGGGTGATTATCTGCGGTGGAAGATCGGTGTGCCGTTGCAAGAAACCCAGCCCTTTTATATGGGCAAAGGAGCGCAGGGGCGCGAGTTGAAGCCGAAATTGACGGGACGTTTCTTGGCAGGTGATCCACCGATACGAGTGGATGAGATCTCAATCGAACGGATTAGCCCATATCAATACACGGTACAGCGTGGGTATATGCGATGGACGGTCACGGGGCAATCGGAATATTGGGCAGCGGTTAGGGCAGTGGATAGTTTGAATTGTCCGCCACCGGAGGATGCGATCAATATTTTGGAGATTCCACCGGAGCAGATGGCACTTTTTTAGGATGGGGCGGTGTAATGACCGCCTCTGTAAAGGACTTATTATGCATACATTTTTAGTGACATGGGTTATCCCGAAAACGAAATTTTATAAAGACCGGAAGCACGGTAAAGAATACATCGATGCTGGTTGTGCTGATGAGGCGACATTGCAATGTCAATTGTTGTTGGCAAAGCGATTTATTCTTCATGCGGCGATGGTGAAGGTATATCGGGTCAAGGTTGTTTCTGTGGATATGAAAGTGGTGGCATGATGGACAAAACAGATTTCATTATTACATTGAAGGTTTGTGATTATCCTGAGCCAAGCGATAAAGAGGGCGAAAAATTATCCCGTCGATATGTGGTTAATGGTATTTATTCGTTTGATGCCGATTCATATTTGCATAGTTGGTACGCGCGTGATTTGGATATATCACGGTACAAGTTATCGCAGTGCAAGTATTTTGTCATTACCGATACTCGTTTGGGGTATTTAGGACATAAAAGTTGTTTGTTTGTGTCAGGGTATGCGTTTTTCGACAAAAGTTATGTGTATCTCGACAATATCGAATATACATATTTAGGAAAATTTAAATTAGGTGATGTTGGCTTCTTCGAAAGATCACGCTATCTACGCATTTGTTGTGAGCATGACAATCAGCATATTCAGGATTGGGCGTTGGTGCAGTTATCTAAGTTGAGACCCACATATACGGGAATTGCAACGAGTTTTAAGCGCACTCTGGATCATATTTGTAAACCTCCGGTGTATTTGTTGCATCGGATTCATGAGCACGGATAAGCGGACAACGCAGGCGTTGTCCCTACGAAAAGTTAATTGAGAGGTGAGGGAATGAAATCAGAAGAACAATTTTTGGAAGAAGCAAAAAAGATTATGCAAGATGACGCGCCGATGCCGATGGTTAGCACTGTGCGGGACTTGTGGTTGGTGATTAGTGGGGTGCAAGTGGCGTGTCGTCATCCGCAAATGTCATCGTATGTATTAAATAATTTGCAACGGATCACGCAGGAGTGGATTGATTCGATTGCGGAGCATCATCCAGATGCAAAAGAGCTCATGGAGATGGGTTGGCAGACGGAACATGATGTTGACAGTGAGGGTGTATCGACCAAAGAAATTCATCAGGCATGGACAATTTATGGGATGAACCCAGACGGAACGATATCGACGGAAAAATTTGCGAGTCTGGGTCGTCCGCAAGATTGGGGTGATCCACGGTGGATGTACCGAGAATATTGTTTCATTCAATCGAATGCGGATGATACCGAGCGCATTGTATTTTATTGCCATGCGTGGACGGATGTGCCGTGTAAGCGACATGAGATGACGGAGATGTTCTCTGCATTGATTACAAAGTCGATGATGCCAGGTACGCCTCCGCAATTGTGTGGCAAGGACTTTTTGCATGAGGAAGATTTTTGGTTCGAGGATTGGGGGGATGCGCCTCCAGTGTTTGAGACGGACGAGTATTGGTAAATCGTTGAACGGGAATAGGCGGACGGATTATTATCCGTCCCTACGAAAAGTTAATTGAGAGGTGAGGTACTTATGAAAAGTGGATATCAAGTTTTGAAAAAAGGTGATCGGGTGATGATGAAGCTCGAACATCAAGAGACGGGTGAGGTTCGGGAATTCTTCGGGACCTGCACAGGTGACGAAGTTTTTGGATTCGATTGGGTCAGTGTGGATTGGGATGACAGTGAGATGTCGAGTCTGTTCGCGTCTAATCGCATGTTTTTGGTGAAGGTTGATGATGAATAATGAACAGTGGGTACGATGCCCGGATTGTGGAGAGATAGTTGAGGTGGATTTAGTTGGTGCAATCATGGAAGGCGGTGAGGTCTTCACGATTTGGGATGGGTGGTGTCTGGGATGTGGTGACACCAAACGGATTAACTTACGGTCTTCGGAGCAACAAGATGCAATCATTGTGGATGACAATGTATTTTTGTCGTCCGGTGATGCGGGTTAGTTGCGAAAATGTTAGGGGTCGTATATACTGAGGTTTGTCCATTTGTGGGTAGAAACGAAAAACCCACTGGAGAAAGTGGGCGAAATTTCATCATATATTACCCCTTGTTGGAAGCAAGGGCGAGGTATTTGTGTTCCTCATTGCGGTTAGTATAGCGCATGTGGGACATGAATGCAACCATGAAAGGTTAACATTATGTCAAAAAAGCAGATAGAAAGCGTTAAAAAACGCGGTGTATTTGTGTCATCGGAGTATAGCAGCATCACAGGTAGCCCAATACGCGGTATTTTGTTGAGTCAGTTAATGTATTGGATGCCACGACGAACCCATCAATCATTTCGTCTGGTTGGTGGGCAACGGTTTATCACACGGTATATCGTCAAGACGTGGGATGAACTGGCAGACGAAATTGGTGGCATGACAGCCAATGCTGTGCAGAAGCAAATGAAAAAATTAGCTGAGACAGGATTGGTCGAGTATTTTTCTGCGACAGTGTATGGCAAAAAGCAGAATTTAATCCGTGTTATTTTGCCTCGGTTACGGCAGATGCTGAAAGCATTGAAACTGGCATGTGGGGAAAAGTTGGTGAGTGAACCATCATCTTCATCAGTACAAATAGCACAAAAGCAAAACGCCAAACGGCGGAATACTCAAGTGACTAAAACGCCAAACGGCGGAATGCAAAACGCCAAACGGCGGAATACTCAAGTGACTAAAACGCCAAACGGCGGAATTTATATATCAGAGAGTGTTTTATCAGAGACTTTAGACAGAGATTATAAATCATCAGATAGGGGTGCGCCTTCGGCGTGTGATGATGATTTTTTAAATCTAATGACAAAGTTATCGACTCAATCGGTGGTTAAAACTTTAGAACGTGGGGTTGAATCACTGCAGAAAAAAGCTAAGACCGGAGAAGTTGTAACTGATCCAGTCGCATATTTGACTCAGTGTCTGCGGACACAACAACAAGCAGAAGAAAAAGCAGGTGTTCCGCCGAAGACTAACGATGTTAGGGATTATACAACGGGGTCGTGGGCGGACTTTATTAATGATAATGCTGATCCGGTGAATTTTAAGGTGGGTGGTCTACCGGTTGTTACGGCGGACTACAGTGATCGTGACATAGAGGATTTGGGAGCATGGCTTGAGGCGCGGAAAAACCGATGAAATCATTAAAAAATGCAATTGAACAACGTGGCGGAACCTCCACACGTGCGGAGAAAATAGAATTTAAGCCGGTAACATGTTTTACCTGCAACGATAGTGGTTATGTTGTCGGGCGTGATGTGGACGAGGACGGTCATCAGAATTGGTATATTTGCCCGGATGGTTGTGAGGCTTCGAAAAATTTATCACCGGCACTTAAGCCGTATGTGATCCAGACGAAGGCGTATGCGTGTGATGTATGCCAAGATCGGGGGGTTGTGACTCGTTTGGATGTGCCGTTGAATCATCCACAATATGGGAAAATGGTGGCGTGTCCGGCGAATTGTGAGGCGGTCCAGTTGGTGCGTGAAGATCGGATTCACCGATTTGTTGAACATATGAGTAACCATCATCCAAATTGGCAGGATGAGGATTGGCATTATTCAGCTACGCCTAAAAATCCGAATCTTATTCCGGCGACATTGGACGGATATTATTCGATCATCCAAGAGATGGAATACAACCTGCAGCACAAGACACAGTTTTTTGATAGCAGTCGGCAGATAAGTCGTGCGGATTATGATGCGCTGTTAAAGAATCGGACCAAGCTGATGGAGGCAGCCGGCCAGTTTATTGACACGCAGACTGTCCCAGATGGTCGAGGGGGATTGGCGCATTCGGTGGTGTTGTTTGGTTATCCGGGTGTGGGCAAAACGTTGTGGGCGAGTGTGGTGGTAAATGAGCTCAAGGGTGAGTATCCGGTCTGGTATAGCAAACTCGATAATGTGTTTCGGGCGATTAAAGCAGGATATGGTGATAACACCTCATACAGCTACGATGATATGCTGTCGTTATATCAAACATTCCCGATATTGATTATTGATGAAATACGAAAAAATCACATTAGCGAGACTGATTTGGATATTTTTTACGCAATTATTGATCGCCGTTATTCACTTGGGTTATCTACAATTTTGACGATGAATGATACCTTCCGCGAGTTTGGTGAAAAGTGGGGCGGTCATGTACTTGATCGTATCGGGGATCAATATGCTTGGTTTTTGTGCAAGGGGCATATCCGTAAAACGCCGATGATACAGGAGTAGATGATGCAACGATTTGTAATTAGCGATGATTTAGATGTAGAAATATTGATCTCAATGGAAGATGAAATCGCCTTGCTTGAGACAAAGTTGACAGAGGCTAAACAGCGATATTATCGTCATCAATATCAGGTGGTCGAACAATGGATTGACTCGATTACAGGCACAACAATTAAAAGCCGTACTGTACAAGACGGTGGTGATGTTGAATTGACCGAAAAAGATTACAAGACAGTTGATGCCGCGAAACAAAGGCTGAGAGATTACTTGCCTGTGTTGCGTGAAAAATTGGATGGTAAGTTCATTGTCTCTGAGACATTGGTTTTTGAGACTGAGTATACCGGTACAGTAACACTTGAGGTGACATAATGCCGACGACAGTTGTTAAATACCATGACGTGAAACAGCATTGGAATGGATTTGAGCAAAGGTGGGATGATGACCGATATGTGTATATTGGTCGGACGCATGGTCGGAGCAAGCAGCCGGCGAGTGTGTTTGCGAATCCTTTTAAAGTTGGTCAACATGGGACCCGCGAAGAAGTCATTGAGAAATATCGTCAGTATTTGTATGGTCGCCCTGATTTGTTGCGTCAGCTGTGGGAATTGAAGGATAAAACACTGGTATGCTGGTGTTCTCCGCAAGCGTGTCATGGTGATGTGCTGGCAGAGTTGTTGAATTACAAAAGTGGGATCTCGGTCCAGAAAGAAACAGGCATTGAGTGGACACATGTGCCCGGATATGTGGGTGCTACGGCGAATCCGGTACGAGGTTGTGAGCATGGGTGCAAATGGGAGATGCCGGACGGGAAAATTGCAAATTGTTATGCGGAAGATGTAGCCCATGGGATTGCCCAAAGTGCGTATCCAAATGGATTTCAGCATATTAGCTTTCATCCCGAGGTGTTGTTTAGTATTCGACGACGGAAAAAGCCGACTGCGTTCTTCATCGACTCCATGTCCGATTTGTTGGGGAAGGGTGTACACAAAAATTGGATACAGGCTGTTTTGGATACGATGGAAGATTGTCCTCAGCATCTATTCTTCATCCTGACAAAAAATCCGCCCCGGTTGAAGCAATTTACATTTCCTGAAAATTGTTGGGTGGGGGTATCTGCACCGCCATCGATGATGTTTGGTAAGACGATGAGTTTGGCACAGCAAGAAAAGTGGTTTGAGAATGCTTTATCGTCATTGGGCAAGGCTACGGTTAAGGGTCGGCGCTGGGTGAGTATCGAGCCGTTGAGTTGGGATTGTAGTGCGATTCTTGGAAAACATTGGGATGTAATTGACTGGGCGGTGATTGGGGCAGCGAGTTCGGGTGCGCGCACCTATCAACCGGACAAAGATGTTTTCCAGCGGGTGTTGGCTTCGTTAGAGGGTAAACCTGTGTTCTACAAAGGTAACCTTGATCGTGAGATGGTGGGTGTATGGCGTGAGGAATTTTATGCACCGGCATTGGGTGATGATGAATCGGCAGAAATTCATGCTGAGGTCGCGCCGAGAACTTATGCGTATAACGGTCAAGCTGTGGACCAAGACGAATTTGAATTTTTGATGCGATTACGGCAGGGTTTGGTTGATGATACGCCCTTGTTGCCGGCGACATCGAGTTATGTTGAGCGTGTCGAATTTTATCCACGTCGCGAGCTCCGGTTGGATGAGATTGCAGTAGCGGATGTGACGGATTATTTACGGACGATACCCACAAATTCGGTGCATACGGTGGTGACAAGTCCGCCTTATTTTGCGCTTAGAGACTATCAAGAAGATGGGCAGATTGGTTTTGAAGAAACGGTCGAGCAGTTCATCAATAAATTGGTGGGGATATTCCATGAGGTGCGCCGTGTGTTGCGAGAAGACGGGGTGTGCTGGTTGAATATCTCTGATACGGCAGTGAGTGCTAAAGGACGATATCGACGGAAAACGATTGATACTCGGATTAATGCAAAAGCGATGCCGACACGAACGATCGACGGTTATGGCCAAGGACTTAAAGATAAAGATTTATATCTTGTACCTCAGCAATTGTTAATTGCACTCCAACGCGATGGTTGGTGGGTGCGGAGTGATGTGATCTGGCATAAACGTAACGTATCACCGGATAGTGCAAATGATCGGCTGGCACGGGCGTATGAGCATATCTTCCAGTTAACAAAAAAAGCGCATTACTGGTATGACTGGACCGCTGATACGAAACCGTATGCTGAGAAAACCCAAACCACGTGGGGCATTCCGTATACACCGGCGAGTGATGATGAATCGGGTCTGATCCGATCGGCGAATTTTAGTAAAACGATGCAGATTCGTAGACCCAATTTGGGGGCGGATGGCCAACCGTTGGGTGTCCGGCTGAAAGATGTTTGGAACGACCTCAAGCAGGTAAATTATTCGGGTGCGCATTATGCGACATTTCCGGTGAGTTTGCCGGATCGGTGCATCAAGTTATCGTGTCCCCCGATTGTGTGTACTGAGTGTGGGACTGGTTATACCCCGGTGACATCTAAAGCGAAAATTGATGCTGAATTTGATGTGTATGACGGTAGTAAATCGGCTGATGGGGAGTTGCGAAGTTACCATCAGGTTTTGGGTAATACCAAGAAATATCGTCAGGCTGGGGGAAGTCATGATAATCCGTTCCCTGATGTTTACTTCGAGGGATACCGGAAAAATTGTGACTGTGATTGTGTAGAAACTCATGCGGGGATTGTGCTTGATCCGTTCATGGGGGCTGGCACAACGGGATTGGCAGCGTCTCGTCTGGGACGGCATTACATCGGGTGTGATTTGAACCCTGATTATGTGACGCAGGCAGAAAAACGGATCTCGGATGATATTGAGGAACGAAAGCAGGGCGACCCATTTGAGGATACGGTGCATGTGATCGGTCAGAGGGAAATTGTGCAGATGAGTATGTTTGGTGAGCTCTCGAATTGACGAGGAAATGAAAAAGACCCTTCATTGTAGAGGGGTCTTTTTAGTTAGGAGGGGGAGGGGATGTTATGATTCGGGTTTTTCGTCGGGGTTGCCGTAGAGAATATCAGTGGCTTCTGTTAATGAAAGAGAAGTGTTATTGGGGAGAGGTTTATTGGGTTTTCCGTCGGTGACGGCTACTAATAATTCTCCGCTATCGCGTGTGCCGACTGCTAATGTCTGCATAAATTGGAGGGCATCAGGCGGTAAGCTGAGGAATAATTTTTCGGTCATATCTTGTAAGTCTACGTTTTGTCGGGCGCGGTTGATGAAGGCAAGTACCCCAAGACCACCGGTGACTGTACCTGCGCCAACACCACCAATACCGATTAGAATACCAAGAATACCAAACGATATAGAGACGGTTTCGCTTGGACTTGTAACTGGTTGGGGTGCTGTTGCTGTTTCCTCCGGTGCTGTTTCTGGCACGGAGGTGACTTCCTGAGTTACTTCTGGATTCTCATCCCCCTGTGCTATCAGGGATAGGGGATTCAGGAGTAGAAACATCACTAGGATTATCATCATCAGGGGTAAGCGTCGTATCTGCTTCATCATTATCACCTTGTTTTAATTGATTGAGTTCACTTTGTAACTGTAGCATTGACTGTTGCATCTCGGTTAATTGAGACTCTAATTCGCTGATGCGGGTGACATCTTGATCGTGACGTGTGATGAGTTTTTCGAGTTCGGCTTCGTTGGCTTCGTATTTTTCTTTCCACTCGTTGCGTTCGTTGAGTAGGTTTTTATTCTCTTTACGGAGTTCATCAAGATCGTCTTGCATGATTTGATTGGATCTTTGTTGTTGTTCGAGTTGGCGTTTGATTTCTTCGTATTTAGCAGCTTGTTGGTTGGTACTAATTTCGGCGTTTGATTTGAATTCACTGAATTCATTTCTAATTTGATTCATGAGTGATGTGAAATTATTTACCTCGTTGGTATGAAGACGGGTAAGGGTATTGCGCTCATCAACTTGTTTATTGATGGTGTGATGGAGTTCATCGATGGTTGATTGTCTTTTTTTGACTGTTTCTTCGTAGTTTAGATTGATACGCTCAATTTCTTGGATATGGTTTTCACGTTGTAGGGTAAGTTGTTTATCGTGGTCGATGACTTGATTGCTGATGACAACCCGTAGACGGGCGTATGCAATGAGGAGGACGACGAGTACGAAATGAAAGACATTATGGATGGTATCGGCATCCAGTGTTGGAATTTGTTCGATGATTTCTACACCGGGAATTTGTGATAGTACCGGATCCATATGCTTTCACTTTCATTTAGGTGTTGTTGCGTCTAGACATATCGAATTGCATTGTGATACTTGATATTAATTGAAAACATGCGTTGAGTATGGCTGCACGATAGTCGTCAGTAATGGGATTTGGCGGGTTCATGTAATCAGCGTTGTTGTCACGGGCATAGTTGACCATGAGCGCGAAGGTAATTTGTTGATTTGGTGTGCCGGTGGCATAGGTATCCATCAGTGCGCGAAATGCGTTATAGGATTGTTCTATGGTGTATGTCCCCGGTGGGGATGTGAGATATGGGACGCGAACGTTGTATAATGCGGTGACTTCTGGGAAAATTTTGATGCTGGTATTAATCCCGCTGATGACGATCTGCGCAATTTCTAGAGCTCGCTGATCGTCGGTGATTTGTGCACCGTCATGATTGGTGGCGATGGTTTGTATCTCATCAATATCGGATTGCTGGGCATCGCTAGATAGGATGGCAGATACTTCGTCACCACGGGTAATGGTTGATTCAAAGGTTGCGTTTACGCTTAATTCTTGTTCCAGCAGGGCTATATTATAGTCTGGTGCTGGATTTGGGAGTAAGGTTTCTATTCTATCGGTCATGTGTTCCCCCCTAATATTGTTCAATTGATAGCATGTAGTTATTGTTGATAAGGTTAATTGAGTTGGACTGTGATGATCCGGTTCGAATACTTTGTATTTGGAAGTTGGTTGAGCCGGAAAGTTGTCCGGGTTCGAACAGGTATGAGTGTGTTATCATCCAATAGGCTGATCCCGACCAAATATCCATAAATATATTAATCCCGCCTGCGACTAGTAGTCGTATTTGCCCTGATTGGGAACACAATAGGCGTATTCCAGCGGTGGTCACACGGGTATGTAAGGCAGGATTAATGTTATGGTTAACGGATGTACCGGGCACTGCGGTCCAATAGTTGTTGTTGTGTGCGTTGTTTGTCATTCCAGTATGTCGGCCGACAACATTTACACCATTAGACTCGGCGTAAATGTTGAACCATGCTGTGCCTGAATTGGGTGTGTCATCACCAAGATCGAATGTTGTGGGGTCGTTAGCTGCAAGCCATAGATTTGTTCCTTCTGCAACATATAGGATGGTGCTATGGTTGGATCGGGGAAGTCGTCGGTAGTGCCCCATCCTAGCGAAACAAAGTTTTCAGGCAGGGTATCTTCAGGGACCGTCTTGAATGCGCCGGCTTGAGATATGATATTGCGTTGAAGTGCGTTGACATCGGAAAACACAGTGGATAGTGCTGATGAATGTTGACGAACCCCATCATTTCCTTCATCAAATGGCATGTATTGGCTATAGTCGGTTTCCGTTATTTGATCTGTCATTGCTGTGTCCCTCTAAAATTGTTCAATAGTCATCTGGTAATTATTTGGAATGATATTAATCGAGTTTGATTGTGATGATCCGACGCGAATGCTTTGTAATTTAAAGTTGGTTGAGCCGGAGAGTTGCCCCGGTAAAAATAGAGTCCATAAGTTTGTCATTCTGTATGATGATCCTTCCCAAATATTCATAAATATATTAATCCCGCCTGCGACCAGTCGTAGATACCCTGATCTAGAACATAATAACCGCACCCCTGAAACAGTGATGCGTGTATGTTTTGCAGGGTTTATATCATGTGTAATGGATGTGCCTGATAACGTTACCCAATTGGTGCTGTCGTGTGCTGTCTGGTTGAAACTATTATCAATGGCAACAACAGTGACGGCGCGATCATCCTGATAAATGTTATACCATGCTGTTCCTGATCCGGGGGTGTCATCGCCGAGGTCAAAAATTGTCGGATTGTTGGCAGCAAGCCACATGTTTGTGCCTTCAGCAACGTATAGGGTAGGGACTAAAATTGGATCGGGTAAGTCGTTGGTAGTGCCCCAACCTAGCGAAACAAAGTTTTCGGGTAGTGTATCTGCCGGTATTGTTTTAGATGCTCCGGTTAGAGAGATGACATCTTGTTGGAGATTATTTATACCGGGAAACACGGATGATAAGGCTGATGATTGTTTGTCAACACCGCTATTCCTATCTGTAAATGGAAGATATATGTTGTAATTTGTTTGCTCGATTGTGCTAACCATCGCTCATCTCTCTATGTATATACGAACCTTGCCCTAATTTGTAAGTTGTCTGATGTATCCCAATCGTCATTATTTTCACCAGAGACACATATGGTTAGTGGTGACACACCGATTACTGGTACTTGTGTGACCACGTATGATCGATTGGCAGGGACATCAACTGTATAGTTGACCCGTGTTGCTGATTCTACGGGGGGCGTAAACGAATAGGTTTTGCCGTTCCCCCAACCACTGGAACAATCTGATGCAACCGCATTGTGTGTTACGGACACGGTGTGAATTGCGATGGCTGAGATCGCACCCTGAATATCTTTATCTTCGGCTTTCTGTAAGGTGTCGAAAATGTATTTTGACTCATTAAAGTCTTCGACCTCACTGCCAGATGTTAGTTGTATCTTATATAGAGTTGCGCGATTGCGGTTAATTTCGTCCCCGATGTGTGCGGTTGTGTCTAATGATGATTGGACACTGACAACGCGCATCCACTGATTGATGTTGAGTGTAGTAACAGAAAATTGTTGCTGGGTAAGGGCATCCACGCCTTGTTCGGTTTTTACGAGGTTGGTAAATAGTAGGCTATTGATGAGTGGTGGTGTTTCTAACATCATCTCGACATCAATGACGGTGCGCGGATTTGATTGTTGAAGGATGCGAACACATTGCCCGTATGTGCTGAGGGCGACTTGTTCTTTTTGGGCTTGAGAGGGTGTACCATCGTTTTTGGTTTTGTGTGTTGACATGGGTTCTTGCAGGTGAACGCCTTTGATTATGGTGTTATTGACGACACGATTGCCTTGAATGGGGTAGTCTGCATCGGTGGCAAGGCTTGGTTGAGCAGCAATTGCGATTGAGAGATCGACGATGGTATCCCCAGAGACCCCAGAGACGGGTGTGATTGATTTGGTGGGGACGGTTGATGTTTGTTTGACTTTGGGTTCTTTGGTCAGGTTTTCGCGGGTGACGTAGATGTTGTAATTTTTGTCCCCGAATCCGCCGAGGTCAACAAAATGTGTGCTACCGTCGAAATGAGAATAGCGGAGAAAGGTCGGATTGAGGCATTTATCTAAAATTTCGCGCAGTTGGCCCATATGGTTTTTTTGCTACGGACATCGAGTGTTATGTTTGATTCGGTGAGGGATGATGTGTTATTGAGTGCCCATGTGCTATCCCGCGTATACGATAGGATGGTTGAGATGGCGGTTGATACCGGTACATTTTGAAAATGGACGTTGGCGGAGGCTTCGGTATCGAGCAGACCGAGTGCGCCATCTACGTTGATTGTGGTTGTGCCTTTGTCCACATCTATTTTGGGTAAATCGCTGACAACGCCGGATAGGATGATTGTGCCGTTGTGTTCGATGGTGCAATTTTCTAAGAAGACATCGAAAGGTTGGGCATCTAGTTGGAGGGGTGATACCTCAATGGTGGCTTCGGCGATTTGCTTCTGCTTGGTGGTGTATCTCAGCTTGATAATATCGAGTTGTTTATTGAGAACTGTCGCTGTTGCCATCATTTACCCTGTGCGTGTGTGTTTTGCTCAGGATAGATGATGTGTGGGGTAGGCGGGTAACTGGGGTTTTTACAAGAGAATATCGTGCTAGGCTGTTTCGGAGTATAATCACTATAGAACAATATAGGGTAGCGGGTGCTTCAGGGGTGAGGCTTGCCCGCTATTTTTGTTTTCATTATTCAATGACTTCAAGTTTATTGTGCTGTGAAGTCATATAACGACTGAATTTCACGATCTTGAGCGAATCGTACATCTCGTCATTTGAAAGTTGTTTGATTGTCCCATCTTGGGTCAACAACAATAATTTCGTCATCGTCACAAGATTCTCTATCTATGACAATCCATATATTATTTCGTGAATCAACAATAAATGTTCCTACTTCCATGTGTTTTTCTCTCCAAGCTATTTGGGTTTCTGAGGATGTTATTTGAGCATGGCTTTGCCTCGCGTTTCGCAAATAACTCGCTTAGAAACCCAAACACTTGGGGTATAAATAGCGGGAACCGTCTTTCCGCGGTCGCGTAGCGAATTTAACGCCGAGCGTTTGGCATTCTATAGATTTATCATTTCAACCAGAATGGCTACTACTTTACAACTAAAACACAAGCTATCGTACATTCTATATGATTACATTTGCTCTCTTTCCGTCATGGTAACTCTGTCTAATCTAAAATAAGTGATTAGTTGTGTAGGAACAAAAGTAGGAGCAATACAAAACAAAAAAGCCACCGCTGTGGTGACTTTGATTGTACATAATGTATTTATCAGAGGATGTAAAATCCAATCTTTACAGCACGTTATGCTTCTGGAGGTTCAGGCCATGGTGCATCCCAATCACCACCTAGCACAATTTCGGGTTGTACGAGAGGATCTTGCCATAGCGTCGGGTCATGGGGTACTTTGAACATACTTGGATTTTTAATTCCCATAGCTTTGTCACGAACGCTTTCTTCCATGAATAGTAGCGTGTTCAGAATAAGTCCACTTGATTGTCTGACTTCCAAATGTAAGTGTTGATTACCTCCGGCTACAATTTCACCTATCGTCGTATCTGGGTCGACGACTTGATCTTTTGTCAGGTTTTCATCAACAGAACTCAGGTGACCGTAAATCACTGTATAGTCGCCCGACTCAACGACTACATAATGAGGTATAAAATGGGGTGCATCTCGAACAATGGACTTTACTTTCCCAGTCATACCCGCTTTTACCGTCACATTCTGATTGGGTGCGTTTCCAAAATCAAAACCACCATGGTATCCTTGTGCATATGCATAGGATCTGGGATTCATATTGTCAACATCTCCTCGTGCTAATCGTTCAGCAAAGATGGTGCTGCCAAAATACTGCAACCAACTGATTTTATCAGCGTCGACTGGCAACTGCCTGAAGAGAATTGGAAATACAACCTCGCGACAGTCCATTTTGATAACCATTGCGGAAGGGTCATAGTCAAATGGTATAAGGTATTTTTCCGTATTTTCGCCGAGTGGGCGTTCTGCCGACCAGCCGCAATCGTGCTTCCACCAGATATGCCCATCTGCTTCAGTACGAGAATTGGGGTCAACTTGGATAATATCGCCTTCATACAACCAATTTTCTCGCAGTCCATCTTTCCTAATCCGACTAGCATCGCGATCTGGCGCGACACGAATAGACAATTTAGTAGTCGCCTGAAAATACTTGAGCTGATTCGATTCAGTTGCATTAGGTTGAGACTCAATGGAAGATAACTCTGCTCGTTCAATTGCATTGAAGAGCGCTTGAGGAATGAAGGGCTTGGTACTCCCCCTATTATGAGACACCACATGAACAATATCATTGTAATCATCATGTTGTCCCTTTGAAACACCTAGTGCATCAGACAGCGATTTACCTGTGGCATCAAATGACCATGGCATCACGGTAAAAGCCCCACGACCACGCCAATAGCTTATTCTTTCACTTAGATACTGATCGCGAGGTTTTTGCGGACTATTGATATTCGATCCAACCTCGCCAATATACAGTAACTTTCTTAGATCGGCAGCAACAGTCACGTCATTCTCAATGCGATTGTGCTCGCTGTCATGTTCGTATTCATGGATAGAAACTGCGTCCACGATATTATAGAGTCGCTTAGCAAAATCTCGCATCTGAGCGGGGTTCTCGTTATAAAAGACATGCCGAGAATTTGAGAGACCACTCCCGACTAACGCATTGCGATCAATACTTCGAATAAGTTGCGTCATGCTATATGCAAACTCAAGAAACTGTTCGCTGGCACGTGCTGCTTCCAACGATTCATCGTTTGGACGAACCGCATGTTCATTACCCAGCTCCCAAATAAGAACACTATTATGTGTGCCAAAGCGTTGAACAATTGCACGGAGGAACGGTTCATAGTGTCGCTTGTATTGCCGAGTAAGCCAATACTGACGATTGAGCTGACCATTACTAGGTTCAGTATGAAAATCAATATCGCCACGGAAGAAATAACCTGAATGCATGAGCGCATCACCCAAACAAACAATCGCTTGCATATCAAATTGTCTGAGTAGATCTAGCGTTTCACCAATGTGTTGAAATGCACGTTCGGCACCATAATCAGCAAGAATGCGGTTGTGCGGTGCATAAAAGCGTATTATCTGAACCCCGATTGAATGTAGGGTTTCGATCTGGGTGTGTTTATCACTTGCTACAGCACGCTCGGAGCCAGCCCCGCGTTCTCCGTAAAAGGCTAGATCACGAATATTGGCTCCCATACGCCACGGAATATTAAAAGTCATTATATGAGCCCTCTCTTCTAAAATATTATTGACAATAGATATTATATGTACAGCCTTTCTAAGTTCTGCCTGTAATAGTGCAAAAAGATTATAATGCTCAGATCACTAACATATTAATAATGAAAATACTTTATATGTTATGATATCATAATTATGATAATATACATAATTATGTTTTATAATTCATAAAAATCATGATTAATGAAATAAAAATATATAATCGTGAGTACTAAGTGCTTAATCCGATAAATATTCAAAAATGGAGTATGATGGAGAAAAACTAGAGGATCTGCCATGCCCAAGAAGTTACAGTTGCGCGATTTTAAGGAAATGGACACCAGATGCTGATATAACACGTTTTACAGACCCCGATCATCCTGATTTCTGGCAACAAACTGAGAAAGAATAAACTATGATAACTCGGATAACCTAAACTAAAATAACTCGCTAGAATGATTCTTCCATATTAATGTTCCAGAAATACCAGTACAGCGGGAGCGTTGTGGAAGTTGCCCTTATTGCCCGATAAGGGTGATTTAGGCAACGTTTTTGTTTTCTGTGCGGGTGAGTCGAACATGATTCAAACTGAACCGACGAGACAACGCTCGTCGAAAAATTTGACACATTGGTCCAAAAAATATATAATAAATATATTATTTGTAAATATTAATATCAGGTTGTATATGATCGAAAATCCAACCATAGAAAAGTTCTTTTATAACGTTACTAAAGATATTGGATTGCCATTCTACCAACAACCAGAAGCCAAGGCGACTCATTTACTTTACAATATTCGCCCTGGGCGGCTCCTAAGTGTAGCGATAACTCCAACAACAATTGTTGAGCGGGGTGGGTGGCGTTGGTTGCAATATCACGAAAAACGTCGAAACGGTTGGGTGCAAGAGCGAGCTTTAGATAACAGCGAAATTCGTTTGCTGTCTCAAGATGATTTGCCTGTCCAAAATCAGTTATTTGAAAGCCTCCCACTTCCGATTGATGACATCCACAATGTTTACTACTACGGCAATACCCGCTTTGCCTTTTGTTGCGGGGATGAACATAGTTATGATGAGTACAGTCAAGGCCTACATGGTGGGTTGGACTTTGGCAATAGAAATGGGATTGTACTTGCCGGTGTGCATGGTGAATTTGTTGAAAGCTCAACCGCTTCATTTGATCCGATGCATGTAAAGGTCAAGACTGATGATGGTTATTGCGTCCTATATGGCCATTTGTCGGAAGTCAATGACGAACTAGAAAACAATAGGGTTGTTAATCCGGATACAGTAATAGGTGTAGTTGATGCCAACAGAGCGCATCTCCACTTAGAAGTTCGATACTTAGACGAAACATTCATAGTCAACCCCTTACTTCTTATGCCACCGAATATGCGTGATGCAATAATAAATAAGTTTGACCACATTGGTGTACGGGAATTTTTTAGTGGATGGAATGAATGGCAATCCCCACTTGATCAACCTATTATTCGACGTGGAGGATGGGTCATTGGGCGCAAATTCAATATCAGAATTGGAACGAATAATGCCCGATTCTTTCGCAACCAAGCCAATTGCTTAGCGCTTGATTGTTAACCATCCTCTAAGATCATCGAAAGGAACTTAAGCGATGTCTACAATTGTGAATATACCTCCGACCATCACACCTTATGACATAGGTGATCCAAACCGGTATGAAGTCATTGGCGAAAGAATAAGATTCTGCGAAGATTGGTCATGGGTTCGCGGTACAGGCTTTCAACGCACTCTTTTTTTGATTGGCATGCAGGAAGAAGACTTATATAGTACTCCAGCCCAGCGCAATACAGCTCAAAATCCACAGCTAATTGAACGGGCTGTCACCTATCTGTTTACCGCTGCAACTTTAAACCATTCAGGTGAACTCGTTATTCAATTTTTTCAAAATGGCATCAAGCGATATGAACCCTTCCAAATAAATAATGGCGGCATCATGACATTCTGCAATATTTTCGTGAATGATGTTACACGAATTCTGCATTGTGAAATCCCAAATAATCCGAACAATACGGACGTTCATCAAATGAAGAGCTGGCTTCAATCAACGGGAAACCAAAAAGGGTGGTCAGTTAAATCAATTCAAGAAGCTGAAGCGGTCCAAGATTGGGTTAATCAAGGTCGGGTTGCCATCATGCTAAGTTCAGGTGCTGCAGCAGATCCTTCCGATCACATTGCGCTCGTCCTACCAGGTGACGGCGAACATGATTTTAACGGGCAATTGTGGCCTAATGTCGCACAAGCAGGGTTAATTGTTAGTCCCGAGATGAATTCAAGAGATTCATTTGGAGGCTTACCACAGGGAAATATTCAATTCTTTTTGCATGAATAAGGATTCGACTTCACTTCAACTAATTGGCATTCTATAGATTTATCATTTCAACCAGAATGGCTACTACTTTACAACTAAAACACAAGCTATCGTACATCCTAACGGGTTAATAAATGTGGGGTAGATAGTTTAGTAAGTAGTTATCACTCTATTTTTGATTTCTAGTTCCCTACATATTTTTTACGACTTCAACGAACTCTGGTGGATAATTTACTGATAGTGCTTCAACCGCTTGTTTGAGACTCACCCATTGATACGCAATATGTTCTTCGCTGAGGTATATCTCAGGGGTATTATCCCATTGACACTTGTAGACAAAAAGTATTAAGCCAACCTCTCCATGCACAGAGTGAATACGAATCTTGGTAAGTGCAGATCCAATAAAGGTAACTGGTTTCTGCCTTAGCTCCAAACCTGTCTCCTCGTGTAGCTCTCTGTCTAATGTTTCAATTACTGACTCGTTTTTTTCAACACGTCCTCCAGGGAGATCCCAGTACGTGATACCATCATATTCTGATATTTCTTTTAGTTTGACTTGTAGCAACAAAATCTTGCCACTCGGGTTTGAAATCAGAGCTTTAATACCTAAGTGAAACAGTTCATGGCTCATAATACCTGTAAGTTTCCTTTGTATGATATCCATCCCTAAACAAATCATTGTAACGAGAGACAATTTTACCAAAACTCATGTTAGTTTAAGTACTGATCCATTATTGTGATACGCAAGGATATGCTATTAGTTAATGATATAGTGAAGTAGCCTTAAAAGATAATGTAGTTGTTGCTGAGGTTTTATTATGAAAATAGTATCGTATGACCATGCAGTTAAATTCTATGACAGTACACGAGGTTATCCTATCAGTATACCAGAAAAAATCAGGGATGCCATTATTCAGTATACCAATGCAGATTCGTCTACACGCTTTATTGAACTAGGCATTGGAACCGGGCTTATTGCACTTCCCTTTTTAGAATCTAATTACAATTACATTGGCCTTGATATTTCTCTTCCTATGATGTTGCCAATTTTCAAAAAAATAGAGGCGCGAAAAAAGAAGTACACTCCGCTTGTTCAAGCAAACATCACCAAGACTCTACCATTCCCAAGTAAGTCCTTCGATGTCGTTAGTGCTGTTCGAGTGTTCCATCTATTAGACAATTGGAAAGCTACTGTTGATGAGGCAAAACGACTTTTAAAACCTGGAGGATATCTATTAAGTGCCTATGTTGCAAAGAGTGGTAAATCGAACTCACTAGATCCTGTAAAAATCGTTCATACAAAATGGGATGAAATCTTGGAGCAGCTAGGAATTCCTAAAGATAGTGTACTCCCTGGACTTGCACTAACTGACGAAACTATTGCAACTTATTTGCAAGATTGTGGAGCAAAAACGGAAATTGTTGATTTAGTCAAATATGAAAGCGATCCCGTTTCTGTAAGAATGATAGTTGAACGTCATAAACAACGCATGTTTAGCCGAGATTGGGAACTATCCGATGATATTCATAACCAAGCATCAAAATTGTTAGATGCTTGGTTAAATAATGAATGTACTTATCCAGACAAAAAAGTGCATAAAGAACTTGGGTTTCGGTCTATTATCGCCCACTGGAGTCTATAAATTTTGACTGATTAACCCGCTAGAAGCGCGGCAAAGCCACGCTCAAATAAGATCCTCAGAACGCTTCGTATCAGCTTTGAGTATCAATTTCATCGGCTAATCTTGGTGTATTGCCAAACCCAATGAATTTAGCAACAATCAATGCAAACGGTATTGACATAAAAAACCACAGTGCTAGACAGAGTAGAACGACGATCATTTTAATCACCTGCTTGACTGATTGGCATAAAACTAGGCTTTGCGGTTGATGCCGGCGACGAAGAATTCAACGCCTTCTGGGACTTGGATCGTAATGCGATTTTTGCCGGGGAGGAGTTGACCCACCCATCCATTGGCATCACGGGTGACGGCATCTCCGATTTGTGTGAGGCGGTTGTTGCCTCGGAGGACGTAACCGGGCATCCAATGGGTATCACCGAGGATGAGTTTATCGGTGGTTGTGATGGTGTGTCCGCTGGTGGTCACGGCTTCGTCAACTTTAGATAGATCAATGGTGCTGGTGAATGTCTCGGTATACCAGATCTCGTTTTCACGTTCTACGGTGATTGTAATTGTGCCGGTGGATGGGATATTTTTAAAAATATATTTGACGATGGGTGGCATCCCCCAATCGAATTTGTCGATATAGATGTCGATGACTTTGTTTTCGGTGGTATCCCAACTTGTGTTAAAGCCGAGCCGTGGGAGGTTGGGTGGTGCTTTTAGTAGGGCTTCGTACCATTCGGGTTCGAATTGATCGCCCCAATTTTCCATGATGATCTTGTGGAACATCTCAGGTCTTCTTTTGAAGATTCGATTGAGTCGGCTGGGTGTGATAGGTACGCTTGGCTGATAGGGTTGCGAGATGGTTTGTGGTTCAATGTAATGGTGTGATGAGACGGCATCGATGATCTGGAACAACATATGATTGAGCGGTTGGTAGTAGGCATCTAATTCGAGATCGAGGCGAAGATCCACTTGTCGATCGTTGATACGTGTGTTGATGTCTTTGATTTGACCGCGGGTGTGTAGCCAGAGCAATTTGCTATCGGGCGAGTAGAAGTTATTGTATCTATCACGCGAAAACTCCACAGCTGTGGACAAGGGTTCGAAGACGATGATGTCGGTATCTACACCAGCGATATTGTGTAGGTGTTGAATTAAATCCTGTTTGGAACGGAATTCGTCATTGTAGAGGGTGACATCGGTGCGAATTTTGCGCGGTTTGGTAATAAAACGGCTATAGGGACGGAAGACTGTCGGGGATTGGACTGCTGTTTGTGTTTTGCCAACAGGTTGCCAATCTGGTTCTGGATTGATTGCCGCGTAACCGTAGAGTGGTACGTCGCCGATTTGGAATAATTGTATTAGTGACATGAGAAACCTCGTTTTTTATATGGGCTGTATGTAGGGGACATCCTCATTCCACCCAATATACAAATGGATCATACAGCCCGAGTGCGGTGGGCGGGTATGAATCCGCCTCATGTGATACCTCACCACCGCATGATGGATGCCCGTCGCCCGGAGCTTGGACATCCAAATCTTTGTCTGATCTCATCGAGAAAAATGAAAGTCAATTCAGACGATTAGTTGTCTGTTATTGATTTTTTAAACGATTAGATATTTTTAGTGTATGCGATTGTTTGTAGGGGGTGTTAGATGCTCCCGCGTGTGCGACGGCGTGGGGATTTGGATTCTTGATAGGTGGTAATGCCGGCTGCAATGACATCTGCTGAAATTTCGGATACATCGGTGACGGTTGCTGGGATGGTGATGTTAACCTCGTAGGTTGGGGCGTTGGTGGTTGTGTTGTTGACGTTATTGGTTGTGCCGGATGCAGGGGCAGGGGTGTAGAGACTGCTATTGGCAGGTGAGATCATTGTCCCGGATGTATTCGGGAGTAGGAATGAGCGTCCACGGGTTTTGAAAATTTCGAACGGTAAACCGCGTTCGTTAAATTCATAGATTTGGCCAGCGTTGATGTTCCCACCGAAATAGCGATTTTGTGGTGAGGCTGATGTACCACCGCCACCACTACCACTGACATTTACATTTAGGTCGCCAACACTATTGACTGCGCCGGCGAGACGTTCGACCTCTGTGGTTAAAAAGCGAATGGCTGAGCGAAGGCGCATGGTTGTGGCAATCATAGATTGTCCGGTTGTGGAAAAAGTGGAATCCATGATACGGGCTAGGTTGTTGATGCGTCCCGATTCGGTCGCCATACCGGAGCTCATGCGGGTGATGGCTGAAATGAAGATGGTTTCTAGCTGGGTGACGGCGGTTGTGACGACGAACATCATGGATTGAATGCCGAGTGCAAGCCCTTGCATCATGAACATACCGTATTGCATGAATACGAGTGATGGCGATTGAATGCCAAATTGTGTTCTAAACACATTATCGATTTCTGTGGCTGCTCCTTGTGCAGCTTCTTGGGCGGCGAAACCTTCATTAATGCCCTGAGCAGTACCTAGATCAAGATTTGTGCCAATTGCTTTACCTTGAGCAAATGCATCTACTCCACCTAGTAGATTGCCTAAGAAACTGTTTGGTTCGGCATCGGATGAGTCGCCGAGACCACCATTAAGGAAACTGCCGATACTATCACCAATGCCTGTGAATAGTCCGGCAAATGCATCGCTGGGGTCGGGAATTTCGCCGATAAATTCGGGTGTAGAGTTTGATACATCGAATTGGATTGTGCCGAGGTCCATGAGGATTTGTTGTTGATCGGCTGGTAGTTGGTCGAATAGTTGCTGAATCATGTCGATGGTTGAACCGCTGAATGAATCAACTATATCCTGATTAGATAAGAAATTAACCAGTGCTCCTCCGGCTTCTTGACCTTCGAACTGGTAATTAATTGGTACATCAATATCTACAGGTTCACCAGTTGATAGTGTGTTTCTGATTTCTTCTTCAAGTGTGACATTAGCTAAATCTGTTCTGAGTTGGGAGGAATTCACACCTGTATCTATATTCAAGGCTGTGAGTGCGTCGTTTAACTTGATACGTAGGTCGAGCAGAAATTTATCAACTTGAATCAAAAATAAATCAATAACTGATGCGATATTATTAAATACTCTAGATACTTCATCGCCAATGGCTTGAAGCTGACCAGATAAACTTGGAACATTTGATCCAGTGACTGTATTAAAGAATTCAATGATTGAGTCAATTGTGTTGATGGGTAGGGAAGCGATTCCAGTTAATCCGGTTTGGATGGCATCAAATATATTTTGGATGGCAAGTTCTGGGTTGCCACTCAGCAGGTTGCCGACCCCTTCGAATAGTAATGCAAGAGCTTCGCCTACGGCAGGTAAGGTATCAAAAATCCCTTTAATAACACCACCGCCGACAATTGCGAGGGCGTTGAGCATGATGTCTAGGGCGTTACCAATGGTGCTGGCGGCTGCACCAAATGATGAGGTATCGGTATTGTTGACGGCTTGGATAAATCCGGTGATGCCGTTGCGGATGGATTCTAGGACGCTGATGGCAATATCAATAATTGGATCGTTAGAAATTTTGCTGAGACCGGAAATGATATTGTCAAAAATTGAACCAATGCGATCTGAAAAACCAGTAGGTTCGAAATTAACAAAGCCTGTCGCATCTAATTCAGATGCGGTGTTGTCCCCATCACCAAAGGTCGAGTTGATGATATTGTTGATCTCGGTTTGGATTGTCGCCATGGCAGTGCGAACAGCAGGGAGGATACCGGAGGACTCTAGGGCAGTGCCGATACCTAAGAAATCGCGTTCAATGGCGGTAACAACTAGATTACCAATACCGACGACTGCGCCAACGGGACCGCCGAGCGCGATCGCTGCGATAGAGACTGCGCCCCGGACGATGGCGAGTAAATTCTCCGACAGGACTTGTTTGGCAAGAGTGAAGTCATAACCGTCTGCTTGCGACACGGAATTGTCTATAAATTGGACGATGGGATTTTGAGGGACAGTCCCACCGGTCATGGCAATGAACTCTGCTTCTTCGGGTGAAAACGATGTAAGTGTGAATGTATCAAGTAGATTCTTGACGCTTGTTACGGTATCGGTGATGACGTCTCGAAGTTGTTGAAAGTCGGTCTGAGTGTCCCCACTGATGATATTCTGTAGTGCAATGCCAAGATTTTGAGCAAAGGTTTTTGCGGTAAGAAGTTCATCTCGGAATTGAATAATGGTGTTTTTAACACGTGTAACCGCTTCAGGATCATCGCCAAAGATAGTTGTAAACAAATCAGTTTGGGCAAATTGACCCAAGAAGAAATCGAGTTGTGTGCCGTTTTGGCTCTGTATTTCCTCATTAAGGGACTCAATTCGGGATTTTAATAGGTCGAGATTATCAACATCGACATCAACGGGTAGGTCAATAGTTGACCCTGCGGTTATGTCGCCATTGGTGAGAGCGAATAAATCTTCACGGGCGATGCCATATTTTTGAGCGAGTGAATCGAGTGTGTCGCCTTGTTCGACGAGTAATCCTAATGTACAGTCTGCATTTTCCACTAAACCGGCTTCAAGGTCTAAAATGTCGCGGGTGAGTTCTTCACGTTCGGCGAGTAGTTTGTTTTGCTCAGGTGTGACAAACGGTGTCAGGTTATCTAATTGCGTGCCGGTCAAGATTTTTGTAAACCCTGTGACAGCATTAAGCCCGGATGTCATCCGATCTAATATGTTGGACAATGTTTGGAAAATGATTGTCACAGGAGACCATGTTCGTTCTACTTCAGGTGCTTTAGAGGATACGACACCAATTAACTCAGCAATTGCAGAAAATGTGTTACCAAATGCTTGAAAAAACGAACCGAAAGATGTTCTGAACTCGTTGAAGGCATCGCCTGCACCGCCGATATTGTTGCGAATGTCATTGATGGCTAACCCTATACTAGCGATAATTGCTAGAACTACTGGGTTGAACACTACGGACAACGATGCGCCGAGAGCTAATAATAAGGGAGTGGCTTGTACAGCTAGGATCATTGCTGGTCCGATAAGGGCGATGGCTGACCCGATTTGGAGTAGTTGTTGGGTGAGGGCTGGGTTTTGGTCGACCCACTCTGACATTCTATTGACGATTCCAGATAGGTTATCAACGAATGGTTTGACGTTATTTTCGTTAAAGGGTATGAATGCTTTGATGAGTAGAGTTTCAATAGATCCGCGTAGGAATGCGAAACGACCGGAGAGGGTTTGCATTTTGGCTGATGCGATGTCACCAGCAACCCCAGCTTCGTCCATTTTGGCTAGCATATCTTCGATAGATTCGCCGGATGTGAGCGCCGATAGACCTAATTGTCCATATGTGCCGGCAAGCCCTTTGATAATTCGGATACGATCTGCATCGCTCATGCCATCGAGGGACGTGCGTAACTCATCCATGACGGTTGCTAGCGGTCGGGCAGTACCGTCTACATCAAATAGGCTGATGTCGAGTTCGTTCCAGATAGCATTGACATCTTCGGTATCGCGACTGAGGTTATTGAGCATTGAGCGCAGTTGTGTACCAGCTTCTGCGCCTTTGATACCGTTCTCGCTGAATAGAGCGAGGATTGCAGATGTTTCGCGGGTAGATAACCCGAATTCACGGGCGACACCACCCACATTTTGGAAACCCTGTGCGATTTCACTAATGCTTGCCGATGATGACCCGGAGGCAGCAACTAAATCATCTAAAACTTGTTGACTGGCAGAGGCTTCTAGGTTGAAGGCTGCCATGATGTCGGTAAGGGTATCGGACACGAATCCGAGACTTTCGCCAGAGGCGGCTGCACCAGTAATCACAGAGTCAACGGTTTCAAACGCTTCGGTCACGGACTGACCAGACGTAAGCAGTTGAAGGAATGCGTCTGCACCTTGTTGCGCCGAGAATTGGGTATCGCGCCCGATGTCTAGGGCTTTTTGTTGAACTTTTTCGAGTTCGGCAGCCGATAGGTTGGCGCGGGTTTGAATATCCACTAATCCATCTTCGAAGGCACTCGCTGCTTTAATACCTTCATTTTTGAATAGTAAGAAGGGGGCAGTAAACCCAGCGGTGAGTGCTCCGCCGACTTGATTGAACGCTTCTGATGCACGATCGATACGAGATGTTGAGCGTTCAATGTCACGGGATGTGCGATCAATATCACGGGCAGTTTGTTTGGTGGTGCGTCCGGCTTGTTTGGATTCGCGCTCCATCCGGTCGAAGGCGTTGCCGATGCGATCAATACGGCGGTTGATAGACGAGATGGTACGATCTAAGTTCGAGAGTTCGCGCTTAAATTGATTGTAGTTATTGAGTTCTAAGGTTAAGCCGGCTCGTCGTGACAAAGGATTACCCTACAATCTGTGTATACTGATTTGATTGTAGAGTTGGAGGGGGGAAGTCGGTTAATTTGTTAGATTTCTACTAGATTTTCTGGTCGAAATTCTCAGTGCAACTTGAATAAACTAAGTATATATTTAGTAGAGAAACTCGACAGATAATATCAGGACACTGATTATATTTATCATGTGCTTGTATTTCTGTGAGTTTAGCGACTTTTCTGATAAATTAACATTTGTAACTGCAATGGCGTACATAATGACTTTAAGTTGATAATGAACTAATGACTAAAATTATAAAGTTAGATGTGGATTGTTATATGTCAATCCGACGACGACGGACAATTACACTTTGAGTAAGTCCTATCCCAATCATTGTAAAAAGTAATGATGTGCCACCTGAGCTAACAAAAGGTAAGGTGAGTCCTGTTACTGGTAATAACGTTAGGTTCATTCCGACAGAAACTGTTGTCTGAAAAAAAATCATACCCGCGACCCCATAACAAATCATACTGCCTAATGGATCAGTAGCTTGACGAGCGCCTCTGAGTATTCTCATAAGAACGATCGCAAATAATCCTAATGTTACAAAACCACCTACCATTCCGAATTCATGTGCAATTACGCTAAAGATAAAGTCTGTGTGACGCACTCGTAAAAAACGTCCTGTATTTTGAGGACCTACAGCATATCCTTTACCAAATAAACCACCTGATCCGACACTGATTCTTGCCTGAAGGACATTATAATTTGCATCAGGGTCGCTGTCAGGATTGATAAATGTGGTAATTCGTGAGATTTGATATGGTTCAAGTTGTGATATTAGCAAAGGTAGAGCTAAGATTCCGATCAGACTAAGAATTGCAATATGTTTTAGCCTTAGGCCTGCTGCCCATATGATCACCCCCCAGATAAAGATTAATACAAGAGTTGTACCAAGATCCGGTTGAATAAAAACAAGCCCTACAGGAACGATGATATGTGTAAGAGAACGAAGTACAGTAGAAAATTTGTCGAGATTTTGATAACGGTCGGACAGGTATTGAGACAAAGTAATTATAAGTATGATCTTCCCAACTTCTGACGGTTGTATTCGAATGCCTAGATTTAACCATCGTTGGGCACCTCCATCTCCTTCAACACCAAAAAATAATACCATAAATAGGAGGCCTATCATTACAATGTAAAGCCAAGTACTGATACCTCCCAGTATGCGATAATCTATTGTGGTAATAATAAGTGTAACTACTATGCTAATTATAGCGAAGTTGATTTGATCTGGCACGCGACTAATGAGTTCGGGATCAACTGCATCCTGCGTTGCACTTGCAATCATTAGAATACCAAAAATAATTAATACTATAGTTGTTCCAAACAATACATAGTCAAATCGTCGCCAAATATTGATTTTGTTGTTCATGGTTAGGGCTCGTTATCTATTGACTTGTAGAGAGAAATCAGTATCTGATCTTATATTTGTTTCCATATAGGTAAGCAAATTGATTGATACAAAAATACTGATGATCCTAATTGAGTCATTTATGATGATTGTAGTTGATCCATACTCAGAAAATATCCTCAGAATGCTCATTCTAACTTAACGCAGAAATCTGCATAGGCTAAGATTATTAAGATATTAGTATAAGTATAAATATTTTAAATTATCAGTTGGTTAGTAACCTTGTTACAATAACATAAAGTATAAAATTTTGTTAAATATTATTAAATTAATCATCATTGTTAAGTTAAGAAGAGTTAAAATAAACTAAAGGATACCTTACGGGTACTTACTGCTATTTATGGTATGATGTCGTTAGCAAAAAAATTATAAGGAGGAAAGTAATGCTGGAAAAACTGTTTAAAGAGGCGGAAACAACGCAAAAAATTTGGGTTTCTGGTGAAACTATTGAAGCTAGTGGGCAAAACCGAGAAGGTATTTGTGACGGGCGATCAATTATCATTGGAAAATGTATTCAGAATGGTGGTTGTTGTGAGTATGTAGACTGTGAAACCTTCTATCTTTTCGGTGGAAGTGTTTGTGTTTATTCAAACAATTCAGCTTCTTGTTAAGTATGTGAATTAATGAAAAATAGTGTAAGCCCTTTGAATTAGGTTGGCACCAGGCGTTCAAAGGGCTTACTCAAAAACTAGTTGATGATTTCCATCATCAGTATTGAAGATAACAGATCGATTCAAATAAGTACACATCTTTTATATATATATCATTTGCACTAGAGGTAATATGATACTCAATCCGTTTGTGTTTTTTTGTCAAATATCACTTATTATAGTATTTTCAATTTCATCGTTGGGTAAATTCAGTCAATTGGATTTATTCCAATCTGCAATTATCAGCTTCAAGATAATTCCTCGCAGTTGGACCAGACCGATTTCTTACATTTTTCTTGCAACGGAAATAGGTATTGTTCTGTTATGTATAGTTGGTGGTTTTGCAACATTGATTGGTTTCAACATAGCTTTGATTTTACTTTCATCATTTTCAGTGGCCTTATTTTCAGTACTTTTCAGAAATTTATCTGTAGCATGCAATTGTTTTGGCAGTTCCGAATCTATAGTTACCCGATTTGATCTTGTTCGTAATTTGGGGCTAATTCTCTGTTGCTTATTTGGCATATGGGGTTATTTATATGGATCTACAATCTTTCTCTCATTGCCCAACATAATGATAGTATTTATGCTATCAACAATATGTGTAACTATGGTTCTTAATTTGAAAGATTTGTTTGAAATATTTAGGAAGCCTATAAGCCTAAATATTGAATAGATTTCTATAACCTAGGTGACTTGCGACAGTCTTTAGATCGTTTTTCGCAGGAAATTCTACTAATGATTTATGAACTGAATAACTTATACATTCCCTTTTGTCAGTCTCGGCAATTTGAACTTTTCCGCCTGTTCTGTCTTTCAAAATGTGATAAAGGAAACTGATATATGATAGAGGTACTTCTTGTAATTATTTTAATTCTTTTACAGTTGGTCTTGTTTGTATCTATTGCAAATAGCAGACATGTAAATAACTTTATCAAGTTGATTCAGCAGGGGCAAAGTGAGTTAATGGTTGGGACACCTGCTCCATTCTTCGAAGCTCATTTATTAGATAGTACGAAAGTTACTCTACGAGATATAGAAGGTAGAAATGTTCTCTTTCTATTTATTGCCCCGACCTGTAAATCATGTAAAGATGCATTGAAGTTTGTTGATACAGTGAGCAATATTATTAAAGAGGAATATGATCTTGAACCCATAGGTGTTAGTGAAGGTAGCATGACAGAAACTAGAATTCTAATTAAAGAACATGATATATCGATGCCTGTATTTGTAGCTCCCAAATCTGAAAATCTATTTACTAAGACTTATAATCCCAAGTCCCAAACCCCATATTATTGCATTATTGATAGTGAAGGTATTGTTAAAGAGCGTGGACTAACTGTAGATGGCCGTTGGACACAATATGAAAGTATCTGGCGATCAAAGCTAACTACATATAACCAACTTGTAGATGTTCAATCATAATAGTGAGAGCGGTAGTTGAGTGGAGTTTATACAGTCACTTATAAGAGTAGTACAGGGTAGAGAGAGAAAAATTTCGACTATTCAGAACTTACTAGCGAAATTAGAGACGCTTAAAAAGAGAAAAATCATCATATACTGTGGTCCAATAAACTCTCAACTGATACAAAAAATCTATCCTTTTGTTAATTCAAAGCAGTTTTGGGATGGTAGGGTTGATTTATTTTTATATACGAAAGGGGGACATGTTGTTGAAGCAAAACAATTTATTGTTCTCTTACGATCCCATTTTGATTTCCTTAACATAATTGTGCCATATCAGGTTCATTCAGCAGGAACAATCATATGTCTAGGTGCAGATGAGCTTACGTTGAGCTCGTTAGCCGAAATGACACCCATTGATGCACAGTCTCGTTCTATTGTAGAAGTAGAAAAAGGTGTTCCTACAACAATATCGTCTAAACGTATTCAGTCATTTATAGAAATGAGCAATGATTGGTTTAATCTAGATATTGCAAATAACGGATCTGAATTAATAAAAATATTGAGTAGTCATATATTTCCTCTGACATTGAGCCATACATATGAAGCCGATAAACTAGTACGCTTGATAGCATCTGAATTGCTTTGTTATCCGCTTCCAGGTGATGAAAATTGTGCAATTAGGAAAACAATAGTCAACAAATTTTTAGATAGACATTATGCTCATAACTATATTATTAACCGCAATGATGTAAAGAGAATAGGGTTGCCTCTTACTATCCCTAGTGATGAAGAAGAACAAATCATGTGGTCAATACAGCAACTTTTAAATCCCTATATTAATCGGGGAATTATAATAACGCGTGAAGAAAAAGATCTATTTGATCACATAGGATAATAGACAAATGTTAAGTAGACTTGTTTTTGTGTTGAAATACTTGAAACCCTATAGGTTTCAAGTATTTTCAATTTTGATTCTTTCGGTTGTTATTCAGCTCTTACAATTAATAATCCCATTATTGATTGGTGATTTTGCAACTATTTTTTCTGAGTCGTTGGAGCAAGACCTTTTTATACAAGCAATTGCCTTATTAGCTTTTATAACAGTGGTTCAAACGCTTATTAGGTTGATACAAACATATAATTATTCAATTCTTGGTGAGAAATTAGTAATGGATTTACAAATTGATTTGTATCGTCATATCCATCAAATGTCAGTTGATTTTTTTGATACAAATCATGTTGGTAATTTAATATCACGTTTAACTAAAGATATTATGGCGATTCGTGACTTGCTGACCTATATGAGCATTGGTGCATTTTCTAATGTGATTCTGGTATTAGGTGGAATAGTAATGATGATTTATATTAATCATCTATTGTTTCTTGCTATATTACTTGTATTACCAATTACAATATATTTGATAAATAAGATAAGTAGTATTACAAGGCGGCTAGGTTCTATTATACAAGATAGACATGCCGAGTCTACGATTCTGGCTCAAGAAGCACTACAAAACATTCGTGAAGTCAAAATATTTTCACGTAATAAATACGAAATTGAACGTTATCATAAAGCATTAGGGGACTTATTGCACTCTAATAGGAAAAGTATAATTGTAAATTCAACGTTGCCTTTTTTAACATTTATTGTGTCGGCAATGGGTGCACTTATAGTAGTTGTATTCGGCGGAAGAAGTATTATTTCAGGTACTATGAGCGGTGAAGAGTTTATAGCCTTTGTGGGATATGCTGTTGTTAGTATTACAGGAATTTCGAGCTTAATGAATTTATATATATCAATGCAGTTTGCTATTGGATCTACTGAGCAAGTTATAAAATTATTTAATGTAAAACCACTAGTTAATGATAAAAAAGATGCGAATGATTTGGAAGATATAGAAGGTGGAATTGAATTTCAAGATGTTCACTTTAGTTATAATAAAAGTATGATCTTTCAATCAGTTAGTTTTATTATCCGGTCAGGAGAAATTGTTGGTTTGGTTGGACCAAGTGGTTCAGGTAAGACAACACTTTTACATTTAATTATGAGATTCTATGACCCTCAAATTGGTCAGGTTATGTTGGACGGTAGAGATATTAGGAATTATAAACAGGATAGTGTTAGAAAACATATGGGTCTAGTTTCTCAACATGTTGCACTCTTTAATGGAACGATTGGTGAGAATATAAAATATGGAAATCCTGATGTGACAGAAGAGGAAATGATAGAAGTTGCAAAATTAGCTGAAGTGCATAGTTTTGTTGCTAACTTACCTGATGGTTATAATACTGAGGTTGGCGAACGTGGTGTTCGATTGAGCGGGGGACAGAAACAACGTATCTCAATCGCCCGTGTATTTCTAAAAAAACCAAAAATACTTCTTCTAGATGAAGCCACATCTAATTTAGATGACGATACAGCTCGTTCTATTTATAATGTAATACTCAAATTATTTACGAAGCAAACAATTATAATTGTATCTCACCATCATACTCCACTCATTTTTGAATTTGCTGATCGTGTTATAGAGGTGACCGGCAGTCATGTTATTTCTAAGATGAGAGAAAGCGTATGGAATTAAGACAGGTGCTTTTATTCATTTAGTTGTACAAGATTTCAAGTTGTGATTTGACAAATATAGTAAGGAGTAGGGATTTGTACACCTTGTGAATTTCGTATAGTAATAAAAACACTGTATAAAATAGAGTTAATATATCATCTAAATGCATACAATATTTATTGTTTCTATATGGTATGGGATATGAGAGGGTGGCGGGTTGGACGTATGATGTATTGTGCTGGTTTAGGGTAACTCATCCGGTATTATGATGTGATAGGGGACTGCGCCCAAACATACCCGATTATTCTATAACTCTTGATTTCGCTATTTCTATCGGGTTATTTATTGTACATATGATACACATTGTATCACAATAACAAGCCTTGTTTTAGCTCAAGCGTTCTGCTGTGCAAGCCTGCCTATTATTCCCCACAAAACTAGCCGGTCCGTCATCAGGGATAACGTCACAAAAATTTTTTGTCCTTCTCGCGTGTGTGATGGAGTTCCGCCTAGCTACAAATCAAATATGATACTCAGTGGTGCTTTGGTTGTATTGTCCAGCGAAATTGATCATGGCATGCTATACTCAATGTATCATACACTCATAACAATGAATAATCACTATGAATGATCCCAAAAAAGTTTCGACAACGATTGGATTGGTCTCCTCCCCTGTTGGTGCATTTGTCACCGTTTATATTGTGTCACAAGATGGAGTCCTGGCACTTGTGGTTGCAGTGTTGACGTTTATACTCGCTGCAGCTGTGGCATTTAATCGAGACGTCTGGGGAAGAAGTTATAAACGATTTACGGAACGTATAGCGATGCGATTGGAACGACGACTATTTGATGAACGAGCTGCCAAACGTAACTATCGTAAACAGTTGATTCGCTCGATTCGATATGATAGCCCTGAAGGTGTGAATATCCCCACCCCGGTATCCAGCCTTGATTTGATGAATATCTATGTTCGGTTGCATATTGTAATTCAATCCACTGAAGAAGCAAGACGATTGGTCACTGAGGAAAAATTACACACGCTTCAAGATGATTATATTTGGAGTTTCTTAGAACGCACTCAAGGTAACTTTGCCATCTCTGGTGTGCCGGGAAGTGGGAAAAGTACCTTACTAAAAAATCTGGCACTGACCTTATGTGAGCCGTCACACAGAAAGTCCGAGGAAATTAGTGATAAGATACCAGACATCACTATATTGATACGTTATCGCGATCATGGTGATGCCATCGTTGCGAATCCTAAGGTTGAACTAAAGACACTTGTTCGTGAGCATATATTTGGCAATCAGCCTGATTTGTTTGATGAAACTTGGTTTGATGATCAACTTAAGAATGGCAAATGTCTTATCTTATTTGATGGCTTAGATGAAATACCAGATGAGGCACGGCGAGAGAAAGTTGTAGAGTGGACAACTCTGCAGATGAATGATTGGGCAGATAATCGGTTTATTGTAACCGCTCGTCCAGGTGGATTTAAGTTAGACGACGAGTTTGTGGATTTTCCCAATGCAATTGAACTTGAGATACTGCCATTTAACCGTAACCAACAGCGTGAGTTTGTTGAAAAATGGTATCGTGAGCACTTAACAGCGATTCGACGCAAAGAGATTGATCCAGAAGAGTTAGAGTATGAAATTGAAACGCAAACAGAGAGTCTCTTGAAGCAAGTTCACTCATCGTACTCAATTTCGATTTTGGCTGTGAATCCACTACTTTTACATATGTTGGCGTTGACACATGCGGGGCGCGAAAATTTACCTAAAACGCGTGTCGATTTATATGAAGATATATTCGAATTATTGTTGTTTAAACGGTCGAAACGACGGGAAGTCGAAGATAAATTAAAGCGAGGTCGTAAGCGGGAGTTGCTTCAAGAGTTGGCTTTTGCAATGATGAAGTCAGGTAAAGCAACGATTGAATTTGAGGATATAAAGACTACGCTAACAACACCACTAGCTAAAATCAGTGATATTTCGGTTCAGGATTTTCTGGATATTATTGAGATGGGCAGTGGTGTATTTGGGCAGCGGTCGGAGGGGGTCTATGGGTTTGCACATAAGACCTTTCAAGAGTATTTAACCGCTACATACCTCAAAGATGGAAAAGCGACATTAGATATACTAAAAGATAATATTGCAAATGAATGGTGGCATCAAACAATTGTGCTATATTGTGCTATGACAGATGCAAGTCCTATTATTCAGGCATGTTTGAATTCTGAGCCGTTATCAATTGAGGTTTTGAGCCTTGCGATTGAGTGTCAACAGGAAGCCGATGAAATTCATTCAGATGTGGATAATAGACTTAAAAATATTTTAGAAACGGATATTGAACACAAGGATGTTGCGTATAGAAAGTTAGTTGCCGAAGCTCTATTGAAATATCGATTACGTCACTTTAATCGGGAGAGTGACGAGAAGGAAATTGACCCGACATTTGTTACACACGCGGAGTATCAGTTGTTCTTAGATGACATGTTAGAGAAGAATATCATTTATATTCCAGAACATTGGGTATCGACCCGATTCCCGGCAGGATCTGGTAATGAGCCGGTTGCTGGTGTTTGGGGAGGAGAAGCACAAACTTTTTGCGAATGGTTGACCGCCCGTGATGATAAATGGCAATATCGCCTACCATATAAGGGTGAGATAAGAGAAAATAACAAAGCAATGGGATATTGGTTTCAACAGAGATCCCAACTCTTGTTAGAAAAGCCTGATCAGATCGAGGCTAATATAGCGACTTTATGTCAAGATAAATGGAATAGTGATCAAGGGGAGAGTGAAATCGTCTTTACCGGCACATATTCGGTATCAATACTTTTCTATTACAATTCTAGTTATCGAACACTAGCTCGTACTAGTTTAGATAATATTTTCATTTTAGGTCTCGCCCACACCCTTGACATCACCCTTGCCCGCACCCTTGACATCGCCCTTGCCCGCGACCGCTATCTTGCCAGCGCCCTTGCCCGCGACCTCGCCCTCGCCAGCGCCCTCACCCGCAAACTCATCATCATTCGCGACCTCGCTAGCGACCTCGCCTTCGCCATCGCTAGCGACCTCGACCTCGCCCTTGCCAATGCCCACGCCGTCGCCCGCGACCTCACCCTTGCCATCGCCCGCGCCAGCGACCGCGACCTCGCCAGCGAACACGCCCGCGACCTCGCCTTCGCCATCGCTAGCGACCTCACCATTGCCCTTGCCAGCGCCTTTGACCTCACCCACGACCTCGACCACGCCAGCGAACACGCCCGCGACCTCGCCTTCACTCTCTCCCACGACCGCGACCTTGCCCGCGCCATCGCCAGCGACCTCGCCCGCGTATTTTTTATCGCTAGTGCACTTAGCAATAATCAAGTTCTTGATACTAATGATCATGCACTGAAGATTGCACAATATTGCACTTCTGCATTACAAAAAGCATTGTATCTACTGATAGTTGACAGACTGCCCGACGTGTATGAACATTTTCGTGAAGGGCGTCTCAAACGTGAAATGTTCCAAGTGATGCGACTTGAAGCTAAAGCAGGAATCGATCGGGAATTGGAGATACTCCATAGCTCAACGATTTTGCAACGTAACCAAAAGGCTGGCGCTGAGAAGAAGATTGAAAGGCTTAAAGAAGAGTACGCTACTGCGGTTATTCTTGAAGCACGTTTAGATGGTAAGCTTAAAGCATATGAAGGTATTCGGCTCGTTCGGCGACGTAAGCTCAGCTAGACTCAGTCATATCCTCTTTTACCCCTCTCGCGCATGTGATGGAGATCGGCATCCCCCCAAAGCGCACACATTATAATTATTTTGTGTACTGTATGCCCTACCCTATTTTGTTGAAATTGTCTTCTTAGATTACCCGTCTTGGAATGTTTTTAGATTAAATAGCCTATATAGACTAATTAGACTAAAAACGGACGGGATGAGATGTCAATCAGTAAAGATGTTGGGTTAAAGAAGCAACTACAAGAACGAGTTGAGAAGTATAGCGATGAACATGGTGAGCTCGATCAGGATGGGAAAGCGCGATTTACCTATTTGATTGAGCAGGGTCTGGACTATGCAAAATGGGGTTTAAATCTAAGACAGGTGTTGTTCTGCATCTACTATGTGAATGATGCTGGTGGAAGCGCGAAGAAAGCCGCGTTGATGGCGGGATATACGGAAGCCTATGCCAATATGGCGGGAAATTGGGTTGCTGGTAAACAACAAAAGCGCAATATGGTTGAGTTTATCGCCAGCTTGACGAGTGAATTTGGTGCGTCGAAAACTCAAGTGCTTGCCTTCCTCAAACGACTCATTGAAAGGGATTTCTGGAATGAAGCTATCGGGATTGAAGAAGACCCGAATAACTCTAAGAAATTTATACCATACATTGATTGGAAGCGGTTAAAAGAGACTGGACTCACATCGATGATCCATGAGGTGACATGGAATCAAAATGGATCTGTCAAATCTCTAAAGATATATGACCAACTCAAAGCCACTGAACTCAATATGCAATATCTAGCGATGCTCAAACGACAAGTCGAGATCCGTCATCTGGATGATGCCCTCAAAGAAACGAATATGGATCAAGCCGAAGCTGAGGCGATTATCAGTGATTATGCAGAACAATATAAAGAACGTGAACGAGCAATTCAGGCAGCAAAAGCCGAAATGCGCCTGAAAGTTGAGGCAACAGCATGACAGACAGCATCCCGAAGTATGTCCATGAGATGCTGTTAGCCGAAGCAATTAAGCGAGCTCAGGTTGAACTAGAGATCGAGCGACGAGAGGAAGGGATGCAAGCGGTTCTCGATGCGAATATCAAACGGGCATACCCTCTGGATAAATATCCTGACTTCGAGACGAGTGAGGATGCTTATCGGGCAACGATACAGCGTGTTGGCAACCCTCCCGACCAAATTGCGAACTTTGAACGTTATGGTATCGCCCTCCTCCGGTGGCAGTTAGAGTTTGCGAAGTGGTCGAGAGAAGCTGATACACCGACTGGACCGAACGAGATTGGCTGTGGTGGCGCACGTGGGCCCGGCAAAAGTTTTTTGATCTTCTGCATTACAGCATTGGATGATTGTCAACGGATGCCCGGTATCACTGTCCTCTACCTGCGTAAAGCACAGAAATCGGGTAAACAACAAGTCCAAAAATTGATTACAGCGGTTTTAGGACAAGTTGAAAAGGTCAACAGCAAAAATAAACTCGACCCAACACTTGATCGGCTTCAATATAATTATGTGGAATCCCCTACCCCAACCATTACATTCAACAATGGATCGAAGATTATTGTCGGCCACTTCCAGACCGAGGCAGAGGCGTTAAATTATCAGGGTATCGAATACGATATTGTGGTGATTGAAGAAACAACACATCTCAGTAAAACAGCCTATGACAAAATCGGGCTGACCAACCGGACAGATAACCCGCGATGGCGACCACGGATGTACAACAGTACCAACCCTTTAGGAAAAGGACATGGATGGTACAAAAAGTATTTTGTTGACCCCGAACGATACGATCATATAGAGAAACAGGGACAAACCAAGTTTATTCCTGCTACGGTTGATGATAACCACTTCGTCGATGAAGACTACGCGGATAAGTTAGATAACCTCCGTGGTGCAGAGAAAAAAGCATGGCGACATGGTGATTGGGATGTATCGGCAGGTGCATATTTTGAAACCTTCCGGCATGATGCCCATGTTATTGACAAGCTGAATGATGTTTTGTTCAACGATTTGACAGACATCCCTGCAGATTGGGAGTTGTGGATGTCGTTGGATATTGGTTTCCGCCACTGGAACGTCTTCCATGTCCATGTGAAGGACACACAAGGAAACACTTATACAATTAAAGAGTTTGCCCACCGGATGATGCAACCTGAGCAGATTGCCCCGGATGTTATCTCGTATTTGAAGTCAATTGATGTGTATGAGAAGCGGGACATCATCTGTTATGCCGGTGGTGATGCGTTTCGGATGTTGCCGGGACAACCGAATACGGTGGCACAGAAATATTTTTCATTGGGTATTCCGCTTGTCCCAGCATGGACCCAGCCCGGTAGCCGTGTGGAAGGGGCGCGATTTATATCACAATTGTTGGGTGATCCTGAAGCAAAACCTGAAAATAACCCGACTTTGCTCCCCTCATGGTACATTGGCGACAACTGTACACGGCTTATCGACTGCCTTGCTACGCTTGAACCCGACCCACATAATGCCGAAGACGTACTCAAGACGGATTGTGAAGCGGATGGCGAAGGTGGCGACGATGCCTATGATGCAGCGCGGTATGGATTGTATGTACCGCATGGCACACAGATTGCTTAAGGTGGCTCATGAACAACGTTGGACATCAAAATGGGTATGTCATAGATAAAAACGGACTTTGGGTCCCGAATACTTACGCGCAAAATAGCGCGATACTAAATACCTACGACAATTACATGGGGTATTTTCAAGAGAATGGATTGAGCCAACGCGGGTATAACTTTGGTCATGCGATTTATCGGGATCAAGATACCTTAGTCCCACGATTCCCGAAAAAAGGCGGTGGCTGGGACGACCTTGTTATGGGACATATCGCAGATGGCAATATTGCGAATGTGGGTGTGGCGACAGTGATTATGCCACAAATAACAGGCATGCTCCGGCAACATCTGACCAAAGCCAAAACAGCGACAATCGAATTAACCGGCAAGAAAACGCCTGTCAAAACAGCACGGGATGCGATTGCACGGTTTAACGACTCCCCTATGGGTGTGACCGATGCCATTCAAAAGATGGTGTATGGGTTACACACCTACAACCGAGGTACGCCGATTGCGAGTGTGCCGATTACGATGGACTTCTCGTTATGGAAAGAGAACGGATTAAATGTCATTCCGATCGGCGATGAGAGTAAGACCAAAAAGTATCGCTTAGAGGTGGATTGGCAGAAACACGGAACGGCTGTGCCCTATTTACCGTCTGTTTTCGACCTTGAACCCACTGGCAACGCGCAATACCCGTATTGGTACAGAGTCCAACGCGGGAAAGACGATTACGTGTGGGTGTTGTTGCATCAGACGTATATTTTGCCGGTGATTTTGTCGTATTCGCAGATGGGTGGCATCGGGACATCGACATTATGGAATCTGCTTGGCATCTTGGCAGAACATATCTTGATCGTCGATCGTCGGTTAGAGCTCGCGATGAATGCTCCCGGAGATGGCATTATCGGCATCAGTGGTATTCAACAAGGTGCAAATTTTATTAAAACGCAGATTGAAAAAACCGCTGAAGATAACAAGAAGATGGGTAATGTGCTGACGAAAGGTACAACCATCATCACCTCCCCTCTCAACGACATCAAAATGGTACATATGTCGCTACGACAGGACAATGGGATTAGCTTCCAAGAATGGCGTGAGTATTGCGAAGATGTGATTGCTCATGCGTTTGGTGATCCGTTGTCGGCACTCGTTATCCGTGGTGGTGTGGGATATGGGGCGCAAGCAGGTACGGCAGCCGACCAAAGTAGCGATAGTGGTGTGGGTGCATTGTTACATTGCGCTCGGACGGATCTATAAACGGGTATCGGTGACGGTAAAATCACCGAATGACCGCAAACAACGCTTGAATATCGAGACTTTCAGTAAATTTGCTACGGGTGTGAAAGATTTAAACAGTTCACGTCAAGAAGGTGAAGCCCCGTACTTTACAGCAGAAGAAATACGGCGAATTATTAACCGCGACATCTTCGAGATCCCAGATACGGGCACTGATGCCGGATCAGCTACGCCGAATGATGATTCGACCCCAGAAGACCCAATTATGAACGCCCCGTTGCGTCAGTTGCCTGATTTTAATGCGATGTTGAGAGCGTATCAGTATCAATTTGAGGCAATTACCCCAATTGGTGCGGGAGATCCCCTACCAGAGCCTGAGCCAAACGCCGAAGCAGTCGAAGACGACGAGTTTGACGAGGCATTCCCTGTATATGAGGGGATGTTACGGGCGGTCGAGGTGGAAGACGGCACAGAAGATGATGACGACAATCTGAATCTATGGATATGGATGCCAGTCGGTTTGTATTACCTGCGCCCACGTAATCGGGTGGCACGTGGTCAGACACGGGTGGTCGAGCATGATGAATTGCTTGAAATGCGCGAGATGATGCCAGCATCACGGCAACTGGAAATCAATTTGTTGGTGAACCGGTTGGTAACAGGTCAAATTACCCTTCAGCAGTACAACCAACGTATGAAATATTATGCCGAAACAACCGATACGCATCAATTTGTCATGATGCGCGGTGGACATAACGTGATGACACCAGTCGATTATTCCCGACTGAACAGCATTATTCAGAAGCATTTTGATGAAATTGACAGCCTGAGTGACCGGATCGGCGATGGAAATTACTCGGCAGGACAGATCCGCGTTTATAGTGGGAGCATCATCAACGGCACTAGAGAAAGTGCTGAACAAGGGAATGCCTCGGCATATGGCGTGGAATTACCCGCCTACCCTACTGATGGGACTACACTATGTAACAAAGGTTGCAAATGTCATTGGGACTTACGTCAGTTGCCCGGTGACGGCAATGTAGATGCGTACTGGACACTTGGTATCGCGGAGCATTGCCAAACTTGTAAAGACCGAGCCAGTTTATGGAGTCCGCTACAAATACGAGGCGGACAATATACAGGACCGATACCGAGAGGTTAAGTTATGCCAAGTCGAATGCGATTTAATCAGCAACGTGTGGGGATTACCTCACAAAGTAAAGTTGACCGAGAGAACAAAATCATCCGTGATGTGGTGGCAATGCAGATTGGCCCCGGACAAGATTCACGGTTTCTTGGGGTTGATTTAATTTCGCTTCAGGAGACACAAGACCTCGGCAACGCGAAACCACATGGGGTCATTATGCGGTTTGGTCATCCCGGTGCGAGTGAAAATGCAATGGGGAAACAAGTTGCTTGGGGGAAAAACTTCCGTGTGGTTGGGGATCGGTTGATACATGATGCTCATCTGATGCTACCCGCTTCCAAAAGTCCGGCCTTTGACCATGATCCACTTGAATATTTGATGGATATGGCGGAAGACGAACCGTTTGCTATCGCCGAAAGTGTGGTTGTAAATTGCTATAAAGCATGGGTGCTCGATGATGGCACAGAATTTGATACTGATAATCCACCGGACGGTATTGAATTTGAGAACGGTAAACCCACACGTGCTATTTATGACTACCCCGTTTTACGAATCACCAAACTGCATCAAGTTGACTTTGTGACAGAGGGCAACTTGACACCAGATGGATTACACAAACAGTTCGCTCAAGCGATGTTTGATGACAGTGTGCATGGTGATTTATTTGAATTGTTCAATATGGCGGATGAAACCGTACAGCGGTACGACATCCCGATTGAAGTTATTCCCAGCAAAATTGTTCAGCTGGGGAATTCGTATCTTAGCAAGATAGGTTCTGAGGAGAGATTAATCATGGACCCATTAGAAACAAATGATGTCGTACAACATGATGAGACGGCAGATGCACCACCCGCAAGTACACCTCTTGCACAAGCTGATATTGATGCGTTGCGACAACAAGTTGATGCCTTGCAATCGGCACAAGCTGAGGCTGTGCCAGCTAGCACAGAAGCATTTGACGGTTTGCAAGATCGTGTCGCACAACTGGAAGCGCAAAATGCACAACTCGTAGCGCAGAATGCACAGTTGTTCGAGATTATGAAGGCAATGGCGACAGGCTTACAAGGGGTGCAAGCAAACCAAGACACTTTGGATAGCAAATTGCGCGTTTTGAATAATGAACAAGTCCAGACTGTGCCTGTGAGTAACCATAATCCGATGGTGAGTAATGCGTTTATGAATCAGGCGTTTGGTGAAGTTGAGGATCAAAACCCGATGCACTTCTCGCAACGTAAAACAGAGGTTGCAAACCCTAACCCGCAACAACAAAGAATATCGTTACCTCAGATGGGGGGTAACTTAGCTGCACAATCCCTTGCTGCAAGTATGAGTCGTCAAATCATTGACGACTAATTGCTTGTCTTGACCGACTTAGTATAGAGAGAGAATCCTATGACTACTGATGTACTTAGCTTAGATACCGTTCAACTGACAGATGCTGATGTGTTGTATCGTGATGTGCATTTCCCAATTTCGGATTTGCGTCGATATAGCCCTGCCGATGCTGTTATGGACAACTTCCCCGTTTATCTTGGACGTTGGGAAAACGGCACAACTGTTCCCGCTATTAAGACCCAAACCATTGGCATCGATACAACAATGATTGTCGATGAATGCGATGTGGCAGAGGTTGATAGTGCGATGACATCTTGCGATTTTATCGCCCCGAATCAGAAAAAGATCAAGATGGGGACAAAAACGCTTGAACTCACATCATTGATCCCATTGTTTGCTAAACAGCGAAATTTAACCACGGCTCAGTTAGGTAACTTGCTGACACCGAGCAACGGACGCATGGTCATTGATGCAGGTAATCCTTATGCGATTAACTTCATGCGTTTTGCAATGGCAGCTGTGTATATGGCGTATAGCCAAACATTAAGTTATTCCGCCCTCCGGGGCGATTATGCCAACCAATTCCAAGTTGATGGATTTTATACTCAGCTTGACGATGGATGGGCGGACGGTGACGTCGCATGTGGGGATGAGAACAACATTGCACAGACCATCAATTGGGCTGTTTTATGTGGTAAAGACGCAAATGCAGTCGCAGGGCCGGATGAAGTCACTGTCGCAGGACAAACCGTGACCTTATGGGGTGAAACCTACGATGTACCAGCAGATCTCAACTTTGCTGAATTCCTTGAAGAATTATGGATCATCAAGGTCGAGCAAAATTATGTCTCTGGTGGTGTCGATGTGTGGGAAATGCATATCGAACATGGTAAAGGTCGAGGCTTCCTGAAAACAGCCGCTTGTATGCAACCATGCAACCTCAATGGCGAATTTGATCAGACTTTACGTGAGCGTTATCGCCGTCTGGTTAACGGTCAAGTTGGTGAATTGTATCCATCCAACCAAACATTTGCTTTACTTGAAAGCCAACATGTTGGAGCAAACACCCTCTACTTTGGACCACGTCAAATCGCGGGTCGTCCAACTTATGGGTTGGCATTCTGGGATATGAATGATTACTTCAACTCATTGGGCGCGATCGGTACAACGCCTGTACGTCAATATGGTATGCCAGAAAGTGATACATTGTTGGCAGAAACGCATAGTACGATTCGAAACAACTTTGAATCCGTTGCGCTACAACAGTTCTTTACAACTGTTGGCGATGCACAAGATTGTGCGAAAGGCACCATCATGGCGTATTACGGTGTCCTTGCAACAGCGCGTCATCTGTGGTTGAAAGTAACTAACATTTCTAGCACAACATGGGTTAAAGCCTTAGTGAGTAATGTTGAAATTGATGGTACAGACCTTCACAGTTAAGGTTTTGGCATATGGGTAAATGAGGCGGATCAAAACAGACCGTGAGTCTGAAAGGATATGTACAACCGATGGATGAGAAAGACAACACAAAATTTGATCCGGTAGCGTTGAACTTAAAAACCGAGGTGGGATTACCTAAACAGGTGATCCTACCGATGGTCGTCTACCGGGGTATTCGGGCGAATAGTCGCACATTGAGCATTACGGATCGTCAACAAGATGTGCCACGGGCATTAAAAGACTGGATGCGGGCAGATAGTCGGTATCGGGATTGGTTTGCTGACGACGAACCAGAAGTCGAACCTGTTGATGAAACTGAAACCTCCCCTACTTTGGACGCACAGTTGCACGTCCCTACAGATCAAGTTCACACTGAACTCGAAGTACCTGCTGATGAAGCTGTAAATGCGGATCATCCATTTGACTTTGACGTGGATAACGCCACTGTAGATGAGTTACGCGATTATGCGACTCAGTGGAATATCAATCTAAAAGGTGCAAGCCTAAAAGCCGATATTCAAGACCGAATTAGAGAGGTTATCGGTGGATAAGTTTGTCCTGATTTTCTTCATCATCTTCTATATCACGACCGTGATTGTTGACTCATCGGGACCACTATGGACATTTGATTACCTCCGTAGTGGTCTGCAGGGTTTGGGTGAACGGATGATGGAGAAACAACGCTATGGTTTGAGTAGTTTCTTCGAGAGTTTAAAGGAATTATTCGAGTGCTATAAATGCCTCAGTCTCTGGGTATCTATTGTGGTGGTATTTGTTATCACGGGTGGATTTGATTTGCCTTTGGCCTTTGCTATGGCGGGTATCTATGTGCTGGTACGGATGGGTCTTCAGGCAGTTACAATCTCCACAGGTGCGGAGGAATAATCATGCGTAGTGGAACACTTGTGACTTTAGCTGAGTTCGGGGAATTCTTAGGGATTGACCCGTATTTGTTGGCGCAGGTGGATTATGACGGTGATAATGTCAACCGCTTGAAAGATAATGCCTGCGAGGTATTTGTCGAGTATCCGTATCAAAAAATCCCGAACCCCAAAAGCAATAGTCATATGGGATGGCTATCACGGGATATGCTACGGTCGGGCTTGCAGAGTGCGGAACGGCTGTTTGAAGCATGGACAGGATTATCCCCTGCCCCACGGCAAGTGATGAGCGAATATCATAAATATAAACCCACATTTAATCAACGTGTGCCGTATTCCATCAAACCAACGATTGGGCGCATCATTCAACCGGGTATATGGACATATACCGCTACTAATGAAGGTGATGTGACGTTGACGAGGGAAAGTGGTGATACACTCCTCGATTTCTTCACAACAACTTTTACTGTACCTATTGGTACAAATAGTGATGATGTGTTGGTGTATTTGACGGCAACTGATGGTGGTTATAGTGGTACACCAAAGCAAATTCATGAAATTCGTCCGGTCGAGATAACCATAAGTGGCACAGACGCGACACTGCGCGCACCCGCTTATTTGTTTGTGAAACCGGAACATTATGAAAAGCGTGAACCGGATCGTCTGGAACACACAGCGGAGACCTATGTGAGTGCGGTTGCAGTGTACGTCCGCAGTGTAGATGATTGCCAGCATGGATATTACACGCTAGAAGAAACCGCCTTAGACAAAATGCCATCGTCAACACGCCCATTTTACCTGACAGTGGATGTTGAACAGCATAATGATTATGTCGTGGCACAACAGATTGAATGTGTGGATGGTGTGAAAAAGCGGTATAGCAATAGCAAGCGTATCATCGGGCATACGATCCACTATATCGCAGGGTATGAACTTGTCGATCGACAGGTTGACCCCACCATAAAAAATATTATTTGTAAGATTGCTAGTGCGTTATTAAAAATAGATTGGAATGATAACGAGCTCGACCGATTGTATGGGTGTAACGGATTGTTCCTGCCTACCCTACGGATGTATCAGGATGTGCCACAAACGCAAACTGCTGATCCAATGGCATTACGAAATGGGAGTACGACAGGTGGTCGATTTGACATCATTGTGCCGATGCATGTGCGTAGTCAATTAAATGGTCGTCCGATTTTACAAGGTATTGTTGAAGCATACGCAGATTGTATCGATTTGAATATATTGAGGTAAATACCCATGAGTGAACAACCAGACAACAACGATATTCCAATGCCTGATCTCAAAAAGAAATCTACCCTATCCGCTTATCTCAAGGGAGTGATCCCGACAGCTGAGGATTTTGAGGCAGTTGGATTGGCGGTCGAGAAAGATGATGTACCCGATGTTAAGACATGGGTGAGACAATTAAAAGAAGTCAAAGAGGAAGACCCACAGGACTTGAAACCTGCACGGGTGCAAGTGGCTGTACAACGGATTATGGTTGATGTTGCTGCGACATTACGGGAACGTTACCCGGACAATGCAGATCAGATTAACCGATCAGCAACGGCGGCGATTCCTCGATTTACGGATAAAATCGTCGGGGCATAGGTCCTGACAGCATAAAGAGAGAGGATCTATATCATGGCAAGAACACCCGGAGGCGTAAGCGGAAGCGTCAAACGTCCATTAAAAACACGGTTGATGATGGATGGACCGAAATACCCAGAGATGGAAGCGTTAGATAGCCATACATTGGAAATCGACGAACCGGAAACCACTGATCGGGTTGAGTATCCGTATTTGTTGTGGAACGATGAAAATAAAGAGTTCGAACAACAAACAATAGAGATTGTTCCAGAAACCATCACCAGTGTGAGTTTTACGATTACGATACCAGCATTTGACAACTCTCAACTAGAAGAAATTCGCGAGGGGCGTGATAAACGTAACTTTTTTGCGGTTCGGGATACTGGTGATTACACTGAAAACCTCGCAAAAATCATGCGAACAACTGCAGCGTTGGGACCGATTGTTGAAAGTGGTGTGTTGACGGTATCCAACACAGAGATTGACGAGCCAGAAGGCGCAACGACAACTGGCACAGCGTCAAACGTTGGGCAACAAAAACCGTTAAAGGCAGCGGAAGTGAAAACACTTGCCTCGACCCCATTGTATGCGGTTGGCTTCACCGGTAGTGATGCGAACGGCTTTTTGGAGAGTAACTTCACACCTAAAGACATCATGGTGGCAGGTAACGATGCAACAGATGCATATCTGGGATTGGTATCATCAAGTTCTGATGCATATGCTAACCGTTGGGACACGGATGACGAAATTACACCATCCATTGGTAGTGGTCGTATCATCACGTCGCTGGTGCGCTCACAAGGTATTGTTGTGGGTACATGGGCAAATGACGCTGACCCCGGCACAGCCACGGACGGCGGTGTATGGGCATATGTTAATGGTGCGGTCACAGTTGAAGATGCCATTGGTATTCCGATGTATGCGTGTGCGGCATTAGACGGAACATTCTACTTCGGTGGTAAAGGTGGGGTTATCTACACCTCAAATAGCCTCGATCCGGCGATTATCAGCCAAGTTACCCATGCCGTCACTAGCAATCACATTAGTGATATGGATGCTGATAGCGACAATAATGTGGTTTATGTGGTGACAGCGAGTGGTAATTTGTTGACCGTGGTCTCAGCAAACGTCAGTGATGCAAGTGCGTATCTGCCCGGAAGCTCGACTAACTTACAAGCTGTGAAAGTTCTTGGTGACAACCATGTGGCGGTCGGTGGTGCAAGTGGATACTTTGCAGAACATCGTAAAGCGACACGGGCAGCAGCCAGCAACCAATATACACAAAGCCAAATCAATGCCGGTAGTGGCACAATTCGGGCGATTGCTGGGAATGACTTCCGTGTGATGGTTGGTATTGATACCAAGATATTTGAACGTAGCTTGCTAACGTTGGATACTATTCGCTTGGAGTTCTCTGAACTGGCATTTGATGGTGGTGCGCCAAGTGGCAATATTATGGCACTCACAATGTTGATGCGTTACAACGAACCGAACTTTGGCGCTGGTGTGACGGCTGGTGGCGAAATCATCTATATCAACCCGATTGCAGCGACCGTCTAAGCATTACCACCCCATACAAGATTACATATAGGATAGGGATACTTACTGAGTATTCCTATTTTGCATTTAAAGGACAGTGACCGATGAGTGAAACAATTGCAGTTGTAACAGTGACAGAAGGCTTGACAGTTGAGGTCGAGCATGAGAAGAAAACAATCGAACGATATTATCGTGACCTCAAGATGACACGTGGTATTAAAAATCCAAGCATGATTACATTTACCGATGATGATGTGATGCGTATTTGTAACAGGCTAGGGGTTAATGTCCGCCAGTTTAAAAGTTTGTCACGTGACGATAAACAAACAGTCTTAAGAATCTTAGATGGTGTGAAATCTTCACATTCTGCTGACGATGAACAAACATATCAACAAGCCGTCTTTTTGGCGCGGTTTGAGAATATCTTCGTTCCGAGTAAGACCAAAGTAAACTTCATTAAAGACATTCAAAAGCTGATTGACAAAGGCAAGGTCGGTGATCGGGAAATCGAAACTGACTTGGAGACCTATATTGAAGAATGGTTTGAAGATCCCGAAATTAGTCTGTTCTCGGCAACACCGCACCGACGTATGCGTGAAAATCCGGCTGAAATGCGCCTGCCATATATTGAATATTTCTCTACCGAAATCTGCCCTACCTTCTCCCAACAGGTTGATGATCAGTTTATGGGTGTGGGTGATGAAACACCATCTTTACCAGAAGGTGGTGATCCTCAAGATCCAAACTTTCTTACACCTAGCTGAGTGGGTTGAGTATTGGCGACATGAGTTCGGGGCGGTTGCTCATCGCATCTATGGTGATGTGGTTATTACTGAGCCGATTGATGAACAGTGGATACGGATTATTGATCTCCTTGAAGAACAAGCGGAACGGTATGATGCACTGATTGAGTCGGGCAAGCGGAAGACAAAGACCAACCCACCACAAGAGATGTTAGATAAGTTGTTGGGACCGCAGTTGTTGAAATATGCGAGTGATGAATATTGGCAAACTGCAAGCATGATTCAAGTGGGTTTATCTGAATGGCGACAGATGTCACTTAAAGAGCGTGGGCGGATTATTGCTTATAACCGTATCCATAATGCGATTGAAGGCATGACACGCTATGCAACTGAGCTCAAGATGAATAGTGAGCGTGAAAAGCAGAAGAAATCACAAGCCAAAGCCCCACGGAGTAGAGGTAGGCGACGATGACACAGAAACATTATGCAAGGCGACATCGTAATAGCTTGGTCGATGATCTGGTAGCGATCCTCAAGGATGAAGCTGACCGATTTGTGGTGACGGCTGGGAATATGGCAGAACAGATCATCCGGCAGACACTGAAATACTCGACACAATTTGGTGCGGGTGGCGCAGCGTATGTTGGTGGTGGTCGGTCGAAGTACCCCGGATTCCGTGATGCTGATGTACAAGTCGAGTCTCAGGTATCGGTCTCACGGCGGAAGGGTGTCAAGATTGAGCTATTTGTCACAGTGATTGATCCATCGGGCAAACCTCATTTTGTGTGGCATCTCATCAGTGAGGGGCGCAGAGCCTTCACCCAGAAAAAAACTTCACCCCCGATACGGATGCGTAGAGGTCGGCGGACGAAGCCGAATACGTTGGATGTATCGGGCTTCCCCGGATACAGTGGCAAGGTGGTTGTCATCCACAAAGGGACACGTGTGAAGGAAATTGAAGGGACGCAGTGGTATAGGGCTACCCAGAAAGAATTCCAAGTGCGGTTGGATGCGCTATCAGAGAATAGTTTGTTGAAGGCATATGGGATCAAGTTTAAGTCGGGCAAGATACGGCGGTTTACACGATGACATTGACGGTTGGGGAATTATTCGCAGGGTATGGAGGCTTTGGGTTGGCGTTTGAGTCGGCTGGATTTGAGGTGTTGTGGCAGGTCGAAATTGATGATTATGCTTCGGCGGTACTATCCAAACGATTCCCTGATGTAGCCCTGTATGGTGATATTCATGATTGTCATGATTTGCCGTATGTGGATGTCATTACAGCAGGCTTCCCATGTCAACCATTCTCTGTGGCCGGCAAACGACGCGGGTCACAGGATGAGCGATTCCTTGTGCAAGAGATGATGCGCGTGATTGAAGAAGTCAAACCGCAGATTGCATTTTTGGAGAATGTGCCCGGATTTTTGACGATGCACACTCCCCTACTCGAGATCCTCAAGGGTTGGGTGAAAAATAATGTTGGCAATATAAAAGCATGTTTGGAGTTTTATTGTTATGTCATTTTTTACGAACATCAAACAGGTGACACAACAACCTTTAATGGGAGTGAGTTTGCAAAGCTACTCAGGAAGATTACCGAAATCGGGTACGATGCGGAATGGGATTGTGTACGAGCGTCAGACGTTGGTGCGCCCCATCGACGTGAGCGATGGCTTCTTGTGGCATACCGTCATACAGAACGATGGCATCAAATCCGGTCTGGTCTCAAATATCAGAGAGAATGGGCTGTACGCGCAGGCGATGTACAGTACACCGAGGTCGCAGGAACGGGGACAGAAGAACAGCCAAGACAGCGGAATGGCACTATCGGCACAGGTGAAACATTATCCTTCACCGACAAAAGCAGACGCGGATGCTGGCGCAATTATTGGCGAGAACGATACCTTCCGTGTGACTTCGACTGGTATGCCGAGAAAGATAAACAAAAACGGCGTAGACGGCAGTGTGGGATTGGCGCGATTGGTGCAACTGCATGTCACGCCTACGGCGATGGATGCCGACCCACGGACGATGAATGCAGAGAAGTTGTACGAGACGGAGACGGGTTCGATCCGGCAGAAGAACGCAGATGGTACAAGTTCCGCCATCGGTTTGGCAAACGAGGTGTTGATGTACCCTACTCCGCGATACAGCGATGTGGATGCTATGAATTGGGCGACACCACAAAATCGCGATTCGAGGAACGGTTCTCAGCCGGGAGACGGGAGACTGGTACGCAAAGACAAACAAGGTTGGAGTCACAATTTAAACGATCAAGTGTTAAATGGCGTAAATTGGGCAAGCCCGACTGCGAGTGCAGCAAAAGACACGGGCGGTTTGGGAAGCAAATCTCAGCAACACGATTTGGAACGCGGAAATTTACGGGGGCAAGTAGTGCGACATCCCGACCCGAACTTACAACTGAACCCGTATTGGGTGGAAATTCTCATGGGTCTGCCTATCGGCTGGACTTGCATCAGTTCCCTGCAGGACGAGGTGCTGAGCCTTATGAATATCATCCACCGATTACAGCAGATCGGCGGTACTTACGAGATCGTCGCAAACGTATTGGATTGCTTGGCAATGGTGTTGTCCCGCAGGTAATCTACCCGATTGCATGTGCAATAAAGCAAGGTTTGGAGGCGTATTACGATGGAATGGGTTAAACCGGGTGGTGTGCGAATAAAACCAAAACCACTGCCGTACACCAAATGGGGTAAAGTGAAGACAGATGTTAAAAAAGATGCCCTGCTACAGCCTAAAACAGAAAAGCGATTGCCTGACCCGACAGAGCAAAGTTTCTTTTTAGGGTACACGCCGTTGCTTGACCCAAATACGGGTGATTTAAGAGAAGCTGAGGTACGGATGACGTATCATTGGACGGACAGTTGTCTACCAGAGATGGAAGCTGAGACGATTCAGGAATTATCTGAGATACCGCACCCGTTGAGTGTGTTCCCCAGCTGGCATGAGGCGATGGCATGGAAACGCAAGCCGGGAAACCTATTGGTGACAGATGGGTTTGATTTTGATGATCTGGTCATCCAACGCACGGGGCATCGGACATATACAGTTGATGACGGTCGGATTAAATTCAGGTTGACGGGTCAATCTGATAATCATGCGATGAACCAGCTAATGACCTTTATGACAGGTCGTCCGGTTGATGTGTCGGAGGCTGTTTTACATTAGGACTGCCGGGTGGTCTGCCTGCGCCGGTGCGCTTGCCACCGTGTTTTTTATTTCTAAACACCCATTGTGTATCTAAGCCCATTTGACGAGTGCGGTCATCCACAAATGTAGAAGTCCGTAAAACCATACGTATAAAATCAGCGTTTTTCATATCCCCTTTTAGTTGTTCAATTACTTTGGCTTCTTCTTCGGTCAGTTTAAGTGATAGTACCTTTTGTGTCATTGTATTTTCCTATGCTTTATTCAAAGTATACCTAGATTACGATAAGTTTATTGTGGTGTCAAGTTACCTGCGTGCATTGGGATGGATTTACAATGAGAGTTGACGAATTGTACAGATTAGAGACCGAGGGTTATTATGACACATAAGGTGCGTGAAATTAGAGTTCCGGTGACATTTACGGCGGCAGCCAATGTGACTGCAAAAACAGGTGCAATCAATGGTGTGATTAATGCGATTGGCATCAATTATTCGGGTGACTTAACTACAGCATTAGCTGGTGGTGGTCTGGATGTGGTCGCGACGGAAGATGGTGGTGTGGCGCGTGAAATTATGAACCGGACGAACCAAACCGCGACATTTTCGCATTTGCCAAGTTTGGCATCACAATTAGCTGATGGCACACCGGCTGGTGAACAGATTGTTGGAGTCGGAGCGCGATCGGTGAATTTTGTATTTTCGTTGAATGCTGGTGGTAATTTACCGGCTGTGGCGAATGCGATTGAATTGGTGGTTGTTGTCCACAATTAACGCAAAAACAGGCATTTTTCGCCTGTTTTTACATGTTTACCCCCTACCCTGCCTCGGTGGGGGAGGTGGGTAGGGCGGGTGACTTGGGATATTTGGGTTATTGGTCGTCTAACCACCCATCCACTTGTTGAGATTTTTCACGCATCCAATTTGCAAAATCAACTTGCTCATCTGATGACATACGATTGAATTGTGTTTTTGTGATGTGCTTATCAAAACGGTTTTTTGCAGATGGAATTCGAGATGGTTGCGTATCGGTTTCTACAGATTCTGCAATAGCAGGTTTTTCTTGTTGCAGTTCTTCGTACAGCTTCCGTTTTGACCATTTGTGTTCAGTAGCTTCTTTGAGGATGTCATTGGCTATGACATTACGTACAGTTTCATCTACTTCTTCAAAGATGACAACATGAAGTGAATAAGCACAGTTCCACCGGAGGAACTTTACTCCATCATAGAATTCCGACATGTTTTTGAAACGCTTGAGTGACCGACGAGAGTAATTGGTTACTTCCTCGGCTATATCAAGAATACGTGTTGAGCGTTTGCCATCGACATCCCCATCGCCCCATTGACGTTCAGCAAATAACATCCAGTCTCCAATCACCCATTGGATTTTGTCAGTTTGTTGACGGATATTGATACCGATTTCTTTCCATTGATCTTCGTTAATGTTATTAGGAATAGTTAGTTGCTTGCCATCAACGACTTTGGTATTATGCCCGAATGAATCCAATTTAGTCTTAGATCGAGTTGGGACCATCTTCACTGGTGATGGATACACTTGATCCGGTTGTGGGATACTTCCTGTGGTAGGTACATCATCGAAAGCATCAGCGAATTTCTTTTTCTTATTGCTCATCACTTACCTCGGCATGTGCTAGTTGAATCACTCGATCTAATATCGGTTTGAATTGTTTGATTGCAGTTTTTTGGTCGCGGCGTTCAAGCATGTTGGTATCCACATTATAGATTGACACAGCTAATTGGCTTGCTTGCTTCCAGATTGTCTTTTTATCAATCGGATCAAACGTATGATATTCATGATAGCGTCCACGAATATATCCTAAATTTGTTGATTGTACTGTTTCGCGTCGGCTATACATATTAGGAATGATACCGAGGATTTGAATAGCTGGAATATTACTTTCTTGCCCAAAGCGCTCGGCTTCTTCAAGATAGTTGATCGTGCTGTTTAGACCAAGGATAGGGTCTTTCTCGCAGAGAACTGGTAGCAAGGCATAATCAGTCGCATAGTAAAGTGCAGAATTCACTTGGTTGATGCTTGGTGATGTATCTACAACAACAACATCAAATGCCCCGTCTAATTCAGCGAATCGTTGATAAATACGATCTGTGATGGTTAAATCTCCCGGAACACTTGGGTGGTAATTTTCCACGCGCATTTGTGCGTCGGAAGCAGAAACGAGAAAGAGTTTATCTGTTTCAAGATGTTCGCTTGGAACTTGCATGATGACATCATTCCATTCAGCATCTTCCATAATCAATTGATAAAAAGCATCGTGTTTGTTAATCTTCATACCCGTTGATGCGTTACCTTGACCATCTGCATCAATCAACAATGTACTTAAGCCCTGCTTGGCACAACCATCAGCAAGCGTTTTGGCAATTGTTGTCTTACCAACACCACCTTTACGTCCGAGTACCGATATTTTCACTGTCATTTGTTTTGCCCTTTCGTGTGTTATACTATTGTAGCAAATTCGTTTTGCCCTTTTTCAACAAAGCCCCTCTCTGCCGGAGGGGTTTTTCGTTTTTAAAGGGATGTTTGTAGTATAGCGTTTTTTTGAGATGCGGTGTTAGCGATTTTGTAGATGTTGATACGAGATTGGTGATCGTGTGGAATTAAGGTCGAGTACTGGGTAATTTATCAGCAAGGTCTGGGTATTTGCCTGTGAAGTATTCAATAACTTGTTGATAGTTATTTACTAGTTTGAAAGGGGTGCTCTGGAATAATGGCAAAACATTATTGACTAGAAATTGTAAACCGATCGTATCGCCTTTACCGAATGTAATAATTTCAATAAGATTTGGGTGCTCCATTATGGGCTTAACCGCCTTTTGCAAGTCGAAAACATTGGAGGGTAATGTCGTTACGTCAGATACATCAACGATAAGAATTACTTCCTCATGATTTGCTTTGTCAAGCCATCCTCTAACCGTCACACTAACCTCATTTAATTCTTGTGTAGTATACTCGCCATCAACTTTTTGATAAAAAACTCGTCTGTGGATTAGTTCTGTTAGTTGGTATGGCATTATTGTTCACTTTCCACTTGGTATCTATTAATCTAATATACCATAGTTGATACTGAAGTTAAGTTATTTGAAATGGACGCATTGTTATGCGTCCCTACGGTCTTTGTCCATTTGGGCGATGTATTTGGTGATGGCGGTTGCGAGTTGTTGGAGGTGGTCTTGCGATGCGCCGGCGTTAATGAGTTCTTTGATGGTTTCGTCGGGGTCGCCGAAGTGGATGAGGCAAGATTTAATTGTGATGCCCTGCTCGGTGGCGTTTTGTGTAAGGCGTTCTTGTAGGCGATTATCGTAGGATTCGTTGAGGGCTTGTTGGAAGTGGTGGGCATTACATTGTGAGAGTGGGAGTTGGTGGTAGTCTTGGAGATCGTCATACCAAACAGATATATGCCCGGAGGCAATGGCTTCGTGATAGGTGTTGGTTTTGTGTTTTTTGTCCATCAGGCGCATGAGAGCGGGATCGGTCACTTGGCGGATGAGCATATCCCCACGAACAGATGGTTTAAGTGATGAGAGCGTATCGCAGAGTTCAACGGCTTTGGCAGGGGTGATTTCGTTATTATTCATCTTTTGGATGATGGGTGAATATTTGCTGGCGTAGACGGCTTTTTTGTCGAGCTCGGTTTGCCAGAGGATGATTGATTCTTTGATATGACGGGCGGTGATTTCGTTATTTTCGCGACGGGCAAGGATGAGGGCATTGTTATAGAGTTTGACTTGGGTGGCAGCATCATAAGATTGTAGGAGGCGGGTGAAGCTGGGTTTGAGTTGAATATCCTCCGCAGGTGTGGAGATTTGAAGATTCTCGGATAATTTAAACCCAGCGATATAGTCATAACCGGTGCTGGATTTAATATTCCAGCGTTGGACCATGTAGTCTTCGAAGGTGGCGTAATCTTCGCGATAGAGTTTGTTTTGTTGAATAATCAGGAGTTGGTTGCCGATGGTTAGAAATGTCTGCAGGCCGGATTGGATTTGTTGTTCGGCTTGTTCGAGTTGGGTGCGTTCTGTTGGGGATAAAACTTCTTGTGGTTCGATTGCTGTTACCATCGTGTACTCCGTTGGGTTGATTATGATGATTTTATTGTACGGAATAACTTGGACAAGCAGATAATGCAAACACCCCAAGCAAGAGTTGGGGCGATTACACATGAAAGGTGTTTGGAAGGGTGTTGACTGTAGTATAACAGATTTCATGTGTAAGTGTTGATATTTTCTACTGACTAAATTTGTCTGTGATAGACTATAGGTGTCTATTTCATCTATATAGGAATTTCATCGATGACAACTTATGACAAACAAAAACGCAAAAATACACCAACTTCACCGCCCTCTATCCCAAGCATATTGTCATCACTGGTAGCGGGTTTATTGCGTTATGGAGTTGTTATTCCAATACGATGGGGGTGGAAACAATTAAGGCGTTTGTTGGGAGTAGTATGGAATATTATAAAGGGAATTACAAATTGGTTTAGTCATCAAGTAATTGCAATTATTCAAGGTGTGTGGTGGCTCATTCATACGATTTTACAGAAACTTGTATTCTCGCCTTTTATTGCAGTAGGGCGATTACTAGGATTTGTACCTAATGCAATACCCGAGGGATTGACCGGTAGTGAAACGGAAATATATCAACGGGTTAGTCGCCAATATCGTCGGCGAAAACGCTGGTATTTGCATGTGATAACTTTTCTAATCAGTACATCTATAGTGTGGATATCTTACTTTTTCTATTCCCCTTTTTATGCCGGAGCTGGTACAGCGGTACTACTGACCATAGTCTGGTTGTTTGTTTTAGCGTCACATCGTCTATGGATGAATCTAGGCAAATCCGAAGATCACGAAATCGGCGAAGCTCTTCAACATCTGCGCCAGACACAGCATACAAACTACCACGAGAACACTTATCAAGACCGTCGGTCACGCTTACAAGACTATGAAGTTCAGGAACACCACGGGGATGATGAGGATGCCATTTACCAAGGTGAGCAACATCTTAACTCAATCAATTTTGACTCCAAACGCTGATTTCATCAACATTTGGAGTAGGAACCCAACTCGGTTTATCCGATGGTCGTTAGGGTAAAGACATTACTCAAAAACTCTTTTAGTTTTCCCAATTAGGGTAAAAATCCTCGCTGAAGGTTGGTGCTTGCGGGCTAAGTGTTAAGGTTGCACCGCCATCAATCAGCCCGTCCAAGATTCTGCGTGTTCGCAAATTATCCCGAACAAATAGTCTTACTGTATCATCGTCAACTGATAGAATTTCAGCATCTTCCAGAATGAGTAACATCATAGAAATGCCTTCAACTTCTGTTTCAACAAACAGAGCCCCGCGTGACCCTACCATCTCAAAAGGGACAACTGCCTCAAATTGTTCTAGTGGCACACTCATGGGGATTTTTCCGCAGTTAATTCGATTTGGCAGAATTGTGTTCACTGCCCACTCTGTATTAATCGGACTAAACGCTATCATATCACACAAAGCAACACTCCCCACAACCTCCTTCATATCACCCGTAATGTTATTGTATGGTTTATCCAGCTCCATTAGAAATTGTCCCTCAACATAGGTTGTTGTGAGGCGGTCTTCTGTAATGATCTCGCCGCGCCAGATCGTCTCGTCAGCTACAATCACTAATGGATATAGTTCATCAGGTTCGTAGATGGTGGCGGGCTGAGGTGTCGTTGTTGATTGCAAATCCTGCTGTATCGGTGTCGGAACCCGAGTCTGTGCAATGACAATACTTGTGCCAAGAATTACAGTGATAAGTGAGACTACATTGTGTAACCGCATAACACTAACCTCTCTGTAAATATTTCTTTGTGCAAAGTATAGCTGTCTATATCTGTTGATGTAACTGATGATTGCCCTACGCTGAATTTGGAACGGTTTGAACACGTACATGTGTAGATTAGTCCTCAGACATTTGCTTAGCAGTGTAGTAGCGGCAATTAGCGGGTTTCAGTGCCCCGTAGGGCTGAGTTGCTAGTAAATCGCGTCCATAAAAGTGCTAGAGTTAAGTTACCACACTACAACTCAGGAGGCACGATCATGAACGCTCTGTACATTATAGGAACATACTGCTCACTTGACGATACTTTAAATGCCATTGGTCATCGAGATCATCATCATGCCCGAGTCAGTACAGCAGAAATCCTAACGATAGCCATCATGTCAGCGAAATATTTCCAAAATCATCATGAACGTGCGGTAGGCATTCTGGTGATGTTAGGATATGTGCCGCGCTTGAGTGTGTCACGCTTCAATCGCCGTGTGCACCAGGCCAGTGAGTTGCTATCCGACATTCTAGAGTGGTGGGGTCAACAGCAGGCAACCAGTCGCTACTATGTTGCAGATACGATGCCGTTACCGGTCTGTCACAAAGTACGTGCAGAAGCATGCCAGAAAATCCCTCAAGTCAAAGGCTATATAGGCAGATGCAGTGCCAAGCGTGAATGGTTCTGTGGCTGGCGACTACACTGGATCTGTGACAAGAAGGGCTTCCCAATCTCATTTGATCTTGTGCCAGCGGTATGGCATGAGCTGACCACTCTACAATTGCTGATCTGTGCCTTGCCCGATGGAGCAAGCCTCTACGGTGACGGTGCTTACATCAGCCACGACCATCAAGCTATGGCACTCCGTGCGGACATTCACATTATCCCTGAGACTCATGAGCGACTTCTGTGGCAAAACACTGCGTTTGAACACGCACAACTCAAGAAATATCGCTCAAAAATTGAAAGTCAGCACAGTGTACTGGAGAAAATGGGGGTGCAACGGCTTCATGCTGTGACACCTGAAGGATTTGGGGTCAAAGTCTATGCCTCATTGGCTGTGCTTGCCCTTAACATCCTACTTGACTAACTGCCATTTACTAGCAATTAGGCCCGTAGGGCGATGGCTATAGGCGCGCTAAAAAGGGAAATATCAAATCAGAATCCCGTAGGATGTGGACAGTCCTTAGACTGTAGTATAACAATAACCAGTCTATGAATGATGCTGGTTTCAGAAACCCCGTAGGGTGTGAGTAGTCCTTAGAATCTCGTGATTTTAGCATATCGTGTATCGCCTGAAAATGCAACTAATTGGTTAAAATTTGTTTATGATTATGAGGCGATTTTAAACATTGTGAAGTAAAGGTAGAACTTAGTGGACAAGGCACTCGACGTAGACATTCGAGTCCGCCTTGTACCTACGGATTTGAGATTAAGCCTCATCAAAATCAAGAAAAATGAGATCACCGACATTGCATTCCAAATAAGTACACATTTTCACTAATGTATCTGAATCAAAACGGTCAATCTTTTGATTGAGCCATCGAGATACAGTGGTTTGAGCAACACCCATTTCTTTAGCAATCGTAGTTTGTGACGGTAAACGACCACCTGAGCCAATATCAAGTTTTTGGCGAAGCAATTCTTCTAATCTATTTTGCAAGGTAGCCATCCTCATCTCACTTTCTATAATTGTAAATTTGTTCTACATTCATATCAATAGAAGCTAGTTTTAATGCACTAGTGACTATTGACATAGAAACAATTTAATTATAATATCAATATGTATATTTTCTATATTGCTATGCACTAGTGAATAGAATTATGCAATAGATATGGTGAGGTTTGAAGGCACAGCCAGCCAAAGGCTTCCAACCAAACTGGCTGTACCAGAAAGACAACAGGGGAAACCCTGCCTCACCACCGGAGTGGTATATGTATTTTAGCATATGTCACATTTGATGAGATGACCTGCTGATGACGATCGGGCTTATTTGGGGTTCGACCTCGACATGGGGTAGGTGGTCGCATGGATTCTTGGTTTACCTGTTGGTATCCGTTTTGTGTTAGGTTGGTTGCATAACATTGTATGAAAGGACGGTTATGGCTTCACAACGAGCGCACATATTGGGGTATCCATCATTGGTGGCATCGTCGCACCAGCTTGTGCTGGCAGATGAGGCGCGTGATTTTTTGTATCGATCGTTGGCGAAAGATGCTGAGGAGAGACCGGAGGCGCAATTTAAAGTCGGTGATGTGATTGAATCACCGTATGGATTGCGCGAGGTCACGCGGATGTATTGCCGGATGAACAACCAGTATCAAGACGAGTGGCGATATGAGACGAAGTTGGTGACGGATGGCACGATTGATTGTGTGTATACCCGTGATTGGCGGACGTTCAAAGAGTCACAATTGGTCGAGTGGAATCCGGGTGGGGCATATGCTGAGATTTTGGTAGCGGTCTCGATGGTCGTGGATGATCCAGTCCCGCAGTTGGTTGGGAATACGATGGATACATTGTTGTTGCCAGCGCGGATCGATGACTTGCGGTGTGTAGCACGGGACGTGTTAGAGATATTGCCATTTTTAGGGGATAAAAGCAGGTATTGTCCTTATGGGTCAATAAAATTGTAACGATAAATAAACGTTATCATAACAGGAAATGATGCTGAGTTGGTGTAGAATGGATGTATTGCTAGCGGGGTGTAACAGTGTTTTTTGCTGTTCGGGCTGGCAACCTCAATCCAGTATTATAGGCTCACACGTCTCTACAATTGTATATTCTGTGTATTTTTGGTTCAACTTTGCTGATCTAGGCGAGACAAGGGTACTAGCTACCAACTCATCCCCTTGCCCCTAATTGACAGCAAATGGACGTAAGCCAATTTCCTGTTAGACATATTTTAACAGGGAATTGCATAAATGTATAAACGCATTGGTGCATGTTAACAATCGAATAACTGAGGTTTTATAGCAATTCAATTGATAACAGGGTGGTTGATTTCGGTCGCCACCCGAGTTATATGACTTAATATAATAGTGAAAGCTCAGCACATTATCTTAGTAACAATATTGGAATACCTAAATTAACATAAGAATTGTTACACTAGGTACGATTAATTTTGTATTGAGAGATAATATGGCTGACGAGTACTTTCAGGGGCGACATCGTACCTACGCATGCCCTAATTGTGAGCACCTCAATGTTATTAAACGTACTATTTTTTCGTACATTAAGTTAAAGAATGAAAAGTTGGCGTATATTGTGTCATGTAAGTGTCAGAATTGTGGGTATGTGCACCAGTTCAGGATTAATGGGAGCATTTTTTGGGATATCGGGTTGTAAATCTTACAGCCTTTCAAGAAGACGAGCTATTCTATTCATATTTAGTAGGTTTCATTATCTGATACAATGTGTGACCATGTACATTTATTGAAACTGTAAAATTATGAACAATAAAGTTAGCTTTGAAACCATAAATGGAAAACAAGTTTTTCAAGTTGTTAGTGAAGTTAATTCTGAGACAAAGAAAATAGTAATCATGAGTCATGGTTTTCGAGGCGGTTCTGTTGGACCAGCTCGAACTTTTGTAGACTTTGAGAGACTACTTATTCAAAATGGTTTTTCGTGTTTAAGATTCGATCAACCCTGTAGTGGTAACTCAGAAGGTGAATATATTGATTCCTCATTTGATGAATGGGTAAATACAACCACTTATTTCGCAACAAAATATCTTGACCTTGGTTACAGAGTTGCACTTCTTGGCCAAAGCATGGGGGCAACAACCACTATGGTTGTAGCAGCACAAGAGCAACTACGAGATCATATCCCTTGCATTCTTCTCTGGGTTCCTGATCCAAAATCCACTTTTTCTGGTGAAGGTAGCCCTATTATGGAGGAGGGCGGGCAAAAGTATAATGAAGCCTTTTGGTTCGAAGCAAAGAATGCTAATTTCTTCAAATGTATGCAATCCTACCAGGGCGGTATTCATTTAGTGTATGGCGAAAAAGACCGTTACATAAGCAAAGATCTAGTAGCTCAGGTGATTGAAGAAACTAAGAAGAAACAACAACCTTACATGGTCCTCCAAGGTCAAGACCACAGCCCGTGGAGCTATGATATTGCACAAGAAGTTTACCATCAGCAAATAGCTTTTCTAAAAAACTACTTTTAGTGGTGGAATGGATTAAATTACAAGCCTGTCCTACGGTGATTGGTTGGGATTTGGTATGATGGGAGAAATTTTTTGCAATGGAAATTGGTATTATGGCAGAAGACGAAAAACGGCAGTATGAGCCGGATGATTTGTTGTCGGTGAGCGATGTCGCGGAATTGATTGACCGCACGGGTTCATTAGTCAGAAAACTAATCAATGATTTAGAAATCCCACATCAGCGATTTGGTAAAAATAATCAAATCGTTGTGAAATTCAAGGATCTACAACCGATATTTGATCGAAATATGATACGTGGTTATACGCCACCCGAAGACGAAGAATAATCTCCATTTGTACAACGGACGAGGCATGCCTCGTCCCTACGAATATCCCAAAACATCTTACAAATATGAAACAATAGAAATAGCAATTTGCGGGTCTAGGAATTGCATATTATAGTTTAGCCAGTGGTGTGGAACTCCTACCCGTGGCTAATGTTTCGACGCAAAAACCCACGGGCAGGAGGGAAGCACCCTGAGAACAAGGTGTGCCAATATGTTAGCACACCTACGGGTGCTTGTTAACAATCGAATGACTGAGGTTTAATTTGTTAATGGGGCAGGTGCGTGTGTGCCTGTCCTTATGAATTGTTATCGGAGGATGGTTGCCAGAAATCTGGGTGATCTGGATTAGTAAAGCGGGAGAGATCGGTTTCGGGTGTCCATTTTGTGCCGTCAGGTAGAATTACGTCAAATAGCTTAGCATCACGGAGATTCGCTCTAATGAGATTCGCTCCACTTAGATTCGCTCCTCTGAGATCCGCTTCTATGAGATCCGCTCTACTGAGGTTCGCTCTAATGAGATTCGCTCCACTTAGATTCGCTCTAAAGAGATTCGCTTTAATGAGATGCGCTCCTGTGAGACGCGCTAGATTGAGACGCGCTAGTTTGAGATGCGCTAGGTTGAGATCCGCTCCTCTGAGATCCGCTCCTATGAGATACGCTCCATTGAGATCCGCTCCTCTGAGATC
>DIYL01000040.1 GCA_002428985.1 Anaerolineales bacterium UBA6055 | reverse complement strand
AGCCAAGCGCGCCACCCGCCACTAATGTAAAGATAATTTCGGGGATGCGTTGTGCTGCGACGAAGGTATCAAGTGCAGATGTCGTCCCAAATTGTCCCGCCAATACCCCTGTGCGGATAAAGCCTAACAAGCCACTGGCTAGGAATCCTAAGAGGACAATCAATGCCTTTTCAATAATTTGTCGATTATCTAATGCTTTTGAAGTCTTCAAAGTCATTACACTTATTCCAGATATGCACCAAATAACAATTCAGAGATATTACCACAAAAGCAATCGACGAAGGGTCATGTACAAACGATTTAAAAATAATCATGACACAAAGCAACTTGACTATAAACAAGCAATTTGGAAATATATCTCTATAACGGATATGTAAATTGGAAGTATTCAATTGCCAACAATATACTAGGATGAGCTAATGCATACACATATTATCAGAGCAATCGTCATCTGTTGTACAGCGATTATTTTCACAGCTTGTGGTGGTTCTCAATCCATCTCTACCGACAACATAAATAGTTTGGCAGAGTCAGTGATTGACGATTTACGCCTAAGTGATACGCAGTCACTGACGCTTGAAGCATGTATAGACCGCCTTAAATCGATTAATGAGCCAACGCGCGTTCGCCAAGGCAGAGTTGTACCATCAAATATCGTCTTATTCATAGATTTTGCAACAGACTATATCGATCCGAGAGATTATCCCGTTGAAGCTATTTGTAGCGAATCGGGTTATGGCATCTACCTCGGCACTGGGCAATTTGAGTTACCTGTGGATGCTGACATCTGGGTGATTGATAGAGACCAATAAGCGGAATTGCCACTTGGCAGGGTTGCTGAGCTTGCTATAATACTTGAGTTTCGTCAATGGACATGTCTCTCAATCCTAGAGCATTGAGCGCACAGACAGATAAAATCAAGAGGATACAATCATGCAAGTTATTTTACTCCAAGACCTATACAACAATGGGGTCGCTGGTGAAGTTGTTAATGTCGCCCCCGGTTTCGCCCGCAACTATCTGATTCCACGCAAAATGGCAATCAAAGCAACACCGGCTGCTTTACGTGAAACTGAAACAATCCGTCAAAATGTTGAAGCGCGTAAAGCACAATACAACAACATGCTAAACGACCTCGCCCGTCAAATTGACGGTGTCGAACTCATTTTCGGTCGTCGCGCTGCATCAACTGGTAAATTATTCGGTTCCGTAACCACACAAGAAATCGTGGAAGCACTCGATGAGAAAAGTGGCGTTGATCTTAATCGCCGTCGTATCAGCCAGCAAGGTCTCCGCGAAGTTGGCACACATAACGTGGCTGTCCGCCTTGGTAACGAAATTTCACCAGAACTAACAGTTACTATCGTGCCCGAAGAACAACTTGCAGACTTCCTTGCAGCGCGTGAACGTGGTGAACAAATCACAGCGGAAGACATTATGGCAGATGGATTTGAATTCGGTCAACCTGTTCCAGAAGCACCTACCGAAGCAGATGCTGAAGCGACAGATGAAGATGCAGATATCGTCGAAGATCCAAATGTTCTTGAAACCGAAGCATTACCACAAGATGTCGTACAACAAGCACTGGATATGCAAGCAGAAGCCAATGCAGAGAACGAAGAAAACGAGTAGCCCACGGTTACTCTACGATGCTGTTTTAAACAAGCAATCCTCCAGCCCCGTGGTTACAATAGTACCAACAATACGGGGCTGATTTCATTCCATTAAAGGGCATCAACTGCGATGGACACCTACTCACTAGGACAATATTTGCGTGAATCACGCGAATCAAAAGAAATTGAACTTGACGAAGTCGTACAGAAGTTACGTATTCGTCGGACAATTTTAGAATCCTTTGAGTTAGGCGATTTTACCTTATCTGGCGCGAGTGAAATTCAAATACGGGGTTTCATCCGTAATTATGCGCGGTATCTTGGGTTAGATGAAGAATATGTCTTGCAGATGTATGAATCGGCTGTACACGAAAAGCCAAGTAGCCGGAGTCGTCGCAGAAGAAACAAAAACCGTGATAAAAATTCACGCAACCGAGAGTCCAAACCCGCGACAACCCCGCAAGCCCCGCGTCGCATCACAGATACACAACCTGTACTACCTGCGATTGACCTTGCCCAACAACGGGCAGAGCGGAGTCGCAATATTATACAGACACTCGCCTTATTCACAATTTCAATCGCATCGATTGCATTGATTATCTTTGTGACAGTGGAGTTGGTAAATTCCGAGGGTGGTGATGTTACATTAGATGAATCGCTTCAACGGGGATTCATTGCAGATTTACCACCAACGACTACCTTTACACCGTCACCAACATTCACACCGACGCTTGTCTCACCGACACCATCGAATCGCGCCCAGTTTAGTGGTACGGGTGTGCTAGCCAGTATTCAGATTAACCAACGCACATGGATACAAATTCGAGCAGATGCCGTTGATCAATATGTCGGCATTGCCGAACCCGACACCCTACTGGAATACACAGCAATCGGTGAAATCACCATCTCAGCGAGTAATGCACTTGCACTAGATATTATCTGGAATGGTCAACAACAACGTCCATTTGGCGGGCGTGGTCAACGGGTCGATATTACATTCACAGCCGATAATGTCGATTACAGTACCGGACAAGGGTTTGCTCCATCACCAGTAGCTAGCAACACACCATTGCCACTACCATCGTCGATTGCGGCGACATTGCTAGCACAACTCACACCGACCAACACACCCGGACCAAGCCCAACACCAACAGCAACATTGACACCATCAAACACCCCAACCATAACCAATACACCAACAGCAACATTGACACCAAGCATCACGCCAACACCATCCAATACACCGACGATTACCAATACACCCACCGAAACCCTTACGCCTAGCTTGACATTTACACCAACTAATACACCGACTGTCACCCCAACCCCAACCCTAACGTTGACACCGACGATTACGCCATCGCCGACCATCACACCATCCCCAACGTTGACATTAACACCAACGGACACCCTCACGCCGACACAGACGCTTACACCCTCACCAACTGCAATTCTGCCACCACGTGTCACACAGGAAGGGCTGACTCCAACCAAAGAGGGGGCGTAACAAAACAAGTATAAGGAGAGCAAATGACTTACAAGCGTACATCCTCATTACTGCAAATCACATTATCATCCTTTGTCTAATATTTGTGACTTATAAATCAACAAGCCAAGATTCAATTGTGACGAATTCCTTATCTGAAGCAATAGACCTAGCGCGCAACTTTGATGGTCTTAATTTAGACTGGATACCATACAGCTATGTTTTTGAAAGTGATCCAACCAATAGTGAAATGGTATTAGTTCCATCAGGTGAATTCCTTATGGGTATTACAGAGGATGAGGTTGAAGACGTACTGGCTCTTTGCCATTCAGTATTTTTCCCTGGTTACTGTGAGCGTAACTGGTTTGCCGACGAAGTTATGACCGAGAACAACCTGCAGATTATTGACCATCCATTTTTCATTGACCGTTACGAAGTAAGTAGAAACCAATATATGCTTTGTGTCAAAGCCGGTAATTGTTCATCAGCTCGTCCATCAGATTTCTCGACTAAACCTGATCAGCCTATCACACGCGTTTCTTTTGAAGACGCAACTCGTTATTGCGAATGGCGAGGTATGTCTGTGCCATCAGAAAAACAATGGGAATATGCTGCTAGAGGTCCAGAAAGTTGGATATACCCGTGGGGTAACGAATTTGTTGGACTAGAAGCAAATTACTGTGACTCGAGTTGTCTTGAATCAGAATGGGCATCGACACTTTCTATTTTTATTTCTGGAAATGTATATCATGATAGTTACGCGGTCACAGCACCTGTAACAGCATTTCAAGGTGGCGAATCGTGGGTCGGTGCGCGGAATATGACTGGTAATGTATTGGAATGGACAACATCCGTTTATAGAGTATTTCAGTATACTACCAGTCAGGAGCCAATTGGAGAGAGTAACGGTAGTGAGGAGCGAATTCTTCGAGGTTCTGCCTTTAACCAAACATGGAACTATTTGCGAGCTTCGAATCGTATTAATCGATCTGAAATTAGCAAACGTGATGACGCAGGTTTTCGTTGTATCAATCAGATTCAAGGCATAAGCCAATGACCAACACACCGCACATTGATTCAATCTGCATCATATTTGATATGGACGGTACACTTGTCGATAGTGAGCCACTTGGATACCGCGCCTTACTGGACTTCATGCCGGATGTTGACGAAACTGTTGAGTCACTCATTAGCCGGCATCGGGGAGGACAGTTTGCCAGCATTATCGCTGATCTTGAAGTACGACATCAATTCAAGTTTCCCGACAATTTTGAACCGATCTATCGTGAACATGCCCGCAAATTATTCGAGACAGAACTTAAAGCCATGCCCAATGTACATGATATGCTGGCACAATTACCGTATGCCAAATGCGTGGCCTCCAGCTCACCAATGATTAAAATCGAGCATGCCCTATCTGTGACAGGATTAGCTGACTTCTTCGGTAAGCACACCTATAGTGCCTATCAAATTAACTCATGGAAACCCGAGCCAGACTTATTTTTACACGCCGCTAAACAGATGGGATTTACACCGGACAATTGCATCGTCATTGAAGATAGTGCTGTCGGTGTTACAGCAGCCCAACGCGCTGGCATGACGGTGTTCAAATATGATCCGCTTGGTGATGAGCAAACTGTGGATGGTTATATTCTACTGAAAGATCATGCCGATTTGCTTGACAAGATTGCTGACGTTTTGAAGTATTAGTCAAGCAGATGAATAGAACTCTGCTTCTACGCCCCACTTTGTTAAGACTTTCACAATCTCCCAAGCAAAGCCTATACCCATATATCTGTCAGACGTACAATAGAGTCCTGTGTCAACAACTTAAGGGCTCATCATGCACCAATTCCATGAGATTGAAGTATATAGTGACGGCTTGGATTATACCCGGTATGAATACCTTGAGGAAAAGAACATTCATAAATTCACTATATTAAGCGGAAAACGTGATGCGGTTGATGAAATCATGTCGCTTTTTCGTAAAGTTACTGATCATACATTAGACGACACATTAACTTTATATTTGATATACATAGAAGGAAGATTTCCGTCGATAAGTTATTTTGACCGTTTGATGAAACAATTCATCGAAGACTATCCTATAAGACCATTTACACATGCGGCTATTGTGTCGAAAGACAACGCAACTGCATTTAATCTTCTTGGCACCATCTTACAAATTATCAAGTCACGTAAACGGGATGATCGGCAAAAATTCTTCACCATCCAACAAGAGGAAGAAGCAATAGCATGGCTCTTATCTGAAAAAACATCCTAAACAATCTGTCCGTCCTATAGTTAGCTTAATCACTATGGCTGACTAGTAATGACAGATGAAAACTTTATGGTTACATTAGGTATTCTTATGATGCCTCAATCACAGTCTATTCCCCTGTGCATATCACGCGTAAAATAGATAGACATCTAAAAAAATCAGATAACAGACAAGGTACATGGCAACACAAATCCAACCCAAAGTAAAAGATAAATTTTTCCTGATTAGCCTCGGTTGTTCCAAAAACACAGTCGATAGCGAGAGCATCGCCCAAGTCTTACATCAAAATGGCATGTCCGGTGTCGGCAATCCCGATGATGCCGAAGTCATGATTGTGAATACCTGCGGTTTCATCAACTCCGCCAAGCAAGAATCCGTCGATACCCTGCGGGAACTTGTCGAAATCAAACGTGACAATCAAATGGTGATTGCAGCAGGTTGTCTATCACAACGTTATGGTGACACACTCGTGCAAGAAGTCCCAGGTTTAGATGGTGTTATCGGCACACGTCGCTGGATGGATATTTTCGACCTCATCACACGCTTACGTGACCGCAAACACCCTGAACCAATGTATCATCTACCGACCGAAGCCGAAGTCGTCGGACTTGATGAAAAAGGTGTGCTCCGTGCCAGTGTACAGGGAGCTTATGCCTACCTCAAAATAGCCGATGGATGCCGCCGCCCGTGCGCATTTTGTGCGATTCCGAAAATTAAAGGAACGGCCGTCAGTCGCCCAATTGAATCGATTGTCGCCGAAGCCGTTCGTTTGCAAAATATGGGTGTGCAAGAAATCATGCTCATCGCACAAGACAGCACCGACTATGGCTATGATCTCGGCTTAAAAGATGGTCTCGCGCATCTACTCGATGAAATCGTCAAAGCCGCACCCGACATCCCGTGGTTACGCATCATGTATGCTTATCCGGGTTATGTCACGCCAAAATTGATGGAAGCTATGGCAAAACACGATCAAGTCCTGCCCTATCTTGATATTCCATTGCAACACGGTCATCGCGAAACCCTCAAACGTATGAAACGTCCCGCCAAAGTCGAATGGGTATATGACACCATCGGTAAACTACGCGAGATGATTCCGAATTTAGCAGTACGGACAACCTTTATCGTTGGTTATCCAGGTGAAACCGAAGAAGAATTTCAGGGTCTTACGACGATGGTGCGCGACCTCGAATTTGATCGTGTTGGCGCGTTCAAATACAGCTACGAATTGGGCACACCGAGCGCGACTTTGCCAAATCATGTTGATGACGATGTTAAGCAAGATCGCTACGAACGCTTGATGGAATTGCAACAAGGCATCAGCCTTAAGAAAAATCAAGCCAACGTCGGCAAAACACTCGATATTCTGGTTGAAGGTCATGGTATGGGCGAAGATGAAGATGGTAATGAAACCGGAGACATCATCAGCCTCGGACGGAGTTACCGCGATGCCCCAGAAATCGATGGTTATGTCTTTGTCGAAGGTGAATTACCACCGGGCGAAATCGTGCCCGTTCGTATCACTGGCGCAACCACTTACGATCTTATGGCAACCGTCGATACAGGCGCACCGATTATCATCGAACCCGGCAAATCCTATGGTGAAGGCATGATCGACCTCGATAGCATTGAGTAAACGCCTCCTCTCTTTAAAGGAAATTTGAAATAGTATAAGCAATTCTGCTTCACAAAAAACCAGATTGCTTATACTAGATTTGTGGTCCATTGATCTGTAAGCAACGATATTAGGCGAGTCTCATTGCTCTGTCATCAGTTTATTCTAAAGCAGGTTTAATATCTGGAAACCGCCATTCATGCTGAAACCGTATTAGCCCGATGATACCAATAATTGCCGTAGCAACCGCACACAAAAACATGCCTGTTTGAATATCAAATACAGCGTAAAACAACGGTGCAACCCCCAACCCAATCATCGAGCCAATGTCTGATACAATCATCCGCAAACTATAGGTTTTGCCAATTGTTCCCGACGGAAGTTCTTTCTGCATCAACACCAACAATGTCACATCCGTCATCGGTCCGCCAAATGATGCAAAAAATGCTCCCAACATCGCTAATGGCAACGAGGCAGATAATGCCAATATAACAAAACCAAATCCCAAGACAAGATTCCCACCAAATAACAATAATAGTCGGCGATCTGTTTGTAAATTACCGATGATAAAACCGCCAACAACATTGCCAACACCATAAGCAGTCGCAATCATACCGAATGCAAGCGCATCCCCACCTAGCACTTGTTGTGCATATAACGGTATACCTATGATATAAAATAATGACCACACAATATTAAGCGAGAAAATTACCAGAAAGATCCCCCAAGCCAGTGGTCGATGCGCAACGATCAACCGAAAGCCTTCGATAATATCCGCACGAATATCTTTCTGTTTAGCATTATCTGTTTTCCACTTATATTTACCACCGATAGCATACAAGGCAACAGCCGAAATAATGAATGTCAGCGCATCGAATAGAAATAAATTTTCCGCTGTTGTTAATGCCAGTAAATACCCCGCCAACACAGGTGCAATACTCATCGCAACGCGGGTTGTTATATCCATAAGCGCATTTGTCGCTTGTAATTGACGTGTATCGGGTACAATTTCTGGCAGACTCGCAATCAATGCAGGTTGGAATAATGCGTTTAATGCACTTAAGATCGCGGTGATGACACCGATATGCCACAGTTGTAACTGACCAGTCATCATGATCACAACTAACCATAACAGCACCAATGCCCGTAAAACATCCGTAGCAATCATTGTCGACCGTCGATTCCAGCGATCAGCATAGACGCCACCCAACAACCAAAAAATCAGAGATGCGATTGTTCCCGCAACAACTACACCACCCGCGGCGGCACCGACCTCTTTTGTTGCGATCCAAACCACGGCAATATCAAAAAACTTATCTCCAATTGCAGAAACAAGCTTCCCGATCCACAGCAATAACACATCTCGTTGACGAAGTACGCGTATAAATTCCAAAATTATTTTTCTCCCTAAAATTCTTTTTTAGTATAGTCTAATTAGAACATAAAATCTACCATCGATATTACAGTTTTTATGTAGATTTAAAGCTCTATGTCGACTTTTTGCATTGGAGTTATCATATGTGTTAGGCTTTCGTGGAATTACTAACCATGTAAAGAATACAGTGAGTGTACCTTATGTCTGAGTCTGTTACCCATCATCTAGTAGAACACCAAGATATTCGCCGATTTGCCTTCGATGCGTTTAAAGCTGTGGACTGTACAGATGAAGTTGCAGATCTAACCGCTTATGCTTTATGGTTAACCACAATACGTGGTGTCGATTCGCACGCGATCCGGTTACTCCCACACTATGTCTCAGCGGTAGAAGGCGGACGACTCAACCCACAACCTAATATCACCATAGATGATACAGCACCTGCGACAGCAATATTGGATGCAGATCATACCCTTGGGCATGTTGCTTGTTTACGCGGGATGCGCCACGCCATGCAATTGGCACAGACCGTTGGAGTGGGCGTTGTTGTGATCAAGAATTCATCCCATAATGGCGCGATGGCAACTTACGGGATCGAAGCGGCTAATAACAATATGATCGGATTAGCGACGACCAATGCAGCCCCTAAAGTCCGTACACCCAATAGTACATCACCCTTCTTTGGCACAAATCCAACCTGCATTGCCGCCCCGATGTTGAATGAAGAGCCATTCTGTTTTGATGCGACACCTGTTCCGTTTTCTGCAAATAAGGTCAAAACATATGCTGAGGATGGCAAGACATTACCCCATCTGAATGTGGCAGCAGATGAACAGGGAAATCCGACAGCTGATCCGTCACTTGCATTCCAGATGTTACCGATAGGTGATTATAAGGGCTTCGGATTTTTGATGATGGCAGATATCTTATCTAGTATGCTGAGTGGGATGCCCTCTGGTGATAATGTATCAGGTATGTTTGGTGTGCCCTTGTCAGAAAAACGCTATCTAGCGCAATTCTGCATAGCAATTAGGATTTCGGCATTCCGTGATCTCGACGCATTCAAGCAAGACCTACAGAAAAATGCCGATAAAATACGCCAACAACCACGCATGGATTCAGAAGTCCCCGTGATGATCCCCGGTGATCCAGAGAAAGCAACGACATCAGAGCGCACAACGCGAGGCGTTCCCGTGAAAGCATTTGATATGGAACAATTTAACACCCTTGCAGATCGTTTAAAAATCCAACCTCTGCAACCAAAAGATGCAGATTAACAAAATTCATTATCCTGTTTTCACACCAACAGCAAGGCCGTCGCCGACTTCAATAATCGTACTCATGAGTTGCGGGTGATCAGCAAGCGCTTGATTGAATGCCACTAAGCCGTGATCATCTTCAGTTTGGGGGTCGAAGATATTGCCACCCCAGAAGGCATTATGCGCCATGACTGTACCACCAATCCGCAAATGTTCGGCAGCCCAATTGAGGTAATTACCATAGTTAGATTTATCCGCATCAATAAACAACATATCATAAGGTGCATCGCTGGCAATTTTATTGAGGATGTCCATGCCCGCCCCTTGATACACTGTAACTTGGCCACTCACTCCAGCTTTTTCAAAATGTGTGCGAGAAATATCCGCATGTTTTCCACTTTTTTCAATTGTGATGAGTTTACCATCCGCAGGTAATCCGCGTGCAATCCAGATACCACTATAGCCAGCCAATGTGCCAACTTCAACAATTTTCTTTGCACCTGTCATAGCGACTAATACCTTCATCATTTGACCTTCAAATGGATCAAGATTTATCAGAGGTAATCCGAGTCGTTGTGTTTCGTCACGCACAAATTTTAGAATGTCGTCTTCTTCGACAAATAAATCGTTGACATAATCATTAAATCGTTTGCGTAATGTGTCGCTCATAGCTAGCCTCCCATCTCAGGCAAATCTTCATCAACTGTACTATCTGGGTCAAGTTCAATTTTTTGCGGTAATTTATCTCGAAAAATCACAAAGTGGTCGAGGTCGCGGACAACATATGAATCTTTAAAATAGTGACGTGCCTCACGGATAACATCATATTCACGATAACGCCGAGAAATATGTGTCAGGAACAAATATTTCACATTACACTCAATCGCCAGCTCAGCCGCCTGACGCGCAGTAATATGTCCGACCTGTCGCGCCATCTCGCTATCTGCATCCAAATAAGTAGCTTCGATCACCAGCACATCAGCATCCTGCACATATTGTTTGATGTTATCCGTGCGGGCAATATCCCCAGTAATCACAACCTTCGTCCCTTTGATTGTCTCGCCTAATACATCATCAGGTTTTACAACAGTTCCATCATCTAATGTAACTGCCTCACCCGATACTAATCGCCCACGCTCTGGTCCAACGGGTACACCCAACGCTTCAGCTTTTTCAACCATGAATGGGCGGCGATCATTTTCTTGGAAAATATATCCAAAACATTCTCGCCCACGATGTGTGACCGGAAATGCATTAATTGAAAATTTGCGCCCTTGAAATAGCACGTCGTCGGGTTGCGTTCGCTTAAAGTGAATCGGGACAGGTGGATTCTCACCACGAAACACAACTTCGTTGACGAGTGCTTGCACGCGTTCCAATGCTGGACGACCACCCCATACAAAAATTTCGTCCATTGCTTCCCAACGTCCAAAGGTCGACAGTAGCCCACCCAAACCAAGCACATGATCCAGATGGGCATGTGTAAGGAAGATACGATTTAAGCGTTTGAATCCGATCCCACTGCGCAGAATCTGACGTTGCGTACCTTCGCCACAATCAACCAGAAAGCGGTTCTCACCTGCTAACACAGCAATCGACGACAAGCCCCGATGAATTGACGGTGCGGCCGCAGATGTACCCAGAAAAACAAGTTCAAACATTAATTTCCACTTTCTTCAGCTTCGGGCAAAGGTAAAACGTCAATCGAATATAAAAAGATACGGTTACCAAATGGAGCATCATCAAGAAATACATCCAGACGATCTTCAATCGATTCGCCATATGCCCCAACCGAGATAAAATACTCTGTCGGCAGAGCTGTTTCTGGTAATTGAATCTGCGTCACTTGAATGAATACATCACGCTCTTGTAGTCGATTTGGATTAACACTGATAACATCCCGATTAGCAAACAACGTCACAGGATCGGACAAAACATGCGTAAACAATGTCAAATCACGAGGTAACAAACCTTCAACTCGCCAATAAGTGATCACGTCAATCACATCACCGGGCGAGTAAGTCCGTTCAATTTCTGGTTCATATCCCAAAAATGTCAGATTCCCACCAAATCGTATCGGCGGTGATACAGGTTGAATTGCACCAACGGCTTCTGGAGCATAAGCAACCGGAGATGTTGTGATAAATGCGCCTGCTGTATCAGCAACAAGGTCGCTGGTTTCTAGCTGAATAATAGCATCACGGGGCACACTATCAACCACATACGTCCCGTTATTGAGCCAATCTTGCAAATAGGGATACATCATGTCGCGAGTTGTCTCATCAAAGAACACAATTTGCTCGTTAGCCCCACCATCAGCGAATATCATACTTGATGAGCAATCAGCTTCACGAAACTCAAAATTCGCGCGATTCATCATAAAAAGCATTGTATCGCTGTCATTCAAATCAATAGTAGACGTTTCCAACTGCCATTCAGAATTACACAATACAGTCGGGATGTCGTCCCCTGTTACATCTAGATGATGCGCTATTTGTCCCAATTCACCATTAAATGCAGTCATAACATCGTCATTTGTTCGCCAAACGACAAATAAATCTTGCCATGTCCACAGCGTGTTAAATGAGAGAATCAGAATCACACCAGCAATTGCCATCCATCGAAATACAGGATCACGAAAAACTGATAAGCGCAGAATCGAATATGCACCAACCCCAAACAACAGCATTAAGGGGGGTAGTATAATACCAAATTGAGAAAAATTCGGGCTATTCGATACCACCATTGCCACAGGTAAGCTAAACACAAACATCAGTGTTGGCAACATAAAACGTGGTTCACGCCAGCGATATAATGCAGTAAAAAATCCGAATAACATCAATAAACCACTAAAGGCGTCAACCAGTGGTCGCCCAGACAAATTATGAAGTGGATTAGTATCTCCCTCAAGCACAATTGCTTGCAACCCATTGGCAACCGAGCTAATAATACCGTTTGAGTAATCTGAGAAGATACGTTGACCAGCAGCTAATTCGGGGCGATTAATAGATGAAATCAAGTAGGGCATTGTAATAATCAACATCACTAGAATCGCAAATCCGGTATAACTCCGACGTATACGCGACATCGCCCGACGAATAAACAACAGATATATGATGAATATCATACTCCCCAGCACAATAAACAAGCTGGATGGATGAATATAGAAACTAATCCCCCAAACGACACCAAGCACAGCAAAAGATAACGTATTCGCCGTAACAATCCGCGTTGTACGATAAATCGGCAACGAACGCGATAACGCGAGCATTGTTGCTGCCGCAAGGAAAATTACAACAGCATCACTGGATACTGTACGCGCAAGCAAAATACTCGTCATATTAACAGCAAGCAATCCCGCAGATAGGATACCCACTGTTGGATTAAACAAATGTCGAGCTAGTGTATAAATCATCGCAATCGACAACAAACCAAGCCATACTGATAAGATGCGATACCCTAGTGTTCCTTCGCCTGTAAAAACAGTAATGAAGGCTACAACAACATGGTAAAGTCCTTCGCGTCCCTCGTCATCAAAATCATAAAAAACAGAAATCTGCCCCTGTTTGACGTTATCAACAAAGCGCGCATTGGTAATTTCGTTATCGCTCAAACCGGGTGGGAGGGTTGCCAAATCGGTCATTCGAAAGAAAGCGGCAAGCAATAGTATCCCAACCGCAATCGCATAACTTACTCGACTTGTTAACACGAAGTGACCTTTCGCCATTTGTCTAAAAACTCAATCTATCTAACTCGCACAATTGTACCGTATAACACGGATATAGGCATTAATTCAGGGAAGGGCAAATTGGAGCAGGCTCTAGACCTAATGCAACTGGACTATCGGATTCACGTTCGGGGATGACAAAATCATCACAAACTTTCTGCATGTTTGCCAAAGCAAAAAATGCTGGACGATGCTCACCCGTATCAGATTTACTAATCGCCCACCAATATTCTTCATTTTCGGGTGTCCATGCAGGGCTCGGCAAATAAATCAGTGACATCACCCCAATCCATGGTCGCCAATGTTCGATCGCATAATCATACGCACGCAACAACATATCCGCTTGTTCTTCTTCTGTAACCGCATACCAAGAATAATCAGAGTCGGCATCCCGTGTATCAGTTGTATATCCAAATTCTAAAATCGCCATCTGCCGCGCATCATCATCATACTGGATCATAATCTTACGCAGATCCTCAATACGCCGAAACGTAAACCAACGTCCACGACCATCTGCCTCGGCGTCGTCTGGTCCATATTCGGGTGGAGCAAATCCCGGTGCATGTACCCCCACAACATCGACATATTGCTGAAAGTTGTTACGATACATCGCATCCAAATAAACATCATCTGGTATTGCGATATCATCATTATTGCCAGTTGGTGCAAGCCCCGCTGAGATGATAATTACATCAGCATCGGCATCCCGAATTGCCTCACTACAAACGGCTAGTAACTCAACATAACCTGCTGGGTCAGGTCGTTTGTTACCCCATTCACGGGTTAGGTTTGGCTCATTCCAAATTTGATAAGCAACAATGCTCCGGTCTTTATACCGATCGGCGACGGTAAAGCAATAATTTCGCCAGTCATCTATATCTTGTGCAGGGACATCATGGCGTTCATCGACTTCTATATCTGCCTCGCGATAATCATCAGGTTGTGCCCAATCAGGTACTTGTCCCAATCGCGCGATCACCTTTAAATCGCGTCGTTCTACCTCTTCCATAATGCGATCAGCTTGATCCCAGTCCCATGTATCTTCTAGTGGTTGGAGATCACGCCATGCAAATGTCTGTTTGATGTGACTGTACGACATGAGGCGGACCCAATCAAGATGTGTCCCAACTTGTCCACCATCCCACCACAGGAATGTCTGTATGGTATACGTCAGCGAAGGGAAAGCCGGATCAGTCACGGCACGCGCATGAAATGGATCGTTATCGGAGTTTAGCGCGATAAATAAACCTGAGACAAGAATAAAGGTCACAGCCAGACCAATCAGTCCAGCTATGACCTTCTTTGAAAATTTTAATTGCATATGATTAGCCAGTTCGCTCTAGATATTCGCGTTGCCATTCGCGGATTGAATCATAAGCAGGACGGAATGTAAATTCTGGCCCGATCAGTGAATACGGGACATTATCATTATTTGTCGCCCAACCAGCTTGCGGTGCATAGTTAAAGTTCCAGATGAATGCAAGCCAGACAAAACCCCATTCTTCCATATTACCCATCGCTTTAGGAATCCAGAGTGCTTGTTCTTCAAGCGTGTTGTCCCGTGCAAATTCGAAGCCCGCTGGGTAACCGCCAAGATCTTCTGTTACAGGCCATCCAAACTCTGTTACACATAGCTTTGTATCAAAACCTGCCGCCCGAATCCGGTTAGCATAACCTTCTAATGTGCTACGGAAACTCCAGCTATGATGCGGGTTATCAAACGGACCACGGAAGATTGCAGAGGGATCATTTGGCACTTCGTTGTAACGGAAGTCAGGGCTGATATTATAACCGTTATGATGTGCGCCGACACAATCTGTATAGTTAAGCATTCCGGCAGCAATCATTTGATCCATATAAACAAAGTCGTCATACGCACCAATCCCGTCGTTCAAACCTGTTGGAGACAATGCCCCACTGATCACGATAATACCGGGGTCAATTGCTTTGATTGTCTCGTAAGTGGTCTGCAACATGGTGACATAATTACGCGCACTCAAACCATAAATAGATGTCCACTCGCGGTCAATATTCTGTTCGTTCCAGACTTCCACAGCATGAATACTACCGGGGTAACGTTCGAGGATTTTCCCAACAAAGTCAGCAAAGACTTTTGGATCGGCGGGAGGGCCGTGACGTTCAATAAATACACCCGGTTCGCGTGTCCAATCAGGCGCAGTCACAACCGACAGCATCAGTTTAATACCAAACTTCTCAGCACTAGGAACGACCAGATCCAATACACTCCAGTCTATCTGACCCGGTACAGGTTCCATCAATTCCCAACGGACTTGCTGTTTGACCCAACGCAAACCAAGGTCTTCTGATACCGAACGATACCAACCATCTTGATTATCAGGGTTAAAATCTAATGTATATTGGACTTGAATCCCAGTTTGATAGCGTTCATCTTCTACCGGCAACAGTGTAGGCGTTGCTGTTGGTAGTGGTGTCGCTGTAGGAGGCTCTGTCGGAACCGCAGTCGCAGCACTCAAAGCAATCGCATCGGCAGTCGCTTGTTCCATGAGAATATCCCGTGTTGCAGTTGGCGGAATCTCGGTTGGAGTCTGTGATGGTTGTGGCGAAATACTCGGCAAGACAACCACAGCCGCTGCATTTTGACTATCGCCATTACTCGATGACGCATCTAAAGGAATTGGACGATCCGAATCATCACCCAATAGGGTCACCGGACTGTAATTGAAGAAAATCGCTAAAAATGTGGATAAGCCCATAATGAACGTGATTGCCGTCCATATAATGACAAATCCGCGTATTTGTTTGCGAACAGTTGTACGTGTAGTCATATCGCGTTTTGCTCCTTATCTTGCTTGCGCTAAGGCGGCACATGCCGGACACGACCCATCAGGACGCACAATCGCGTAGCCTGCTTGCGGGTCCGAATTGTAGACCGTGAAGTCGATGTTCCATACAATGAACAAGCGTACTTGCCCACTTTGGGAAGCAAGTGCAGCCGCTTCTGCAACCCATGCAGCCTGTTGTCCTAGAGTCACATTTTCTGCCCAGCTAAAGAATGATGGTAATGCTGGGTATCCTTCTGATGTCAGGTAACCGATTTCCGTAAAACATAAAGGTTTACCTGTCAAACTATAGTAAGTGTTTAACATCCCATAAAAATAACGGGTATAGTAATTATCACGGGGGTCGCCGGTTGTTTGGCTAGGTGGAACAATGCCCTCATTGTAATGAATACCAACACAATCGGCATAATTTAAACCACCAGCAGCAATCATCTGGCGCAACCAGTTATCATCATTCATAACCTGCCCCGGGAATGCAGCTTCAGCTCCGGTAGGTGCAGGGGCTCCACTAATCACCATTACACCAGGATTTACAGCTTTAATACGTTGATAGGCGACAGCTAGCATGCCAGCATACATTTCGCCACTAATCTGTCCTTCAGGCCATTCACGGCTCAGATTTGGCTCATTCCAAACTTCAATCGCATCAGCACCCCAGCCAGCGACGCGTGCCAGCCAATCGGCATAATTATTGATGTAGCCCTGTCCGCCTTGACCAAGCTCTGCTGGATTTCCGACTGTACCGACCAATATTTTAAAGCCATTATTCTTGGCATTGGCAATATCAGCAGATATGTCGGGTGGACCGCCCTGATTGTAGCGTGCCTGAATCTTCATCCATGTCATACCTGCTTGTTGCATCGGTATGATTGCACGGCTACTATTTGTACTCGTCACGTGCCCACCAATTTCGATATTGATACTTCCGGGTGGAGGAGCTACAGCGCTAAATCCGCCACCGCTTGGGACGCTCACCCCGCCACCATCGTTTGTTGTGCCAACCGTTCCACCAGTATCAGATGGTGGAGGTGGTGGAGACGTCAATGTTACAGGAACAGGTGTCGGAGTTTCCGTCGGGATGGGTGTTGGAGTAGCAGTTGGTAAGGGTGTTGGAGTTGATGTTGGTGCAAATAATGCAACAGCAGCCCCTGTTCGCTGGCTTTCAGTTTCTTCACCAACCCCCACTACAGCGATATTGATAGCATAGTTTCCATCCGGAGCAGTCAATGTCACAACAAGGTCTTCGCTTAATCCCGTCAAAACCTCATCAACGACACCATCACTGCCCTCAATTGACCAACGTAATGCCAAATCAGTTGGTGACGATACCGCCGGAACTTGCGCTTTATAATTTAAAATTGCGGTTGTCAGACCTTCAATGAGATCATCTGTCAGCAAGTCATCAAAGGCAACACCACCGACAGCAAATGGTATCGTACGTTCCATCCGATAACTCAGCGCAGAAGGATTTGCTAACCAAATACGAGCAAGTTCATTGCCATCATCATCTAAGTAGTCAAGGAATGGCGCATTCAAAATGGTATCAACACCTGCGACAGCAGTCAGTCCATCAAGTGATGCACGGACTTCACTCCCCGGTTCAATCGATCCAGTTTCACTAATGTCAGTTGCTTCGACAACAACATTTCCCATCCCCGCAATCGCTTCGTCATACCCGATTCGGGTAAACACACCATCAATCTCACGGACAGATTGTGCGCTGAGACCCATCAAGATTTTATAGCGGTCAACTTCATCAATCGCCCAACTCATCATCGCATTGACAAATTGTGTATCCTCGGGACCAAATGCTTGTGGGTTCATACTCATGCGAATTTTCAGGTAATCAACAGCTTGGCCAATCGCTCGCCAATCGTATGCCCCGGTCTCCCAATCTCCTGATCTATTGGTCGCGCTGGGAACAACAGTACCAACTAACAGACCAACCTCAGACAAGCTCGCATTCAGCTCGTCCATAAATAGAGTGAAATTTTCACGCGATTCGTCTGCCAAATCCCGATAGTCAATCATAATACCATCGTACCCATTCTGGCTTGCAACAGACGTAATCTGCGAGATATGTTCGTCACGTAGTACAGGGTTAGACAAAATAAGTTCAACAGTCTCGGGGTCAGTCGCGCGGGGATCATCATAATTACTAATCATCGGCATAAACAAATAGCCAGAGTTATCATCAGCCCCCGGTGCAAGGCTACCGATGAGTGTGCCCTGTCGAGAAGGTTGTAAACCTGCCGGACTGACAATCGTCGCCAGATTAGCAACATCTTCATTAAGTTCTTGTGTCACATCATATGTCACAAGTACAGTCGGTGGTGCAGGGATTGTCTGAAAAATGGCGACCTGTTGCGGTACAAAGTCAGCTGTACCATTGGCTACACCATTTGCCTTAACAGATGGGATAAATCGCCACTCCAAGCCTGTCCACCCATAAATGTCAAGCACTTGGGTTGTCGCTATATTTACGGGCAAATTCAGAGAAAAGTTTAGGGTATCCGGTGGCGTTCCATTAGCGTCTAACGTGTAGACTGGACCCTGCAATGCTAAATAAAAAGGTAGGCTACTCTTCGCAGCAGTAATCCACTCACCAGCTGTCACATTCGCAGTTTCAAAGTCGTTTAGTGATACGCTCGACAGTTGGACACCAAAATTCTCACCTGTATCATCTTCGGGTATGCCCACAGAGAATTCGTTACCATAGGTAACACTCAAGTTTTCAACAGACAACAGTTCATATTGTTCGCCAAATAAGCGATCATACAAGCTGAATGGCGGTAAAAATAAACCGACCATTACCAGCATTGTCGCTACAAACAGGGAGATGATGGCTGTCAACCAACATCCTGCACCACTCCCACGTTGCTGTGGAGGCGGATAGACAGGTTGCATATTCGGTTCAGTTGCTGTCATAACCTACCTTGGTCACTTTCACTATACAAACACACGGGGTACGTTAATCCAACGCCCCCGCATGTTGCATTGTATAAAACTTGTTACAGTCTGTACAGTCGATTAGTTTGCAAGCTCAGCACAGGCTGGGCAACCACCACCTGGACGAATAATTGCGTATCCACCCTGTGGATCACTACCATATTGAGAGAAATCAACATTCCAAACAATGAATAAGCGAACGACGCCACTACTTGCAGAAAGGTCTTTAGCCTGTCCTAACCATGCCGCGTGTTGTGCAACAGTTGTACCACCCGCCCATGCAAAGCCACCGGGCAATGGACCATAACCTTCTGGTGAGAGGTATCCAATTTCAGTAAAGCATAGAGGCTGACTAAAGGATGCACGGTAAGCATCAATCATACCCCAGAAGTAACGGGAATAGTGTTCGCTACGTGGGTCGCCACTCCGTTGTGATGGTGGGATAATACCTTCATTGTAGTGAATACCAACACAATCCATATAATTTCCTGCCCCAGCAGCTGCCATTCCGGCAATATATGGTGCATCGTCACAACCATTGCCACCACAGCCACCAAAGAATCCTGTTGGTGCAGGCGCACCACTAATGACCATAGTATTCGGATTATTAGCTTTAATCGAATTGTATGCAGGCGCGAGCATGTTCACATAAGCGGCAGGATTAATCTGACCTGCTGGCCATTCACGATCAATGTTCATTTCGTTCCAAACTTCAATTGCATCTGCGCCAAGTGCCGCCAAACCACCGACAAAACCTGCATATTCGCCGAAGAAGTTTGGATCAAGAATATCTTGTGGATGCCCTTTAACACTCAACAAAATACGGAATCCACGAGCGTGAGCATCGTTAATCCAGCTAGCAAATGATTGTGGACTCGCACCACGATCATAAACAACTTGACGTTTTACCCATGTCATACCAGCTGAACGCATCGCATTTTCTGCTGCACCACTAAAATCTTGAACCTGACCACCAACGGCAAAGCCACTTACAGGTGCAGTGCTAGCGATTGGCTGAACATTCGTCACAGTTGTATCAGCAACAACAGCTTCTTCAGCCACAGGTGCACTTGGAACCGCTAAACCAAACGGTGAGCCGATTTCAACAATTGGCAGGGATGCAGTTTGGTCATAAGTTAGTCCAGTAAATGTTACCGACACCCAACCGACAATACCTGATGTATTGACACCACGTACCCAACCAATTCCAGAGTCGCGCCCATCAATATTAAATGCTTCACCAGCTGCTAGTTTGCCTACAATACGATACTCTGTACTTGGGCCACTACGAATATTTAGTGTTACACCTGATGTTGTGGTTGCACTTCCCCCCGTCGGTACAGCCACAGTTTCTGCTGGTGCTTCTTCAGCAGTATCATCCACAACTACAGCAACCGATACAGCCCCCGGTGCAGGTGCACCGACAGATAATGGTGCTTCGCGATCAATCACAGGTAAATTAAATGCACCGTCAGTTCCGATACTCAAGAAACGAGCAGCCATCCATCCAGCATCACCATTCTGATCAACACCGCGTACCCATGATCCAGTCACATCACGCCCATCAACAGCGACATTTGTACCAACCGGCATCACTTTTATGAGTCGCCAGTCAACACCGGGTCCAACTCTCATGCTCAAATCTTGTGTGACCGTTGCAACGGTACCAACTTGTGCGAATGCTGGTATCACAAATAAACTAAGTAATGCACTCAAAAGAATTAAAAATCTCAACCGTTTCATATCTTTTCCCTCTTTTGTAAAGTTAATTTCACGGTTTACAAATTATAACAAAACACATCGTGCGGATTCTAGCATTGACACCAAACTTTAGCAACTCAAACCACCCTGCGTTTTACCGATGATAATAGTTGTATGTATCACAATGACGAGATAACAAAACTATAAAGTTGATACATCCAAACACAACCGTGTAATATATAAAATATTATTGCCATCTATTTAATAACAACTCCACGGCATAACATTAAGAAATTCAAACGAAATACAAAGTGAATTAAGGCTAAAACTATTGTTTATTGGTTAAAATAAACATAATATACTTAACACAATTGTGAAGTTGTTAAGTACAGCTTCTGCCCAACTGTTAGATTGGTGACAAAATCATGACAATGATTACAAATGAAGATTTTGCATTGGAGGTCAAAGGGGATCGCCTGCGGACACTATATCAATTCACATTGATATTTTGTATAACGACAGCACTGCTCGTCTTCACATTTGGGTTTACATTCAACCCAGGTGGAAATGTTGCAACAACACTCTTGATAGCACTTGGCGTTGTTTCTATAGGCTGTATGATCACCCGTGCATTTCTTACTAAAGACATCGTGGTAGGTGCTGCATGGTCATATGCTATCGGCGCAATCTTGGGTACAGGTGTGATGCTCATGGATAGCACCTCGGGCTTCTCCCAGATGATTGTATTTCTTCTGCCAGTTATTGTCTTTCTATCTGGTTTGCTTTTGTCCCCGTCACATACGGTTTTTATGGCAATCTTGTCAATTGTTGTAGCCATTTTATCGCCTAACATCACAAGCATCACGAATTTTGTCGTAGGTAGCGAACAAATCTTTTCAAGCTTCCTTGTGATCTTATCTGCAATTTTCGCAGTACAGGTGAGTGGAGAGTTATATCAGATTACAGAGTGGGCACTATCGAATTATCAACGTGAACGACGAACCAACGATGAACTCTTCGAAAAACGTCAAGCACTTCAACTAAGCCTCAAACGCAGTGAAATCCTCGGTACACAACTGATGGATTCGAACAAAGAACTCGAGACAGCCTATGATGCAGCTGAAGAAGCAAAACAATTTCGAGGGCAATTTCTTGCAAATATGAGTCATGAGTTACGCACACCGTTGAATGCGATCATTGGCTTTAGTGAAACGATGCTTAAATTCCCAATGATGTATGATAATCAGCCCCTCCCTAATATGTATGAACGGGACCTGAATCAAATTTATGATAGTGGTCGGCAATTACTCCATGTCATCAACGATATTTTGGATCTTGCTAAAGTAGATGCAGGTAAACTAGAAATCCATATGCAAGAAGTTGATGCCAGTCCAATCATTGCAGCGGTGACATCAGTCGCCAAAGGGCTGATTAAAGGACAACCCATCGGATTTGAAGAAAATTTACCAGACCCATTGCCTAACGTTTGGGCAGATGAATCACGCTTGCGTCAAGTATTACTCAACTTGTATAGTAATGCTTGTAAATATACAGACGGAGGTCTCATTAAATTAACCGTCACACAAAAAGATGATAAAGTTGTCTTCTCACTCCAAGACACAGGTATTGGTATCGCGCCAGAATTCCATGAAGCTGTATTTGAGGAATTTAGCCAAGCAACCAATTCGGGTCGAGATGTGCGGTCAGGTACAGGCTTGGGTCTCCCGATTTCTAAGCAATTGCTAGAACTTATGGATGGAGACATCTGGTTAGAGAGTGAAGTTGGTGTCGGCAGTACCTTTAGTTTCTCGATTGCAGTCTATCAAGGTCAAGAAAATGAAGAACGCAGTGCAGAATCTGATGACAATGACATAAACGTCACCGAAACCAAACCTATTCCACGGACTACCATTTCCAAAGAGATTGATTTAAAGTCTCAACCAGAAGAAGTATCAGCAGAGGTTTAAACTATGCGTATTGTCTATGTAGAAGACAACATTGCCAATGTCCATCTTGTTAAGCGTGTCGCTCGCATGGGTAAACACGAAATTATTAATTATATTGACGGGATGGATGCATTCAATAATTTTGAAAGCGATGACCCCGACCTTGTCTTAATGGATATCCAGCTTGCTGGAGAACTAACGGGTATCGAAGTTGTCAAAAAACTACGCGAAAAAGGATTCAAAACCCCGATATATGCTGTCACCGCCTATGCGATGGTCGGTGATAAAGAGCGTTGTATGGAGGCAGGCTGTACCGGCTATATGTCGAAGCCACTACCTGTCGCGGAATTGGTCAAACTGTTCCAAACATACGAAAAACAGAAAAACAACGTACCAGCGGAAAAACCACAAGATGCGGTAACAACAGTCGCTGAAACCGCCGAAACATCGGACAACGCATCCACAGATAAAGATGCTACCAAATCAAAGATTGACAATACACCAGCAGTTACTGATGACGCACCACAGGTTGCAGAAGCAAGCTCTGTAGATCATCCAGAAGATAAAGCACAAACAGAACAGGTTGAAACTGGGAGCGAATCAGCCACTAAAACTGTAGTTGCTGAAACAGAAACACAAGAGGCACCAACTCCCCCCACCGAACCTGCGCGTCCTATTGCGATGAAAAAAGATAACAAAGCAGAAGGCGATGATAAACTCGCTGAAACCAACACATCTGCGAGTGTTCCAACCAAGGCAGAAGATAACAAAAGTAATCCATCTGCCAAAATGTACTAAATCAGTAGATATAATATCCCTTGTTTGAGGTCAAAGCGTAAGTTTTGGCCTTGAGCAAATTCACCATCTAGCTCCATACCCAATAGGCCTTTAACCCCTATAATTTCAACAGCCTTTGCACGGGTATAATGCACAGGTTTCGCAGTCATATGCCCACCCGAATAGACCCTACGAATTGTATCAATTGCCCGCAAGTGATTCATCCCTTCAAAATGAACTACATCAAACAACCCATCAGTAATCTCGGCTGTTGGCGCAACTTGCATCCCGCGCCCAAAGGTTGTGCCATTAGCAATAGCAGTCAAATAGGATCTGCCCTCATACCAATCTTGACCATCGACGCGAATCTGCACATCAGGTAGCTGATACGCCAGCATCGTTCGTAGTGTCGCCGACAAAAACGACCACGGGCGACGTTTGGATTGTTCGACCCGTTTCACAACATCACCGCTGATGCCGACACTCGCAATATTGAGAAAATAAACACTACGATCATCCAGTTGTACCTGTCCGACATCTACTGGTGTCGGCTTTGCATTGACAATCCATTCAGCTGCATCTTCGATATCAAATGGAATCCCTAAGCTGCGTGCCCAATCCCGCCCTGTTCCAACAGGTAACATGCCATATTGCATTGGAGGCATATCAGGGTACGTCTCGTTATGTTTAGCCAGAGCATTAATAAGGCTGTGATTGGTGCCATCACCACCGATTGAAATCACTCGTGTGAGACCCGCCGAATATGCTTCATGGATATGATGAGCGACATCGGCTGAGGTTTGTGTAACAGCCACAACCAATTCACCCAGTTTGTCCCATAAGATTGGTTCAATTGTAGACCAGAGTTGTCCGGCACGACCATTTGCCGCATGAGGGTTTAAAACAATAAGCGTCTTTGACATGTTTAGCCTTTAGCTGTTAGAGATTAGCTATCAGCCCTTTGTATCATCATAATCAACAAGTATCAACCAGTCGGAATCATTTTCTTGATGTAAAATACCGAGTAGTCGCATATGATGCGAGACCAATCGAACAGGCTTTAAACTGTCTACAGTTGTATCGAGTTGAACGACAATGTCGTCTATTCCCGAATCAGATTTATCAATGTATTGATCGAAGAGCTTTTTCTGCATTGTATTCCGGGGTTGATAATCTCGGTCAAGAAGAAAAATACCATCACGTCCACCTCGGCTACGAGCCAAATCTTCATCAAAACCATACCGAGCATTTTTTAATGCTGTCAGAAAACACTTTGATTTCCAGACTTTGCCTTTCCGACATTTTTTACGCAAACGATCTGTTATACACACAGCAGTATTTTGACCATCACGTTTAAATGTGTGAACAACAACAAATAGATGCTCATCGAGTTGCGATTCAGCTGTCTGAACTAGATTTCTCAGTTGTGATAAATCCACTAAGTCATCCTATAACCTATTATGACCTTCTATAAACGTTCTTATCATATCATAAAAGGCTAAATCGTAGCAATCTCACTTATGCTTTCACTGAATTAGGATCAATGACATATTCCCACCAATTATGGGAAACACCATCCGTCTCACCAATAATATGTGGGAAGTGCCGAAACCACCACAAATGATGCAAGCGAATATCACCATCTCCCCAATCGGCGCAGGTGACCGTCTTTGCGTCGCCACTTAAATCTGGGAAGTTATACCATGTATCACATCGGCTTTGTACAGGGGTCGCATTGCCCCAATCATAATCGCGCACACTATTTGGGGAAAAATGTACACTACCGACTTCGGCTTCACCGGGAAAATCACGCTCAATTTTCAAGAATTTTGCGAATAAATCGGCATCCCCTTTAATTCTCTCATAGACTTTAAACATCATCGACTCAGCACGATGCCCGAGGTCTTCCAGCATCTCACCGACGCCACGCTCAAAGTTAAAGCCCATAATCACAAACCGTCGCGAGGCATGTTCTGTCCCAGCTAATGCAGGCGCATTACACCAAAACGAATCCGGCCCTGCCATGATAGATTCATAATATCCACCGTAAGGATGACCAAACAACCAGATTTCGTCTATTTCACCACGATCAACCCGTTCAATCATCTTAAATTCATCAACCAACGCCAAATAATCGACACCATCAGGATCGTGAAAATCGCGTTTACGCCATGCCGATAGATAGCTATCTTCGTCATAACGAAATCCATCACGCTTAATTGGATAGCCATCCACCGTGATATGTTCCACAACCTCATAATTGGCATAGCCATAACTCGCCCAGCGCACATCTTCAGCATACTGTTTAGCGAGTTCAGCCGAATCATTCCAGTTGAAGTATTCTTTAACCGTCTTACCACCCTCAGATTTCAGCACAGGGTCATGGGTAATTGCCAGCACTTTTTTATGCACTGGCTTAGGCAATCGGGATGTATCAGTGTCCGGTCCATATTGCGGGAAAGGATAATCAACCATAAGAAGACCTTTGGATAGTGGATGATTGGTATTTGAAAATAAGCGGTTCGCCCATTGCTTAAATTTCGCGGGTAGGATCATGACCTTCGCGGACAGAATCGATTGTGTTCACAAGGATTCGTGCACGGCTACGCAACTTAGAATCTGACCATGTACCGTCGCCCACAAGCCAGCCACCCATCCCACAGGCAATTGCACCAGCTTGAATAAATTCGCGGGCGTTTTGGTCGGTCATCGCGCCATTACACATAAACGTCATATGCCCAAGTGGTCCGAACATCGCCTTAAAGTAATCAATCCCTAATGCACCAATCGGGAATACTTTTAGCAATTTCACACCCATTTCCCATGCATGAACTGCCTCAGACGGGGTGGCAACACCCGGTCCCATCAGCACATCACACGCGAGTACAGCTTTAACTACATCGGTTTGGAAGGCAGGCGACACAATAAAGTCTGCACCGTCATCCATTACTTTTTCGGCTGTTGGAACATCGAGAACAGTCCCCATCCCAACACAAGCTTCATCGCCATATTCGGCTTTGACAGCTTGCATTGCTTCGATAGGCTCTTCCGAATTCATCATAAATTCAAAACAATTGATACCCTCGCCCATCAAGACCGAGGTCACTTGTAAGGCAACATCGGGCGGGAACGCACCTCGCATTCCCGCTACTATTCCACTTTCGTTTACATATTGCAGTGCCGTTTGGCTATTCATTAGCAAGTCACTCGCAATGTAATGAAGTCACCCAATAGACCCGCAACCCGTACACGGAAACGACGAGTGCTATCAAAATTGATTGTAAACGTGTTGTTGTCAATCGAACCAAGCCATGGAGACCCGTCCTCATTTACGAATGTCAAGATGTTGACGAGCTCAGGACGATAGTACGGAATTTCTGCACTGAATGTAACAGATGTTCCGGCAAGCCCTGTCCAAACACCACCAAATTCAAAGAAAGTCGATCCACCCTCTTCAATTTCTTGTGAGAACGCATTTGTACCACCATTACAGATTGCACCAAACGCATCGCTAACAATAGGCGGTGGTGGTGGAACGGTTGGTTGTGGTGGTGGCGGTGGCGCAGCTGGTGCGACCGATTCAACACTACCACCAACGCTAGACGCGTCATAAATCACACCAAATAACGGAAGGTTTTCACAATCTGGTGTCGTAACACCTGCATCAGAGCGAATCCAACCATTAGTGGTTTCATACCAATATATTCCATCAGTGCCACGTTTTTGTGTAACACCCGTAAGTGCTTGCCCGGGTTGCAATGTGTTAATTACGTCAAAACCAGACCCTGCGTCCGCGCGTAAGTTACGAGCTTGATCGCCAGCACTAATCTCACATTCAGCACCAAAGTCTACAATTGTACCGCCAACAGCGACCGTATCCCCACCTAATGGTGTGACACCATCACCACTCGATGCAGCTGCATCTTCCGGTTCGTTAATCACAACGGCATCAGCTGGTTCATCCGGGACAATCGGTTGGAAATTACGTGGCATCAATCGAATGGGTAAGTTTGGTAGACGACGCCCTTTACCAAATGAGTATTCACTTGGTGGGTTCGGTGGTCCGTCCGGAGAGAGACCATTTATCATGGTAATTGATGTTTCTTCACCTGCGACCAAAGTTTGGGTTGTATCCGCAGATGTCACATCAACTTCACCTTCTAGCATGAGGATATTCGTTGCAATATTTAATTCGACACGAACGAAAATCGTACCACTCAATGCAACTTCAATATCATTGATCAGCATTTTCATTTTGCCATCAATGCCATCGGGTGATTGAATCATTACACCACTATCATGCGACACAGCACAGCGACTATCAATTTCTCCGCCGATCAGTTGGAACGCTTGCATTGAGGTATATTCAGGTTCATCACCTGTCGCTTCGGTTGTTCCGCCAGCAGGTGGCGGTGGTGGTGCGGTCGTTGTGGTATCGGCGGTTGCATCCCCACCAGCAGGTGGTGGTGGCGGTGGTGCCGTATTGGTTGATGTATCCGACGCTGGGTCAATAACTGGTAGTGCATCTGCACCACCATCAACCGCAACAAAGTTCTGGAAAATCCAACCCGTTACACTACCATCAGTACTTTGGACTTGTATCCATGCGCCGTCAACAGATTTACCCAATACACTCACTGGAGTTGCATTATCAAGTTGTCCGACTGTGCCCGTATCGACACGTGGTAAGTCACGAACAACAACGGGGCCACCAGACTGGATTGCGCCGGGTGTACCGACAACTGATGACGCATCTGTTGTTGTATCCGTTGCAGTCTCCGTCGTTGTATCAGCTGGTGCAGTTGGTGGCGCCGTATTTTGCGCAGTTGTATCGATATTCGCTAACGCTTCGATCCCACCTTCAATTTCTACAAATTGTTGGAAAACCCAACCAGACAGAGTACCATCAGCATTCTGTACCTCAACCCAGAGTTGATCATCAGAAATCCCAAGGGCTGTCACAGCATCAGCATTTTGTAGTTGTCCAACTGTTTCGGCATTAACCAATGATTCGGAACGAATGATGATACCACCGGGTGCATTAATTGTGGCGGGCACGCCTGCTACAGTGGTTGTTGTGCCTGCTGCAGGTGGTGGCGGAGCTGTCGTTCCACTATCCGTATTAGCAGCAGGTGGTGGCGGAACAGCCGCACCACTAGCAGGTTCAGGTGCGCTTTCACCTGCATTGATGAAATTAACATCACCAAACGTTATCACTGTTGCTTCTGCTGAACCACCTGTTGTCGTATCCATATCAATTTTCATGGTAACAACATTCCAAACACGGTCCGGTTGATCGAATACAGTCGATTCGTAGAATAAAATATCAGTGGCAGTTGCAATATCACCAACATTCGTAAACGTAAAGTTCTCGACACCATCACGTGGCTCTGATTGGCTCAAGCCGTTTTCACCAATATTACCAATACACGCACTATTCGGCGCTTGACCATCACATAAAAATTCTGCTGCGGTATAAGATTCTTGAATCAATGTTGGACACTGTGACGGGTCAATTGCATCTTCAGCAGGTGGTGCTTCAGTCGCAGCCGGAGGAGGCGGTGCACTTTGTTGCTGGGATGTTGATGTATCAGTTGTTGTATCTGTCGTAGTTGTTGATGTATCTGCAGTCAGACTAGCATCGATAAACGATACCTCGAAATTCCGCGATAACAGGCGAACCGGCAAGAAAATCAAGGTGTTTGCGACATCTTGTGAATATGGGACAACCTCTGTCGGCGCACCTGTAGGCGCTAGACTGGCATCCATCGGAATTTCAGTTACAGTTGCTAAGGTCATATCAACGCGTTGGTCATCGACCAAGACAGCGGTTTCCCCTTCGAGGTTGTAGATTGTCATCTTATCGCCAACCTGTGCCGTGATGAAGACTGTTCCGCGTAGACGTAATTCCACACCATTCACTTCAATGAGTGTCCGACTGTCTTCAGACTGTGATTGCAACATCACACCGCTATCAGTTGATTCCGCACAAGCTGGATCAGTCAGTAAGCTTTCAAGACGGAATGACTGCATCGGTTTATAGGAGACTTCTTCTGATGCAGCAGTAACCGCTGGAATAGGAGATGCATTGTTCTGGATTGGCAGTCGTTCGCTTCCACCTTCGACTTCAACAAACTGTGCAAAGACCCATGCCGCCCCACCATTGGGGGATGGGATAATGGTGCGAATCCATTGATTATCTTGTGAACGTCCAATAGCTTGAATCTGTTCACCATTAAGTAATTGCCAAATATTGTTGGAGTCAACACGGGGTTCTTGACGCATAATCACACCACCCGCAGCAGCAACTGTCGCAGGTAGCACATCAGCAACGGCCGCAACGACGTTACTTTCCACCGCATTGGTCATGACAGCGTCACCAAACAACAACATATCAACGACTGTATCTTCACCACTGCGTAGAGATGCTTCTAATTTACCTGCTACATTAGCCCATTCCTGAGCTTGCGTCGTTAAAGCTTGGACTTGCAAACGTTGCAATTGTGCAAGTGGGGCAAATTCACCCGGGCCTGAAAATGCAAGTATCACACCATCAGCAGGCGTAGCATTCACAACACCGTTACCAATACATGCTTGGCCATCCGGTATGGTCTCGCATAAAAATTCAGTAGCAGTGTATGATTGTTGCACTAAGGTCGCACACGCTGCAGTTGCTTGTGCCGCAACACTCATTGTTGTCACCAGTAATAAGCCAAGTATTGTTGTCAAAAAGCCTGTTTTTCTTTGCATTCCAAACACTCCAACTGTAAGTTTCGCACTTTAATTATACCGCCGAATTCATATTTATTCCCTAATCGGACGGTAATCGTGTGGTTGAGTTTTTACGCACCGTCTATAATAGTGGTGGAAACTGAATTTGCCAATGAAAGATAATCGAATGTCCAATCTCAAACATGGCATCCTATGGATTATCATCCTGAGCATAATTGCGGGATGCCAGCAAGAGCAAGATACGACCTTACCAACACTTGTTGATCTTGATGCCACGATCGAATCACAGTCCATCAGTGCCACAGAAACAGCGCTCGCACCCACAGCAACGAGTTTGCGTCCAACCTTGCCCCCAACGTTCACACCAACACCCGATCTTCTACCATCAGAAACCCCATTCCCAACTATCGACCCAAATGTTAGCCCAACACCAGACGGGTATCGCGAAGACGGGACAATTTACTACAACTATAATGGGGATTCTATTGCGCGAGTCTTCCCTGATGGGACAGGTAACGAGATTATATTGACATTCGGTGTAGACGAGCCCATTACCGATATCACAGCTTCACCAAACGGCGAGTTGATTGCCTTTGTCGCACCGTCGGGTGGTAGTGCCCGTGAAGTCTGGGTGACTAATCGTGATGGTAGTTATCTCCAACAGGTATCCTGTTTAGGGCACGGCGAAGTGCGGAGTCCAACATTTGCACCAGATAGTAATCGCATCGCATTTTTCTCTGCTCCATTGCCAACCACCAACATGGCATTATATGTCGCCAACTTCATCGGTAGTAACGACTGTCCAACCGGCAATAATCAGCAACTGTTATTCCCTGTATCAACAACGCAAACTGGCGACATTGCATGGAATTCATCACAAGACTTAGTTTATTACAACGCAGACGGCACATATATCTATGACTTTGCCTCACAATCAAGCTATATTGTGTCACAGGGTGGCGGATTCGGCTCAGATTTTGGCGCGATTTATGATTGGGACAGTGACCAGTTTGCCTATCTACGCCGCACCCGAGACTTAACAACAGGCGAAGAAGGCGGCTTCGTTGTTGTGATTGATGATGCCGACGACTTCCGCGCCGAGTATGACATTAGCCCAATCAATGAAATTGCGCAGGATGCAGCCTTTGGTGCAGACAATCGATCCATCATCTACTCAACAAATAGCGAAATCATCACCTATGAATTACTGACAACGACCCGCTTCACTGTACTTGATCAATTAACAAACCCGATATTTGACCTCGCACCAAATGAACAGCAATTTGTTTATCGCGATGTTGATGTCGACTTAGGTGTACAACAGCTCTATATCGGTGACCGTTTTGACCGCCGTCTACGGCAACAAATCACCTTTAATCCCGAAGGCGAGATTATTGATATGCTGTGGTTAGAAGGCTAAGCCAATGAAGATTCTTATTGCCCCCGGAGCATTCAAACATAGTTTATCAGCTAAACATGTTGCTGAGGCGATTCATCGTGGTTTGCAGAAATCGGGTCTATCGGCAACCTACAACCAACTCCCGATTGCCGATGGCGGTAACGGGACATTAGATGCCTTCCTTGCAAATGGAGGCGAACGACTCACAGTATCTGTACACGACCCATTAATGCGCCCCATCCAAGCTGATTATGGGCTCATTGATAACGGTAAAACAGCTGTTATCGAAATGGCAACAGCATCAGGTATCGAATTACTTACAGATGACGAACTGAATCCACTGGTAGCGACAACCTATGGCACAGGCGAACTCATGCGTGACGCGCTCGAACGCGGAGCAACACGTTTTATTATTGGTCTTGGCGGTAGTGCGACTGTTGATGGTGGTATGGGTTGCCTGCAAACATTAGGTGTGCAATTACTGGATACAGATGGTAATCCCATTCCTTATGGTGGTGGCGGACTTGCTGATATCGGCACCATTGACACAAGCAAGCTTGATCCGCTCTGGCAAGACGTCGAAATTATCATTGCATCAGATGTCGAAAATCCAACTCTCGGTGAAAAAGGAGCGGCTCGTATCTTCGGCCCACAAAAAGGCGCAGACCCTGAGATGGTCGAGATTTTAGAACAAAACCTCGCGCACTGCTTCACCAAGATTTATGAGCAACTTGACAAAGATGTGCGCAATCTTGAGGGTGGCGGTGCAGCAGGCGCATTCTCTGCCGGACTTATGGCATTTCTCAACTGTAAAATCGTCTCAGGCATCGACCTCATCTTAGACCACAATAACTTTATCAATCATTTATCGGATGCAAGTTTGGTGATTACTGGCGAAGGGCAAATGGATTCACAGACAATTGATGGCAAAGGCCCCATTGGTGTAGCACGAATGGCACGTGATCATGGTGTTCCTACAATTGCTCTTGTCGGTGGGTTAAATGTAGAAGATGAGATTCTACATCATGCAGGCTTACAAGCGGTTTTTCCTGTGGTCGATAAACCGATGCCGTTGCCAACAGCTTTAGACCGCGCGGATGAATTGGTAGAGCGAGCCGCTTTACGGTTGGGGTATATTCTGCAACTATCGTAATCATAAATTAACATCAAATTTGAAGGCTAACACTTTTTGACACACCCAATAAAATTAATAGCAATTGACCTAGACGGTACACTGCTCAAAGATGATAAAACCATCTCGCCACACACAATTGATACAATTCAACGTTGTACGCAACAAGGAATTGCTATCATTATTGCTACAACCCGTGCCATAAGTTTTGTTACTCATATTCATCAGCAACTCCAGCTTTCTACCCCTGTCATTTGTGCGACAGGTGCAGAGGTTTGGGAGAAACCATCTGGGTCACTTTGGGCACGACAAACCATTCCATTACCTGTTGCTCAAGCGATTGCAACCCTTGCTGACAAAAATGGATGGCTTCTGAGTACAACAGTTCTAGATACACGCTATTGGAGACAAAAATTGGGACAAGACTTATCCTCAACGCCACCCGATGTACACATCGTGAAAACCAATCTAGATGCGATGCATTCAGAACCCACAAAAATCTTAGCAAAGAATCCAAGTGCAATCAGACCAATCCTCACATTGTGCCAAGAACAATTTCCAGATCAATGTCGCACCGAAGTATTTCATACACCTGAGGGTGACGAAGAGTCAATTGTAGTCGTCTCAAAAGATGCGGATAAAGGTACCGCCTTACAAGTTGTACTCGAAAAATTGGAAATTCATAAAGATAACACCATGACAATCGGTGATAATAATAACGACCTACCCATGTTTAGACAGTCTGGGTTGGCAGTTGCTATGGGGAACGCTCTGGACAATATTAAATCTCAAGCAGATCTTGTTACAGATACTAACGAGAATGAGGGAGTCGCAAAAATAATTAAGCAGTATGTTCTGTCAACGAACTAAGTATCAAAGAGGTGGCAGAATATTTACCACCTCATGACCTATATTATAGAGATTATTCACCTTTATCAGGGCGAATCAAAAGCACAGGAATATCAACTTCCTGCATCACCTTATGCGCGACACTGCCAAATACAAAGCGCGAAATACCAGAACGTCCATGCGTGCTCATCACGACGAGGTCAGCATCTTCTTCTTTGACGTAATCACAAATCTGTGAGGCAATTCCAACCGCTTCAATCACTTGTACCCGACAATCAATCCCTTGCCCGCGCAATTGACTACGTAATGATTTGAGACGTTGTTTGATATCTTCACGAATCCGGGCAATTTGTTCATCTTCACCGGCTAATGCCAATGTATCCTGATATTCGTGAAGTGGTGGTTTGAATACATGGAGCAGAATAATTTCGCCCTGACTGATGCGTGCAAGGTCAACAGCATGCGGTACTGCCCGCTCACTCCACCCCGAGCCATCAATGGGTACGACAATTTTCTTATAGCGTCCTAGTTCAGACATAGTTCCTACTCCTATTTACTGCGTTGTCCAATATAAGTAAATATCCATATTAAAATTAAAGGACAAAGCACATTGATTTAATAAGTATACGTTCAGTGTAGCACAAACCACATAAGATATTCATTTAGTTACAAATCAGCATCATATGAAATCTATATAATTCTGTAGTAAAATCTACAAAAAACTACAAAAAAGTATAAACATGGAAAATTCATCACAACCAAACTTAAGTGTAGGGCGCAACTTAAAAATTAGTATATTCCATCTGGGGTCGGGGATGGCAGATGTACTCGCAACAGGTGTATGGAATCGCATCATGGTGGCAGACCTCGGGTTTGGTGCGACAATTGTCGGTTTACTCACAGGCTTACGATACTTTCTAGCCCCACTTGGCATATGGGCAGGACGCTATTCAGATAGTAAACAAGTTGGTGGCTTTCGGCGGCTTTTCTGGATTTGGTTAGGTCGCGCGATGATGGCGCTCAGCACAATCTCTTTAGGATTTGGTACAGCCGAATTGGTCAGTATGGCACAAAATGGTGTCACGGGTACTGCACCGCTAAGTTTATGGGCTGTGTTGATTGTTTCATTTTTGCTATTTAGCCTCGGCAACGCTTTATCTGGCAGTACATTTCTCGCTCTCGTCTATGATCGGTCAGCGGAACATCAACGTGGACGAGCTGTCGGTCTCGTTTGGACATTCCTACTACTTGGCTTCACCGTTGGTGGTATTTTCTTCAGTGTGATGTTGCCTCATGAAGATGGAACCCCACCGGGACAAATCGCTTTCTCAGCTGAATCAGTGCAAAATTTATTTCTGATCACAGCAGGAATCCTTGCTGTACTGTGGTTTTTCTCATTATTAGGTGAAGAAAAACGTGGCGCCCCCATTATAGAGCAGGAATCAAAACAGCCTGATACCAGCCTACGTCATGACCTCGGGTTAGTATGGCGTAGTCGTCCGATGCGCTTTTTCTTCTTTTATCTCACCCTATCGATGATGTTTGCCTTCTTACAAGACACCATTTTGGAGCCTTTCGCAGGGCAAGTCTTTGCTATGGATGCACAAACAACGAACCGTTTTGCAGCATATTGGGGTGGCACAGCCATTTTAGGATCATTTACATTCTTATTTCTATCACGCCGTTTCCCGCGTCTGACCAATGCAACCATGTCAAAAGGTGGTGTATTCTTTCTCATCATCGCATACATTGTCTTTGCTAGCTCATCCTTTATGGAAATCCGAGAATTGGTGACACCCGGTCTCATTTTATTAGGTATCGGACTTGGCATATGGAATATTGGCACACTCGGTTTGATGATGGATTTAAGTCCAGCAGGTCGTGCAGGAACATTCCTAGGATTTTGGACGTTAAGCGTCACCTTTGCACGCGGGATTGGTGTATCTGGTGGTGGGATTATCCGTGACATCACACTAGCATTCACAGGCAGTTATGCATCAACATATGGGGTCGTATTTGTGCTCGGTTTTGTTGGGTTGGGTGTCGCATGGTACGCGCTAACGCAGGTCAATCTGAAAGACTACAAATCTGATGTTAAACAAGATGCTGAGCTTGCTACAGTATTATCGGGTGCAATGGACTAAACCGTGAATATCCATATCACTCAACCATTCGACGATGACATTCTGATTGAGATAGAAGCTCTAGTATCAAACCACAGAACGTTGGAATACATTATTGCATGGGGTCTTTCACAGACGCCTCCGGTATTTTTCCAAGATAGTGTACAACAGGATGAGTTCACAACAGATGTCATCATTCAATATAACGACATGCTCTATCTAGTATACGATGTCACCTGACTAGGCGCAGTGACAGCAGTTGCTGTCTGGGACAAATTACCATCCGCACAAGACTTATTAGATGCACGCTTAGCATCAGGTTGGCAACCAACACCCAGCCATTTAAAAGATGGTGAACAAGTGTTGGGGTTTGCTGCCTGTGTATTCAAAAAATGACCGATCTACAATTACAACATCTCGATTTAGACATAGTACTATCGCATGTATATGCCCACGCCACACATCTTAAATCACGTTTACATGGCGAATCCCATTGGTTACATGTAACACAATGCAGCCTCATGTTGGCAGAACAAACTCCCCATTGCGATTTAGCTGTAATTTATCTGTTCGGGTTACTGCATGATACCAAGAGATTACATGATGGACGTGACTCACAACATGGTGAGCGTGCCTCAGAATTTGTTCAACACTTGCAACATGAAAATATCCTTCAATTATCCCATACCCAACTCGACATATTGACATCTGCCTGTTATGATCACAACAAAGGCAAAACCTCTGAGGATATGACAATAGGGATTTGTTGGGATGCAGACCGCCTCAATTTATGGCGAGTCGGCATGATGCCAAAAGAAAAATACATGTCAACGCACCCCGCGAAACAACATCATATGAGACTGAAAGCATTACAACACCTCTTCAAGCGCTATACATGGCAGGGATTATTAGCTGGCTATATCACCCTTGAGCAAGCCCGATGAGGATATGATACACTGGTAACGTTTTGACTCTGTGATTGTGACGTTATCGACACTATGACCAACATACAAAAATCCTCGTTATCCTTTTATCAGTGGGCAGTCGTTGCACTTATCTTTTTTGCATTTTTCATGAGTGCAACGCTTAGCCGCAACGTATTTGAACGCTTGCCACACCTTGAAGATGAAGTCGCCTATCTCTATCAAGCAAAGATATTTTCGCGCTTTGACCTTGTAATTGACACACCACAACCTCGGAGAGCCTACTGGCAACCGTTCGTTGTTGACCATGACGGCAAACGCTTTTCAAAATACACACCGGGTTGGTCGGGCTTATTATCAATAGGGATTCATCTAGGGCAAACATGGGTTATCAATGCATTTTTTGCAGCGCTGACCGTCGCATTGACGTTTAAATTAGGATCCAGCCTATTTAATCGTGATGTTGGGTTGATTGCAGCAGGACTGATTGCATTTTCTCCGATGGCTCTCTTGCTCAATGCCTCGCTAATGGGACACACATCCGCACTCTTTTTTACGACATTATTCATGTTGGCATATTTCAAGTTAGAGAAGACCCACAAAATCCCTTGGGGGATACTAGCTGGGCTTGCGCTTGGTTGTGTTGTGATCCTACGCCCATTAACCGCAATCGGCATCGGAACCCCATTCATCATTTGGAGTGGGATACGCGTACTCAATGGATTATTTGACCGGAAGCTACTACAGACACTCCTACCGCTCGTTGTTTTGTCTATTTTCACCCTGATTATTGCAAGCGCAGTCCCGATTTATAATAATGCCACCACTGGCGACCCAACCCGCAACCTCTATACGTTTGTATGGGATTATGATCAACTCGGATTTGGTGAATGTTGTGGACGTAATGGGCATACATTAGAGCGCGCAGTGAGACACGCTCGCTTTGACTTATCACTGACGGCAGCCGACACATTCGGATGGCAAATTGGCGACATCACCGAAAACATTGAAAATCACTGGTTACTGGAAAGTGATTATTTCCCCAATATCGGGCTTAGTTTCATGCTACTCCCCTTCGGGATTTTAGTAGGATTTACCACCACCCGACACCGTCCGGACTGGCGTAGCAGTAGTGCAATGTTAGTTGTGTGGCTGGTTGGTTTAGCGTTGTTTTTATCTGTGGCACTCGATACGCAGGCTGACCGCATCCGTGATCCAAATTTTTCATGGTTGTGGATTCTTGGAGCGAGCATCTGGCTACTCGCACCGTTGATTGTCTTGCGCGATAAAGACTTCTGGCAAGCCCGTTGGACATGGCTTTTATTATGTGTTGCTCTAGGAATGGTACTTGTCCAGATGACCTATTGGATTGGCTCGCAACGTTATAGCACACGCTATTACTTCGAGGGGTTAACCGCATTTGCAATCTTATCGGCATTGCCATTGGCATATCTCGCGCGTCATCGTAACCGCATCGTCATTTACCTGATGACCGGATCTATTCTCATCTACAGTTTTATGACATACAGTTTACCGCGTGTTGAGGTGTTGTATCGCTTTAACCGCATTAATCAGGAACTCATTGACGAGATTAAAGCCCGACAAGTTGATGATACCCCTATTCTAGTCCTCGTCAGTGGTGATGTATCAGGCGATGATCGCGTTCGATGGCGGGCGCTAGGCACACTGATGGTAGTCACAAGCCCATATCTAGATAGTGAGATCGTTGGCGCATGGGATTACAATAACCCAGAAGCTAACGAACAAATCCGTGCCGATTACCCCAATCGCCAAGTGATTGAGATGTCCGCGCGTGGCAATGATATATGGTTCGTTGATAGTAATGAGGATAGCGATTAAACTACCCTCATGGATATATCTGCTGGATGTGGAATAAAGTCAGTTGCGAATGGACAAAGCAAAAACTTTATATCCAGCAGGTCGATCCTAAGACTAATTGGAACGGGTATAGGTATAATCAGTCAGGTCTTCTAAACCGCTTTGGTCAACCAATTGTTGCAGGTTCAGAGTACCGTTCATCACCCTCGCAGACTGAATCTGATCAAACTGGAAGATTGTCTCAATCATCTGCCCGACAAGTATCGGATCACTACATACACCTCCACCCATCAACTGTCCGCCGATTTCAATTTCGGCATGACCATCACTGATGGTGACATCATCAACAGTCAAATTTTGATCTTTCCAAAGGTTGGTGTAAATTGGCGGAATCCAGCGGTTTGAATCGAGTAAAGCACGCAATGCCGTTTCAACATCTTGCTGTAAGTTACCTGTAATCGGATTATCGAGTTGCATCGGAGTCAAATAAGTTTCACATCCAACCACAACATCTGTATCAGGTGAGCCTATTTCTGCCCCCACCCAATACGCAATGAGTGTACTTTCTACCTCACCATTACCGTTTTGGAAGTCAATCCAACTATAATTACGCAGATTGAACTCGCCTGCGGTAGAAAAATAATCGCGCATGTTTTGTTCATTGATGAAAATTGTTGCAATCCGTGTATTTGTCAACGCCATCGCATTCAACGCAATTTGTGCTTCGAGCTGGGCATCAGCGCAAGCAGAGACCCGTGGCACATCACCAATCAAACGTAACACAAGGTGAGTCTTCGCAATGCTAATCTCATCCAATGTCAAATTAGTTTGCGACATCGGATTCCACCAACCACGTTCAGCGATACCAACACCGATGTTATTATCATCTGTAAGATGTTGGAGTCCCTGTACTAGTTTGCCTTGTATACCCAAGTCCGTTGGAATACCACTTTGCTGTGACAGTAATGAATCGCCACATCCAACCGGAAATCCATTTACACCATCGCCTTGAACAATCCACCATACCTCAGTTGTATAGCGGTTTGAATCATTATCTGATGTATCCGCACCATCGTTATTATTATCCGAGGTGGTATCAGGTACACTCACATTACCTGTATTATTGGGCTGATTATTTGTAATCGGCACTGACTCTATTGGGTTCGGCACATATAAGACCTGCCCAATATCAATTAACCCCGCATCAACTAAGCAATTTGCAGATACCAGCGTATAGACTGTTGCGTTCGCTCGTTGAGCAATGCCAAATAATGTATCACCAGCGACTACAGTGTATGTATTCCAGCCAGTTTGCGGATTACAAATAACAGTCTGCGTATCACGAGTGGTGTTTGACGTATTTACCATATTGTCTACGGGAGAATTCGTGTTGTTGGTATTTATATCAGTATCAACTTCCTCTAATGGTTCGGTGGAAGACCCTGATAATAATTCATTGGTATTGCTTGTTGGTATAGGTGTGCGGGTAGGTAGATCTAAAGCAACAGTTGTTGGAACATCCGTCAATATTGTTTGGTTTGCCGGAGATGAAGATAATGTACAGGCACTAACACATAGCGCAACAAATAAAACAATAATCGATGTACGGTGGTTCATTTATGCGATCTCCTTCGATAAATTAGCAACTCTATCTATAAAGACAGCAACAAATATACAACCGTTCCATTTTTAAATAGTCTATCGGTAGGAGCAGACGCAATGCCTACTCCCGTGCAAGATATTTCAAAAAGCAGGTTAATCTTCGACTTGTTCCAACAACGCATCAGGGTCGGTATATCCCATGATGTGATAGCCTGCATCGCAATAGATGACTTCGCCTGTAATCATGCGCGACAAATCTGATGCAAGGAATAATGCCAAATCACCAACATCATCTTGGCTGACCAATTCTTTCATCGGTGCAGTCGCTTCAGCATATTTCAGCAAATCACGGAATCCCGGAATTCCACCTGCAGATAGTGTTTTGATCGCACCTGCACTGATCGAGTTGACGCGAATTTTCTTCTCACCGAGGTCAGATGCGAGGTACATCGTAATTGTTTCTAATGTGGCTTTAGCAATTGCCATCGCGTTATAATTCGGCACAACCTTCTGTGATGCATGATATGTCAGGCTCATAATACTACCGCCGTCAACCATCAATGGTTCTGCGCGACGTGCCATTTCAATTAAGCTAACAGCACTGATGTCAATCGCTTGCAATAATCCCTCACGCGATAGATCAATAAAACGTCCGCCAAGTTCATCGCGTCCAGCATATGCGACGGAATGGACTAAAATATCAATCTTGCCATATTTTTCTTTCATCGCTTCAAAGACAGCATCCATCTCATCCGCATTGGTCACATCAGCCTGAACGATAACTTCGGCATCAACCGCCTCACCGAGTGGACGCACACGGCGTTCAAGACGTTCCATTGCATAGCTCAGTGCAATGGTTGCGCCTTCACGATGAAGTGCCTGTGCAATCCCCCAACCGATCGAATTTTTATTTGCAACCCCAAAAATCAGGGCAACTTTACCATCTAATAAGCCCATAATTTGTCCTCTCTTTCTCTAGAATGATTTGTCATGATGTGGTTAACTGTTTAGAATCGTCCCATGAATCACCTAATTTAACACGCGATTATCATATCAGCTACGGTAATTGCCTGTTCTATCAACATATAGGAGCAACTATTAATGTCTGACACAGACAAAATTAACGTTACCATCGCACTAGATTTTTCTGATGAAATTATTGCCGATCTACGCGAGGTCTCATCACGCTTAAATATTGAGCGTCACTTTCCAGATGTACCCGATGATGTCATTGCAAATACCGAGATTTTGTATACAACCCGTTATTATCCTGAACCAGAACAAGCCCCTAAATTACGTTGGATTCAAATGAATTCTGCAGGGATGAACCACGCCTTTAAACATCGCATCATCCAAGCAGAAGATATTATGGTTACTTCAGCAAGTGGTATCCATGCTACCAATATGGCACATTACACCATCATGATGATGTTGATGTTCAACTACAAAATGAAATCCGCCCTCGAATTACAAGCAAAAGCCGAGTGGAAGCGCAATACAGAAAGTTTCTTCATGCCACATGACATGTACGAGCAAACCATCGGCATCGTCGGTTATGGCGCAATTGGACGTGAATTAGCACGACTCTGTTCGGAAATGGGTATGACGGTTCTTGCATCGAAGAATAATGTTAAAAATATTGAGCAACACGGGACATACCGCGAAGAGGGTACAGGTGATCCTAATGGTGATATACCTGATCGCATCTATCCGACAGAAGCCCTTGCATCTATGGCGAAGGAGTGTGATTACCTCGTCGTGATTGTGCCAATGACAGATGATACGTATCACATGATTAATGATGATATTTTTGATGCAATGAAGGATACTGCGATTCTAGTTAATATTGCGCGGGGTGCAGCCGTCGATGAACAAGCAATGATTACGGCGTTATCATCCGGCAAAATTGGTGGCGCAGCACTAGATGTATTTGAGCAAGAACCCCTGCCATCATCCAGCCCACTCTGGAATCTTGATAATGTCATTATCACACCACATATTTCTGGCTTCACCAAAACCTATCACGAAAAAGCTGCGCGGGTTTTCAAAGCCAATTTGAAACGCTATTTGGATAATCTGCCGTTGTTGAATCAATTGGATCGGTCGAAGGGATATTAAGATTAACTGTAATGTTCGTCATCATGCCATCGTGAAGGGTTAAACAAAATATACTCACGGATACGATTGAGTTCATTATCATTACGAATAATTCGATCATAAAAACTACGTTGCAAACAGGTTGACCTTTTGTATCCCGTAACTCATTAATCCGACGTGATGAGTACGTTTTAAAGCCCCGTATTATTTCAGATAATCCATGTCGTTTGGGTTGATCAGAATTTTTGTAGGGGAAGGTTTGCAAACCTTCCCCTACAGTGGCCTGTATTTTTTCATTTACTTGCTGCCTATCCACAAGCACCACAATCCCGTGAATGTGATTAGGCATAATCACAAAGTGATCTAACATCACATGATTATAGTAATTGGGTAAATCGCTCCACTGATTCGCAACAACATCACCGTACTCGGTTAATATGACTTGACCTTGATTGACCTCACTCAGGAATTGCTTTTTATCGTGCGTACAGATTGTCACAAAATACCCACCAGATTGCGAATAATCATAGCCAGCCAGTCGAGTCGGTTTTCTTTCAGCAGAGCGCTTATGTCTCATAGGTTCACTAGAATCCTATAAATATGGGAGCTACGACCGCAATTCCGCTTTTAGACGATGTTGTGCCGCCCCGATAATTTTCTTGCGAACCTTGGCCGCATTTTTATCAGTCAGTGTCTTTTCATCATCTTGATAGGTCAACGCATACGCGAGACTTTTCTTCCCAGCAGGAATCGGATCGCCATAATACACATCAAACAACTCGACCTTTTTGAGCAAACGACCACCAGCACGAGCAATCACTTCTTCAACTTCTGAATTTGGAATACTTGCGTCCACGATGAGTGCAATGTCTTCCAAAACAGCTGGTGTTGTCGGCAATGGTTGCACATCATGGAGCCGTTGATAGTAGCGTACCAATGGCGCAACTTGTAATTCGGCATACATAATCGGCGTATCCGTCAATTTGAAGCGTTGCGCAACTTTCGGATGAATTTCCCCGAATGTCCCAATCGAATTACCACGAATAAGCAAATTAGCGGATCGTCCTGGGTGGAAGCTTGTATGTGTCCCGCGTTCATAACCAAAATCTGGAATATGCAACGCATGGAACAACGATTCAATCACACCCTTAAGATCATAGAAATCAACCGCTTGTGTCGAACTCGTGCCTTGCCAATTCATAGAATCACGTGCCCCTGTCATCAAAATTCCGAGATGTACAGGTTCATCAGGTAGGGTATCATCGCCTTGCAAGTAGACTTTACCGACTTCAAAAATTTGCTGACGTTCGTTATAGCGAGCATTGTTAATCGCATTATCCAACATGTTAATCATCAAAGTGTGACGCAATACATTGCGATCACTCGCAGATGGATTCACAATTTCGACATATCCCCCATCTGGCAATGATGATTCCGAGCCTTCGGGCACAAGAGTGGCTTCACGGTCAGGATGCGTGAAACGATAATTGATGACCTCATATAAGCCCAACCCAACTAAAATATCACGAATGCGGTCTTCAATCATGACGGTGATATTTTCGCGTTGTGGTGGCATTTCGTCCGCCATAATCGTATCTGGGATTTTGTCATATCCATAAATACGCGCAACCTCTTCGACTAGATCAGCCGACCCGATAGCTGGATCACTACTAATATCAAGGCGATGGTCAGGTACAACAGCATGGATTGTATCCCCATCGACACTTATATCGAATTCGAGACGTTTGAGCATATCGGCGGCTTCATCAATTGGAATTTCCATACCTAGCAAACGTGTTACATGGGAAATATCTAGATCAACTTCCACAGTTTCTGGAACAGTCGGATATTCATCAAGCACACCCTGTGCCACAACCCCACCGCCGAGTTGGCGCATGAGTTCGATTCCACGTTTACTACCAAGAATTGCCTGTGATGGATGTACGCCACGACTGAAACGGGTAGAAGCTTCTGTATATAGTTTCTGGTTTTTGGTCGTTTTACGGATAGAAATATTATCCCACGCCGCCGCTTCGAGCAGGACATTGGTAGTGTTATCGTTGATTTCAGTTTCATCACCACCCATAATACCGCCAAGACCAATCAGTCCAGCTGTATCAGCAACCAATACTTCTTCACCATCAAATGTCCGTTCCACATCATCCAGTGTTAGTAAGGTTTCACCCTCTTCAGGTCGGCGCGTGATAATCGTCGGAATACCACCAGCACGTTCAACTAACAAATCATAGTCATATGCATGTAGCGGTTGTCCCAATTCAAATGTGAGATAGTTGGTCACATCAACAATATTATTGCGTGGACGCTGACCGATTAACCGCAGACGATATTGCATCCAAAAAGGCGATGGTTTGATTTCTGTACCCTTAAGTAAGGTCGCTGTGAAACGCGGATTCAAGTCTGGTGCTTGAATATCAATGTTGAATTGCCCCTCGATCGAATCACCTTCGGCAACAAAATCGAAGGATGGGTAGGTCATTTCTTTATCGAGAATAGCAGCGACCTCACGCGCAACCCCGATCATACTGAAGCATCGCGCTAGGTTTGGTGTGAATTCAATATCTAAGACGACATCACCGAGCACATCAACCAGCGGTGTACCCGCAACATAGCTCTCATCATGATCCATCAAAATGATGCCTTCATGCTCGTCAGAGATACCGAGTTCTTTCTCAGAACACACCATACTTTTGTTGTAGATGCCACGCAACTTTTTACCCTTGAGTGTCATGCGCTTTGGTGTGTCACTATGACCATCCCAAACTTCCGCACCTTCCATCGCGAAACCTGTCCAAATTGGCGGATCAATTTCACCCTGTCCCTTATATTGGAACAAATTCGGCGCACCCGTCACACATTGTTCGAGTTCATCCGCGCCATAATCAACCATCGCCAATACCAAAGAATGGGCATCAGGATGTTCGTTAACTTCGACAATCCGCCCGAGCAATAGTTTTTCTCTATCCCACACCAGATGATCAGATGTTGGCATTTGGATGCCTTCGACCTGTTGCTGTGCGATACCAATATAATTAATATGCGCCACTTCCAGACCAGCAACTGTCAAGCGTTCTGCCAACAGCTCTACTGGGATGTCAATGTCGACATAATCCTTAATCCATGAAATAGGTACAAGCATATAGTTATTCCCTCATTTGTAGTTACAATTTGATTTTGTATGTTATCGAATCACTATCTCGGTCAATGTCAGCACGTCCCGTGGTGATTCAGTTATATGTATCCAATCTTGACGATCGCCAGTATTTGGGTCATAGAGCACCGTCACTAGCCGATATGTTCCCGCCGGAACAGACCCAATATCTAGTGCAAACCGTCGCAATTCGCCTTCATGTACAAGTGGCAAATCCAGTTGCGCCACATTCTGCCAATCTGCTGTCAACAGTTGATACGACATATTCAAGTTCAAGTCATCGGTTACAGCAGTCCATTCATCAACAAACCATAGACGTTCAGAATCTTCAATCATGTTGGCTGTATAAAAACCATAATCCACCATTTCCGTCGCATCCGTTAATTCTAAGGTTGGCAACTGACACTCCAGAAAATCCCAGACATACTTTTCAATGACACTATTCACACCAAAATTCTGTGTATCGCATTGTATATAATTTTCTGCCAACGCTCGTTGTATCTGTTCAATATCTTGCTCTACATTGTCGCCATGTCGATACGTCAACCATATCGACGGACGTGTCACTGAATGCTGTTCGATGCGCGTCACAGCATCATCTACTGACTGAAATCGACTAAACCGAATATCATATTGGCGAAAAAAATAATCAATAAAGGCGACATCGAACCGTCCATCACGGAAGAAGCTATCACCCACATTCTGATACCCCATCACAAATGGCTTGATCGTTTCTTGCTGTGCATCACGGGATACACCATGAAACGGCGTTGCAGAAAATGCAATAAAACGATCCGCAATGTACTGATTCCAGTTACCTACAGACCGCTGAAATGACATCCCAGCGATTACCCACAATAGGACTAGGATCAACGTCCACCGACTATGTCGAATTAAACCAACCAACCCGACCCCAATAAATAGCATCAATGGTGCAAAACCGGCTACCAAATAACGCATCCCATTTTCCATGACAACCGCACCGAATTGCGCCACAATTCCCAGCAAAATCAGATAAATCGGCAGTATCAGCAGATATGATCTGACAGCTAGTGTTTTGTTGCGCCATGCAAAATACACGCCAACCAGTACCAAGCCAAGTAAGGTCACATTGTTATTAAACGCAATGGTTAGCCATACCTCTATTGCCCGAAAGCCATCTACCGTCAGTCCATCACGGACGTCGACAGCATGCCCAAAACCCGAAAACGTCACAACCAAGTATGGGGAAAAGAGCATCATCGCTAAAGTAACAGCGATCGAAATACCCCACCATGCGCGGTCTTTACGCACAAACAACACATGATAAATGCCTAGTGCACCAAAGAATACAACTGATAGAATATGGGTATTAATCAGCACATAACTAGCCAACATCAGCGCCCCGTAATCCACCAATCGATTTTTACTGTTTTGTCGGCGTAACCGTAAATACAACCACAGTACAATTGACGCAAACAACACTAAAAACGGATACATTCGCACATGTGCATAGTAAAAGTTGTAAAAGGTATTGCTAGCAATCACGATAGCAACAATCAATCCGCCCAACGGTGTTGTAAAGTCACGCGCAAGACGGTAACTCATGGCAACAGATAGCAATCCAGCAAACACTGTAATCAACCGGACAATCGCAATATCCCAACTAACTGCATTTCCCCACACACTCAACAACAAGAAATAACCTGGAGTATGTTGTGGGCTATGTTCCTGTAGTGATGCAAGGATTTCGGCAGGCGAATACGGTGTATCGACAACCCCACCAGCATTATTCAATGAGTAGAACTCATCGAGTGTCGGTGCGTACAGGTCAATTTGTACAATCGCCAATGTATAAACAACAAAGACAATGAATACAACAATGAACCAGTCCTGTAGCATTTTTTGCATGTCTCTTATCCGATAGTCACTTCAGATAGCGTTATCAGACCACCGATTGACTGCCCATCAAGCATCCACTCAACCCGTTCTCCAGTTGAGTTGTTGTACACGACACTCACTAGACGGTACGTGCCAGCCTGTACATCCGCGATGTTCAGTGAAAATAACCGATAATCAGATTCATTTACTAGCGGTAAGTCTAGTTGTGTAACTTTCTCCCAATCTAGCGTCAATAACTGATGCGATATACTGTAGTCTTCTACGCTGGATTCCTCATCAGATTGCCATTGGTCAGTGAAGTATAGTCGGTCACCGTCAATCGTAACGTCGCCCCAGTTATAAGTCATAATTGGGGATTCAAATTGTTGCGAAAGTTGCGGTAACTGACAATCTAGTAAAGACCAATAGTATTTTAGAATAAGGGTATCTTCACCGATCGGTTGCGTTTCACACAGCGTATAATTAGATGAGTCCTCCAAATCTGTATATAGTTCATCTAACATGTCTTCATCTACACCCGATTGCTTGTAGAATATCCAAATTGTTGGGTTATTTAGCGTTCTGAAGGTGACGAAGTCAATTAGATCAGATTCAGATTCAGATTCAGATTCAGATTCAACGAGATGATACGCTATATTATTCGTCCGGAGAAAATAGTCTTGTTGAGAATATGAGATGTTATCCTCATACGTCATGAACGTATCAAGGGTATAATACTCAATAACAGTTGGAGTAACAGGCTGTTGCGACGCTACCCGTGCAATAGAATGAATTGGAGAGCGCAAGAAGGATCTATATCGCCCCTCAAGATAAGGTTGCCAATCTAATGTACTACTTAACGCTATCCCTGCACCAACAAACAACCCGAGACTAAAAATAGCAACTTCAGGGCGTAGCCGATACAACCCAACTAGAGCTGGTACCGCCAACAAAAACACAACTGGCCATCCAACTAAGAAATAGCGCATGCCAGAGTCGGTGACAATCGGAATAAGCTCTGCCAACATCCCACTCGCCAGCAAGAACATTATTCCCAGTAGTAAGTAGGGTTGGAGTAATTGCCGATACTGCAAAACACACACCGCTAAACCAACACCAATGATAACTAGCAGCAAAAACTGCCCATTGAGAAGAAAGTATGAAAGTAATTCATTTGTCTCCACAAAACCAACAAACCGATCAGCACGTTTATCCACAGCTCGGGTTGATCCATCTAAAATCACTGTAAAATATGGAGCAACGAGCAAAACTGCTGTTGTAACCGAGACCGAAACCCATAACCAATGTCTTGATTTTGGAGCGATTAACAGATGGTATAATCCCAAAACGCCCAGAAATAGAGCACCAAAAATATGTATCCATAGCAACACAAATGCACTAGCAAATAATGCGATATAGTCCATTCGTTGTACACTTTTACTCTGATAGATAATTCTCAGATATAACCATAAAACAATCGCACCAAATAACAGTAAAGATGGGTACATTCGAATTTGTGGTATGTAGTAGGCAAAGAAGGCATTGCTTGCCAGCAAAATCATGGCGAACAACCCGCCAATCGGCGTGACAAAATCATGACCAAGCCGATACATCACCACCAATGACAATAAACTAGCAAATATTGCCGGAATTCTCATAGTTGCAACATCCCATGAGGTCAGATTGCCCCATACATTGAGCAACATAAAGTATCCTGGCATATGCTGTGCGCTATATACAGTGACAGCGTAGTATGTATCTAAGATCGAATATGAGTCATCTGCCATTGCACCCGCATTAAACAAGGTTTTGAACTCAACATGAGATGGACTATAAAGATCAATCTGCTGAAACGCCAGAAAGCTAACGATCAACAGAATAGGTACGCCCCATATCCAGTTACTCAGTTGTTTTCCTATATGACTCATTCGACTGTGACCTCGGTAAGTGTAATTAAGTCACCAATATTTTGCCCCTCAACCACCCATTCTTCACGACTACCATCTAACCCGTTATACAATATCCCGACAAGACGATAATTGCCTGATGGCGCATCACTTATATCAATATTAAACAAACGAAATTGCCCTTCATTAACCAATGGCAAATCAAGCTGTGCAACTTTTTCCCAATCTCCGGTCAGCAGTTGATAGGAGATGTTGTAGCCATCGGTATTTGCATTATTGACCGATCGCCACTGGTCAACGATAGATAAACGCTGATTATCCTCATCAACAATCGCTTGACCCCAATCATATTCCACAATAGATGATTCAAATTGTTGCGATGATCGCGGCAACTGACAATCAAGTACCGACCAATAATATTTCCGAATCGCACTATCAACACCGACTGATTGTGTCTCGCATAGTTCATACGAAACAGTCATGACATTATCAAGTACAGCTAGCCGTTTGTCGCTTATACGTGACTGTTTGTAAAATACCCATATCGTCGGCTCATTGATTGTTTGTAGGTTTACCGTATCAGTAAATGTCGCTTCGTCAGATACAACAGTAAACGGTATACCCTGATCATCGAAGAAGTACTGCCCTTGTGAATAACTGATGTTATCCTCATAAGTCAAGTAAATCTCGAAACTGTTATACCCAATCACACTCGGGACATGCGATTGTTCTAACACATCGCGTGCAATCGTATGGATAGGAGATCTAAGGTAAGGTCCATATCGTCCATCTAGATAAAGCTCCCAATCCGTATTCATATTGAATCCCCAACCAGCAATAATCGGTATGATTATCACCAGTCCAAAAACCTGATTTAAACGGATTAATGCGACTAGTCCAACTACGATTAGCATGATCATTGGTATCCATCCACTGATGAAGTATCGCATGACGCTAGGCGCAATAATTGGAGTGAATTGAGCCATCAACCCGACAATGAGCAAGTAAATCACACCAAGCAACATATAAAGTCGTAACCTTATCGTTTTTTGCATGATTCCAATTAAAATACCTACCACACAGATCAAAGCAAAAACTGGACTCCCATTCAAGAAGAACGTCAACCAGAGTTGGATTGTCTCAACTAAGTAAATTTGGCGCACTTCGTTCATCTCTACAACACGGTCAATGCCAGAGATAATCACAAGATAGTAGGGTGATATAAGGACAACAGCAACTGTCACCCAGACCGACACCCACCACCAACGTTTTGTCTTCGATACAAACAACAAGTGATACACACCTAACATACCCAAAAACACAACACTAAAGATATGAATCCACAGTGACAAGGCTGACATTAAAAACAATGCAGCATAATCATACGGTTTTACGTTCCGCTGTTGATAGAGAATCCTAAGGTATAACCATAAGGTGACCATATTAAACAGCAACAAAAACGGATACATGCGAATTTGTGGTATATAGAACGCATAGAACGCACTACTCGCAAGCAACACAATAGCAAAAACCCCACCAATCGGCGCGACAAAATCTCGCGCAAGACGATACATCATCGCCAATGACAACAATCCAGCAAATATCGCAGGAATACGTGCAATCGCGACATCCCATGAAAATAGATTGCCCCATGTGTGTAGCAACATGAAAAAACCGGGGGTATGTTGTGCGCTATACGTTACAACTGCATCATATACGTCAAAAACTGAATAAGATTCTGTCGCCATTGCCCCAGCGTTGAACAAACTTTTGAACTCAACATGTGAGACAACATATAAATCCAACTGTTGAAACGACAGATACGATACAACTAGAAGAACCAGCACACAAACAATCAAATGCCATTGATATTTTATTGGTGTTTGTTGAGTCGTCTCTTTATGTTTTTGCATAGTCCCCTATGTTCTATTAGTGATTAGTCTCAAAATACCTAGAACTGTTGCAAGAACCGTAGATCATTGCCCCAGAAATAACGAATATCCGTGATGCCATGCTTCAACATCGTGATGCGTTCAGGTCCCATGCCGAATGCAAAACCACTCCATTCGGATGGATCATAGCCACCATTACGCAACACAGTCGGATGCACCATGCCACTACCCGCAATTTCCAGCCAACCAGTATATTTACACACACGGCACCCTTCGCCCCCACATAAGAAGCATTCCACATCGACTTCCATGCTTGGTTCTGTGAACGGGAAATAGGATGCACGATAGCGCACTTTTGCATTCGGGTTGTACATCCGTTTAGCAAATTCCGAGATTGTCCCCTTGAGGTCACTCATCCGAATATTACGTCCGATTGCCAGACCTTCGACCTGCGTAAATTGATATTCACTCCGCGCTGTCACTTGTTCTTGACGATAAACCATACCCGGCAAAATCACACGGATTGGCTTTGTTCCGTTCTCACCAAGTTCACGCATCGCGCGGATTTGCCCCGGTGATGTATGGGTACGTAACAACACATTTGGATTAGTTGTGTAGAAAGTATCCTGCATATCACGTGCTGGGTGATGCGGTGGTAAGTTCAGCATCGTAAAGTTAATTTCGTCTTCTTCAACTTCACGGCTTTGATATACCTGAAAACCCATATCAGCCCAGATTGTCTGGAATTCACGATGGGTACGCGTCGACGGATGCAAGCCACCCATTTGACGTGGACGAGCAGGTAATGTGATGTCAATTTCACCTTCTTCAAGATCTTGTGCTAATGTCTGTGCTTGTATCAACGACTCACGCGCTTCAAAAGCAGATGCAAGTTCTTTTTGTAGCGCGTTAACATTCTGACCAAAGGCGGCACGCTCTTCTTTTGGGATGCCACCAATTTGACCGAACATCTTACCAACAACACCTTTTTTGCCTAGAAATTTACTTTTCCACTGGCTTAAGGCATCAGCCGTAATCACTGATTCCAATTCACCAAGTGCTTCTTGGCGGGTTTCTTCAATTTGTGACATATACACTCCTTATATTGTGCGATCCACCCTATAAAATCAAAAACGCCCTACATCCCATACAAAAAGGGACGAGAGCGAAAAGTTCCCGTGGTACCACCCTGATTCGGCATTCAAAATATGCCGCACTCTGGTTGCCGTTAACGCTGGACTAGCGGAGCAGACTACTAGATTGACAAACCTCAATTGTTCCCCTGTCGGCTCTGGAGTGAATTCCACAACTGTGTCTGTGTAAGCTCTCAATCTATGACCTACACGCCCTGTTTCTACAGACATCTAGTGATGCATTTGTAGACTGTCTCCGTCGTTGCCTTTAGTGACCTATTCAATTGCTCACATTATGCAAGTCAAATATACGAGTTGTCAACCCATCAATTTTTACAATCCACCTCATTGCATGTTGATAGATGTTTGTTTATGATGGATAGAGACACAATTACAATGGAGTATGTGAAATGGCGCGATTGGTTGCAATTCCTATGGGTTTATTGGGATGTGGTGTTTTATTCTTCCTGTGTATATCGGTATCTGCAATCGGCTTATTTTTACAATCCTTATCGGTATTAACAGGCGAAACTGTCGTCGCCGAAGTCATCATGAGCCCGATTCAAACAGATGCTCAGGGTGATTATATCGACATTGAATTCACACCCTATATTTACCAATCCGCTCTATCCGAAATATTCAATCCAGCAACAGAAGAAGACCTGCAAACACTCGGGCAAGCACAAGAATACCGCATCTATGGCGATACCGTAGGCATTGAAGGACCATTCATCAAACTACATGATGGTTTACTTTTTCTAAACTACAGCAACATCTACAAAATCACACTGATCGAAGGGGAATATCGCTTACCTGAAAATCGTGGTCAAGGCGAAGGTACAGAAGTTATCATCAATGGCGGTTATGATGCGTCTTGGTGGGACTTTAATTCAGGTGAAGCAACACCACCCTATAGCAATGTAGTTGAACGCTTCACTTTTGAAGGTGCGCGTGAACCCGGTTTCCGTGGAACAGGTAAGAAAAAATATGAAATCGTCGCCACATTCGACACCTTAACGTGGAATCTAGTCGCCAATATTGCAAATTAAACAATTAGGTAAGGATACTATGTATCGAATTATTTTACTCACCCTCATCTTATTCAGCAGTTTATTTGTTGCATCGGCACAGGATGATATTCGTCAACTTGATCTTGTTGGAACTGGTACGGAGTTTGTCGCCTCACCTAATGGTAGTATTATTGTTGTATTCACTAATCATATTTTGTTGAATTATCAGGATATGCCAACAGAAGAAATGCGTGGAATACAAGTCTATGATGTTGAAGCCAAACAACTGCTATATGACATCGTTGATGTGACAGATTTCACGCAAGGTGTTGCTTTTTCATCGGATGGTAGTCGCTTTGTAACGCATCATCTCAATGGAACTATCAATATCTGGGAATCAGCAACCGGCACATTGATAAATACGTTATATGGTACGCAAAACGGCTCGAGTCTCAACTATTTCTTGGATGAAGGACAGACTTTACTCACTCTTGCGTCCGGCTTTATTCCCTCATTCCTCTGGTGGGACATAGATACTGGGACAATCCAATCCATCCTCACACATCGTTTTGACTCATTCGGACAGATGAGGCTTGAAATGAATGATATGCAAATCACTGGCACAAGCCAGTTTACTAACACCGTATTTGACATCACCCCAGACGAGACACAAATGGTTACAGCAACGATATCCGGTAATGTCTGGTTATGGGACTTATCTCAGCCAAACGAAAATCCAGAATTATTGATCGAGGGAGAAGAACTACCCAATTTTCCGATTAGTCGCCTACACATTCTCCCTGACGGTGAACACGTTGTCCTCTTCTATAATGGACTAAATGATGCAGACCTCAATGGTCTATATCGATTGAATCTACAAACAGGCGACCTTGAATTGCTAACAGATGAATACGACATGCAAATATTTACACTCTCACCAGATGGTCTCTATATCATTTGGGGAGATCCACGAACTTCTGAAATTTTCATCGCACCTTTGTCAGATCTAACATCAATTAACACCCTTGACTTAGCGATTGAGGACTATAGGTCACAATTTTGGCGCGATGCAAATATGCCAGGATCATTACAGGTCGCAAATAATTCGCAAACTCTATTTGTTGGTGGCTTTACAAATAGCGACCTTGAATCTGACTTTATTTATGTGGTTAACTTAGAATAATGATTATGTACTGTAGGAGTATGATGCACCATACTCCTACGAAACGCATTCTTGGATGTACAATATGAAGCTGACTAATCACGTGAAGTATAATCGCCTTTGATAAGCCATTTATAGGTGGTCAATTCTTCCAATGCCATTGGTCCGCGAGCGTGCAATTTTTGGGTGCTGATGGCAACTTCTGCCCCCATCCCCATCGCGCTACCATCGGTAAAGCGGGTACTCGCATTCCAATAAACTGCGGCTGAATCCACTTCATTCAGGAATTTTTCAGCATGTTCAGGCGTTTCGGTCAGGATGCTATCAGAATGCTGTGTGCCGTGCGTCCCGATATGATCAATTGCTTCATCAAGGCTATCAACGATTTTTAAGTTGAGTGTTAGGTTATACCATTCTGTATCGAAGTCATCATCCCCAGCAACAAGAACGTTGTCATTGTCGCCGACAATGTCATAAGCACGTGGTTCTGCATGAAATTCAACCCCTTCCGCACCAAGTACATAAACTACTTTTGGCAGAATTTCACTGGCAACCGAATCATGAACGAGCAACGTCTCCATTGAGTTACAAACCGCAGGACGTTGCGTTTTTGCATTATTGAGCACAGGCAACGTTTTGTCGAGATTTGCAGTCGCATCAACATAAATATGACATACACCAATCCCACCTGTAATCACTGGAATGCTACTATTTTCACGACAGAATGTATGCAAGCCATTGCCACCACGCGGGATAATCATATCGATATAATCGTAAAGGCGCAACATCTCGCTGACATATTTGCGGTCGGTACTGTTGATATATTGAATCGCATTCACAGGGAAACCATGCACTTCTAAAACTTCCTGCAGGATGCGTGTCAATTCCATATTGCTATTAAGCACATCTGACCCACCACGCAAAATCACGGCATTGCTTGTCTTTAATGCTAATGTCGAAATATCAACGGTGACATTAGGGCGTGATTCATAAATTGTACCGAGTACACCGAGGGGGGTACGTCGTTTGGTCAATAAGAGACCGTTATCGAGGGTTGACTCACTAATTACATCACCAACAGGATCTGACAATTCTGCAACTTTACGAACATCAGCTATAATGCCTGTCATCCGGCGTTCAAGGGCAATCCGGTCACGTATCCAAATCGGGTCTACGCCATTTTCTGCAGCAAGGTCAAGGTCTTTTTGATTAGCTTCTAAAATCGAGGGGGTATTAGCTTCAAGAGCATCAGCAATCGCCAACAAAACCTGATTTTTTTCTGCAGTTGACTTCTGTGCGAGGGTGAAAGCCGCCTCTTTTGCTTGCTTCCCCATCTGCACCATATCAACCGTTTCTACAAATGTATCGACCATAATTTATATGACTCCATAATGATAATCTTTGCGCATAACTATCCCACACTTTAGCAAATCTTACAACATCCTGACCCGTTAAAACCCAACTTTTGAACAACAACTCTGAAGATTCGCAACATAATGTTTGATTAAATATCATACTCATTAAGCACTTAAAACCAGCTTACCTTTCATTAAAAATTAATTCATCCTTGACCCATGCTTATGATATACCCTCGCTCAATACTCGCATTTAACAGTTTTAGGGAGACAATAAATGCTACTAGACCGCTTTGACGACAAACAAGTTGTTAATGGTGGAATAATATTTTCCATCTTATTATGTATCGCCATCATAGCAATGGGTGGTGTACTCACACAATTTGAGATTATCCCACTGCCAGACGATGGATTCGTCTATGAGTGGCAATTATTGGAACGTGATTCCATCGCACAATTGACCGCATGGCTCGGGTTCGCTATCCACCAAGTCCTGATTTGGGGCACAATCTGGTGGGCACAGAAAAATTACACTAAGCGCGATTACACCAATAAACTCCGTCCTTTCAATTGGATTGCTATCGGCATCAATTTGTTGTTTGTCATTCTACATTATGCTCAGACATACTTCTTCTACGACGCCATTGCCCAAGATATCCCCAGTTGGACAGCACAATTTGCAGTTGCCCTCATGTTGATTGTCATTCTCGGCATGGAAAATCAACGGCGTGGCTTATTCTTCGGTAAGAAAGTACCCTTCCGTAAAGCATTCACCGATGGACTTCGTAAGTATCATGGGTACTTCTTCAGCTTTGCCGTCATTTACACCTTTTGGTTCCACCCGATGATCCCAACATGGGGACATCTCGTCGGATTTGTCCATGTCGTCTTGATTATGGTACAGGGGTCGCTGATGTTCATGCGTGTCCACCTCGATAAAAAATGGACGTTTATGCTAGAAATTTTAGTCCTCCCACACGCATTCCAAGTGGCACTCGGTCAAGGCGGTGGTATCTGGCGTATGTTTGCCTTCGGATTTATGGCTATCTTCTTGATTACGCAGATGCACGGGCTCGGGCTCAAGCCTTGGGTACGACGACTATTCTATGGGGGATTTCTCGTATCGATTTTATACACCTATACCGTATTGACAGAGCCATTCATGGCAAATGAGATCATCCGCATTCCAGTAATTGAATATCTGGTACTGTTTATCATGTACGGTATTTTTCTGCTTGGCGCATGGATCAGTAGCTTTTTCAAACGTCTCACTACATCTGCACCTGCACAACCTGCAGCCGGAGACTAACCAAAGCTAAAACTCAATTTAAAGCAGTGGTATACGTTGTCTATCACTGCTTTTTGATTATCAAATTAGATATTTCTCGAGTTTGAATGTTGACCAAATCGACCGCCAAGGTCTCGGTATCCAAAACGCCACATGTCTTCAAACCCTCATTACGATTGCGATAGACAGACCCAACATTCACAATATATTTGTTGTCACACTGAATAAACATCGGCACATGTGTATGCCCCAAAATCAAAATATTGGCATCTGTTTGTTTGGTAGCAGCATGAAACTTATCAGGTGAACTTTCGGGGAATAGATAGCTTGTATTACTTTCCGGCGTACCATGTGCAATACAAATTTTATGATCACCTACATCAAACTCATAGATTAGAGGCAATAAACTGAGATAAGCAATTGTTTCTGATTTGAGCAAATAATCATGTTCTGTTTCGCCGAACTTCCTCAGTTGTCGGCGTAGCAAGGATTGTTCAGCAAAAGCATCACGATCATGATTACCCTGTACACATGGAATATCATGATTTTTGAGCAAATCAACAACTGCATCCCCGTGAATCTCACCATCAACTAAATCCCCTGCACAAACAATTTTATCAATACCTTTGCTATCAAATATTCTAAGTGCAGTACGCAATGATTCAATATCCCCGTGAATATCCGACACAATCCCAATTTGCATATTATTCGGTTATCACGAACATCGACTTAATTGGATGGAGGAAATAATATACTGACATTTAACTCGAATTTAGGAAGTACATCCTCACCGGACAGTACACCATCTTGCTCGACAAATTCAATATCTAGACGTGATCCTGTAACAGATCGACATACATCAACGCCCTGTTCAGATGGTAACACAATCCACACGATTTTAGTGCCATGTTGTAGGTAAGTCATCGCTTTGCGTCGCACCTGTTTGAGTACATCGCTAGGTGACACAATTTCGACAGCCAAATCCGGCATCACTGGAATATATTTTTCGGGGAATGGATCAGGAACATTTGCTTTGCTCAAAAATGCAACATCAGGTGACAATAATGTTTTACGATCATCTTTGGGGTGATACCCTGTCTCTACAGTTACCTCACCTAGATCATACTCATCAGCATAAATCCCAAGATAGCGTGAAATCTTTGATGCAAGCCGTCCATGAACTCCGCCAGGTGGTGGTATCTCCCATAACTCCCCGTTGATTAGATCATAGTGGTTATTTTCATTTTGGGGGTCATGTGCAATCTCCCAAACATCATCTACAGTATAAATCTGTTGTCGTATAACCATGTGTAAATTCTCAATATTTCATCCGTTACTATTGTAGCACATTCGACTCAGCCTACTTCAACATCACCAAATTATTCCGATCCAACACTGCATCCCCGTAGCTATAGCCTAATGTCTCAACAATCTCATCCGACTTTTTACCACACAATTTCTTGAATCGTCATTATGGTATACTGAGCTTACTATAGTGTTTGAGTTGGATGAAATTAATGAACACCATACAAAGTATAAACCAGATTGCTACAAATCCTGATGTGCGCAACGGTCGCCCCTTTATTATCGGTACAACAATTACAGTCGCAGATATTGCGATCGTCAAAATATATCACGGTCAAGATGCCGATGGTATAGCATCATGGTATGGTTTGAATTTACCACAGGTCTATTCTGCACTTGCATATTACTATGAGCATAAATCGGAAATTGACGATCAAATCCGTGCTCAGATCAGAAAAGCCGAGGCAATGAAAAATGAACGATTCGGAAACGAAGGTTCGCTTTTATCTCGATAAGAATGTTCAGGTAGCTATCGCGACCCAACTTGTGATACGTGATATTGCCGTTATGACAGTTAGCGGTTTAAGAGTATGGACTGGTATCGATATAAGGATTATCAATTAGTTTAACTCTTATTTTCCAATCCTCAGGATAATTATTGTATGCAGAACCTTTCACATACGGTCGCCAATCAGTGAGGTGACCCACTTGAAATTGATCTGAATTGAGTTGGGGTAAAGGTTTAAATCGCGTGTTTTCAAATCGAGCCTGTGAAACATTCTTCGCGTCTCTAAAATTACAAGCATTTATAAATACATTCTCAAAGTTTACGCCCCAAATATTAGACCTCTGAAATATCCACTCTCTCATTTGACTATTTTCAAAGTTTACTTCACTTAAATTGGCATCTGAAAAATTAACCCAACTAACGATGGTTTTTGACACTGCAATATTTGTAATGCTTGCTTGTCTTAAGTTTGCAAAAGTAAAGTTTGCCATATCTAAATTTGCATTATTAAGTTCGCTATTTATCAAATTGATTTCAAATAACTTGGTATTTCTTAGGTTAGCACCCATAAGGTTGGTACCTTCTAAATCAGCAAAATTTAACACAGCATCTTCAAGATTAGCACCACAAAGATTAGCACCTGCCCATTGTGCACGAGGAATTACAATCCCCTTCAGTATTCCATCAATATCACACAACCAACCTTCATGACGAATTCTATCAATGGTACCGATTGCGACATCTCTAGATCGACTTGTTACTTGCCATAATAATTCTTTTTTTAATCGTCTTTCTTCAACCTTCGATTGTCTCCATTGTTCTAGATAATAGATACCTGTAAGGGTAATTCCAATACCAACTAGTTCCGGTAAAAGAGATTGAATAAACTCTGATAGATTGTTAATTGAAAAACCAAAAGCAAATCCAACAAATAAACCGGTTACGAAAGGTGGAACAATATAAAGTGAAGAATATTCACGCCAAACACATTTGACAGCATTCCAACCTGATTTATTATTGCATTCGTCCATAAGATTATATTCCTTACTTCAACACGACGAGATTATTTCGGTGCAACACGGCATCGCCGTAGCTATAGCCTAATGTCTCAACAATCTCATTCGACTTTTTACCACACAATTTTTTGACATCATTACTATTGTAATTCGTCAACCCGTGAGCAATCTCACGTCCATCCGGTGAGAACACCGACAAGGTTGCGCCACGCTCAAAGTCACCATCAACATTACGAATCCCAACAGGTAACAAACTCGCGCCACCACGCATCAATACCTTAACAGCACCTGCGTCTACATGCACAGCACCCTGTGTGCGGTCTGTCAGCAACCAGCGTTTACGACTTTCAGATAAAGTAGTTGCCGGCAGGATATGTGTCCCGATCAACTCACCATTCGCAAGTCGTGTAATTACATTCGGTTCACTCCCACTCGCGATAACAGTCTTAACCCCACTACGCGTTGCAATCTGCGCCGCCTGAATTTTGGTGAACATCCCACCCGTACCCATAGTTGTACCTGCACCACCCGCCAGTTCAAACAAATCATCGGAGATATGTTCAATCGTCTGGATTAATGCAGCTTGTGGATTTTTGCGTGGATCATCTGTAAAAACACCAGGTTGATCTGTCAAAATAATAAGTAGATCAGCATCTAAAACACTCGCGACCAGTGCCGATAGGTTGTCATTATCACCGACACGAATTTCGTCAGTCGCAATTGTGTCGTTTTCGTTGATGATCGGAATGATACGATGTTCAATCAGCGTGATAAGCGTATCACGGGCATTCAAATAACGTCCACGATGACTGAGGTCATCACGCGTGAGCAAAATCTGTGCGACAATAATTTCGAAAATATCAAACAAGTCTTTATAGATACGCATCAATCGGCTTTGCCCCACTGCCGATAGCATCTGCTTGGCAGGAACAGATTTGCCAAGATCGGGAAAATCTAATCGTTCACGCCCTGCAGTTTGTGCCCCCGACGATACCATAATTACTTCATGCCCATCAGTATGGAGTTGCGCAATCTGCTGGACAATTTCGAGCATCCGTTGACGATTTAGATAACTTGTGCCTTTTGTCAAGACACTTGTACCAAGTTTAACGACAATCCGTCGCATAGCCATTTTCCTTGCTAGGTAGTTGCTTCGGGGGGCATTGTATGGGAGTATGATAAGAGATGGTAGACAGAATGAGGACAGCTATGAAATTCATACCATTTTTGACGATGATATGTTTGCTCATGAGTGGGCTGACATCAGCACAGACAAATGAGGGGACAATGGAACAATTCACATTATCACATGATGATCGAGAGCGGGATTATCTGGTTTATACACCTGCAAACTATGATGATATGCAGTCGTATACGCTATTACTGGCATTACACCCCGCAACAACCACAGGACGCGACATGGCGGGTATGACAGGGTTCGACAGCCTCGCCGATGCCGACAATGTCATTATAGCGTATCCCTCAGCCATCAGTGGACGTTGGAATTCAGCGAATACATCCGATATTGATGATATTGGATTTCTCACAGCATTGTTGGATAAACTTCTCGAAGACTATGCAATTGATGAAAACAACATATTTGTATTAGGATACTCGAACGGTGGACTGATGACTTTGAAATTGCGCTGTGTCTTATCCGAGCGCATCAAAGGCATTATCAGTTATGCTGCCCCATTGACCTTCGCCATTAGTGGTGATTGCCCCTCTGGCGAGTCAGTCTCATCGCTAGTCATACATGGCACATCAGACGAGGTGTTTCCATTTTCAGGGCAAGCCACAGTCAGAAACGGACAAATTTCAGGGACATTCTCGGCTGACCAGACAATTGGATTCTTAGCAGGTTTAAATGGATGCCAGACACGTACTGATGGTGAGGATATATCAGTTGATAACGCCCGAACGCGTATATTTATCACCCGTTATAATTGCAACGATACCATCAATGAGCTTATGACCATTGCGGGACTTGGGCACTATGGCTGGGCGGGTACACTTCTGGTCAACCTTGATAACCAAAACATCACCCTCAACGCCGCTATTTTCCGATTCATCAAACAAGTGAGCGACCTATCATGACCGATTCACATGAGACACGACTCAACCGCGCCCGACAATCGCTAGAAGGGTTATCTGTCGCTGATGCACTAGGAATGCATTCCGAATTCTGGAAAGGGTCAATGACAGATTTCATCAAAACACGCAAACCACCCGAAAAGCAATGGCACTATACTGATGATACAAACATGGCTCTTTCAATTTATTCAATACTGCGTCAATTCGAAGAGATCAAGCAAGACGAGCTTGCAAGAAGCTTTATAAAACGCTTTGATAATACACGCGGTTACGGGTATGGTGCGAATAAAGTCTTCAAACAGATACGAATTGGCCAAGGTACGTGGCGCGACTTATTTGGTGGGATGTTCGGTGGAACAGGGTCGTATGGCAACGGTGGTGCGATGCGCGTCGCTCCATTAGGTGCATATTTCGCAGATGATATGGATGCGATCATAAATAATGCAAAATTATCGGCACAAGTCACTCATACGCATCCCGAAGGTATTGCCGGAGCGATTGCTGTAGCAGTAACAACAGCGATTGCTATAAGTTACCGTGGTCAAGATAAACCCAGTATTCCCGAATTTATCGACAAAATTCTTCCCCACATTCCAGACAGTGAAGTCAAAGAAAATTGTATGAAAGCGAAAACAGTTGCGCCGGATACGCCTATCGACGATGTTGTGATGGTACTAGGAAATGGTCGTCATGTATCAGCAATGGATACCGTACCATTAACGCTGTGGTGTGCCGCCAATTGGATGGATAACTATGAAGAAGCATTCTGGCAATGTGCATCAGCAGGCGGCGATGTCGATACAACTTGTGCGATTGTCGGTGGGATCGTTGCTAGCTATTCTACCGAAACCATTCCAGAGAAATGGATTCAACAACGTGAACCCCTTCCGGCATGGGCTTTTGAGGAAGTGACAACAGTTCCATGATCACTCACGAAGAAAAACTACAATGCGCAAGAGAATCACTTGAGGGGTTATCAATCGGTGATGCCCTCGGGGGTTTCTTTGAGTTTGGACGTGGCGCGCAAAATCACTTTATCAAAAATCGTAAAATCCCAAATACTGAATGGCATTATACTGACGACACGAATATGGCGCTGTCGATTTATTCGATATTACGTCAATTCGAAGAGATCAAGCAAGATGAACTTGTCCAGAGTTTTGCCGAACATTACGAACGCAAGCGCGGATATGGGCACGGAGCACGGCACATTTTATCCAAGGTCAAGCAAGGCCAAGATTGGCGTGATTTGACCTATAGCATCTTTGGTGGTAAGGGATCATATGGCAACGGTGGGGCAATGCGAGTCACACCGATTGGTGCATACTTCGCCGACGATATGGGCATGCTAGTTGACAATGCCAAACGCTCAGCAGAAGTCACCCATGCACACCCTGAAGGTATAGCCGGAGCGATTGCTGTAGCTGTGGCATCTGGAATTGCAGTCAATTACCGTGAACAAGACAAACCAAACATTCCAGAATTTATTAATAAAGTCCTACCACACATCCCCGATAGTGAAGTCAAACAACATTGTCTGAAGGCACGATCAATCTCTGCTGATACACCCATTGCAGATGTCGTAAAAATTGTGAGTAGTGGTCAAAATATGTCAGCCATCAGCACCGTCCCATTCACCTTATGGTGTGCCGCTAATTGGATGGATGACTATGAAGAAGCCTTCTGGCAATGTGCATCAGCAGGTGGTGATGTTGATACGACTTGCGCGATTGTCGGTGGGATTGTTGCTAGCTATTCGACTAAGACGATCCCCGCAAAATGGATTCAACAACGCGAACCACTTCCAACATGGGCATTTAAGGAAGTGACATTAGTTTAAGTATGAGTTGCTCTATACAGTAAAGGAAATCGATAATGCTAAGGCAAGTCAAAAAGAAAACATTTGATATTTTTCTTAAATTCCGTTCTGCAACACGTACAAAGCTTGTTCTGCCTGACTTCATGATTATTGGCATCATGAAGGGTGGTACAACATCTTTTTACGAAAACCTTACACAACATCCTCAGATTTATCCAGCACTATACAAAGAGATACATTATTTTAACCGTCATCTCTTAAATCTCATCTCTGATACACGCGATATCAATTGGTACAGCGCCCACTTTCCACCACGTCGTGTTCTCGATCAACGTAACGGAATCACAGGTGAAGCAACGCCGAACTATATTAATCACTGGAATATCGTCCCACAGATTGCCGAGATTCTACCTGATGTCAAGATTATTATCTTACTTCGTGATCCTGTAAAACAGGCTTATTCACATTATCAACATCATCAACGCTCTAGGAGTATAAATCGTGATGAATTGTTTATGACCTACATTGAACACGAACTAGAATTCTATAAAGAAGTTGGGGTGAGCAATGCCCTATTTGATGATCAAACACTCAACGAATTAAAACAAAACTCAAAAGTCAAAGGTCGCATCACAAGATATGCAGTTTATGGACTATATATTTTCCAAATCAAACGCTGGCATGAGTTCTTTGATAAATCACAATTTCTCATCATGAAAAGTGAGGATTATTTCAAACACCCAGAGACTCATTTAGAAGAAGCGGCTAACTTCCTAGGTGTGAATCCACACTCATTTGATTTTAAACGTGAAGATAAACAAAGTGGACATAGCTATGAGCCAATTTCACAAGAAGCTAAAGCCGCGTTAGAAGAATTTTTTGCTCCATATAATCAACAATTATACGATTACCTTGATCGCGATTTTGGTTGGTAGGGTTGTTAACACATTTTCTCAAAGCTAATAAGCTAATCAGATTGTATACAAATCTTTATGACCATTTAGGGTCACAAAAGGTCAAAATTGGTATATACTATGTCTAATAGTTCAAATTCAGATTGAAAGTGACAAGTATATCATGCCAAAACTCAACCAAATTATCGCCGTTGAAAAAAGCATCAAAAGCCAGACCATGCGCGAACTTACCGATGCCCATCAAAAACTACAAAAGCCAGCTTTGCTTTCCGGTATTACACGCACCTACCGCCCACTAGATGACGACGGTGAACAATATCCACCTGAATCGACGCGTGTCCAAGTCCAAGCTGAACAGGTAATCACCGAGACCACCGATATTTTGACAAAACTGTTTGACATCACCGCCACCAAAGATTGGGCAAATGGTGACGCACGAGCTGATGTTGTTGTCGATGGTGAAACAATCATCGCAGATGTGCCTGTAACCTATCTGCTATTTCTCGAAAAGCAGTTGACAGACCTCCATACCTTTATCAAGAAACTACCGGTACTCGATGCAGCAGAAATCTGGGAATTTGACCAATCACAAGATGTATGGGCAACTGAACCCATACAAACAACCAAGACTAAGAAAATCCCGCGTAATCACGTCAAAGCAGAGGCAACCACGGAACACCCTGCACAGGTTGAGGTCTACTATGAAGATGTCATCGTCGGATATTGGCGAACAGTGAAATATTCCGGCGCGATGCCCGCAACCCGCGTCTCGACCTTACTGACTCGTGTACGTGCGCTACAAGAGGCAGTCAAGTTTGCCCGTGAAGAAGCCAACAGCCTTGAGGTCGAAAATCAATCGATTGGCGAAAAAGTATTTGACTATCTTTTCAAAGACTAATTTATGGTCTATAATGGGTCATAGGAGTACAAAATAAAACTCAAGATCAGATTCAGTGTCTCAAAAAAATCTGTAAACAGTGCAGGTTCGAATCCTGCCTCCTCCAATCGTGGGGGAGTAGCCCAATCCGGAAGAGGCATAGCAGATGAGACTCAAGCTCAGATTATTACTCCAGACTGAGCATTCGTCGTTCATCGCCAAATCAAGTGTTGTAGAGCGGTAAACCTGTAGATGCGGGCTCATTTCCCGCCTGCCCTGCTTAGAAAGACCCTAGCAAGACCTATTCATAGGGCGGTAGCTTAATCGTAAAGCGACAGTTATTAAAGTGATTCTTCAACTTAAACGTCGTTGGTGTGTGCAACTGAGCGACACAATTGATGCCCGTAGAAGGCTACTCTGCGGGCTTCTTTCATTATTGGGGATAACAACAAAGGGCAAGAGATGGCGAACGCAAGCAAACAAGAAATCATAGATTTTTTAGCAGGTGAATTTCCACAATTTAAGTACATTGTTGAAGCTGTTGGCGAGCAATCAGCAACAGTACGCTACGAAATCACACATGCTGATTTACGCCCAGGGGGTACAGTCTCAGGCCCGACATTATTTGGCATAGCTGATGCCGCACTATATGTCGCTGTACTTGCAGAGTTAGGCATCATCGCACTAGCCGTCACCACCAACATGAACATCAACTTTTTGCGTAAACCTTCTGCAACCCAAGACATCATCGCACAATGTAATCTCATTAAAGTTGGACGAACACTGGTTATCGGGGATGTTTTTCTATACTCAGAAGGCAGTGATGCACCCGTTGCTCACGCTGTCGGCACATATGCCATCCCACCAAAACGTTAGTCCATGACAAATCTGTTGATAAATACGTCATAGTTGTCTTTCATCGGTAAATCATAATCAACTTTGATGCGTCGACGTTGAACCATAACTTTCTCTTCTGTGATCGGGTTATAACCTTCTTTATCATAAAGTTCCCAATATAGGCCTGTCCCTCGCTTCTGCCAATTCGGTAAGTCATTGAAGTTAATCCCGCGACTGAAGAGCAACTCATTTTTATCAGATACAGACATACCACTCAACTTCTGGGTTGCAGCAGTCGCTGATTGTCCCTCACTACGTAACATCCAATAACAATGTGCATTCAAAGCATTTCTATGAGAGTCTTGTTGTCGCCACCGGAAATAATCAACAACAATATGCGCTGTCGGTATCTGGCTCACCCGACAATCAAATGTTCCAATGGCACCGAGCAATAATGTAAATTTTGCACTCGCTTCGCCTGCAAGCACCGAATTAAATTTACGCAATTTACGCCCAAACGTATTATCATCACGGTGAATCAATAGAGAAATTTCATCACTTTGTGTATAACCATACAGCACATTAAAACCGCAATCCATCAAATGTTTGACTGTTTCGACCATCATATCGCGAAATTGAAGATCAAACGGAGCCTCAAATTGGTGAACCTCTTTGGTTAGTTTTGTGAATCCACGTCCATCAATCCGCGCTACCATATACATATACGGCATCACAACATGATCATGTGATGTTTCATAGACACGCATTAATTTGTCAAAGTCATCAAATTTCATTTTGAATAGTCCATGTGCTAATTGCTTCTATAGTAGAATCGAAAAGTTTACTGACAATGCCATGACCCTAATAACTGGAAAGCTCTTATGGAATACACCCTCACACTTAATGATACTCTACATTCAGACCTCAAGAAACATACTGAAATCTATGATGTATCACTAAACGAAATAGTAGAAACAGCATTAGAACAATATCTCAGCCATTATTCGCAAGCAGAAAATAAAATCATCAACCAAGGCGATATTTATTGGGCAAAATTGCCACATCACTCGGCGATTCCACATCCGTATGTCGTAGTGCAAGACGATCTATTCAACCATAGCAGAATCGACACCACGGTTATATGCGCATTGACCTCGAATAGAGACAGAGCCAATAGACAGGGAAATGTTTTGTTGGACAAAGAAGAAGCTAATCTATCAAAACAGAGCGTCGTCGAAGTATCGAAAATATCAAGTATCAACAAGAATCAATTAGGGGAATATGTTGGAACATTAAGTAAACAACGCGTCGATCAAATTTTATCAGGTATCAAATTTTTACAATCCTATTACCGCTAGGATTGCCAGTCCTCAACAATAAACTGATTTTCTTCATCAACCGTAACATAATAAAGGGTGTCAAAGCCTTCATCATACGATGGGAGTTCGAGCTTTTTGTATGCACCCAAAATCGCTAAATCTGGTACTCTGGCTTTACCCTCACGTTGGCTGTTCCATTCCAACGAGCGATCTACATCTGCGCGAAAATAATATCCAATCACCTCAAATTTATTGAGTTTCGCTTGTTGAATGTAATGAAAGCGACTAGGACGTGTCAGATTTGTGTTATCAACGACAAATGCTTGTCCCGTCTCGAAACAGGCCTGAATCAGATGTTCCTCACGTTTGCGCCGTTTGAGCATGTCGAGGTTAATCCGCATATGGCTATGGAAGAAGTTCTGTTTATAGAATGTCGATTTGCCACTCCCCTGCAATCCAACAAAAATCAATGCTTGCATGATTAAGCTTTTTCAAGGATTAAATTCTTGTAGCCATCAACCCGAGCACCCCACCCAGCAGGAACATAGGTTGTGCTATCAAGTTGAAATACCAGTGCTTCACCTGCAAAAGTCGCACCTGCATCCAGTGCATCACGGTTAAACAATTGGATCTTTGTGCCTAATGGGGACTCTTTTTCTGCAAAGGGTTTCGCATCAAATGCGCCTGCAAGCGTCGCTGTAAATAGCGGTTTCTCGATGATACCCGTTCCATTAACACGCAGATTAACAATCTCGATGCGACGATTTGGCATCGCGTGCCCATAAGTCACTTCATGCGCTTCATTAAACATACGAATGATATTGCGTCCAAACGGAACGTTGAGCTCATACGCCTGCCCTTCATAACGCAAGTCGAGCGTCACACTGAACAGCATCTCATCTTCAGCTATGCCCTCTTGCTCCAAGTCTTTTTTGCCCTGCGCAATTAACTCAATCTGTTCGGCGCGCAATCGAGCAATGGTATTGCGTGTCGCTAAACGCATAATTGACCGACTATAATCCACAGCGACATCCGCCACCAATAATCCCAACGCACATAACACGCCCGGTGTATGTGGAACAAGCACACGGGGAATATCTAACTGTTGCGCAACCTCACACGCATGCAGTGGACCAGCACCACCAAATGCCACCAGAGTAAAATCACGAGGATCGTGTCCCCGCGCGATTGACACCCTTCGTAAGGCACGATCAATATTAACGTTGGCAATATCAATCACACCTTTTGCTGTATCAATGTCGGAGAGATTAACCTGTTGCGCCAAAGTTTGCATCGCATTCTGCCCAGCAGCCAGATCAAGTGTCATGCGACCACCCAAGAAATAATCAGGATCTAGCCGTCCTAACATCGCATTTGCGTCACTGACTGTAACTTGTTGACCGCCGTTTCCATACACCACAGGTCCTGGTGTTGCCCCAGCGGATTCAGGCCCAACCCGTAACGCACCACCTGCATCAACCCGTGCAATCGAGCCACCACCTGCGCCAATCGTCTCAATGTCGAGCATTCGCACACGCAACGGTAAATTATCAATCTCAGATTCAGGACGTGGTTGCGGTTGACCTGCAATTAACGCGACATCGGTTGATGTTCCACCCATATCCAATGTGATGATTTGATCATATCCAGCAAGTTTTGATACATGAAATGCCCCCATCACACCAGCAGCTGGGCCACTCAATGCTGTATTGATGGCTTGTTCACGCACACGGTTCGCACGCATGACACCACCGTCAGATTTCATAATCCGTAAAGAGGTTTCTTTGGGTAATTTTTCTTCTAATTCTGTGATGTAAGTGGACATAATCGGGCGGACATATGATTCCAATGCAATGGTACTGGTACGCTCATACTCGCGGAATTCTGGCAAAACATCAGATGACAGCACGACTTGCCAGTCGTTATCCACAATCCCCATCTTCAAAATCTGTTCTTTGATCTGTTGTTCATGCACGGGATTCACATAACTAAATAACAAGCTCACTGCAATGGCATCAATCTGCTTTGTAATAATTTGCTTGAGGACTTTATCTAATGCGTTCAAATCTAGTGGTGTTAACACATCACCACGATAGTCTAGACGTTCTGGCACCTCATAACATTGCTCACGAGGGATGAGAGGTTCCGGCAATGCGGGATATAAATCGTAGAGTACCGGACGGTTTTGACGACCGATAAACAACATATCACGAAAACCAGCCGTAGTAATCAATGCAACATTTGCGCCTTTGCGTTCGAGGATGGCATTTGTAGCAACTGTTGACCCGTGGGCAACTTGTGTCAGCGCACTGATGCCACCGGGTGTAATAATATCTAATCCCGACAACATCGACTCTGCTGGATTATGGGGCGAACTCAGCAACTTATAGATTTGAAGTTTACCATTGTCGCTTAATACAAGGTCTGTGAACGTCCCGCCAATGTCTACGCCTACCTGCATAACAACCCATCCCATATTGAATAATGATTAATAGACTTAGGGATATGATAGCAGGCATCTCTAACAAGTTGAACGTCAATTAGAAGCCAGAGTTATTCGACAAGGCTATTTAAATGTTCGGCAAGTGATGGCTCTAATTTTATCAATGATTTAATTGCATCTTGTCGTGTATCAACAAGACGATTATTTGAACATGTTACATGTCCTGCAATGGATGCAATAAATTTCAGCAACTTATTCTGCCTCCCGTAGATAATAATCCATCCCATTTTGTCATGGTTGGTCACAGGGCTTGTGAAACTGTTGATTTCATTGATATTGTTGGGGATATTGGCAACTTCGCTTTGGTCTATAATTTCATGGATCGTGTGGTCAGCATTTTCTAAGACTTCCAATGTCATCCGTGCACTATCCCGCAAATCATCCAGTGTAACATCACCTCACATCCGAATAAAAACAGCGCGATTCTCAACTAATCATGAATCTCTAACGGCATAAACACTGATCCTTAATATACTAGAGACTACTTCTTATGTTTCTAGTACATGCAAGCATAAGGTCTAAAAACCATAAGGTTATTCTTAGCTTGTTTATATTCTGTTTATACTCTCTATCGCATCTCTTACACGGTGTTTTTATTTCTCATACATTCAGCAGATATTCTATAGATGTAAATAGATGAGAGAAAAAACAGGAGTTAGAAACATGAGTATGATTATTCGCACTCGCAAACACCCATACACCCAATTTGTCAACGAACTCCTAGAAGACAATCGCCGTCGTATGGGCAAAATGAACGAATTTGAAAATAAAGCATTCGGTCTAGCTGTTGATATTGATGAAACCGAAGATACATACAGTGTCCGTACAAATTTACCAGGCGTCAATCTTGATGACATCTCAGTAAACATCCATGATGACGTATTATCGATCAATGCAGAAGTCGCTGCCGAAGAATACGAGGATAACACCCGCGTATTAGTCCGCGAACGTCGGAGCGGTTCATTTAGTCGTAGCTTGCGCTTCCCAGTCCCTGTCACCGGTGACGCAATCGAAGCCAGCTTTGATAATGGTGTACTCAATATCGTCGTGCCCAAGGCAGAAGAAGCTAAGCCACGTCAAATCCCAGTCACCGTATCAAACGGAAATAACTAACACTAGCAAACATCATTCTCCCTACATTCTGCAAAAGGCGTTGGGCGGGCATCCAGCGCCTTTTGTATTTCTATATATCAATCAAAAAGACATGCATCGCATATGTCCTCAAGAACCAACCAAAATTGTAAAGACACACTAAGAGATGACAGGTGACCATGTTTTGCGATTAATAACCGCTTGTTCCCGTACAGCATCAATTTTGTCTTGCGTGACGGCATGTTCAAAACTACGCAATCCAGCTAGCTTGAACCCATGTCGTCTCGCGATTTTCTGAATTTCTTGAATGCGCCACAACTCAATATCTCGACCGACAGTATAATCTTCATAATGTCCTTCAAGTGAGAGCACAATTGTTTCTGCCATGCAAGCAAAGACCTTACGTTCGGGGAAACCAAAATTAAAATGAAAATCAGGATGTTGACCAGGGACTTCAACCATCCCACCTTCAATCACCAGCACATCACTACGCTCTTGCGCCACCCGTACCGATACATCACGTGGGCGTGCCACATCAAGAACCACAGCACCGGGTTTTAAATGTTCAGGTTCAATGACAGCATCAATCGCACTCGTCACAGTCAAGATAAGGTCAGCCTGATAAATATCAGCCATCTGTGTAGATGCAACAACCTCAGCGTGATTACCACTACAGACCTCACACACGGCATCAGTTGCATCAGCTCGTCGTCCCACCACGATTAATTTACCCACATCTAAAGACAATAATTGTGAACAAGCTTTCCCAATCGCACCTGTTGCACCGACAACAGCGACAGTCGCCTGAGAAATGTCGATTCCCATTTGATTAGCAGCTTCATACATTGCTTCTACTGCAATTGCCACAGTATAACTATCACCCGTTGTCACAGGAATATCTAGAGCCTCAGCAATCGTCACACCCGCATCACCAACAACCGATGTAAATGCACCTAACCCCAGCATCTTTGCACCGAGTGATTCAGCTTTACGTCCAGTCTGGATAATTTTGTTGTACACCGTTTTTACAGGGAGTGACATCATCGTCGGCGGTGTATATGGACATGCCAAAAACCAACCCAATGTTTCGTTGCCGGTATCTTGCGAAGTAATGCCCGTTATCTCCGAAATATATAATGGCGGGAAATAGCGCGATGCATAGTTAATCACAGGCTCTGGCAAGACTGTACCGAGGAACGGAAACTTACGCTTAACGTCTTTCTTGATTTGAATCGGGTGGATGATAAAGGCAAATGTATCCTGTGCCATAGATGACCTCATTTGATTTTGGGAAGTAGTCAATCATATTGTAACGAAAAATTAACCGTAAAAGCATTACGATGTCACAATACATAACGAAATTGAGAGGTTTTTTACACTGTTGTCACGCTTACAACAAACGTGATGATGATGAGGACCGAAAAAACAAACTCCATTACCATGCCGATAATGTAGGTTTTAAGTGCTGCCTTCCCGCCGATTAATGATGCACGCCAGTCTTGTGTATTCAAGAATTCAATCACCATGACAGCTAATACACCACCGACAATCGTTCCTAAAAACGGTATGGGTATCACGGCTGTCCCGATGATCGCGCCGATGAAAAACCCAATAATACTCAGACACGACATCTGCTTTCCTTTTAGCCCAAGGAAGGGTGCCCAATATTGTGAGGATGAGCCGATAACCATTAAGACAGTTGCCAAAATTGCTGCCGGAACAGTGATCTGTTCGAACGCCGTCAACGCACCAAAGATCATCAGAATCGCCCATTCCACTGCCGACACAGGAACTGCCGGAATCATGATGAGGAGCAAAGCGGCAACCATTATTATGAATACAAGAATTTCCATATACGAACCTAAATAGACCAATAGACATCACTACATTTAGTATACGTGAAATCGAAACAATATGTCGCATCCTACGCTCGCTTTGTACGAGTTTTATACACTTTATCGATTTTAAGTAAAAGCAAGCAATGAACAGACATCTCGAAATTTCATAGATACATTGCGGTTGTTTGCGTTTTGCTGCGTGAACAATCATAATCAGTCCAGCATGACATCACATAAAGGTAATCTCACAATGCCTCATGAGTATCTAACTATTGTACAAAAAACAGGAACCAGATTTGAGGTTCATGGATGTATGACATCCGGTCTAGCCCATCGTATGAGAGTTCCACATATGACGGTGCAACTAATCCCTGTATTCAAAGGTACACAAGATGTTTTAATTCATCGGCGAGCTGCCAATCGACGACTTTATCCAAATTGCCAAGATTTTAACGGGGGGCATGTTAGCTTCGATTTTGCACTCCTCAATGGCAATAATGGTCTAAAGGATGTCGTTGTCAAAACAGCAATCCAAGAGGCTCGCGAAGAAATATGGCTTAGTATCAATAGTGAGCCGTATATCTTACCAATCTCAGATATTCACATGTTTACAGACCTTGGTGAAATGTCAGTTGATCAACCTATGAATGTCGAATATTCAACCGGGTTTGTCGTTTTCTTACCGAGCAATGCCAACCCTATCAACGGAAGTGTCAAAGTATTTGACGATGACACCGATGGTTCTGTCCAAGGGTTTAAGTGCGAGCGTGTTTCTCTAGACTCTGTCAGACAAAATTTTCGTAATGATCCAGATGATTTTGCAGATGGGGCGAGCCGAATATTATCACGATTAGATAATGATGCAGAATTTGAACAGAAGCTAATGAATGTTATTCGCTAAACGCAAAAATATAGTAGACTCGACTTTATGACTGTGCTTCCCTCTATATTTATGTTAATTTTCTAGCATACACCGAATTATATAAGGTCAAATCATGCCAGTTGATGCTATTAGTTTAGAAGTCTTCAAAAATTTATTTGCCTCAGTCGCAGAAGAAATGGGTGTAACCCTCCAACGCGCCAGTTTTAGCCCGAATATCCGCGAACGGCTTGATTTCAGTTGCGCGGTGTTTGATGCACAAGCGCGCATGGTCGCACAGGCGGCCCATATTCCGGTACATCTAGGCAGTATGCCCGCATCCGTTGCATCGGCGATTGATAAATTTGAGGAATTCGCTCCAGGTGATGTGATTGTGCTCAATGACCCCTATCATGGTGGAACACATTTACCAGACATTACGATGATCTCACCGATATTTGCAGGGGGTGACCTAGTCTACTTTGTTGCCAGTCGAGCACATCATGCCGATGTTGGCGGCATGTCACCCGGGTCATTACCACTCAGTACCGAGTTATATCAAGAAGGCATTATTATCCCCCCACTCAAATTACGCCTCAGTGGTTGGATGAACGAGGGCGCGATGACATTAATTATCGCTAATAGTCGTAATCCTGAGGAACGCACAGGCGATATAGAAGCACAACTGGCGGCGCATCGTGTCGGCGAAAATCGTATGCTCGATATGATGGTCAAATATAGTGTAGAAACCACGATCGAACATGCCAATGCGCTATTAGATTATTCACGCAAAATGACCGAATCCATCATCGAAAAAATCCCCGATGGATCTTACACCTACCAAGATGCGCTTGAAGGTGACGGTCAAGCCGAATTTGACATCCCGATTAATGTCCGCCTCACCGTTAATCATAAGCAAATGATTGTGGATTTTGAGGGAAGCGCGCCCCAAGTTCTCGGCAATGTCAATGCCGTCTCAGCTATTGTACGCTCAGCAACATGGTATTGTGTCCGTCTGTTAGCTGAAGACGATTTACCTGTGAATGACGGATGTTTTCAACCTGTAATGGTACTAACGCCAGATGATAGTGTATTAAACCCACGCTTTCCAGCAGCAGTGGCAGTCGGCAATACCGAGACGGGACAGCGTGTTGTTGACACTGTTATGGGGGCACTAGCACAAGCATTGCCTGATAAAATCCCCGCTGCATCACAAGGCACAATGAATAACTTCACTGTCGGCGGATTTATCGGTGACTCTCAATTTGTCTACTATGAGACGATTGCGGGCGGGCATGGGGCATCAGTTAAAGGCGATGGGTTATCTGGTCGCCAGAGCCATATGACCAACACCTTAAACACCCCTGTAGAAGCCCTCGAATACACGTTACCGATGCGTGTCCTACGCTATAGCTTGCGCGAAAATAGTGGCGGCGATGGTAAACATAAAGGTGGGGATGGTATCATCCGCGAATATGAATTCCTCGTGCCAGCGACCATCACCCTCAATAGTGAACGCCGAATCCGTGCCCCCTATGGGTTAAATGGTGGTGAGTCCGGCAAGAACGGAATTAACACCATCACACGTGACAGTCAGCCAGAAATCGTCAGTGGCAAATATACAACCTATATCGAAGACGGCACGCGCATCCGGATAGAGACACCCGGTGGTGGCGGTTGGGGAGAAAAAGGCTAGAATTTTCAATGGTGACAGAAGCTAATTTCAGCCGAAGGATGAAAACGTAGTTTACGCTAAGTCTAACTTGATAGAACAGTTGAATATCAATGAAAAATGAAGAAATCAGATTATTTGATACCCTATCCAACTTTTACCAAGCCCTTGGTATCCCGTTTTCACAAGAAGAGGAATTCACTATTCACCTCACGGACAGACTGAGACAACAATATCCGAATCAGTCCCCTTTATTTCGAGCCAATTACTACACCTTTGTAATTATCAAAGATGGTTACGGTCGTTATATGCTAGACAATCAAACATTTAATACACAACCGCAAACCATCTATTTCACTAATCCCGGTCACATCAAGCGCTTTGAGGTCAACGAACCGTATTCTGGTTACATCATTACGTTTTCAGAAAAGTTCTTAAAGCAATATCTAGGTGCAAACCTATTTGACGAATTCCCATTTCTGCTCGCTGAAACCGTTCCGCCACAGTATTTAGACTCCGCGACTTTCCTCCCTTTTGTTGCACTCTGTGACCAATTAACAAATGAATACGAGGGACAATCTGCTTATAAGTGGCGGATCCTTAGTAACCTACTAATGATTTTCCTGCTAAAAATCAAAGAAATGTTTTGGAGTGACTATGACCCACAGGAAGAGGGGGTAATCTCCTCACCAATTGTTACAACCTTCAAAAATAACTTAGAAAATCACTTCCGTGATCTAGTCAATGGTAGAGCAACTCAACTCTTACGCGTACAAGATTTTGCCGAGTTACAAACGCTGCATCCCAATTACTTTAGTACAGTCATCAAAAGTAAAACAGGCAAGACAGTCAACACTTGGATTACAGAAAAAATGATTGCTGAAGCTCAATCATTATTGGCAATGACAACCAATTCAGTTAAAGAAATTGCTTATCAGCTTGGCTTTCAAGAACCTACACATTTCTCTCGATTTTTCAAAAAACATACTGGGCTTACACCAAGCGAGTTTCGTCGTAGCAATTCAAACATTTCGGATACCTGAGAAATTGAACATACTGCCTTAGAAAGTTGCCTTTTAACTGCCTCTATCCCGCTATATCGTAGAAATATCAATAACAAATACGATATGGAGATACACAAATGACAGCATTAGAAAATAAGGTAGCGTTGGTTACAGGCGGCAATCGTAACATTGGACGTGAAACAGCTCTGGCACTGGCAACTCGAGGAGCAGATGTCATTATCACTTACCGTGAGCAACAAGATACTGCTCAACAGACTGTTCAAGACTTAGAAGCTTTGGGCGTTCGTGCAAAGGCAATCCAAGTCGATCTTACAGGTACAACTGAACTAGATCGCTTTGTACAAGACTTCAACAATGTCCTTGCCGATTGGGGTCGATCAGACTTTGATATTCTGATTAACAATGCTGGCACACTGCGTCTGGGTACATTTGATAAAATTACTGAAAGTGATCTTGATACGATCTACAATGTCAACTACAAGAGCATTTTCTTCCTTGTCCAACGCCTCATGAATCAGATTGCAGATGGTGGGCGAATTATCAATCTTGGTTCTGGAACAGCGAAAATTGCCTTTGCCCCTCTGGTGAGTTACGGTCCTTTGAAAGCAGCTCTTCAGAGTCTGACATTATATCTAGCCAGTTTCCTCGGCTCTCGAAAAATAACAGTCAATGCCGTTGCTCCAGGTGGCCTTGATGATGATTTCAACGCAGTGTTATTCAATGAGATAATGCCTCAAGCCCGAGATTATATTGCTTCGAGTACTGCAGTAGGTCGCGTTGGATTACCAAATGACATCGGCAATGTGATTGCTTTCCTCTGTACAAATGAAGCATCATTCATTAGCGGCGCAGTTCTTCCCGTTGATGGGGGCTATCACCTGTAGAGTTGCAAAATACTTAGTCATAATTCATCATACTAAATGGTGGATTATGACGTTCTTTGCGATCACAAACTTTTGCCTCTATTAGCGAGAAAGTTAGACACATGCTATGATAAGGGTTATAAACGAAAGAAGGTACAGACCCTATGATTCATGCCCGATTAAATGGTGTCAGTCGCACCCTTATCATGACCTTACGCGCCCGTGCCAGTGAGCATGACCGCGATGATGGTTTATTTTCTGATGAATGGTCACATGAGTGGTATCAGTGGATGCCTAAATACCCCGATTACGATGCGTGGTATACACCATCATTTGAACTTGCGTCAAATATCCGTACAGCGATTATTGATGAAATTACCAATACATTCATTGAGGAACACGATAATCCGGTGATTATCGAACTCGGTGGTGGTTTATCCGCACGTCCCTATCGCCTTGGTGTTGATCGCGCCGAGTGGGTTATTCTTGATTTGCCCCCAGCCATTAATATCCGCCACAAGGTCGATTCTCAGAATGAGAATCTATTATTCGTCGCCGATTCTGCCGCCAGCCTCAATTGGATCAAACGCATCCCACAAACAGAGAATGACAATTACCTGTTCATTGCAGAAGGCGTATTGATGTTCATCGCTAAAAAAGATGTACAAGATATGATCGATCAATTACGCGTACATTTTCATGGAGGGTCGTTCGTATTTGATACTCCGCGCGAAAGTTATGTCGAACGCGAAAAAGATAATTTTGCAAAGCTCCAAGCAGATATTCAATTTTTCATTGACGAGCACGACTTTACAGGATACGGACTGAAAGAACAGACCATCGACTATCTCCTCACATCTTACCCACAACGCTGGGCAGAAATAGCAGTTGATAGTTCAAAGTTAACGAAACAAAATAGTGGGTTTATTGCAACAACAATTTTACCAAAGGCATAGCGTGCATTCGCTAGACCTGTAAAACATTTTTGAAATTTATGATTTACACGTAAATAATGTAAGCAATAGAAGGCACACAATCTGTGTCTTCTTTGCTATTTCCCCACCACGATAATGCGTATATCTGAGTAATCATGAATCAGTTTTGTAACTCTTGTTACATATTCGTTGCAGGCAATCTTGTCACTGGTACAACTGGGTAATTGCAATTTAGCCTCATGTCAGGTAAATATGAGGTTGGTGAATGCTATCGAAACCGTTAGCAATTCAAAACTCGAGGAAACCTTATGATGCATCGTTAAGGTATCTGATGTATAGTTAATCTATACGAGTTTGTATAGATAGTGAAATCTTGCCAATTTCACCCCGATAATTACTGTGAGGGTAAAAGCATGAGTAAACGTATCCTAGTCGTAGAAGATGACTTTGACATTTCCAATATGCTCCGCATCTATTTTGGCGGGCAAGGATATGAAGTCGAAGTTGCCCCTAAAGGTGAGGAAGCTCTGGCGAGTGTGAGCAAAAAACTTCCACACTTAATTGTGCTAGATATTAATTTGCCAGATATGAATGGTTATGACGTATGTATTCAACTACGCGAGACAAAGCGTACTAGCCATGTGCCAATTATCTTCTTGACACAAAAAGACGAACGTAGTGATAAAATTCGTGGTCTAGAAATTGGTGCGGATGATTACATCACCAAACCATTTGACATCGAAGAACTAAAATTACGCGTTGTCAATGCAATCCAAGCGTCTGATCGCGTCAAAAACATTGATGGTAAAACAAATTTACCAACTGGTCGCCTCATCGAAGATCATTTGCGCGATTTGATGCGCAGTGATGATGAGTGGACATATATTGATATTAAAATCAATGGCTACAAAGAATTTTCCGAAGTGTATGGTTGGACGGCAGGTGACGAAGTTCTGCGTTTTTCCACACTTATGATTGGGGAAATTGTCGATCAACTCGGCACAGCCAACGACTTCATCGGTAACCCGGGACAAGACAACTTTGTTGTTATCACCCACACAGCTAATGTCGATTCCATCATTGATAAGCTGACCGACGATTTTGAATCACGCGTCAAGCAGCATTATTCCTTCATTGACCGTGAACGTGGATATATCCTTGTGCCAGAACAAGGTGGCGAAAAGCAGGTTGAACTCATGAATCTTGCAATTGGTTCCGTCTCGACCCGTACACACCAGTTCTCAGACATCCGCGAAATTACAGAGCTAGCCGCCGAAGACCGTCGTGGACAAGCAAGTAGCGATTCCGCAGGCGATATTCTAACGTCATGGTAATTGGTCATCCATGGGGTTCCTCAAGTAAATAGAGTTGCAGGTAAAAAAGTATTATGGGCGTTGCGACGTTTGCAATTGTAATGGTCATTATGGGTATCCTGACGCTAATCGGACTATATGTCTGGACACAATCGCGTCAGGATTTTGGAGTTGCCCTTGATGCCGAAAGTGTTATAGATACTGTCCCGACGATGGACGAAGAAGAATCTGCGGTGATTCTTGTCACGCCGCATGGTCAACTCGTTCATATTAACGATGCGACGCGTCGCATGTTTGGGACAAATGGCGATGTGCCGAGTTTGGAATATATCGTCAGTAATATCAATCCATCGGATAATTTCTTTGCGTTATTCAATAAAACGGCACAAACGTCGTTCCAGCTCAACGAGCAGTGGGTATCCGCCACATCACACACCATCCCAACAGATGAAGGTCGGCGCATTGTCATTACCATGCGCGAGATGACCAATGAAAATATTGACGGGTCTGGTGTTGATTTTTCATTAGCGATGTCCATGATTAAACAAATTGGTGATTTGACCAATGCCAGCATGAATATCGAACAATCGTCACAAGTCATCCTCGATACAATGATTAAGCAATTTCCAGCAATCGCGGGTGAAATTTGTGTATGGAATAACGATGTCAATGCGATTGTTCAACGAGGTTGGGTTGGCGATACCCGTTACCTGATTTCGATGGCAGAACTTGGCGGTCAATATCGCATGGGCGAAGGCATCGCGGGTTGGGTCGCAGAAAACCACAAACCCATTATCCTCAACAGCTATAACGAACTCGTAGATATTCATCCGATGATGGCTGATATGGATTATCAAAGTGCCATCTCTATCCCCCTAGAGACGACCAATCGCCTCTTCGGGACATTAACCTTCTATGGTTCAAACCAAGAACGTTATAAACAATCCCATTTGTCACTATTACAAGCGGTTGCTAGTTCAGTCACAATTGCAATTCAAAATGCAGAACTATACACCGATCAAGAAAACCGCATTCGGGATATTGCCACATTACAAGATATTGCTGAACAACCACGTTCTGGTGAAGATGCTGCACCAATCTTCGAACTACTGACCGAGCGGATTTCTCGTTTACTCGAAGTTGATATGTGTGGGGTGTTTACTTATAGTGAAGATCGTGATGGTCTTGTACCGCAATTACCCTTCTATGGTATGCCAGACAGTATTGCGCAGTCTATTTTCTTCGCCATGCCAGAAGGCTCGCCACAGCGTGATATTTGGGAAAATCAACCCTACTGGTTCACCAATAATGTTACTGGCGAACCCCTCCTCGAAGCGATTGGTCTCGCGCCGCTTGTCGAGATTGCAGGTATTCGCAATACAGCACTTATGCCAATGGCTATTGGTGGCGAACGTATCGGTATTATCGCTGTCAGTAATAAACGTAGCGAAGATGGCTTTACCCCACGTGATATTCAAAACTTACAAGTTCTAATCGCACAGGCTGCTATTATTGTCGAAAATGTGCGTTTGTATCAACGTGAACGCCGGATCGATACGGAACTACTTGGTCTTCAAGAAATGACACATGCTATCGGCGCATTAAGCCATGAAAGTGAATTTTTCAGCGAGATTAATGACCGAATCGCCCGTTTGATGGAATCTGAAATGTGTGGCGTTCTGCTCTATAACGAAACCCGTGGTCGCCTAGAAAGCCAGTTGCCCTATTATGGTGTTCCAGATGAATTGATCGAATTCTATAATATTGATCTGACTCCTGGGACTGTCATGGCAGACTTATGGGAAGATGATGAATACTGGTATAGCAATCGCGTCTATAGTGACACCCTCGTGTTTGAGGCAGGTCTTGATCAGACGGCAGAGGCGATCGGGGTTAAGAAAACACTGATTGCTGTTATGTCGGCAGGTGGTCGCCGTTTAGGTGTTGTGCAAGTCTCAAATAAAATTGGCGGGCTAGATTATGATGACAACGATGCCCGTTTATTACTGATTTTTGCGACTCAAGCCGCCGCCATTATTGAAAATGCCCGTCTGTTCCGTGAGGTTCAAATCCGTGCAGAGCAAGCGGATCGTCTGCGTCGTATCGCAGAATTAGCAGGATCAGTCGTTACAACAAATGAAAGCTTTAAACCTGTCCTCGAAGAAATCGGCAAATTCATAGATAGTCCGATCGTTTACATCAATGTCCTTGACGAATCTGCGGGTAGCTTAATTACATACCCAAGTTGGGTATACGGTATAGAGGTTAACGAACCGATTGTACAGGATATCAACTCGCCGAATTTTGAACATAGTGTCGCTATATCTGGCGAGCCATTCTTCACCGATGATGTTCATAACGATAAGCGAATGATTGTCGATAGTTATCATCATCTCGCGAGCCGTTTTGATATCCACAGAACATTGCTTGTTCCTCTAGTCGTCGGTGACAAGAAATTAGGTGAGCTAGGTGTATCCAACCGTGCAGAAGGCAATTATACACAAGAAGACGTACGCGCGATGCAAACGGTGTCAGCACAAATTGCATCAGCAGTCGACCGTTTGAACCTATATGAAGCAACCGGCGAAAATTTGCGCCGCCGTATGGAAGAGTTAGATGCTATTTCGCGCGTCAGTAATGAGCTGATGTTAACCAACGACATCGACCAGATTCTTGACGCAATCCGTCACGAAGCCGCCCTCGCAACCAAAGCAGATGGCAGTACCGTCGTTTTATTACGTCCGCAAGATGAATGGGATAGTCCAACCGAACCGATGTTAGATCGTCGGATTGGTGGTGCTGAAGTCATGAAAGAACTCGCTGATATTGAACAAGAAGCAGTTCTTCGTGGAGCCGACCCTGTGCTTGTCTCAAGTTACGAGACAAGTGATAAAACTGCCCTCCCGCACACAGCGGGATCAGCAGTTGCCACCGCAATTTTATATCTTGATCAAATTGTTGGCGTGATTCATGTCCACCATACAGAGTCGAATCGCTTTGATGAACGTGCATCGGCATTCTTGATGACGCTCTCGACAAAAGCCACACTCGGTTATCAAAACTGGGTGCGCTTTACAGACCAAATGGAACGTGGTCAGCGCTTACGGAGTCGGGTCGAACAGCTAAACCGTATCTTCGAATTGGGCCAGATGGTACAGAGCAACACAGACCCTGTCATTGTCCTCGAAGCTATTGCATACAGTGTACAACAAAGTGTCGGCTTCGATACGGTGTTGATGACATTATTAGATCGTCGAACCAATCAGGTCAATCGTGTCGCTCATGCGGGTTTGCCAATCGGCTATTTTGAAGAGACCAAAGATCGACATATTTCACTCGAAAAATTAGAGTCAATATTTGATCAACAAGCGTTCCGTGATGGCGATTGTTACTTTTTCCCGATTCAAGATGCTGAAGAATGGTATATCCCAGAACTAAGTGCCTTAAGCGTTGCCTATGACGATAGCCGTAGCATTAAGCCAAGCACCAAATTAGACTGGCATGATGGTGATATGCTCATCATCCGTATTGCAGGTTCGATGAATAGCGAATTGCTCGGTACAATCAGCCTTGACCGTCCTTATAACAACAAACGCCCAGATCGCCAAACGATGGAGGTCTTGGAAATCTTCGCCCACCAAGCGGCATCCATGATCGAAAATACACGTTTGTTCCGCGAAACCGAGAAAAACGTAGAGCAAGAAGCCCGCCTTAACGAAATTTCTGAGGCAGTCGCTAGCACCCTCGACTTCGACAACTTAGTTCAACTCGTCACACATGGTACACTCAAAATCGTGCCGTTCTCGATGATGTCAGTCGTTGTTGCCAATGACGAAACACAGGGTTTCGATATGATTAAAGCAAGTTACGCTGGCGGTGGCGAGCTAGAGTTTGAAACCGAGCAACCGTCAAGCCTTGCCAATACAGCTCTAGGGTATTCACTTGAACAACGTGACTCGCAACTATACATCCTTGGTGAAGATGACGACAATCGTTTTGCAGACATCCTCAGTTGGCAGTCGCAAGGCGAAAAAGTCAGCCTAGTACTCCCACTCATCACAGGTGGTGAGTCACTTGGTGCAATTCACATTGGTAGTGCCAGCACATATGACATCGAAAATTATGTAGAGTCATTACCGATCCTTCGCCGTATGGCACAATTAGTTGCCGGAGCAATCCAAAGTGCACGTCTCTTCAATCGTGCAGTTAACTTACAGATCTTTAACGAGTCGGTTGTTGAATCCATTCAGCAAGGTATTGTCGTACTAGATCAATCTGGTCGCATCCTCAATATGAATGAATTTATGCAAGACCGTTATCAATGGTCAACCGATGCGATTCAAAGTGACCTTTTCTCTTACCAACCCTCTCTAGGTGGTGCGCTCAAACAAGAACTCCATGCCGTCCTAGAAGATGGTAAACCTGCCGAGCTTATTGGTTATCGTCCGCCAGATGATGACAATAATTACATCATGAACTTGTACCTCTATCCACTGCGCTATGATCAAATCGTGCGCGGTGCGGTATTGCTGGTTGAAGATGTGACAGAACGTGCCGAACTCGAACGGGCTATCGAAAACCGTGCGAATCAGCTAGCAGCATTAACAGAAGTGTCCTCGCGTATTACAGCATCGTTGGAACGCGACGAAGTCATTGACCTTGCACTTGAGGAAATGGGCTGGATTATCCCATTTGATACGATGACGATGTGGCGACGTACCGGATCATATATGAGGCTCGAAGGTGCCGCTGGTATCGATAGTGATGAACCAACGCGCAACATTCTCATTTCAGGGCATTCACGTGTCCAAGAATTGGTCGATACACAACGGGTGTTGGCATTAACCGATGACGATGGTATTGAGCCATTTGGTCTACCCGGCGAAGAGCAAGCTAAAAGTTGGCTTGGTGTGCCACTCGTAAATCAAGGGCATGTTGTCGGGATGCTGATTCTCGTCAAACATGAACATGATTTGTATATCACCCGCTCTGAACAGCATGTTGCGTTTGCCTTTGCGAGTCAGGTCGCGATTGCACTGGCAAATGCAGAGTTATTCGAACAAACCTTTGAACGTACCAACGAACTCGGTACATTGCTCGAAGCTGCCCAAGCCACATCACTCACTCTTGATCTGAATGACGTATTCCGTACCGTCGCCGAACTCATGTTTAGTGCACTCGATATGGATGAGTGTATGATTATGATTTATGACGAGGTCGATAATTCACTTGATGTTCAAGCACGGATTTCAAGCAGTGGTAAAGCATACGATAATGAAATCACTGATTTAACATACGACCTTAAAAATTATGAAGCTAAATTCCAAGCACTAGAAAGTCGTGAAGTTATCGTTATTGTTGAGGGACAAGACCTTCCGTATCCGCTCGAACTTAAAGAGCTCTTGGATAGCGAATACGGTGCACGCATGCTCGTTCCATTGGTCGTTCGTGATGCATCTATCGGCTTGATTCAGCTTCAACAAGTGTCCAATGATGAATCCACGCTTACACAGCAAAAAGTCCGCCTAGCACGGGCGTTAGGGTCACAGGTCGCCGTAGCGATTGAAAATGCACGCCTACAAACAGAAACCAGTGAACGTTTTGAAGAATTACTAACAATCAATGCGCTCAGTCAAGCGATTTCATCAACGCTGAATTTGAATGACATGTTTGACATTGTTCGTGAGCAAGTCCCTATGGTTACGGGTGCCGAAGAGGTTTATCTCGCCCTATACGACAAAGAAAAAGAGATGATTACCTTCCCGTTAGTCGTATCAAAAGGCGAGCTCATCACACGTGAACCCCGCAAACTCAACACCGATGAAATATCGTATATCATCAACCGTCGTCGTCCATTAAGCCTCGGTGCAGATTATTTCAGTATCGACTCGCTACGCAAAAGTATGGGCATCACCAATGGTGAAGACGATGCCAAGAGTTATATGGGTGTTCCATTGATTGCAGGTGATGAGGTCTTAGGTGCGTTGGCTGTCCGCGATGCCAATCGTACTCGTGCATTCAATGTGAACGACGAGCGAATTCTTACAACCGTAAGTACACAACTCGGTGCAGCCATCCAAAATTCACGTTTGTTCGAGCAAATCACGAACTTTGCTGACGAGTTAAATGAACAAGTTGAATTGCGAACCGAAGAACTCGAAAACGAACGTGATCGTCTGGATACACTCTATCAAATCACATCCGAGTTGATGCGTACATTAGATATGGATCAACTATTGGGTCGTGCGTTGGGCATGGTTAGTAAAGCAGTTAGTGCAGAAGACGGTGTCATCTTACTGAGCGATCCAGCAACCGACAAACTCTATTGTCGTGCATCGCTCACACCCTATTCGATCTATCAAGATACCAACGGGCGTGATGCTCATCCAGCAGAAATATTAGCCTCATGGTTGATCCAAAACGAAGACCATAACGATCATGTGATTGTGGTTGATGACCTCAATGAAGTCGCGTATTGGGATAATAATCTACCAAACGCTTCGCAATGGAATAGTGCTCTCGCAGTTATGCTAGAGACAAATGAAGACCCAATGGGTGTTATGGTATTCCTGAGTAGTGAAACCGCTGCATTTACCGAATCCCAATTAAAACTTCTCGTTGCAGCAGCAAATCAAGTCTCATCAGCGATCAACAGTGCGGATCTTTATCAGCTCATCCGTGATCAAGCCGAACGTCTAGGTCGCTTATTACGAGCAGAACAAGAAGAAGCTCAGAAAAATACCGCGATCCTTGAGTCCATCGCTGACGGTGTGTTACTAGCAGATGCGACCGGACGGATTATCCTATTTAACTCGGCAGCGGAACGTATCTTACAACTACCACGTCAGCAAGTACGCGGACAATTGGTTTCTGATATTTCCCTATTGTATGGTGATGGGTCGATGCGCTGGACACAGATGCTTGAACGCTGGACAGATGGTAATCAACCTAGCCCAATCGAAGCTGGAGAATTTATCTCCGAGCAAATTGAATTAGGTGCGCTTACTGTAAGTGCAAACTTATCACCTGTATTTATTGGCGACCAATTCCTCGGTACAGTGTCTGTCTTCCGGGACATTACCCGGGACATCGAAGTTGACCGCATCAAAAGTGAATTTATCACGAATGTGTCACACGAGTTCCGTACACCTCTCACCCCCATCAAAGGATATACCGACCTACTCTTGATGGGTGCTGCAGGTAACTTGAGCGACCCGCAGGCAAATATGTTAAATATCATCAAAGAAAATGTCGAGCGCCTCACGATACTCGTCAATGATGTCCTGAACATTGCAAAAATCGACTCACAGTTGGAACGCCTTGCTATGCAACTGGTGGACTTAAATGAGTTCGTCCCATCAGAGTTTAATAAAATTGCTGGACGCGCGAATAACACAAAGAAAAATCTGACAACGTCGGTCACAATTGGAGATAATGTCCCAGCAATACGTGCCGACCGTGAGAAATTGATTCAAGTTTTCAATAACATTGTTGAGAATGCCTTTAATTACACCCGCCCCAATGGTAAGATTGACGTTGATGTTACACTCCAATCTGGTGGGCGTGATGTCCTTATCACTATCGCAGACACAGGTGTAGGCATACCCGAAGACTTCCGAGAAGCTGTATGGCGACGCTTTGAACGTAATGACGACCATGCACTCGAACTAGACATTGCAGGGACAGGTTTGGGTCTATCATTAGTTAGAGAACTTGTCACCCTACATAGTGGCACTGTTTGGTTCGAATCAGAGGTGAATGTGGGAACGACATTCTTTGTCGAACTTCCCGTAGAACAACCGTCCTTCATTACAGAAACAATGGAAATTCCACAGGTGGATACAGGGGATTAAGATGGCAAATATTTTAGTAGCAGAAGACGAACGTGATATTCGAGAACTTATTGCGTTTACGTTACAATTTGCTGGACATCAAATTACACAGGCAGCAAATGGTGCAGAGGCAGTCGAACTAGCACCGCAAATCAAACCTGACTTAATCATGATGGATGTCCGTATGCCGAAAATGACAGGTTACGAAGCATGCGAAGCCCTTAAGCAAATTGATGATGTCAAAGATATTCCTGTGGTATTTTTGTCCGCCAAAGGACAAGACGATGAGATTGCCACAGGGTTAGATGTCGGCGCAATTGCCTACATCCTAAAACCATTCGCACCAGACGAATTAACAAGGCGAATTGGTGAAATTTTAAGTGATATTGGCGTAAACTAATGAACTGCGAAAGATAACGGGTATGAGTGCCATTACGATTGGTGGAGACCTTGTACATTACGAGGTACTGGGACGTGGTCGTCCTGTTGTATTAATACATGGATGGATTGGTGCATGGCAGTATTGGGTGCCGTTGATGCAACAAATCCACCTAAAATATCGTGTTTATGCTTTGGATTTATTTGGCTTTGGCGATTCAGCTAAAAATCCAAGCCGATATAACTTTGATGAACAAGTCAAATTACTTGATGAGTTCATGCAACAGATGGGACTGCCCAAAGCCGCATTTATTGGTCATGGTTTTGGTGCGATGGTACTCATTCATTTTGCACGTCGAAACCCTGATCGTGTTGCCCGTATGATGGCAGTCAGTGCGCCACTTTTCGATCCCGGTGATCTGACGAAGCGCAACCCCGCCGGTATGCGCATTCCGTTACATGCACCAAAAATCAGCCAAGAAGAAACAGTTGCAAATCGCTCATCCCAGTCATCTTCCTTCCATGAACAAGAGACAGTAGCCCGAATGGGTGGTAACGATCGTCAACAATTCCTGTCACGGCTCAACGAAAAAAATAATAACGATACAATTGGATCAGCATCTCCCATACGCAGTAGTGGTAAGAACCCATTACAAGACATCTTTCGCAACAATAGCATCAACGGATTGCTAGCGAAATGTTTCAAGAAAAATGAGACATCATTCGATAAACTAAAGGTTCACGTTGACAAAACCGACTCTGATGTGCTGACCGTAAGCTCAACGCAGTTTGATGCAGGTGCGATGCTTGATACATTGCGTCTAGTCACACCACCAGCAGTGGTTGTGCATGGCAATGATGATCCAATCATCCCAAGTCCGGGAGATGCCGTCTGGGAATATCTGACGTTGGCGAACGATCAAAAATTAGTCCCGATCCCATTAGAAGGTGTACGCCACTTCCCAATGTTAGAACACGACGCATTCTCGCGCTTAGTCGGTGATTTTCTTAGCTTACCTGAAATCACCCAGATTGAAGTCAAAGAACGTTGGCGGCGGCGCAGTCGCTAGTAGGTAGTGTCCATGCAAATCGTATTGTTTGCCAATGGGCAAGCGCAAGATGGCACGATGGTTCAACGTGTCTTGAATGATGTACAATCTCCTTATATCTTATGCGCTGATGGTGGCGCACTAAATGCCGAAAAATTTCACCAAACGCCACAAACTATCATTGGCGATCTTGATTCATTAACCGCAGAACAGATTGCTAAATACAAGGCGCAAGGGGCAACTATTTTACGGTATCCAGCCGAAAAAGACGAAACTGACCTTGAACTAGCGTTCCATTGGTGTATCGAACACAGCGCAAGCCATATTTATATCATTGGTGGACTAGGCGGACGTTTTGATCAGACCCTTGCAAACATCTATCTGTTAACCCTCCCACAACTCAAAAACACCCATATCGAAGTCGTTGATGCGGAACAGTCCATTCGCATCCTAAAAAACGGTAAACACACGATAACAGGACAAATTGACGATACAATCTCACTCATCCCAATTGGCAATCAAGTCACTGGGATTGTCACAAAACAACTCAAATATCCACTGAATGGTGAAACGCTTTTACTGGGCCCTGCACGGGGAATTAGTAATGTCATGGAATCCGATACAGCCACAATTTCAATCGCAGAGGGTATACTGTTAATGGTTCATACGGTAGGGCGAGCGTAATGCCTGATTACACAATTATAAAAAATGATGCCGATAGTAATCCCGAATTATCATATAATGGCACAATCCGCGAGCAAGGCGATAATTTTGTCTGTATCGATGCAATTTTTCAATTTTCAGATCGTGACTTAGGGTATATTAACTTGCGTCAGGGGGATTTGTTTACAGAATGGTTTTATAGTGATCGTTGGTATAATGTGTTTCGCGTGCAAGATGTCGATAGCCAACAGCTCAAAGGCTGGTATTGCAACATCACACGCCCTGCAATTATCGAAACAACTCAAGTCGCCGCCGATGACCTCGCTTTAGATGTGTTTGTATATCCTGATGGACGCACCATCCTGCTTGATGAAGATGAATTCGAAGCGCTCAACTTATCAGAAGATGAGCAACAGCAAGCCCTATCAGCTGTCGAAACTATACGAGAGTTAGTCATGGCAAAACAAGCACCTTTTGATGAGATAATCTGATAATAAGACAAATAACGCCAAGAAACTTATAAAGCTACCGACAGAAATGCTCGACACAATTTCTTAATCCACTATCTTGTTCATCGTAAGTCATTAACTCACCTGTGATCAACATACAAATCTCATATGTTGTCGTCAACTTGCTTTTACCTCTCTGTGTCTCCATGGTAAAACTTTACAAAATCGCAACAGTCGCTTCAATTTCAACGGGGATATTGAACGGCAATGATGACATGCCAACTGCCGACCGTGCATGTGCGCCTTGTTCATCGCCATAAAGCTCAAGAATTAAATCCGAAAAACCGTTGATAACAGCGGGTTGTTTGGTGAAATCCGGTGCACAGTTCACCATGCCAAAGACACGCGTCCATGCAACAATTCGATCTAAATCCCCTAGCTCGCGCTTGAGGCTACCCAACATCGACAGCGCAACCAATTTTGCAGATTCATAACCTTGCACAACTGTGACATCTTGCCCAACTTTACCAAATGGTCCTGCAACAGTGCCATCAGTATTCTGTGGACCATGACCAGATGCATAAGCAAATCCATCATGAATCCGTACAAACGAGAAGGGCAACTTCACATCTGGTGGGACTTTAATCGGTGGTGGAAGTTCAAGTCCCATTGCTTGTAGTTTTGTTTCAATTTCCATAGGGTTACCAATCTTTAATGAGTGCCATTTCGTCGTTTTCAGCTTCACCAGGACGCGGATAGAACCGTTGATGCACATCACCACCCCGTACAAAATGATGATCGCTCTCATCAAATGTAATCGTTCGACTGATCACACGGCGTGTCGGCGAAGCAACCAAAACCACATCGGATTCAATCATCCGTCCAGGCATAACAACCATACCCGACCCAACCCGACAATTATGCCCGACAGCACTGCCTAGAACAATTTGTCCAGCTTCACGTAGGTTATTTTTCTGGTCAACTGCTCGGATTGGTTTCTGTGCGATCAGGTTAAAGTCGGTAAAGGTGTTACCCGCACCCACAAAACTACTGCGACCAATCACACACATCTGCAAACAGGTATTCTGTGCAATAATCGTATTTTCCATCACATGCGTGAGGTACAATGCTGCGCGGAATGGTAAAAAGCAATTATTTCCAACTGTGGACATCATCAAGGTACAGCCGGCATCAATCGTCACATTATCGCCAATTGTACAGTTATCAAGAACGCACCCCGCACCAATCGACACATTATTTCCAATTTTTGCAGGTCCTGTGATAATTGCAGACGGGTCGATACTACAACCGACACCGATATCTACACTCGCAGATGACCGCATAATTTGCTTCTGCTCCAAAACAGCCTTCCAGAGCAATTCTAAGTTTTTAAAGACACTTGTCTTAATTTCTCGATCAAGCCGTCCTGCACGTGCAAAGTTGGAGAAAATAATACTCGCAAAATACACATGTACCCATGTCTCAACCGATACAACAGACCGCATCGGGGTGTAATGTGTGAGATTACCTTGTTGCATCGTCATAAAGTCAGGGACACTATAAAAGCCAATTTCATGTGAATCGCTTGGCACAACCACAGGTGTGATTTGATCAGTATACCCATCAGGGAAATAGTACAAATCCATCAAGTAGATTTTGTTACCATCACTATCAAAACTCTCAACAAAATCTGTCGATAATGGATAGGTATAGGTCATGAATGCTTTATCATCAGCACTAAACGCAGCTTGTGTGGCCTGTTTTGTATGGCGTGACACATCCATAAAATACGTAAAGAACTCAATGTCAAACCACAAATTATCACGGTAGACGATCGATTCACCCTGTACTGCCGTAATTTGTTCGGTTTTATCGAATACACCACCCAATACCACGTCATTGCCAAAGTAATTTAATAAAATGTCTTCTTGGTGGAGTTTTAGCGGCTTTAAGCCAATCGTTAACAGGCTTGCACGTTCATTGAATGGCAAGACATGCTGGTCATCTTCAATAACATACCGATACATCTGTTGTATCCTTTAATAAAATTTGCCTAGGGTTATATATCAATAATATCTCGGAAGTAGCGGACTAACAATGAATTTGTGCTATTTTCCATTATTGAGGAAATCGCGAAGTGTCTCATGGAAGCGTTTTGGTTCATCCATCATCGGGAAGTGTCCTGAGTTTTCGAACCACTCTTCACGGCTATTCGGTGCATGTTCGATCAATATTTTGCCTTGACCGGGGTTGACGATAATATCGCGTTTACCATAAATCCCAAGAATTGGCACATTGACCTCTTGTAAGTCCACTCGCAAGTCAGTCTTACGTAATGTACCAATACTTTCGAAGAATGAATCCGCAGACACTTTGGATGCATCTTGCTTCACCATTCTATGAATAGCACCACCCTGAGGCGACCCAAAACGTGTTAGCCCCATGATGAACAAATCCAGTATAAGTGGCATACTATATACTGTATGTGCAATGCCTTTATAACCAGACAGTTTGAGGAAAAAGTTGAGTGACTCACCATCAATCGGAGAGCCAATGACAATTGTTTTAACTGTTTTTTCTGGATAACGATGGGCTACCGCTAATGCCACAGTCCCGCCCATCGAATGCCCCACAATAGGAGCTTTAGGAATGCCTAGCCGTTCCATAAATTGGTTGACCAACTGCACAAAATTCCCCACAGAGAAATCTGAGGTACGGTCAAGCGACTCACCAAACCCAAAGAAATCAAGCGAATAGGTGCGGAAATCCTTGCTCAAGTCTTCCATCGTGTCGCGCCATAATGCCCACGACCCTAGCCATCCATGTAATAAAATAACAGGGCGACCTCGACCCAACACTTCATAATGGACGATGCCCTGATCTGTCACCATTGTTGCCACAGGTGCAACCTCTTATCCAATTGAATTAACCAATAGAAAACTGACTAGCCTTCCATCTCTTCGAGAATGGTGTACAACAGTTCAAGTAGAACATTGCGTACACTGTCGCGTTCTTTCGCAACACAGGGCAACAGTTTGATGCCTTCTTCAATGCTAAGCGCAATACGAAGGTCTTCTGGTTCCCATGCGTCGGGATGATCTTGTTTGTTGGCAGCAACAACATATGGTGTTGGTGCATACGCACGGAAAGTCTCTAAAATACTACGGGCTTCACGGAAGGTTTCTGGTTTAGCACTATCCACCATAACGATGAATCCAAGCATACCTTCGGCAAGAATTTCCCACATAAAGTCGAAACGACGTTGTCCGGGTGTACCAAACAGATACAGCACGAGATCTTCGTCAACTGTAATACGACCAAAGTCCATCGCAACCGTGGTGTTTTCTTTTTGTTCCCGTTCATTTTCTGACGTAATTTTGCTGTCAGTCGAGACCACATCAATTTCACTGATGGATTTGATAAATTCGGTTTTACCGGAGCTAAATGGTCCCGTAACAACCATCTTTACTGTCTGCATAATACCCCGCTCTTCTCGTAATGATATTCAGAAATAAGTTCGTAAAAGCGTATCGCACTCATCATTAGAGTGATTTCAGCTTTTCAATCAGCTTGTTCACAACTTTCTTATCGGCTACTGGTGGTGCTTTCTTCGATCGTCTAGAGCCAGATCGTTTTGCAGCGGCTGCACCTGTACCACGTGGTTTAACAACAACCACTAAGCCTGCTTGTTCTAGACCATAAACTACACGCCGTATTTCCATCTCAGACATATTGTTAGCTTTGGCAATTTGACGAATGGTATTCTTCGGGCTGACGTAAGAGACCACTTTCCATTCTTCAACACTAAGATGGACACCTTTGAATTTCTCTTTTGGATTCTCAGGGAATTTCAAGGATACGTCAAGGTTTTCAATGTGGGATTTAAGTTGTTCAACTTCCTTGATTCGACGCGCCCCTTCAATAATGACATTTTCAAGATCAATCGGCACAAGGATATTTTGCTTGTCCGGTTGTATGTCATCATCAAAACGGAACGGTCCTTCGCTCCATGTCATCAAATTGTAGATTACATCAAGAATATTTTGTTTGATGCAAGCAACAATATCATTCTGGGTGACATACTTAGCGCCAATCAAACGCATGGCGAGGGCTTTGTCACTTGTATTTTGGGCACGCGCCTTAAGAGCGTTCGCCTGCTTATCCGTCAACTTACCCGCTTTGTTCAAGACAGCGACCAGACCATTATCTTGGTCGGATAATTCCGCAAAGATCAACTTCCCTTTATTGAACGCAACTTTTGCGCGTTCTGCACCAGGTTTCATCTTTGGGTTGTCCATCGCATCTTTTTCGCCAGTTGGCACACTCTCAAAAATTGTGAGCATCCCCGACCGCTTAGATAAGTTGACTAGGTTCAACAATTGTGTAGTACTAAAATCTCGAATATTGCCTTGAAGTGGCATGTAATGCCCCCTGAGCTATTACAGAACAATGATTAACATAAGGAGCACCAACAACAAACATAATCCCAATTATAGCGTGACGGCGAATCTACGTCAACTTAATGGATTACCGTTGGGTTCTCGTCTATTGACTGCCTCATCAGAAACAGACAAACTAATATCTGTAACGATTTTAATACACTTTAACCATGTGAACAATTAAAATCGGTAAAAATTCATTACGGATTTGGAAATTGATAAGGAAACAGTGCCCATGCGCTTTATTTTACCAGTTATACTATTTGTCACAATTGCCATATTCATTGGGGTTACAGCCCAACATCCCCCATTAATGGCACCGAGTGAAGCAAATTCATTTGCAAACACCGCGCGTGACATCCAACAAACAAATGCTAATACAGCGACACCAACACAACAAATTACCTCGACACCAACTCAAACACCAACAGCAACCCCAACATTGACACCGGCGCCAGTTGATGATGCGATCGGCCCTTATACGTTTGCATCAAATATTAACCCACTGACGGGTTTAGAAGTAGACGACCCCAGTAGTTTAGATCGCCGTCCGATTATCGTCAAAGTGTCGAATTCTCCAGCACTAGTCCGTCCACAATCTGGAATTGGACAAGCCGACCTTGCATGGGAACATTATACCGAAGCAGGTGTTACCCGTTTCTCAGCATTATTTTATAGTCAAGCGCCTGAGCGCGTCGGTTCAATTCGCAGTGCGCGTTTGATTGATTATGAGCTTGCCCCAATGTATCAAGCGATTCTTGCATTTTCTGGTGGGAGTATCGGGGTTGAAAAACGGATTTTTGGGTCGGAGGTTGTCAAAGAATTTTTGTGTCAAGGACGTGAGGGGGATGCCCTCGAACAATGTTATGTTGAAGCCGATGCTCATGCACCAGGAATTGTCCCGCCATCAGAATTTGCCGACCGCGCCTATAAAGGTGTTTTGTATGGTCGCCCCTATTATTATCGAGATGAAGCAATTCCAGTGCCACATAATATGTTTGTCAGTGTAAGAGATTTGTGGGATCTAGCTGAAGCCGATGGGCATGCACAACGCCCTGATCTTATTGGCATGGCGTTCCATCCCGATCCACCAGAAAACCCAACCGGATCAGGCATCTATGCACAAATTCGTTACGAAACTACACTTGTGGAGTGGCATTATGAACCAGAAAGCGGGTTATATTATCGATCATCAGATAGCTTACCTCACTTTGATGCAACCCTTGACCAACAAATTACAGCAAATAATGTCGTTGTCGCATATACAGGACATTATCTAACCGACATCATCGAAAGTGGGTGGGGAGATAATATTCACTGGAGTGTCCAAAACACAGTCTGGCCTCAAGGTGATATGATTCTATTCCGCAACGGATTACGCTACGAGGGAACATGGGTACGCCCATCCCGCCCAGAGTTAATGGGATTCCGTACCACAGATGGAGAGTTACTCTATCTCAAACCGGGTAACACATGGTTTCAATTGGTACGACTCCCCGAACAGATGAACCCTGAGCGCGAATGGGTGCGATGGGAATAGGAACAGCATCCATCTAAGTTTCAGCGCAATTTTAGTGTTGCACAGGTGAGTTTTCCCTACTTGTGCAACAAAAACCCAATCAATATCCTAGATGCCATGCACTAATAGCATAAATATCCTATAATTTTAAAAAAATGATTAGCTATTTTGGAAAAGCAAGTCTTATGGCATCAGCAGAACGAGAACTTAAACAAGCAATTGAGTTTGTCCAGCAAAAAAATTATGAAGCGGGTGCGATGATGCTCAACGCAGTTCTTAAACGCCCTGAATTATCCTACCAAAACAAAGCCATTGCTTATGTGTGGTTAGCAGAAACACAAAATGACATTAACTTTAAAATCCAGTGTTTGAGTCAAGCACAAGATTTTGACCCACAAAATCCAATGATTGTAGAACGTTTGAATACATGGTTGGCACGTCAACCCCGTCGAACACCCTATCCAACACAACGGCAAGCCCCACAACAAACCCAACCACCCGCTCAAGCGAATCCACTCTTCCCAGAGTCAGTGTCTATTGAATTACCGCCTGCCGAGATGAGTGATAGTCAGCAAATGCGTACAATCGGTCAGCAACCACGTGGTACCACCACGAGCATGAACCGTATCCCAGATGATGAACAACGGAGTCGGATTTTTGACCGCATTAGTCCGCCACAACCAACTGGAAAAACGGGACCACTCACCCCTACGAACATACAAAATCCGCAACCACGAGGACAAAGTTTACAACCGCCACATCTTAATCGAGGTCAACAACAAGGGGGACAACCACCACAACAAGGGTTTAACAATCAACCACCCTTTCCACAAAATCAAAACTTGGACGATAGTCGCCCAATCAATCCATTTTCCTCCCCTAATCTAAGTGATAGCCAGACATTTAATTCGGTGCATACCCAAACTGGCAAACCTCACAAGATTACCCAAATGCCACGTGTGGTAGGGATTAAGCACGGCCCAAATGGTGGAGGTAATGGTGTATTCGTCACGTTAGATGGCTTGATTGCAACCACGCGTAATGTTGTAGGTGGTAACCTGCAAGTCATGGTCGAAATCGACAGCAACTACGAGACCACCGGACGTGTCGTTCGATCATTTCCAGCACTAGATTTAGCATTAGTTCAAGTCAATGTGGAGCTAGATCGTGTATGGCCACCGACAAATGTCCCCGTCATTATGGATGGAGAAGCTTTTGTCTCGGTCAACTATTCACAAGATGTGCTTCGGGGTAATCATCGCAGATCAGGCGGACAACTGGAACCGCATTGGATCACAACAACAGTGCGCCTAGATTATATTAGAGGCGCAGGTGGTGACGCGATGTATGACACCAATAACTATTTAATTGGTCTCCTCACCCGTAATGCAAGTCGTGAGACAGGCTATGTCTATGGGTTGCACATCCTGCATATTTACAACAAAGTGCGTGAATATCTACGCGAACGCCAACAAATGCCAAATGCAGGGTACTGTAACCATTGTGGCAATCTCTCCCGTGCTCAATTATACGGTGGCTATTACTGCGAAACTTGCGGTGCATTACGCCCGGGTATGGATAAAATTGACCGTGAGCATCGTTCATCACCGCAACTCTTGCAAATCTACAACGAAAATCTGAGTCGAACTTGTCCAAAATGTCGAGCTCGTGTCGGTTATCATAATGCAAAATGCTTGCGCTGTGGTTTCGACCTCGATAAAAGGATATGATATCCAATTTGTAAACAACACAACGAACTACTGATTTACCGTACATAACATGAAGGGAGTAACATATTATGATGGGTTTATTCAGAAATCGCCCTGTTCCAGAAGACCAACAGAGCGTCAGTGCGCTACAACAATCGGTGCAAAATGTGGAAAATATTTTGACGAGTATTGGTGTCAATCCAGTCGAAGCGCGGATTCAAGTTGAAGCAGGTTACGCATGGAACTTCCAGCGCGGGTCAGCGTTAATTGAAGTTTATGTTTCACAAGAAGAGCGTGGTTATCTACAGGTCTTATCGCCAATTATGCACTTGCCGCATACCAACTTACTAGCATTATACCGACGCTTACTTGAACTCAACTTACAGTTGACAAATGCATCTGTTGGTGTACATGAAGATGTTGTCTATGTCTTTAATGAACGTCCACTTGATGGATTAGATCATGTAGAAGCCGAGTCGATTATCCGTAAATTAGCAATTTATGCTGATGACCTTGATAATACACTTGTGAATGAGTTCGGCGGACGTTTATACAGTCAAGCACATTAAATTATGGCGTTCAAAGTACGTTGGTTGACCGATGAAAAACAAGTGCTCTATCTTTATTTTGAAGATGGAGGCATGGAGAATTGGCGTGAATACCATCGGACGCTTGATCAAACATGGCAGTTAGCCGCAGAAGTGGACTATGATATTATCGCCATTGTCGCGGGCTACGATATACCCATGCCAAGTGGATCTCCGATACCGCATTTGCAGCGGTCGATGCAATCTACTCCGGCTAATATCCTACTGTCGATCAACATCGTCGAGCGTTCATTTGAAAAAATGGTTGTCGAGCTTGTTGCTAAGCTACAACGCAATAGACGCCATTACATCGTGACCTCGTGGGCTGCTGCAAACAAAATTTTAGAGTCAAAGAATTTGCCCATCATTCCCGATGAGGACATCCCACCGCGTCTCCACTGATTTATTTTCATCAATAAAATATCATAAGTCAGCAATCTTAATGTATACTTCAATTAGATGCTTGTACAATCAGATAGTGTGACAAACATATCTAGTGGAGACAATAAACAATGGCATTCAAAGTTGAATGGCTAACTGAGGAAAAACGGGCACTACATCTGTATTTTGATAATGAGGGAATTAGCTCTTGGTCGGAATATCGCAAAACTGTCGATGAAGCATGGGCAATGGCACAAACTGTTGACCACGAAATAATTGCTATTTTTGCTACCTATGATACTCCTATGCCAATGGGTTCACCCATGACACCTCTACAAAGAACCTTTAAAACGATGCCAAGCAATGTACGATTTGGTGTGACGATTGTTGAGCGAATGTTTGAAAAGATGGTTGTTGATATGGTAGCAAAACTTGGATTTGCAGAAATTAGCCGCACCGTAAGCTCATGGAATGCACTTAACAGGTTATTAAAATCCGAAAATTTGCCCATCATTCCCGATGAGGACATCCCACCGCGTCTCCACTGATTTGTTAACATTTTGATGTCGTCAGTTGTGTCTGACCGTATCACATCTATAATAGAGTTTGAAACATACGTGATACATATAGGACACGGCGATGGAAGTCGGAATCACAATCAAAGATCAGTATCAAGTCGTTGAGCATATTGGACGTGGTGGGATGGCAGATGTCTGGTCAGCCCGTGATCAACGTCTGAATCGATTAGTGGCAATCAAAACAATCGCACAAAGCCTCTCAGCAGATGACGACCCAATTGCACTATTTGAGCAAGAGGCACAAACCATCGCCCAGATGGAACATCCCCATATTTTGCCAATTTATGATTTCGGCGATTATCGCAATAACCTCTACATTGTGATGCGTTATATTACAGGTGGGTCACTAGAAGACCAACTTAAAGATGATCCAGTATCGCTTACCGATACGCTGGCTATCGCCTCTAATATCGCACAAGCTCTCGACTATGCCCACATGAACAACGTCATCCACCTTGACCTCAAACCCCCTAACATCTTGATGGATAGTAGCGGGTCGCCTTATCTAGCGGATTTCGGTCTAGCAACAGTCTTGGATACAGGTGGTACAGCCCGCAACCCAGGCTCTGGGACATTATTATATATGGCACCTGAACAACTGGTTGCCGAAGTAATCGACCATCGAGCTGACATTTATAGTTTCTGCGTCATGATATGGCACATGTTAACAGGTACACTACCGTTTGACGGTATGATTCCGATTGCGATGAAGCAACTCCAATTCCAAGACGAGTTGCCTCCACTGTCAGAATTTGATGAGAATATTCCCTATCAAATCACAGATATTTTACGTAAAGGTACATCTGCCGATCCAACACAACGCTATAACAACCTCGCGCAAATTGTCGAAGAACTACACGAAGCCGCCGACATGACCAGCATCAATATGGATATGGCGTGGGATATGGGTGGTGGTTTCGGTGCATCGTTCGGTATAGATAGTGAATTAACACTCGATATAGAAGATGTTGGTCTTTTAGAAGCCACCGATATTTACCTCCGCGCTAAAAACGTGTGGTCCGGTGGTAATGGACGTTTCCTTCTTGGTATCAGCCACTTCATGATGATGTGTGATTATTACATAGACGCTGAAATCCATCTTCTCGACCTTGATGATGCTGGACGACAGATGATCTTACGTGGAGCAATTGAATACAATTATCAAATCGACTACTGGTGGGATCAAGTCGACGAAGAGGCGCAACGTTGGGTCTGTTTACATGCTATTCGTAGCGAAAATGCACCCGCTCGTATTCGCGCATTCTATCGCCTAGAAACCCTACCGGATGATGAACAGTCCCCTATTATCCCTAAATTAGTAGCAAATGCACTCGCCATTGAAACTGTGACCGAAGCAAAAATTGCGGCATTGTCTGTTCTCGGTACCCGCGCGAAACTATTAAAACCGAGCCAAACATATAACATCAAAACCGAATACCGTGGGCGATTACTCGATACAACAACCCGCCTCGGCATCGAAGTGTTACCCACCGACTTGTGGCAAGAAACCGTCTATTCACATGAAATTGATCTCGTCATTGCCGACCAAGCCCTAAATGACGATGAAGAAGAGAATGTAACCGAACTCGCCGCCCGTACCATCGGTCTCATTCATTCATTGACCGCACTACGCGCCGTCGCCGATGCACAACGAGAAAACGCACCTAATGCCCTACGCGCACTTGCCCTCATCCGTGATGAAGCGCCATATCTACCCGATGTTGTCACACGGCAAGCCCGTCTGTATGCTTGGATTGCCAATACCGTTCGACGCGTCGCCGATGACCCGATGGAATTATTATTACGGTTCGTCTTTGCACTGGTGGGTGGATCTATTGCCTTTGGTCAACATGTCTATATTACATACCGAAACGAAGCCTTATTTATACCGCAACGATGGGGCAACACACTAGCAGTTGGCTTATTGATGGGTCTATTTTTTGCCGTGTTAGTCATGTTATCTCATGTCGTCATTGGACGATTACGTGGTTTCTGGCCTAATTGGCTCAGGCTTATCATGTCGACGGCATTAGGTATATTTTTCAGTATACTTATTTGGACAGGGTTCACGTGGCTCTATCTTGTACAACCTCCATTATGGGATTTGATGCGGGTTGGTGGTTTGGGTATCGCGTTTGGGCTGATCATCTCGACAATACTCACCATTAAAGGCTGGCAAGCCGTTATCTTGATGTCTACACTGACGTGTCTGTCGATATTTACTGTTTATTTCAACCACTGCACACAGTTATTCATCTGTTTTGCAGATACAAGTTTCAATCCGGTTGAAGGGATAACCAACTTTTCCGTTGCACCTGTCGCATTTGTTGGGGCATTATATGGGCTACTATTAGGCTCATTTATCCCTCGTCCTGAGCCCATTACAGGTGCACCACCTGTCCCATTCTATGGATTATCCAAATTGGGTGGTACCATTCTGTTTCTCATTTTGGGTCTGGGTCTAACAACATTCACATACAGTCAAATTTTGGGTCAAGCATTCACCACTTGGGATCATGTCATCGTCCTATTTACCATCCCGATGTTTATATCAGCAATAGCCCTTGTTATCCTAGATACACCTCAGCGCTACTTATATGGGATACTTAGTGTCATTGGGTTTGGTGCGATTATGCTCACCACACAAGATACACTGACAACAATTGAAACATTAATTGCACCACAATTTGGCGAAGACTATATTGACCCACTATTTTCGTATGACCTATTTTGGCAATCAATTGCAGTCATCATCCCTTTCTCACTGACCATCGCGTTTGGTGCATTTGCTACGAATATCCTTAGTGATGTTCGGAGAGCAATCGGATTACCGACAGAAGCCAAAGAGCGCAACAAATGGTTAAGCGGTATTTTGCTATATATCTCATTTCTGACCGCATTAATGACCATATTGGCACCGTTTTCGTTACACACGAGTGTTTCATGGGCAATTGGATGGACAGTTGTAAGTGCTGGCGCATTTATCTGTGCATTAGCGACATGGCAATGGAAACGTTGGGGTGCAAACGGTCTACTTGTATTTGCGCTCATCTTTATCGTTGGCGCAATGCTTGCCGATTATCGTGACATCATGATTGGTGCAATTCGAGGAGATTATCCTCAGTTATTTAATATGCAATCAATCATAACTTGGGGTGCTTGGGCAATTACTGGAGGTATTATGACAGTCGGGGTTATGCGTCAACGGCTCTGGGGTGTATTCGGGCTGACTGGCATGATTGCTCTCTGGTTTATTATCTCCTTATTCTTGAATGATATTGGAGATAGTCTGACAACACTCGCAATTCTACATTTGCCACTTATCGCCTATGCTTTGCGCGAAGACTGGCATCAATTTGAAGGTGGACAGCGTAAAGAAAAAGCCAAAAATGAAGAGCCTACACCTGTTCATAAAACCGCTAAACCACCGTTGGCAGTAAAACCATTGGAAGCGAAGCCACAAAAAGGAAAATCCCAACCTGTTGTAGCAAATACAAACGATCTAGCTACCGAGGTTGAAGTCGGTAATCTAATCTTAAATCAGCGTAATATGGCAACTGAACTGGATGCACAAAGTCTCGTATCTGCTGAACTCGATACAACAGACGATACAGATGACCTTACTAACCTCCCAACAGAGTTAACGCCATCACCACTGAGTTCTGAATCAGATCAAGATGAAACCGAATCCGTCAAACCAAAATTCACATTAGATACTAGTAAGCTCAAATCAACAGATAGCGATGCAGATAAACCCAAACTAAGTATCGACACAAGTTTGTTGAAAGATAAACCGGATAGCAAATCCACCCGTAAAGGACTCAAAATTGACACTGGCGCACTCAAACCAAAGCCTGATAGTCAACCCACGCGCAAAGGGCTCAAAATTGATCCTAGCCTCATGAAGTCAAAAGAAAAACTCACAGAGGGATCGACTACATCACCAACCCGCAAAGGGTTGAAGATTGACCCCAGTCTGATGAAATCTAAGCCAGCAACGGATGAAACACTGCCTGACATAAATGACGATGAAGAGATCCCACTCAGCACACTTGAGGAGACAATATCCTCACGGAGAACAGCACAATTAAGCACTGCTGAGATCAAGAAGCAAGTTGCAGAAGAGGAACAACGGCAACAAGCAGAGGATACGAAGAAAAAATCCAAGCCAAAATTCACTCTCGATACTAGCCGTATCAAGAAAAATGATGAAGATGATGATGAAAAATAAGGCATCACAACAAAACTGGATATATTGACAATGCCGACTTGTGTTATCAATTAGTTCTGATCGTGTATGGTATCAAGACTCAAATGCAGAACAGTCGCCAGACAAGCCCATCTCTGTTCCATCAACCCATCCAGCACTATTGAATGCTGGAACATAAACTTGATACCAATTTTGATCCAGTCGAATGATACCGAGGCGCAACCCGCTACCAAATCGCCCATAATAGTCGCCATTAGGCTCGGTATAGATTGTTTGAATTTCTCCAGTGGTATTCACCAGTTCACAGTCAAATAATGGTGGGGCGTAAGGTATAGTTGGCACATTGCGACAAGCTTCATCATCTAATAATTTGATGTCATTCGGTGGTATCCAACCGCCAATCGCAAGTTGATACCAGCCTCCGTCAGATTGTGTTGTAACTTCATATGTTTCACCAAACAGAAGCCCTCCATATGTGTCTGACCAGTTTGCAGGTTCTACATGAATACGCGTGACGATATTAGCAGAATGGGTTTCGATCCAACAGGTTTGTCCCGGCGCAGTTACTGGTTTACAAGTAAATTCTGTACACGAACATGTCCTCGTTAGAATAGCCGGACCACTTGCGATGTACGCATTATCAATCGGTGTATTAGGCAGATTCACCCCAAACCATCCATTCACAATATAATCAACCGGTAACCATTGATTAGCACGCAACTGACCAATACGTGAAGCATCTTCACTTTGCCCTGTGCGAATATTTACAGGGAAGTCACCAGCCGTATGAACAAAACAGCCTTCTGGCGGATAGGGCTGTGGATAACCCGCATAATACAAGTTTATATTAGCTTCAGGTGTTAAAATAACCTCCTGTTGTATATAACACCCGTTTGTATCACATCGACAATTGCTTGCTAATGCTGTTGGTTCACTACTAATCCACATCCGATGAACAGGGGACGATGACAGATCAACCTGATACCATCCATCTATAATCCGTGAAACGGGAATCCACTCTCCACCAATTAACTGACCGGCAATCTCACCCGTTATCGTATTATCAACACGAATGTTTGTGTTTACTTGCGCTTGTACTGTACATTGCCCTATCAATTGACTACCACGCGCATAATACAAATCATTCGATTCAGTTTGACTAACACTTGAATCCGACGAACTAGCAAGGGTTGGTGGTATTGTCACTATAATTGGCGCAGTATCTTGTACACCCGTATTTACATTAACATCATTAGCAATTGGAGAAGATGTGACAGTAATTACATCTTGAACCGTTACCTGTGATTGTTGTGAGCTTGCTGATAAATTACATGCGATCAACATTAAAAATAATGGGGGCAGATACAAAACGCGTGCTATTTGGTTCATACATGCGATCTCTCTTGGTGTTATCAGTCTACTTTCATAGACACAACGATTTGTTCCGAAGTTCCATTCCCGTCTATTTTTGATACTGCTATAATTACCTCATTTAAGAAAATAGAGAGAAACCCCATATGACATCACAACAACGTCTGCTTATCATCGGTGGCATCATTGGATTACTGGGTGTCGCCATCGGCGCATTTGGTAGCCATGGACTATCTACCCTATTAGAAGAAAACGGACGTACAGGCACATTCGATACCGCTGTGCAATATCATCTTATTCATGCTGTTGCCCTTGTATTGGTTGCGGTGTTACAAGGTAAATCTCTATCTCACCCCGCCTTCAATCGTGCCGGATACTTTTTCCTAGCAGGCGTAATCTTTTTCAGCGGAAGCCTATATATTTTGGCTGTCTTTAATCTCGGTTTTATGGGAGCAATTGCACCAATCGGTGGGACAGCATTTATCCTCGGCTGGGGCAGTATAGCATGGGGTGCATACAAGGCAGGAGCATAGCTACCAATCAATCGGCTTGAGAATCCAATCCAGTCCCCAACTGCCACTGCTACCTTCTTGCAAGTCCCATCCATACATGAGCATCCCGCGCCATTGTGCAAATTTGGTTAGCTGAGTCATCCAAAACGCATCAATAGTGTGTTCGGTAGCATACCCTCGCATAAATGCCTGACGGAATGCTTGCCGTTGTTCTGGAGGGCGATCATAGAATTCCAGTAATGCTCGTGAAATATCCGCAAGATACCAGTGATAATTCGGTTCATCAAAATCGACGGTACGCGCTATTTTCCCATCCCAAATCACATTGCCAGGGCGATAATCTCCATGGATCAAGCCATAATCATTATCCGGTAATTGGTCAATATACTCTGTCAATTCCGCGTAGACATCCCGTATTTGTGAGGTTGCTTGTGTATTGATGATCAACTCAATATTTTTCCAGAAACGCTGTACAGTGGGGAATTCATAATCAATATCAGGTGAAGGTTTATACTGACGCGAGACTGCATGCAATTTCCCCAGAGACTTGCCCCATGCTTCATAAACCGCGAGATTAGTATGCTCGAGTCCAATCTCCGTACCGGGAGCCTCTTTCTGAGCCGACCCATAATACCCATCACCAAAGGTCTCAATATAGTTGCCATTGACCGAAGCTACAGGTTGCCCAACAGGTACATCGTTGTCAGCGAGGAAACGTAAAAAGTGCATGACATGATGTACTTTATTCAACGGATGCAACACAATATGCCCAATCCGCAAATATCGCCCTAAACCATTTACCTCAAATCGATAGACAATATTGTAGGCTTGCCCAACAAGTCTAAGCGACTCAGGTTCACCATGCCACAAATCCCGAACCAGTTCAGGAACAAGCTTATGATCAAAATTGTCGCGTTTACTAGGCCAATCAAACGTTTTCATATCCGAAATCCCAGACTAACCATCCGTATCAAGCAAATCAACAGTCTCGGCATTACGCACCAACAGCACAGATCCCACAGCTTGTACCAGTTCGTTTATCCGTTCAGCGTAGTCGCCTTCCTCACCATCATTAGGCAAGCCCATCCCAAGAATCGTCAAATCTGTATGTATTGCCATCTCGCTAATCACTTGGACAAAGGGTTTATGCTCCTTATTGACAACAACAACGGCTGTCGCATCAACCCGCATCTCACGAATCAAGTTATCCATATGGTTTGTCGTAGCAGCAACACCTGCTTTATCATCAATCACACGGATTAAACGGACTTCAGCCGCGCGCCACGTCGGATGACGTTCAATCAAATACGCGAGGAGCAACATCAAATCTTCGTTACCGCCTGCCCCCTGCCACCAAACATCCATGCGTTGACGCTTACCAAAATCACGTTCCACATGATGATTAAAAAATAGCACCGACCGATTGAGCATAACTAGATCACGTAACAGGTGCATATGCATTTCGCGCCCTTCAGGTGTCCGTGACCATCCCAATAAGACGGAATTAACGGTAATGCCACCAATCCCGTGGGATTGTACAACAAGTCGCGCACCCGTCCGAAAATCGGGCACAATATCAGCTTCTGCAAACGCACTCATATGATTATCAGCAATATATTCTCGGATTGCTTCACGCGCTTTTTCTTGAATACCACTTTTCGCTACAGTACGAACATCGCCAATAATCAACTGAAAAAATGTCACCAGACCACGCCCAAGACTAAGCCATTGTGCCATCTCCACCAATTGTTGACGGTTATGTGGTTGTCCAGTAAATACAATCATATTGGGGCGCCAGTTTTTGACTGTCCAGCGGGATTTTTCAAGATTCAACAATGACCAGCGACTCATCGCAAACCATACACCCGACCGCACATCACCCCATGTACTTTCGATACTGCGTCGTTGCAAATAAATGAAAAAGCCATAACTCACAACAATCGCAATAATTGTCGCAGGTGTATTAATCAACAACATCGCACCATAACACCCAAGTGCACCACCCATAGAAACCCACCACGGAATCGCAAACCGTGGACGATAGCTAGGATTATCCACGAGTTTTTCAATGGCACTGGTCAAATTCACCATGCCATACGTATTCAAGAAGAACATCGAAATGATCGGTGCGACTGCATTCAAATCACCTGCCCAAATCACAATAAAAGCGATGACACCCGTAATCAATACCGCCATACGTGGCTCGGTCTTACTGCCCATCTTGTTCGCCATCCAATTCGGGACAACGCTATCATTTGCAATCGCCTGCAATGTTCGTGGCGCAGCCAAAACACTCCCCAAAGCAGAGGATAATGTGCTCGCCCAAACACCTGCTAAAATCGCTTCTGGTATAAATGCGATCCGGCGCATTGCCAGTGAGTCACCTAATAACTCTTCACTAGGTAGATTAAATGCAAACATAATAATCACAAGAATATAGATCACAGCCGTGAATAGAATACTGCTAATTGTGCCTAGCGGGATACTACGCGATGGGTCTTTCAAATCACCAGATAAACTCACCCCGACCTCAATCCCAGTAACCGCCGGAAAGAAGATCGCAAAAACGAGCGCAAAATTGACACCCTCGGTGAAGTTTGGCATCAATTGTGGGGAAGAAACTGTCCCAAAGCCCATAATCGCACCTACAAAAAATGAGCCCAAGCCGAACATCAAAATTGCCAGAATCACATATTGGATGCGAAGCGCAAAATCCGCACCAACATAAGCAATGACAATAAACAAAGCAGTCACCATCGTCGAGATGATACGCGGGTCAAATTGCTGAAAAAACTCTACAGTGAGCAATGCTTCGGTAAACCCGATAATATAAAATGCAACACTAATTGCTTGTGATAAATAAAGTGGAATCCCAATCGCCCCACCAATTTCCAGACCTAGTGAGCGCGAAATAATATAATAATTCCCGCCAGCACGAACCGTCATGTTGGTTGCAATCGCTGATAATGATAATCCTGTCAGCAACGAGATTAAGTTACCAATAACGACGATAGCTAGCGCACCCAACAAGCCCGCTTGACCAGTTACAAACTCCATCCGTAAGAACAGAATTAGCCCTAGAATCGTCAAAATATTCGGCGTAAATACACCGGTGAATGTACTAAATCGTCCGGTTGTTGTACCTGCAACGTTTGCTTTTGAGTTTGCCATATACCTAGATGCCCCCTTATTTGACCGCAGTGAGTCTAGTACAAACCGAGAATTTCAGCAAGCAAAGAATCAAGAATCATTCTAAATCAAATCTGCAACCTGAAACCCTTAAGCCATACATCTGCCTCTAAATATAAAGTGGGAATGTTTCCACCTAAAATCGCAAGTTGGTACAATACGACACCTAACTATCTGCTATATGCTATATATAACCTTTAGCATAAGGAGACACCTGTTATGACCTCTAAATCCAAAACATATCGTACAATCCAAACAGTTAAATTGACTGGTGAGCAAATTCGTAGTTTTTGTGTAAAACGAGGTACAACGATTGTTCATCTATTAGAAGGACGTGCGTGGATTACCGTTGATAATAACGATCTGATTGCTGAAACAGGAGAAACAATTCATATTCCGAGTAGTAAGCATCGCGTCATTATCTCACCCGTCAATCGCAATTCGTCGATTCAATTCCAACTATCTTAGATCAGACAATCAGGGACGTTAACATGCAAACAAATCAACAGGACTATATCTTCGATACCATGAAAACACTACCAACAGAATCTATCAAATTGACTGTAACACGTGGCGATGCATGGATATTCACCGATACAAATGATTTTATCCTGCATAGTGGAGAAGCTTGCTATTTATCGGAACGGGTGCAACCAGCCGTTATCCGTAGTGCTTACACCCGTGGTTTTGCAAAAATTCAAGTGGAGGTTGTTACGTAGCAATATCTAGATCAAGTCATATTCGACTTGACTACACACCCGCAATGTACCCGCTAACTCATGCCCGAGGAAGTGGGTCTGCCCCTCAACCTCTAAGCGCAACGGACCATTAAACGGTGCGCGTTCTATTAATCGGAAATGTGTACCGGGTTCCAGATGTAGTTCACTGAAATATCTTAGTTTTTCATCATCGTGGGTATGGACGCGGCTAATTACATAATCTTTTTCGACATCAACATCTGATAATGGATAATCAATCACGCGCGGCATCTCGCCATCAGCGGATGGGATCGGTTCACCATGTGGACACCGTCTAGGATAGCCACTCATTTCATCCATCTTGTTAACGAGGATATTACTCACAACCAGCCCCAACTCATCAGCATCATCATGGACTTCATGCCAACCAAATCCCATGACATCAACCAGAAAACGTTCTACTAGGCGATGTTTACGAATATTGGCTAATGCCTCGCGTTCGCCTTCGGCTGTTAATTTAATGCCACGATACGGTTCGTGTTCAAGGAAGCCAGCCGACTTCAAACGTTGCACCATACGTGTCACAGCAGGTGCTGAGACATTCATTTCATCTGCTAATGCAGATGTTGATACATAGGGGTTATCGGATTGATAGTAGGCAATACGATACGCTTCTGCCAGATATTCCTGCATAGAATCAGTTGCCGTCATGCTATCCTCAATCTACCGCATACAATAAACTAGATGTTTATCTTAAATATACATGATACCATATAGAATTCGCAAGCGTTAACTAATTATTTAGCCTAAGTTAAATGCATTTCTAATAATTTGGACACTAGTCCGTTTCATGTAACGATAACATATAATCTACCAATGCTTGTTGCTCAAATGCAGATATCACATCAAATCCCACGCCGTAAGTCACAGTTACAATATGTGAATTAATGTCAAAATCACCGGGAATACTGTTGATCGTAGGTGTTTCTAAACCATACCATTCACGTCCATCGGTCAACCCATCAAAGTGACAGCCAGCACAACTCAAATAGGGTGTACCACTTACCCGCATATCAGTTGCACTATGGAACAAATCTGCACCAAGCTGTGTACCGAGGTCAGGCATATCAGCCGATACAGGAATCGTATCGTCTACACTATAAAAGCGTGTTTCTATAATCGATAATGTCGTATCAACTGCATGATACACATACAACGTTATGCCATCACTCGACGAAATAATCCCACGTGGATTACCGTCCATTTGCGTATGCCATAATGCCAAGCCCGTATTCAAGTCAATGACGGATAAATCATTACTACCCGCATTCAACACAAATAAACGCCCTTGCGCGACATTCAATGCAACACTAAACGGCATATTGACAGGCTGGTCGGCAATATCCAGCCATAACGTCTGGTCACGAAGTACACGCATCTGCGCTAAATCAATTACAACAACACGCGGTCGCATGGTTCGATCAAATGTCGGATTTGTACTATTCGGATATGTAATCGTCTGTGGGACATATGCCAATCCATTACGATGATCGACGTAAACAAACGGGCTTAACCCAATATTGATACCCGTTGAAATTGTTCGAACCACTTCACTTGATGGCAAATAGACAAGGCTAATTTGTCCGGTGTGAAAGTGGGTCACATACAGAAAATCCGCCCATAGGCTCAACCCTGTTGGTGTTGTTGGTGTCGGGATTTTGCTTAAGATTTCGCCTGTCGCAATGGCAATTTCAATGACCGAAGAATCACCCTGCAAGCTAACATATGCCGACTCATTATTATCTGTAATCACCGCATACGGTTGCGCCCCGACAAAATGTGTTGCAATCACAGCTTGTGATTCAATATCAATCACAAACAAACTATCATTCCCACGATTCGTGACTAGAAGACGCGACCCATCCGGCGTGACATCAACACTACGCGGGTCATCCCCAACTGGAATTTCTACGATAAGTTCATTCAAACGCACATCGACTAACGATACTGAATCCGTCAACATATTTGCGACTGCTACACGCCCATTCGATAACGCCACCAGACTATTGCTCGAAAATGCTTGATATGTGAATGAATCCGGCAAATCATAGAGGGGTAAGTCATCTTGTGCATATACAGGTATCGCGAATAAAAATATCAAGAATGCGATAACCATGTAGGGGCGAAGCCATGTCTTCATCCGCAAAATTGGTGTAGGGAAGAGGCATACCTCTTCCCTACAGTTGGCAACCTTGTAAAATTTACTCATCGGATTACGGCCTCATCGTAAGTGTAAGTCACATCATGCAAGATAGTATATGTTCGGGTGCGTATTACAGTATCACCATTTGCGTCTGTGCCAGTCATCGCCAAAGTAAGTATAACAACATCCGCGACATGATTGCCCTCGGCAGGTTCCAATAGTTCGACATTCGGATATTGTTGCGCAAGTTGCGTCGGATTATATGTGTAGCTCGTCCCGGCTGGAAAAACTGTCAATTCTTCTTGTGACAAAATCCACGATGGCGTCGTGACTGTCGCAAACGCACGCACATCCGTCCACCCCTCTGGAATCTCAAGCGGGTACGTCTGGGTGACCTTGCGCGTCTCAGTCATGAATTGACCATCACCTAGCGGTGGATTATTAGGTGGCACAACATAAATATCATAATTGAGGTCACCTTCAGGATACGGTGGTTCGAGTTGTCCAGCTGATGTCTCACCACTATATGTCGAATGAATATCAATGTTCCAGACACCAATTTCATCCAGTGGCATATCATTCTCTGCTGAATAGAAATAGCCGATGGCATTGGCGACATCAATAAAGCGTGTACGCTCACCCGATGGGGATGTGACCGTAACAGTCACCTCAGCAGGAAGCGTCGGAGCGACTTGCCCGACAATTGAGAGTGTATCGCCCAATTCCAACACCTGTGCCGGACGGATTCCAGTCGGCACAAAGAACATATCAACTTCTTGCCCAAAGACATTGAGTGTATCCATAAACGGCGACAAGACACGCGCAGGTGCATCTTCATCCTCGACCACCATCAATGCGCCGTAGATATTAGTATCTTCTTCAGCCCAGATACCGCCAAATAGAAACGCATAGTCACCTTCTCGTATACCATCTACACCCATACCAATTTGCTGATTGAAAGTATCAAATCCATTAATACTGGTATCGAGTCCAAGATAAAAAGCTGTAGCAAATCGCATCATCCCATTTGGTGAAACCATATTCAAAATAGAAGTACTATAAGGGCTATAAACTGTAGGAAGGTAACTTGAAGTCAGGACAGGTACAATACCACCATCAAAGGAATCTAGCACATAAGCAATATCACCGGAAAAATATGGTGCGAAAGGCTGTCTTGTAGAATTGACTTCATCATTCGGGTAGGTGTTGGTATCGAACCATGCTTGTTGTTGCCCTGTATATCCTTTCAATCCACGCTTGCCATTTATATCAATCTTAGAATTGATATTGCCAACAAAACTAGACGTTATCATTTGTTGAGATGACCATAATCTTCCTAAGTCATCTTCGTAAGTTGCAACATAACTAACAGAATACATATCCGACTTATCAATTAACAATGGTTCAACAGCGAAATACCCAAACCGATTGGCTGTCACTTCAGCACTAACGGACGTTGGACTTGCAAAACCAATTAGTATTTCCGCGGGAACAGGTGGATACACATGTCCTCCGAGTGCCACTGTATTATCTATTTCAAAAGGTGTTCCCAATAAAACTGACGGTGACAAATATAATGTCTCAGCAATTCGTAGACTAAAAGCACGTTGAGTAAAAAAACTTGTATTACCAATTTCAAGATTTACTTGAAAAAGAATTACATAGTCACCATATTCATCAAAGGGGTACAAATCAAACTTAGGATTATCCAAAGTAAGTATAACTCGCTCATTATTCAAATAAGTTTGAGCCTGCAAAATTTGCGCGCTAATTTCATCCCTAGCACCCGAAGGATGAATAATCTCAACATCAACTGAACCAGTCCAAACAACAGAAGATATGTTACTCAGCGAAGAGTCTACTATTGCAAATTCCAATGGATATGTGCTAGGAGGAAAAACATTTAAACTGCCTCTTAATTTGACTCTATTCTCAGAAGGAAATTCCGTTACATTGAGCAATCCTACCAAACCATTATGAAAAATATCTCGCATCAAGTCCCACTCAATAATATTTTCCTCAGATATATCTTGTCGTTGAATTATCATTGGTAAGTATGAAGTATGCTCAACAGTATTGCTAACCTCTGGTGATGCTAATAAAGTGCTTTCTTCCCATCGTTCCCACTCACCATTTGAAGTCCTTACATAGCCAGTAAAATAGGGAACAGCTTGAGCATAAAACAATGGAGCAAACTCAAAATTCAAGTTAAAGGTGATTTTATTCTCTGCTGTCGTACCTATCTGAGTAGCGGTATGTGTAATTGGTGGAGCAGGTGTTGTTTGCTCAAACTCAATTAGTTGCATATCTAACCGAAATTCAAGCCCATCAACATCACTCAAACTATCCGTAACATCGAGTTCAACACCCAACGACATTTCCAGTGTTTCACCATCACCGAGTTCTGTTGTATTCACCTCACCAGAAATCCGATAGCGCGGAACATTCCCGCCTAAATCCGCCTCGACATAAAATGTGTTATCATCGCCTTCGCCATAAACCGTGACACCCATTGCTTCGTTGATGGCATCTTCAGAGGGGAAATTTTGAAACGCAGCGATCCAATATGGGGTTTGCTTTTGTCCATAGAGACGTGTCGTGAATGATCCAGTCACCGTTGCCGTCGTGATTTCGCGGTCGGCTGTATAACGGTTTTGGACAACCACGACAGCATTCGGGAAAACTGCCCCCTCTTCACCAGTGATAATTGCGGTTGTCGGGTCATCTGCATCTTGTGTGACCAGAATTTTTGATGCCAACGGTACATCACCGATTTCCGGTAATATGAGGTCATCTTGGGCGATGACGGATAAACCAGACAGCAATAAGACATAAATAATAATAGTTTTGATCTTGAGCAAGATGAGTATCCTTTATGCCTGATGACTAGAAATGTCACGTAATCTTAATACCTGTGTTGAGGTTTCGTACTATAATAAAATCACTACGGAGAGCATTATGGTACAACCCAGTCACGATGTCATTGTACAAGCAATCGAATTAATTGAAAGTCGCATCGGCATTGCTGTTGGTAAGCAATTCCAAGATGAATTTATGGACTTGTTCAACCGCCTTGCCCATAACCAACCGCAGACGTTTTTCAATCAATTGCGCGACACACCCGAATCATCACCCCAATGGCAACGTCTCATTAATACGCTAACGATTGGTGAAACCTATTTCCTCCGTGAGGAAAACCACTTCGATCTGCTAAAAAAGCATATCCTACCCAAATTGATTTTACATCGTCGGCAAATAGGACAACACACCTTACGCATATGGAGTGCTGGTTGTGCCAGTGGCGAAGAACCGTATTCCATCGCGATTATCCTGCATCAATTTTTACCGGATATTCATACATGGGATATTGAAATTCACGGAACAGACATCAACAGTTATGCCCTTCAAACTGCCCATCATGGCATCTATAGAGAGTGGGCATTCAGACACACCGACTCGGTTTTTCAACAAAATTATTTTGATAAAGTCGAAGGCGGGTATCAGCTTAAGCAATTGATCAAAGACCGTGTCACCTTTCGCCAACATAACCTCATGCAAGGCTACTATACTGGACATTTTGATCTCATCTTTTGTAAAAATGTCGTGTTATATTTTAACGAGCCATATATCGAGCAAGTCGAGAACAATCTTTATCATGCCCTCAAACCAGAGGGATGGCTATTTATGGGACAAGCCGAAGCTCTGCGTGTGCATCGCAATCGCTGGCAAACGCATATTTTCACAGGATCAACCATCTACCAACGTCTCATGAAAACATCAGACACAACCGAGGTAACCTATCGTGCTTTATCCTCAGATGAAGAAGCCCGACTCACTGACCAAGCGTCACATCACAACAATTATTATCAACAAGCAGTAGAAGCTGTTCATGACGAAAATCATGTCATGGCAGAACAATTCCTGAGCCTCGCACTTGAAAATAATCACCATAAAGCCGAAAGTCACACGCTACTCGCATTGATTTTTGCAAATCGTAAAGCCATGCCCGAAGCCGAAGCACACATTAAAGCTGCTCTTTCGATCGACCCACTACATGCTGACGTACATTATGTTATGGCAATGATCGCCCACGAGCAAAATCATACAGAATCTGCCATCCGTAGTCTGCAGATGACATTATATTGCGATACGTATCATGCACTCGGCGCCTTTATGCTTGGCAACCTCTATGCGCAATCAGGACAACTCCCCAAGGCATTTAGCCAGTGGACAAAAGTTCAACGTGCGATTGAAGATTTCGAACCAACAGATTATGTATCCGACCTCAGCGACCTCACAGCAAAACAACTAGATGCGCTCATCTCAGCCCACCTTAGCGATACTTAGGGTTTAAATTGTAAGTTACTCAGAAGATGATCTAATTGTTGAAGCAATGCCTCGGTTGAGCCATCATTAGTTAATGTATAATCCGCAATCGCTATCGGTCCACCTTTTTCAAGCGTCTCAATTTCTTGTGTATCACGGCGTAAGGCTTCTTCAGCGGTAAGTGGACGAACCGGACGACTGGCTAAACGTTCGTAGCGCAGTTGGCGAGATGCAACAATGGCGACAACAACCATGGGCACACCCAACTCCTTCTGCAAAATTTTATACTCACTAAAACTATACAAGCCATCAATAATAATGTGTGAGTGTGTATCAAGTGCAGCTTTCAGCTTTGGCAGAGAAATCACTGCCATGGCTGCCATCCCGTGCTTCTCTCGTAATTCTTCACGGACGATGCGTTCATTTTCAGGGTTCACATCCCACCCGCGATTACGCACCTCACCTTCGACCACACCGCCGAACCGTAGCTGAAAATAACCAAGTGCTTCCAAATGGCTTGCACACACTGTTTTACCTGCACCGGGCATCCCAACCAAAGCTAGGGCACGGGCTCGTTCTTTATCAATTGGCATAATTCCTCTTTAGGTTGTGAGTTGTCCAGACGGGTGTCCATTATAGCGTGAGATAGAGCGGTGATATATGTTGGATTATGCAAAACATGCAACACAAGAACCCTCTTAAAAATCCAAGCATATTTTAGCAAGTTAAGGTATAGTTATCATCATGAACGAGAACCAACTTGAACCCGATATTCAACCTGAGCCTCCAAAACCATTTGCTGGACGAGACGATATTTTCGCACGCATCCAACAATACCTAGTTGACCCATCAGATCGCCATGCCTTATTGATTATTGGGCGAGATGCCATGGGCAAAAGTCATATCTTACAACATTATGTAGAAGTCGTAGACAATAGTGTCATACCATGCTATTTGCCTCTTACAGATGTAACATTCAGTTCCGAAAATGCATGGTTAACACATCTCATTGAGCAGACAAATATTGCACTATCATATAGCAACTTCACCATCAGTCGATTGCCTCAAATAACAGATACCGAAGCAATCACTCGGCAATGGATAACAAGCGAATATCTACCCGAAGTAAACAAGTTAATACGCTCGCATCGGCGGTTAGTCTGGTTAATGGACGATGCGGAACAATTACTCGATGTAATCCAGTCTAAAAAACTACCCGATGACACCCTATCATTTTTATATGAGGTGTTACAAACCCATTTACAGCTCGGCATCGTGCTCACACTGAACGAAGATAACGAATCTAGATCATCACAGCTTGCGCCACTTGTTTCAACAAGCCTGTTTCATCGTTTACATCCACTATCATTGGATGAGACATCAACGTTACTAGAACAGTTCGGATTAACCGTAGAACCATCTGCGATTGAACAAATTTTTGTACTCACCGATGGTCATCCGCTTATCGTGCAATATATGGGTGATGAATTACAATCCATTCGCCATATGACCATCACAGAAGCACATGTGGAGGATATGACAAACGAGGTTTATCAACAAAGCTACGACACCTATCGCAACATTTGGCAAAAGAGCCTATCACAAACTGAACGGCTCATCTTAACTGCTATCAGCGGTTTACTCTATGACGACCCCCTAATCGACCTCAATGCCCAACGGGTTGAAAGCTGGCTACTTGAAACCGACCATCCGCTAGATAAGACAGCAGTAAACGCCGCCATACGTGGTTTAGATTTTCGAGATCTTATCGCAGGCAGTATCAGCAATATCAGCATTCGTGGAGAGTTATTCCAACGTTGGCTGATCGAACATGCACGTATGGATGAAGTTAATCCAACCGTCGCAAAATCGAATGCAGTCGATGATAGCCTCGTCTTAAGTCGCAACGGTCTACTTATCATTATCAGTATTATCATTTTTACAATAATGATTGTGGCACTCCTGCAACAATCGAATCAATCGACATCGCTCCCACTACAACCCACAGTCACATTAGAGCAATAAAAAAACGGCTCAGTATCTGAACCGTTTTCCATATATCTTTAGCTTTTGAGTATTAACTATGGGATGTCTATAATACAGCGTTCTTCTGTTAGTGATCCCAAGCGATTAAGTGGGCATGTTGCCAATACATCAATACCGTTGATTGAAACTTCAAAATATAGTCCAGATGATGAATCTGCCCAGAAGATGTCATTTGATGTGCGCCAGAACGGATCATCAGCATCGCATACATCATTACTCAAGTTGTTGTTTCCTGATGGGCGTGAAAACTGTGCACCATTCCAAATTTGTAAACAACTCTGATGGCGCAACGGCGACGGTGCACCCGTAAAATTAGACATACGGAAGCGATCGCCTACAACAACATTACCATCTTCATCTTCAACAAACTTCGTGAACACCAGATTATCTATATTAACTGTCGTAAATCGTACCCGATTAGTCATGAGAATAGCACGACCATCATACCGTAATAACAACTGTGCTTCCCCACTTTCTGCAATTAACAGAGGGGTCGGGCTTGGACTTGGTGTAAATGTTGCACTTGGTGTCAATGTCGGCGTAGATGTAGACGTTGGTGTAGGCGTGTTGGAAGGTGTAAATGTTGGCGACGGAGTCAGCGTTGGTGTATTTGAGGGGGTCAACGTTGGCGCACTGTCCGTCAACATGAATGATTCTGTAGCGGTTGCAGCATCACTTGTGGCTTCAAATTCGGCGGTTGCCGTTTCGTTGGCACTCGCTGTCTCTGTCGCTTCAAATTCGGCGGTCGATGTTGCATTTGTATTCGCCGTTTCTGTCTCCATTGCATTTTGCGCCATAATCACAGCTGTACCTGTCGCCTCTTCTTGAGCGACGGCCGTTTCAGTTGCAGCTACAGCTTCTGCAGTCAACGTTGCATTGGCGTTTGCCGTACCTGTCGCTTCGAATTCAGCAGTCGATGTTGAATTAGCATTGGCAGTCTCTGTCGCTTCAAATTCGGCGGTTGCTGTTGAATTGGCATTTGCGGTCTCTGTCGCTTCAAATTCGCCAGTTGCCGTTGCATTGGCGATGTTAGCAGATTCAGTCTCAGTCGCATTTTGGGCTACGATAACAGCCGTTCCAGTTGCAGCTTCCTGTGCCACTGCGGTTTCAGTTGCGGCAGCCGCTTCTGCAGCACTATTTGCAGCCAATAACCCACCCACAATCAAACCAATAACAATTACAACTGCAACAACGATGACGGTCATATTCATGCCACCACCCTGATTGGATGACTCAAGTTGTTGGGTTGGAACAGGCTCTGGTGTCACTGTAGAAATAGATGGTTGACTTGCACGATCAAGTGTAGGCGCATCATCATCAATGCTAGGCGAAACTGGCGGCACACTGATTGGATTGTCAGCTGTAGATTGTCCCAGCATAGCATCTGGTGAATCTTCTAATGACTCTTCGAAAGCTGTAATAAATTCGACTACTGTATCATAACGATTGGTAGGTTCTTTATCCAAAGCCTTCATCACAACTGCTTCGAGTTTGACAGAAACTTGCGGATTCAAATCACGAATTGGAGGTGGGGGGTCGCTAATATGCTTAAGCGCGACACTCATCGCCGACGCATCATCAAACGGAACTTGCCCAGCCAGCAACTCATAAACAATAACACCTAATGAATACTGGTCGCTTTGTGGGACAGATTGCGCTGATGAGATAGCTTGTTCCGGCGCGATGTAATGGACACTCCCAAACGTATTGCCAATTGTCCCTTCAACTGCATTTAACGCCAGACCAAAGTCGGTTAGGACCGCATTGCCTTCGCTTGTCACAATGATATTTGATGGTTTGATATCACGATGGATAATATCGTTTTTGTGCGCATAATCTAAACCAGCAGCAATATCATGCAATATCTTCAGCATCTCTGCACGTGGCATAGCTTGCTGTTCTTCGGCATAACCTCTCAAGACATCACGTAAATCAAGCCCATCTAGATATGCCATCGCAATAAAATATAGGTTTTCTTCTTGTGCGAACTGATAAATGCCTACAATGTTGGGGTGATTTAAACGAGCAATTGCACGAGCTTCACGCAAAAAGCGATCACGATACTCTTCTTCTTCACCACTTGCAATTAATGTAGGCTCAATGACCTTGACAGCTGCATTTCGATCTAGGGTTTCATCAAAGCCACGGTATACCCGCGCCATCCCCCCGTGACCAATTAACGCCTCAATTTTATAGTCACCGAGTTGTCTACCAATTAATGGATCTGTAGTTGACATAAATTTTCTCGGATTGAATTGGAATTGAATAATTACACTTGTATTATACCCATATCAGGGCACTTCGACACTAGAGAATGTGATTTAAACAAAAAAATGACACAATTCCGCCTAGAGTGACCATAGTATAGTAGATTTACATGTGAATGATAATTGCCAATAGGCAATATAACCGAACGTTAAACAAACCCTAGCGCAAGGCGGGCATACAAAGTTGTAATTTTTTGATACCGAACTTACTAAAGTACAAAAATTACATAAAGAAAAGTCGTAGCGGTTACTCCATTAAAAGATATGCGGTATACTATTGAATGAAAATTATTTAGTGATTGAAATTAGGGAATTATAGTTTGTCACAATCACCAGATATTCCAGAAAATGAACTTAGGGAACGGTGTTCAAGTCTATTAACCAAAGCTGCCGAAGAGGCACGTCGCCTTGGACATAATTATATTGGTACAGAGCATCTATTCATTGCAACGACCCGTTCTGAAAAAGGCCCAACCAGTGAATTATTACGTCGGGCTGGATTCAATCCACGTCATGTTCGTAATGAGATTCGGCGTGAAATTGGTACAGCAGATGGTCCTCTCGACGAAGTCTTACCGCTGACACCTCGTACAGAGATGATCTTATCGCTTGCGATTTTCCTTGCAGAACAAGATGAAATATTTGAAGTGCAAGAAATCCATATGTTGATGGCATTATTACAAGAAGGTGAAGGCGTGCCAATCCGCAAGCTCATGGATATGGGCTTCGATCTCAATATGTGGTTACAAAAACTCATTAAAGAACAACACAATGAGTTGTCTCCATCCCCCATATCAGAAGATAGTAATCTGGATGATTTTTGGGATGATGACAGTGATCTGGATCTTGAGTTTTCATCAAGTTTTCTTTCCTCTAGTTCATCAAAATCAGATGAATTCAAAGCGCCGTCAACACCTTTGCTAGATCGATATGGGCGTGACCTAACAGCACAAGCAGGAGAAGGCGACATAGCAGAAGCAGTCGCAAGAGATAAAGAAATCCGTGCCCTAGCGCGTACCTTAGCCCGCAGTAAAAAGAATAATCCGCTCTTATTAGGTGATGCTGGTGTTGGTAAAACAGCCATTGTGGAAGGGTTAGCGTATGCTATTGCTGAAAAAACAGCGCCTACCCCACTGCTTGACCGCCGGATTATCCAGATTGAAATTGGTACATTAGTTGCCGGGACAAGCCTACGCGGTCAATTTGAAGAGCGCTTGATTGGTATCGTCAATGAGGCGCAAAAAGCAGGTAATGTCATCCTATTTATTGATGAAATACATACCATCGTTGGTGCGGGTGACACTATCGACAGCAATTTGGATGCCGCCAATATTCTCAAGCCGGCACTCGCACGCGGTGAAATTATTTGCATCGGTGCAACAACCCACGCCGAATATCGTCGGGCAATTGCACAAGATCCTGCCCTCGACCGTCGCTTCCGTACAATCGATGTCGAAGAACCAAATGAAGAAGCATCTGTCAAAATTTTAACAGGACAAAAACATCGCCTCGAAAGTCACCATAAAGTTGTGATTACAGACGATGCGATTCGTGCTGCTGTCAAATTATCTATCCGCTACCTGCCCGACCGCCGACTACCGGATAAAGCAATTGATCTCCTGGACGAAGCATGTACCCGTGTGATTATCAAGACCATCCATCCTGATATTGAAATTACCGATTTGGATGAACTAGTCACGGATGTCCATGAGGAAGATATTGCCGATGTTCTGTCGGAATGGACAGGTATCCCGATCTCAGAACTCACAAAAGATGAAAAACGTCGCCTATCTAATCTTGCTGACAAGTTAAGAGAGCGTGTTATTGGGCAAGACAAGGCAGTCGGCATGGTTGCTGATGCGATCAAAACAGCGCGTGCCGGATTGAATGATCCCAATCGCCCCATTGGTGTTTTCCTTTTCTTAGGACCATCCGGTGTTGGTAAAACCGAACTTGCCCGCGCACTAGCCGCCGAATTATTTGCAAGCGAAGAAGCAATTTTGCGCTTAGATATGTCAGAATTCCATGATGCTCACACTGTCGCCCGCCTTATCGGGTCACCACCGGGATATAAAGAATCTTCGCGAGGTGGTCAACTGACAGATGGGTTACGCCGTCGCCCATATAGCGTGGTTTTACTAGACGAAGTCGAAAAAGCCGCACCAGAAGTGTTTGATATCTTCTTGCAGGTATTCGACGAAGGACGCATCAGTGATGCCCATGGACGATCTGTTGATGCCCGCCATAGTGCATTCATCATGACCAGTAATATCGGCACACAAGAAAGTGCAAAATCATTAGGATTTATGGGACACGACGAAGATGCAGAACCCGATTACTCTGGGTATCTGTCCCAATTTTTCCGTCCAGAATTTTTGAATCGTATCGACGATGTGGTAACATTCCGCAACATCACCCGTTCAACTTTGGATCAAATTTTGGATTTACAACTTGAAGAAGTTCATGATCGACTCGCAGATCAAAAACTTACACTAACCCTGAACGATGATGCGCGTGATGTTCTACTCGAAGCCGGGTACGACCCCGCCAATGGGGCACGCCCATTACGTCGTGCCATAGAACGACTATTAACCCGCCCACTGAGTGCCAGAATTGTTGAAGAAGCATTCGATAGTGGCGATACAATCGTCGTGATGGCAGATGAAGATAAGCAAAGTTTAACCTTTAAGGCACAAGACAATAGCGATGTCAGTTCCACAGACGAATCGTCAGCCCATACCGCTGACTAAGGAAGAAATCCGGCGTGAGCTAAGTAAGCGTCGCGCAGAAGACAACACTGATACCTTTGCAACCGACCCTAACCCACAAATTAGTGAGTTGGGGCGGTTGGCTTTACGTCGGAGCGATGTAAATGACCTCTTCGCATTAGGGGATTTATGCTCTACCCATATCCTGAGTGATGATAATCGACTCAGAATTTATTATGTTGGTAAAGCAATGATGGCATACCAACGCGCACACCAGATGGCAACACATGACGTTGACTTAACGACTGCAAAACGAGCACTCCGTCATTTGACGCATTGGCTCGTTCATCAAGCACAAGCAAACCCAACGCAGCGCAACCTTGCTGTCGCATTATGGTCAGTTGCACCGGATGAGCCAACAGTCACAGGGCAACCATATGTTACATCTGACACGATCCAGCGCCTACTCAGTCTGTATGCAGATGACAATGCAAAACCCATATTTAACACTGTTGATGACCTATCACTCGACAACTCATCATCAAATGGTGATGCTACATCTGCCTATGCCAAAGCAGACGGCTACGATTCTGAAATCACAATATCCCCCGATGACGCAATTAATACAAACAGCGAGGTCGATTTATCACAGACACAACATCCTGTTGATAACGACTCGCGTATTGAATCAAAAAATTATGTATTCGCTAGCGAAACACACGTTGAAGATGGAAAAGAGGATTTACTCCTTAGCTCAATGGAAATTGGCTTTGATCCATCTGCAAACAATGCCGGGACGACGGCAAACATCCCCCCACCACGCGATCGCAAACATGAAAACGAATTCAATATCGGCGAACGTATCGAGGGGCGGTATGAAGTTGCGGATATTCGCTGGGGCGGTATGGGCGTGGTCTATTTATGCTATGACCATGAACAACGAGAACCCATTGCGATCAAGAGTTTCCAAGGGAAATTCCTTAACAACAATCGAGCTGTAGCCCGCTTTGAAAAAGAAGCCGTTACATGGATTCACCTAGAAAAACACCCGAATATTGTACAAGCACGCCTCGTACAGAACATCAACGAGCGTCCGCATATTTATCTTGAACATATCAGTGGTACTGAAGGTGTCGGTGTCGATTTACGCAGTTGGATTGATCGCAACCGACTCGATATAGAGACCTCACTATTATTCGGCCTGCATATTGCCTTGGCCATGCAACACGCGACCCAAAAAGTACCGGGGCTTGTTCATCGTGATCTTAAACCGGGTAATATCCTCGTTACACACGACGCCATCGCTAAAGTTACTGACTTTGGACTCGTGAGTTCACTCGACCTGAGTGATATTCCGACAGATTTTGCACCGATAGAAGAAGATGCAACCAATGCCTATCGCCTGACGCGATATGGTGCGATTGTCGGGACTGCACCCTATATGTCACCAGAGCAATGTAAAGCACTTGGTGTTGATATGCGCTCGGACATTTATTCATTTGGGTGCGTCATGTACGAGATGCTTACGGGTAAATACATCTTCAAAGCGCGTGGCATTCAAGAATGGATGCAATTACATATCAAAGAAGATGTTATATTTGATAATCGTGCCCAAATCGAAATCCCTGACATTGTACAAAAAATCGTGCTAGACTGTTTGAACAAAGACATCGACAAACGCCCACAAACATGGAGCAAGCTGGTAGACGACCTATCATCTGCGTATGAAGCCGTTGTCGGTGAAATGCCGACCTTAGAAATTTCGGGTCCCCGTCTAAAAGCCCGTGAATTGATGGACAAAGGCTATTCCCTAACAGAACTCGGTCGATTGATGGAAGCCCTGCGCGCTTATGACCAAGCCATTAATCTAGAGGATAATTATGCATGGGCATGGGCGCGTAAAGGACGCACCTTACGACTACTTGAACGCCATGCCGAAGCAATTGACTGCTACAACAGGGCATTAGCAATACAGCCAGATTACGCATGGGCATGGAATGGTAAAGGTATTATTTTAGATCGTACCGATGACTACGTGGGTGCACTTGAATGCTTTGAACGCGCCTGCGAAATCAATGAGAACGATGTCTGGTATTGGTACAATCGTGGCGACGTTTTGCACAAACTGGAACGCTATAACGAAGCCATTCAGATGGTCAATCGCGGGCTCAAACTAGACGATGACCACGCCAATAGCTGGGCAAAACTAGGGCAAATTTATCGCCTCCAACGCAAATACGAAGAATCGGTGAAGTGCTATAAAAAAGCAATCGGGCTTAAACCAGATTACGCATGGGCACATAATGGCTGTGGCTTATCTCAGAAAGCAATGAATCGCAATGAGGATGCCATGATGTCGTTTCAACGGGCAGCGCGCTATCAGCCTGATGTCGTGTGGCACTGGTATAATCTAACAGAAATCCTTGTCGATATGCGTCGTTTCCATGATGCAATTGAACCTGCTACCGAAGCGACCCGCACCGATCCTACGCATGCCAATAGCTGGGGTAAACTAGGGCAAGTATTACGCTATGTCGGGCGTTATGATGAAGCCCTTACCGCTTACTCCACTGCCATTCAACTCAACCCTGACTATGATTGGGCAATTAATGGTAAAGGTATTGTCCTTGAACAAGTTGAACGCTACGACGAAGCGTTAGAAGCTTATCAACGTGCATCAGAAATCAAGCCAGATCGCGTATGGTATTGGTACAATCAGGGCAATGTGATGATTCTTCTAAATCGTTACAGAGAATCTATCCCCTTACTAGAACAAGCTACTCGCCTTGATCGTCATCATGCGCGGAGTTGGGCATTAAAGGGTAACGCACTTCGTCACCTCAATCGCCTTGACGAAGCGCTTGACGCATGTAACCAAGCCACTCGGATCGCACCAGAATATGCGTGGGCATGGAATGAACAAGGCATCACCCTAGAAACTATGGGGCGCTATGAAGATGCTTTTGAAGCGTATATCAATGCAGCCAAATTCGCACCGAACGAAGTATTCTATCTCTATAAACAAGCTGATGTGCTAACCACACTCAATAAATTTGACATTGCATATGAGTTGCTGACACAAGCCCTTAATATCAATAGTCGTAATGCACATGTTTGGGCAAAACGCGCCTATATTCAGCGTAAAACAGGTCGTCTAGAGGAAGCACTCGAAAGTTATGTTCGTGCCCTTGAGCTTGAACCCGAATATAGCTGGGCATGGAGTGGGCGTGGATTGACCTTAAGTGCACTCAACCGCCATGACGAAGCCCTACAATGCTTCCAACGAGCGATTGAAATTGACAAAGACGATGTCTGGTATTGGTATAACTATGCCGAAGAATTAATGATTCGCGGTTCCTACCGGAAGGCACTAGAAGCACTTGACCAAGCGATCGATCTAAATCCACGCCATTATGAAAGTTGGGCAAAGGTTGGACAAGCCCTCCGCAACTTAGGGCAATATGATGATGCACTCAGTGCATATGAACGAGCCGTGCGTATCAACCCACGGTTTGCATGGGCATGGAACGGTCGCGGATTGGCACTACGCGAACTGGGCAAGCTCGATGAAGCGCTTGCTAGCTATGAACGTGCCACACAGGAAGACCCATCTGTTATCTGGTATTACATCAATCAGGTAAATATCTTACTTGATATGGGGCGCCGTGATGATGCCCTAACTATCATTGAGCGCACAGTCAATGTTGCGCCAGATAATGCAACTGTCTGGGCACGACATGGGCAAGTATTGCGTCGTTTGGAACGTTATGAAGAGGCAATCCTAAGCTACGCCAAAGCAACCAAACTACACCGCAAGTATGCTTGGGCATGGAATGGCAAAGGATTGTGTCATGCGGCGCTTAACCAATGGGCGGACGCACTTTACTGTTACCAGCAAGCGGTTGAATATGATGATACCGATGTTTGGTTCTGGCATAATGCTGGCGAAGCGTATATGAACCTCAGCGATTACGACGATGCACATAAAATGTTCGAACATGCCCTAAGTCTTGATGACAAACATCAACCGACATTAGACAAGATCAAACAAAACAACGAAATGCGAGACTGGAATGACTAAACCCAATGGTGAACTCTCAATTACATTTATGAGTGGACCGCGTGATGGCGAAAAAATGATGTTCGACCAACCCATGCTTGGTAACGAACGCATCATCACCATTGGTCGGCGCGAGACATGTGATATTCACCTTGGTAGTGATAATCAAGTCTCGCGGTTACATGCCCGCCTAGGTTGTGAATCTGTCGAAGTGACATCATCAGAATCTGTCACCTCCCCGTTTATGTTGCAATTCTGGCTAGAAGACGGGGGTAGTCGTAACGGAACATTTATTGAGAAAAACCCAGATTCAATTAAGTCTCGTGTTATCTTACGTCCGGGGATTCTGTTCCGTATTGGACGTACTTGGCTCCGGCTGGATGTTCCACTGTCATTTGACTAATGTCGGACAAAACGAAATCCTCACCGCGTAAATCGCCATCCCGCCTTGAGCTTATTGCTGGTGGATTGTTTATCATTGGCTTGTTCGTTTTTGCAGGTGTCAACATCGTTGAAACTATCCTCGACTACCTCACACGTGATAGTTGGGTCGAAACTACCGCAACTGTTGTTAAGATCAACAGCAAAACCCACTGGCTCACCTATCAATATGAAGTTGCTGGCGAAGACTATATCGGCACACGACTGACACTCACTGGTGATGGCGACTCAGAATGGGGAATCCCACCGGAAGCAGCAAACTATCCGGAAGGAATGGAGCTTACAGTCTTCTACGACCCTGACAGGCCATGGCGCGTAGCTATTTCACCGACTGCCGATTTCACTGAATATATTGCCCTCGGATTACTCATCATTGGCATAATCATTGGCTATTTTGCTCTTAAACGATTGTTATATCGCTACCTAAAATTCGTCGGTGATATGCTGTCGGGTAATATGTGGAAAGATCAATCATGACGAAGCTATGTCATACCTGTGAGCTTATCAAAACTCGAGACGATGGCAATGCACCGCTTTGGGATAATATCTACCGTACAAACTATTGGGATGTTGTGCATTGCAACGCAACATCATATCTTGGCTGGTTGATATTGGTCGTTCGTCGTCATGTGCCCGATGTCGCAGGATTGAATCCTGAAGAATCAGCCGAATTAGGTCCGCTAATACAGCAAGTTTCTCAGGCACTCAAAGAAGAAACAGGATGTATTAAAACGTATGTTGTTCAATTTGCAGAGTCACCGAACCATCAACATGTGCATTTTCATATTATCCCGCGTATGGCGGACCACCCCAAAGAAGACATAGCCCTCGGCATGTTTAAATATCTAGGCGTACCAGAAAACGAGAGACTTAGCGACGAAGAAATGAATATATTTGCCCAAAGTATCCAATTCCGGCTAAAGACAATGCGTGGCAATTCCTAACCGGGTAATCCAAAAAGCTCTGGCGGATAAAGCGACGTGATAAGTGCATCCACAATCGAATCTGATGGTTTCACTTGGGCTGTAAAATAATCCCATACATCTCCCATAGAAAATGTATAGAAATGAGCAATAAAACATCGTCTAGCCAATTGATCGGGTTTAGGTGGCTGATCATAGTAACTTTTCAAGAATTCACGCATTGCATCACGTTCTTGTGAGAACGTCCAAAACCAATGAAATGTAATATCCCATTCTGGTGAGGCGACGATTGCACCGCCCCAATCAACCCATCCGCTAACCACGCGGTTTTGATTTTGATGCGTCAAATAGATGTGGGCATGTGATAAATCACCATGATTCAAAACAAGCGAGTCCGTCAAAACCGAATAGGGTTGGTCGTGTACAAATTGAAGTAACTCATCCTTGTGATATGTAGATAATCTATCCAAGGCTTTGATTTCTGCAATGCGATCCGCTTCTATCAAGTCTATTTCATGTTCGCCTCTGCCATATTGCGCTTCAACTTCGGCAAGCTTAGACGTTGGGCACTGGTGTAACTGAACAGACTGCTTTCCGATTTCCCGTGCAACAAACAATAATTCGCTCTTCGGTAAATCACCCCAAAGCGTTTCTAATGTATCACCTTCAATTTCTGACATAATCAGATAAGGTCGCCCCTCGAAATTACCATCGGCAATATATCGTGGTGCAGGGAAGCGATCCTTCAAAATCTCTAAAGATGCGCATTCAACAGCCTGATTCCGCTCGGCATCTGTTTTGAAAATCTTCAGAATACGCCCGCCATCCATCCGAAACACAGCATTATTGCGAAATTCATCAGAGTCTATAAAGTTCTGTTCCCATGTTGTGATAATTTCAATATCATCTGCTTGAACACCGGCATCATCACAGATACCGTTTGCCAGCATCAGCCATTTATCGTTTGTCGCCATGCGCTTCTCCCATACTATGATATGATATTGTGCGATATAACGGCTTATCATGCAAAATTTGAGGAATTGAGTAACGATCACAAATGAGCATATGTCAAAAAACACTTTACTATACGCATAGCAAACATTGTGCATAGCATGTTTAAGTATGTAGGCGTATCAAAGCTACTGATGATGAAGTGAATGAACGAGCACTAAATATACAAAAATAAAACAGGCGATACAATAAACCGCCTGTAAACACCACTAATTAGTTATTCAAATAATGTGTGAAATCACCAAACAAATAATTTCCAGGGGATTCTACATCGTCACTGGTGAAGAACTGCATTGCAGTCTGGTAAAATTCATCATTATCAACATATGAATCACCATCTGCGTCCATCTTTTCAAAAGCGATTTTACAATTTTCTTCTGGAATCTGGTGTCCAAGATAGTATGCAGAAAAATCTTCATAAGATAATTTGCCATCACCATCACGATCATAGACGCTCAATACCGTCTGACCATAACCACCTACTAATTGATCGATCATCTCCTGCGAACTAACAATATGTCCCCAATGGGTAAGCCACTCTTGTAATTCAACTTTCCCATCATGGTCTGCATCTGCATGTTGCGCTAATGACTCCCAGTAACTCATAACAGATTGGGTTAGTTCTGCTGCCTCATTAGAACCAGCTTCCAAACCCAACTCTTTACGCGTTTCTTCGGCGGCGATTTCAAAATCAGCTTTTGTAATGACTCCGTCATTATCAACATCAGTCATATCAAAATAGTGACGAAACTTTGCAGTCTTGATTTTAGATAGTGTCATTGTAGGGCTCCTAAAATCCTACTTTACGATAATTTCACTATAAATTAAGACGGAAAGTACGGCAAACGTTCTTCTCTAAAAAAATAGTAAAAAATTAGCATCTCTATTAATCACTAAGTTAAGAAATCTCAGACTGTAACCAACATGTCTTTAGTATAAATTCATCAGTCACAGACTTACTCTATTTAATTGAGTCGATATAATATATGTGATTTATATTCATTACATAAATTTGGAAAATCGCATTATGATCACAAACGAGCATACCTTCCAAAACAACAATGGCAACTCTCGCTTCTATCATGAATGGTTACCCGATGACGATAATGTTCGAGCCGTTGTGTTGATCGTACATGGGCATGGAGAACACAGTGGACGTTACACCCATGTTGCCGAAGCCTTCACGAATGCAGGCTTCGCATGTTACGGCATTGACCATATGGGACATGGCAAAAGTGATGGTGATCGAGCCTATATACCAGATATGGCATTAGCTGTTGCAGACCTACGCCAACTATATGAGCTGATTACAGCCCGCTATTCAAATAAAGAGACGCTTATATTTGGTCATAGTATGGGAACACTGATTGCAGTAATGTTTACCTTAAAGTATCAGTCAGATGTTAAAGCGTTAGCCCTAACAGGTGTTGCCATCACAGGTGAAGACCTCCAGCCCAAATGGCTTATCGCAGCCGGACTGGGCGCATCAAAATTTATACCAAAAATCAAGCTATCCCCACCAGCCGATCCCGATGTTCTCTCGACTGACCCTGACATTATTCGCCAATGGGATTCTGATCCATTGACGTTTAAAGACATGTGGCGTATTGGCACATCAGCCGCAATGGTCAAAGCAGGGCGTATACTCCGCCAACAAATACCACAATTGACATTACCCTTGCTAGTCATGCATGGTGGTGCCGACGAACTCACGCCATCTTCAGGAGCGACTTTTATTCAAGATCATGCGCAATCTGATGATCTGACAGTAAAAATTTATGATGGATTACGTCATGAACTAGTTAATGAGATCGGCAAAGAGCAAATTATTCAAGAAATAACTGACTGGCTTGTAGCACACACCGCATAGCCAGATCCAGTGATTTAAGAAAGTATTTGGGATTAAGTTGAACTAGACACAATTGTATATTTGGAGGCTTTGAAAAACCTATATTTTCTATTTAAAACCGAACGGTACAACGATTCACATCATTTCATAATATAATTTGATTGCATCACACCAATTTATTTGGTATCTTCAATATAATTAATTAAATGTGTATTAAATAGATTTTGCTTCGTTTGGTTATGCCGTAAGCAGAATCAAAAATTAGAACTACAATATTTTTCTTACTGAGGATTTTATGCCTGTAAAATTACATGTAGATAATATTTCGCTTAACTTTGGCGGAATTAGGGCGTTACAAAACGTCGAATTCAAAGTCAATGAAGGCGAGTTATTTTCTGTTATCGGCCCCAACGGAGCTGGTAAAACAAGCCTCATCAACAGCATCAACGGTTTTTATTCTCCACAACAGGGTGAAATTATTTTTGAGGGCAACAGTATCTCTAATATGCCCCCTTATGAGCGTGCAAAGCTAGGTATTTCGCGCACCTTCCAGAATATCGCACTCTACACCAATGCAACAGTCCTCGACAATTTGATGGCAGCCCGTCATATCAAAATGAAATCCAATATGTTCACAGGGGCAATGTTTTGGGGACAAGCAAAGCGCGAAGAAATTGAACACCGTCGTTTTGTTGAAGATATTATCGACTTCCTCGAAATGGAACATATCCGCAAATCTATCGTCGGTACACTCAGCTATGGGTTGCGGAAACGGGTCGAATTAGGACGTGCACTCGCATTAGAGCCAACACTCCTCCTACTTGATGAGCCAATGGCAGGCATGAATGTTGAAGAAAAAGAAGATATGGCTCGCTTCATCCTTGATATTCATGAGCTACAAAACACAACCATTATGTTGATTGAACATGACATTGGTCTGGTCATGGACATCTCACACCGAATTGTCGTCATTGACTTCGGGGTAAAAATCGGTGAAGGCACGCCCGACGAAATCAGCAAAAACGAAGCTGTGATTAACGCCTATCTTGGACAGGAAGGACACTAAATTATGGAGATGACACAACAACAAGTCAACATCCCCTATCGTGATCCCAAAGCGGGTACCATCTACACATCGCATTTAGATGGTAAAGTCGCTGACATTGACCCCAAGTTAGATACATTATCGAAGAATTTCCTACACCAAGTGCGCACGCGTAGTAATGCAATAGCCCAACGTAAAAAGCGCTACGGTATCTGGCAAGAATATACGTGGCAGGATGTCTATGAGCATGTCTCCAATTTTGCGATGGGTCTGTTAAGTCTTGGTCTCAAAGCAGGCGACACAGTTGTTATCATCGGCGAGAATGACCCCGAAATGTATTGGGCACAAATCGCCACCCATGCCCTGAGTTGCAAATCATGTTGCGTATTTAGTGATGCTAGACCACAAGATTTAGATTTTGTTGTAAAGTCGACAGATGCAACCTTTATCTGTGCACATGACCAAGAGCAAGTCGATAAAGCCCTCGAAATTAAAGAACAAATTCCACAAATTAAGCGGGTTATTTACTGGGAAGACCGCGGATTGTGGAGCTATCATGATGAGTGGTTAGCAGACTTCTCCGAAATTGAAGCAATTGGCAAAGACTACACCCAGAAAAATTCGAACAAATTTGATGAGATGGCAAATGCAACCAACATGATGGATACGATTATCCTCAGTATGACATCAGGTACAACCAGCCTACCAAAATTTGCCGAAATTACACATCACCAATTAGTATATGGCAATGCCATGAACTTCAATTATGTCGATAGCAATCACCAAGATAATTGGCTGTCATTTAGTCCCATGGCATGGTTAACAGAACAAGCCTTCGGATTCACACCACATCTATTACATGGTGTACAAGTTAACTTCCCAGAAGGCCCCGGCACAGTCCCCACAGATATTCGTGAGATTGCCCCAGCGGGATTATTATTCCCGAGTCGTGTTTGGGAAAATCTAGCACGGACAGTTCAATTCCGCATCAACGATAGCTCATGGCTTAACCGCAAACTCTATGAATGGTTCTTGCCTGTCGCGTATCGACTAATTGACCTTGAAGATGAGCGCAAAGATATTCCACCCAATCTAAAATTATTACGCTGGATTGGTGAGTATGCCGTCTTCGAACCGCTACGTGACAAACTCGGTCTGACGCGTGCACGTAATGTCTTAACCGCAGGTGCAATGCTCAGTTCCGATATCATCCGTTTCTTCCGTGCGATTGGCATTGAGCTCCGCCAATTATACGCATCTACCGAGACATTCGGCACAATCCATATACCCGGTGATGTCCGTTTCGAAACAGTCGGTGTACTCGTACCGGGTGTCGAGATCAAAATTGCAGAAGATCAAGAAATTCTGGTACGCACCAAAGCACAATTTAAAGGCTATTACAAAAGTCCGGATAAGACGGGAGAAGCAGTTGATACCGAGGGCTGGTATTACACTGGAGATGCAGGCTACTTTGATGAAAAAACCAGACATCTCATTTACTTAGAACGCGTAAAAGACCTAATTGAGTTATCCAGTGGCGAAAAATTCAGCCCACAATACATCGAAGGTCGTGTCAAATTTAGCCCCTATGTACAAGATATGATGACAATCGGTGGCTGGGATATGGATTTTGTCTCGGCAATTATCATCATCGACTTCCAGAATGTATCCCGTTGGGCAGAAAAACAGGGTATCGCCTTCACAACCTATGTGGACCTCTCACAAAAACCCGAAGTCTACGAGATTATCAGCGAAGAAATCAGGCGAGTAAACGAATCCCTACCCGAGTATTCACAGGTTAAGCGGTTCGTCATCTTACACAAAGAATTTGATGCCGATGAAGCCGAACTCACACGCACCCGTAAATTACGCCGTGGCGCATTGCAGCAGAAATACGCTGATTTACTAGAAGCCATTTATGGTGATCAACGTGAAGTACGTGTAACAGCAGAAGTCAAATATCGCGATGGACGGACAGCAACTGTCGAAACCGAATTACATGTGTCGGATGTTTAATTCATCCTAAATTTGTTTTGTCTCGTTCAACTAACTAAAGAAATAATGTTATTGCTAAAGGAATAGAACATTGTCAGATTTTATCAATCAATACAAAAAGCAACTAACATGGGCGATGTATGCCGTTGTAACCATTGCGATTTTGCTGTTTTTGCAAAATCAGCTCGCCGATAAAAAAGCCGCCCGCATCGTCCAAACAATTATCTCCGGTGTGCTCGTCGGTGGTGTATATGGTCTGGTCGCACTCGGCATCGTCGTTATTAACAAAGCCTCCGGTGTATTTAACTTTGCGCATGGTTGGATGATGGTCGTTGGCGGTATGGTCTTCTATACATTCTTCACAGGTACAGAAATTTCTGTGATTGGTGCAGGTCTGTTAGCAACTGCCACCATGCTGATGGTCATGACGACAGTCAGTATCTATGCCCTGCTTGAGCCGCGCAATCTCATCATGACAGTTGGGGGTATTATTATTCTCACGTTCTTGATGACCTTTGGTGGTGAGGCTTGGAAGTGGATTCATGCCGTCACAGGCACCTTACTCGGTGCGATCCTCACAGGTCTCGCTGTAGAACGCTTTACAATCCGTCCATTAATCGGACAGCCACTCTTTACTGCCGTCTTGATGACACTCGCTGTTGCCGAAGTTTTGCACGGTGTCACTCAGATTATATGGGGTACGGTGGAACTTAATCTACCCATTTTTGTTGATCCAGAAACAGGTGGTAAATTTAAGCCAATCCGTCTCGATGGTTTCCAAGAAACGCTCGGCGGTATCGCGATTGTTCGTGTGGAATTGGTGATCGCATTTGTACTGGCAATTATCGCATTTGTTGGGTTTATTATTTTCTTCCGCTATACCAGTGTCGGACTTGCGATGCGGGCGACTTCTGAAGATCAACAACTCGCGCAATCTGTTGGTTTACGCGTGCGTGTAATTCTCGCGATTACATGGGCTGTCGCTACCCTACTTGCTGCAATCGCCGGAATTTTGCAAGGTGGTGCAGTTGGTCTGTCACTTAACATCAATTATGTGGCGTTACGTGTCTTCCCAGCAGTGTTACTCGGCGGACTTGAATCGGTCAGTGGTGCATTAATTGGTGGCATTATCATCGGTCTAGTCGAGCAATTCGGTACGCTACTCAACTCATCACAACAGGTCGGTACAAATCTCGCGCCTTATGTTGTGCTAATGCTTGTACTGGTCATACGACCTGACGGTTTATTTGGTGAAAAACGCATCGAACGCATTTAATATTTCGTTGTGTCAACAATAAAACTGTAGGGGTGATGTCATGTCATACACCCCCTACTACTTAAAACAAGAATAATCTTATTGCAAGTTTGGAGTAAACATGGCAAATATTAATCCAGCGGGTGTGTTTGATACCAAATACGAAGAGGATATGTCGATCGACAGGACTCGCCGCGATAAACTATGGAAAAATTTGGCATTCTTTGTGCTGTTATTGATCCCCTTATTTGCAACATCAGGTCCACTTGGTATTGGACTCATCAGCGATCAATACGTTGGACTGATTATTCGTATCGCTATTTTTGTCATTGCCGTCCAAGGGCTCAACATCCTCATCGGGTACAACGGACAAATCTCGTTAGGACACGCCGCATTTATGGCAATTGGTGCTTATGCGTCGGCAATACTGGTGCGGGAAGCAGGTTTATCGTTTTGGATTGCGTTGCCACTCACTGCCGTCATCACTGGATTAATCGGACTTGTCTTTGGTCTGCCCTCGTTACGTGTTAAAGGTTTCTACCTTGCAATGGCGACCCTTGCAGCCCAATTTATCATCCCATGGGTTTTACGTTACCCAATGGAAGATCTTACTGGTGGTACCCGCCCTTTAAGTGTCCCTGCCCCTATGATCGGCCCATTTGGGTCATATGCTGACGATACCTTAATCGATGATAACCCACTCATATTTGAAGCCGGCGATCCCTATTTTGTAGATATCATCACTGTAGAGCTGGACTCGTTTGCTGGAGATCACCCAGAAATTCAAATCATTGACCCCGATGAATCTGTGATTCCGACGGGTGATGTAAATATGTCGTTTATCGAAGATGATGATGGCAACATAACATCATTGTCGTATATCGCCACCAAACCAGGTGAGCATCAGGTTATGGTTGTTCCGGAGGAGGGTACAACTGACTTTAATGTCAGTGTTAGTAGGAGTACAGCATTGAGTTTTGCCACCGATACCGCCTTCTACTACATCATCATACCACTCTCGGTCTTATTGATGTTCTTTGCTCGCAACATTGTTCGAACGCGAACGGGACGTGCCTTTATCTCAGTACGTGATAATGACCTCGCCGCGGAGTTACTCGGTATCAATGTATTTACATATAAGCTGAGGGCATTTTTCTTGAGTGCCGTCTATGCAGGCATAGCTGGATGTTTACTCGCATTTGAGCGTAACAGTCTGTCACTCGATATGTTCACGTTAGAAGTCTCGATTGAAATGCTTGCTATGTTAATCATTGGCGGTGCGGGCTTCCCATTAGGTGCAGTATTTGGCGTAACATTCATTCGCCTCTTACAAGAAGCCGTTATCCCAACAATTCGACCATTCTTGACAGATGGATTACCAGCCCTCCTACCATTTATTGATTCAGTCAACATCGCGGGTGCAATCAATCCGATCTTGTTCGGGGTCGCGCTGATTATCTTCCTCGTTCTTGAACCGCGAGGGATCGCCCATCGCTGGGAAATTTTGAAGGTCGCATGGAAGATACGACCCTATTCGTACTAGTTGCTCAATTGAGCAATCTGACATAAGCTAATGTTCGGGAGCAATTGCTCCTGTTACATCAAATATATATTTATATCGAAAGGATTATTTGTAACATGAAAAAAATGAGTTTAACTCTTGTACTCGCGTTACTTGTCACATTGTTTGCAATGCCAGCATTTGCTCAGGACGATATGATGGCATATCCGACCGACCTGACCGAATGTGAAGTTGACCTTACCGGTGAAACACTCACAATTTATCACTTTGGTGACTTGAGCGGTGCATATGCTTTCATCACCCAACCAATCGTCTCTGCACTTGAAGATGCAATTTCCTATTGGAACAACAATGGCGGTATCTGTGGCGCAACACTTGCACAAGAGTTTGAAGATACTGGTGGTGACCTCGAAGCGACACAAAGTGCCTACGACCGCTTCACAAGTGAATTTGGCGATGACCTTGACTTGCTACTGCTCTACGCTTCACCTGATGCAGAATTGCTCCGTGAACAACTCGCAGAAGATGAAATCGTCTCCGTCATTTCCGCAGGATCGGTTGAAGGTCTTTATGGTGAAGATGGTCAAACCCCAGGTTGGCTATTTGCAACAAACCCACTTTACATCAACCAATTTGGTGCTTTCTGTGAATATGTAGCAGCTAACCCAGATACATTCCCAGATCCAGTCATTGGTCATGTCACATGGCCAGGTGCATTCGGTGAAGCAGCAGTTGGTCCTGCATCCGACGAATTCTGTACGGGTCTTGGTGTAGAAGTAATTGATGATCCACAAATCTTCCTACCAACTGACACCGACATCCTAACACAAGTTCAAAATGTCGTTGATGAAGGCGCAAACATTATCTACACCAACACCTTGGCGACAGGTCCCGTTTTGGTTGCATCAACCATCGTAGACCTCGGTTTAGAAGATGATGTTACTCTCGCTGGTGTAAACTGGGTTATGGATACAAGCGTCGGTCTACTCGGTCAACGCTCACTAAAAGCTAGCGGTCTACCTGCTGTTGATGGTATGTACGGTTCGATGCCATTCCAATGGTGGACAGAAGTTGACCAACCTGCAGTACAATTTGTGACCGAACAATGGGCAGCTAACGAACGTAGCATCAGCGAACGTAACGTCGCGTATATCACAACATGGGGTTTTGCAGACATCTTTGTTGAAACCTACATCCGCGCAGCTAACGAAGCTGGTAGCCTCGATGCTGTCACTGGTGCTCAACTCCGTGGAATCATGGAAACGATGGAATACGAAGTATTGGGTAGTCTCCTTACCTTCCAATTCGGCGAAACCTTCCGTGATGCAGTTGAAAACCGTATTGCTTTGCTGAAGTTTGCTAACGCTGATATGTCCGGTCCAGCAACAGGTCCAGATGATGCGTTGTTCCTTGATGATGGCAATGGTGGACAACTATTTGCACCTATCGTCATTCCTCTGACAGACTTCCAAGCGGCCCCCAACTTGCGTGGTGGTGAATAAGACAGTCTGAGATTCTAACACTAAGCGGGGTGACTTTCGGGTTGCCCCGTTTTCAATTGCTGTAAACTGACACAAATTGAGACAAATTATGGTAGCTAATCAAACCCTAGCCACAACCAAAACCCTCGCCATCAATAACGTTGAAGTCGTTTATAATAGTGTAATTCTTGTTTTGCGCGGTATTACATTAGAGGTCGAACCGGGCAAAGTTGTATCTCTACTCGGACCCAACGGCGCAGGCAAATCAACCACACTCAAAGCCATTAGCGGATTACTTAAAAGCGAACTCGGCGAAGTTACGCGTGGCCAAATTACATGGGGAGATGAACGTGTCGACAATCAAAGTGCCGAAGATATTGTTCGTACAGGGCTTGTCCAAGTTATTGAAGGCCGCCCACTCTTCCGTCACTTAACAGTCGAGGAAAATTTACGCGTCGGTGGGATGGTCTATCAAGGCGGTCGCCACATTAAAGACGATTTAGAGCGCGTGTATCATTACTTCCCACGCCTCAAAGACCTCTCCAAACGGGTGAGCGGGTATTTATCGGGTGGTGAAGGACAAATGTTGGTCATCGGTCGGGCATTGATGGCACATCCACAATTGATGATGCTCGATGAGCCCTCACTTGGTCTTGCACCGATGCTCGTCACCGAAATTTTTGAGATTGTTCGTGATATTAACAAAAGCGAAGGTATGTCTGTTTTAATTGTTGAACAGAACGCCCGCGCCGCACTCGAACTCGCAGATTATGGATATGTGATGGAAAATGGACGTATTGTATTAGATGGTCCTGCTGCACAACTGCGCGAAAATGAGGATATTAAAGAGTTTTACCTCGGGCTCAATCAAGCCGGTGGACGAAAAAATTACCGCGAAGTCAAACATTATAAACGCCGTAAACGTTGGCTAGGATAAAATTACAGAATTTAAAAAGGAGTGTCTCTTGACGACTATTGATGCACGTATCCAAGACCTTGTAGCACACGCTTATGAAAATGCCCCTGCTATCATCAAACTAATGGATGGTGCAGGTGTCACACCAGCTGATGTTCAATCAGCCAGTGATTTAGCCAAAATCCCTGTACTTGACAAAGATTCACTCGTCGAAATTCATAAGGAAAATCCACCCTTTGGCGGCTTCCTGACGATTGATCCTAACGACCTACCGCGTATTTATATTTCACCGGGCCCTATTTACGACCCGCAACCACCATCAGATAACCCTGAAGCCCTACTCGCACCGTTCAAGTATATTGGCATCGGTAAAGGTGATCGCGTCCTCAATACCTTTATGTATCACCTGACACCAGCAGGCATTCTGTTGGATGAAGGTATCCGTGGGTGTGGTGGTACAGTTTTACCGACAGGTCCGGGCAATACCGAATTACAAATTATGATGATGATGTCACTCGGCGCGACAGGATTCGTCGGTCAGCCTAGTTATCTGATGACGATTCTTGATAAAGCGCAAGAAATGGGAATGGGTCCCGATGCAGTCCCGATTAAAAAAGCCCTCTTCTCAGCAGAGCCATATACCCCGAGCCAACGCGAACGTTTTGAAGGCGAATATGGTATGAAAACCACATCAGCATATGGTACGGCTGATCTCGGTTTCCTCGGCTACACAATGGACGGGGTTGAAGGATTCTGTTTGATGGACAACATCTACATGCAAATCTGTGACCCTGATACAGGTGAAATTCTACCTGATGGCGAAATTGGTGAGATTGTCGTCACGACATTCAACAAAGCTTACCCTCTTATTCGTTTTGGTACTGGAGATCTTGGTGCGTTAGCCGCTGAACCGCAATGTGATGGGCAACAGTTGCTCGGATTATATGGCCGCAGTGGTGATGCGATTAAAGTACGTGGTATGTTCTTACATCCAAACCAACTTAAAGCAGCTGTCATGGCATTCCCACAAATCAAGGACATACAAGTCATTATTACCCGCCCCGAAAACAAGGATGTTGTAACATTTAACCTTGAGCTGAACGAGGGTGAATCTGAAAACGGTATTGCAAATAAACTCAAAGCATTAGCACAAAATGCGGTTCGTTTGCGGATTGATGAAGTCAACTTTGTGAAGCCGGGGGACATTGATCCTTCAGCGCGTAAAATTATCGATCAGCGTGACTGGGAAACTTAACTTTTTCCCTGATTGACAACACTCTGATTCAGCCGTAACCTGATAGCAATAACCATACCTTGCGGGATAAACCCCCGTGAGGTTTTTGTTTGTCTGTGCTGTTTTGGAGATACGTTATGCTTGGTTGGGGTGGATTCTGGATTTTAACACTAACATGGGGATCACTATTCCTATTTTCGCAGGCAGGTGTCTCCGAAATTGACCCGATCCATCTCACTTTCATTCGACTAGGCACCGCAGCTGTTGGTATGAGCCTCGTTATGATGTTGCGTCGTTTACCCATCCCTAAAGATCCGCGCATTTTAGTCAACCTCATAATTAATGGCATCGGCGGTCTGATGATGCCGATCTTCATGCTTAATCTAGGTATCCAAACAGTGGAAACAGGCGTGAGCAGTGTTTTACAAGCAACAGCTGCTATATTTGCAGCAGTTGTCGCACATTTTGTTTTTGCCGATGAACGCCTCAATGCGGTGAAGTTATTTGGCGTTATCGTTAGTTTTATAGGCGTGATTGTACTCACCATGCGTGATGCGGGTGGTTCAGTCGGTGAGAGCACACTTGAAGGTCAGATTCTACTTATCATTGGAGCATTATTTTACGCTGCATTTACTATCCATAGCCGTGTCATGATGCAACGCAATGCCATTAAACCAACCGTATTTTCGGCATTTGCAATGTTATCAGCAAGCATGGGCATTGGGATCGTCATGGTCTGGAATATGTCTCAAGGGACAATTGCCCCGACCATCCCAATCAACACATCGATTGATGTACTCTTCGCAGTCCTCGTCCTCGCGGTTGTGCATTCCTTCTTATGCTATCTACTCTATTATGAAGTTGTTGCACGGATCGGTGCATCACAAGCAACGATGGTGACTTACACGATTCCGCCAGTAGCGCTGATTATTGGCATCGTATTTGCAGATGAGATTTTGGACGCATACATCATCGTTGGCACAGTTTTAATTTTTGTCGGCATTGGATTCACAAAACTCAAAATTGATTTAAGCGCGTTGCGCCAGCAACTACGTTTACGCTTCCGACCATCACGTTAACGATAGGTTTTATTAAGCCGTTTCAGCATTAGACTTAGATGGTTCATTGACTAGATCCACATCAGGCAGTAGCATTTCAGCATTGCGGATCGCTGGAACAACATATCCCCATAAAGCAGTCGCTGCACTCAATAAACCACAGATTACGAGTAAGAGTCCCATACCTGCGCCCGGACCAGTCCCAACAAGCCCTCCAAAAGTCGGAGCTAGCCAACCATCAGTCGCCATAGCAGGTTCAAAGATATTATCTGCAAGAAACCCAGTGAGTATGAGAGCAATTGGCTCACCGATAAATGTCACTGTATTTCGGGCGGCAAACACACGTCCTTGTATCTGAGGTGGAACTTTTAACTGCCAAATCGTATTATTCGAGCTAATCGCCAACGGGATGAATATCTCTAGGAAAATCCCTGCTAACAACCAGGCAGGCAAAACTTGTCCCATGCCCATCAGTGCATCACCCAGCAATCCCGTTAAAAATAAACCGATTAAAACACCATTCACCTTACGCTTGAATCCGCCCCACACAGTCATAATGAGGCCACCCAACACCCCACCAACACCGAGCGTTGATAACACAATACCAAGTGTGACTTGATCCCCACCTGTTCGTGCTAGAATCATCGGTTGAATCAACGGATACCCAAACGATTCAGATAACGTGAAGGCGAATAAAACAAGCATCAATCCCCGTAAAGACGCATTCGTAAAAATATAGCGGAATCCAAAACTGACAGCTTGCCAATTGGTTTGCGATGATTTATCGTCATCGTCGCTTACACTAGGGATTGTTATCATTGCAACGGTTGCTATTGCAAATAATAATGTGGCGATATCAATCAACATCACACCTTGGATACCGATTGGCACAATTAAGATACCCGCAAGTGTCGGCGCAGCCACCACCGATGCATATTCCGCCAGCGTCACTAAGCTATTGGCACGCGTATAGAATTGTTTCGGTACAACCAATGTCATTGAAGCCATAAACGTGAGGAAATGTAGCGTTCCAAATAACCCACTGACAAACGCCGCAATATAGATATGCCATGCAGCCAATTGCCCCATACTCGCCAGTATAAGCAACGTAAGCGTTGAAAAGCCCACCATCAGATCAGCACAGACGAGGATAAACTTACGATTGAACCGATCTACAAATACACCAGCAGTCAAATTGGTGACAATTGCACCAAGGGCCGCAAACACACCAACGAGTATGAGTGCGGTTGCTTCACCCGTCTGTTCCCATAACCAGATTGCCAAAACAAAGCGCGTCATCGCACTGCCAGTAAACGATAAAAGCTGTCCTAACCAGACAACCGCTAGTTTAAGCATAGACAATCCTTATGGATGCAATCAAAAAAGGGCATATCACATGATATACCCTTTTGTTTTGGTCTGTCTATGACGTATGTTTAGCTATCTTGTGAGCGGTCAACCACTTCTTCGATGCGAAGGTTGAATGCTTCAGTAGCTGTTGTATTCTTGACACTGACCTCTAGAATGACTGCAATGGGTTCAGGCCCAACATCTAAGTCTGTCAGAGCAGAGCTACGAACCGTATCATCAGCATCATCATTTTCACCGAGGAGCTGTGTTCCGGTCTCATCATATACACTCAGAACTGTGTCAACCGAGTCATCAACACCACGCAGGTAAACACTCACAACACGGTTTGCAGGTAGAACAACACTATACCGTACACGCTGTTCAGGTCCAACAACACCATTGGCTTGAACTTCGGTACTACCTTCACCTAGTGTCAGCTCACCACCTTCAACGACTTCACCGAGAATCGCTTCGGTCAAGTACTCTTCCGCAGCACGGACAAGGAAATCATCTTGAGCAAATACGCTGTCGAATGTCACAGGAACAACAACCGTCGGTGCAACACCCTGACCTTCAATATGAATATTGTAATCTGGATCTACAGCGCGACTGACCGTAAAGCGGATAGTCGTATTTTCTGGCATGAAGAAGTCAGTTACACCACCGCCAAGACCGCCTGTTGGATAGTGTCCGACAATAGCTGCACGATCATCAATGGTCATATTATAGGAGAAGAATTCACACGCACTAAAGCAACTTGGTTCAACAATAACAGCTACTTCGCCATCATAACGCAGTTCTTCTGGTGGCAGAATGAATTCATCGACTGCGCGCGGATCAAAGTAGAAGTCATCAATTTGTTCGTTATAGGTCGCTGAATAACCAAGGATATGTTCTTCTTGGAAGAAATACGCCGACATTTGGTCAGCCAGCCAACCACTACCACCACCATTAAAGCGCATATCAATAATAACGCCGGGAACATCAGCTTGAATGAATGTGCGAATCATGCGTTCCCACAATTGTACAGTCAGGAATTCATTGTCACTAAACGAGTAAATCGCGACATAACCATACCCACTCGGCAAAATTTCAAATTCGACCGGTAATTCTAAACCATCGACATCAGCAAAGAATGATGAATTTGAGAAGCTCACACGTTCATTCACGGTTGTCATGGTGACAGATTGCGGTGCATCACTGTCAGGATTTTGGAATGTCACATCTACATCAACACCCAATTGGAAACGAGTAACGTAACGCAACTGTTGGAGGCGGTAGGTATGATCAGTACTGAGAGCTTGATGCGCCCAGATAAACTCGTCTTCCATTGCTTCTTCAATTGAACGTCCATCCCATTCAAGGATTTCTGCACCGGGTTGCATACCAGCTTCAGCGGCGGGGCTACCCTCTAATACGAAATCCACAATGAAACGTCCATCGGTTAACTCAATAACAGAAATGCCGAGACCGCCATCTGTTTCTTCACGGAAAATGTCGATTACAAGATCGAGTGGCATACCAACATGACCATCAGGGATTTCCCAGATAAAGTCACGCATCGCTAAACCATATAAGAATGGATCACCAGCTTCTTCGGCTTCGATAAACCGTGGGCTGTATGTCGCGTAGAGTTCATCCCAATCCAAACCATAGAATTCAGTAAACGCGTATTCCGTGCGGAATAATTCAACCATTTCATCAAACGCATCACTATAACCCAACTCGGAGAAGTCGTTGACAGCAGCACCATCAGGCTCAATCAAGTCGATCACTTGGTTCGCAGAGCGATCAAATGTGAAGGGTTCGCTGTCCATATCGACAACAGAATACCCTGATGGAATTGTCACAATTGGATCATCGGCTGTGAATAATAAGCCATCAGCACCAAATCCAGATGGGAAGCCTTGTCCCTCTTCTGGTGCATAGATTACAAATTTACCGCCGACAACTTCCATGCGTGTATCAATATCATCACTGATTTCAGTTGATGCGTAAGCAGTAGACCAACCACCACCATACAAATCACGTTCTTCAAGGAGTGGGTCGCCAAATATATTGGTCCAATATGCAACAGCAAAGACCATCACACCACTGTCTTCTTGCCCATTATTATCAACATCACGCAATGTACCGTTAGGTTCTTGTGGTAGAGATAAGCTATAGGAAAACGGCGAAGTGAAAAAGTCGGATGTAATTTGGCCAAGTACCTGAGATTCTTGCGGAATCACATAGTATTCGTTCCGGTCGACAAATCCAGTTTGATCTTCGAGGATAACAAGCGGTTGTGCCACACCACCTGTGAATAAGGGATTTGTATAGGTCACCTCACCTGTGAGGAGTATCGGTCCACCTTCGTCATTAACGACATTGGCAGGGCCACTCGGTTCTACAGGGGCGACATCACCCTCTTCTTCGCCAATAGCGAATACGACAAGCCCACTAATCAATAGCATCGCTATGATTGCGCTTGTCAGAAATAATTTTTTCTGCATAGATAGTCTCCAAAATACCGATATTTGATACGGCTATTGTAAGCCACATTCTTAAACAAGAGCTAAGAATGGCTATAACCGTCACATAACACTAGCCCAAAAATCTTAATTTTCGGTTTCTTCTAAAGCGATACGTTCCAGCTCTATCGCATCCCCCATAGGTGGGTTGCCGATTAACTTCTGCAAATCGTAGACAACTGCAGTTTCGGCTTCGAAGTCGGGTTCAATTTCCATGAAGAACATAAACTCTTGATAGAGGTGCGTATAGACGGGCCATTGCCCTGTATCTTCTAAGCGATGGACAACCACATAGCGGAAACCCGCATCGAGTAAGCTTTGTATTTCAGTATCCCAATTCTGGAATAATTCATCACTAATTTGCGTGATTTCGTTCATCATACTCATATCACGCAACAGCAAATAGAAGTTAAATGTGTCGTATGCATCCGTCGGCATACGCGCAATCATACCTTCTGCAATCGGTTGTTCGTGGTGCATTTGCATATACATCTTATATTTGGAGGGTTGCCGCCCCATTGGCATCGCAATAATTGGTCCATCATGCCGTTCGGTCACATAATCATAGACCTCAGACACTTGTGCTGTTCGATGTGGAATAGGAAAGACACTCGTTTCAAAGAACATCAGTGTTGTCACACCCACAATCGTGACAATCCCAATTAACCGAGAGACACGATGTAAATAACTGTAAATCGTATAGGCGATAAAAATACTCATCGCAAAATTCATAATAATTTGGAAACGATGTGGCTGACGCAACGCACGAAATAACGGGTTATATTGCAATGCAGACATCAACATCGGTATATCGTCATACTGTTGACCATTGATTCGTAGTACAGTTCCTAACGATAACCAAAATCCAAGAAACAGCACAATAATCCAGAGGCGCTGACGTGGATACTTTCTGATAACAATACCAACGCCAATCAATGTGAGAGCAATACTAATAAAGCCAATCTGTGCAAATGCCCACGGCAACTTTTGCGATAAATCATTCCCATCTAAAGAAGCAAAGAAATAATTATAGACGATCGGATGTTGCCTATCCGCTTGCACAAATGCCATTAAATCAACGCCTGCACTGGGTGTAAATTGGTCTATAGCAGATCCTATTTCACCTGACGCCAACGTGGGTATAAGAATAGGCAAACACAATGCCACTGACAAAACACTAAAAATAATTGATCCGACCCAGAAATTACGATACTGCCACAAACGATCGGCGATCAATCGCCATGCAATATAAAATCCGCCGAGAAGCATCGCAAATACACCGATTTTATAATTCATATAGACATTGGCTGAAAATGCTAAGCTCGCCAATATCATCATAACAATAATGTGTCGGGTCACTTGCGGGTTTTCATAAATTTGTCGGAGTGCAAGCACAAAGAAGATCATAAAAATAGGAATAAATTCAACCGCACCCGTATTGGGTTGTTGGATACCTGTGACTAGCATTCTCGGTACAAAAGCAAAAAACGCACCACCAACCCATGCTGAGGGTCGATGTGGAACAAGCAATAAAATAAACCGGAACATCGCGTATGCGCGGATGAGTGTTTGGGTGAGTACCGTCAGATTATAAGCGACAACATCGCCAGCTAGCGATTCGTAAAATGCCCATAGAGGATAACTTGTCCAACGTTGCGGAATAAGCGTGACATCTAATCCAGAAGGGTGGAATAAATAATTCGAGTATTGCAGATTGATCCCTTGTGTCAGCCCAGTCTGTAGCCACCAATTCTGCCACATTGCAGTATATGTATCTGGATTTTCAAATGGAATAATCTCGCCAATACGGAAGACAAGAGGGTAGGTTAGAATCGTTAACGTAATGGCATATAACAGAATAATCAGGAGTTCGTTGAGGAGAGTTTTTCGATCCCACAGTTTCCATTGCTGTAAAGACGATCCATGTGTTTGTGGTTCCATGTAACCTCAGACAATAATGAATTTGCAATAGAATGCAAAAGAGGTATGTGATGTTGAGATTAGGTTGGCGACGG
>DIYL01000027.1 GCA_002428985.1 Anaerolineales bacterium UBA6055 | reverse complement strand
GCCGGTTTGACTTTCGTCCTATTCAATTCGGCTTGGCTGACTTTCGCCAACTAGTTCCGATGAAATATTGCTGGATTGTTAATCTCTTCTGTCTGTTTGGTCGCTCCTTTTCTGTATGCGACTTGCAGAATTCTATACACCTTTTCTACAAAGTCAAGGGCAATTTGAATTTTCATACCAATTTCCGCAAAATTGATTTAACAAATCATCCCAGACCATTAGAATTTATGAGGGATCTGGCAATAATTCTTCTTCATATTCATCTTCTTCATCATCAATATTTTTATCTTTAGGACGGTCACCTAAGATGTCTTTGACATAAATCTCATCCACTAAAACCGACACGCATGCCGTTAGTGGAACAGCCAGCATTAATCCCATAAAACCAAAGAAGAAACCAAAGATAATCTGTCCGAGTAAGATGAGTATTGCAGGCATATTCATCCGTTCACTTGCAAGCACTGGACTCACAACCTGACTTTGTACAAATGAAACGCCGTAAATAATCACAACCGTCCAGATCACATTTTCTGGTGCTTGGACAATCGCAACTGCAACAGATGGGATAAGTGCAACAATGGGGCCAAAGTTGGGAATAAATGATAAAACACCTGCAAGAACACCCAGCGCAACCCATTCGCGTATGCCCAATGCTGCTAAGCCAATCCCTGTACCCAAACCAACAACAATCATGGAGACACCTGTTACACTGAGCCACGCACGAAGCGTCTCACCAATCCGTCGCAAGATCGTTTTCATACGATCACGATACCATGTAGGTGTCAGTCGAATGATACCCCTTATATACAACTCGGGTTCGGCTAAGAGATACATACTTAAAAAGAAAATAATCAAGGCACTGAGGATTGTATTGGCAACACCTCCAACAACAGGCAAAACAGACCCGCCGAGACTGCTTAATGCGCCGGAGACCTGTGAAATTATCTGATTAATCAACTCATCATTAATTTCAAAGTCTGTAATAATACCCTCTAGAAACGGATATTGTTCAACAAGTGTTTCACTATTTAGCCCATCAACAGCACGCTCGACACCACGTGGGACAACATCAGTTGCCAATACAGTAAACTGCGTCACAATCGTTGGCAGAATGGATAATGCAATCAACACAATAACAGCAAAGAACCCGATAACGCTGAGTAATATTGCCAATGCGCGATTCATATCGAATCGACTCACTAGCACACGAACAGGCATTGTAAACAAGATCACGAGGATACTAGCAGCAAACATCAACATCAATGTGCCACGAATTTGCCACAAGAAAATCAAGCCAAGCACAATAATTATCGAAGCGACAACGGTACGTAAACTTGTATTACCTTGCCCAACATTCATACTCAAAATTCCCCATAGTTAATTTAGCAGTTTAAGTAAGACACTAGCCTATGTAACGAACAACTAACATCGTAATATCATCAAAAGGTGGGTTACCATCACAAAATATGTCAACATCTTCAAGAATATGATCACGGATGTCATGTGCAGATTCAGAATGTAAGCGTTTAATTGCTTCAGAAAGCCGATCTTCTCCATATGGCTCAGCATTCGGATTTTCTGCTTCAGTCAAGCCATCTGTATAATACACAATCACATCACCAGGCGCTAAACGGACTTCGACTGCCTCAAACGCATTACCCGGGAACCAACCTAGTGCACGCCCACCCATAGGCATATATTCTACTTCACCTGTAGATGCACGATAAAGTGCAGGCGGATTATGACCACCATTCACATTTATACTCGTGCCATCAGGATGGAATTCGCTGTAAAAGACCGTAACAAACATCCCACTTTCTTCGGCATCTGGTACAAGCAAATCATTTGTACGCCACATTGTCGAAACAGGATCTTCACCACCATATGAATGGCTTCGGATTAGTGTACGAGCAACCGCCATGAACAATGCTGCAGGAGCACCTTTATCCGATACATCTGCAATGACAGTCCCAAAACGCCCATCATTTAACTCAAATGCATCATAGAAGTCACCAGCAACTTCACGCGCTGCTACCCAATAAGGTGCGATCTCATATCCATCAACATCAGGCATAGATGATGGCAATAAGTTCCGTTGAATATCACTCGCCATTTGTAATTCACGTTCCAAACGACCTTTTTCAACAGCCACTTTATAGAGTCGCGCATTTTCGATTGCACGGGCAGCAATCCCACAAGCAGCATCTAACAAATCTTTATCAGATGGGTGAAATGCGCCACGCTTCATCGCGGTATCTAAGTAAACAACCCCAACCAAACGATCTTGCACCATCATCGGGGCACATAAAATCGCACGTAACCCACGTAGGATAATACTCTCACCCGGGCTGATACGGGTATCAAACTGGGCATTATTCGTCAGGAGAGATTCTTCTGTCTCCACAACTTGATTTACGATTGTTGTACTGTACCCCTCTTTTTCAATCGTCTCACCATCAATCCCACTGGCGACATGAACTTCCAGCGTGCCGGCGCTATGGTCAGCAATCATCAAAAAGCCACGTTGGGCCTTGGTTACATTCATTAACGCAGTAATCGCACGATCTAATGCTTCATCAAAGTCAAGAGTTGAGTTAATTTCACCACTAATTTTGTAGAGTGTCACCAATTGTTCGGGTGACAGTTTGCCCTGTTCAGGTTGGTCGGTCATCTGGTATTAGACCTTTCAATTATTCCGTTGAAATATATGAAATGATTATATCATTGATACAATCTACAGGCGAATTAAAGTTGACGTTCGTCGCATAATCAAATCCAAGCTAGAATGAAATTATAGACAGGAAACACATACAAAAGGTGATTTAATGAAATTTGATGTTACGATTTTTTCGGACGACCTTAATTCTGCCAGTGATCTTGCTCGTACTGTAGAAGAATACGGATTTGATGGGCTGTGGGTCGCAGAAGCTGCACATAATCCCTTCCTACCATTAACCCATTCAGCACTGTCAACAGAGAGAATCAACCTTGGCACTGCTATCGCTGTTGCCTTCCCACGTAGTCCAATGATGATGGCACAGACAGCCTGGGATTTAGCCGAACAATCTCATGGACGTTTTATTCTCGGTCTTGGCACACAAATAAAACCGCACATCACAAAACGTTTTAGTGCCAAATGGGGGAAACCTGTCATACAACTACGCGAATATATCCAATCGCTTCATGCAATTTGGCATAGCTTCCAAACAAGTGAGCCACTTAAAACCGAAGGTGAGTATTATAATTTCTCTCTACTCACACCATTTTTCACACCACAACCAATGGCTTATCATGATATTCCCATTTACATCGCAGGCGTGAATACCGGGCTTGCCAAACTTGGTGGTGAATTGTGTGATGGTTTCCATATACATTCGTTTCATACCCCAGATTATCTGAGGCAAGTATTGATCCCTGCATTTGAAGAGGGAGGCGATCGCACCGGACGTACTCGTGAAGACTTGTCGCTATCCTGTGCTATTTTTGTCGTCACTGGACAAAATGATGCCGAAATTCAAGAAAGTAAAATTGCGACAAAATCCCAGATTGCCTTCTATGCTAGTACACCGAGTTATAGCAAAGTCCTCGAATTACATGGTTGGGATGACCTCATTCCAGAATTAAACGCCCTACTCCGACGCAATAAATGGGATGAAATGCACACACTCATTAGTGATGACATGCTAGAGCGCTTTGCAGTTGTCGCACAACCTGATGAATTGCCTTACAAAGTCCGCGAACGTTACGATGGATTATTGGATCGCATCGGATTCTATTTTCCGTTCGAACCAAATGATGAAAGCAAGCGTGTGATTTGGGAACATGCGTCAAAAGCAATGGAGAACTAATGCCACAAATTGAACTCAATGGGCAAACCATCAACTACAATATCCGTGAAAGTAATCGTGCTAAACGCATCAGTATGCGTGTCGATGTGAATAAGGGTCTAGAAGTTGTCTATCCCAAAGGGATAAATCAACCATCTCCCGAAGACATCCTAACGCAAAACAAGGCATGGGTGCTGGAAATGATCGATAAACTAGAGACACGCCTTGCAAGTCGGTTTCAGCGTCAATATCAACAGGGCGAAATTTTCCGTTATTTAGGGGATGATCACAACCTCAATATCATCAGCAAGACACGCGGGCAACGCATCAGCGTCAACTTAACCGACACCACATTAGATGTCTCACTTCCACCAAATATCAGATCTAATGATACAGAAGCGATTCAAATTGCAATTGAAAAATTTTACCGTAAACAAGCCAAAGACTATCTACCAGCCAGAACCTATGAGATTGCAAGCCAGCTTGGATATGAAGTTAATCGGGTCATGATCAAAAATCAAAAGACGCGTTGGGGCAGTTGTTCGACCAACAAGAATATCAATCTCAATTTACGTCTAATGATGACCCCACACAATGCAATCGACTATATTATCATCCATGAACTGTGTCATCTGACACATATGAACCACAGCAAAGCCTTCTGGAATTTGGTGGGAAGATATTGCCCAAGCTATAAAGCGTGGCGCAAGTGGTTTAAGCAAAACAATCAGTATCTCGTACTATAGGGAAATTCTTTCAATAAAACTGCAGAAGGCGAATATCATGTCAAAAGAGAAACTTGCGGCAGCAAAACAGTTCATTCAAGAACAGCAATATCGAGAAGCGAGAGTCATTCTCGAATCTACAGACCATCCCAAAGCAGATGAGTGGCTTGCTAAGTTACCGAAACTTACCCAACCTGAGAAACTGAAGAATACTTCGCCACGCCAAAATTTTTGGAATTCGCCAGTATCTAAGATTATAGCAATTTTTGTTCTACTCGTGACATTTATGACTGGCACATTTGTTGGTCAACTCGTTGCAACGTATGAACCACCAATAAGAAGCTTGGAAATGACCAAAACTGCCATTCATAATGAAAACAGTACAACCGAAGCGCTGATTAGAGCAACAATTGCTTCGGCAACAGAATTTACAGAACAAACTCAGGCAATCACAACACAAGACATATCTTTGATGACACCAACGATGACACTTGATCCAGCATTTCCAACTTGGACACCCACCCCCGAATAAATCTAGGAGAATTTATGAAATTTGATATGACATTTTTCCCCTCAGGCGATTTAATCGCTGACAAAGAAGCTATCAAACAAGCCGAGGCAATGGGTTTTGATGGTGCATGGACCTCAGAAGTCGCGCATAATCCATTTTTCCCGCTAACACTCGGCGCAAAAGAAACCGATAGAATTGAACTCGGCACACAGATTGCAGTCGCTTTTCCCCGCAGCCCGATGGTCACAGCGCAAATCGCATGGGACTTAGCCGCACAATCGAAGGGGCGTTTTATCCTCGGTTTAGGTACACAGGTACGTGCGCATATTACCCGACGCTTTGCTGATGACTGGGTTGATCCGATTGGACGCATGCGTGAATATATCGAGGGGATGCGCGCCATCTGGGACACCTTTCAACATGATGAACGTATGCGCTATCGTGGTGAGCATTACACGTTCCGATTGATGGCACCCTTTTTTAATCCCGGCAAAATCGACCATCCTGACATCCCGATTTATATCGCAGGTGTCAATGCCAAAATTAGCAAACTAGCAGGTGAAGTCTGCGATGGGCTTCATGCACATGGCTTTCATTCCGTTAGCTACCTTAACCATGTTGTGCTAGCTAATGTCCAATCAGGACTCGATCTAGCCGGAAAACCACGAGATGATTTCGCGATGACAGTCCCTGTCTTTGTCGTCACAGGCACTACTGCCGAAGAAAAGCAAAAATCCGAAATTGAAGTTAAGTCACGGATTGCATTTTATGGCAGTACCCCATCGTATAAAGCCGTCATGGAACATCATGGTTGGGAAGATAAACGTGTTAAACTCAGCCAGATGGCACGGGAAAATCAATGGGATATCATGTGGCAAGAAGTTACCGATGATATGCTCCACAAAATCGCTGTCGTCGCCGAACCAGACGATGTCATTCCAACAATACGAAAGCGCTATGCTGGGCTGGCTGACCGCATTTGCTTGGAGTGTGCGGCAGATAATCCTGAACTAGTGCAAACAATCGCCAGTCATATAAAGGAGTAGATCATGTTTCGCGCATTTATTATGATGGTCGCGGGTTTTATCATCGGGCTGATTCTGAGCGAAAATGCTCAGGTCATCCGTCATTCTGTGCCTGCCGACAGAAAATTATCGGGCAATATCAATCAATTTATTGTGATTCTCGGCATCGGCAATAGTGGTAACAAATTCGAGATTAATTCTGGGGACGAAGTTTTTTCAACCGAAGAAGAGGACGAACTAGATAATGGCTAACGCTTATCAATATGCAAAAGACAATCAAGATCGCTTTTTAGACGAATATATTCATTTATTAAAAATCCCAACAGTTAGTACACAATCGCAGCACGCAGATGATGTCGCAGAAGCGGCAAATTGGCTCAAAGAGATGATGTTAGATATTGGTATGGACAAGGCCGAAGTCATTCTCATGCCAGAAGGTCGTTGTCCGTTGGTTTTGGGTGAGTGGTATGGTGCTGGTAATGATGCAAAGACACTGATTATCTATTGTCACTATGATGTGCAACCAGCCATACTTGAAGATGGATGGGATACCGAACCGTTTGAACCAACCATTAAAGACGGCCAACTCTTCTGTCGTGGTGCAGTTGATAGCAAATTACATGTTATAGCGAACCTCAAAGCAATTGAATCATGGTTGGTACAAGATGAAAAACCCAATGTAAATCTCAAAATTGTACTAGAAGGCGAAGAAGAATCTGGTAGTGAAAATATCATTGCGTTTCTGAAAGCGCACCCAGAACGACTATCTGCCGATTATGCCTTGCTATGTGATGGAACAATTCTCGTGCCTGATTTGCCAAGTTTGACGTTCGGTCTAAGAGGGATTACTGCGCTTGAGGTTCATGTAAAAGCAGCAGCAACCGATCTACACAGTGGTCATTGGGGTGGCACAATTCACAATCCATTACAGGCACTCAGTGAAATTCTGACAAAGTTACACGATGAATCTGGCAAAATTATGGTTCCAGGCTTCTATGATGATGTCATTGAGTTAACTGATAAAGAACGTGAATTACTGGCAAAAATCGAGCCAAACATGACAGATGCATGGAATGATGTTGCAAAGGCACCACAACAATATGGTGAGCCCGGTTATAATCTATCAGAGCGCATCGGTGCACGCCCCACCCTAGAAATTAATGGTTTACTAGGCGGTTACACAGACGAAGGTATGAAGACCGTACTACCAGAAAAAGCTATGGCAAAAATTAGCTGTCGCCTAGCTTACAATCAAGATCCGGATAAAATTGCTCAACAAATTCGCGACTACATCCACGAGATCGCACCACCTACAGTTAGTGTTGAAGTGAAGCTATTACAAGACGGAGCACGAGCTGTCCGATGGGATTTGGAGTCACCTGCGATGCAAGCTGGGCATGCGGCATATATCCATGCGTGGGGTAACGAACCAGTCTATGAACTTGTTGGTGCAACCATCCCTGTTTTGTCGGAATTCACAAAGGTCGTCGATCATGTTGTCAAGATGGGCTATGGATTGAAAAGTGGTCGTGCACACGGCCCCAATGAGAATATCTACTTAGAGAATTTCTTCAATGGTATCCAAGCCAGCATTAAATTTATTGATCAATTAGGGGAATAATATGACAAACGCGTATCAATATGCCAAAAATAACCAAGATCGTTTTTTAGACGAATATATCCACTTACTCAAAATTCAGACAATTAGCACCCAACCTGAACACGCTCAAGATGTTGCGGATGCAGCCGAATGGCTGAAAAATATGATGCTCAATATCGGCATGGATAACGCCGAAGTCATTCTCATGCCAGAAGGACGCTGTCCCCTTGTACTCGGTGAATGGCATGGCGCAGGTGATGATGCACCGACAGTTCTCATCTACTGTCACTATGATGTTCAACCAGCTGTCATAGAAGATGGTTGGGACACAGATCCCTTCACACCAACGATCAAAGATGGTCGTTTATACTGTCGTGGTGCGGTCGATAGTAAATTGCATGTGATGTCTAATTTGAAAGCCGTCGAATCATGGCTGGCACAGGATGAAAAACCCAAAGCCAATATCAAAGTGGTACTCGAAGGTGAAGAAGAATCAGGAAGTGAAAATATCAATGCCTTCATAGCCAAGCATCCCGAACGCCTATCGGCTGACATTGCGATGATCTCCGACGGTGCAATCCTCGATTTGGAACAACCAAGCTTGATATTTGGTTTACGTGGTATGTGTGCGATGGAAGTGCATGTACAAGCCCCCATTGCTGATTTACATAGTGGACATTGGGGTGGCACAGTTCATAATCCGATACAGGCGCTGAGCGAAATTATTGCAAAGTTGCATGATGATGAGGGGCGTGTTACTGTTCCCGGTTTTTACGACGATGTCGAAGCGTTAACTGATGAAGAGCGTGAACTCGTAGCACAAGTTGTACCCAACCTTGAAGCCGAGTGGAGCGAAGTTGTGAATGCACCTCAGCAATATGGCGAGCCCGAATATAACATACCAGAGCGCATTGGTGCGCGTCCAACTCTAGAAATTAATGGTATATATGGTGGCTACACTGGCACAGGTTTTAAAACAGTCTTACCAGCCAAAGCAGTCGCTAAAATTAGTTGTCGCCTTGTACCCGGTCAAGACCCCGACAAGACAGCCAACCAAGTTTTCGATTATATTCGTGAGATTGCTCCACCAACCGTCACTGTCGAAACGATCGTCAAAGAGTCCGGTGCACCCGCCGTTAAGCTAGATATTTCTTCAACAGCTATGCAAGCAGGGCGTGTTGCTTATAAACATGCATGGGGCGTCGAGCCTGTATTTGAACTGGCAGGTGGTAGCGTCCCTATCACATTCGAATGTATGAAAGTCGCTGATGAAGTTGTCATCATGAGCTATGGTCTGAAAAGCGGACGTGCACACGGACCAAACGAAAATATCTACTTGCAAAACTTCTACAATGCGATTCAATCCACTATTAAATTCATTGAAGAGGTAGGTTCAAGCAATGGATAAACCCCTACAATATGCCAACAATAAATACAACGATTATAAAGATCAGTTAATTGATTTACTAAAAATACCCAGCATCAGCACTGATCCAAACTATAATACTGAAGTCAGACGAGCAGGCGAATGGGTAGTAGCTGATATGCAACGTATCGGCTTAACTGCCGAATTGATAGAAACCAATCGCCATCCTCTCGTTTATGCAGAATGGCTGGGCGCGGGAGATAATAAACCAACCGTCTTATTCTACGGACATTATGATGTACAACCTGCTGAATTAGCTGATGGGTGGGATCATGAACCATTTGAACCAAAAGAGAAAGATGGGTTTCTCTATGCCCGTGGAGCAGCCGATGATAAGGGGCAATTCTTCATTCATGTTAAAGCCGTTGAATCTATCCTCGCATCAGATGGTGAACTTCCAGTAAATGTAAAGTTCATTATTGAAGGTGAAGAAGAATCTGGTGGAGAAAGCATCGAAGCCTATGTCAAAAATCACAGTGATCGGTTATCTGCCAATGTGGTGGTAGTATCTGACACGAGTATGATCAATACAGAACAACCTGTCATTGTCACAGCATTACGAGGTGGTGTGTCGATGGAGTTGCATGTCAGCGGGCCCAAAAGTGATCTACATAGTGGTGCTTATGGTGGTGCTGTCCATAATCCAGCGCAAGCTCTAGCCGAAATTATCGCACAATTGCATGATACAAATGGGCAAATCTCAGTACCGGGTTTCTATGATGACGTCAAAGCACTAACACCTGAAGAACGTGCCGCAATCGCCCAAGCCGGGTATGATTTTGAGGAACTCCAAGCCGAGACAGGTGTTCCACAGGCATATGGTGAATCTGATTTTACTATTTTAGAGCGAATCGGTGCGCGCCCAACCCTAGAAATCACAGGCATCGCAGGCGGCTACTATGGCGCAGGCTTCAAGACAGTCATTCCACAAAAAGCCATTGCCAAAATCAGTTGTCGTCTAGTTGCTAATCAAGACCCCGACAAGATTTTTGACTTACTTGAGAAGCATATTATGGATATTACCCCACCAACTGTCACAACCGAATTGGTTAAACTTAAAGGTGGGCGTTGGGCACAAATGGATATTGTCAATCCGATGATGCAATCAGCTGTCCGAGCATATCGTGATGGTTGGGGGCATGAACCTATCTTTATGCGGGAGGGTGGTAGCATTCCAATTGTCGCGCATATGCAAGAAAACCTAGACGCGCCAGTTGTTATGATGGGCTTTGGCTTGAATACCGATAATTTACATGCACCCAACGAACATTTTAGCCTTGACCATTTCAAACGAGGCATCCAAACCTCTATTCACTTTATGTATCAAATTGCGAAATAGTCATAATTGGGTAGGCAATTCGTCTGCCCTTCTCCGCTTCCGTATACAGTCAACAAATTGACTTTTCTGATTTCCTCATATGATTTCCATGAAACACGCTGATAGCATGTTAGATCATGTTGCCGTACAAGATTATGTAGATTGATAACGTACTTTACTAAGATGGGAAATAAGTACCGAACCTAACGCCACATTACAAAATTACGTTATATTAAGAGCATAGGTGATATAGAAACTCGTCGAAGGATACATTGTGGCAATTTTACTCTTATGTAGGGGAAACGAACAAGCCAAAGCTATGTTACGGCACGCACTCACAACCCATTATGGACCTAACCCAGTTGGATACGAATCGGTTCGAATGCTTGCAACAGGACGTGTCAAACAAACAATTAGCAGGTTTAATATTTGGTTATCGCTCCAACTGGATACCCATTTTTTGTTTCCACACCAATTTAGGCAAGATTACAAAATCACGTTTTGGCAAATTCCACTACTTAACAAATCAGAAGCTTTTGACGGTGTAAAACACTATCAAAAAAATCGAAACCAGCCAGCAATCATCACATCCGCCCCAGATCCTTATCTTGAGTTAGTTCAACTACGTCTAGATACATTTTCCAGTTTACTGTTGTTACCACTCAATGAGATAGAAATAGTCTTGTCGTATGTGGATGATCATCAAATACTTGTAACAAATACACGAACACAAACGCAGACAAAATTGCTGTTTTACGACAACTTTCAAGTCAAACAAATCATCACAATAATTCAGGGAAATCCAGCAGAATTTAGGATGGATTTATCGCGAGAGGTCATTGATAACAATTCTGTGAAGATATTCAAGGAAATTAAAATATTTTGGAATGGGGTTTTTCGCTATGAACTATATCCAACGGATATTCAGTTCATTGATGAAATGACAGATAAGCCATTTGTTTTAGATTAAAAAACACAGCCGAAGCTGTGTTTGGAAAATCATAGTTAGTTATACACAAGCTTATGTGTACAGTTCCGGCATCGGTTCTTCCTCAACTTTGAAGATCTTAAAACCGCGCTTTTGATAATTAGTGAGTGCATGAGGACCGTCAAGATTACAAGTATGTAACCAGACACGTGTTGCATCCATTTTCCATGCGCTGTCAATACCATAGCTTAGTAAGTGCTTACCAAGCCCGCGCCCCATATAATCGCGACGTAATCCAAAATACATAATTTCTACAGAGTCATCATCATGTTTAAATAATTCGACATAACCCGCAGGGGACCCACTAACATAGAGCACATGAACTTGGGTTTTATCTGAGGATAAAATCTTGCGCAACTCGGCATTTGGCATCACTAAACGATCACGCCATGCCCATTCTTCTCCAACGGATTGATACAAAAATTTGTAGAATCCGAGATCTGGCATTTCCATTTTTACAATTTCAATATCGGTCGCCTGGATGAAAGAGGATGTAAACTCGTCTTTAGATGACATTTCTAAATATGTTGTTATTAAGACATCGGGTTTATTTGCAGCGAGTACCATAGCAAAATATCCTCAAATTAAATTTGCTTAACACCTCATAAAGAATAACTAGAATAAGAAAGTCAAAGCATAGTACAATTTCACAAAAATCTGCGCGTCAACATAGACATATTTCACAAAACCCAAACTTTGCCATAGACCTCCATCTAGAATTTAGGTGACATCACCACAAAAACCAACAATTTCATGAGTAGAAAATTAGAATCACACATATTTTCTAACAAAAGACTGTAGCCTCGCCAGTTTTCACGTAAGATGAGAATACAAATAAATTAGATTAAAATGCCAAGGGGGCAGTCCACATTTTGTGTGCTGCCCTTTTTTTATCAATACATATTTTATGACGATATAAAAAGATATTAGGATATGATGTATGCAAATCATTGATTACGACATGCCATATGAACAATTTCTCGCTGTCTTTGAGGGTATCCATGCCGAGTGGATTGATGGTGTTGTGTATCAATTACCTAGCCGCTCCGCATTGCATCAAAGCCTGCAATGGACACTAGATAGACTTTTCACAGAATTTCTGTCAAGACATCGTGTTGGTAAACACGTGCTAGCACCGACTCTGCTAAGAGTAAATAGTGTTTCGGCTGCACGTTGCCCCGATCTACAAGTGCTACTTGGAGAGAATGCAACCTTACTTAAACAAGGTCGCGAGGTTACAGGTCCAGTCAACATTGTTGTTGAAATCATCTCCGAAGTTCATCATACATATGAACGTGGCGATAAGTTCATTGAATATGAACAAGGCGGTGTTGGAGAGTATTGGATTATCGATCCAATTCGTGAGGAGTGTCTGTTCTACACATTGGACTCGCGTTACTTCCGTCGTGCCGACCCTGACGTCAACGGACACTACCATAGCGCACAACTACCAAATTTTGTCTTACCAACAGAATTCTTGTGGTCAGAGCCAAGCGACGATAAGATTATACAACTTGCTCATTCAATGTAGGTGCAGACTAAACTCGTATGAAGATTGTGTTTCTTGGTGACAGTTTAACTTGGGGTGGTTATGGTGGCAACTTTGTTGATGTAGTTGCCCAAGAACTACCAGAGCATACCATAATAAATGAAGGTGTCGGTGGCGATACTGTGATCAATCTATACCGTCGCTATGATTCCGTCATCGACAAGCACGAACCCGATGCAATGTTTGTTATGGTTGGGGGTAATGATGCGGCATCCTACACAATGCCAGACACTCAAATTTACTATCGATCAAACAAAAAGATCGAAGGTGGCATTGTAACACCAAGCGCATTCGAGAGAACATACCGCGACTTACTCACCGAGTTACAAATTAATCATATCATTACCATGGTAGGACTTGCTCCAACAGAGTACAACCCAACCCTATATAAAGCAAAGCATGACTTTAATATGTTGGCACAAAGCGTTGCCTTATCTATGAATCTGCCTGTACTTGATCTTGAGCAACCCTTTGCTACCGATCGCATTCCAGACCGTGCCCCAGTAAGTCTTAAGTTTATTCAAGACATCGGCTATCGCATCACATCGGGTTGGGATGACTTTGAATCTGAGCGAAAAACGCATGGATACACACATACTTTTGATGGAATGCACCTCATGCCATCGTCAGCTGTAAAGATGGGCAAGATTGTTGCCGAGTTCCTCAAAGATCAGCTTTAATTCTTGCAATCCACATATAAAACTCAGTGTATACTGTAATATGTATGATTAAATTTGAGCTAAAGAGATCAATATGTTATTAGATACACGAGGTATTGCCCGCGCAACACGATGTCTATGGTCTTTACAAGAAGCTATGACCGAAATTGAAGGTCTCCTCATTACACAAACAGACGGTATTACAATTACATCCACCCTACGCGGAGTAGATAGTATCCAACGCTTATCGGCAGTAACTAATACGCTATTTATGCTAGGAGAAGATGTCAGCGAGCAATGGGGTAGAGGGCAAGCTCTTGAAGTCCGTATGCGTATCAAACCCTCAGAAGCAAATCAACCTGATTATTTTGTCAGTATCAAACCCTTAACAGAATCTGCTGTGTTAACTGCTGTATTTGTTGTAAATGATGCTCATGAAAAAGTCGACCTTAATGTGGATTTAGCAGCCGATTATCTTGTTTCTTTGCTCGAAGGCGACAATCCAACTTCAGTTAACTGGTATTAGCACACTTGCCCAACTGCATAGCACTGATTAAGATAGCGACACTCTAACGGTAATGAAGGAAGTCAGATGTCGTTATTTTCTCGTGTGCAAAATTCAGTCAAATTCCGCCTATACAAATTTATTCCTACAGAAAACCTCATAGAGCAACTTCGGACAGGTAATGGCAACGCCTTGCCTGCCATTATGAATACGCTCAAAGAAAGATTAGTCCATCAAGATGGTACACTAGCAGGTCTAAATTTATCTTCTGCCATCTTAGACAATATCGAATTATCATCAAGCAACTTACAGAAAATAGATTTATCCAATAGCCAAATTACATTCGCATATTTTGCATACTCGGACCTCACCGAAGCTAAATTTTCCGATGCTGACCTTAGCGATTCTCATCTACGTGAAGCAAAGCTGCACAAAGCCAACTGTGCCAAAGTTAATTTGCAACGAGCAAACTTAGCTCGTGCCGACTTGAGGAATGTCAACTTCACCAATGCAGACTTTACAGAAGCAAACCTATGGCGCGCTGATTTACGTGGGGCGAATCTAACAGAAGCAATACTTAAGGGCACCAATTTTACGGATGTAAACATTGATGAACGAACCATATTCCCAGACAAATCAACAGGACAAACAGAAGTAGATTGGTCGATCTATACTGAATAAATTAATCTAATCAGGATTAGATTTTAACGTCAAATCCATGTACAATATCGGCTATAGTTCTATTGAAATTAAATCTATTTATTAGGAGGTAATGAACCTTGCATGTTGTAACCTTCACCCGCAGTACACCTGATACTGCCGCAAAAGTGTGGGTTGATGACGATGGTAATGTCACTTGGGGTGATGTCGCCACAGTTGTAAACCCATGGGATGAATACTCCCTCGAAGAAACAATTGTACAAGCAAAAAATGGTGGTGGTGATGCAACCGTTATTGCACTTGGCTCAGATATGAATAACGATGCACTCAAACATAGTATCGCAATGGGCATCAAAAATGCAATCCGTGTCAATGAAGACGGCGCAGACTTCACAGATAGTATCGTTTGGTCAACGCTAGCTGCCGGTGCTGTCAATAAACTCGGTGATGTTGATCTTGTTATTTTCGGCAAAGAAAGTGTGGATGTCGGCACAGACCAACACACATATCAACTAGCACGTAAACTTGGTTGGACGATGTTGAGTTATGTCTCCAATATCATTGAAGTCGATTACGATGCCAAAACCATCAAAGTCGAAAAAACACTAGAACAAGGTAAACAAGTTGTCACAGCACAATTGCCAGCAGTCATCAGTGTGATGAAAGGTATCAACGAGCCACGCTATCCGAATTTCCTCGGTATACGTAAGGCATCAAAAGCCAAAATACCAGAATGGACAGCTGCTGACCTCGGTGTGGATGTTCCTGCGACTACAACAACTGTTGTCTCATACAGCAATTTACCAGAGCGTGAGGTCAAAACAGAGATTATTGAAGACGGTAGCGTAGATGAACAAGCCGCGCTCCTTGTAGATCGTTTATTTGAGGAGAAGGTTTTATGAGCGTTTTTGTATGGATTGAAACATTTGAAGGTAAAGTCAACTCAACTAGTTGGGAAGCTATCGGTGCAGCAAAATCACTGGCAGATGCAATGGGAACAGATGTTACAGCACTTGTCTTCGGTGAAAATGCGAGTGCAATCGGTGCGGAAACCGGACAATATGGTGCAACACAAGCCATCGTTTGCGAAGATAATAGTCTTTCACCTTTCCGCCTTGAACCATATGCCGCTCTTTTAACAAAGCTTGTTGAAGATCACAGTCCTTCGGCAGTTGTTGCAGTGGGTACAAATCGTGGACGCGAATTGATGTCAAGTTCATCTGCTGATACAAACTCAGGTCTATTATCCGAAGCAATTGAACTCAGTGTCGACGGTGATACGATTAAAGCTGTGCGTCCTGCTTATGCAGGCAAAGTCCTTATGGAAATGGCAACAAGTACACCAACTAAATTCATCACAATTCGTGGGCGAGCATTTGGTGCTCCATCTGCTGATGAATCCACTTCGGCAGATGTTACAGTTGTTGACTCTGTACTTGGTGCCGACAGCATCACAACACAAGTTGAAAGTTTTGATTCTGAGGTTGGCAAAGTCAATTTAACCGATGCTGCTATTATCGTCAGTGGTGGTCGTGGTATGGCAAATAATCCAGAAGATGCACCAGCAGACCAATCTGGAGATGATGCAACAATCTGGAAAGCAAAACATGGCTTCGAAAATACAATCCAACCACTAGCCGATGTGCTGGGTGCAGCAGTTGGTGCAAGTCGTGCAGCAGTTGATGCTGGATTCATACCATACGATCATCAAGTTGGACAAACGGGTAAAGTTGTTAACCCAGACTTGTATATTGCGTGTGGCATTAGTGGAGCGATCCAGCACCAAGCAGGAATGCGTGGTAGTAAAATCATTGTCGCCATCAATAAAGATAAAGAAGCCCCTATCTTTAAACTGGCAAGCTACGGAATTGTAGGCGATTTGTATGATGTTCTCCCCGCATTGACTGAAGCTCTCAAGAAAAAATTAAACTAGAGTTAACAAGAGCCTGAAAAAAACAGGCTCTTTTATCCTAATTTTACTCTTAACTCACATCCTACTCATTGACCCTCGCTACTCTATGGTGAGCTTGTTCAGTTTTGCACAATAATATCCTTCACTTATAACTATAGTTATTGTTTCTAGTTTTTGTTAATGCAATACATTTACATATAAATTCATTCGTTTCCTGATAGGGTCAACACATTTATGGAACTTGCCCTCTTTACTGGTGTACCGTTTGTTCTTGCATTTGCACTCGCAACACCATTTTTACGGCAGACACTAAACAAGTCCGCACAAACCTACCTGACAGCGATTGTCATGGGTGTTTTGTTTTTTGGATTTCTGAGTTTCTTTCCTCAGATTCAAGAAAATCCCGTTGTTCAAACTATAGATTGGGTACCTAGCCTAGGTATATCGTTATCGTTTTACCTAGATGGTTTATCCATGATGTTTGCACTGATTGTCTCGGGTATCGGCGCATTAATCTTTTTCTATGCAGGCTTTTACTTTGATGAACCAGAGGAACACAATCGTTTCATTGTGTGGTTATTAGGGTTCGCTGGGGCAATGCTTGGTGTTGTGTTATCAGGCAATTTGCTGATGACCTTCATCGCATGGGAATTGACAAGTATCACGTCATTCATGCTTATTGGTTTCAAAGGTAATAAGTATGCTGATGCGCGTGAAGGTGCATTTCGGGCATTATTCATCACAGGTGGTGGTGCGTTGGCACTTATTATTGGTTTAGCGATGATGAGTGCAGCAGCGGGTCAGGTCTTATATCCAGATGAGGGGCTTCGTTTTGTAGCCGACATCGAGACCTTACTCACAGCAAAAGATCTCTACAAACATGATTGGTACACCGCATTCACAATTTTGATTGTGATTGGCGCATTTACTAAGAGCGCTCAATTCCCATTCCATTTCTGGTTACCCGGAGCCATGAGTGCACCGACACCAGCTAGTGCCTATCTTCATAGTGCAACAATGGTTAAGGCTGGGATTTTCTTGGTTGCACGTCTGTCACCAGTTATGTATCAGAATGAGCTTTGGTCACAGATATTAGTCTCGTTCGGCTTATTGACCATGCTAATTGGTGCCGTGTTTGCTATTAAGCAACGCGACCTCAAGGGACTACTCGCCTACTCAACAATTAGTAAGCTAGGTGCGATTGTAGCAATGATTGGTTTACCCGATCAAAGTGGTCTCAAGGCAGCATTTGTCGGCATCATCGCTCACGCCCTGTATAAGTCAGCACTATTCCTCGTCGCAGGTACAATTGACCACGCAACGGGCACACGTATCATCGATAAACTCGGTGGTCTGCGCAAACAAATGCCAGCAATGCATATCGTGACTGTGATTTCAGCATTGTCTATGGCAGGTGTCCCATTCTTCTTAGGCTTCCTTGCAAAAGAGACCCTGATTGATGCGATGCTCAACTACAGTGCGCCCAACACCGCTGTTATTCTCGGTGTGACAGTTATCAGCTCTATCTTTACTGCACTTGCAGGTTATATGCTGATTTACGATGTATTCTGGAAAGAACCCACAGAAGAAATTCACTTCCACAAGCCAGCTAACTTAATTCGATTCAGCCCTCTTGTATTGTCATTAGGATCATTATCACTCGGTCTTTTGTTAGACCCTGTGCTTCTCCCTTTACTAGAAGTGGCTGTTCCAAAAGAATTTGTGCTCTATTTGTTCGCAGGTTTTAATGATATTTTCTTCATCAGTATGGGAATTATCTTTGCCGGACTGGCTCTATTCTTCGTAAGAAATCAGCTCATTAAGATCATATACTTTCCGCTATCAGCCAATTCTGTTTACAATGAATTGCTACGATATATCGACTGGATGGGCGATACAGTCCTCAAAACACAATCCGGCTACCTACGTTACTATCTAGCGATCATTCTCGGTACAGTTGCAACAGTTATAATTGCATCTGGTACACTCACAACAGTGGCTGGCAGCCAGCCCATATTCCCGAGTGATTTATCGGTCACAAATACCGAGCTATCTAAAATATTCATGCTACTCCTAACAATCGTAGTTGCATTCTTCACTGTTTTCGTCAGAGAACATGTCAAAGCAGCTATAGCTTATGGGGTATTTGGATATGCGATTGCGACCATCTTCTTGATTGAACCTGCACCAGATGTTGCGTTAGTTCAACTACTCGTCGAGACAATGGCAACCGTGTTAATCATTATCATGTTAGGGCGCATTAGTTCGGAAAATCGCAGAAAAGCTATGGAACGGCTCTGGCAAGGTCGCCATAGACATAACTTCGGTTTATTGCGTGATCTGACAATCTCGATTATCATAGGTCTAGCAGTTTTTGTATTCTCACTTACCGCACTACAAAACCGACCAGAACGTCAAACCATTTCCCAATGGCATCTCGAAAATACAGCAGCAACAGGTGTTGATGATGTCGTCGGTGCGATTGTTGCAAAATTCCGTGGCACAGATACATTTGTAGAAATTATCGTTTTCGCAGCAGCAGGTCTAGGGGTATTGACCCTACTTTCACGGGGACGTCGCGATGATGAGTTAGGACTTGTACCAAACCCCGACAATATCAAAAAGTTTGACGAATTTAGTGATGATGCAGTTGAAGAGATTCAAGATGCAACCAACTTATCAACGCCGTTTACGACGTCGGTGTCATATGCGGTATTACCGATTGCAATACTCATCGGTATAGCCCAAATTCTGTATGGTAGTAATGGTCCGGGTGACGGGTTTACAGCTGGTGTCACCATTGGTCTTGCCGTCTCATTATGGTACGTAGTGTTGGGTTATGTAGAGGCGAAACGCCAGCTATCATGGTTCAATCCAGCCTTTATCCTCCGCTTTGGTCTCGTTGTAGCAATAGTAAATGCGATCTTCCCAATCTTTGTTGGCGGTAATTTCATGGGATTATTCGAAATCGATAAAGCATTGGGCTTATATGATGTAGTCGGAGCATTTGGGTTACACATCACAACAGCATTGATATTTGAAATTTCTATCGCGCTCACAGTTATGGGCGGTATCGGACTGATTATGGAAGCAATTGCTCATCCTAAAGAAGTCCAGAAGTTTACTGATGAATAGGAAAAACTTACATGATTGAATTTATGTTTGCACTCACCATTGGCACCTTATTTGGGATTGGTGTTTTCCAAATTCTACGTCGTGATTTAATTAAAGCGGCTATTGGATTTGCAATACTCTTTTCAGCAATCAATCTGTTCTTCCTTGCGGTGGGTGCATTAGATGGTCAATTTGCACCATTCGCCAGCAATGTAGAAGCAGGAAGACCTGTCAGCGACCCGTTGGTACAAGCATTGATCTTAACGGCAATTGTTGTCAGTTTCGGCAGTTACTCGCTGGTACTAGGCTTCATCAATATTATTTCAGGTCGTTTTGATACCGTTGATTCTAACGAAGTTAACAACTTAAAGTACTAGGAAATGGTGACTACCGTTCATGGAAAATAACCTTTACATACTCGGCACAGTTATCGTACCTATAATCGGTTCCATTGTTGCCCTGGGCTTCGCAAAATTTAATAAGATCCAACGCTATATAGGTGTAGCCACAAGTCTTATCGCGTGGCTAGCAAGCGGTGTATTGCTCTCACAAGTTTATACAATCGGTGTCCAAACATATGAATTGGGTGGCTACCGACCACCATTCGGGATTGTATTGGTAGCCGATACCCTAGGTGGTTTGTTTACCTTTATGGTTACAACCGTCATGGTAGGTGGGCTGATCTTCAACTTACATGGTAAAGACAAGTGTATGACCTATCCGGCGTTTACACCTTTGTTTTTACTTATGGAGGCAGGTCTAACAGGTGCAATGCTAACAGGTGACTTGTTTACACTGTTCGTATTTGTTGAGCTCACAGTATTTGCATCAGTATCATTGACAGCTATATCAGATGATCCATTCGGGCTTGAAGCTGCGCTGAAATATATCTTCATCAGTTCGATGGGTACAGTATTTTTGCTACTGGGTATCGCAGCGATGTATGCAACGCTTGGTACACTGAATATGGCGCATATGGCAGAACTTCTATCAACTGGCGAACGTCCATTACTTGCTCCAGCAGCTGCTATTATGCTCTTGTGTGCATTTCTACTAAAAGGTGGTGTGTTCCCCTTCCATTTCTGGCAACCCGATTTCCATATGACAGCTCCTACTCCAGTCCACGCGATGCTGTCTTCTATCGTGGTTAAAGTAGGTGTATACGGCATTATTCGCCTCATCACTTTACTCTTCACGGAAGAAGCTGTGTTACTGCAGGGTTGGCTCATATTATTAGGAGCTATCGGTATTGTCTTTGGTAGTCTAGGAGCATTACGAACATATGATGGTAAACGTATGCTCGCCTACTCCACTTTTGCTCAAGTCGGATTTATTCTAGTTGGTATTGGTTGGGGTAACCCAATTGCGTTAATTGGTGCAATTGTTTATGCCTTTAATCATGCCTTTATTAAATCCGCAATGCTTATGCTCGTTGGAGTAGTATCAAGTTATGCAAAGATCAAAACAGCAAAATTTACTGACATCAGCGGGATTGGTCAAAAAATACCCGCGATGACAGGGTGGCTATTTTTCCTTGGTGGGTTAGCACTTGCGGGTATTCCACCCCTAAACGGTTTTATCAGTAAGTTAGCGCTTATTCAGGGCGGTATCGAAAGTGAACAGTGGTTTAGCCTCATCTTTATCATCGGTGCAGGTATTTTAACTGTTATGTACACGATTCGTGGTTGGCAGAATATCTTCCAACGCAAACCGTTTGAAGACACTGTAGAAACAAAACCAATTGGTGAAGGAGACAGTTTACTCGCGCCATTTCTGCTAATTACTGGATGTGTTTTGCTCGGGATTGTCTTTGCAGAGCCTCTTGTTCTATTAGTAACTGAAACCGTAAATCAAATCTCAGACCCAAGCATTTATATATCTGCAGTTGGTCTAGATCTAGGATCATAATACGATGCTATTAAAACGTCTTATACTTGCCATACCACTTGCTATCGGTTGGACAATCTATACAGCCCAACCAAGTATCGCTAATATCATCCTTGGCTATGTATTTAGTCTGATTGTCTTGACCGCAGTTGGTGTTAAAGGTGAAACATTTAATCTCAAGAATTTACCGTTGCAGGCAATAAATCTCGTTGCATACGTTTTGTTTCTCGCCTATGAGGTGTTGATTACTGGCATTACCGTTGCTCGTTATATTCTTGACCCACAACTACCTATCAACCCTGGCATTGTGAAAGTTAATACGCAAGATGAAACAGAGAATCCTGTCATCTCTGCTATTAGTGCACATGGTATCACGATCACACCGGGTGAAATGGTTGTCGATTTTGAAGAAACCCCAGATAACGGCGTCTTGATGATTGTGCATAGTTTGCAAATTGAAGATACCAAACTAAATCTCGATAATGACCAAACACGCCGCTTAAAACGCATTAAAGGAATTCTCGGTTATGATTGATTCTCCATTAGTTCAAACTGTGGTACAAATTGTGTTATTCGGTATGGTTGGCTTACTTATTCCAGCATCACGTGGTGTTGTTGTAGGCGAGACATTACCTGACCGTCTACTGGCAGTTGATCTCATTACAACCCTTCTCATAGGTATCATTGTATTACTGACGCTGGTTGAAGGGTCACAAGTATTTATCGATCTGGCGATTGTATTAGCAGCATTTGCTTTTATCGGCACAATCAGTCTTGCCCGTTATATCTCTGAAGGAAGAGTATTTTAGATGATTATCGAGCTTCTAGGCATTGCAGCACTGTTATTTGGTCTATTCTTCAGTTTTGTTGGTGTTGTTGGTGTAATCCGCATGCCAGACATGTATACACGCCTCCATGCCTCAGGTAAAGTTGCTGTACTTGGCTTATTTGGTTTACTCGTCGGCACAAGCATTCTCATGCCATCAATTACCCTGAAAGCTCTTGCTCTCGGTTTATTTATCTTATTAACCGTGCCTGTTGCATCTCATGCAATTGCGGCATCAGAATATCGTCGTCAAGAGCTTATTGGCGAGCTTGTAGGGATGCAAGAAGAAAAAGATATAGATATGGAATCTATTGATGTTACAGGGTATCTCTCGCGCTCCAGTGTCAAAGATATTATTGAGGCAAATGCTCGTACATCACAAAGTGACAGCAATTAAGATAGCCACAACATAATCAACTTTTCCGACCTCACGCAAATTGTTACTAAAAATTACTAACAATTTGCAAACCCTCGTTTTTTATGTCATTATTGAAACCATTGTGATATATGACATATTTTTAACATTTTCACAATCAATTTAGTAGTAAAATAAAGTTAAGGGTGAAATAACATTTTCGCCTTAACTATTAATTATGTGATCTATCGACAGTCGTCAATCTCTTAACTTGTTCACTTAGAGTCATGAGCATATACAGTGTCGGACTATATAGAAACGAATCAAATGAATATATCGACACAAGAAGCACGCCACTTTTTCGAACAGACATACAATAATAGTGTTCTCATCATGTTATTTGTGGACGTTCAAACACACAAAATTGTCTCTGCTAATTCAAAAGCACTAGAATTTTATGGATATACACAAAGCGAAATACAATCTTTATATTTCACAGATTTATGTGTGACTGATCCTATAGATGATGAGATATTACAAAAAGGCCTTAACAATCAGCTGGACTATTTCTCAACAACACAACGGTTACGTGATGGCAAGCTCAAATTTATGGAAGCTTACGTAACGGCAACATCATTCAATAGTAAAACACAGCTATTATTCACCCTAATTGATGCGACCCAGAGACAACAAACTGAAAAACAATTGCGCGATACCGAATCACGTTATCGTATTATTGCGAATTTTAATCATGATTGGGAATATTGGATAACACCAGATGAGCTATTTGGATATGTTTCACCATCTTGTGAACGTATTACAGGTTATACCGCAAAAGAGTTTCTTAAAAACCCAAGACTATTGACTCAAATTATCATTCCGGAAGACCAAACCAGATGGAAAGACCATCTTGAACAACTTAGACGTGACAGCTCCCAACCTCGTACACTGATGGAGTTTAGGATCACACATCGTGATGGACGGGTTATTTGGATCGAACATGTGAGCCAAGTTATTATTGACGATAATGGGCTTTATTTAGGGCATCGTGCGAGCAATCGAGATATTAGCCATCGTAAACAGATCGAGCAAGAATTAAGTGAAAAAACTGAAGTCTTAAAACTTGCAGTTGAAAGTTCTGGGATGGGAGCTTGGGAGTGGGATATTGTCAATAATACAACCACTTATGATAACAAATGGGCTGAATTACTGGGCTATACAATGGATGAAATCGAACCAACAGAAACAATTTGGGAGAGATTAGTACATCCACAGGACAAAGCTAGATCAATTAACCAAATGAACAAAGTTATAGACGGCACATTACAAAACTTAGAGATCGAACAACGTCTTCAAAGCCGTACAGGTGAATGGCGTTGGTTAATGTCTAGAGGCACAGTCGTCGAACGTGCTACTGACGGTACTGCTACGCGATTTATTGGTTTTGATATTGACATAACAAAACGCAAAAGAAATCAAGAAGCGGCATTTCAATTTGAATTAGAACGTCAGCGTATTGGTGTGCTTTCCAGCTTTATGCAAAGTGCAAAACATGAGTTTAAAACTCCATTGTCACGCATCAACATGAAATTGTATCTCTTACGTCACTCACAAGATGAGGCGAAGCGTGGCACAATTGCAGATGAAATTGAAGAACAAGTCTTAGAAATCGACAAACTACTTGAGAATATGATGTTGATGGCACGCCTTGACACAGTCAGTAATACTGCTAATAGTCCGGTTGACCTTCACGACATCCTCAACACACTTATCATTAACTTTGAAAATGATGTTGCCGATAACAATCTACAGATGTTAAGTAATATCCCCGCTGTTATTCCAAAAATTCGTGGCAATACAAGTGACTTGTATGACGCACTTCATCGCGTTATTGAAAATGCCATTCGCTACACACCAGCAAACGGACGGGTGACAATCACCCTCAAAGTTACATCTAGTAACATAATCATCGAGATATTAGATACAGGCACAGGTATTTCGGAAGAGGCTCTACCACATATTTTTGAACGTTTCTTCCGCGAAGATAAAGCACACACCACATCTGGTATTGGTCTAGGTTTACCGATTGCTCAGCGTATCATCAACCAACATCATGGTGATATGCGTGTTTCTAGTCAAAGAGACATCGGTACAACTGTGCAAATCCGCTTACCAATTCGTACAGAGTAACACATTAAGTACCATGCGAACTTGATGCAATAAATAATGCAATCTCCTCAAGTTCATCTTGACTCAGATTATCAGAATTAAAAAGTAAACCGTTTGCTGCCGCATATTTCAATGATGCCCGCGACTCTTCAAAATGAAACACATTCCGCAAGGTGGACATCGCATCCGGCCCACCAATTTTTGCCATTATTTCGAGTATTGCCACACCCTGAGCATCTGTCACACCTGCATAAAATTCATCAATTAACGGGTCGACAGCGTCTTCATCAAGTGCAAGCAGAATCATCTCAGCTACCTGTTGGATCATTAAACTATCATCAACAAGTTGTTTTACAAGTTGCGAGAAATTGGCATCTGACATCATCATTATCCATATAAAAAGAGTACACAATTATGTACTCTCAGTATAATACAAATTCAGTTGCTCTTAGAAAATTTGGATTTATGAACGTTTCCAAACATGACGGAACACTGGATTTTCATTTGATTGTAAGTGATCGAGGAAGTTGACTAACAAGAACCCAAGCACCAGCAAACCAATTGCGATTGCAAATTCGGCAGATGCGAAATTAGGCAATACATTTTGTTCCGCTAAACAACGGACATCCCCGTGGCGATCTAGATCACTCTCAAGGCAGTTTTTCCATGGATAAATTTTCCATAAAGATCCCGCCATAAATCCTACAAGCAAGGCAACAGTCAAATCATAATAACGTGCAAGCAAATAGCTCAAAATTCGTGAGAAAGCAATGATCCCGACAACAGCCCCTAATCCAACAAAAATAATTGGTGGTAGATCTCGGTTGCTAACAGCCGACAAGATATAATCGTACTGCCCCATAATCAAAAGCATGAATGATCCAGAGATACCCGGTAGTATCATCGCTGTAATTGCAATCATCCCACTAACAAACAACACAGGTGGTGAGTGATTTCCCTCAGTCGGGACGACATTTACAATAATAAACGCGACGACTGTACCAACAACAAACATCCCAACCGTTGTCGCTGACCACTTGACCTTCACCCCAATTGATACAATAGATGCAAGCACCAAACCGAAAAAGAAGGCAAACAACAGAATCCGTCCTGTTGGATCTTCTAATGTAGCACTCAAGAAACCTGACAATGTCACAATCGCAAATAGAAGGCCCAGTCCTAAGGCAACCAGAAACTTAAAAGATATATGCTCTAGCAGCTCTTTTATTTTAAAGCCCAACCCGAGGCGAAGTGCATCAATATTGAACGATTTAATAGCATTGATGAGTGTTTCATAAACACCCAGAATAAATGCCATTGTGCCACCACTAACACCAGGGACAATATCAGATGCACCCATTGCAAACCCTGTACCAAATAGTCGCAAATACTCCATTGGAGTTTTGGGATCGGACAAATCACCGCCTAGGCGACTTTCTTTATGTTTTGGTTTATCCGAATCATGCCCTTCTTGCAAGCTTATTTCTTCATTTTTTTGCATTACACATATGCTCCATATTATTCGTGCTATACGGCGGAATATCATGCCCGATGAAATATGTAAGGTCAATCCCAAACGTGCTACAATCACATAAATTATCTGTGTTGCGATAAGGAACTCAAAATGCCGTCTGTGATTATTGTGCATGGTGGAGCTGCCAGCTGGAATCCCAAATTCGAGGAAAAAGCAAAACAGGGTGTTCACCAAGCCACGAAATTAGGTTGGGATATTCTGGTTGAAGGCGGGTCTGCAATTGACGCGGTCGAGAAAGCAGTCAACTATTTAGAAGATCATCCGTTATATGATGCCGGTGTGGGTAGTCATCTAAACCAAAATGGTGAAGTTGAAATGGATGCAATACTTGTTGATGCAACCAATGAAAATTATGGTGCAATTGCTGGTGTTAAAACAGTTCAACATCCAATTTCTTTAGCAAGACGCGTCCTCGAAGATACCAGCCATTGTTTTTTTGTCGGACAAGGTGCAGATGATCTTGCACGTCAACTTGGCTTCCCACACATGCCAAACATTGAATTCGTAACAGATGTAGAGTTAATGAGCTTCCGAAAACATAAAGTCGAAGAATCTGGTGCAACCGGAACTGTCGGTGCAGTTGCCCTTGATGATCATGGTCATCTGGCAGTTGCAACATCAACAGGTGGTGTTCGTCACAAAATGCCAGGGCGCGTCGGAGATACCCCTATTTTTGGCGCAGGGGCATATGCAGACTGGATGTTAGGCGGTGTGAGTTCTACAGGAATTGGTGAACAAGTCATGCGATATATGCTTGGGCATTACGCTATCACGCAAATCAATGACACAACAAACGCCCAAGTTGCCGCCACAAAAACGGCTGAGTTCATTCGAACGAAATTCGACGACGCGCAGGTCGGTCTAATTATGGTTGATATGAATGGTAACCTCGGTGCAATGCACACAACACAAGCAATGCCGATTGGTTGGGTTGATTCAGATGGAAACATCCACTCTAGCATGGGTGGTGGAATCAATGGATTAGCCTAAGTTATGCCAAAAATCACAACACAACGCGGGACATTCTGGGTTGCAGATCATCGCAAACAGAAAGATACAACACCGACTATTATTATTCATGGCGCGGGTGGCTCACATCTCAGCTTTCCCAAAGAATTACGCCAATCAACTATCATCAACCCGCTTCTAATAGACCTCAGTGGACATGGACTCAGCACAGGCAATGGTCATGAAACAATCGACGAGCATGCTGAGGATATAATTTCGGTGATGGATGCCATGGATATTCAAACAGCTCGGTTAATGGGACACAGTATGGGAGGTGCCGTCTCACAGCAGATTGCAATTGATCATCCAGAGCGTGTCGCCCGATTGATCCTAATTGGTACTGCAGGTAAATTTGAGGTCAATCATGTACTTATAAACGGTATCGTTGATAATCCAGCAGATACTATTCAGCTTCTCACTCAATGGATGTGGGCAAAATCTGTGCCTGATATTTTCCGTGAGATGTCTGCTGATATGATGTCAAAAATTGACCCATTTACGATTCAATGCGACTATATCGCAGCCAATGACTTCGATATTTTGCATCAACTGGCAAATATTCAACAGCCAGCCCTAATTATAGGCGGGGAGAAAGATAAGATGGCACATCGTGACCTCAGCTATCAATTGGCAGATGGACTCCCCAATGCGACGCTCGTTATCTTATCAGATGCAGGCCATATGATGCATCTTGAACAACCCGAGCATGTCACACATTTAATTGAAGAATGGCTTGCCAAATAGAATCAAAAGAGTGTGCCCATTTTCGACACACTCTCTATTATTGTGTTAACGGTTATCGTCTGCGAGGACGAGATCACCGTACGATAGACCGTATATCCGTTCGAAAAATCCTGAGAATTGCCCCCACTCCAATGTATGAATGAAATAAGGTTCGTTTTGCAGTAATACTTCGACATTTGACCGTATATCTTCGGTAAATGTTGGACGACTATCGCGAATAATCGAATTCTGTTGGGTCATCATACCTGTATAATGAATTCGCATGCGCGCATTACTTGGGTCAAGACTTGTTCCGACCTGAAATGCTGATTCAGCAATCCGGAACGCCTGTATTTCTTGCGCATTTGCGCCTTCTTCCATAAAACCGATGCCTACAGCATGAGCTGTTGCGCTAGTATAGTTCGACACATAAAATGACATCCCAATTAACCCAAGCACAATTGCCGCCCCAACACCAATTGGACTATCCACTTTGACTCGCCAATTATCATATAGTGTCCATAAAACGAGTAAAATAATAACCATCACAGTACCCGTCAATGAGAGCTGAAAAAATGTCGAAAAAATCCCAGATTCCGGTATTGTTTCGATGCGTAAGGTATTATCAAATGTCGACCCAGCACTACGGCTAAGGACAGACTTAACACCCCACATCGCAAACCAGACTGCCGGAGTCAGTACAGCAAGGACAAAGCTTATTCGATGTTGTGCGGTAGATACAAGATAAGACATTACATATCCGACCAGTACGAGCAAGCCAATAAAATAGGGCATTCGCTCCAACCCAATTCGGTGATTATAGACATTACTATCGACAGTCACACCAAAACCGTAAAAAATCATCACACCCGTTGCCATGACCGCGACTTGCCAATCAATTGGGCGGGCATCGTATATTAAGTCAGTAGATGATTTGGTTTCGTCTTCGGTAGATGGACTTGGGAAACGCAGTTTGTAGTAATGTCCGAGGAATAACCCTGCCAATACCCAGAACATTGGCTCGCTAGCGGATTGTACAAACGCAAATTGAATATCGACCCAGCGTAGAATGATAATCCCAAGTAACCCTGCCAATAAAATTTGGCGATCACTGATCTGTGTTAGTTCAATTTCTATGTCACCAGACGCATCGTCATCACTTTTTACTTTATTGTAGTCTCCTTGACGATAGGCTTGTCCCGCGACCCAAACAAAGTTTCCTGCTAGTACACCCAACGAAATGCCAATCGGCACAACATTTAAGAAATCCGCACCGGGGAACAACGACGGAGTCACCAATGTGCCAATTAATCCAAACAATAAAATCACCATGAGCCATCGGAACATATCATCACGAATCAATCGCAATAATCGAAGCGTCATCGCAATCGCCCCAAGGTAAAACACAACATATGCGATCATACCGGGATACCCCGTCATCACAATATAGTCAAAAATATGATTATGATAACTCCCGACAAATTGATTCTCGTGCGTAGTTGCCCCAAAGCGTCCCTGTGTTTGCGGAATCACAGCCAATCCATAGCCAATCACTGGACGTAATGATGCCAGTGCGTCAGGCGTACCATCAACCAGAAAATAGGGATCACTCTGTTGACTGATAACCGAGACAGCACCACCCCATAATTCTTGACGACGGCTATCTCCTAAACTCAAAATACGAATTTGGCGTTTTAGATCGTCGGGTGCAATGTTACTTATCCCAACATAGACAACACCAGCAACTATCACGACACCCGAGAACAAAATCAACAATCGTCGTTGTCTAGCAATCGCCAGTATGATACCAACGGCTGTTATCCCACCAATCGCATACGATAGTAATGCAGCCCGACTACCCACAGCAAGAATTGTAAAGGTCATAAATACCAGCATAAACAAAACAAGCAGTAGATAAGCCCAGTCTTGCCACTTCCAACCATTGCGAACATCTTTTACTCTCTGATAAATTGTCCAACAAATAACAGGGATTGGGAGCAACAATGGAGCAAACAAAAGTTGCGGCAGTAGAATCCAATTCCATTCACCAGTTAAGCGACGAACGCGCAAGAACAACAGAATAATTAGCATCAGCATCGACATGACAAGCCATGATGACAAGTAATTCGGATTGCCTGTCGTAGACCCCGGACGATAAACACCCTGTATAAACTGTGCCCACAGCACCGATAAACATAGTGGTGCAGAAATGCTAATGATGATCGGCGTGAGTAGACGTGTGATGCGTTCTGCTGCAACTACTGCCTGACTAAATAACAGTAAATAGATCAACAAGGTCTGTAATCCGCTTAAACGTTCGGCTTCCCCGAACCAACTACGGATTGGACTGAATCCAAGCAAGCTAGAAATCGTTGATGTAATAATAATTCCAAGAACGCCAATCACCATCGGATTCAGTAGATATTGTTTCCATGGTATATCGCGATGCTTGATAAGTCGTGCAAGGTGCGATGCAAGAATAATGCCACCAAATATTGGAATAAGCGCAGTCTTCTCGGTTTCAAAGCCCTCAAATCGAATTTCAGAGAATGCAAGTACAGTAAACAGCCCAACAATTAATGCAGCATCTGCTAGTCGTTCGATGAGTAAGGGGCGTTCTGCTGGAGTCGAAGGAGAGGGATTCTGTTGTGATTTCCCTCTATTTCTTTTACGCTTGGATTTTGCCATGAAGCACCTTTAAGACAAGTTTTCAACAATTAGAAACTAACAACAATCAAGGTCATTATAGCAAACCAAGTATATCAGTCTAGCGGATTGCGGAAGTCATATACCCCATCATAGATTCCCCAACGCACACCCGATTCACTAATGGCAACATCCGCATCGCGCTGAAGCGTTGTACCAGATTGTGGGCATTTTAAGATGTCGGTTAGTTCATTTGTACCTAAATCAACCTGATCCTGTGATTGTGTAGTCAACTCCAAGTCAAGGAAGATACTCGGTGAATATGTCAATCCGGTCTTTTGCAACATACCATCAAAACTCGAAAGGATACCTGTTGGAATTGTCCGTTTGAGGAAGGCAGAGCGGAACCAAGATACCGGAATAAGTTGATGCAACTCAAACCCAATTTGATTGACTTGTTCCTGCATATAGTCGGGGTGAAAGTTAAAGTTTAATTCAACAAATTCAACAGGATCTTGTGCGTACGGATCCCATCCATTTCGTCCCAACACCTGACGAATCATCGCTTTGAGATTACGTTTGTTGGCAAATTCAAGGATAAATTTTGCTTGTGGGGCGAGAATATCCCCAATCTGTCCCATGACAGCTGGCACATTTTCAAAGTGGTGAATCACACGAATCATGGTCGCACCATCAAACACACCCGATTGGAACGGCATATTATAAGCGTCTGCCGCGATATATAAATAACCATCATCACCAAGTTGCTGACGAGCATATTGTAACTGTTCAAGTGAATAATCAAGCAAAACAACTTGCTCATACATATGATATTCGTTCGTTATGCGACCAAAGCCTGCGCCTATTTCAATGAGGCGTTTGCCACTCTCAGGCAGTAATTGGGCAAGAACTTGACGTTCGACACGATCTTCGTATTCGCGCCCTTGTCCTTCCCAAAAATCTTGCCGATAAGTCGAATCTCCGTAGTCACAGATTCGCGGTTGTTGAGTCATACTAACTCCTTCTTTATGGTCTCGAAGTAGGAGTCGGGATGATACCAGATGATGTAGGCTGTATGCCATTGTCACCACCAACAGGTGGCGGGTTTGTATCCGTTTCAGTCACATCAACTGATTCTGGTGTCGCTTCCTGAGCAACTAACGGACCGATAATGCCAGACCCATTCCAAGTCGCAGGATTAATATCCATATTTGTCATATTTTGGCTAGCTGTCTCATTGAGTGTAAGTGGTGTTTGATCATTCATATAATATTGTTCACGGTCAGGTAGCAGTGCATCTAAGGCAGGGATACCGCCTAATGGCACAATATTCGTCGTTGTCGGAACATTTTGAGGCGGAACCGCTGAGTTCGCTAATGGGTAATTTTCACCCGCTGTTACACTATAACCATACCAATCAACATAGGGTTGGTCATTAACCCCGCCAGTCCCATCAACTTTTAGTAAGTCAATCGGTTGACCGTCTAAAATACGTTGAATCATGCCACCTGCTTCATTGAAATCACTTGGCAGATTATGTAACCCAATTGCCAATGGTTCAAACAGTAGCTTGAGTGTATTAATTGGATCAGTTAGTTGTGTCTCCTGAATCGGGATAACCGCGCGTACATCCAATGCCACAGGAATATCCGTCTGCAAACCTAACTCTAGATCTAAGCTGACAGGCAAACTTGTACCAGCAGGCAAGGTAATATTAACTTGAGCATTGCGCAAAGTGAGGTCAGGACTTTGAATAAACGCATTATTAATCACAAGAGGCACATCACGGGTTAATGTTACTAGTGTTTCCCCAGCAATCGGAGCGACAGGCTGTCCATTATACTCAGACACCGTGCTTTGTATCGTCTGTGAATTAATTGGCACATCAAGATCAATACTCAACGAATCGCGCACTGGAATTGTCCAATCAATTGTCGCCTTATCCAAGCCAACAGCTGTTCGATGCAACCCTTGCACCAGTGGGTCGGCAACATTATTTTTGATTTCAAAAATTAATATACCCAGTACAAGTAAAACGATTATCAACACAAGATTGACGATGAAGGAAAAAATCACCATAAATCGCCAGATCAACTTACCTAATCCTCTGAGCATAATTGGACTCCCGTCGCGCATATCATCAGCTAATAGACTCACTATACCGTGAGGAACATATCACGGCAAGCGTACAAACTTATTATAAACCTAAGTTTCAAATACATGAATAAAAATAGGGCACAACTTGTGTACCCTATCATAAGCAACTATTTATGCGAGACTAGTCTAAGCCAGCTTCTTGACGCAAAATATCAGCCTTATCGGTTTGTTCCCAAGGCACATTGATATCATCACGCCCAAAGTGACCATATGCTGCCACTTGTTTATAGATTGGACGGCGCAAATCGAGATCACGGATAATTGCAGCTGGGCGCATATCAAAGTGTTTACGGATTAATTTATCAAGTTCTTCATCCGACACTTTACCTGTACCAAATGTTTCAACAGCTAATGAGGTTGGTTCTGCTACACCAATCGCGTAGGATACTTGTAGCTCAAAACGTTCTGCTAATCCTGCAGCAACGACGTTTTTAGCAACGTAACGCGCCATATAAGCAGCACTGCGATCAACTTTAGTGGAGTCTTTACCAGAGAACGCACCACCACCATGACGCGCAACACCACCATATGTATCCACGATAATTTTACGTCCAGTCAAACCAGCATCTCCAAGTGGCCCACCTGTTACAAAGCGTCCAGTTGGGTTGATAAAGAAGCGTGTTTTATCATCGATCCATTTATCAGGAACAACATCAAGGATGATATGTTCAATCACTTGTTTGCGAATATCTTCTTGACTAATATCTGGTGAATGTTGTGTTGAGATTACAATTGTATCAACACGTTGTGGAACGCCATTTTCATATTCAACGGTTACCTGACTTTTTGCATCAGGGCGTAACCACGGCAATTCACCTGTTTTACGTGCTTTTGCCAAACGACGTACCAGATTGTGGGATAGCGATACGGTTAATGGCATCAGTTCAGGGGTTTCATTACAAGCAAAGCCGATCATCATACCTTGATCACCAGCACCTGTCGCTTCAATTTCTTCTTCGCTCATGCTACCTTCACGGGCTTCAAGTGCTTTATCAACACCTTGTGCAATGTCAGAGGATTGTTCTTTAATCGAAATAATCACACCGCAGGTTTCTGCATCAAAACCATATTTTGCACGGGTATAGCCGATATCTTTAATCGTTGCACGTACAATTTTTTCGATATCAACATATGCAGTTGTGCTGATTTCGCCAATAACAACGATCAAGCCTGTACTTGTTGCAACTTCACAGGCAACCCGCGCCATAGGATCTTGTTCGAGCAATGCATCCAAAATTGCATCACTAATTTGGTCGCACATTTTATCAGGATGTCCCTCAGATACAGACTCTGAGGTGAAGAAATATTGTGGAGATGTCATGAATGTAGTTGACATTCGGTAAGTTCCTTTCTATAGACAACAAAAAAACGCCTTGCGTGGCAGAGGGCGCGATAATGTACTGTATAAGCCAGTGTCGCTCATCTGCCAGAGTTTGATCTCTGCCGGAGTTAGCACCGTCCCAACGCTTTGGGGGTTGCCGCGAGTTCTTAGAGCCGGTCTCTCACTCGCTCTTGATGAGTGCCGTTTTCATCTTAGTTTGAATTTCGGCGGACAGAACTATAACATAGAAGCAAATTGCTGTACAAGGGGAAAATGAAGGTTTGCCTCAAATCCCCTAAAGTGATTTATATATCAGCATCACTCCCATCGTCAATTTCTGTTAAAACATTAGTGAAAATGAAAGGATCCTCGACAGTTTCTACAGACATCTGTATTCCCGGCAGGATGAATACATCTGTCCATGGGTCACTGTTGAAATCATTGATGAAGAGTGTTTCTTGACGTGTATCGAAATCGTAGGTGTAAGCCACTACCACGGATTCAAGTGTGACAAGTGCAACACCACCACACAAGAAGTCGATCCGGAAGAAGGTATCATTTTGACCCAAATACCAAACCCCTTCGTTCAAATCTTGCACTAATTCATCAGAGCATTGTCCCACATCAGTAAACACAAACTCAATCTCATCACCTGTAAGAGTTAACTTCCCATCGTTGAGTAATTCAACAATATAGCTTTGATCATTAAATTCGAGTTGTAAGACATCATCAACAAACGCATACGGTACATCAAACAATTCACCCAAAATTGAAACAACAGCTAAACCTTCACAGCCAAAGTTTAAGCGAAAATTGTAACCCTCTGTCGTTTCTAGCCACTGGGTGGCATTGAGCTCCCGTATAACAGGACGATTACACTCATATGGATTCGGCTCGCGAATGCCAAACAAGTCTTCATCAGTAAATGTACCGTCATTGATCTGTATTGTAAGCTGGAAGTCGCCTTCAGTATCACCGTCTTCGAGGTTATAACGTGTCATCGTAATGAGATAAGGACCAGATTCTGGTAATTCAAAAACAATCCGAGAATCACGATTACCGATCTCTCGATCATCATTTTCAGCATAGATTTCTTCAAAACGAATATCCGTCAATACAAGTAAGGTATCTAAGTTGCCACTAGTAGCCGATGCGTCGATAATTACTTCATCCCCTGCCGAACCAGCAAAACAATAGAAGTAAGTATAATCTCGGTTATCAATCTCATCTTCAATCGTTTGGGCATAGTTAATCACATCGTATAAAATCGGGCAGTCATCAGGTCGTACTGTTTCAGCTTGTGACGTGTCTTCCTCGACCTCAGCATTTAATGCCAGAACAAACTGACCTTCGGTTGTACCACTTTCTTGATTAAAGCGTGACACATTGATGATTACAGGATTATCATCGCTTAGTTCAAATACAATTTCCGAGTCTGTTGATAACAAACTTCGATCATCATTGGTCGCATAGACATCATCACCAGAGACATCTGTCAGTTCCAAGTAGGTATCTAAATTACCGGACGCCCGCGATAAGCTGATCGATACAACATCCCCTGCACTCCCACTAAAACAAGCCTGAATGATGGCTTGGTTATTATCTATCAACCCTTCAAACGTGTCACCAATATTCAAACGCTCTGTATCTGGTGGACAACTATTTTGTGCAAAGCTTGAAAACGGAAGAACCAATAAAATCGAAGACAAAATCCCAACTACAACTGAAAAACGCATGTTAATTATGTCACCTTATTTCATGTTTGCGTGTCATCCATAAAGCATAACATAATTTACGAATCTCGGGCATCAAGCTCATCAAAATCCAACAAATCTTGTTCAACATTACGGATCGCTGGAATCAAGTATCCGCTCAAGCTGATTATCATGCCTCCAATTGCTGTAAACATGAACATAACAGACATCCCTGCCCCTGCTCCCGTCCCAATTAAATCCCCTAAAATTGGTGCTAACGCTCCATCTGGCATCATTGCAGGTTCAAAAACATTATCAGCCAGCCATCCACCCAATAGAAATCCGAATGGACGCACCGCCATCGTAAACATATTACGAAAAGCAAAAACTCGGCCCTGTAATGCTGGATCGACCTTCTTCTGCCACAATGCATAATACGACCCATCAATAAATGGGATAAACACGGCCGCGCTAAATGCTGCAATCATCCAGTCTTGGGTGTTCTTACCTAACGCAAACAACATATCAGCAATCAAAAATGATAAGCCTGCCCCCAACAAAAATCCGTGAATGAGTCGCTTTGGACCACCCCAAACACTGAGGATTATGCCTCCGACAACGCCAGCTAAACCTAATGCAGATTGCACACTTGCTAATGCGATTTCATCGCCACCTGTGCGTGCAAGGATCATCGCTGGCAAAATCGAAAAGTACGTTAAAGAAGCAAGGAAACCAATCCCAACAAAAATCACCATTACACCGAATAAGCCTTTACGCGCAAACACATACCGTGCGCCAACAGTTAATTCTTGCCAACGCGATAGCTTTTCTTCATCAGTTTTCCGTTTAGGGGTCGGAATTTTGACAAATGTGAGTGTAATCACAGCGAACAAGAATGTGACAATATCAAGCATCAAAACAGCTTCAATTCCTACAAAGCCAAGGATAGCACCAGCTAAAAATGGTGATAGTACCTCCGCACCGTATCGCGCAAACGATACGAGACCGGATGCACGGCTATAATGTTTCTTTGGGATCATCAGGGTTGTTGCTGCACTATATGCAGGGATTTGCAATGCTTCTAACGCACCAGAAATTGCAGATGTAATAAACAGATGCCACAATTCCAGTTGTCCATTTGATAAAAGCATTAGCAAGATAATCGTCGAGATACCCGATACACTGTCTGCCAGCATCATGATCAACTTTCGATCATATCGATCAACAAGAATCCCAGCATAAGCACTCATCAGAACATACGCGAGATATGAGAAGAACCCAAGTAATGCAAGGTCAAGTGCTTCGCCTGTTTGCATAAATATCCAGATAATTAAGGCAAAGCGGGTCATCGCCGACCCAATTAGCGAGACAAATTGTCCAAGCCAGACAATGAGAAACGTTCGTAAATCTTTAACTACTTCAAATTTCGAGATCATTTGTTGCTCCATTCCACACAATAAAAAAACCGCAGACATGTGTCTACGGCTTTAGAAATTCAAAACTTACCAGACTATTAATCTATGACACATCTATTTTCCCTATGTGGAGCAACATCCATCATAAGAATAAATACAGGGAGTAGTGTCATTCGTGTGTTATATCCTTAAAATACAATAATCAGAGTATATCATACTTTACCCATGCGTATGCCATCTAGATTTGAGCAACGATAAAATAGCGGTATCTGTGAATTTTTGATGGACTGGATGGAAAAAATCTTCTCGGAAATAAGCCTCTTGAACAAATCCAAATTTTTCTAGTAATTTACGCGATCCAGTATTTTCAGGGTCAATCTGCGCAAACACACTATGTAACTGCATCTGCTTGAAAGCAAATGTAATGGCAGTTGGCAGAACTTCACTCATAATGCCCTTGCCCCACCACTCAGGAATCAGCGCATAGCCGACTTCCGCCCGATAGTGTGCTTTAATTAAGTTGAAAATAAGACAGTTGCCGATAACAGCTCCTGTATCACGATCACAGATGACCCATATCATGCCACGTTTTTCTTCATATTGGGTTAGATACCGTTGAACAGTTTGCTCGGCATCAGCTAACGTAGGCAACGGATGTCGCCCAAGATTCTGTGTTACAGCAGGATCCCCCATCAACCTAAAAATCGCTGGCACATCGTCCAGTGTTACAGGGCGCAGGAAACATCGCTCTGTCTCAAGTTGTTTATACTTCGCAAAAACGGACTCCCAATTAACATCCATAATCTTCACTCCCCAAATACGACAATTGTTCAATCCTTGTGTATATAAAATCAAAACGATTAATGATATGAAAACGAAAAGCAATGCTTTAAATAAGTTCTACATCTCAAATACGACAACAATACTTATTATAATTATAAGTATTGTTGTTCTAACATCTGTATACTATTTTGTCTCAGAAATCACAATTTTATATACACTTCACAAGCTCAGCCAAACACTTTTAAATGTGCATTTCAATTTATGTGTACTACTACCAATCACATTCGTTGTGGCATTTATTGCATTAAAGCCAAAAATACCACCAATTTATGAAATATTCATTTGGGTATGCATCGGCATTACTTTATGTATTTCGTGTTCTATGTCAACTTTAACGGGACTCCAAGCTTATCGGCACAATGGTTCCTTATATACAGCAAGCTATGCTTATCATGTCGATTCATGGTGGGCTGTTGGTGTAGGTGGGGATTCAGATGCAATATACAGAATATGGCAATGTGATCGTTTTGACCTGATTTGTAGAAAAGTTGCAACATATAGAGCAGGTGGAATATCACCATACTTTTATGAAAAATTCTCAGAGACGCAAGTAAGAATAAATCATCACATTGAGAAAAATCTCATTGAGTTTCGATTAGACAATATAATAATTTATTCGCAGAAGCCATAGAAACAGCAAACGCACCCGTAAAGAGTGCGCCTGCCAAAAAGAGAGAGAAATATGGGATGGATTTGTCTAGTGTTTAGCTGACCGTTGACTGTAGGTCAGGAATTCGTTGCGAACATATGGATCCACTTTGAAATCTCCAACCATCGCATTTGTTTTCACATTAGAGTCGTGTTCCGTAACAGCACTTCACCTTAGTGAGTTCCCGAGTCTAACATATGGTAGATCGGGCTAAGTTGATTGTTTTTGTGCAGCGCAGATTACGCTTTGTGGATCATTGAGGTCATGGTGCTAGGCTCGATTTCAGCCGTAAAGCCACCATCTATTCCCTTTACAATCACTGCCACCGCATCGTGGCTGTGTAGCGATTCCTGATGTGAGGCAATCACCTTGAAGTCACAGATTCGTCTGTCATTTTCCAGAACTTCATAGAGCAGACGCACTGCATCTTCCACAAATTTCAGGTTAGCTGCGTTGAGCTCGGCAAATGCCTGCTCGTCCTCTCGCTTGACCATAACCTGTGTTTCTGTTTTGAGGGCGTCCAGACATAGGTCACGCAAATCCTCAATCCATACGAAGCCATCGGTCTCGACACTGACACGCGCTACCGAACGCTGACTATGCGGCACTGCCGCTACGTTACGCTCTTCAATGGCGTGCTGCGAAAGCTCGTAGCTACAAGGGCAGGTAGACGAATAAACGAAGTCGAAGTGTATAAAGTTCCGAACCATGCCGGTAGAATCCATACGTGACTCTAGAGCCACATCATAATATTGATACCCAAACAGACCAGAGCGTAACGATTCATTAAGCATCGGGTAGCGGAACCGCAACGTCAGACGTGCTTCCATGCCACCGATTTTGGCATTGTAGTCACGCAGAATATCCGACAGATAATCGAGTGAAAACGTCTCGTCGCGATGTTCGTAGAAGGTACGCATGATGCGCGACATGTTGATTCCCTTTTTAAAGGCCTCTAGGGAGACAGTTCCTGTAACGGACGTTTCCAGCAGAATGTTTCCGCCATCACGCGTCAAATAGCGAATCGGTAAGCGGAAGTTGTGGATGCCGACCTGCGGAATCGACACTGGCTTACCTGCAATTAAGGATGAGGGGCCATTCTGTAGATCAGGTAACGACTCCTTGTACTCCGACGTTACAACGAAGTCGTCATCATAACGACGCTCAGGGCCTCGATCGCGATTTTGGATGCTAATCGGCTGTGCAACCCCGACATTGGATTGACTATTTATCGCGGCATTGAGTCCGTTAGATGCCGTAGTTTGCGTATTGATTTTGGCTGTATAGTCAATGGAATGCTTGCCGTTGGTTTTCATTAAGTAATTCTCGTGTTCAGGAACGGTATCCAATTGCGATTCATGCCCATTCACAGCACCATTGGCAAATTCAGTTACAATGACACGACCATTTCCGTTGGTGTATCCATTGTGACCATTGCCATTGCCCTCGGCGCCGTTTTTAGGCAATCTGTGTCCATTGTCCGTCATTAGGTTATCCTTTAATAGTGCATATCGCACAATAGTTTGTAGGTAATTAGTTGTACACTTCTAGTATAGGTGCCTAGTTAAGTGTGTCCTTAATTTAAGATGATGGAGAGATTTTAATCCTTACACTTACAATTCTTTATTTATGTAATTTATACACATGAGCTTATCAAGAATTAATGTTATCTATCGGTAGACGATTCTTTACACAGTAAGACTGTAATCTGCATTACAATACTCATAAATTACTCACCAACAGTCGGATAATGCAACATGATTAACTTTAAAGCAGAAGCAGATGCTTTATATGATGACCTAGTAAAGCAACGTCGAGATTTTCACCGTTTTCCAGAACTTGCCTTCCAAGAACAACGAACTTCCGCAATCATCGCTAAACAGTTAAACGAACTAGGATTAGAAGTACAAACTGGTGTTGCACAGACTGGTGTTGTAGCAATTTTAGAAGGTGATCATGATGGACCAACAGTCATGTATCGGGCTGATATGGATGCATTACCCATACACGAAGAGACGGGGTTAGATTTTGTCTCGGAAAATGACGGAGTAATGCATGCGTGTGGTCATGATGGGCATATGACAATTGCACTTGGTATTGCGAAAATTCTATCAAAATATCGCGATAAAATTGCAGGGCGCATCAAATTTGTGTTCCAGCCCGGCGAGGAGGGTGCGGGCGGCGCCTTAGCTATGATCAATGACAATCTACTTGAAAACCCAGAACCCGATTACGTCCTTGGTTTACACCTATGGCAACCCCTACGATTAGGCACAATTGGCGTACGTGTGGGTGCGATTATGTCTGGTTCATCAACGTTTAAAATCACTGTAAAAGGCAAAGGTGGTCATGCCGCGATGCCCCATACCACAATTGATCCCGTAGCTTGTTCTGGACAACTCATCACAGCACTTCATACCATTGTCGGGCGAAAAATGGATGCGATGGCGGGCGCTGTGGTTTTATCCGTCACAGGTGTAAAAACCAGTAGCTACACTCATAATATCATTCCCGAAACAGTTGAAATTACAGGTACATTCCGTACATTCAACGCCTACACTAGCGAATTACTAGAGCAACATGTGCGCGAAGTTAGCCGTAAAGTCTGTGAGTCAGTCAGTTGTGAAGCAACAGTAATCGTCAAGCATCTAAATATCCCAACAGTCAATAATGAAGATGTGATTGCGCGTGCGAAACAGAGTTTTAACCGCATCATTGACAATACATGCATGGACGATACAGCTATTACAATGGCATCCGAAGATGTTTCATTCTTCCTTGATGAATACCCCGGCGCATATTTTCTACTCGGATCATCAAATCCCCAAAAGGGTCTCACTTATGGTCACCATCATCCAAAGTTCGATTTTGATGAAGACGTTTTACCATTAGGTGTTGCCTTGATGTGTTCGGCTATTTCAGATTATGTTTTGCCAGAAGACGAATAACACTATATAGTCAGTGCATGAGCAGACAAAAAGAACAAGCTAAGTTTTGGATTGATCATGATATTGATAATCTAGAATTACTTAAAGCCACATATTTTAAACATACATTTACAACACATTTCCACGATGAGTATGCAATCGGAGTTACATTATCTGGTGCACAAGATACTAAATATCAGCATCAGCACCAGTATATGCCGGCGGGTACTATATGTGTCATAAATCCCGGAGAACTACACACCGGTTTTGCACATGATCTCAACATTGGTTGGACATATCGTATGTTCTACCCAAGCGTGAGTATGCTTCAAGAGGTCGCAGAACAACTTAATAAAACCTCAACACGTCCTATCTTCTTCCCAAATCTAGTTATCGAAAATACAGAGCTTTTCCAACAGATGCTATTTACACATCTACGATTTGAGAACAAGACGACATCTAAGCTAGAGCGCGACGTGCTACTTTTCAATATGTTATACAAATTGATCATACAGCATTCCGATGATACACAACCTGTCCCCACACAACTCACACATCCCACCTATTTAGAACAAGCGAAAGATTTCATTGATGCGCACTACTACGAAGACATTACACTCCAGCAAATTGCAGATGCTGTCCACATCAGTCGCTATCATTTACTGCGCATGTTTCAAATACATTTTCGTGTATCGCCACATGTCTATCTAACACATCGCCGCATTACTGAAGCAAAACAGCTTCTTCTCTTAGGCTATCCTCTCGCTGATATTGCACAGCAGACAGGTTTTACCGACCAAAGCCATTTCACACACCGATTCAAACAAATCACAGGTATAACACCCAAACAATACGTTTAAATCCGCAACATTTTACAAAACTCGCCCCTTCACATCTGATAAGTTTATGCCATTGCAAACATAGCAATTAGGTAAATTTATGGATTCAATCAATTTTGTTGGTTTTCTGACATTTGTTGTGATTACAACATTCACACCAGGTCCCAATAACATATCCAGTTCGAGCATGGGTGTGTTATATGGTTACCCTAAAACATTGCGTTATATTGGTGGTATTGTGACAGGTTTTTTTGTGATTATGCTTGTAGCAGGAATCATCTCAAATACGCTGTATACAATACTCCCATCGGTGGAAACGATCATGAGGATTATCGGGGCAGGATACATCTTATGGTTAGCCTACAAGACAGTCAAATCAAGTTATCAGTTCAGTACTGATGATAATGAGGATGAACATCAATCTCCCACATTAGGCTATATCAATGGGCTGATGTTACAAGCATTAAATCCAAAAGTTTGGATCTACGCCTTAACGCTCTACACATCCTTTCTAGCATCCATCACAAATAACATCATTTTTTTGATTTTCTCAGCCCTCTTTCTAGCATCTGTGGCATTCTGCACCACTTCATCATGGGCGATTATGGGCGCACTGATAAAACGTTATCTTAGCAACCCTAAAATACAACGCATCGTCAATATTATCCTCGGGCTATTATTAGTTTATACAGCTATTGATCTCTCAGGCATCTTTCATTAGATACTCAATGGTGGTGTGCTAAACTGTGTCGGATATTGAGTACAGGAGATCGCATATGGACATTATCGAAATTGACAATTTGCGCTTACGGACGCAGATCGGCTTTAGTGCACATGAATTAAATGAACAGCAAGAAGTTGTCCTAAGTCTACGTTTAGGAACCAACAGACTCCGTGCAGGAGAAACCGATATCCCTGATGATGCCTATAATTATAAAACAGTAACCAAAGCGATCATCCGCCATGTCGAAAATGCACAGTATTTCCTAGTAGAAAAGCTAGCTGAAGAAATCGCTAGGTTATGTATTGTTGAGCATCATGCCCCGTATGTACAAGTCCGTTTGCATAAACCCGGTGCATTGCGTCGTTCAGATTCCGTTGGTGTCCGTATTGAGCGTCGTCCAGAAGATTATCAAAAGTCTGTTATCTATGTCTCACTAGGTTCGAATATCGCACCTGAAGAAAATATCATCAAAGCGGTTCATTTACTCCGCAACTACACCACACTTCTAGCAACCTCGTCTGTGTATCGCACTGCACCGCAAGGCTATACTGAACAATCTCACTTCCTCAATATGGCAGTTAAAGTACATACTTACCGCACACCGCTAGAATTCAAAACCCAAGTAATTGATCGGATTGAAACTGAATTAGGGCGTGTGCGCGACCCCAATAATAAAAATGCACCTCGTACAATTGATCTCGATATTTCCCTATGGGGCACCCAATATATCGAGTATGGCGATAAACCATGGAAAGCCCCTGATGAAGACATCACCCGCTGGGCACATGTTGCCATCCCGCTAGCCGATTTAGCACCCGATTTCATTCATCCGACACCATTTAAATCCCTATCAAATATTGCTCAATCACTGGATTCATCAGGCATTGAACAAGTTACATTGGACTTCAACTTATAGGTAAAGTGAGAAATAGTCGATCTAGCATTGTATCTAAATCGTCCAACATCAACATATCATCCGTCTGATTAGCCCTAACGACACGTTACGGGATACGGTAAAATGATGCCGTTTTGAAAACTAGCGATTTTGCGCCCTGTTAGGAGCAAATATATGGCGAATGCAAACCTGATTACTTTATCTGATCCACGCTCAACATCGGCAGAAGCATATCGTACTCTGCGTACTAACCTGATGTTCAGCAGTGTTGAAAATCCAATTCATACCCTACTCGTCACTTCACCCGCCAAAGATGATCAAAAGAGCATCACACTTGCCAATCTTGCTGTGACATTTGCGCAGGGTGGCAATAAAACAATTCTTGTTGATGCAGATTTACGTCAACCGAAACAGCAAACCATCTGGGGTCTCGACAATCAACAGGGTCTCACCAATATGATGGTTGATGACACAGCCATCAGCAATCCTCCACTCAAAGCCACCGACATCGACAACCTACAAATTCTGACATCCGGTGAATTACCGCCTAATCCAGCAGATCTACTAAGTGGGAAGCGCATGGATGAAATTATTGGGGTGTTAAAAGCACGTGCTGACTATATTTTATTTGATAGCCCGCCCGTACTGGCAGCCACCGACGCAGCATTATTGGGCATTAAACTTGATGGTGTTTTACTTGCTGTTCGCGCTGGGGATACACGTCGCGACCATACAGCACAAGCACGCCAAGCACTCGAACGTGTACATATCCGCATCGTTGGTGCAGTGCTGACCAATGCACCTAGCGAAAACAAAATTGCTTATTAGATTATGCAGACACAGCCGCACATATTCACATATGGCAAGCTAAGCGATTTACCGTATCTTGTGTATTTACCAGATGGTTATGAAACATCTGATGATCCCTATCCTTTGCTCTTATTCTTACATGGTAAAGGCGAGCGGGGGAATAATCTGGAACTCATTAAAAAAGAAGGGCTAACAGCTAAACTCGAATCTGGTGATAATCTACCATTTATTGTCATCGCTCCTCAATGCCCACTCAATACCAAGTGGGAATATCACCTGATTGGATTGTACCAATTGGTACGTAGCTGTTTTGATGCTTACCAAGTCGATGTTTCACGCGTCTATATCACCGGACTAAGCATGGGTGGCGCAGGCACATGGTCACTCATAACAGAATATCCAAACTTGTTTGCTGCAGCCATCCCAATTTGTGGACGTGAGCGCAATGAGCTAGATTATCCAGAGCGTCTAAAAAAGATCATACACTTACCACTATGGCATTTCCATGGATCAGCCGACACAATTGTCCCACTGTCATCAGCAGAATATTTAGTTTCTCATTTAAAGGAATATGGGGGAAATCCTAAGCTTACAGTGTATGATGATGTGGGTCACGACTCATGGACACAAACATATGCTAATCCTGAAATTTACGATTGGCTTCTCAGTCATCGGCTTGATGTTGAAAAATAAGATAACTTCTCGCAAAATACAAACCATATAAGGAACAGGAGACAAGACTGCATGAAAGGACTGATCTTAAGTGGTGGTAAAGGAACACGCCTCTACCCCCTAACCTACACCCGTGCCAAACAACTCATCCCTGTCGCCAACAAACCCGTTCTCGTCCGCGTCATTGAAGCAATTAAAGAAGCGGATGTCACAGAAATCGGCATCGTCGTCGGACACACCGCACCCGAAATTCAAGAAGCACTTGGCGATGGATCAGAATGGGGTGTTAAACTCACATATATCCCGCAAGATAGCCCAGATGGACTGGCTCATGCTGTAAAAATAGCGCATGATTTCATCGGGGATGATTCGTTCGTGATGTTCCTCGGTGACAATGTAATTGAAGGTGGCATCAGCACATTGATTCGTGACTTCTCGGATAATGACTGGAATAGCCAAATCGTTCTCAAGGAAGTCGAAAATCCGTCAGCGTATGGTGTTGCAGAATTACGTGAAGACGGCAGTATCCAACAACTCATCGAAAAGCCAGAAGTACCCCCCAGTAATTTGGCGTTGGTCGGAATTTATATGTTCGATAATAATATCTTCAAAGCTGTCAATTCGATCAAACCATCGGGGCGCGGCGAACTTGAAATTACCGATGCAATTCAATGGCTAATCGACAACGATTACACAGTTTTCCCACATGTCCATAAAGGTTGGTGGATTGATACAGGTAAACCAACCGATATGTTAGAAGCCAACAGTCATGTACTCGAAGAAATTGCACCAACCATCGCAGAAACTGCAGAAGTCGATTCTGAATCAACAGTTGACGCACGAGTAACACTTCAAGACGGTGCAAAGATCATCAACAGTATTGTACGTGGTCCAACATCCATCGGTAAAAACACAATCATCGAAAACAGTTACATCGGGCCATTCACCAGCGTATATCACAATTGTGAAGTGCGTAACTGCGAGATTGAACGTAGTATTATTTTGGAAAACAGTCGCGTCATCGACATTGAAAAAACATTGCGCGACAGCCTCATTGGGCGTAACGCAACCGTCAAGCGCAGTGATAATAAGCCAAGTGGCATAAAAATGAACTTAGGCGATCACGGCACATTATGGGTATAGCAGATCAAACAGTATAGAGAGAATAGAGATATAACATATGGGAAAAGATATTAAACTCATTACCGTTGACCTCGACGGGACGCTACTTAATAGCAAACATGAATTGAGTGAGCGCAACAAAAAAGCAGTCAAAAAAGCGATGGAACAAGGCGTGCAAGTTGTCTTCGCCACTGGGAAAACGCGTTTTGCCGCTGAAGGGTTATTGGAAGAGCTCGACATTACATCACCAGGTGTATTTTCACAAGGACTCATTATTTACAATGGTGACGGCACAATACGCACTAATACTGTAATGGATAAGAAAATCCTGCGTCGTATTATCAACTTCGCAGAAGACCGTGGGTTTGGTGTATTGGCATATAGTGGGAACCGCATCTTGACGCGTCGTGCCGATGAAGTTGCGGATAAAATTGCGGAGTATGGTGAGCCCAAAGCAGAATCCGTCGGCGCATTGGTCAACCATCTCGATTCTACTGAAATCAACAAAGTCATCCTCTATGGTCAAGAAAGTAAAGTGGCTGCGCTCCGCTGGCAACTCAGCAAACAACTCGATGGTGAAATACATCTAACTCGTGCCAATGTCCAAGGTATTCTCGAAGTTTTACCTGCAAATACCTCAAAAGGTAAAGCAGTCATGCGCGTCATGAAAGATCTCAACATCGCGCCACAAAACACGATGGCAATCGGTGACGGCGAAAATGATATTGAGATGTTAGAAGCAGTCGGTACGAAAGTGGCAATGGGTAATGCCGTTCAAAAGCTAAAAGATATTGCTGATCAGGTTGTTGGCAGTAATGATGCAGATGGTGTCGCACAAGCCATAGAAATGTTCGTTACAGGTAAAATCGAAGACGAAAAAACAGACGATACCCCCAAGGCCGAAGAAAACAAAGATACCGAAACACAAGCTGAAGCATCAACAGAGGCAAAGTCCGAAACCAATGCTGACAACACGTCGGATGAAAAACCAGAGGAGAAATCAGAATGAAAAATATCCTCGTAACCGGTGGTGCAGGTTTTATCGGTAGCGCGTTTGTACGCCACATGGTCAATACATATCCTGACTACAATATTATCTGTTATGACAAACTGACTTATGCAGGCAATATGGATAATCTGCTTGATGTAAGCGACGAAGAAAATTATCGGTTTGAACGCGGTGATATTGCAGACCGTGCAAAAGTCCAGCAAACTTTAGCCGAACATCAAATTGACACGATCGTTAACTTCGCTGCTGAAAGTCATGTAGACCGCAGTATCCTAGATCCAGATGCGTTTATTCATACAGATGTTGTTGGTGTCTATATTTTGCTCGATGAGGGGCGCAAGCATGGGGTCGGTCGCTTCTGTCATGTTTCTACCGATGAAGTCTATGGTGATATTGAAGATGGCTTATCAGTAGAAGACGATCGTTTCTTACCAAATAGCCCATACGCTGCAAGTAAAGCTGGTGGAGAGTTGATGGTACGTGCCTATAATGTCACGTATGGCATGGATACTGTAGTGACACGGGGTAGCAACACATACGGTCCATATCAGTATCCCGAAAAATTAATTCCATTCTTCACGACCGAAGCCATTGATGACAAACCCCTACCATTATATGGTGATGGGAAACAAGTTCGTGATTGGCTTTATGTAGATGACCATGCACGCGGTGTTGACGTTGTTTTGCATAAAGGCGAGTCCGGTGAAGCTTACAACCTTGCAGGTGAAAATCAACGCTTTAACATTGATGTGACGAAACGCATCCTTAGTATTCTGGACAAACCCGAATCATTGGTCAAGCATGTCCCAGACCGTGAAGGTCACGACCGCCGTTATGCCATGACTGCCGAAAAAGTTCGCGACCTCGGTTGGGTGCGCGAATATGACTTTGACAAAGGCATTGAAGCAACTGTCAAATGGTATATGGAAAATGAATGGTGGTGGCGGAAAATCAAGACCGGAGAATATCTCGAATTTTATAAACAACAATATAGTGAGCGTCTTGCATCCGCCGACGAAAGCTAAATTTATAAGGGCGCATCTAACGCGCCCTACTCAAATTCAATATCGGGTACAGACTGCTCATATAGCCAGCTATTGAAAAATGAAGTTAAATCACTTCCAGTAAACGCATTCGTCAATGCAATAAACTCCTCAATCGTTACTGAACGATCACGATAAGTTTGATAGTACGCCTGAAGCAATTCAAAAAACACATCATCGCCAATCTGCTGACGTAATGCATGCAGGGTTAATGCCCCTTTCCAATAGACCGATGAATGAAACATTTGCTGTGGTGACGGATTTCCGATTGCTTGAGGAGAATCTACAAGAAAATCTGGTGCAGTCAAATCTTCATACCAATTATCAAGAATCCTTATGAGTATATCCCCACCATACTTTTCTTCCGCCCATAACAAGGATAAATAGGATGCAAATCCCTCATTCAACCAAATGTCTTGCCAACGCGCTGGACTCACACTATTACCGTACCATTGATGCACAACTTCATGGGCAAGTGTAACATGCGTTCGCACGGAATCATCAAGGATGCGTATCCCATAGGTCGAAAGTGTCTGGGTCTCTAACGCAAATGGCAGGTCAACATTCGATACAACGCTACCATATACGTCAAACGGATATTCGCCAATTATCCCTTCATAGAATTCAATCATTTCTGCTGTCTCTGCGAAGAGATTCGTAGCAAAACTGCCAAAATCACTAGCAAAATAGTTACGAATTGACAGTCCATTTTCAGCCTGCTGTTCATCATAAACAAAGTCACCGATATGCACTGTAACAAGGTAACTCGCTGTTAAATCATTTGTTTCCGAGCGATATGTCAATAATCCATCATTTTCAACAATATCAATCAATTGACCATTGGTTGCGACAACATATGATGATGGTACAGTAATGTCAAAGCTATAGGTCGCTTTGTCGGTAGGATGATCGTTCACCGGATACCACAACGATGCCCCACGTGGCTGACTTGTTACAAATACACCTTTATCATGGAAATTCCAACCCGATGAGCCAACCGGATAAAATCTTGTATCAAGTCTCTCGCGGGGTTGACCATTGTATGAGATAGAAACGGACACCAATTCTCCAGATAGAATAGGAGTTGTCGGAATAATCGTTAGCTCAATACCGTCACGTCGAAACTCAACAGGTACACGATCAATTGTCAACTCTGTAATCTCAAAGCCCCAAAAATCGAGATTAAGTTCAGGTAAATCTTGTGTGGCTTCCATCAAAATCACAACAGTTGCATCCAGTGCCTCAACTTCAAAATCAGGCGTAATTTCAAGATGATAATGTTGCACATCATAGCCACCGTTGCCTAATTCAGGGAAGTAACTGTCCCCTAGTGAACTCTGCGTGATGGGATTTTGAGCGATACTCAAACCTGAAAAAACAACTATACAGAGTAGTAGAATCGCATATTTTCTCATTGTGAATCTCCGGTAGAATAATGATCCGATTGTAACAGGTAAATGAGGTACTTTTGCGAATCGAACGATACCAATCTCGCCGTAGCCAAGGGCTATCAGGGTGTAGCTGTGGACTTATCTTTATTGGACTCATCGTAATAATTGGTGTGGTCATCTTCATCCTTGCCCCTGCCATTCCATCTATCGGATTACGATTAGCTGGATTCGAAACCATTGATACAAATATCCTACAAGCCACACCAGAACCGGTCCCTGTTATCCAAAATGCACAGACCACATCCAACACAACTTTATCAGCAGGTGGATATGGATCGCAATTTCTTCCCGCATCATCTGCTTACACAATACAAACTGGTATAGATAGTGATGGGACTGATTCAGCTCAAATCACCCTATCTGAGGGTGGTATAAGAACATTATGCGCCCAATATACAGATGTTTGCACAGAATCTGCTAGTACATTCCGAAATGTCACTGTTGATCTTGGAACAGGCATCGGAACAATCTCAGGTGAAGCCTACATCAGCAGCCTCAATACATGGCAACCAATTTCCGCAGTTGTCTCACTCACACCCAACAACCGCATCCAAGTCGAAGCAGTGAACATCAACGGTACATTATTTGCGATACCAAATAATGAAATTGGTCAACAAATCCGTGAGATTCAAACGACAGCAAATCAGATATTGGGTCAATTGAGTCTACAGACAAATGGTAATTCATACCGTCTATCCGATATTGTCGTTACCGAGACACAACTAGTCGCAACCTTCCGCTAACGGTAGAATGTAGCATGAGCACAAAATACGGGTTCACACAAACAGAATGGCGCAATATCAAAGCAGAGATCCGTGAAATGTTGATAGATGTCGCGCACCAAAAAACCACCATCACCTATGGCCGAGTGGCACGACAATTAACATCAGCAATATTACATGCGGGATCATACGCGCTTGGCGCACTATTACGAGAGATTTGCCATGATGAGGAAACAGCAGGGCGCGGTTTGATGTGCGCATTGGTCGTACGTCAATCAACAGGTCAACCCGGTGATGGATTTTTTAAGTTTGCACAACAGTTTGGGCGCGATATATCCAACCCAACAATATTCTGGGAAAATGAAATTAACACCCTTTACCAAACATGGAACACACAAGAAAGTGACTCATGAAAATTCTAATTACAGGAGCTAGCGGTAAACTCGGGACACAGCTTGTACAACAACTATCGGGGGAACATACAGTTGTCGGTGCAGATATTGTCGGTGATCATGTAGAACGTCTTGATATAACGAATTACTCTGCTTGCCAGCAACTCATGCAAGCACACCAACCCGATATAGTGTGTCATCCCGCAGCGTGGACAGATGTCAACGGTTGTGCTTTAGACCCACAAAAGGCTATTTTGATAAATGGTGTCGGTGCACACAATATGGCGGTTACATCGGCACAATTCAATATTCCGATCTTATACGTGAGCTCCAACGAAGTTTTTGATGGAAAACTCAACCGCCCATATACGGAGTTTGACCAAACCAACCCGATTAATCCATATGCTTATAGCAAGTGGTATGGAGAGCGTGCTGTACAACAGGTCAATCCAAAGCATTACATTGTGCGAACTGCATGGTTATTTGCACACGGCGGTGGCAACTTTATTCAAGCAATCTTAAACGCTGTCAAAGCCGGAAAATCGTTGCGGGTTGTAACAAACGAAGTTGCCAACCCAACATATACAAACGATGTTGCAGAGGCGATTGCCAGCCTCATCACAACTGACCGCTATGGTATCTATCATTTTGTAAATCAAGGTGCAGTTTCCCGTTGGAAGTTTGCTCGATATGCATTGAATCAAGCCGGATATACTGACACCCCTATCGCGCAGATTAGCCGTCATCAGTGGCAACGACCATCCCTACCTCCTGAATACACCCCATTGGACAATATCGCAGGAAAAAGTATGGGTATTACATTCCGGTCATGGCAAGATGCAGTTGATGATTTTCTGAGCAAAGAGAGCGTTTAATGTCCGAACCCGTATTTTCAATTGTGATTCCTCATTGGAACGCCAAACATTTTCTACAACCCTGTCTGGATTCACTCCGAGCCCAAACACATGCTTCAGTTGAAGTCATTATCGTTGACAATGCTTCATCGGATGGGTCACAGGAGTACATCAAAACAAACTATCCTGAAGTTGTTTTGATTGAACTTGAGGAAAACCTTGGGTTTACAGGGGCGTGTAATATCGGGATGGAAGCCGCAACAGGCGATATTATTTCTCTGCTCAATAACGATACAGAAGTCGAACCAGATTGGGTTGCAGAAATAGTCGGTGCATTTGATCGTCATCCTGACGTTGGTATGATTGCCAGCAAGATGATATTGTTTGATAAACGCGATCATCTCCACACCACTGGCGACTTTTTCACAACCGACGGACGAGCAGGTAATCGTGGTGTATGGGAAAAAGACGAGGGGCAATACGAAACAGAAGATTATGTTTTTAGTGCCTGTGGCGGGTCATCTGCATATCGTAAAACAATGCTCGATAAAATAGGATTACTCGATAATGACTATTTTTTTTTACTGGAAGATGTAGACCTTGCGTGGCGTGCTCAACTTACAGGGCATAAAGTTCTTTATGTCCCAACTGCCGTTGTCTATCATCATTTGTCAGCCACAGGAGGCGGTGTAACAGCTAGCTTCCATGATGGACGCAATAGCATTTGGATTGTGGTCAAAAACTTACCACGTAGTTTATGGCAAAAATATGGATGGCAAATTTTCAAACGTCAACTTGGCATCACGTGGGAAGCGGTACGTGCTTGGCGTGGCGAAGCAGCCCGTGCACGATTGCGCGGCATCGGACGTGGACTGATTACACTACCCAGTGCTTTGCGTAAGCGCAAACAAATCCAAGCAATGAAGACCGTAGATGATGATTATATCGACAGTATCCTCACGCATTCCTGACGATTCTTATACGCTGTAGACCTGCTGTTGATTATCAAATGACACGGGATTACACTGAGTGACTAAATGAATACCAATTGTGCATGTATAACGTGTAATTGACTGAACAAAGACGGAGATAAGCTGTTTGACTGAACAATCTGCACCTTTTCTAAGTATCATCATTCCAGCCCATAACGAAGAATTTCGTCTTCCGCCGAGTCTGGTAAAAATAGATGTATTCTTACAAAAACAAGACTATGACACTGAAATCATTATCGTCGAAAACGGTAGTAAAGACCGTACATACGAAGTCGCCTTAGAATATGCCGAACGTTACCCCTATATTCGTGTAATTCAATCACCTGACAATATGCGCGGTAAGGGTCTCGCTGTAAAACAGGGTATGTTAGCAGCACAGGGTGAATGGCGTTTTATTTGCGATGCTGACTTATCCATGGAAATTGACGATCTTATTTATTTTCTCCCACCCTATGTTAACGATCATCAAGTGATCATCGCTAGCCGTGAAGTGCATGGTGCAAAGCGCGTCAATGAGCCTGCCTATCGTCATCTAATGGGGCGTGTAAATAATATCATTATTAAACTTGCTGCCCTCCCCGATTTCGAAGACACACAATGTGGGTTCAAAATGTTTCATGCAAGTGTTGCAGATGACCTATTTGATGTCCAGCGCATGAATGGTATTGGCTTTGATGTCGAACTGCTATTTATCGCCAAAAAACGGGGATATACCATCAAAGAGATACCTATCACATGGTATTATGATCCCTATTCAACGATGCGATTATGGGATGATTCAGTCAAGATGTTACGGGAAATCTGGGAAATTCGTCAAAATTGGCGTAAAGGTATCTATGAGCAAAAAAGCTAAAAAGCCGAAAACTGCTAGCCTCATCCATGAACGCAACTACTATAACATGGGATGCCGTGTCATCTTCGGCATAGATGAAGCCGGACGCGGCCCATGGGCAGGTCCTGTCTCGGCAGGTGCAGTCGCATTACCATTACATCGCAAAGATTTAAATAAAGCACTAGCAGGTGTGCGTGATAGTAAAGAGATGACACCCAATCAACGCGAGTCACTAGTTGATACAATTAAAGAAGTTGCACTAGCATGGGGTATCGGTCATACCTCCGCAAAAGAAATTGATGAAATGGGTATTGTACCTGCAACCAAAACAGCCATGCAACGAGCCCTTGCGAATGCACTTGAAGATAACGAACTCGAACCTGATTGCCTATTTTTGGATTATATGTTGTGGCCCGAACGCCGTGATATACCGCAAGTCAGTATTGTGAGTGGAGACAAGCACTCCCTCAGTATCGCTTGTGCTAGTGTTATCGCAAAGGTCTGGCGGGATAACTTTATGCTGGAACTCGATGCAGAATTCCCACAATATGGTTTTGCGAAGCACAAAGGATATGGTACAGCAGAACATCGTCGTGCAATCGAAAAATATGGACCAATAGAATTTCACCGTCAATACTACAAACCTATTCAAATGATCCTCAATATGGATAATGACTAGTTGCTAGTGAGATAAACTCTTCATCTGAGTGTATGAGATAATGCGCGCACTTTTGCCTACTTATCTGAGGAATATCCTATGTCTGAACAATGGACTAATCCTGAAACACTCAAATCTACGCAATACGCTTCTGAGAAGAATTTATCTGCCCGCATCCGTGTCCACGAACAATTCAGTACCAACCCTATTGATTATACGGAATGGATTTTTGATCATATGTTGGCAGACTTCCCAGTCGATGCCGATATTGTTGAATTTGGATGTGGCAACGCGTTAATTTGGACAAGCAATACTCATCGCATCCCCGAAGGTTGGACAATTACGTTAACCGACTTATCCGAGGGGATGTTGGATGATGCCAAACGCAACCTCGGCGACTATGCTGAACGCTTTAACTTCGAAGTCGTTGATATACAAAACGTCCCATTTGAAAACAATCAATTTGATGTTATCTTGGCAAATTTCATGCTCTACCATGTACCAGACCGCGACAAAGGTATTGGTGAAATTCGTCGTGTACTCAAAGACAAAGGTATCTTGCATAGTGTCACGTTAGGCTCAAAACACATGTATGAATTCCATAATCTCGTCGAACAAATTACATCAAAATATATCTGGAAGAATAGTGAATTACCCTTCCGTGCTGAAAATGCAATTGAGCAACTCACTAAACACTTTGGAAAAGTTGAAACAGTCCCGTATGATAGCGATTTGCAGATAACAGAAGTTGAACCAATGGTTGATTATCTTGAGTCAACTATGCGTGCCGATAAAGTTACAGAAACCGAAAGAAACGCATTTCGCGACAAGTTGACAACCATCATCCAATCAAAAGGCGAGTTTTTCATTCAAAAAGAAATGGTTCTTTTTAAATCAACAGACTATAGACTCGCTTAGGTTTGTGGTATCATCTTGCGCGCAAATGATAGGAGACCCATTTGAAACTCGCGCTTGTACATGATTGGCTTAATCAAATCGGCGGTGCTGAAGATGTGTTGGATGTGTTGGTTGATCGCTATCCAAACAGCCCCATTTATACGAGTATCTTCGCCCCTGACATGATGCCTGACCACTATCAAAATTGGGATATTCGCACCCTGTGGATAGACAAACTACCCGCTATCCACAATCATCATCAACCATACTTGCCTGCATATCCCATTGCATGGGGAGGACTCGATCTTTCCTTATACGACGTCATTTTGAGCAATAAGAGCGGGTTTTGTCATGGTTTGCAGTTTGATGAAACCAGCGTTCATATATGTTACTGCCTTGCACCTACGCGCTATGTCTGGCAACTAGAGCATTACACAGCTCGTGAAGGATTCGGCAAGGCAGTTGAATTAGTATTACGTCCTCTAATTTCTATTATGAAACGATGGGATTACCAAGCAGCTCAAAGGGCTTCACACTTTATAGCGATCAGTACCGATATTCAAAATCGCATCAAGACCTACTATGGTCGCGACTCAACGATCATCTTCCCACCTGTAGATACATCGAGATTCCAACCCGTACCAAACGATGAAGTTGAGGATTATTTTCTAGTAGTGTCGCGTTTAATCCCTTATAAGCGCATAGACCTTGCCGTACAAGTAGCCACCGAGTTGGGATTACCGTTAAAGGTCGGTGGTAAAGGGCGTGATATGGAACGTTTACAAGCGATGGCAGGTGATACTGTCGAATTTTTAGGGTACGTACCAGATGAAGATTTACCCAACCTAATGGCGAAGTGTAAAGCATTTCTATTCCCCGGTTTAGAAGACTTCGGTATTACCCCTGTTCAAGCTCAATCAGCAGGTCGCCCCGTGATTGCATACAAAGGTGGTGGCGCACTCGATACTGTTGTTCCTGGCATCACAGGAGAACACTTTGATGATTTAACTGCTGAAAGCTTGAAGTCGGTCATGCAAAACTTTGATGCAACCCGTTATAATCCTAGCGAGATTCGCACTCACGCCCAAAAATTTGATACTGAGATTTTTACAACACAAATTAATGCATTCATTGAACAAGCATGGTCATCCCATCAAACAAAACAACCATTTGAGTGGAACGACCCAATAATTCAATAGAGAGATAGATACACATGGAAATTGTGGGACTCATTCGTATAGTACGTCGTCGTTGGTGGCTGTTATTGTTACCCGTTGTTATTGTCTCAATCTTGGTCATCCCAGACTTCTTGAGTAGCGGCAGCGCAGTATCCGGTGGCTTTAATACATCCATCCGCTACAGTGCCGCCCAAGAATTCAACTTACCCCAACGTGAAGGTGACTATCAAGACGTGTGGTTAGCATCGGAACTAACCGTCAACGCGTTTACAGATTGGGTGCGAAGTAATAGTTTCCGTGACGAACTTGCAAACGAGCTGACAGATACTGACATTAATTTGGATCTATTAGGCATCGCTGCTGATAACGCCCGCAGTGTCGGCGTAATCTATCTGAGTCATCCTGACCAAGCCTCGCTTGAAACTGTAGCAAATACAGTAATTACCGTTCTAGTCACACAAAATCAGGCATATTTTCCACAGCTTGGTGGTGAATCAGCACAGGTAACGATACTTGACGAACCGCTGGTTACACCTGCACCACCGCCGTTAACCAATCGTTTTGCACCACTCATTCGGATTGCAATTGCATTCATCCTTGGTATTGCCCTAATGTTCGTCGCCGAGTATTTTGATCAAACAGTACACCATAAAGATGAACTAGATAAACTTGGCTTACATACTATTGGTAGCATTCCCCGCCATAAGGGGTAGTTGATGAGTTACGCAGCAGGTGCATTATTGGAATTGCCTGACGGGCGTATTGCGATGCATCATCGTGATAATAAGCCATATATTGCATCCCCAAATAAGTGGGCGTTTTTTGGTGGCATGGGTGAAGCGGGTGAACAACCGATTGATACGGTTATTCGTGAATTAAAAGAAGAACTTGAAGTCAATCTTATTCGCGAAAGACTCACACTTATTCATAACAAAAGCCACAAACCCAATCATACGCTTTACATTTTCCATTATCCTGTTACCGACGAGTTGGATAATGCCGTTTTACACGAAGGTCAAGATTGGGGGAAATTAACATCCAATGAAATCAACAAGCTTGACCTCGTGGCAGAACATCGCAGAATCATTGTAGATTCATGGAAACAGAAAACGTATAGTGCTATCTACCTTGTCGAGACAGATGATCATCACATTTTACTTCCACCAGATGGGCTTAATTGGCATCAACTCATTAAGCAGCCATCAGAGAGCCGTATTTTTATCCCCAGCGCAACGCGCTACCAAGTTAACACCCACTACAAATACCAATTTACACACCACAACCATCCTCAACTAGTGACCGAAATCTATACATCTTCCATAACGAATTCACAGTTTTTAACGGTAAACTTAGATAAGTGGGTAAAAATTTCCTCAGAGACAGTTGATAAACTTAATCTGGATTTTCATACTCAGGCAATTATAGAGCGTTACTGGCAAACATTACTCGGCAAATAGAAAAGAGAGACTATGATGCGACGACTGCTAATTCTGATAGGTGTATGGATGGTACTTGTACCCGTTACAGCTCAATATGACATCTTGGAGTTTAGGTGGGATATAGCAGATGTTGCGTTAAGCTATCCGGCAACTTGGGAAGAGCCATTTGCTGTCCAACAGTTTGGTGTTGAGACAGTTATTCTAGCAGAATCAGACGCACGTAACCCCGAGCGTGAGCCAGAGATTCCAGTGATAGTCATCACATTGATTCCAGCAACTGAAACAGACCCCATGTCACAATTAGAATCTCGTCTAAGTGACTTCAATATTGGTATTGATCGCATGTTATCAACGTCTGTATTAATTAATGATGACGCCCCTTTAGCTAGTGGTATCAGTCGAGATAACAATTTTTTCGGTATGGGCACCAGTATACAACTCGGAGATAACATCCTCACAATCGTCGGACGTGTTCCAGTTGACCAGCAGCAACAGTTCGAGTCGATCTTTAATGTTGTGACGCGGTCTATGGTATTGAGTGGCGAATTTGGCAACAGCGTAACCTATGGGGTTGTGTGGGGCAATATTGCGGATGAAGATGATTTCACTTTTATTGAACTGCAAGATATTGCGATTGATGATTCCAATCAGATTGTTTATACCATTGATGTCGAATCGGGTTTAATGCGCTTAGATATGGTATCGGGCCGATTGTTAGAAGTGATCCCAAACCCTGAGTTTATCACTCCTAGTGATATTGCAGTCGGGCTGGAGGGTGTTGTTTATGTGTCCGACTCAGATTGCCCCTGTATTCATGTTTATCAAGATAATGAATGGGGAGATGTCATAGAAGGATTTGGTTTTGACTCACCACAATCAATTGAAACTGATTCAAACGGTGCACTATACGCAACATTCGAAAATAACGAAACTGTCGGAGTGGTTCTATTCACACCAGACGGTGAAATCACTTTGGGTAGTGATGAACCATTCTTCGGACAACCTCTTCTCGCCCGTCATGAAGATCAACTTTATGCATACGATGAAAGAGCCATTTATCAGTTCGATGGTACACAGTTTGTCTTCATAAGTACTCTCGATATTGACACCACACATAACTTCTTTGAAGTTGCACCTGACGGGACATACCTTCTCGGATTAGATAACCTGATCGATTTGTATACACCCGGCGGCATATTAATTGAGTCAATTGATCTTGGTGAAGCTTCACTTGGAACAACCATTAGTGGTTTATCAAGAGGGCAAGATGACATTCTCTATGTGGTCATTAATAGTGACGGTACGAGTGAAGTCTTAGCATTATCACAACAAGTTCCCGATGCCAGTTTCGGATTACCGATACTTGCACCTTATCGTATCTCAGGTAGCTTTTTAAACGCAGACAATATGACAGACAAGTGGTTTATTGATGGTGTAACGAATGAGATTTTGACGATAGAAGTACAAGGGTTTAGTACAGCACAAGACTTCGATTACTCAGTCACTTTGATCGCCCCCGATGGTACAGAAGTTGTAACAGTTGAAGACGATACCAATTTGCAGCTTCCGTTCACTCGTAGTCTCAGCAATATACAACTTACTACAAACGGCATCTATACGGTAAAGGTCGACCAAATCATTGGTGAGGGGATATATGACATGACAATCATTACACCAACCCTGCTTGTTCATGATGGTACGTTGACTGAACGATATGGAATCATTCCAGAAAGCTATCCAACAGAAAGATGGCTATTCGAAGGGCGTGGACAAACTACCTTAAATATTACAGCAGAAGCAATAGACTCAACACAATTCATCCCGCAAATCGCCCTATATAATCTACAAGGTGAACTTGTGGAAACAAACTTAGAAATATTAGATAATTCTGCGCAGATTACAGAATTCACTGTACCCTTCAACAACACCTATATTATTGATGTGTCCCGACTTGAAGGCGTTGGACGCTATCGCCTCACCATTGAAAATGTTGAACCTAGCAACTAGATTTTGGATGAGTTAAGTCAATGGGTAGAATACATATCTGCCCTTCTCGAATTCATTATACGCACCATCTAATACAGCAGATCAATAGCATAACTGATCAATTATGCTTATCCTGAAATATATGACTGGATACATTTATGAAGATAAAATTTCTCCTCGCAGGAGTCGGCATCCTTATGGGTTGGTTGTGGGGTAAACAACGCCATCAGCAACCTAAATCCTTGCGAAACGCTGTCACTATCATCACAGGTGGTGCAAGTGGTATCGGTAAAGCCACAGCACATAGTTTTGCTCGCCAAGGTGCAACCGTCATCATAGCTGATCTCAATCACCAACTCACTGATGAACTCAAACAAGAATTTACCTCTTATGACACTGTGGTTGAATTTATTGCTTGTGATATTACAAGTCAAGAACAACGTCAAGCGTTAGTCAATTCAGTTATCGAGCAACATAATCAAATTGATGTTCTCATTAATAATGCCGGTATTTCTAAAGGTGGTGCATTTTCGACATTATCCGCCAATACAATAGATATGATCTTACAGGTCAATCTAGCCGGAACAATTCACCTAACACAAGCAATTCTAGCAATCATGCAACAGCAAAATCATGGACATATTGTCAATGTCAGCAGTGTTAATGCAATGATGCCTCCACCGGGTGAAGCCATTTATTCTGCGACAAAAGCAGGGCTCAACGCTTTTAGTGATAGTTTACGCCGAGAATTTGGCAAAACAAACATCAATATTTCGGTCGTCATGCCAGCATTAACTCGAACAGAGATGCTCAACAACATTAGCGAGACTGAATTAAGAGACCATCAGCTATTGATGCCGGGAATGAGCCTCGACAGTCCCAATACCGTTGCCAGTGCAATTTTGCATGCAGTGCAATTCAATCAGCGCGAGATTATCTGCGGAGGGCAATCCACAGAAATATTGACACGCATGGCACAGGTCAGACCATCAGCTATGGATTGGGCATTTCGTTATGTTATTAATACAGAGAAGTTTATGAAGATGCTGGAGAAATTAGGGCGAACAGACCTAACCCAAGATCGAGAGTAACTCAGAGATATTATCGACTGTGTAATCTGGTTGAAAACTATCATCTTGCCAAGGATGATGCCCTTGTACCCATACAGTCGTCATGTTCATGCGATATGCGCCCAATAAATCTGTTGCTGGATTATCACCTGCAAACCAGATGTTATCATCAGTTGTCAAACCTAATTCAGCTAAGGCAATTTCATAAATTTGTGTAGTGGGTTTTTTAACACCAACGGTCTCGGATACAATCGCACAATCCATGTATTGGCGTATATTTAGAGTATCTATCGTTGAATTCTGTATGCCTGTCGGACCATTTGTGATGATACCAAGCGTAATACCTCGTGTTTTTAGGGTATGCAGTGTATCGTGTAAGCCCTCAACGCCAATAGCATGTAACCCAAGGGTTCCATACCAATAATCGCGGATTTCTTCAGCTGATGGTTTATCTTTCCATGGAATCCATTTTTGTAATCCTCGCCAACGTTCATCTGGCGGACGATAACCACCATCATCCGCATTCTGAATGATTGGTACCATATCATCACGACGAAGCATTTGATGTCTAGATCGGAAATCAACGTGAAATTGCCGTGCAAACTGCGTTACAGAGGCACGACGATTTGTGAGAGTATTATCTAGGTCGAAGAGAATTGCTGTTGGCTGTTGCGCCATAGAGTCTATTCAGTATCAGTTGATAATTCACCTTGGATACGATGTTCGCGCATTTCGTTGGTATGAAAAAATAGTGCCATAGCTACGGTTGCTAAACTAAACACAATTCCAATACCTAAACTCACTACAATTGCTTGGAACATCGCATTACCTTGCGACAAAGATACCAGCAACATCGAGATAACGCTACCCACAACGCTCATCCCTGCTATAAGTCCTGTTGCAACCCATTCGCGACGGATCGCAAGATATGTGACAACAAGTATAACAACAAAAATTGCATAAAATATAAATGAGGTTGGCGATGATAGCATATGTGATCCCCTCTATAGCTTTTTACATTTGGAAGAATTAACATTTATCTTAGCTATGAGCTGACTAATGATTTCAGTTTATCAGAAATTCTGACCCATATAACATTAACGATACAAACTCTAACAAATATTGGAATATCTTCACCAAAGTCTATCAATTGTAACATGAAACCCTATCCGCAAAATTTGTGTCAGTTACAATACATAACGATTCTGCACACCAATAGAAAGCAAGTCTATGTCTAATCCGTCTCCAGTAATGACAAGTGAAGAAAATCCTGCAACTGCTCAAGCTGCCGTTTTATTGATTATCATCGTTATATTAGGCTTTGTTATTTTTGGAGGCAGTCCGACAGATCCTGCTAGTTCAGGTGTAGATAGTGTTTCTGATGTTATCTCTAACCCTCAAATTGATACCACAGACGCCACAATGAATTCTCAAACAATGACCCCCATCGCAATGTTCAACCTTGAGAATCCAAATGGTTGGGCAACACCTGAAACAGTTACAATTGTGGGGACATTTCAAGACGAACTCGGATGTGCTCTGGACAGTGTAGCTGATTGTATGACAACCACTATGAATTACGACATCTTGGGCGACATCTGGCGTGCGACGTTTGAAATTCCAGCTGGTGCATACAGTTATCGTGCCTACTTGAATAGTGGTGAGTATATTTACGGGAAAAGTGGCATTAGTGGAGAAAATAGCCAGCCGATCAACCTAGAACTAGATCGTATGCAGAATGTAAGCTTCTATTACGACCATAAAACAGGTTGGATCACTGATGATGTGAATTCACTAATTCTCACAATGCCTAGTAATTTTCAAGATAATGTTGGATGTATCGAAGAATGGAACGCGAGTTGCTTCCGTACATGGATGCAAGATGTAGATGGTGACGGTATTTACACTTATGAGACATTACTCGTACCCGGTGGTAGTTGGGAAGCGCGCGTCGCAGTCAATGGCAATATAGAAACCAGTTATGGACAAAATGGTGAATTTGATGGTGATAATTTCCCACTCTGGATACCCAATATCGGACACTTAAGTGTATTTGCATGGGATAGCAATTTAAAAACCCTGACACCATTTATTAGCCAGATACCGTTGCGTTTATCAACAGATTTACCTATAGTTGCACCAAATCGTTAGTAGGATAAACAAGTCGTGCAAAATTATCAGTTCAGACTACAATAGACGCAACATCGTCATTATTCAAAAGGACACGAAATTATGGCTAAAGAAGTAAAGATTTTCACATTCATCAACGATCGCGAAGGACGTGAAGAAGGTGAAAAAGAATTGTCACGCCTTGTCAACGAAGGCTATGAGATTGTGACTTCAGGCGCAGGCAATGGTGCAGACCTCCTATGGGGTATCGTCATCCTCCAACGTGAAAACAATAAATCTGACGAAGAATAATTTTCACACCATCAATTTACGAGGGCAACTATGCCCTCACAAAATATTTATTCAATATTTTTTTGGAGACACAATATATGAGTGATTTATTTGACATTACCGGCAAAGTAGCCATTGTAACGGGTGCATCACGCGGTATCGGGCAATCTATCGCGGAAGAATTTGCCAAAGCAGGCGCAAAGGTTGTCGTATCCAGTCGTAAACAAGACTCAGTAGATGCTATCGCACAGGCAATCAAAGACAACGGTGGTGAAGCAATCGGTGTCGCTGCCCACAACGGTGATAAAGAAGCATTATATGCACTTGTGGATAAAACCGTCGATCACTTTGGAACAGTTGACATCATTGTCAACAACGCAGCAACAAACCCTCATTTTGGAACGGTGCTTGATGCAGAAGATAGTTACTGGCAAAAAACGCTCGAAGTCAATGTGATGGGTAATGTTTGGCTATGTCAAGCTGCTACCAAAATCATGAAAGAAAACGGAGGCGGTAAAATCATCAATGTTGCATCTATTGTTGGTATAAACCCTGGGCAATTTCAGGGCATATATAGTGTCACCAAAGCAGCAGTCATCAGCCTGACAAAAACACTCGCTATGGAATTAGGTAGTGACAATATTCAAGTAAACGCAATAGCCCCCGGTCTTGTAAAAACGAAATTTGCTCAAGCGCTTTGGGGCAATGAACACTTAATGGAACAAGTACTTACCCAAACCCCTGTCGGGCGCATCGGGCAACCCGTAGACATTGCAGGACTAGCGTTATTTTTGGCATCCAACGCGTCAGATTTCACAACAGGGTCAGTCTTTGTGGCCGACGGCGGAATTACTCTCGGCTCCCTATAAATTTTGATGTTATTCCAATTATCATAAGATACACTAGTGAATGTTACAGCATCAGTGAAATATGAGGAGTGACCACTATTGCGGTTTGAATATTATTCGGATCTATCCCCAGCAAAATGTGCATCCGAGCTTAAAAAACGGATGGCAAAAGATGGAACAGCAAGTCGTCCTAAAATTACAGGTAAAGCAGACAAAGATGGATTTGTTTTAAATGTAAAAGCACCAGTAATCTGGAATTTTCAGCGTAGTACAAGCATGAAAGCCACACTCAATCGGGATAAAGGCACAACTGTGATCAACGGATTTGTTAATACAGGCGGGATGCGTAAGCAACAAATTGGCTTTCTAGTTGGTGGCATCTTGATTGGGATCGCCCTGATTGTTACTGGCCTTTTTATTCAAGGCGTTCTAGTCGGAGCTATTGGCGCAGCAATGTATATTCCTCTACAAGGTGACGCTAAAAATAGCGACTATCTGCTTAAACAAATGAAGTCTACTCTAGGAGCAAAAACCCGCGACCCTCGTTAGAGCTTATGTTCATCGCGGATATGTTTCAATAGTGCCTGACTGCCCTTATGTACTAAGTCGTATACAGCATCAAAGCGGTTATTGTAATAGGGGTCGGGTACTTCCAATACACTGACAAGCCCCTCATCATAGGCATACTGCAAAAATAGTGATACAGAGGCTTTTTCGTCATCGGCAACTGTCATTGCTTGAATATTTGACAAATTAGATTGATCCATTGCCAACACATAATCAAATAATCGCAAGTCATTAGTTGTCAACTGGCGAGCACGTCCCCGAAAATCAATGCCATGCTCTTTTAATATTTTGAGTGTACCAGCATGAGCCTTTTCACCAATATGATAGCGTGATGTTCCTGCCGAATCTACAATAATTTTGTCATCTAATCCGGCATCCTTTACCATTTGCTGAAACACACCATCTGCCATTGGAGAACGACAAATATTGCCAAGGCACACAAATAGCACGTTAACCATGGTTGATACCCTTACAAACTACGCTTGTCTTCATCTTCTTCAGGTGCGTCAACATCCTCAACCGATTCAATTGGTGTTGTGTCTCTAAATTCAGGATTATTCGGAACAGTGTCAGTTTCTGTGACGACATCATCTGTATCAGGAATTTCAATGTCTTCCGACTTGGTCATCTCATCAACGGCATTCTCATATTCGGTAACTTCTTCCTCTGTTGCTGGACGCGTTGCAGAGTGCCCCATCATAGTAATTTTACCGTCTATAAATGCCCCTTCTTCGGTGGTTAATGCCGATGCACTAATATCTCCCCAGATACGCCCAGTACGCAAAAGCTGTACTTTGTTACCGGTCACATTGCCACGGACTGTACCTGCGATCGAAATATTTTTCGCGTTGATGTCCGCATCAATTTCAGCTGTTTCACCCACCAAAATATTCCCTGTAATCTCTAAGGTTCCAGAGAATTTTCCATCCATTCGGACATTGCCCGAACTCATAAATTTCCCCTCAATTTCACACTCCGCACCAATCACTGTATCAAAGCCGATAGGTTGTGTACCATCAATTAATGATGGTGTTGCGGGTATCTCAGAATCCGACTGTCCACGTCGGTTGGAGAAAAATGCTGTCATGTGAATTTCCCTCTTGCTATATATCCCATAACATCACTATACAGTGCGATATATCAGAGTTCAATTGTGCATTCTCAAACAGAAACCATAAATATAGGTGGCAAATAATCACGTTTCGCATCATAATATGTGGTATATCTGTCATAATCACTCGCAAGATGGAGATATACCCATCATGGAAAAAATCTGGAATATTCCCTTAGTTGAAGTTTGCAATCTGTCTGAAATTACGGAAACGCGTCCCACAGCTGTCATCACAGGCAATCGGGCATGGCGTGCTGTTGGTTCTTCTTTGAAGATGCCCGTTGTTGTTCAGGCAGAACCGTATACCGCAAATATACAATTTCTTGATACCTTAGCAAATGGCCTACCCGAACAAGTTGAAGTTGTTTATGGTATTGGTGGCGGACTCGCGTGCGATGTTGCGAAATATGTTGCCCACCAGAATGGTCTGCCAGCAGTCATTATTCCAACAGCCTTAAGTGTGGATGGTTTCTTTACAGCAATTGCCGCAGTGCGTAAAGAAGGTACAGTAAAATACGTTGAGACAGGACCTGCAGAAAAGGTCATCATTGACTGGGATATTGTCGCCAGCGCACCAGCTCATATTCGTGGTACTGGCATTACGGAAATTCTGAGTATGACAACAGGGTTGCTCGATTGGCGTTATGCTGCTGAACGAGGCAAAAACACCCAACAAGAACGTTATCAACAATGGGCAGTACAAATTGCAGCAGGTATTGCACAGCAAGCCTATAAAATTGCCGAAGACATCGGCGAAGGGCGGGTTGATGCACTGCGCAATCTACTCGACTTGATCTGTCTGGAAGTGCAACTCACCAATCAGCTTGGCCACAATCGCCCGCAAGAAGGTAGCGAACAGTATTTTGCCTATGCCATTGAACCGAAAGCATCTTTGAGAGCTGGTGTCCCTTATTCTGACCTTGTTGGCCCTGGTATTTTGATCGCCGCCGCTTTGCATGGTCAAACCATTAAACCTATTCGGGATACACTTCAATCAGCTGGTGTACGTCTAGGACAACTAAAACCTGATGACATTGTTGAAACACTTCGCGAGTTGCCCCAATATGTTGTCGATCATGAACTCCCCTATAGCATTGTTCATGAGATGGATTTGGATGATGAGGAGACCATCAAACGTCTTGAAGAAACCGGACTCGATCTCAAGGCAGAACGACCACTCTAAATTTTGATACTTTCAGGGATGTTCACTACTAAGCATCCCTGTTTTCACCTCACAACAAACATCACAACAGAAAGCTAAATAAAATGAAACTCCGCGATATGTCGGTCGAATTACGCTGGATGATGTTTGCCTTAATTGTGGCTAATACTGCAACACGCATGGTTCAACCTTTCATCCCGCTCTATCTCGAAACATTGGGGGCCTCTGTAGCGCAAGTCGGGTTATTTTTTACCCTCACTATTTTATTTGGTATGATCTTTCGCATTTTTGGCGGTTGGATTTCCGATACAGTTGGGCGGTTGCCAACAATGGCAGTTGGTAGCATATTCGGCTCACTTGCTAATTTAGCATTTGTGCTTGCACCGACATGGGAGCTCGCGATTATATCAGCTGTCTTATCAGCAACAGGCTCATCGTTAGTACAACCAAGCTATCAAGCGTATGTCGCCGAAGAATCACCGGACGGTGCAGTCGGCTCAACATTTGGTTTAGTCCAGAGTCTTTTTCTTATATGCCAAATTATCGGGCCATTACTCGGCGGATTTATCATCGAAAATTCAGGCTATCGCACCCTGTTGTGGAGTGCTGTGATCATTATGGTCATCGCAACGTTGGTTCGTATTCGTCTAGCAAAAGGAAAACCTGCCCAATACAAAAACCTCAGCCTTCCTAAATTGTCACGTGATATGCGTAAAATGTTAGCATTTATCTTGGCTGGCAGTTTGCTCACATGGATGTTCATCGCGGATGGATTGTTGGACGCAAGCTCACAGGCTGTTATGCCATTTATGCCTAAATATGCTACCGAAGTTGCTGGTATCACAGAATCAGGTTATGGAGCATTGATCGCGTTTTTGGCGGTTATCGCTGTCTTCACCCATTGGATTGGTGGGGTTTTCTCAGATCGCTACGGCGAACATATGAGCATTAGTGTCGGGGCAATATTCTGCGCAGTGGCATTTTTAACGCTCACAATCAGTACATCAACAGTCAGTTTTATCGTGGGGTTTGGATTTATCGGCATATCAGGTGCATTTATTCAACCTGCATTTTCGGCATTACTGAGCCGTGCCGCTCCTAAAGATCAACTTGGTGTGATGTATGGGTTGTTCCGCAGTGCACTCGGTCTCGTCGCTATCCCGCGCCAACCATTGGGGGTACACTCTATGACCGTATCAGCCCGACAGCGACACTTATCTTTGGCATTATCCTAAGCTTAGTCGCTATCCCATTGACTCTAATTAAACTCCGACCAGCAGAAGAAACAGGCAAAACCAGCAATTAGGAGGCTATCTCACTTATGAAACAACAGCTAACCGGAATTATTGCGATTCTATTTGTGTTAACAGCATCTGGTCTTATATCAGCTCAAGACAGCGAAGATAACATCGACTTTGTCCTCGATGCATTTAACAAATTATCTGATGGATATACATATACCGCAGAAACAACCGCAATCCAGATATTCACAAGTGAAGATGACAGCTTCAATTCGACCTTTCTCGAATCCGTTGATGGACAAGTTGATGCCGATGAAAATTATTATATCAGTCGTGTGCTTGACCCAAATGGCACAACAGATGTACCAGAAAACACAGCATCCCTCTTCCTAGATCATTTGCTCCTCGATGAAACCTTATACTTGCGCATCGGGGTAACCAACAACACATCTAAAGAATTTATGCCCTTATTGACTGATGAGTGGCAGAGCCTCACTGCACTGGTTGAACCCTTTGAGGAAATGAGCATTGAGCGCCTCACCATAGAGAATATCGCTCGCATTCAATTACCATCGGAGGCGATCCTACGTGCAAGTTTGATTGACTCAATTGAGGAGCTGCCATCAGAAACTGTTGACGAAATTGAAATGCGTGTATTTGAACTCGAAATGGATGCATTCGCTATTTTTGTGGCACAGTCACCAGTTTCACCAATTGATCTGGCCGAGCTATTGCTTGATAGCGGCGACTTCCTTGAAGAAAGTGAATTCCAATTGACACACACAATTTGGATTGGTGCAGAAGATGGCAATATCCATCAATGGGAAACAGAGGGTTACAATTTACAGCCATATCTGACGACAAAAACTGACAACCTACCCTACGACATTGAGAATGAATTTAGTGGTATTTATATTTTTTCAAATCACGGGGAGGCTGACCCAATTAGCGATGTAGCGGAACAAGTTGGATTGGAATCTACTGATCTAGTTACCCGACACCAAACAAA
>DIYL01000057.1 GCA_002428985.1 Anaerolineales bacterium UBA6055 | reverse complement strand
GATAGAGGCACAATATCAAAATCAAAAATGGCGAGAGAGATATTTTTTGGAAGTTGATTAGTATCAAGTTCGGTTGAAAAGTATGCAACCTGAAAACCATCGATTTGGTTGAGCATGTCACGTAGCGTAGTATCATCACTAAACAGGGCAATTTGTGTCATGATGAGACATCCTGTGCTAATGGCAATGTGAAGTAGAACGTTGTACCGACTCCGACATCACTCTCGAACCAGATTTTCCCGCCGTGTATTTCGATGATTTTCTTGCTGACGTATAAACTCATCCCTATTCCAACTTTTTCTCGAATATGTACATTTTCATAATCCGTTGACCAAGGTTCAAAAATACGTGATTTGAATGCCTCAGACATCCCAAACCCCGCATCTTTGACTGAACATATGAGAAAACTGTTGTGAGTTGAAACGCTTAATACAATTTCTGTATTGTGTTCTGAGTAGTTTGAAGCATTTAATAATATCTCCTTCAAAACGATTCTCACATACCATTCGTCGCACATTATTTCTAGTAAATTTTCAGGTATGAAAATACTAAGTTTTTGTGATTTTTCTTTTAAAATTTTCGCTATGCTTTCTTCGACGAACTCTACAATGTCGCCAAATTCATTTTGACGAAAATTAAAATATTTCAGATGCTCAATTCGAGTCATATTTGTGATGAATTGAATAAGTTTTTCCAACCTGTGTGTTGCTAACTGCATATTGTCCATATACTTGATGAGGTCGTCATCTAAGATTTCTTTACCGATTTTCTTCATGTGTTTGATTACTTCGGGATAACCCATTAGTGATGCGAGACTAGTTTTTGATTCCATTTGTAGCATTGAAATATATTCATATGAACGCCTGAGATTTATGACTTGTTGGGTTCTATATTCTAATAGATCTTGGGTGAAGGGACGAATAATAATGTTATCAAAACTCTCTAGATCAACTGTAACGTTTTTAAAATTATCTGCCGATACAATCGCCATCTTTCTTAGATGCAGACGTGGGAATTGCTCCCATTCATCTAGTAGCGATAAGTGCACAACATCAAAATCGAATATGGCGAGGGAGATGTTTTTCGGAAGTTGATTCGTATCGAGTTTGATGGAAAAGTATGCAACGTTAAACTCATCGAGTTGGTTGAGCATGTCGCGTAGGGTGGTGTCGTTACTGAATAGGGCAATGTGGTTCATGGGAATACCCCCAATATTTGGGTGATTTGATGGACTATCGAAAATCGAGAATTGACTATAATAGAGCTATGGAAAATATAGAACTCACTCAACCTATTTTACAATATCCAACCGATCTAGTGTTTGCTGTTATGGCAGAGGATGTGTCATCACAGTTAACAACGTTGAAGACTACAGAGTTGGTGATCGGTGATTATCATATTCGATTTACTATTATCGGTGAAAGTCACTGCATCACTGTTATGCATGATGACCAGCTCATCTTGCAAGAAGTATTAGCTTGCACTGAGATTCCACAGATTTTGCAAGCACAATCTCACAAATTTGCTAAACTAGAGCCATATTGTTTTAAACAAATGGGTTATCGATCACAAGTGTGGTTTGCAAATACCTTAGCGATGTCTGATTGGCAACCGCAGGAACAGTTGCGGTTGGATTTTCCTGATATGTTTGGGCAGACCCCGTTTACAAGTATTGTCTGGCTAACCAATCAACAGGCGATCCGATGGCGAACAACACATGTGTATCCGTTACCAACCCATACAACATATGTCTACTCAGAAACTGTATTTGATTTGACCGAGAGGAGCAATAATGACTGAATTAATGGGTCTCATTCTTGAGGCAATTGGTTGGACAGTTGTGATTATTTTGCTATCACAAGTGATTAGCTTTGCGATTGTTGCATGGCTTGGTGTCCCACCTAGCAAAATTGAACACGAAATTGAAGAAAAACAAAATGCTGCTGTAGGTGCAGTTTTCTTTATGATCACACTAACTGTATCACTGTTTGTCAGTATTTTATCAAGTAATGGTTTTACTGATGTTGAAAGTTTTGCAACTGGCGCGATGTGGATTTTGGGTGGTGTTGCACTAGGTACAATTTTTGCATTTGTGAATATTTTTATTGTATTCCGATGGATGGGTCGTCAAGAACGCGCGAGTGGAGAGACCATGTACCGCTACATCCAACGCGAATTAATTGATGAACGTAACCTCGCGTTTGCATTTTTCCTCGGTGCAATTTCTGTCGCACCATATATTGCTGTTCTATTCCAAATTCTTTAGTTTATGACAAGGAGCATCTCGGCTTGATGCTCCTTATTACCACCATTACTCACTTTCGATATGCTTCACACGTCCAACTTGTCCATCCTCAAGACGCACCTTGATACCGTGTGGATGGGTTGACGATTTTGTCAAAATGTCTTTGACGATCCCTTTTGTAAGTTTACCTGTGCGTTGATCTTGTTTAAGCACAATCGATACAGTGAGACCTGGTCGAATGTCCTTGCGATTTTTCCCACTACTCATGATGTTAAGCTTTCTTACTTGCTTTGCTAGACATAGGGTTTTATCTTAGCAGGTTGTGTATTTATCCCCATTGTCGCCAACCAGCTTCGTAGATGCTGGTTAAAATGGGTGTGTTGAGTGTGTTGACTTGTGCTGGAACACGATCTGTATCCGGATCGAAATGAGTTACTGTATCTAATACACCTTCATTGAGATATTGTAGCTCGATATTTTCAGGTAAACTAATTCGGGGATTCTGAACCTGTGTCGCTAAGGCAAATCCCCATTCCCCGAAGGAGGGTACATGTGTCCGCAAAGGTAAGACATTAAAGTCATTAGCTTCGATAGTTGTGACGATTGTCCAAAAGGCTTCTCGTACAAAATAGGGTGAGGTCGCTTGCGTGATAAATGCTCCGTCACGGGTGAGATGTTGCTTGACCAGCTTATAGAATGATGAACTATACAATTTACTAAGGCTTTCGTTATTTGGGTCGGGTAAGTCAGCGATAATCACAGGATAGAGGGCATCGCTATCTTCGAGATATTTAAACGCGTCGCTATTGACAATCGTAACTCGCTCATCGTTCATCGCATCTTTGTTTAAACCAATCAGCAAGGGATGTGTTTTGGCTAGATTAGTGATGGCAGGGTCGAGATCAACGACGATAATCTCTTCAATATCATCATATTTAAGTAATTCACGGGCAACTAATCCATCGCCACCACCCAATACCAACACCTTGTCACGGGTTCTCGCTGCACTGACAACGGTATGCACCAGTACTTCGTGATATCGGTATTCATCACGACTACTAAATTGGATGTTGCCGTTTATGAACAACCGTAAATCATTGCTTGTGCCACGAGTCATGATAATCCGTTGTAAGGGTGTTTGTTCTTCGTAGATGATGACCGCTGAATACAATTGTTGTTCGAAGAAACGGACGATATTCGTGGATAATACTGAGCCGGCCACCATAATTGCAGCAACAATACTCCAGACTACCCAAAGACGTTGCTTCCACTGTTTTTGAAGCCGATAACCAAAGGTATAAAGCAAAATGCCTGCCACACAGATGTTGAGCAATCCCATCAAAAAGGCTGTTTGATTAACACCGAGGATAGGCAACAAAATTGTCGGGAATGCAAGTGATGCGAGTAATGAGCCGATGTAGTCAATCGACAGAATATCGGATAATGCGCGACTAAGTTGATCTCGGTGAGCAACGATGCGTGTGAGTAGCGGTATCTCTAGTCCGACACACATGCCAATGATTGTTGAGATAAGTAACATCACACCCGTATAATAAAAATCAGCGGTTGAGAATACGGCGTTCAAAATCACAGCGGATGTACCACCGAATAACCCAATCGCAATTTCAATGATGATAAACCAGCGTAATTCTGCTGATGTAATCCGGCGTGATATTAATGCGCCTAGCCCCATCGCAAACAAGAAAAAACCAATGGTAAACGAAAATTGGGTGACACTATCACCGAGCAGATAACTGGAGAGTGTCGCGACAATCAACTCATATGCTAGCGCACAAATCGAAATGATGAGTACGGAAATTAGGAGTGTCGCCCGTTCACGACGACTCACTCCTGTTTGTTCACTGATATTTTCGAGGGGGAAAGGGGGGGGTAGGTCTGCTGGTGATAGGTTATTTTCCACCACCGGGACCACCTCCAATGATGAAAATACCGCCCGCACTACCGACGCGTGCATGTGGTGCGCCGCTTGCCACGAGTCCATATCCGGTATAACTCGCTTGTACTGCTGCTGCGAATAAACCACCTAGTATCACAACCGTCAAAAGTAAGATAATTGCTGTTTTTCCCATGATATTCTCCTAACTATCCGCGCTGTGCTGCGAAGAACAGTAATATTAAACCGACTGCACCGACAAAAATTCCATAGACAATTAACCAAACTGGCATGACATGGTTAGCACGAATTTCTATATTCGCTGTCATTGTATCAATAGGTGTTGTCCCAAGGGTAAATTTCATTGTATGGGCACCAGCTTGGAATGGTACAAACATATCGGATCCATTATATGACCATTCGCGCCAAGGACCATCTTCATCACGTCCTGTTTCATGCCAAAATTCAGTTTCAAATAGCTCTGTCTCTGTATTATCCGGTGATGTAATTGTAATCGCTACATCTAGTGATGTATTCTCCGGCAGGCTTGAACTCATGTTGATGCCAACAATTGCTGGGCGTTCGGCTTCTGTGAAATTGACTGGAATAGTTGCTTCAGGACTATTGGGAGATAGTGTAATTGTATCTGTGACAATGACATCTCCTGTTGCGTTTGCCATTGCTGCCCCAACTAAGGCGGCAACACCGAAGATGATCGCAACCAGAGCAACTAAGCCCATTGTTAATCCCCAATTAGTCCGATTTTTGATCTCGGATTTCCACTTTTCATTACCAGCGGCATCAGCCAATTCGATCTCATCAATGGCTTTACCTTCATGGACTTCGAGTTCACTTTCAGTCTGCTGGATGCTGTATTTCTTGCCAAACCCCGCGCCCTCGGCGACCCACAACTGCTCACCTCGGCTTGCTCGCCATGTCAGTTCGCCTTCTGCCCCGAGGATTTGTGCGGGATAACGCTCATTGATGAATGCTTGCTTGCCTTCGCCTATTTCTAATGTTCTAGATGTTTTTGCATCAAACTGGGAACGGAAACGAATCTTGCGGAATAGGGCTAGACCTTTTTCGTCGTGTGTTAGCCACAACATTTGTCCGTTCGGCGCGCCAAGTAGCCATTCATTCCATACCCAATAATCGGATGTGTCACCGGGTTCCCAACCTCGATAGACAACCCGACCCGATACAAAATATTCCTCACCAAGTAATTTAATAGTGTCTCCAAGTTCAATCGGAACAGGTGAGGGGGGTAATTTACGACCGCCTTCGCTCAAAATTTCTGCATCACCTGCTCCAATCGCAACATGGCTATTGCAATTCTGGCAGACGAGCGTTTGTGAGTTGGGCATCAATTGGTTGATCCCAGCCCCACAATTGGGGCATTCTAAGCGTTTTAAGACATTTTGTTCGCTCACGATATCACCATATCACTAGGTTCTAAATCTTCGCCGATGGATAATTCAATTTCATCTTCCCAATAATTAATCGAGACGAGCTTACCATCTGCATTACCTGAGAAATAACCAAACTTGCCTTGAATGGGTAATACCGATGAAAATTGTCCTTCACTACCCATCATTTTACCTTCACGCTTCTCAGTCACAAAGACATTATATTTGTTTACTTGAACAGTTCCGCCTACTTTAACTTGCTCATACGGCGGGATAGCACTGCGGACTCTTTCCCGTTTATAAACTGTCCAATAGCCTTCATCTTCTTCTAGCCAGTCGGGTGCAGACCCATCATCCCAGTTGACTTGCCATTCTTCCCAGAATCCTTCGTCATAGGAATAGCGGACACGACCCATAACAGAAAAGCCTTTACCTTTTATTGTTCCAGTTTGACCAACAGTTAAGCGAGATGGATAATCTGCAAGACTAGCAGTTTTACCCTTCATATTGAGCCCTTGATCACCGCTTACAATATATGACGACCCGCAATATTCGCAGGTTACAGAACGAATAAATTGATTTTGAATGGTTAGTGGCGCACCACAGGATTGACAATTTAGATTAGACATAAGAATCTTCCTTTTCGTCGTCAGAAACTCTAATTTATTATATAGTATGTCTTATTTTTGCGTGTGGAAAATCGACCTCAAACCCCGAAAGTTTGGGGGATTTTATCTGGAGTTAACAAAATGCGCCAATTGGTAGAATGTGTTGCAAATTTTTCTGAAGGTCAACAGGTTGATGTCATCGACCAGATTGTGAATGCAATTGATGATGTCTGGGACGTGACAATACTAGGTTCAGAGAGTGATGTTGACCACAATCGAACGGTTGTATCATTTATCGGAAAGCCAGATCTTATTGTTGAGGCTGCGTTTGAAGGGATTCGTAGGGCATCACAACTCATCAATCTGGACAAACACCGGGGACAACATCCCCGCCTCGGTGCAACTGATGTCGTCCCGTTTATCCCGATTGAAGGGGTTTCTATGGATGATTGTATACGGTTGGCGCAAAAGTTAGGGCAACGAGTGGGTGAGGAGTTAAACATTCCGGTCTATTTGTATGAATATGCTGCAACACGATCCGATCGACAAAATTTAGCGGATGTTCGTCGAGGCGAATATGAAGATTTGAAACAAACGATTGCAACCGATGAAGCTCGCATACCGGATTATGGACCTTCTGCCGTCGGGACAGCAGGTGCAACAATCATTGGTGCACGTCATGCATTGATTGCATTTAACGTATATCTGACGTCAGATAATATAGACATTGCGAAAGCTATCGCAAAAGCTGTGCGGAATTCATCAGGCGGGTTGCGCTATATTAAAGCCCTAGGGTTGTTAGTTGATGGTAAAGCACAAGTATCGATGAACCTAACGGACTACAAAAAAACACCGATTTATCGTGTTGTAGAAATGATACGACGTGAGGCGCAACGCTATGGTGTTAGTATTGAAAGTAGCGAACTCATTGGATTGATTCCCCAAGATGCTTTGTTGGAATCGGCGGCATGGTATTTGCAAATGGATAACTATCAGCCCGATAAAGTCCTTGAAAAACGGCTACTTTAAGTTTCTATAAATTTAAGGTTAATTACAGCCTACTCTTTTGGACGATATTGTAAAGCTTCTGCAATATGCTGGACTTCAATATCCTTGGATTCATCTAAATCTGCTATGGTTCGACTTAGTTTAAGGACACGATGATAACTTCGAGCACTAAGTTGGAGTTTCTTGACTGATAACACAAGAACCTGTCGCGCATCATCATTAAGCTTGCAGAATTCATCAATTTCACCAACAGTCATATCAGCATTGGCAAATAAACCTTGATGGTTCGAAAAGCGTTGAATTTGTCGCCGTCGGGCTGTTTCGACCCGTTTGCGAATATCTATAGAGCTTTCTCCCTGCCGTTGACCCATAAGTTTGTCGTAATCAACTCGTGGAACATCAACATGCATGTCGATTCGATCAATCAACGGACCAGATAGCTTGGCTTGATAACGATTAATCTGATTTGGTGTGCATGAACATGTACGATTCGGATCTCCGTAAAAACCGCATGGGCATGGATTGCGAGCTCCAATGAGTAAAAAATTTGCAGGAAAAGTGATGCTGCCTTTTGCACGACTGATCGTGACGACTTTATCCTCTATTGGTTGACGTAAGACTTCTAGGACTTTGGTGGAATGCTCAACAATTTCATCTAAAAATAAAACGCCCCTATGCGCTAAGCTAATTTCTCCTGGTTTGGGGATTGCACCACCACCCACTAAGCCAACTTGACTTATGGTATGGTGAGGGGAGCGGAATGGGCGTTCGCTGATTAGCGGTTTATCTTGCGATAGCATATCAACGATTGAGTAAATTCGTGTGACTTCTAATGCCTCTTCCATAGTTAACTGTGGCAAAATCCCTGACATCGCCCGAGCTTGTAGGCTTTTGCCTGCTCCTGGTGGACCTGTTAACAAAATATTGTGGTTTCCCGCCGCTGCAACTTCTAAGGCTCGTTTGACATGTTCTTGTCCCCGTATATCGGCAAAATCTGTGACACCATCTGGTAACGGTCGATTGGCATTATCAATGGTAGCTTTAACGGTGTATGGTTGAATTGGATTGAGTTGATATAAATGTTCAACAAGTTGTCCAATGGACTCGACTGGAATGATATTAATATTAGGCACAAGAGATGCTTCAGCAACGTCAACTGCTGGCACATAGACTGTTTCAAAACCATTTTGCTGTGCTGTGAAGACCATCGGCATAACGCCTTTTACATGCCGAATACTCCCATCAAGCGATAGCTCTCCAATGAACATTGAGTTTTCTAGCGCATGCAGTGGAATTTGGTCAGTTGCACCCAAGATACCAATGGCAATTGCTAAATCATATGAAGGTCCTTGTTTAGGAATATCTGCTGGGGATAAGTTAACAACATAGCCTTTGTTGGGGAATCGTAATCCACTGTTTTTGATACCAGCCCGTGCGCGTTCTTTACTTTCACGTACAGCAGAACCTGGTAATCCAACAAGTGCAAAGCTGGGCAGGGCTGCTCGCGGATTAAAGTCTGTTTGAACTTCTACAACTTGCCCATCTAAACCGATGACAGCACACGTATTAACAATAGCAAGCATGTGGTCTCCATGTAAGTGTGATCTTATTGTTATTAATTGTACTGTTTTTGGAGGAAAATTGCTTTTGGACAAAGGATTAATTTCTCGATACAGCAGTCGGAGTCTATAATAATGTATAGTAATGTCGACCTGCTTGAAAATTGGTAGGGTTGCCAGTAGTGGAAAACAAATAACTGATTTACCCACAAATGAATTAGGATTTAATTCCCAAATAAAATACAGGGTATAGTATATGGGAATTGCGTGAATTGGATGGAGACAAATATGTCTGATGAATCGTCATTGATATTGGTTGTTGATGATAATGAAATGAACCGCGATATGTTGTCCCGCCGTTTAAAACGGCTAGGACACCGGACGATGGTTGCTGAAGATGGGCAGAAGGCACTAGATGCTATACATGAAAATCAGTTTGATCTAGTATTGTTAGATATTATGATGCCAAATCTCAATGGATACGATACACTCGAACAGATCAAGACAACCGAATCTACACAACATATTCCTGTGATTATGATCTCAGCTGTTGATGATCTTGAGAGTGTTGTGCGTTGTATTGAGCTTGGTGCCGAAGATTATCTGTTCAAACCATTTAACCCAGTATTGTTGAAAGCACGTGTTGGGGCGAGTTTGGAGAAGACCCGTTTGCGTAAAGGTAAGATTACCTCAACAAATGGTACGGATGCATCTACAAATTCTCATAATATGAAAGCATTGGCACAGATGATTCACCAACAAGTCGTTGAGCTAAATAACGATGCCGACATAATGAACGAACACCAAGCCTCTAAATTGAGGGATTTGTTGGAGTTAACACAAAAACTTATTGAAGAATAATACGACTTGATCCATTTGTGGAGATAAATTCTATGGATACTCAAACAGTCAACAACCTCTGGATCTTAGTTAGCTCCGGTTTAGTGTTTTTGATGCAAGCAGGTTTTTTATGCTTAGAAACTGGGCTAACACGGAGCAAAAACAACATTAACGTTGCCTTAAAAAATCTTGTGGATTTTGGTGTGACGACTGTACTGTTTTGGGTATTCGGGTTTGCATTGATGTTTGGCGCAACGAGCGGTGGTGTATTTGGTGGTAGTTTATTTGCACCTAATTTTACAGCCGACAATGTTGATACGCTTGTTTTCTTTATCTTTCAGGTTATGTTTTGTGGTACCGCTGTTACGATCCTATCCGGTGCTATTGCAGAACGCCTGAACTTCGGCAGTTATATCGTACTGACTCTGCTTATCTCAGGTTTTGTTTACCCAATTTTTGGGCATTGGGTTTGGAATGGGATTGATGCTGGGGTTTATACTGGCTGGCTTGGCGAACTCGGATTCCGTGACTTTGCCGGATCGACTGTTGTTCATAGTGTTGGTGGATGGTCATCACTGGCAATTTTACTGATTGTAGGTGCACGAGTTGGTCGTTTTGATGAAAATGGTAATCCAAGACAAATTTCGAGTGCTAGTATTCCTCTAGCTGCACTTGGTGTTCTATTGCTTTGGATTGGATGGTTTGGTTTTAATGGCGGTAGTGTATTAGCGATGAACGACAGTGTTGTACTGGTCATTGGCAATACATTGATTGCCGGTGGTGCAGGTCTAACAGCGTCTGTGTTTGTCAGTTATATCATATTCCAACGAGCCGAAGTTGGATTGGTCATGAACGGTTCACTTGCCGGATTAGTTGCGATTACTGCATCAGCAAATGCCGCTAATACAATTGATGCTGCTGTGATCGGGGCATTGGGTGGGGTTGTAATGCTAGCAGTGGATAAGTTGCTCATTAGTTTTCAAATTGATGATGCTGTTGGCGCGATACCTGTTCACCTTGGAGCAGGTATTTTTGGTACAATTGCGCTTGGTATTTGGGGACAACCAGAACCACTTGGGTTCGATGTAGCTACATTTAATCGTATTGATTTGATTATTGCTCAAGTGATTGGTGTTGTTGTCTGTGGTGCATGGACATTTGCAGTCACATATATTTGCTTCAATGTGATTAATCGCTTCTTCCCGATGCGTGTGACGGTTGAAGATGAACAAGTTGGTTTAAATATATCAGAGCATGGTGCACGAACTGATATGTTTGACTTATTTCAAGTTATGGATGAGCAATCAAGAACAGGGGATTTATCCCTACGGGTTCCGGTTGAACCGTTTACGCAGGTCGGTCAAATTGCAGAACGCTATAATGTTGTGATGGAAGCATTGGAGGGTGCAATTAATCGAACTGATGCTATTGTGCGATCTGCAATGGATGGTATTATGACATTTTCGACTGATTCTCTGGAGATTATATCTGCAAATCAATCTGCTGAATTAATCTTTGGGTATCCAAATCATGAATTGGTTGGGCGAAATATTGTTAATGTGCTGTCTTCACATCAAATACAAGAGGCAGACTCCTCTTCAGTTCAAACATTTTTAGGAAAACTATCTACAGAGACTGTACCATCGGAGCTAGTCGGTATTCGCTCTAATGGTGAAACATTCCCATTAGAGATAGTAGTTTATTCTACTCAAACATCTGATGATGAATTTTATACAGGCACTTTTCGGGATATTACGCAACGAAATTTAGATAAGGAAGCCTTGCAACGTCAGAATGATTATCTGTCTACATTGAATGAGATTGCGACGAATATTATGCAGAGACTTGATATTAATGGTGTTTTGTTGGGCATCATTCATCGTGCTTCAAAATTGGAGATGACCAACCATGGATTTATTTTTCTCGTTGAAAAAGATGAATTGGTGTTGCGTGCAGGAATTGGATTGTTTGAACAACAAAGTAATGAAAGAAGTCATTTAGGGGAGGGGCTAGCAGGTCTTGTATGGCAACGGAACGAGTCTGTATTTCTTGAAGATTATAAAGTATGGGGAAATCGTGCCGATAATCCGGTCTATGATATGGTGCAATCCGTAATTGCAGCGCCGTTACAAAGTAATGATGAAGTAATTGGTGTGATTGGTCTTGCCCATCTGGAAACAGATGATGAACAGTTTCATAGAGATGATATTGAAGCGTTGGAACTGTTTAGTGAACTTGCCAGTATTGCTATTGATAATGCTCAATTGTATACGGCTTCACAAACTGAACTCAATGAGCGAACTCGTGCCGAAAATGCCCTCAAACGTAATGAGGCAAATATTACAGCATTGATTGAAAATACACAGGATTCAATCTGGTCGATTGATACTGAGTACCGCATTATCATCATGAATGAGACTTTTCGCCAAATTCGGCAGTTTCTATATGAAGAAGACGACCTTGACCCCGGTAAAAATGTGCTAAGTGGTATTCCCGAACATGAACGTGAAGAGTGGCACGGATATTATGATCGTGCGCTTTCTGGGGAACACTTTTCAGTGGAGATTCATGAAGTTCTTGAAGACTTTGAAATCTATTTTGAGGTTTCATTCAGCCCAATTGTTAATGTTGAAGGCATTACTGGTGTCTCTTGTATTGCGCGAGATATTACTCTACGTAAACAGACCGAAGATCAGTTAACAACTGCGAAAGAAGCTGCTGAAGCCGCAAATCGTGCTAAGAGTGCATTCTTAGCAAATATGAGTCACGAGTTACGTACCCCGTTGAATGCTATCATCGGGTATAGTGAGATGTTAGAAGAAGATGCTGACGATTTTGGATACGAAGATATCGTCCCAGATTTACAGAAAATTCAATCTGCTGGTAGTCACTTGTTGGATTTGATTAATAATATCCTGGATCTATCGAAAATTGAAGCTGGACGAATGGAAGTGTTTGTAGAGACATTTTCTGTCCAAAATTTGGTGGAAGAAGTCCAGTATACTGTCGAACCCTTGATTAATAAAAATCGGAATACACTAGAGATTCAAGTGGATGATAACGTCAGCACCATGAATAACGACCATACTAAAGTCCGTCAAACAATCATTAATCTCATGAGTAATGCTGCTAAATTTACGCAAGATGGAACAGTAACTTTAACTGCAACACGTACAACTGATGAAAATGGTGATGACTGGGTAAGATTTGCCGTTCGGGACACAGGCATTGGGATGTCAATTGAACAACTGCAAGAGGTATTTAAGGAATTCACGCAGGCGGATGTTTCGACAACCCGTAAATACGGTGGTACAGGACTTGGATTAACTATTAGCCGTCGCTTCTGTCAGATGATGGGGGGCGATATTAATGTGGAGAGTGAATTAAACGTCGGCACAACGTTTACAGTTGTTTTACCTGCGAATTTAGCATCAGATGATGCGGAATCCGTTGAAGTCAACCCCGTGTCTGTTACTGAACAACTACAATCGCTTGTTGATGGTGGTATGGTTCTTGTGATAGATGATGACCCGAATGTACGTGAACTTATTGGACGGACATTGATTAAGGATGGCTTTTTAGTTCAAGTTGCCTCAAATGGTGTGGAAGGTATTGAACTAGCCCGACGTATCCGACCGGATGTCATTACACTAGATGTGATGATGCAAGGGATGGACGGATGGCAAGTGCTTGATAAATTAAAGTCAGATGAAGACTTAGCTGACATTCCTGTTATTATGTTAACAATGGTGGATGATAAAAAGCGGGGCTTTGCCCTTGGTGCATCTGACTATTTGACGAAACCCGTGGATCGGGCTAAGTTAGCTAAAATACTACAGAAATATCGTGCCAATAAAGGCAAAACAGGTAAGTTATCGCCCGGCGAAGTCCTCATTGTAGAAGATGATGAAGATGTTAGCGAAATGTTGCAACGTACATTATCTCGACTAGGTTGGGGGGTTCGAAGTGCTGAAAACGGTCGTGTCGCAATTGACCGTATCGCTGAGGCAGTACCTGATTTAGTATTACTTGACTTGATGATGCCAGAGATGGACGGTTTCCAATTTTTAGCTGAAATAAAATTAATCGAAAAGTGGCGAGCAATCCCCGTTGTTGTGGTCACTGCAAAAGACTTAAGTGAAGAAGAACAGGTATTTTTGCAGGGTAAGGTAGATACTGTTTTGATGAAACAAGCCGGCAATCGTGATGAACTTGTCCAAGAAATCCGCCGATTGATTCTCGCCAATATGCGACAGTAAAGATTTTAGAGTATGGGAAGATAAGGGAAGAAAAAATGCCAAAAATACTGTTGGTAGAAGATAATGAAATGAATCTTGATATGTTATCCCGTCGCTTGGAACGTAAGGGATTTGATGTGGTGATTGCCATGGATGGATCTAAAGGGGTTGATCTTGCACATGAAGAAATGCCTGATCTCATTCTAATGGACATGAGTTTGCCTGTCATGGATGGATGGGAAGCAACCCGTCGTTTGAAGGCTGATGAAGCCACACAAGACATTCCAATTATGGCACTAACTGCTCATGCAATTGCTGGCGATCGTGAACGGTGCATTGCGGCTGGGTGCGATGAGTATGAGAGTAAACCTGTTAAGTTTCCACGTTTGCTTGGCAAAATTCAGGATATGCTAGGTATCTCTGACGAATAATCGTTGTCAATTGAGGATGGTAGCATGATGAAGAATAAGCCCGCACCACAACTTATTGACCGCCGCTATATTATTAATGGTGTGTTGGGGCAGGGAGGTATGGGGGTTGTTTATCATGCGACTGACCGATTATCCAATAAACCCGTGGCATTGAAGCAGGTCTTAACCAATGTCCAAGAGAAGGGGCTATCTACTAGTTATGGACTGGAAGATTACCGTCTATCTTTGACACGTGAATTTAAATTATCAGCGTCACTACGACACCCCAACATTGTTGATGTACTGGAATATGGCTTCGATACGGACAACATCCCGTATTATACAATGGAGGTTCTCAGTCAACCGGAGAGCATTCTAGATTACGCACTAAAACACAATCAAAGGACGCGATTTGAACTGATCATACAGTTACTCAATGCGTTATCTTATCTACATCGGCGTGGGATTGTTCATCGGGATCTAAAGCCCGCAAATGTCTTAATTGAAAATGGTCAGGTAAAAGTCCTAGATTTTGGTTTATCCCTTTTGCAAGATCATCGCTCCAGTGATGATGTAAGTGATGTTACGGCAGGAACACTTGCATATATTGCACCTGAAGTCCTGATGGGCGAGAAAACGACTGTTACATCAGACTTATATGCCGTCGGCCTAATGGCATATGAGATGCTTGCCGGCCATCATCCATTTGACTTAAAAAATCCCGGTATGTTAGTTAGCCAGATTATCTCTGATATACCTGATGTGTCTTTGCTTGATATTGATGATAGCCTAGCGAATATTTTGTTGCAGCTGTTGCAGAAAGAACCTGATTCGCGTTTTGATTCGGCTGAAACGACTTTGGAAGCATTCCAAAATAAACTGCAGCTCGATACGCAAGTAATGAATCAAGTCGCAATTCGAGAGAGTTTTTTGCAGGCCGCCAAACTAGTCGGTCGACAGTCTGAACTAGCAAAACTTGAATCTGGTCTAGACGAAGCTATAGAACAGAAAAGTAGTATGTGGTTAGTCGCTGGCGAGAGTGGTGTTGGTAAATCGCGATTGCTTGATGAGCTACGGACACTAGCGTTGGTTAAAGGTATGCTTGTTATTAGAGGTTTGGCTGACCGTATGGGAAGTCGCCCCTATGAATTGTGGTTGCCGATTTTGCGGTGGGTTACTATTTTGCTTGATGATCTATCGCCTGAAGATATCGGGTTTCTATCTCACTTTATCACGGATATAGACACCTTGACTAATGTTGATGTGCCCCTCGATGCTGCCAAAGAATTTAAACCTGATGTAACACGTCAATATATTGTCGATTTATTGAAACGTCTAGCACAAACCATACAACGCCCCCTTGTGATTATATTAGAAGACTTGCATTGGGCGGGCGATGAAAGCCTTCAGTTGCTCTATGATTTGGCACATCAGGTTGAAGATATGCCGGCAATCATGGTTCTTGCTAGTTTTCGGGATGATGAGAAAGCATCACTGATTGATGAATTACCAGATGTGCCTCTCCTTAAATTAACACGTTTAGAGAAGGATAGTATTGCCGAATTGAGCGAGGCTATGCTCGGGGAAGCTGGTAGCCAAGATCATGTAATTAGCCTTTTAGAACGCGAGACTGAGGGTAATGTTTTCTTTTTGATTGAAGTTGTGCGGGCACTTGCTGAAGAAGTTGGTCAACTTGATCAAATTGGTAGAGAAACATTACCAGAGCGCGTATTTGCTGGTGGAATCCAAACTGTCATTGAACGCCGACTCAATCGAATTGACTCAACTGGACAAGAATTGCTTGAAATTGCATCCGCAATGGGGCGTATTTTAAACACAACGATTCTACAGGCACTTGAACCAACAGTAGATCTTGAGCGTTGGTTAACAAAGTGCCTAGATGCAGCGGTTTTAGAAGTTAATGATGGTCTCTGGTCATTTGCACACGATAAATTACGCTTGGGGGTTTTACATCAGATATCAGATGCTAGGCGCCGGAAGATTCATGGGCGGATTGCAACAATTATGGAGCAATTATATGGCTCTGGAACAACGTATATCAACATGTTGGCAGATCATTGGGGGCATGCTGGTAATACAGAACGCGAAGCATTCTATCTAATTTTAGCTGCAGGAGAAGAGTTACAAATTGGATTATATGCCTCTGCAATTAAAAAATTCAATCGTGTTCTGGATGCCCTAGACAAGAATGACTTGCGTTACACTGAGATCAAGATGAATGTCGCTCAGGCAAATCTTGGTCTAGGTAATTATAGTACGGCGCAAACAATCTATGAGACAACACTTGAAACTCTACAGGATGCAGATGGCGCTTTGACTGCACAGATTAAACTGATGTTAGGGGATGTTCATCTTGCACAAGAAAACTTCATCGATGCTCAAGAATCATATAAAGAGGCATTGAAAATATATCAAGAGACCAATAGCCAATCTGGATTAGCAGAAACTTTCAACCGTCTTGGCAATGTTGCCTATGAACAGGGTGATGAGGATACAGCTAACCAATATTTTCAGGAAAGCATCAATATATCGCGTAATGCGGGTAATGTTTGGAAGATGGCTGGTGCTCTAAATTATGAGACAACTAATTCAGCGATTGATACATCTGAATTTGAACAAGTTCGTGGCTTTTTAGAACAATCCTTAATCGAACAAGAGAGTAATAGTAACCACGCTGGTATTGCCGATGTGTTGCTCAATCTAGGAACTGCATCGTTAGCAACTGCTAACATAGAAGAAGCTGAGGATTATTTTAACCGGAGCTTGGCAATTTGGAAAAATCTTGAAAACCCCGAAAAGCTGTCTGTGACTTATAACCATCTTGCTCGCTTAAAGTTGAAACAGTCAAATGAAAAGACTGCACTTGATTACGCTAAGCAATCAATTGCACAAGTTCAAAAGTCAGATGATGAGGCACTATTCTATTTGCCAATCGTAACAATTGGCAGGATTTACATATCGCAAGATCGACTTGCCGATGCGTTACGAGTCTTTACCTTCCTTGCTTATGCGGATGTCGATGAGCAACTTCAAGATCAAGCTGAACGGCACATTATGGAGCTTGAAGTTAGAATCCCCGCAGATGAATTTGAGTCTGCATGGGGCGATGGTAAGTCGTTTACACTTGATAAATTAGTCTCATCACTCCTCAGTTAAAGTCTGATTTTGAAGATATGGAATGATACCACCTGCTGTAACAATGTCTTGGACAACATCAGGTAAACGTGGAAAACCATATGTTTGTGATTCGTAGGTGATTGTACTTTCTTCAATATCAATAGAGAGGCTATTACCCGCAGTGACGACCGGCACTATCTCTGGACACTGAATGACAAGTAACCCGTTGTTAATCGCATTACGATAGTAAATCCGAGCAAAACTTGTGGCAATTACAGCTTTCACACCAGCGTGAACCAAACATGTAACTGCCTGTTCACGACTGCTCCCATTACCCCAATTGCGTCCGGCAACAATCACATCTCCTACTTGTACCTGACTGGCAAAATTGGGGTCAAGGTCTTCTAATGCGTGTTTAGCAAGTTCGATAGGGTCATGACTGACTGTGTATGTATATTTGCCGGGGAAAATGACATCGGTGTTGACATTATCTCCATATTTCCAGATACGGTGTGTGGTGTTCATGTATTATTCTCCTATATCGGCTGGATGTACAATATAGCCAGCGATACAACTGGCAGCAACTACGGCTGGATTCGATAGATAGATTTCGCTGTTGGGTTCGCCCATACGCCCGCGAAAGTTACGATTAGCACTGCTGATGCACACTTCGTCTGGTGCGAGTACACCCATATGATTGCCCATACATGGACCACAACCCGGTGTACCAATGGTTGCGCCAGCTTCTAAGAGTGTTGTGATATAACCGGCTTCAGTGGCATCTCGTAACACCATTGACGATGCTGGAATTACAAGTAAGCGGGATGTGAGTTTTTTACCTTTGATAATATCAGCGGCAACAGCAATGTCTTCTAGCCGTCCATTGGTGCACGTTCCAATAAACCCAACATCAACAGGTGTATTTTCAATCGCGGATAATGGTTGGACATTATCGACTGTATGAGGACAGGAAATCATTGGTTCAATTGTACTAAGGTCGATCGTGTGATGGATTGCATAATGTGCATCCTCATCAGGATATGAGGCGTTTTCACGCAAAAATGATAGTCTTTGTTGATAATCATTGGGACGGGTGCGACTAAGTTCGGCTTCGAGCCAGCCCCATGTTGTATCATCAGGTGCGATGCATGCGTTTTTTGCGCCCATCTCTGCCATCATGTTGGTCAGTACCATCCGCGAATCAGGTGACATGTTTGTGATACCATCGCCATCAAATTCGACCGCCATATAGGTTGCGCCATCAGACGAAAGTTGCCCGATGAGATGAATTGTGAAATCTTTTGACATAACACCGTGTTGTAACTCTCCAGTGAGTGTTACACGCATTGTTTCGGGTACACGTAACCATAATTCGCCCGTTGCCCATAATGCTGCGATTTCACTACGTCCGATACCTGCACTGAAAGCACCAAACCATCCATAGTGCGGGCTGTGACTGTCTGCGCCCAGCAAGGTCATGCCGGGACCGATAATGCCTTCTTCGCATAGCACCTGATGACAAATTCCTCGTCCGACCTCAAAGAAATTTTGGATACCTTGTGATTGCACAAATTTGCGTATTTTAGCGTGATTCTGGGCATGTTTTGGTGTAGGTGGCGGCACGGCATGGTCGAGAGTGATGGCAAGTCTTTCGGGATATTTTACGCGTTTATGTGGTAGTCTTTCAAAGATACCGGATATAGCTGCCGTATTATCATGGCTGAGGATAACATCCGGTTCAATTACAATGATGTCGTCTGGTTTGATAGTATCTTGCCCACAGGCACGGGCGAGGATTTTTTCGGTTAAGGTCATGCCCATTGATGTTACTCCTTGTGTAATACTTAAAATGACCTATCTTGTCGATTATGGATACGTTATGAACTTTAGAATAGTTTAATCAAAATGTTATTTTGTATGTGCGAAACTCTGTTACAATGTCTGGACGTATTGAAAAACTTTGCAACGCGAAACTAGGGGACATATGAGCCAAGAAACACGTAAAAAACTTTATCATAACTTTGTTGTCAATGTGCTTGATGGATGTTTCTTCGGATTCGGTCTAACTGGCTTGGCATCATATGTGACGATTGTACCCCTTTTCTTATCGTTTCTCACAGAATCTACTGCTCTAATTGGTTTTATGGCGACGATGTTTCAAATTGGTTGGCAAGTGCCACAGTTGTTTACATCGAACCATGTTGCTGGATTACGTCGCTACAAGCCGATGGTGATTTATATGACATTGCAAGAACGTATTCCGTTCTTTGGCTTAGCGATTGTCGCAGTTTTAATCCCTATGATTGGTGATCAAGCAGCTCTGATTTTGGCTGTGATTCTATTAGCATGGCAATCGCTTGGTGGTGGCTTCACTGGTACGGCATGGCAAAGCATGATAAGTAAGATTATGCCCCCTAATCGACGTGGTACGTTCTTTGGTGTGCAATCGGCAGGTGCTAACTTATTCGGTGTTGGCGGCGCAATTGTCGCGAGTATCATTCTTGTGGCAGTCGACTTCCCAAATAGTTTTGCAGTCTTGTTCTTGATTGCTGGCATCAGCTTAATGATTTCGTTTGCATTTTTAGCTATGGCGTATGAACCAGAAAGTGATCCACGAGATACTGTACCAAAAGTAAAATGGTCGGAATTTGGTAAACGTTTAAAAGTTATGCTAGAGAACGATTCCAATTTTCGTTGGTTCTTGATTGCACGGGCGTTATCATCATTGAGTGTCACTGCGATTTCTTTCTTCACGATTTTTGGTATTCGCCAATACGATATGACTCCTGAATTTGCTGGCATTATGACCAGTGTATTGTTGCTGTCACAGACCATCACTAGCCCGATACTCGGTTGGGTTGGTGATCGTTGGGGACATCGACGTGTGCTGGCATTTGGCAATTTGATCATGGCACTTGCTATTGGTGTTGCCTTATTTGCGTCAGATGTCACATGGTTTTATGTTGTTTTTGCGTTGACCGGTGTTGTTAATACCACACAATGGTCGACGATTATGACACTTACAACACAATTTGGGTCAAATGCTGAGCGTCCGATTTACATCGGTATGTCGAATACATTGATTGCACCTGTTACGATTTTTGCCCCAATTCTTGGCGGTTGGCTGGTTGACCTAATTGGATTTAATGTTGCCTTCGCTATGTTTGCCCTAGCTGGTTTGCTAGCTGTATTCGTACTAAGTGTTGTTATGGTTGACCCATATGACACTACTGTAAAACCGAAGAATACGATTGTTGTAGCAGGTGATTAATCATCAACGGGTTGTATAATATCATTCAGGATTTTATCAACATCGGTCATGGTGATGCGCTGCTCATCTGCCATTGCTTTGACCTGTGATGTGGCTTGACGTAACACATCCTCGGGTAGATTAAGCCCTAGTGTTGCAGCACGATCACGGATTGCATTCCGCCCGACTAGTCGATGTGCTACATCAATGATTCGTGTCATACCGAAGTCTTCTGGATTGATAGCTTCGTATGTTGTTGGATTTTGTAAGACAGCTTTGGTATGAACACCAGCTTTATGGTGAAATGCAACTTCACCAGTAATCGGTGTATTAAAGGGTACGCCGATACCTAATTTGCTGGATACAAGACGTTCAATTTCATTCAGTAGGGTGAGATCGTATTTTTCCACGAGGGATTTATCATACGTATAGAGACGGGCAATTAATGCACCCATAGCGGTAATGCCATTGCGTTCGCCGATGCCAAGCACTGTTGTGTCTATATGTGTTGCGCCGGCTTGTAAGGCACAAAATGCGTTAGCAACCGCACAGCTACTGTCGTTATGACCGTGGAATTCGATATCACAATCCACAACATCGCGTAGATTTGATATTAAGTTGTAGGTGCGTAGTGGGTCAGCGATACCGACTGTATCTGCGACTCCAACACGATTTACTCCGGCTAAGTCCATGGCACGATATACGGTCATGACATCAGCAAAATTACTGCGAAAAGTATCCTCTGTGCTGAACCGTGTCTCCATACCTTGGCTATTGAGATATTCGATCACCTCTTGACCTATCTCAATAACTTGTTCGAGGCTTCTGCCATGACTATATTGGCGCATGTACGTGGACGTTCCAATATAAACATCGACACCATCGACACCGCAATCGACTGCTAGTTTTGCATCGTCTAGATTGGCTCGGACGTGCGTCAGCAAACGAAAATTACGTGGCATATCCGCTAATGTTCGGATGGCATCAGCACTTTGTGGACTAGCGACAGGTGTTGACAGTTCTAAATATTCTACGCCAAATTCGTCAAGGAGTTGCGCGATCTCTCGCTTATCTTCGATTGTGAAATGTGTCCCACGAAACTGCTCACCTTCGCGTAAAGTAGAATCAATAAAATGGAAATCTTGGATTGGTATTTGACGACGGTTTTGCGGTTGCATGAGGTCTCCTGTAGGTGTCTAGATAGCTTCTAGAACGCTTGTTAAAACGCTGATAGCGCGTAAATATTCATCTAAATCAAGATGTTCGTGGGGGGTGTGGTCGAGTGAAGAATCTCCTGGACCATAGGCGATAATTGGACAATTCCATACAGGTCCAACCACATTCATATCAGCTGTACCAGTTTTATACAAAAACCGTGGTTTGCCGTCATTTGCACGAATCGCACGCCGGAAATAGCGACTCAATTCAGAATTTTTGTCTCCCGTAAAAGCAATTTCACCACCGCGTGGACTGATGATTGCATCATTTGTAGCCGGAAAGCGTTCTATAACTTCTTCAGGTTTTATATTTGGTGGAAGTCGGAAGCCGACTGTCATCTCGGCAACACCATTTACACCGTCCAGATGAGTGTTGATGTCTCGAACTGATGCGTCAAAACTAGCAAATATCGAGTTGATGTCTTTATTATACTCATCGGCGTAAGCTTTTATCATTTGCCAGTATTCAATTGCGTGCTCGGCAGGGCTGAGTGCATCACCTGCACTGTGCGACATGCCACCTTCCCATCGCCAATCGAGTAGTAAACGCCCTTTGTAGCCGAGTGTTATTCTATCCCAATGTGATGGTTCACCGATAACACATAAATCTGGTTGATATTGGGTAGCGGCAAATCGTGCACCTTTACTTGTAGCTGCTTCTTCCTCGACTGCACCGATGACAACTACACGGACATTTTCCTGTAATTGTGCGCGACGGGCTGCGACTGAAAATGTACAAAGTGGTCCTTTTGCATCTACTGAACCACGTCCGTAAAGCATGCGTCCGTCGACATATACATCAGGAAAACCGGGGAAGGTGTCGATATGTCCTAATAATACAATTTCACGATCGCCGTCACCAATAATGCCAACTGCATTACCTGCCTCATCGACAAAACTTTCATCATATCCATTTGTGTCCATCCATGACACGAGAAATTCTGAGGCGTTACGTTCTTCTCGTGATGGGCTTGGAATAGACACAAGATCATGAATAAGTTGCTCTGCATTTGTGTCAGAGAGTTGCACCATGATTAGTCCAATACCTGTGCGACAGCGTCAACAATCGTTTGGAGTTCATCACGTGTGATAATCAACGGTGGTAAGAATCGCAAAGTTGTTAACCCCGCTGGCAAAGCAAGAATGCTATGGTCTTCTTGTAATGCTTTTAGGATTGGGGTGACACGTCCACGTAATTCCAAACCGATCATTAAACCACGTCCACGTACTTCGCGTACGGATTGTAAGTTGAGTGCTTCAAGTTGCTCTAAGAACCATCGACCATTTTCTGCTGCTTGTTGAACGAGGTTTTCGTCTCGGATTGTCGTTAACGTCGCGATTGATGTCGCACAGACGAGTGGATTACCTCCAAATGTACTACCATGGGTACTACGTGGGATTTGCCCGTGTGCTTCTCGCCAGCATACTGCGCCCATTGGTAGGCCACCTGCAATAGCTTTGCCCATTGTAAAAATGTCAGGAACGATTCCTGCATGTTCAAATGCAAACCATTTTCCTGTACGCCCGATACCTGCTTGAATTTCGTCTATTATAAGCAGTGTACCTGTTGTGTCACAGATTTCACGTAATGCCTGTAAATATTCTGGATCCGCCGGATAAACACCACCTTCACCCTGTACTGCTTCGACAACAATAGCGGCGGTATCTTCTGTGATTACTTCACGAGCAGCTTCAATATCCCCATAGGCGATATGTGTGACATGAGGCAACCATGATTGGAATGGCTTGCGATATTTTGGCGTCCATGTCATGGAGAGTGCACCTGTAGTCCGACCATGAAATGCACGTTTTGTCGCGACAATGCCTTCGCGTTGAGTTAATAACTTAGCGACTTTAAGTGCGCCTTCGATGGCTTCTGCGCCACTGTTGCAGAAAAAGAAACGATTTAAGTCTGCTGGTGTGATGCTGACAAGCAGTTCGTATAATTCAGCACGCCGATCATTATAGAATGCTTCTGGACATGTGATGAGTGTCTGAGCTTGTTCAGTAACAGCTTGGGTGATTGCTGGATGACAATGTCCAAGTGCGGTTACACCTTGTCCACTCGTTGCATCCAGATAACGGTTGCCCTGTTCATCATAGGCATAGACACCTTCACCTCGTAACAATGCTGTCGGACGTTTAGGGTATGCACCAGATGTGTGGGCATCTTCAATTTCAAAAAGTGTCGTTGTATCAATCATGATAGAAATGTTGTTCCTTCGCCGGCTAATGCTTGCGTTGCAGGGCTTGTCACGCGCCCATCTCCAATAATGACGCGATTGACGCCGCCATCGAGGGCTTCTTGGGCACCGAGTACTTTACGTTTCATACGACCTTCTGCCCAGTCGAGTGCAGTATCGAGTTTTGTACGGGGTACTTCACTGACGAATGATGTTTCATCAGGGAAGTTACTATAAAGTCCGCGTACATTGCTCAGGATAAGAAGTTCTTCGGCATTTAATGCACCTGCAACTGCTGCACTTGCACGGTCACCGTCCACGTTGAGTAACCCGTCATCGCTTGTTGCCATTGGTGGTAGTACAGGTACTTGCCCATTTTCAATTAAATCTGTGAGCGGATTGCTTGTGACACCGTCAATTGAACCACTATAATCATCACGTACGACACGCACACGACCTTTTACAACAGCGCGGATTGCTTTTTTGCGTGATCCATTGACGACAACATTTTCGCTGACAAGTCCGACTGCATTGACACCGCGTTGACGGAGGGCTGATACTACGCGTTCGTTTGCTAGCTCAGATGCACGTACAAAAATATCGCGGACTTCTGGATTGGTATAGCGCGAACTATGCCCTGATGGTGATGTGAGTGTCTGGACTTCTACACCTAAGTCTTGGCACATCTGGTTCATAATTGCGCTAACACCGTGTACAACAACTAATGGACGTTGTTGTGCAATTTGTGCTAGATCATCACAGGATGCGGCAAGATCGAGTCCTTCACCGCCACCCAATTTGACAACAAGAATATTCGCAAGTGTCATTGTTATCGTTTACCTTTGTTTATGGATAGATTCCAGGGAATTGCAATCCCGTTGTTTCTTCAAATTCAAACATTAGATTCATGCTCTGGACCGCTGACCCAGCTGCACCTTTACCCAGATTGTCGAGTGCCGCAACCAGAACAAGATGTCGACCATCGTCATCTAATTCAAAACCGATGTCACAGAAGTTTGTTCCTGCGACAACCCGTGGCTCTGGCAAGCGATGTAAACCGATTCGACCACTGACGAGGCGAATAAATGGTTCTTCGCGGTATGCACCACGATAAATTTTCCAGATGTCTTTTTCGGCTTTGGCCTCGTTTAAGTAGCAGTGGGCGAGTAGATGAATGCCACGTACCATCTCGATTGCAGTCACCGCAAAATCAATTGCTACATCATCACCGAGGATCATTTCAACTTCGGCTTTGTGGCGATGTCCTGTTGCTTTGTAAGTACGCACTGCACCACTACGGATGGGATGATGCGAACCTGCATTGGATTTGTTGCCGCCTTCGGATGACCCCACTTTAACTTCGATGAAAGCACGGTCTAATAAGCCGGACTGCACTAACGGATATAATGCAAGATTAACTGTTGTTGCATTACAGCCAACACCACTGGCATAATTTGCGCCTGTAAGTTGTTCGCGTTTTTGCTCGGGTAATCCATACACGAATTTATCGAGCCATTCAGGGGCGGCATGGGGTTCACCATACCATTTCTCATAAGCTGATGTTGAACTCAAGCGAAAATCTGCCGATAGATCAACAATTTTGGGCGCGAGGTTAGCATAATGATCGATGTGTTTGGCAGATGTTTTATGTGGTAGACACAGGAATAAAACATCACATGCCTCGACTGCATCAGGGTGAATAAATTTTAGGCGAGCAACATCACGCATATTTGGATGGACGATGTGAACATAACGTCCGGCATGCTCTCGACTAGTAATTTGTGTTACTTCAACCTTTGGGTGGAAGTGCAGTAGACGTAATAGCTCGCCCCCTGTATAGCCACTTCCGCCGATAATACCTGCTTGAATCACGCAACTACTCCGATTTCATCAATGACGTAATTAATAACTTCTTGAGCAATGTCAATGCCTGTAGGTTTACTACTGTTACGGAACTCCATCGTGTGGTTAATTTCATTGACTACGAAGTTTCCTTGTGCATCTTCTAGAATATCAATCGCTAGAATACCACCGCCTACTGCTTGGGCTGCTTGGACACATATCTCGTTTAACTCTGGTGTGACAGGGCAGTTGGTTGCATCACCACCACGAGCTGTATTGGTGATCCAATGGTTAGAGGAACGGTAAATCGCTGCGATTGTACGAGCTCCAACAACAAATGCGCGGATGTCCCGTCCTGGTTTGTCTACATACTCTTGAACATAGTAGATATGATGATTGTAGTCACCGAGTGTTTGGCGATGTTCGATAATGGCTTCGGCACTATCACGGTTGTGAACACGTGCTAGCAATCTTCCCCATGATCCGGTTACGGGTTTAAGTACGGCAGGGTAGGCAACATCATCTATTGCATCCATTGCGCTATTGGGTGTAAATGCGACACGGGTGTGTGGTTGGGGAACATTATGTTGTGTTAGAGCAATACTTGTGCGAAGTTTGTCTCCACAAATTGCCGCTGTTTCATATGTGTTAAAGGTACGGATTCCCCAACTGTTTAAAATTGCTAGGGCATACATCCCACGTGAAGTGCTTACACAGCGTTCGAATACAACATCATATTCGCTCCAAGCAATACCCGACGGTGCAAGTTGTTCTGCACCTTGTGACACATTAAAATTTAGTTCACGATCAAGAATGATGTCTGGATTTACATCCCGATTGTTAAATGCAGCGATAATGAGTTTTTCTTCGGCTCGTATATGGGTGACAAGCAAGGCAACGCGCATAGTGGTTTATTCTCCCCAGTCTTCTTCTACTTCTGGTGCAAGGTCTAGTTCAATTGGGTCGAGGCTCATAATCTCGAGTTCTGCGCCACATTCTGCACAGGAAATAAGTTCATTTACCATCGCATCACTTGGGATGTCGACTTCGGCATCACATTCTGGGCAAAGTGGGATTCCAGTATTTCTAATCATGATTTTGTCTCCTGACTTTCTAAATTGATTAAATCGACTTGTCAAAAAAAAACCGCTATAGCTGATTTTCAGATAGCGGTGTTGTGAACATGGTTTGTAGGCACATCAAAGCTATTAGATAATCTGTTTGGTCTTCTTCAATTGTTTTGTCTTGCTGATCATACTATGTTTCATATTTTGATATGCCTTTGCTATATAGGTATTTATGAGAATCAAAAAACCCGCCTCATCTGGGCGGGTATCTGCAAGTTTTACCAAGTAGCACAAACAAGCCCAGAATTAGTGGGTGTAGATCTTCTTTGCCTTCTTGCTTGTGGAAACTTGTGTGTTCATAATTGACCTAGATTTTGCTCGAATTTGTTTACGCTAACACTTTAACGTGCATTATACAATAACACTACATACATTATGTATGAAATTCGTTGTGCATTGTGCAACAAACTGTCTAAAAACCAAAGCGTTTTAGTGTTGTTTGTATATAAGATGTATATTGGGTTCCAAAAATAGTCACATGGACAAGTAAAGGGTATAGATTGTAGATGTGTCGTCGCGTATCAAAAAAATCTGCCTCTACAGATATGACTTGAGTGTAACTGTCGAAGAAATTTTGACTCACGCTACCAAATAATGTCATATAGGCGAGTTCCATCTCATTGTGCCCATAATATAACGCTGGATCAATAATGGCGACGATTTCATTATCGCGAATGAGAATATTGGTTGTCCACATATCACCATGAATGAGGACAGGATTTTCTGGTTCGACCAAAAATTGGTCAAGTTGTGTCGCAAGTTTCTGAATACGGTCATACATTGGTCTGGGTAAGTATGTTGAGTTGAGGGCAATATCTGCCATATACAATAGGCGACTGTCTCTAAAGAACTCGATCCATGAATCCGATAAAGGGTTTGGTTGGTGAATGGGTCCAATTAGGGTGTTTCGTTCTAGACCGTATTGTGGGTTAGTGACTTGATGTAACTCAGCTAAGAGTTTGCCTAATGCCTTTTCTGTTGTTGCGTTCAACCCAGTTTGACTATCTACATAATCTATTATCAATAAGTTCGATTCGGCGTGGATAACTTTGGGGATGGGCAGATTACTATGGGTTTTGAGATATGTCAGCATGTAGCTTTCTATTGTGAGGTCGTGGCTATCGTCACCATATTTAACCACCAATGGACTGCGATTATTACAACTAATCATAGCAACCTGACTAATCATGCCACCTGATAAGTGCTTTGTGTCGGTGATTTTTGTATTTAGAGTTTGTTCTATATGTTTTTTAAGAAAATTGTTCATGATAACCTGTCTTTCTATTGCTATAATTTAGTATAGCAGGTCAGATTGAATCACCCCTCACTTGACAGTGTATTCATCTGGCAGATATAATTCTTTTTCTGTGCCAGCATAACTAATTGTAGGAGTAAACTGATGGGACCCCTTCCAAAGCGAAAAGTCTCCAAGTCGCGTCGTAATCGCCGTCGTGCTCATGATGCGCTCAGTCTCAATCACCTCGTCGAATGTGAAAGCTGTGGTGAATACCACATTGCACATCGTGTCTGCACAAAGTGTGGTACATATCGTGGCGAACAAGTGATTGAAGTTGAAGATGAATAAGACCCGATATACTATCACATGGGTAAACAAAGAAATCGTGCTAAACTAAGCGCGGTTTTTTTTTGCATATTCATTTGATAATAACGGATTGAGAGACAACTAGTGTGTCTTCTTCGGGTTTATTTATATGTGATCATTGAAGAAGGAGAATGATATGGTTAATTGGGAGACAACAGCTATCATTTTCCCCGGACAGGCTTCGCAAGAAGTGGGAATGGGGAAAGACTTTGCCGATACTTACCCGATAGCGCGTGAAACCTTTAAACAAGCTGATGATTTATTAGGGTATGCACTCTCTACGATGTGTTGGGATGGACCCGAAGATGATTTAAATCAGACGATCAATACACAACCGGCGGTGTATGTAACCAGTGTTGCCATTTGGCGTGTATTACAACAAGAAATTCCTGATATACAACCTGCATGGATGGCAGGGCATAGCCTTGGCGAATTGACTGCATTGACGCTAGCGGGTGTAATGTCATATGAAGATGGTGTCCAATTAGTACATAAACGCAGTAGCTTGATGCAACAAGCCGGAGATGATAATCCTGGTGCGATGGCAGCTTTATTGGGATTGGATACAGATAAGGTTGTCGCTTTGTGTAAATCGGTGTCAGAAGAAACGGGTAAAATCGTTGTATTAGCCAATGATAATTGTCCCGGTCAGGCCGTTGTGTCTGGTGATATTGAAGCAGTTGAGCGGTTGGTTGAAGTTGCACCTGATGCAGGTGCAAAGCGTGCTATCAAGTTGGCGGTAAGTGTAGCAGCACATTCGCCTTTGATGCTATCTGCATTGGAACAGTTTAAAATTGCAGTTGATAATACCGAGCTACATGAACCCAAAATTCCCGTCTATGGCAATGTGAGTGCGTCGTCATTACACACTGCTGCCGAAATCCGTGAGGAACTGGATAACCAACTGACGCAGACGGTGCGTTGGACGGAATCTATGCAGGCGATTATTGGAGAAGGTGCTGAAACATTTATTGAAGTGGGATCGAAAGATATATTGAGCGGGTTGATGCGTCGGATTGATCGTAAGAAAACCCGTGTGACACTAAATTCTGTTGATGCGATGCGTTCTTTTCTAGATAGTTGAATATAAGATAATGGGGTGGACTTCTGCAATCCACCCCGATTGTATGATCTACTTAAGTGACTTCAATCCGGTGAAGAATTGATCAACTGCTTTTTGTGTGCGTTCAGGGGGTTGTGCATAAGAGAAACGTACCCAGTTTGCACCCGCTTGGGAGAAGTAAACACCTGGTACAACTGCGATACCATATTCTTCAGCTAAATAACCGCCTAATTTTTCTGAATCATTATAACCACCAGCCTCGATGTATTCTGATACATCAATAAATGCATAATATCCGTCGCCGATGATATGAGAGATATTTTCATTTTCGAGTGCTGTACGGAGTACTTGACGGCTTTCGCTAGTTGGTCCAATGATGGTTGCTGCGGCTTCTGCAAAGCCTTTTTGGTAGGCTGCAATGGCGACAGCTTGTGCATAGAAACTTGGTATCACGCCATGTGATGATTGACTCGTGATATGTTTACAAACAGCTTCGCTAGCAACAAGTTGTGCGCTACGGATGTTAGATGCGCCAAGACTTTTGGTAATGCCATCAAGGAAAATTAGCTTGTCACGATCTTCTGGGCTAAAGGCATTTAAGACCTCATTGATGTTGTTGTGTCCACCATTGGTCACGTAATGGTAAATCCAATCAAACAATACAAATGCGATGCCAGAATCTAGGGCAGTTTGGGCAAGTTCAATTTGTTCCGAGATAGGGATTGTTCGACCTGTTGGATTATCGGGTGATGTAATGACAATGCCCGCGACATTTCGTCCATCTTTTTTAGCCACTTCGACACAGGCTTTGATGCCTTCAGGTGTATATCGCCACCCTTCTTCCGGTTGGCCGGGGGCACGTAGAACGTTCATGCCAATTGCATAGGGACCCCAATTATAGCTAATCCATGGAACACGTGATACAACCAGTAAATCGCCAAGATTTCCATAACCCAATGCGATCATCGAATTATAGGCTTTAATCAGACCATCACGTCCGCCCTGTGTAAAGACAATGTTTTGTGGACCCCAGCCTGTATCACTATTGATTTCCCAATATTGATTAGCGGATACGTCACGGAACAATTGGGTTCCGAAGGGTTTGTCATATCCTGTACCATGTTTGACCTGTATTTCCAGAGCTTCCCGCAGGATATATTCAGGAACACCGGGTAGGCTTGCGCCACCGTCACCTTGCGATGCGTCATAAGTTGGAGCATCATCACCAGCCTTTTTCTTGTAGGTGGCGAGTGCCTCTTTAATTGTGAACATCCGTGATGGCGGGATAGATTTCATATTGGATGGGTAGTCGTTTAATGGAATACGAAACTCTTCTTCTACAGCGTATTCCGGTATATCGAGACTTGTCATTGGTGTGTTGGTGACCATTAGGACTCCTTAATATATAAACAAAAAACCCCTTACGGGGCATCAGATTTGGTATATAGCAAAACAAAACACCCCGTTTAGTGTGGACAGTTAGTATCATCCATATTGGTGGTAGTGTTTCGCATTGCGCTTGTAAACATCTGATTACCTTTTACGAAAATTCTTTGCACAGATTGTGACATGCAGTAATCAACCTGTCAAGCATTCACTGTGCCTCAATAAAGCGAAGTTATTTTGTGCATTATGCCTTAGTGTGGATCATCACATGCAGTATACTCGTCTGAATAACGTTATTAACAAGGAGAAAAATTATGTCCGATGTGATAATTACACGACGCGATGGCGCAGTTTTTGAAGTGATTTTGAATCGTCCAGATATGCGTAATGCGATGAATGATGAAATGTTGGATGCATTATCGTCTGCCTTTGATCAAGCTGAAATAGAATTTGCTGATGGGGCGCGTGTTGTGGTTATTCGTGCAAAAGGACGTGTCTTTTCATCGGGTATTGATCTGACACAGTTTGCTGCTATGGAGATGGAGACTGGTGGAGACTGGCGCCAGAATCTTTTCCCTCTAACTGCGAAATATCAAGCTGTATTTAATAAAATCGAAAACAGTTCTTTGCCAGTTCTTTGTGTAATGCACGGGTATTGTCTAGGTATGGCGTTCGAGATGGCATTAGCGTGTGATTTCCGGATTGCAGTCGAACGTACAAAATTAGGATTGCCGGAATCGCGGTTAGGTATTATTCCGGATGTCGGTGGTACTGTACGTCTTGTGAAATTGGTTGGACCGTCACGGGCGAAGGATATTATTATGACGGGACGTAATTTTGACCTGACATTGGCGCAGGAATGGGGCATCGTGAATTATGTTTATAGCAAAGATGACGTTGATGCCAAAGTCGCCGAGTTCGTTGCAGAACTTTGTGCATCTTCGCCATTAGCTGTCAGTTATACCAAGCGTGTGATCAATGATATTATGGAAAATTCGCGTGGTTTACAAATAGAAGCATGGGCACAGGCACAATTATTCCGCACTGAAGACTTTATGAATGCCGTCTCTGCTATGCTTGATAAATCATACCCAGTTGATTGGCAGGGCAAATAATAGCTAATCAACGGGACGTTGATAAACAACACGCCCTTCTACAACAGTCATAAACACGCTCATATTGTCATCGACAAGAACGAGGTCTGCATCTTTCCCGATGGTGATAGACCCCTTACGGTCGATGACATTTGCTACACGAGCAGGATTCCAACTGGTTGTTTGCCACACATTGTCGAGCGGTTCGCCTGTGACTGCCATAAAGTTATGTAAAGCTTGATTCATTGTTAGTGTTGTACCTGCTAATGTCCCACTTTCTCGAATACGAATTGTACCGTCAATCATCTCGACATCTTGATGTGAAAAATGATACTCACCATCAGGCATACCCGCTAGCTTTGTGGAATCCGTAATTAAAACAATGTTATCTTTTCCCTTTGTTCGCCAGACAATATCAATTGCGGCGGGATGTACATGCACTAAATCAGAGATCAGCTCACAAGTGATGTTGTCGATACTCAAGACGGCGCCGACAACACCGGGTTCACGGTGATGCAACGGTGTCATAGCGTTATAAGTATGCGTAGCATGAGATAGCCCGAGTGTTGTTGCAAAGCGGATTTCACCATAACTTGCCGAAGAATGCGCAACGGATACTGTGATGCCACGTTTGACTGCTTCAGTAATAAGCCATTGATTCTGGCTAAATTCGGGGGCAATCGCTAGTAAACGAATTACATCGAGATCTAAATATGCATTACCTTCACGTTTACCTGCACGCCGGATGTAGTCGCTATGTTGAGCGCCGCATCTGTCCGTATTGAGGAACGGACCTTCTAAGTGTGCGCCAAGAATAGTTGCACCGGGGATCTGTTTGTTTTGTAATCCTGCAATGGCTTGCAATGCATTTAATGTGTTATCTGGGGTATCTGTCCAAGTTGTTGGTAAGAATGAGGTCACACCAAAACGTGAATAATATTGTGCGATGCCAATTAGTGAAGCTTCATCGCCATCCATTACATCAAACCCATTACCACCATGTGCATGTATGTCAATAAAACCTGGTAGTAAAGTCAGATCGTCTGCAACAATGACATCGGCATCATCTATTGCTGGTGCGCTGTATGGTGCAAATGCTGAAATTTTACCATCTCTTACAAGTAACCATCCATTTTCATAGGTGAATGTTGGGGTGACAATGCGAGCATTTCTGAATAAAAGCGGCTGTGGCATAGTATTTCTCACTTTATGATTGTGTTCGGATGACCTGACCTAGCATACCGTCTGCATTGTTTAGTAATTGATTAGCCTCGTCTAGAGAGACATTACGGAGATGCATGACAATTGCGGGTTTTACTGTATTTTGAGACTTTTCTAGCAATTCTATTGCTCTCGTTTCATCAACATCAGCAATTTGCATGACCAAACGACGAGCACGTTCAACTAGCTTTTTGTTGGTGACTTTAACATCTACCATTAAATTACCGTAGACTTTGCCTAATTTGATCATTGCGCCAGTGCTGAGCATATTGAGCACCATTTTCTGAGCTGTGCCGGATTTCATACGTGTTGATCCGGTAATAACTTCAGGGCCAACCTCAACACCAATAGCAATATTAGCTACTTCTAGGATAGGGGATGGCACGTTGCAGGCGATTGCAATAGTCTTTGATTGTATAGAGTTTGCATATTCTAGCGCACCAATCACATAAGGTGTACGTCCGCTAGCGGCAATTCCACAAACAATGTCTTTTGCGGTAAGTTCAAGGTTTTCTAAATCACATTGCCCGTGTTCTGGGTAGTCTTCTGCACCTTCAACTGCAGTGACAAGTGCTTTCTCTCCACCTGCGATAATGCCCTGCACCAAATGAGGGGGTGCGCTGAAGGTTGGTACACATTCTGCTGCATCTAAAATACCAAGTCGACCACTTGTACCGGCTCCGACATAAATGAGGCGTCCACCATTACGAATTGATTCTGCAATAGCGTCAACAGCGGTTGCAATAGCTGGTGTTACTTTTTCAATGGCGAGCGCGACTTTTGCATCTTCTCGATTGATTGTCGCGACTATTTCTTCAGTAGATAAGCTGTCAATATCTATTGTGTTTGGGTTAGGTGTTTCGGTTGTCATATTCATGAGGTCTGTTGAGTCCATTCTAGTTGAGCAAGTAATGCGCCACCAATAACAGGTGGATGTTTGGCGCTTGGACGATAGGCTAATCGAAGTCGCTCTGTAAGTTCTTGTGATAGCCGATTGTCGTTGTCTAGTAGGCCACCCCCAAATGCAATTGGTGCATCACTATAATTTAATCGTCGTGCCATCAGATCGACTTTCCCAGCGAGGTGTAACGCTGCAGACTGTAATAAGTTGATTGCGTCCCAATTGTTTTTGTTGGCTTCATCTATAATCAGACGGGCGATTGTGGCAATTTGAGTTGCTGGTGGCTGTTCGGAGCGGTACAACCAGTGAATTAGATCACGGGGTTTAGATAACTTCAAATGATCAAGAATGGCATGATTAAGTGAACTGTATTCGAAATGTACAAACTCGTCATAATACTCTTCATCATCTTGAATAATGCGTTTGAGGGCTTGTAAACCAATCCAGTAACCACTACCTGTATCGCCAAGTAAATACCCCCAACCTCCGAGTTGTATTGTGTCACCATTAGGTGAGACACCAAAAACCGCACTACCTGTACCTGATAAGACCAAGATACCGTGGCGTTGAGCTAGGGCACCGACTAGCGCAATTTCAAGGTCCGATGATGGGATAGTTAGGGTATTGGGTAGGGTAGGTTTGATAACACTTCTCAGCCAAAGCTCACTGTGTAAGTTCGATGCGCCTGCGATGCCAACACCGACCGCCGTGATGTTGTCGGATGATAAATTACTTTGTGATAATGTTTGTTGAATACTATTTTGAATGTGTTGACTTGCAATATCATGACCAATCAAACTGGGGTTTGCTGTAGACCCCTGATATTTTGAAACTATATTCAATTGATCATCCGTAATGGCAATGCGCAAGTTACTGCCACCGCCATCAATCCCCATAAAATAACGCTGGCTCATAAGCTACGGATTCCTTGAACAATTAGATCATGAATAGCACGACGGAACGTATGAATACCCTCAGGATCACGCCCATGATAAACACGATTGGTTAACACTGCGCTGACAATATGTTGCTCTGGGTCAATCCAGAGTGATGTACCTGTAAACCCGGTGTGACCATAGCTTGTTGCACTATAAAGATCGCCGGATGATGAACCTTCGGTTGCTTTGAGCATCCAACCTAAACCTAAACGAAATTGTCCATTTGCCTGTTCTTGCGTGGCTTGTTGTCGTAACCCACTATTGATGCTGAGATTTTCATCACCGGATAACCATGCTAGCCCAAACCTTGCTACATCATTGGCAGTCGCGAATAATCCCGCATGTCCTGCGACGCCACCAATGCCGTTTGCGTTTTCATCATGGACTTCACCCCAGACGCGTCGTTTACGCCAAGATTTGTCAATCTCTGTTGGGGCAATTTTGCTAAGGGTGCTACCACGAATAACAGGATTGTATGTGACGGATTCTAATCCTAACGGTTTACAGATAAGATCATAGATAGCAGTGTCCAATGTTGATCCATTAAGTCGAGCAACTGCTTCACCTAGTAGCATCAGCCCAATATCACTATAGCGGATGGTATCGCCAACTGTACCAACAAACGGATAACGAACAATAGCTTTGAGTGCATTTCCCCATCGTGATTTTTCGACAATCTCGTTTTTATGAGGTGGGCGAGGTGCTTCATCACTAGCTTGATTATAGACATCACGCCATGATGGGAGACCCGATGTGTGGGTCAATAAATGGCGAAATGTGACGTCATGTGGGTTAATCATTGAATCTTTAAATCTAGGGTCGGGCGGTAGGTGTTCTTTGGTAAACGGATCTTGTCCACCATCCACAGTTCGAACGCCAAGTTTTGCAAATTCCGGTATAACATCGGTTAATGGGGTATCTAGGGTTACTTTAGCATCACTAACCAGAGTGAGAAATGCTGATTCGACGAATAACTTAGTAACCGACGCAAGATCAAACAATGTATCAGTTTCTATAGAGTAATCTTGTTGCTCTGGCGAAATCCAACCCCAGCTATGATTCAGTACGATGTCACCTTGATGATAAACACAGATGCTTAATGCTGGGAATGTGTCGGGTAGATGTTGATCAATGAGTGCTGTGATATTATCGGCTACGCTTGTATCCAGTATAGTTTTGTTTGCCTGAGGCATTGGTTTTTTCCTAACGTCATATAGGGTTAAATTATCCCACAACTTCGTATAGGACATAAGACTAGAGTCACGTTTTATTGTTGTAACTAGATTACCTTCTTCTCGAATATTAGGGACGCCAATTAGCCGATCAAAATGATACGGCTCCGACGGAGTGGGTGGTTCAAGCCATTTAAAATCATCTGGATATAGATTTCGGATTATGTCGATGATTATCAGCCAAGTTTCGAGTGCATTGAAATGTCGCGGGAAATTGACATGTAATTGAATGCCATGACAATCTTCCCCAGCAAATTTGCTAATTGTCGGTCTAAAGGTATGTGGTCGTGCTATGCTAACTCGTGTCGGCATGATACTTTGCGATGAAATTGCACCATTCACTTTATCTGCAAGCTTTGCACTATCAATCCACGGCGCACCGACAATCTCAAAAGGTAGAGTTGTACCGCGCCCTTCACTGAGGTTTGTTCCTTCTAGCAAACATGACCCTGGGTAATGCAAAACGGTCGAAAAATGGGGCATATTTGGCGATGGAGGTACCCACGGGAGATCTGTATCTAACCATTGCATATCTCGTGTCCAACCTTGGCATGGTATAACCGTTAAGCTGGCAGGATATGGATTCCAATTTTGGTTGACTAATATTGCCATTTCACCAATAGTCAGACCATGTTGAACACTGACTGGAAATCGTCCGACAAATGTCGAAAACTGTTCACTTAAAACAGGACCTGCAGGTTTGCCTCCAAGTGGATTTGGACGGTCTAATATCATCATTTCGACATCATATTGCCCACAGGCTTCAAGCAGATAAGTTAGTGTCCATGTGTAGGTATAATATCGCACTCCGATGTCCTGAATATCGACAATGATAACGTCAATATCCTCCATCATCTCTGCAGTTGGTTTGAGTGTATTCCCATATAAGCTGTAAATGGGAATACCTGTATTGCTATCCGTTGCTGTGTCTATATGAACGCTATCTTGAGCTGATGCAAATGCACCGTGTTCGGGAGCAAATAAGGCAACTAAATTAATGTTTGCTTGGTTAAGTAGAATATCGTAGGTACTACGCAATGAAGCACTCACTCCGCTTGGATTCGTATACAATCCAATATGTTTGCCTTCTAATACTCGAAAGTTTTGTGATGCTATTACATCGATACCCAGATAGACTGCCATAATCGTTAACTTAATGTGACCGTGAGTTCACCGGTTGGTGTATAGAGTCCAAATATCGCATCATTAGCTGATTTAAGTGATGGTGTACTATCACCATTTGTACAAATGATTGTATCTGCATCACCCAAAATGCCTGCATCATATGGGTTACGTAAACTGACAAGAATTGTGTTTTTGCTAAGGGTGATGATAGTCTGGGCTAACTCCGCTTGTTTATCGAGCATATGGGCATTGCGTGTTGCTAGAATAACTGTTTCTGCTGATTCAACAAGTTTGAGTACTTTTTCTATAACGCTATCGTTAATAGTCAGTGGGTCAATGATATGGCAATCGGCTGATGGGTTTTGTGCCTTGAGTTTTTCCATAAAGCCATCACGTGGACCCGCACCAACAGCATCCGATATGACTCGTGTCGAAAATTCGATACAAACGATATTTGCACTATCTGATGAAAGTGGGAAATGTTCCCCTGCTTTGACAAGTACAGTACCAGCATTTGCTGCTTTTTGAGCGACTGCTTTGTGGGGCTCACTCGCAATTATATCCAAGGATGGTCGATTCTTGATTGCGTATTGATCTTTTAGATTTTGAATACGACTGACAGATTTATCAAGTCGCTCTTCGCTGATACGGCCTGATTTGACTGCTCCTAGGACAGCTTGATAAGCTATCTTTTGGCGTTCTTGTGTGTGTGAGAACATCACCATATCGACACCTGCTAATATCGTTAATATCGCCGATTCTGCTGCCCCATATTCATTGGTAATGGCGTTCATTTCCATACAATCAGTGCACACTGCACCATCATAGCCGATGTCTGTCCGTAGAAGTTTATTAATGACTATGGGTGATAATGTGGCTGGATGATTGTTGTCTAGCTCTTCAAACATTACATGAGTAGTCATGACACAGTCAACACCACTATCGATTGCACCGCGAAAGGGTACAAGGTCTTGCTCATACAAATAGTCTACAGACCCCGAAATACGCGCTAGGGCATCATGTGTATCAACAGAGGTTTTCCCGAGTCCTGGGAAATGTTTAACGGTTGCAATCACGCCGGCACGTTGGAATCCACTAATTTGGGCTTGAACAAATGTACTGACTTGTTCTTTATCCATTCCAACTGATCGTGTTCCAACAGAAGCATTATCTATGTTATGCGTGATGTCTGCAACTGGGGCAAAATTCCAATTGATGCCCATTGCTAACAATTCTTGTCCCATGATATATGCCATGTCATCTGCGAGTTGTGTATCACCGGATGCAGCAAGTGCCATTGCGCCGGGGCTTTCTGTAAAGCCTTCGCGTAAACGTGCGACAACACCGCCTTCTTGATCGATTCCGACTAAAATCGGGTATTTGGCTACTGTATGACAGTCATCAATAAGTTTTTTGACTTGTGCTGGTGATTCAATGTTACGGGCAAATAGATATACGCCGCCAATTCGACCTGTTTCAAGCCATCGTTGGATATGGTCGGGTAGGGTTGTACCTTCAAATCCGACCATCATCAGTTGCCCGACTTTCTCTTCAAGTGTAAACATAATTACCCTCGCTAGGTGGTTTGTAATTGTTGTCTTTTCTCCCACCAAAGAATAAGCTGATAAATGCTAAATAATGCAATTGATGTTGCAAAGATAAACGCACTGATTGTTTCGACACCTAAGTTTTCTGCGATGATACCCGCTAGACCACCGAGTGCTGCACCCCCCAATCCTGCAAACCCGACTTGAAAACCAATTGCATTAGCTGCATGACGAATACCGACTCGTGATGGAGTTTGTGATATGAGGATCGGGAAAATAGCTGCTTGACCAAACCCGAGCAGCATGAGTCCAACGAAACTCAATGTTTGTTGTAAGTTGAGGAAGAGTAGCAGGCTGCCAATGACTGACGTAAACATACTCATATAGAGTAGAGTCTTGTCGCCAATACGCATAGCGAAGAGCCCCATTAACATGCGCCCTAAGGTAAAACTTCCCCAATAGGCACTTACCCACCCACTGGAAACTTCTTGTGGAATTCCTCGCCCTTCCACAAATAGCGTGTTTGCTAATTGACCTGTGCCAATTTCCAATCCACCATAAACGAAGAAAAATAGAACGCTGATAAGCACAATAGGGCGACGGACAGTTTCACTGATCTCTGCTCCCTCTACTTCTTCATTAGTCTCGTTGTTTTTTGTTTTATTGATGCGCCAAAGGGGTAATGTGAAGAAGATAATTCCACCAATTGCTAGTGAAATAATGCCGACAATAACATAACTTACTTGCCAGCCCTGTTCCATCGTCAGTACGATAAATGTGACAATGGATGGTGCAATTGTTAAGCCAATTCCCCAACATGCATGAAGCCAATTCATTTCGGTCGCACCATAGTTTGCTGAGGCAAAGTTATTTAGACCTGCATCAATGGTGCCTTTACCTAGGCTAGTGATGAAAGCGACTAGTAACAGTAGAATCCAAATTGGTGCGACTGCGTAGCCAATTAGTCCAATACCTGTGAGTAGAGCGCCCCCTAGAATGACTTTACCGATTGTAAATTTACCGATCAAATAGCCACTCATGAATGCTGCGATTAATCCACCAACTGTACCTGCAGTTAGAAGTGTTCCTAATGAATCTAACGAGACATCAAATGTAACTTGCATGTATGTCCATGCAATGTTCAATAAACCGCTGGCAATCCCAATTACAATAAATGTTCCGTAGGCAATAAAAATGAGGTACTTCTTATCGTTTTTCAAATAACACCTAATTCTTTCACGAAATATTTATAACGGTATCATAACGTGTTAGATAAGGTTCGTCACGGTTTGATCTCATATTCTGCAGATCATGCTATGATTAATATGTGTTAAACCACTGGGGTTGTTATGGTTTAGCAAGATGACTGTAAATAAGTCTATATGAGATTTTGTCATCAATAGGGTATTCGAATACACTTGGTAGTATATAATGGTTAATTGTGCGATGATTATAACTGGCTGGTAATCCAATAAGGGGTTTATTTTCATGTCCGATGCGTTTATCTCCTATTCTCGTAGAGACCAAGGTTTTGTACGACAACTTGTTGATGAGCTTGTTGAAGATGGTCGGGAAGTATGGGTTGATTGGGAGAGCATTCCGCTTACCGCGGATTGGTTTGAAGAGATCAAAGCGGGGATTGAAGCCGCTGATGCTTTCTTGTTTGTGATTAGCCCCGATTCTGTTCGCTCCGAAGTTTGTGCAGCAGAGATTGAACATGCCATTAATATGAATAAACGGTTTGTGCCTCTGTTATATCGTGAATTGATAGAAGCTCATGATAAAGCTGCATTGCACCCCAAAATTTCTTCGCATAACTGGACTTTTATGCGTACAGATGATGAATACAAAGAAAACCTCAAATTATTGACTGATGCACTAGATACTGATCTAGAGCACGCTCGTATTCATACACGGATTCTAACCCGTGCTTTGGAATGGGATCAGCGTGGACGTGACACCAGTTTTGTCATTCGTGGAAACGATCTTAGTGAAGCGTTGGAATGGCTTGAGCATGCTGAGGGTAAAGAACCTGAAGTTAATGAAGTTCAGACTGAGTATATTCAGGCAAGTCAGGTCGCAGAAAAGTGGCGGAAGCGTGAAAGAGCACTATTTATTGGTATTGCTGTCGGGATTGTGGTTGCTGTTATTTCAGCTGTATTTGCACTTTTCCAAGCGGTTGAAGCCCAAAATCAACGTGATGAAGCGGAGGTTCAGCGAGCTGAAGCTGTCCGACAACGCGAACGTGCCCAATTACTATCTCTGGCTGCGAATTCTCAGGTTGCATTGACAAATAACAATACAGATCTAAGCATCGCTTTAGCATTAGCTGCGAATGGTGGTGATGATCCTGAACAACGTAGTGGTGAGACTGAACGTGCTTTAGCAGAAGCTGCATACAGTGCAGGAACTGTGAGTCGATTTACACAACATGAAGTTCCTGTTCATGCGGTTGCATTCAGCGCTGATGGATTGCTCGCGGCATCTGGTGATGATAATGGTGTGCTACTTGTATGGAATGTAGAGACAAATGAGCAAATACAAACATTTGGAGCACATACAGATCGGATTAATGCGATTGACTTTGACCCAAGTATGGAATTGCTAGTTTCTGTCGCGTGCGGAGAACGTGAAGATACTGCCAATGAAGAATGTATTCGAGGCGATGTGATTTTATGGAATGTTGCTACAGGTGAAGAGATTCGACGCTTCGAAGGTCATGAAGATGATGTGACAACAGTTACTTTTGATATGTCTGGTGGTCGTATCCTAACTGGGTCTGCCGATCGTACGATGCGTCTATGGGATGTACAGTCTGGTGAACAAATTGGTATTTATCGTCGTCATCTTGGGAAAATTGTGGATGTTGCATTCCATCCTCAAGAACTTAACCTCGCTGTGTCGCTTGCAATTGATACACCGCCGACTTTGTGGGATCTGGAAACTGGACGCGAAGTGATTCGTTACTATCAACATGATGTGATGGATGAACCTAACTTGGATGTGGGTAGTGTGACATTTAGCCCAGATGGCTCACAAATTCTAGGCAGCTTTGGGATTCCGATGCGTTTATGGGACACAACGACAGGCGAACTTATCCGTGAATTTCTTGGGCATGGTAGTTATGTCAATAGTGTCGCATTTAGTGTAGACGGACAATTGGCTCTATCAAGTGCTTGGCGTGAAAATAGCTTCCGTGTTTGGGATACAAGCACTGGTGTTGAATTACGTCGATTTGAAGGACATGGTGGGGTGGTTCGTGCGATTACCATCAGTGATGATGGGCGCTATGCATTATCCGGTAGTGATGATACAACCGTGCGTGTCTGGGATTTGGCGAATGGAGCTGAAGTTCTGACTTTACCGGGGCATACGGATAATATCTTTGCCACGATCTATAGCCCTGATTATGAGGATGGCTATACGATTGCATCGGCAGGGCTTGATGAATTGATTCGCATCTGGGATGTTGATACCCGCCAACAAATTGCACGCTTGGATCAGCATACCGATGATGTATGGACGATTGCATATTCACCAGATGGTTCGTTGTTAGTTTCTGGTAGTGAAGACAATACAGCGCGTATTTGGGATATGGAAACTTATGAGTCGATTGGCATTCTTGAACCCCATGATAATTGGGTGACGACAGTAGCGGTTAGCCCTGACGGACGTTATGTTCTAACAGGATCGAATGATACGAAGGTTCGGCTGTGGGACATCGAAACACAGGATTTAATTGATGAATATGCAGGTGATGATGGTCAATTGCGGTCGGTCGTTTTCACACCTAATGGGACTCATTTCTTATCTGGTGCAAACACTGCACGATTGATTAATATTGAAACCGGTGAGGTTGTTCAGGAGTATTTGGGACATTCCAGTCGTATTAATTCTGCTGCTTTTAGCAGTGATGGCTCTTTGTTGGCTACAGGATCAGCCGACGCAACAATCCGCCTGTGGGAAACAGAAACTGGACGACTATTGACCGTATTTGAAGGTCATAGTGGACAGGTTCGTACGGTTATGTTTAGTTCGGATGATTCAAAGATTCTGACATCATCAGCAGATGCGACAATCCGCCTATGGAGTGTAACAGGTTTGGAACTGCGCATCTTTAGTGGACATGATACATGGGTCAATCAGGCTGCATTTAGTCCTGATGGTCGGTTCGCTGTTTCGGGATCATGGGATGATACGATTAAGATTTGGCATATTCATTCAGTTGAACAGTTAATTGAGTGGACAAATTTGAATCGGTTTGTACGCGACTTATCATGCAATGAGGCACAGATTTACCGTGTTGCAGTACCGGATTGCGAGACGAATTAAATTAGACAACAAGACATAGTTAAACCGCGTATCGGTCTCGACCATGCGCGGTTTTTTGTTGTATACGGTAAAATGATGTATAACGTGTGGGTGTAGATTTAGAAATTTTCTAGTAAGGCGTTTTTGTGAGACGATTATTCAGACGTATATTTAATGTACATCCAGAAGAAGTGCCACAGTTCACTGTGTTATCTATTATTTATTTTGTGTTCATTATTGGTCTGGTGTGGTCAGAAAATGTTATTCGTGCTGAGGTGGTAAAAGCCGATCGGCTTGCGAATGCACAATTGCTGAGTTCAATATTTGTTGTGGTTGCGTCTATTGTATACACAGCTTATGTTGATCGAATCCCGAAAAATCGAATGGTGCTCATTTTAGGGGTATTTGGCATCATTGGCACAGTGAGTGTGACAGGTGCAATTATTGTGTCGCAAGGTGCATTTGACGAAATAGGGTATTTGTCTCTGTTTATTCTCCATCGCTTTTTCTTTTTTATCTGGGTTATCCACTGGTTTACGTACATCATTGATTTGTATGATACACAAGCTGCTAAGCGGATATTTCCATTGTTGAGTGCTGCACGTCCCTTTGCGACAATGATTGCAGGGTTTAGTTTCGCACCAATTACAGGTCTATTGCCTGTTGATCTGAGTCATATCACTATCATCGTTATCTGGATTGCAATCCTAATTGCATCGACTGCATTATTTGCTTTATTACCTTTCATCTTAGAGATGCGTGGTGTTGCTGAGGAACCGTTGACACGCCGTTCAGCTGTATCCAATCAGACCGAAACCTCTGGTATAAAGAGTCTTGTTGAAGGTCTTCAATATGTTGGGGCTTCGTCATTTTTGCGTTGGATGGCAATTTCTGCTCTTGTACTTATTGCGGTGAATACCATAGTTGAATTTCGAGTTGCAGAGCTAATTTTCCAACTTGATTCGATCGACGGTGATCAGACAAAATTTGCAACGTATACAGCTACTATCGACGGTATTACGAATGTTTTTGTACTGATATTCCAATTTACAGTATTTAATATCATCTTACGACGGATTGGATTGGGGAATATGAACCTCATTTACCCAATCTTGGTATTGGGTGTGGGGATTAGCTTAGTTGTTGTGCCATCGGTTGGACCTGAATTCCTGATTGCGATTGCTGCTACATATGGATATTCAAATTATCGAGGTGTACGGCGCGTTGTCCGTGATCCGGTCTTTGCATTATTAAATAATGCTGTTCCATTACATGCAAAAGGGCGTGCACGATCTGTCATTAATGCGATTTTGTCACCAACCGGCGGTATTCTTGCTGGTGCATTACTAACGTTTATCACTGCATTGCCAGAATGGGTTTTGCCAGTTGCATTAATCGCGGGCTGTTTGATTTATTTAATTGCATCCCTTATCTTACGTCGTGAATATACCAAAGCAACTGTGGAAATGTTGGAGCAAAATAGTTTCTCATTTTTGTTGTCACAACGTAATGAAATTGGTGTGACAGATAGCGCGACGATGCAGATACTAGCTAATAACATCAAAGCTAGCCCTGATCCTGAGTTTAAAGTGTTTATGGCAAGTATTATTGCTGAAATTGGTGGACGTGATGCCTTACCGATTTTAACGGACATGGTTCGGCAGGCAGACGGTAGCTATCAGCGTGACCTAGTTGAAGTCATTTATCATACAGATATTCGCACTGAAGAAATGCGATTACTTTATGAGGAATTGTTGGGTGATGATGATCCACGCATTCGTGAAATTGCAATTACAGGGCTAGGGCGGGTTATTGGTACCTTTGAATTGGACTATATTGCTTTAATTCAGCCACTTTTAGGGGATGATGATATAGATGTGAAAGCGACAACCATTACCGCGTTGATTCGCTCCAATCAAGAACCTTACAACAAACAAGCTGAGCAATATCTAACTGAGTTACTTAGAAATAATAATCCTGCTGAACGATTCGTTGCATTAGAGATTTTGGGTAAATTAGAAGATATTCAACGTGTTCGCGCCCTAGTGCCTTATTTGGAAGACATTAATGATGAAGTGCGGTTACAAGCAACGGAGTCTATTATTCAGCTTTGGACAGATGATGTCCCACGTGATATATATGACTTAATTGCTGATCGGGTCACATTCTTTATGGATGATCGGGTTGAGCGTGTTCGGCTTGCGGAATTGGAATTGCTGGCTCGAATTGATGTGACAGATTCCGTTAATGCATTAATTCGTGCATTGGGGGATACTTCGCCACGTGTACGTGATGTCGCAATACAATCCTTAGCTAGAATTGGTCCATCAGTGGTAGGACAATTGTTGGAGCTTGCGAAATCAGGGCAAGATTTGCAGAACAAAATGGCGACAATTACATTGAGTGTTATTAACAATGACGAATATGGTGGGTTGCTGGATCGCTATATTGAGGCAACTGTTGGAAGAATCTACCGTAATTACAACCGCCTGAATGCGCTAGAAATGTGTCATAATTATTCTAGTGTTGTTATCCTCGAAAATTCGATTTCACGCGAGCTGAATGAACAAATTGATGATACTTTCGAGTTGATGTCTTATCGGTTCCAATCAGGCTCACTTGACTTGATCAAAGAGTCATTGAAAAGTCCTGATAGTCGTACACGTTCTAATGCACAGGAAGCCCTTGAATCGGTAACAACACCTCAACTATCTCGTCGAATTTCGCCGATGCTTAACCCAAGCATGACAACAAAGGTATTGGCAAATATGAATGATGAGAAAGAATTGGAAACGTTTGACGTTTTGTTAGATATTGCTCGAGGGGACGATGATTGGTTGCGTGCTGTGACATTGTACGCGTTTGGTGAAATTGGTCGTAACCATCCTGATATTAGTAAGATATGGCCCGAATTAGAACAAAACTCCGATTTAACAGTAGAAATCGATCCATGCCAACGCATGTTGAAGATGGATGCAGTTGCGGTTTCATTACGCTTTTCTGCACAAAAAGATGATTTGATGGTAAAACTAGCTGCCCGTGCGGCATTACGGTATATGCGAGGCGAGAGTATACTTGATCATGCACGCGAGTCATTGGAGGAATCTGTGTTATCAATTGTTGAACGTATGATTTTCTTGAAGAAAGTGACATTTTTCCAAGGAGTGTCAGTAGATCAGCTTAAAGTACTATCGAGCATCTGTGAGGAAGAACTATATAATGCGGATGATGTGATTTTCCGCGAAGGCGATCGAGGTGATTCGCTATATATTGTTGTTAATGGAATAGTGAGTATCGGCATCTTTAGTAAGTCTAGCGATAACTTTACGGAGCTTGCTGCATATCGCTCTAATTCAGCGTTTGGCGAAATGACAATTTTTGATTATAGTCCACGCTCGGCATCAGCCGTTGCTAAGACCGATGTTTTGTTATTGCGTCTCCGTAGCGAACCGCTGTTAGCACTAATCTACCAAGAACCTGATTTATCAATTGAACTGTTACGGTCTATGAGTGATAACCTACGAAATGCGAACTCGCGTATTGCTTCTTTAACTAGTACCATGCGAAAGACGTTCTAATCCAATATGATTGACATTGAATATCGTTTTTTACATAACACACAAGAACTTGCTCAATTCGTAGACTTACAGTGCGTTATTTGGGATATGAGTGATCGCAATGCTGTACCGTCAAATATCATTCATGCCATGATTATTGCAGGTGGCGTCGCAATTGGTGCATATGATCGTGAGCATCTGATTGGGATGTCCATGTCGTTACCATATTTTAGGGGCGAAGTGGTTGCTTTATGGTCACATATGACAGGAGTCCATCCGGCTTATCAGTCACATCAGATTGGTTTCACGCTTAAACAGATGCAGCGGGTATGGGCTCTGGAACATGGTTATAAACAAATCCGTTGGACATTTGACCCACTGCAACGGGGAAATGCAAACTTCAATATGGCTATACTAGGGGCTACTGCTAATGTGTACCACATTGACTTGTATGGGAATTTACTTGGAAATTTGAATGCGGGTCTACCCACAGACCGTGTTGAAGTCATGTGGCAATTGGAAGACCCACGTGTAGCACGTTTATCTCAAGGTAAGGTCCGTGCGCAAGTGACAGATAAATTCCCACAAGATAAATTTGTGTTACGTGTCGAAGATGAGGACATTCATGTCCAGTTCATTGATGAGATTGACTCATTTGAATGGTATTTCATGGAAATACCATTAGATATTGGTCTCTTAAAGGATAAAAATGTCAAGTTAGCCCGTGAATGGCAATCTCAAATCCGAAAAGTACTACAGCATATGTTCACCAAAAACTGTGGTTTAGTCGATTTTATGATTGAAGATGACCGTTGTTTTTATGTGCTTGGTGTTGTTGATCTACACTATTAATCATCGAGTTGTAATAATAAATCACCTACTTGTATGATCACTGGTGAACCGCTTTGTTCTAATTTGCCGTAAAAGCCGCGTGTACCATGACTTAAGAACTGCAATGTGGCCTTGGTTTCTTGTGGTGTTAATTCCTGTGCTCGGGCAAATCGACTAAACGGCTCGCACGGTGGAATTGGAATGACTTCGTTTAGATAAACAACCTCATCACGATCTTGACACTGTATTGCTAATCTACTACCAAGCGATTTGGGTGTATATACAACCGACGTTTCAACGATTATGCTTTCTCCTGCAATACCATCCTCAAGATGATCGCCAATTTCCGAACGCATTTTGTCATAGTGGCTAGTGAAGCCAATGCTAATTGGGTTATCGCCACGATAACGGGTGTTTGGATGCTGTGTATTGTGGACATCAATGATCTCATCATGGGTATCAGTTAATCCAATAACCCCATTCTGTGTCAGTTTGATACGTTTGAGTCTTAATAAGGGATCATGATTATAGCGACGTGTGCCGTCTGGCAACTGTTCCTTGAGTGACTCTTGTTGCACCTGTACGAATTTAATTGTGCCAATGGTTTTCATAAGTGAGTTGACCTTAAATCATTGTTTAAATACCTCTGGATAATACATGGTTGTGTTAGTGTCGGCAAACGAAAAGTTTTGCGTGACATGCATACCGCTAAATCTATGCGATAATTGCACTATAGTATTGATGTGTGAAGAGGGTTTATGAATGATTGATCGTATTCGTGATTTAACATATGTGATTTTGTTGTGTGATAATGTCAGCGAGATGAAAGCATTTTATACAGACATTATGAAATTTGAGATATATCGGCAAGAAGTTGGATGGATTGAGTTACGCGTGGGCTCAACATTGTTGACATTACGTTCGCGTGGGCGTGATTATGATGGTGAGGGAGCAAAGGGTGCATCAGTACAACTAGCATTTCGTGTCGCACCAGATGAAGTGCGTGATATCGAGTCTTATCTGGTAGACAATGGGGTGGAGATTATTGAGCCTGTCACCGATAAACCATTTGGACATCGAACTTTATTTTTTGCTGATCCTGAGGGGAATATTCTCGAAATCTATGCTGAGATCGAATTAGAAAAACATGACTCGTTGCTATCAAAATTAACATTTGAACAAGTGTTAGAGATTTCTGAAAATTGTGAGCTACAAACGTACGAGGCAGGCGAAGCCATTGTCAACCAAGGAGATTTAGCTGAGAAATTCTATGTGATTACACAAGGGCATGTAAAAGTCGTCAATATTACGGATGAGGGGCAAGAGATTTTGATTGGTTACTTGCACACCGGGGATTATTTTGGCGAGGTCGGATTATTACAAAGTCACCCACGCACGGCAACAATTCGTGCGGCTGACAATGATGACGTTCATGTAATCGCGATTGATCGCGATGGATTTAGTGAATTATTGCAAGAATCCGAATCGGCTAATGCTGATATATCACAAGCAATGTATGACCGTTTAATGGAAATGGCAGAAACAATTATTCGTAGCTCAGATTCATAGCTTTTACAAAAATCAGAATGCTGAGCAGGTATTCTGCTCAGTTATCCCTTATGTTTTGGTAAACTCGAGCATACCATATTGGACACCAACGCGTTTGTCTCCTTGATAGATGTAATGTAGGACGGCTTTATATCTACCATCAACTGTAGCTACTTCTCTCCGCCAGATACGACGCTCAGCGCCAATGTAGTGCATACTACCGGCTAAGGCACGACCCCCTAACATATTATAAGATCCAACTACATCACCTGGGTCGCTCCATGCTTGCCATCCGTTTGTTGTCATGCGGAATGACCGCTTCATAGGTGTAAAACCACCGCCCTCGGTAGTTATCATTAATTGCTCTTGATGGGCTCGTACATTCTCTGTGTAGTATGCGCGTCCCATTGGAGAAAGATTCTCATCAATAACAGTGAGTTCACCCGACCATGTTCCAGAACGATGTAAGATATGGCTACTATACCCAGCAGCAGGATTATCGTTACGGTCTATAGGTATTCCGATTGTATTAGGGTATTTTATCTGTTTATCGTTATTGTGGTATTCTCCCACCAATGTGTAGATGATTTGATCGCCACGCTTGAGTAATGACAATGATAACTGTGAGTATGTATCTGGTGAAACATGGACAAAACTTGTTTCACTCAGTCCCCATTGCGACCAATAGCTATTGGTGGTGAGTAGGTCATTATTGATTTGTTCAGCATAACCGAAATGGGTAGAACCTAAATAAATATGATGATCGGATGCGATACGGATCTGATATTCTCTGTTGACCATCAACGGACCTAAAATATTGACATGTACAGTATATGTGTCATCTTCATTTTTTGTGACGGTTCTCTGATCAGAAGCATTTCCTATGAATTGACCTTGTCCATCATATACTTCTGAAATACCTATCCAATTGCCGATACCTTGTGATAAAAGTTCCATTTTTCACCATTACTGCTTAGTCAATATTGATTGTAGTGTAACACGGACTGATCGTCTTGTGGGTTAAACTTTGCTTGATTTTTTTATGACTTGTAATGCATGATGCTGTACTTCGGTGTAGAAGGGCGAATGACCAATTTGCTCACCATCGGCGAGTACAGGTAGGGACTCTTCAAGCGTGATCTTGACAGACTTTGATTGCCAATGATGCAGGTTAACGGCGACGTTTCGATTTAACTGAATGAGATTAAATGCTACGTTTTGTATGACAGTGCCGACATCCGTCATAATGATGACATCGAGCAGACCGTCGTCTATCCTAACATATTCATTAAATCCGAAATGTAATGCCCCTATTTTATTAGCATTTGTAACAATACAGCCAATGCCATCAATTATGGTTGTGGTATTGTCTAATTCCAGTTTATAGGTGTGGCTGGCACGATTAAGTTGGTTGGCGGTATTCATCAAGTATGCCATAGCACCCCAACGCCCTTTCATATCGGAGTTGGTGTTGCCAACAACATCTGCAATAATGCCAATATCAAGGCGGAGAATGTAATAGGAACTTGATGTGTAACCAAGGTCAATTGGCTCGATAGGATGAGTGAATATTGCTTCTGTCGCATCTCTTAGATTGAGAGGGATGCCAAATTCTTTTACGATTCCATTTCCTGTGCCGCCCGGAAGTACGGCCAGAGGAATGTTTGTTTCTGCAATACCGTTCACAATATCTACAATTGTGCCGTCTCCGCCGTATGCGACAATCAAATCTGCTCCATTCTGAATGGCTTGTTGTGCAAGTTTTTGACCATCGCCAAATGTATGTGTAATAGATACTGTCCAGTAGACAGAACGCGCTTCAAATATTCGATTAATTGTATTGAGTATAGCCTCGTCTCTTCCAGAGTCAGGGTTGATAATGACATGAATATGATCAAAGTTGTTCGGCATGGTTTGTCCTGGGGTGGTATGTGCAAATGTATGATGGTCTTGAAAATATGCGCCATCACATAGATGATTACTATACGACTTCCGTATATTTAAAGTTATTTGAAATGATTGGATTGTTTATGTTTCCTCAGAAAAAACAAGATGTGATTGATGTTCGTCCTGATGAAATGTTTGATGAGAATATTGTAGCAGAGTTTCTTCGGGATAAATTAAAAGGTGCGGATTTACCCATGTCTGTCCAACAGTTTGGGGGTGGTGCGGCAAACTTAACTTATTTGTTGACCTTTGGGGATACATATGAATATGTGTTGCGTCGTCCACCACTCGGGCCTGTTGCGCCGTCTGCACACGATATGGCACGGGAATACAAAGTGTTATCGGTTCTACACCAAGTATTTCCTTACGCGCCCCCCGCATTTGTTTTTAGTGATGATGAACGGATTGTTGGTGCGCCGTTTTTTGTTATGGAACGTCGACAAGGTACAATTGTACGCCGTACATTACCTGATCATTATGCCCAACTTCCGTCTGCTCCAAAAGAATTGAGCGAAGCTTTAGTTGATGCTCTAGCCGAATTCCATGCTGTTGATTATACGGCATTGGGACTGACTGATTTGGGTAAACCTGATGGATTTATTGAACGGCAAATTGATGGTTGGTACCGTCGCTGGCATAAATCCAAACAAGATGATAATCCAAATATGGAAACAGTTTATCTATGGCTCAAAGATAATTTACCACGATCAATGGCTTCAACATTGGTGCATAACGACTATAAACTCGACAATACAATGTTTGCAGATGATGATCCATCGAAAATGATTGCGATATTTGATTGGGATATGTGTACATTAGGTGACCCGCTTTCTGATGTTGGAGCACTGTTGACCTATTGGACACAAGTGGATGACCCACCGTTGGTACAACTAACGACAACAATGCCTGTTGGTGACAATGAATTTTTGACCCGTGCTGAATTAGTCCAGCGCTACGCTGAGAAGAGCGGTCGTGATGTATCAGAAATTAGTTTTTATCATGCCTTAGGTGTCTTTCGTTTGACGGTAATTGCACAACAAATCTATATTCGATATGTACGTGGGCAGACAAAAGACGAACGGTTTGCTGGCTTGGGACAAGTTGTTGAGGTTCTTGCACATACGGCACAATCGGTGACTACAGGTGAATTTGCTTAGGTTGATATAGGTGGAGTACATTAATTATCCAATATACTCCATAATTGATTTATTCAACTGTTACACTCTTTGCTAAGTTGCGAGGCTGGTCGACATCGGCCCCGCGTAAAACTGCAATATGATACGCGAGCAATTGTAACGAAATGACATTGACAATTGGATTTAGTAATGCGGGTGATTTCGGAACATAGATGACATAATCTGCTTTCTCCTCAATAATTTGGTCGCCTTCTGTTGCAACAGCAATGACAATACCACCGCGTGCTTTAGCTTGCTCAATTTGGCTAATCATTTTTTCGTATAGTGAATCTTTAGGCGCGATTGCAAGCACAGGTAGCTGCTCATCTATGAGTGCGATTGGACCATGTTTCATCTCGCCAGCAGGGTAGCCCTCAGCATGAATGTAACTAATTTCTTTGAGTTTGAGGGCACCCTCTAATGCGATCGGATAGTTAATACCACGACCGATGTAAAGGAAATTTTTCGCGTGATAGAGTTCGTGTGCTAACTCTAAAATAGCATCATTTTGGTCAAGTGCTTTTCCAATTAAATCAGGAAGTTTTGCAATGTCGTGAATAGCTTGCGTGCGTTGTTTAGTTGACAGCGTTCCACGTAATTGCCCCAGATACAGACTAAGCAATAATTGATCGACTAAACTAGTTGTGAACGCCTTAGTTGATGCAACACCGATTTCCGGACCAGCGTTCATGGTAATGTGTCCATCCGAAATATGCATCGCTTGACTGCCAATATTGTTAACAATACTCCACAAGGTCGCACCTTTGTCTCGAGCTTCTTCCATAGCAGATAGCGTGTCGACTGTCTCTCCACTTTGTGTGATTGCGAGTACTGCAGATTTATTGTTCAGTATTGGGTCGCGGTATCGATATTCACTGCCATAATCAACCTCAACATTTAGTCGGGCAAACTTTTCGATATAGAATTTACCTACTAAACCACTATAGTAGCTTGTCCCACAAGCCACAGTAATCATTCGCTCAAGTTGTTTAGCATCTGATGCAGTCAGGTTTAGGTCTGGCAAATTTACCTGTTGCGTCTCAAAGTCAATACGTCCACTGATCGAGTTTGTAATGCTCTGAGGTTGTTCGTAAATTTCCTTGAGCATAAAATGACGATATTCACCCTTAGCAACACTTACAGGGTTCCAGTCAATGTGCCGAATTTCTGGTGTAACTGGTTTTGCATCTATTGTTTGGACTGTATAGTGTGTCGCAGTAATAGTGGCAATTTGATGACTCTGCAGAAATATCATATTACGCGTATGTTCGACGATTGCGGATATATCGGATGCAATGTAATTTTCGTTTTCACCAAGCCCGATTGTGACTCCACCAGCATTCCCAATACGTACTGCAATCAATGTATCAGGTTGATGTCTTGACATAACAACAATAGCATGTGCCCCTTTTATTTTTTGGACCGCTAGACGTGTTGATTCTGTAATATCTCTTTTTGTATCTTCTTGAGCAAATTTCTCAATTAATTGAACGATGACTTCAGTATCTGTTTCAGATTGAAATATAACACCGTCTGTTTGTAATTGATTTCGTAGGTCTAGATAGTTTTCTACGATACCATTATGCACAACGACAAAATCACCGTGCATACTTACGTGAGGATGTGCATTATGTTCTGATGGCTCACCATGTGTTGCCCATCTTGTATGACCAATACCAAGGTTCCCATATATTGGGTAATCTCTGATTCTGCTTTTGAGGTTGGATAATTTTCCAACGTCCCGGCAAATTTGGATACAATCGTTATTGTGGATAGCAATGCCTGCTGAATCATACCCACGATATTCAAGCCGTTGTAAACCACTTAAGATACGTTGTGTTGCATTGAGCGCTCCAACATAACCAACAATTCCACACATTTGTCTTCTCCTTATGCAAAGGCAACATGTACCTATCACATTGAGATGTGATAAGACACATTATCTAAATTGATAGATTGGGATTCACTGCACCTTACCTGTGCCGACCATTACTGGTTGGTTTTCGTAATGTGCTTTCAATTTGGAGAAGGACAATTGAGGATGTGAATAGACCTCGATGGCATCCGCCGAAACATTCGATTTTCCCTGTAAATACAGGTTAGCTCATCGCTTGATGAGAACCATCACCTCGTCAACCTAAGGAATAGGTTCGGGCGCTGACTATCCTTCATGGTATATCTTATAGACTACCTCCATAGATACGTTGAAGCAACATCATATCAGAGTTTAGGCGATTGGCAAGTCATGATTTGATACTTTAGTTTCTGTGCTATCTAAAAATTCGATATGGTCGGCCGTGGCATTTTCGATGTCACTATACGCCCCTCTTAGATGAGCATAATCATCTGGGATACTCAGAGCTAGCTGGTACATAGCCTCGTGTATCATCAGACCTAGCTCATCACGAGGGATGCGTTTACGTCCATCAGTTTTGAGGCGGAAGGGTTTGCCAAAATTGATGCGAGTATAAGCGCGGCGGAATCGTTTAAGGCGGGTGCGCCAATCATCCGCACCACAAATTGCTGTGGGTACGATGACAGCATCTGCTTTACTTGCAACATATGCGAGACCATCTTTGGCTGGCGACAATCCTTCCGGATGCCGTGTTCCTTCCGGTGCCATGAGTACAAGTTGACCACTTTTCATTAACTCGATGGTTTGGGTGAGGGCTTTACGATCATATGAGCCACGGTTGATTGGATATCCTCCCCACTTGTTGAGTATCCAGCTGATGAAGGGAACACTGAAGTTTTCAGCTTTTGACAGAGAAATTACATAACGGGAGGTGATTGCATAAGTAACAACAATTGGGTCAATGTATGAGATATGATTAATCATTATACAGGTACGTCCATCAGCTGGGACATTTTCTAAACCTGTAACCTCAACCTTACATAACATTGGGAAAATAGTTCTTAGCATAGGATGTAGAATACGACGATTTTTATCATACTCTGGTTGTTTTGCAATAAACTCTTCAACCGTCATGTTTTCGGTACTCATGATATTCACCCCGATATGTTTTGTTTTTAGCTTGTTTGTTTACGCTTGCGTTCTCGTCGTTTTCGACGGATGTCTTTGATTTCTTCGGCACGCATCATCATGACTTCTACTTCAAAATCATCAAGCTGATACCATGCACCTTTACGTAAAGTTCCTAGCCCAAGTTGCCCGATATGTGTGCGTACAAGTCGGATAACAGGATGTCCAAGAATGTCAGCGATACGGCGAATTTGACGTTTACGCCCTTCAGTCATGACAATCCGTAATGTGGTTGATTTTTTGCTTGACTCTAAAATTTCAATGGCACAGGCCGCAGTACGGCTATTATCCAGCCAGATACCTTGCTCCCACTTTTCGACTGTGGCTTTTGATACACGACCCAATACAGTGACTTTGTATGTTTTAGTATGTTCGTAACGTGGATGTGACAGTTTATTGGTTAGATCACCATCATTGGTGAGGATCATTAATCCTTCACTATCAGCATCTAGACGACCGATTGTAAACAAGTGTCCTGGTACTTCAATGAGTTCACGAATTGTCGGTCGATTATCTCCATCAGTGGCTTTATTTGTTGATAGAACACCTTTAGGTTTGTTAACGACAATATAGATTGGCTCAAAGTGATTGGCGTGAATGCGCTCACCGTCGACTAAGATGGTATCCTTTTCCGGATCCGCTTTGTCACCGAGTTTGATCACTTTGCCATTAACACGCACACGACCTTGTTCGATGATTTTTTCGCATTTACGACGCGACCCAATATCTGCCTGTGCCATGAGCTTCTGTACACGTTCTTTAGGCATTTTGTTATATCCTTTTCTCTAGCGTCATCACGACGCGCTAACCTGACAATGATATGAAAAGGAGCAAATTCACGCTAGGGTATATCGTCAGAAACTTGTTGGAAAATGTTAAACTAGGTTGAATTGCTCCCGCCATCTCATAACATCTGGGATTTTGACATTTCCACCACATACGATTACAACGACATTATCATCAGGCTGATAGGGTATTTTTTTATTGATGAGCGCTGATATAGCGCAAGACATCGCTGGTTCGACTAGCAACTTTTCTTTGTTGAGCATGTCCCACAAACTTTCTACAGCTTGGGTATCTGTTACAGTCACAACATCTTCAGCATATTCTCTTATAATGTCAAAATGGCGTTTTCCAGGCGACTTGGCTCCCAATGTGTTTGCGATAGATGTAATTGCGTCTAATGTGATAATTTCGCCCTTTTTATAGCTTTGTGCCATCGAGTCTGCACCGACAGTTTCCACCCCATATATTTTTGTATGTTCACTTAGTGCTTTAATTCCTGATGTTACACCTGCAATCATGCCACCACCGCCGATGGATGCGATGACGGCATCGACTTTGTCGAGTTGTTGTGCGATTTCGGTGCCGATGGTTGCTTGACCTGCCATCACATCAACATCATCAAATGGGTGAATATATGCAATGTTGTTTTCTTTTGACACACGCAGAGCTTCTTGATTAGCTTCGTCCCATACGTCGCCAGTCAATGTGATTTGTGGGTTATAAGCCTCTAAATCTTCAACTTTGGATTGAGGGGTAGTTGTTGGTAAGTAGATATATGCGGGAATTCCTAGTTGATATGCGACGTAAGCGACACCTAGCCCATGGTTACCGCCTGATGCTGTAATTACACCATTTTGACGTTGTTTATCCGTGAGTGAGAGAATCGCATTGGTTGCGCCACGTGTTTTAAACGAATGAGTTGGATTAAGTAACTCAAGTTTGAGATAAATATTAGTGTTTAGATTATTACTATAATAATATGATTTTACAAGTGGGGTAGGGGGTACAAGCGGTTTAATGCGATTTACCGCCGATTGTATATTATCTAAAGGAATGAGCATTACAAAATTCTCGCTGAGGTTAGGTCGTTAAGTTGATTTGTCTGTCACGATAAATTGTAGTGGAATTCCCAGTAATAAACGAGTTTGAGCTACCAATGTTGGCATTGCAACGACAAGTAAGGTCAATAACAGCATGAAAGGGATACTCAAGACTTCCAGAAAACCTTCTTTAATCGTCATTGGTGCAATACGTTTTGGTCTCACTTTATAATCTTGGTATTGAAATACAACCACAAGTAAAATCATGGTAATGCTAGAAATTGCTAGCAATAACCATGCCGGGTCGCTTGTTAGAAAACCCTCAACAACAAAACTAATTTTATTCGGTGAGGCCAAAAACTCATCTAGTTGAATAGGAGCAATATTGGGGTGAAATAACACAGGTAATTGCGACCCTACTGTTAGAATAATCCAACCGGCACCAGCAAGTAGAATATCATGTGCGATACGAAATAATAATTTTAATGATTTGAAGGAAATAACATGTGGGTTTTCGATCAGCTTAGCGATCATGTAGCCGACCTCTTTGCTACCCCACGCGTGACGTAATGTTTGACTGTAACGATTTCGGATTGAGTCTAAAACATTATTGCCTGTGGTTGAATCTGCTAGGAATGGTAAATAGATTGCATCAAGTTGTACGCCACCATCTTGTGCGAAGTAAGCTTTAATCATCATATGCCACTCATCGGCGATGACATCTGTATCCCAATTTCCACTTTTTTCGAGCAACTTCATACTCAAGGAATACGATGACATTGGCATGGCTGTCCACCATGAAAATGTGAGATATGCTAATTCGAATGCAGTAGCATAGGTATTGATGATACGCATCAACGGATTGACTTGCCAGATATTACCATGATAGCGAATTGGTGCTTGCCAGAAGGTTTTGTGTCGATCTGGATTTGTGATGAAGTGGTAGGTCAACGCTTCAAAGTGCCTTGTATGCCAACGCGTGTCTGCATCCATTGTCGTGACAATAATATTTTCGAGGCTAAGGTTTTGTTTGCGAATAATGGTGTTGATATACCAACGCGCTGCCCACGATTGATTGGCTGATTTACATTGCATTTCACCAACAAGTCCGCGTGGATGCACAGTGTAGTATATATTTGCAAAAGCGTTCTTGTATTTTCCCACCAAATATTCAGCTTTTTGATTACTCTCAGGTTCGCCACCTTCCATCGCCAAAATAATCGAAATAGATTGCGACGCGTTATATTGAATTGCTAGACGGTCCAATGTGCGTTGGAGGATTTCGAGAGGTTCTTGATAATTGGGAATTATAACAACATGATGTATGTCGTCCCATAAGGGCATTGTATTATCATGCTCATCTAGATATTTCTGATGCCAATCAATTTGCTCCCACTCCGCTATTTTTTCAATCCCTCTACCATTGGCAATCCCTGCCAATAAAAAACGAATTGCTGAATATAGTGCTACTATAGCTGCAACAAACATGAGTGTTCGCGGAAATGCAACAGCACTAGCGATTGATAATAGTAATGCTAACCATGCTAGAAAACCCGGGATACCATCTAAGACGCGCTCTGGGATTGGAGGTAGCGGGGCACCACTCCATAAAGAACGTCCGATGTCTGAGTGCTGTTTTGGCTTCTTGTTGTTTGATGTATATGGCACAATAATCTTGTCGAAAATCCGAGTTTGCAAAAGTGGGGTAAGCATAACATAGCTTAAGACGCGCGCAAGATATAATCGGTGAAGTTTTGCACAAGCCTATGCGATGATGGTTGTCGCATGAATATTGTCTCAATGGTACAATAATGTACATAACCAATTAGTATAAGAGTTAAGGTCAACCAATATGGATACAAATGTGTTGATTGTTGAAGATGATTTTGAATTGTCACGAATACTCCAACTTGATCTCAAACGGAATGGATTTCAAACGACCGTATGTTCAACGGGGCTTGATGGCTTAAAAGCTTTCCATGAGAAGAACCCTGATCTAGTAATTTTAGATATTGCGTTACCACAAATGGATGGGCTGACGGTTTGTCGTCGTATACGCGAAACATCGAATGTACCGATCTTGATGATGACGGCTCATGCTGTAAGCGAGGAAGAAGTTGCTGAAGGATTGAATGCCGGTGCTGATGAGTATATGCTCAAGCCACTTGGGAAGATCGAGTTTCATGCACGTGTGAATGCTCTATTACGCCGAACACAAGTTTATGATACAGATACGTCTCAGCCAATTATTGGGTACGAGGACGAGTATTTATTTGTTGATTTGAAGTCGCGTAAAGTGCGGGTTGATGGCAAAGAGATTCGTTTAACACCAACAGAATTTAAACTACTTGCGACATTTATTATCCGTCCCGGAGAGGTTTTAAGTTTTACACAATTGCTTGAACATGTGTGGGGTGTTGAATATACTAATGAACATCACTATCCACGCATTTATGTGTCACATGTTCGACGTAAAATTGAACCAGATGCGAAAAACCCGACTTATATTCACAATGAATATGGCATCGGGTATCGGTTTGTCGGTCATGAGGACGGTCAAATAAAACGCTAAATGTAATCTGGACGGTTTATGTTTCTGATACAAATTCTTCTAGTATCAATATAAATCGTCCAATTGTTGTGCCATTGTCTTGTTGAAAGCGTGTCGCAATAATCGTATATGTCCCATTTGCTGGAATAACGAATTCTCGGATAAAGGAATTCCTGCCAATACCCTGTTCATCGTCATCGTTACGTGTCACTTCGTTTCCTGCTGGATCCAATAGAATGAGTAATGGGTCGAGTGTGCCCGATTCGGTTTGCATGCGGATATTAACAATGGTATCGACTGTGGCTTCAAACTCAAAACGTTGTTCGCTCACCGAGCGTGTGATTTCACTTTCAGCTGTATCACCAATTTGAATGGTCTGTGTTTCTGTCAGATTAACCGCGCTTGCGTCTATTTTTGTCAATGTTAACTCAAACTCACCCGTTGTTGACCCGAGGTCACGTTGGAAACGGCTCACAACAATTGTATAAACCCCATCTGCCGGAATCTCGAAATCTCGAATGAATGAATCTCGACCTGTACCTTGTGGGTCGTCATCATTTTCTGCAATTGGCTCACCATTCTCACCTTGTAAGATCAATAATGAGTCTAAGGTGTTTTCTTCGTCAGGTGTGTTAATTTGGATATTGATTAAGTCACCTCGATTAGCTAAGAATGTGAAGGGGACTTCAAACATATCATCAGTAATCTCGCCTTCAACGGTGTCGCCAAATCTCATATCAGCATCACCTGGCGGTGGGGCAGGTCGGGTTGGACGTGGATTCCCAGGTCTGTTTGGTCCTAGTTCGAGTTCTAGGTCGAATGTCCCTGTTGTACTACCAAGTTCTTCTTGGAAGCGGGTAGCGACAATAGTATAGATGCCATCTGCTGGAATCTCGAAACCTTGTATGAATGAATCACGTCCTGTATTATTTGGATCGTCATCATTTTCTGCAATTGTCTCACCATTGGCATTCAACAAAAATAGTAACGGATCGAGTGTGCCATCTTCAGCTTTTAATTTGATATCAACACGATCACCTTGGCTGGCTTCAAATTCATAAAGATAGCGATAGATCTCAGAGGTAATTGTACCGCTGACATCCTCATCATACTCAATCAAAATTGGATCTGTTGGCACTAGAACAACAGGAGTGTCGTTGGGGATAGGTGTTGGTTCAACTGTATTTGTTGGTTGTGGGGTGAGCGTTGTTAGAATGTTGCGTGTTTCCTCTAGAATATCACGCATTTCTTGGGTCGCTTCACTACCCGCATATAGAATGTAGTTCTCGAAATTTGGCAATGCAGATGAGAAATCTTCATTCAGATAGTATGCCATACCAAGTGCTGCATATGCTTGTGCATAAGTTGGTTCTATTTCAATTGCTCTTTCAAAACTCGCAAACCCACTATCCTGTTGATCGAGCTCAAAATAAACAATCCCAAGTTGATAATGAGCTTCTTCATCTTCTGGACTTATATCAATAAGGGCTGTGAAGTCGTCTAATGCTCCTGTGTAATCCTCTACTTCAAGATAGGCGATTCCCCGATTGTAGAGTGCATTAAGTTCTTGTGGGGACAGGTCGAGTGCAGTCGTATAATCTTGAATCGCTAAATCTGTCTCACCAAGGTTGAAATATGACAACCCGCGTCCAAGGTAAGCATCTACGACTGTGTCATCTAAATCCAATGCACTTGTATAACGTTCGATTGCACGATCTAAGCTGTCTAGGTCAAGAAATGTGTCGCCATCTTCAATCAGTTGTTCAACTAATGCACTATCCACCGTTGGTGTATATGTCGGTGTCGAGGTATTCGTGCTAGTAGCAGTGAGTGATGGTGTTTCAGTTGGTGTCTGAGTAGGTGTCTCGGTTGGTGTATTCGTCGATGTTTCAGTAGGCGTCTCTGTTGGTGTACTAGTTGCCGTTGGGGTTGGTGTATTGGTTAATGTGGGGGTTGCTGTTGGTGTCTCGGTTGATATACGGGTTGGCACAATTGCACCCTGCAATGTTGCGGATGGTGTAATGTTTGCGTCACCACTGCACGCACTGACCAATAGCATGGTGATGATTGTTAAGACCATCCAATTACGCGAGTTTATCATACCCCAAAGTCCTCTGTTTATCGTGAGTATCTACGCTATGATTTTAGGTTGAAGTGTTAAATTTGTCTAATCAATCTTCAATATTGTTTGAAGGTTATGACTTAGTACCTTTTGTTCCCTTTGTTCCACGGTTTGATGCTACTGCAACCAGATTAGTTTTGTAATCATATAGGTTACGTCGTTTCACCGCATTAGCAGACTGTGCTAATTTAACAAGTTTCTCAACAACATCTGTTGTAGAATAGCCATCTTCGTGCCATAAGTAAAATGAGACAGAACCTGGCATTGTATTGATTTCATTGAGATAGACTTCATTCGTTTCTGGCTTCACGAGGTAATCAATACGAGCGATACCTCGACCATCGACTGCTTTAAATGCTTGAATACTAATGTCTTTTATCCGCTGAGTGAGTTCATCAGAAATTGGCGCTGGGATAACTCGATCGGCACTCTTCATACCCTCATTACCCCGTAAATACTTATCTTCGTATGAAAGAAACTCATCCCATGAAACAGGTTGTTCGAGTGTCGATGCTTCAAACTCATTACCAAAGCCCATAACGGAGCAATTGATTTCAATTCCGTTTGTCATGGCTGGTTCGACAATAAGTCGGCGGTCAAAATTCGATGCAATATCGATACTCGATCGCAGCAGTTGTTCAGAATCTGCGCGACCAATGCCGATGCTAGACCCGAGTGTTGCAGGTTTCACAAAGATAGGATATGTAAACTTTGAGGTGATTTTTTCTATCAAAGCGTCTGGGTCATCTAACCATTCATCCCGCGAGAAATGGATGTCATCTAATACAGGAACATTCGATTGGCGCATGACCATTTTTGTGATGACTTTATCATTTGTCAGACCAGATCCCATGGTCGCATACCCTACATAAGGAATATCCGCGAGTTCAAATAAACCTTGTAATGTCCCATCTTCCCCATGTGACCCGTGAACGGCTGGAAAGATTGCATCAAGGCGTTTGATTTCGCTTTTGCTGAAACGTCCTGCTAGTGGGTTTAAAATCAATCCGTGATGACGAACATCGGGCGATAACACACAGGATATAACGCCATCCATATTGACGACATTTTCGTCTTCAAAATTCTTCAGTGTTCGTAGTGGATCACCTGTATACCACTTACCATCACGTGATATATATATCGGTACGACCTCATAACGATCTGCTGGAAATGCATCCATCACTTGATTACCTGTAACGATCGAAACATCATGTTCTACACTGCGTCCACCAAAGATAACAGCGATGGTTGTGGGTCGTCTACTGCTCATTGAATCTTGCTCCTGCATGTGTATCAGACAGAAGCGATACTATGCAAGCAAAGTCCAAAATTGTCAATAATTGACTGTATATTTGTTTCTAACGATAGCATATACAGTTTTTACGGATCATAGATATTTCTCATATGGTAGGCATCTATTATGTAAGTGTAATTGAAGCGAACTATAACAGGAGAGAAAACTTATGAATAACGTAACACGTTGGAACCCTTTCCGTGAAATTGCTGAAATGCAACGTCAACTTGACCGCGCCTTTGATGATGCATGGAGCCAAAATGATAGGCGTTTAGCAGCCAACCAGATGCCGTTGGATGTGGCCGAAACTGAATCTGACTATCGTGTTATCGCTAATTTACCTGGTTTAACAGTTGATGACATCAACGTGAATTTTCATGATGGCGTGTTAACCATCAGTGGCGATGTTCAAGATACACGGAATGAAGATGGCAACAACATTCTTGTTCGTGAACGTGCATTTGGTAAATTTAGCCGACGGATTAGTCTGCCAATGCCTGTAGATGTTGATGCAATCGGAGCATCGTATGATAATGGTGTCTTGACACTTACATTACCTAAAGCTGATAGTGTGAAACCGCGTCAGATTGAGGTCAAATCACATAATTTACTGGACACCAATAACTAATCTAGTAGGTAAAACAAATCATAAAGAGCAGGCTATAGAGTCTGCTCTTTTGTGTTAATAGGTGTCGGGTAAATCGTTGAGGAAAAGAACTGTATCACCAGCTTTTAGATTGCCTTGATACCATGTAACAGCTTCCGATAGTTCCTCGACAATTTGTACATGCTGCATATCAAAATCTGTTGATTGTATCCCCTGATAAATTGGCTTTGTTTGCTGTTTGCCAATCAGAATAATTTCTGTTGCATATTGTGTGGCAATTTGACCAAGCTTGTGATTTTCACTCTCTTGTAATTCTCCAAGTTCAATCATACCGGGGGTAATCAGCAAGCGTTTGCCTGTTTGATACATACCGAGAACTTTCAATGCGCTGACAATACCTTTAGGGTTGGCACTGTATGCGTCATTGATGATTGTAATACCATTGTTGCTAGTTTGTGTTACAAGGCGACTTTCGGCTGGTTGTAATGTACGAATACGGAAAGCGATGTCTCTAAGGGGAATGCCCTCATGATAGGCAACTGCTATAGATAACAATAAGTTAGTGACATTATGTTCGCCCACAACTGCTGTTGTAATGTCTGCCTTTTCTCCAGTCTCTACATGAATTATGGTGAATGACAAGCCCGCTAGTGTTTCGTCAATGTTAGTGGCAATCCATGTGACTTGCTGTTCTTTTGCTTCTTCAAATGTCAACTCACGGCTGACAGTTAAACGCGTATTTGGGTAACCTTGTGCAACCATCCATTTGATATAGTCATTGTCCCAGTTAAATACCCCCACGCCATCTGGTGTAAGATTTGTTATGATTTCATACTTTGCAATTTTTACATTTTCTAATGATCCGAAACGTTCGAGATGTTGAGGACCAACTTCTGTCACGATTGAAATGTCCGGTGGGGTCAACTGACAAATTCGTGCAATTTCTCCCGGTACGTACGCGCCCATTTCACTGATGAAAAATTCTGTACTATAGTCGTCAGTTAGGTCACGGTTGATAGCAAGCGATACGCCCATCAATGTGTTATAGCTTTTGGGTGTTGCATAGGTGCGATAGCGAACACTCATAATATCTCGTAGAAAATTTTTAGTGGTTGTTTTACCATAACTTCCTGTAATACCAATAACTTTGGGGTTAATGTTTTCAACTGTTTGTCTAGCTTGTTTGAGATATTGTCCACGTATATAGCTTTCTACAGGAGTCATCAAAACATTGCCAATTGTTAACCATATAGGAGCGAGTAAAAAGACTATGAGTCCAATTGTACTCGTGATAGCCACAGGGATAACACGTACTTCGGGTAAGCTAAATGATGAGATGATTGCATACAAAATGATATAGCCAAGACTACTGACGATGAAAGCGGTTGCTATAATACGAGATACACGTTGTGTACGGTTAAACTGTTTTTTGATTTCCCCTTCGGATTGGGGAATGCTGGCGATTAGTGCGGCAAGAATCGCAATGATAATTGGTAAGATAGACCCCGGAGCTTCGCCCATTAAAAATGCTAGTGCAAGACCGATAAACCAAGCGGCTAATGAACGCGTCGGTAAAATACGATCTCGCTGTGATAAAATCCAGCGTAGATACCGCCCACTCATATATTCTTCGATTTGATAAAAACGAGCTTGTTTGTAAACTCGTAACCATGTACCACCAACCCATACAACAGCCAGTATGAGTAAGAGTATTGATTGCATTGTCTTTCCCTTATTGTGTTATCAATTTGTGTGCTAGGGCATTATAGCGAGTGTTGTGTCGGGTGCAAGGGGAATGCGGGCATACGATAACGTATACCCCAGAATAATTAACCTTCTACGATTTGTTTAAGGCTTTCAAGAGATTTTTCAAGATTTTGTTTGTTCATTCGTTCGGCAACTAATTTGTCTGCAATTTTACCGAGCCCACCACCTGCCATCTCATAATCGAAGGTGCAAGTGACAAGGGTGCCGCCTTCCGCAGGTGAATATTTCCAACTTTGTGTACCAGAGATCATGCCATCCATCTTAATTGTTAGATGGTCGCCATGTTCAATTGAGATAGATTCCATTGTCATGTCTAAAGTCATGCCAGTTGATTTGTATTTTATCGCGACTTTACCGCCAACTTCGGGGAATGTTTCATCGGGTGCAGCTTCATCTACACCTGCAAACCATTGTGGATATGTACTTGCATCAATTGCGTACTTGTCAATTTCATCGGTCGTTGCATTGATAACAATAGTTTTTTCGATTGTTGCCATTCCTTATATCCTTTGGTTTAATTATCTAAACTACGAGCTAACCAAACTATAACATATAAATTGAATTGACAATGTAACAGTTTATTCATGTCGAAACAATGCATCCATAATCCTTGCGGTTTCGCTAGGAAATTCTAAATAAGCATAATGTCCAGCGCCCTTATGGATAATAAGCGCACTATCGGGAATTGTTTCTTCTAATTTTTTGCCTTGCCATAATGGAGTATCTTCGTCTTTATCACCCCAGATCAATATCGTTGGGACAGCGACTCGTGAGGCATATTCGAGTAAATCTTGGTTGACAACATTGACAAATGTCTCACGCATGACACCTGATACTTGTTGAAAATCAGTTGAACCATAGCGTTGATTGTAAGCTTGCCGCAAAGTATCTGAGAGTGACTTTGCACCAAGAGTCGAAAGGCTGTCACGGACAAATTTATATGATTGGAGACGTATTCGGCTAGTAAATGGCGCATCTGTTTTGATACCTGCACTATCAGAGAGCACCATTTTTTTGATACGGTCTGAATAGTCTGATGCGAGGATAAGCCCTAAACGTCCACCAAACGAATGCCCAAACAGCAACAAATCATCAAGTTGCAAATAGTCAAAATATTTGATACAAAAATTCGCATAGTCAAAAACAGTGAATGCTGTGGGGGGATCATCGCTTTCACCAAAACCCGGCATATCAAGCATATATACTTTATATTCAAGTGGTACAAGCTTATTTGCTAATGGTTGTAATAAGTCAATATTTGCTCCCCAACCGTGCAACATGACAATGGGTTGACCTTCACCTACCACCATATGGTTAATTTTTATGCCTTGTATTTCGATTTTTTCTGCTTGTGACATATGTTTGTAGACCTTCGTTACATTAAAACAGCGTAGAGAGTTCTCCACGCTGTTGTTAGATGTATAGAATATTGGAGTTTTAGTTGATTAAGGTGACGTTTGATTGACCATTACCATTACCACGATTTTTACCACGCTCACCGATCGGCTTTACCGGTGGACATTCCCATGCCATTTCTTCGGTTGTCGATCGTTCTTTGACAAATTTGGGCAAGATACCGCAAGCAAAACAATTGTCACGACAATCCACACGTGTTTCCCGTTTAATGCTCATAAGATAGTCTTCTTTGAGGAACTTTTTATGCACACCTGCGTCAATGTGATCCCATGGGAAAATTTCTTCAATATCCCGTTCACGATGATTGTAGAAGGCTGGATCAATTGCAAATTCATTAAAAGCTTCTAGCCATTTGTTATGAAAATGATGATCTTGCCATGCATCAAATTTACATCCCATTTCCCAAGCACGTTGGATAACCTTGCCTATACGACGATCACCTCGGCTGAGCCAGCCTTCAAACTCTACTCCATCATAATCATTCCAACGTAAATGCATTCCGCCCCGACGCATTTCTTTTTTAAGTAAATTCTGTTTTTCATTTACTTTTTCACGTGTATCCTGTGGTACCCATTGGAACGGCGTATGCGGTTTAGGGATAAATGTACTGACACCAACATTGAGTGTCGCTTTATTACCCAAAACACGACGACCTTCTTTTAATGTTCGACTACACAAATCAATAATTGCCTGTACATCCTCAATTGTTTCGTCGGGATGCCCGATCATAAAGTAGAATTTAATTGTGCGCCATCCACGTGAGTAAACATCACGAGCTGTTTCCAGTACTTGTTCATCCGGTACATATTTGTTGATAATATCACGCATTTTTTCAGTGGCAGCTTCCGGTGCAAATGTAAAACCACTGCGACGTGTATCGCCAATTTTTTCGAGTAAGTCGGCGCTGGCACTTTCAATCCGTAAACTAGGTAAACTCAGACTCAAGCCTGCATCTTTATAGACGCGGTTAACTTCTTCAGCAAGTTCTTCAACCCAGACATAATCGGACGATGACAAACTCAATAGACTAATTTCTTCAAATCCTGTTTGTTCAACAATCTTAGCGATAGACGCCATAATTTCTTGTACAGGTCGTTCACGTACGGGACGCGTTACCATACCAGCATGACAAAAACGACATCCGCGTGTACATCCACGCATAATTTCGATTGGTGCGCGATTATGGACGGTATCAATATTAGGCACAATAAACTTTGTGAATGGCTCTGGCAATGTAATAACAATACGTTTTAAGATACGCTTGGGTATTCCTGCTTCATTAGGTTCAATTGAACGGACTGTACCATCATCGTTATACTCTACATCATAAAAACGAGGTACATACATTCCTTGAATTTTTGCAATTTCTTTGAGTTGCTCATATCGTGATTTATCGTGATTATCTTGCATCACACGTGCAATTTCGACGATGATTTCTTCACCTTCACCAATGACAAAGGCGTCAATAAAATCTGCCATTGGCTCAGGATTATAACAGGAATGTCCACCTGCAATAATTAGTGGATACTGCTCATCACGATCACGACTACGTACTGGCATTCCAGCAAGATCAATTAGGTTAAGGGCGTTTGTATAAAGTTGTTCGTATGGTAAGCTGATTCCCAATACATCGAAGTCTTTAACAAGATGTTTTGTTTCCAGTGAGTATAATGGGATTCCATTATCTCGCATGATTGCTTCCATATCAGTCCATGGTGAAAACACCCGTTCCGCAAGCATATCATCTTGTTGGTTGATTTGATTGTATAAATTCATAATACCGAGATTGGACATCCCTAAGTCATAGATGTCAGGGAATGCGAGAGCAACTTTTACGTCAATATCATCCCACTTTTTGATAACACTATTGTATTCTCCCCCTACATAACGTCCAGGTTTTTCCACTTGTAACAATACACGATCTAATTTACGCTCAATCTCATGTGGCTTCATCGGAAGCACTCCCAATTACAATAATATCTCTAATGATAGTCTCATAAATTATAACGGATGTGATATGGCTTGTATACAGAGGACACTGAAATTTCTAAAATTTTCGACTATTTTTGCTTTTGCCTGTGCAGTTTATGTAGTAACAACTGCTCAATCTGATACTATGATCAGTGCTACATATATTGATCAATTTCAATCTGTACAGCAAATTGATTACGTAGATTTTGATATTGATATTAATATCGGATGGTTTGTTGCAAATCCAACTGCGACGGAATTTATTATATTTGATAACGATCAAACTCTTCACCGGATTTTAAATAATGAGATTGTTGAATCATGGCAATATATAACAAGCCCAGATCAACTATTCTTAGTGATTGATGGCGTATATTTCAACGATATGTTCTATATTTTACACACTGTCGACGATACTTTTTGGATTAACGATACTCAACTTGTGATTGAAGGGTTTCCGCTAGCACTCGGCAATGACGATAATCATTTATATGTGGAGGCACAAGTTGAAAATGAGCTTATCGTCTATCAATTTAATGCAGACCTTGAAATTACTGGCGATATGATGATTCCATCTGATGATGATGCGCCTGTTATTCGTGTCGGACGGATCGACTTACCGATTATCTTACAGACAACATTTGATGGCCAAGTTACTGCATTTGTGTTTGATGAAGAATTTGGAACTTATGATGTTGGTGAACTTCCAACAGTGTTTGGACATGTTAATGCGTCAACATCACACTTTACATGGAGTGATCCTAATTCGACTGATTTAAATTTGCTTAACTTACTCACTGGTGAAAATCAAGTTGTGTCGTCGTTAGACAATCTATATGCTCAGTATTATTTGCTCACACATGATGCGAGCCTCGTCATTGCTATAAATGTCGATTTTGAACCAAATATGGTGGCATGGGATACAGAAACTGGCGAGCGCTATGTGTTAGGCCAGTATCGCGCTTGTGAACGTATTCCTGATCGAGTCAAACTAAGTGCAGATGGAACAACACTCATTGTTGGTTGTGATACAGGTTTAGAATTATGGAAAATTGCTGATGAAACGGAGTCAGACTAATGAATCGCGAAGCAATTCAAATATTATATGATTATCATTATGTGTGGGATAAGGTTTGGGACTGTGTTCTTGAATTAAGTGAAGAACAATTTGTCGCAGAATCAGACTATTCATGGCGATCTGTGCGCAATCATTTGGTACATGTGATGAGCACTGATAATCGTTGGATGGCAAGAGTCATAGGAAATGGTGTACCCGCACGTCTAGAACCTATAGATTGCCCTAATTACGATGTTTTAAGAGAAAAATGGAATCAGATTCGTGATCAGACACAAACATACATTCAGTCTGTATCTGATCTTGAATTACAACAGACTGTCAAGGTTACTTTGCCACACCGTAACATAGAATTTGAACATAAACGCTGGGAAATATTAGCCCACGTTGTTAATCATGGCACAGATCATCGTGCACAAGTGTTAGCAAGGTTACATGAGCTTGGCGCAATGACTGTCGAACAAGATATGATTCTATATTGGTGGTCACAGAAGCCCAATTAGCTTTTTAAATTGGATAATTCTACTGCGATTTGACCTGCGATTTTTGCATTATTTTTAAGTAGTGCAATATTAGCGATCATCGATTGCCCATCTGTAATTTGCTTGACACGATTCAGTACAAATGGTGTAATTTCTTTACCTATGATTCCTTGTTCATCTGCTTCTTGAGTTGCTTGATGAATAGCTGTTTCAGCAATATCTGATGGCAATTCTTTGTCGGCTGGCACAGGAACAGTAATGAGGATGCCGTGTTGTGCTCGTAGGTCATGAAGCGCTTGAATGATTTTGGCTGCATCTGTTGCATTCTCAATCTGTTGGTCTATTGGTAATTCGGTTTTGGCTGAATAGAATGAAGGTAGAACGTTTGTTTTGTATCCTAGGATTGGAACCCCCTGAGTTTCTAGGACTTCGAGTGTAAGCGGTAAATCAAGAATAGATTTAGCGCCCGATGATACAACCGTAACTGGTGTACGACCTAATTCGATTAAATCGGCTGATACGTCTTGTGGATGTCCTCGATGTACTCCTCCAATACCACCTGTAGCAAATACTTTGATACCCACCATATTTGCAATAATCATTGTTCCTGCAACCGTTGTTGCGCCATATTGTTGTAGACCTAGTGCAATTGGAAAGTCACGGCGGCTACATTTACGGACATTGCCTTCTTCTGTTTGTGCTAATTCCTCAATCTGATCTCGCGTAATTCCAACTGTAATATTACCCTTCATAATCGCGATTGTGGCAGGTATAGCACCACTTTCACGAACAGCATCTTCCATCGCACTTGCGGTTTCTACGTTTGTTGGGTAGGGTAAACCATGAGTGATTAATGTGGATTCAAGGGCAACAACGGGTTGGTGATTATCTAGAGCTACTTGTACATCTGGATGAACTGTAATTGGATAGGTCATGTGTGATCTTTCTTAACGTGGATACTAAATTGCGCGATATTGTACCATTACGGAAAACAAAAACCGACCTACAGAGAGGTCGGCTTTTGGCTTGGTAAGCTTTATGTGCTTACTATTCGATTACTCGGATTGCATCAAGGTTGAAGATTCTAGTATTTTCACGGTTTTCCATGATAATAGTATGTTCTTGATCCTCTCCGAGCCCGTAGAACACGACTGGTGTGAACGGTGTATTTTCTAATACACTTATAGTTGAGAACTGTCGACATGAACTTCCTCTGAAGCGGACGCAGACTGTTCTTGAGGTTGACTGACCACGTTGCGTATATGATGTGACTTGACGTGCAATACGAGTCTGACGCTCGGCTTCAACTGAACAGTGAATATTATCGTTGCTGATAACAACACAGACTTGAACATCGCTTGTCATATTGCCTACCCGTTGGTAGATAACTACGGAATTACCATTGATTCTATATTGTGCGATAGCCCCTGCATTATTGGTCACTGATTCAGTGTTTTGGAATGCACCGTTTCTGCTATTGCTGTCCCAGAAGTTAGATGGCTCGTAGATAATATTCTCACTGGTGTTATCTGTAAAGCCAGGTTGTAGGACTTCAACAGTACTTACATCACTAAAGATTTGTAATCCATCGAATGCAAATGACTCGCTACTTGAGATTTCTGCTTGTGGTGTGGTCACTACGATTTGAACATCATAGGTTGTGAAAGGCATACCATAGAATGAGAAACCATATTGTGATCCACCACGATTCGGACGATCCATTACTGAATCCCAGTTACTTGTATCAGTAGTCATATTCTCACACAGAATGGAACCTTCACTTACAAGTATAGGTAGTCCGGCATTATCGTAACCCTGTAGTGCAAATTGCTCTTCTCCACTGCCTACTGTTGGGAAGCTATTTCCACTGGTGTTTAGTCTGTAACATACACGGAAGTCTAAACCGTTGTTCCAAACATCACTGATAATCGAGAAACCTGTACCTTGCATTGTGAACTCTATGCTAGCACCTTCTTGGCTTGTAACTGCTGCGCTACCAATATACGGTCTTACACCCACTGTTCGAACACCAAAGGCACGGCAGGTACCTCTTCTAGATGATATACAAACGGTTTGTTGAACAAATTTACGATCATTTTGACACCATCCTGTAGTTTCATCACAGCTTGATGCGGTGTCAAGCCCACCAGAAAAGTTTAGTAGAGTTCCTGGGAGCAATTCATCGTAGAAGCCTGGTGACAAGACTTGATTGTTGAAAACTTGATAACCATCAATACGTAAGATCGCTGGACTCGCCTGTCTCACTTGTGCAGTGGAACGACACTTGCCTCGTTTGAAGCTAGTACACACAGTAACTAGACGACTCGCTCCATCACGTGATAGCGAAGAAATCGAAATTGTATGTGTGCCAACCTGCGTAAGATCTGAGAATTCGGTTGCACTGACGGTGATCTGTTTATCTTGTGTCAGATTATTAACAATCTTACAGTTATCTGAGTTTTCAACGATATATTCGCCGTCGCTCCATGTCATGACACCATTTGTCTCGTTGACACAGACTAGTGCTGAATTTAACAGATTGCTTGACTGTTGACCAAGTTGGAAGACAACTGCCCATGTTTCATCAGGTGATGTAACATCCACTTGTAAAACGGCTGTTGGACCGGGTTGTCTATCTTCTCTTGTGCCATTTGCTGGGGCAACGTAACTGTTATCACTATACGAGTTATTGCCTGAGAATACACGCCATTTATCTTCTGGATAGAGTGTCAGATATTGGTTGTCGGAACCATCGGCCGCGTCTTCGTTATTAGCACCAACAGGTACTGATACTATATCTGTATCATTATAGATATTGATATAATCTAGAGCGAACAGTTCTCCACCACCACGAGCGCTTGTTGAAGTCGTACGATAACCGTCATCCATTTCACGCACGGTTACAACCCAGGTTGCACTGTCTAGACCGACGATACTACGACCATATATTGAGTTACTCGAATTATCTTGGTCATATGTGAAGCAGTTAACAGCGTTTGGATCGACATTACCTTCTTGTTCATAGCAAACTTTTACTTCGCCTGAACGGGGTCCAGCGAGGAGACCTATCTCAAAGCCCGTACCGACGAAGGTGAAACTAAAGGATGCTCCCGGTGTACTACTTCGGTAGATATTGCCACCAAGCTGCGAGTATGAGGCGTTTATGGTTTGCCATTCTGCACCACTAGTTAAGGTGACTCTATCTAAGAAGAAGCTTGTTCTGTTACCACCAACAACCAGACGGAGGGTGACATTTTCGTAGTCGGATGCGACAGACCCTGTTTTGAAAGTTGTACGCAACGCTTGCCATCTACCCGCTGATGATGTTGATAAGTCTATACCATTTAACTCGGTCAGGAGGTTACCATTTTTGATGAGTTGCAAGGTAACATTGCTACCGTTATTACTATTATTGCGGACATACGCGCTGACTGTGTAGTATGTGTCAGGCTGTAAGTCTACACCATTCGAGTCTGCATCAACAAACTCAACACCGTCACCAGGATCAGCAACTACTCTAAGGGCTCGTGATCCATCAAAACGTGGCTCTGACGGAGGACACTGTCCTCTTCTGATTTGTTTACTTGAGCAGACAACTGGTGGCAGTGATTTACGTTGTGTTGCGCCACCAATGTTATTCCAGTAGAGCGTACCTTCCATAGAGTCGCTGATTACTTCGTCATAGTTGGTATCAAATTGAATACCTGGGAAGCTTTGATCATATCGACCTTCTGCCAGACCTTGAACTACATCGAACAACTCAATATTATCAATTCTCATCCATGGATTGGTTGTTGATGTCTGTACACCAAAGGCGCGACATGTGTTTCGTTTGAAACTAACACATACAGTTCGTTGGAATGTTTCACGTGGTGTCACTAATTCGACGGTGATAACATGTTCTTCTGCTTGCGTATCATTAAAGATGATACCCAGAGTTGCATTGCGTTGAACCGTTGTCGTCTGGCAATTGACTGATTGGGTTAAATCAACCTGATATGGTGTAGATGTATTTTGCAGCGGAATTGCACAGATTTGTACATCACCTGTTCCGTTCACAAAGACATCTACAGTCAATGCACTAGCATTATCGGTGCGGAAGAGGGCAGTTGTACCACTACCTGTACCACGATCTGAGGTTCGTGTTTGGAATATCGGCTGACGGCATTTGCGGTCAGCACAGCCCGTCTGTACTCGGAAGCTTACTGTGCTCCAGTTATCGCCTACAAATTGAACGAGCTTATCTGTATCACGTGTCTTGAAGTCAATTGGGTATGATTGACCTCCTTGTAGTTCATTGAGGTAGGTTGCATCATCCAAGTTGGTATCAGTATACCATTGGTCGTTAAAGATCGTGATTTGATCAATGTTCAGTTGAGTTGTCTCGGCATTACCATCGGCAACCATCTTGATGATACCTAGATATTCTGCCCCGTGATGTAGACCATGAAGTGCACGTTCGGTAAAGGTTCCGTCCCGGAACTCTTGGTCATATGTCCGCATACAATTCTCATCACCGTTGTTAATGATGGTTTGTGCATTCGGGATAGACCCTTGGCCTGTATAGTCATAGACACAAAGGCTGATGTCTTCTGCTTCCGTACCTGCAAGTGTCCGTACAGAGAAACCTGTACCAACAAATGGGAAGGCTACAAATTGATCTGCATTGCTACTATCAATTTGATTATAGAAGCCAACTTCTGCTTTATTGTTAGCTATAGCTGTTCCGGTGATCGAATAGACGATATTCGGATGATTTTCCTGATATACACCTTGTGCAAGCGTTGATGCAGGATCATACAAGCGTACATAGTCGAGAGTTGTACGACTGTTAGCGATGCTGTCACGATCATATTGGATGTAACCCCAGCAACCATTTGTACAATCTACTGCCGCTGTGCTACTTGCAAATTGGAACAAGTTCGCTGAGCTGTTATCGAATGATTCACATGTCATATTACTCAAGTTCGGATCGCCAAGCGCACCATAACAGACGTTTGCATTAGCATAAGCTGCTACAGGCGGAATGAAACTTGTCCGACGACATTTACGATCTAAACAGATTGTTCGTCCTGGGACAGCCTTTCTCATTTGACGAATATACTCGATACCAAATGTGCTTGAACCAAATTCGAAGTAAGTGATCGCACCTGGAAGTCGGGTTTCAAATTGGTCACCGTTTAGTGGATCGCTGGCTTTGAACGAAGAATTCTCTGTCCAGCTACCAAATGGTAGATACCGGATTTGGGTATCTCCTGCTTCGTAGGTTTCTGTATCATCAATGAAGAGCTCATTATTGTTGCTCAAAACATCAATGCGATCAATGTAGAGTGGGTCATCCGAGTCATTATTGACGATAACAACCGTCCATGTACCATCACTATTTTCTGCACCTGTTTGTGTGAAACCAGCATAAGACAATGCCGAGAGATTATTGGTGAGAGTACTAGTAATAGTGTCGATCATAGCAGGTGAATTTGTACAGTCTGTATCGGCTGTATCACCTGGATAGGCGCAAATTGTATAGTTTTCACTGTTTTCGACAATTTGCGTACTAAATGCTACGCCTTCGAACACGAATTTGTAGTATTGACCTTGATCTAGTTGCATGACGAAGCCATTACCTGCTCTTGAGTTAGCAACAGGTGATGTACCGGTGCCTGCACCATTAGCTACGAGGAAATCTTCCTCGAAGATACCTTCTGTGATGATACCGTCTTCAAGGATTTGTACAGCATCGATGATGAACGGTCTGCCGTTTTGTTTGCTTGTTATACTGATGTTGTAAGCTCCGGCAGGTGTTATATCAACTGTTGTCGCTGGCTCACCATCACTTAAGATAACTTCCTGACATGATCTTGTTAGTGTTGTATTTGAAACATTAGACCAACAAACATCTACTAAGGGGGTATTGGAGTTACCGTCGTAGATAACAATACCACGTGAAGGGTGGTCTGCACCCACACTAAATGAGACTGTTGCACCTTGTCTCGTAGATTGATGATAGGTTCTGTTCAAGTACTTTGTATTTGCTCCTGTAACTGCTCGCCAATCGGCATTTTGTGGCCCGAAAGAGAGTAGTTGAGTACCGCTGACATTTGTTTGCGCATCATCGTAGAGGCTTCCAAGTTCTTGTAGATCACCATAGATTTCAATACCGTCAACGGAGATTTGCTGATTCCCAGTAATTTCTGCAGTTAAGGTAACTGTGTATGTATCATAAGGCAGACCTGCGATTGTTGTGAATCGATTGGCAGTTACACCTAGTGTTGCTAATTCAGGAATTTCCTGTGCACATGTACCATTACAAATACCGCCAACTGTACTGATGTCGATACTGAAATTGCCTACTGGTGGTGTGACCACAGTTGTTGATCTACAAACACCTCTTTTGAAGCTAGTACAAATGGTTTGAGGTAATCCGGTGGATGGCAATAGTGACATACCAGTACCTTCAAACGTGAATTCGAATGTTGCTCCATCAGTTGTAGTCAAAAGCGCTGTACGACCACTGAATCTACCGTTGGTGATAGTACGCCACTCAGGGGTTGTCGCACTAACATTTTCAGAAACTTGTAGCAATGTACTACCTAGCGTGTCCTGATAGAATCCTTCTGCTAAGGTTGTACCAAGAATGATCTGGTAGTTGTCGATAAAGACATTATTGCGATTTAAGGATTGCAAAGTAAACAGACGTTCCGTGCCTAAACCATCGAGTAGTGGTAGGTTGTCTTCGTTGAAAACCAACTGTGTCTGACTTGTTGCTTGTGTCATGAGTACACAGTTATTTGATGTAACAGCACCTGTTATACTATCAAATTCTCCAACTATATCATCAATACATGCTAGAAGTCGGTTCGCACCACCCCTTGGGCGATTGATATCTATAACAATTGTTGTTGGTTCATCATTTGCGACCTTCAAAGCGATTCCAGATCCAACTGGTGCACCTGGAACACGATAGTAGCTTCTTTCTGTAAAGCCATTTGCATTTACAGTTTGCGACCAGTTTTCTGGTGGGAACAGTTGCAGACCTGGTTCGTTTCCAATGAGCGCATCTTCGTTATAGCTACCCGCATCTACTACCGGAGGTGCAGCATTGTTGTAGATTTGGACATAGTCTAGATCAATTCTACGATTATCGCCTGCTTCACTTATGGTGACGTAGTAGTCATTAAGTGGAAGACCAACGGCAGAATGTGCATTATTGACTGCCGCGGAAAATGCAGGGAAACATACTTGTCTTCTACCACGTCCACTACAGATAGTCGGTGGGGTAGGTTGGCGATCATCGTATGTGAAACAGCTTGCTGTGCTCATATCTGCATTTGTATCGTAACAGACTGCAACATTGCCACTTGCTGTGTTACTTGATAGGTTGACTGTGAAGCCTGTTCCAGTGAACTGGAAGCTTGCTGTTGCATTGTAGCCTGATGAGCGTGCGATGCGACGATCAGTTAAACCACCGGAACGAAGTGTCCAGGATCCGCTGCCGCGATACACATTTACATTGTCAACATAGAAAGTTGTTACGTCATTTGCTGTAAATTGCAGTTGTGCCATTTCAGAAGTAGTCGCTGTGAATGTATGGCGCACTAACTCCCAGCGTTTTGTTGATTGGGTTTCTTGTGTTGCAAAAGTATTTAAACCAGTCAGGTCGAGACTGACAGATGTATCATCCGTTAATACATAAACATTTGCAACAACTGTGTAGGTTTCACCCGCAATCAGTTGGAATTCTTCGGAATCGAGCGTATCATTGGTGTTTGCTTCGATTTTTGCTGATCTACTACCTGAGCGTCGAAGCTCTGTTACAATAGAGCCTACAACAGAGTTAGCTATATTCCAACTCCATGTGCCAACTGCTGTATCGAGTAAATCATTATTCTCGAATCCTATACTTTTTAGAATAGATTCATTGCCAGAGCTGTAGGTGATCAGAGTTGAATCTTCCTGATAAACACCTTCAACCATCTTTTCAGTACTACTATCAGTGACTTCAAACGCATCTATAACAAATGGTGAGTTGCTAATCGAAGTGATTGAGAAGATGTAGTTGCCGTTATCTGGCAACGATATTGAGAGTGCTGCTTGACTGCCAGACCCTGCATTACTATAAACTGCACAAGTCTGTGAATCTGGGTTAGATTCCGGTGCAAAACAGACTGCCATATTAGAATATCCAGCTATTGGCGGTCTGCATAACCCACGTTTACTATCTCGACTGCTACAAGGGAATGTCTGTGTTGATCGTAGGTCTCGAATAATTTGAACATTATTCCCGCCTGTAGTACGGAACATAACACCATTACCACGTGCACTAGAACTAATATCATAGCTTACACCTGAGCGTGCTCCGTTAGAGTTTGCTCGTGTTGACCATGATCCGATGTATTCGAAACGATTATCTGCCACACGGTTATCATAGGATGCTTCGATACGTCCTTCTGTGCTTGAAATTGGTGTCAGGGATTCCCAGCTATTATCCAAAACTTCGATATTTTGGAGCGACGCACTTGTTGAGCGGTTTGTATTACTTGGTAAGAGTTCAACCATGACCCAATAGATGTCTTCTGCTAGTCCGTAAACACCTTGCTTGCGGTTAACGGTGTTGTTATCAAATGTCCAGCAACCACCATTGAGGTAAGCCTCGCTTTGGATTTCTTGAGCGATATCACCCTCGACCGTGCTCGATACTTGTGATTCTGGCAACCAGCAAGCACGTAGACGTTGTCCGCCAGATGTACGCATATTTGGTTCGAATCCTGTTCCTTGCATCTTGAACAGAATACCATCACCGACGCCGCGGGTTTCAAGTCGTGTTCCGACAACACGTAAGTCGGTACATACACCACGTCTAAACCTGAAGCATTGTGTAATTGTTCTATTGACCCAAGAGTCGGATACTTGACCAATTTCAACAACATCATATGCTGGTGTATTTGTTGGCACGTAGTCCAAGAAGTTGATACCTGATGAATAGCTTTGGTATGTTCCTGCACCAAGCCCAAGGGTGGTAGACAATAGTTGAACCGAGTTAAATCTCAGTCTAGAGTTATTCCGCATACCGAAAACTTCAATTGTATTAGGGCTTTGGTTCCATGCTTGAGGGAACAATGTTTCATCAATGACAATTGATCGATCAGGCAAGACATCGAGGGAGGCTGTACCGGATACAGATGTATAGGTATTTGTGCGTGTATTAACTGTAATACAGTTACCTTCATCGTCACCAGTTGATTCCGCTTGTATCCCTCGGTTGACGCAGACCATTAATCCCTGTACACCTGATGGTGGGGCAGGTAGACATCTGCCTCTTTTTGCGTCTTTACTAGAACAAGGTGGGGGAGGAATGATATTGGTCACATTTAAGAGAAGACCATCGATATTATTGTCAATGTCAAAAGCGAAGAATGGCCCAATTGAAGATCGACCGCCTTGAATGACTTGACTGGAGCCAGCTTGTCGCCAATCATTTCCAAATGGTTCACCAAATGTGATGTCTGTGTTGTCGGCTGTCGTAATACCTAATGGCAAACTATTGGACGGATCGAGTGAAGAATCGAATACAACAAGGTTATCGAAGATTAAACCGTTGTTAGACGCATCCAATTTCAATGTAACTGTATAGTTATTATCTGGGTTCAGACCAAAGAATGGATGATGTATCGAATTACGTGCTGCATTGTCTACATTGTCCTCAATTGTTTGGCAGATACCTTCATTAGCATCAAGGATTTTATCATCATCTACACAGATTTCGTAGCTGGTAGCTGTGTTGCGATATGTCGATCCAATTGCAAAACCAGTTGCTTCTGTGATTGTGAACGAAATGTTCTTGGTGAGGGCAACTGCCTCGAGCGCAATACCATTTGAGAATCTGGATGCAGCGGTTTCTTCCCATTCGGTATCAAATGCGTTACGAAGGATGCCATTATCAATGTCATAGAATCCTGGTGGTAGTGGATCTGCATCTGTAAAGTCACCACCATCATTGATAATTGCGAATGCATCAACACTTAACAGTCTTCCACCTGTATTAACAACTTGCACTGTATGCTTGCGCACGGTAAGACCGTTACAAGTGATTGTGTAATTGCCAAGTGAGTGAAGGAGACGTTGACCATCGGTTGGGTCGACAGCGGCACGGGTTGTACATGTTAGGTCGCTGCCAACGTTCAACTCGTTAACTAGGTCAGATCCTGGGACTGGTCCCCATGTCTCAGTATTGTCTGTTGATGAGAAGATAGTTGTCACATCATCATAAATATTGAGAGCAAAATGGCTACGTGAGCTTGAACCCTCGCGCATGTATAAGGTGAAACCTGTACCTACAAAACGGAAGGTGGCTGTATCACCAACAGTAGAAGTTCTGTGAATTGTGTTGTTGATCGCCCCATTTTGTCTTAGAGATTGCCAGTCACCACTTTGTGGAACGTCGGTGGTAGCAAAGTTTGTACGTTCTGTATAGAAAACAGAATTTGTATCATCACTGTAATTCCAGACAAAGCTAGTGTCATCGAATAGACCTTCGGTTGGAATTACACTCGCTGAACGAACCTTAAGGATGTTGTTGTCGGATTCTTCAAGGTTTGCATCAAAGACTGAGTAGGTGATGGTTGCAACGCCGGAGTTTGCATTCGAGAGGATAAATTCGCGAATTGGATCGCCGTTTGGTGCTCCGTCGGTATAACCTGCTTGAATTGTACCTATCAAAATTCCATCAGGATCATCAACATTTGTGATTTCATATGTGAATGGGTAGTCGATGAATTTGCTTCCACTGTCGTCGAATTCAGCATTTCCGCTTTCTGAGAAGAAGAAGTTGTCGAACCGGACATATGGGCGTAAGCGTGCATTAAGTGTAGAACCAAGTGTTCCTACAACTTCAAATGTATCGTTTGCATCTGGTGATTCGTCGCCAATTGCGACACTTGTATCGTCATCGAAACCTGCATCGTCAACAGCATCAATTGTGAAACGAATTTCACCAATTGTAGTTGCACCGGCTTCATCAGAAATACGAATCTTGAATGAGACATAATCGCCTGGAAGCGTGTAGTAATCTGCAGGAGGGCAGTATTGGAAGATGTTGCTAGCTCCGCCACCAAGAGAAACCAGACCTCTAGTACCTTCAAATTGAGCACCACAGTGTGTGCCAAAGTTATTGGGTTGTCCATCTTCTGGAATTGCGTAGCTTAGTTCACCAAAACCACCAGTTACGACTGTACTAATGTCAAATTGTACAATACCTGGATCTTCGAGAAGACCATTTGTTACAGCAGGCAACGGTGGATTGCCATTGACTGTTATTTCATCATCTGCATCATAGTAATCTGGATCTTGTCTGTTGGTGACGAATTGTAGTGGACTAAATTCGAATGCACCAATATCGAGTAAGTATCGATCTCTATAGTCGTCAGTGACAGTACTGCTAATACCCTGTACTGGACTTGGTGCTGCGATATAGTCATATTCGTCGGCATTATCACTATCCCAGTTGATAACCCAGTTGTTTACATCTAGTGGACGTGCGGTGTTAACAATGTCGGAACCTACATCGGCACCATCCATATATGGATTGCTCGTATCTCCTGGCTGACCTTCAGCTATACCGTCTGCATCTGGGCTGAGCCACTTGGTTTGTGCGGCGTCAATACCGTCACTATATTCATTCTTATCACTGTCTACTGCGTTGACGTATGTTTGTGTCAAAGCATAGTACTGCCAGTCGGTTGCTGCGAAGACTGAACCATCTGGATCGAGCCCTTGGAAGTCACCATTAAATGATCCGGCAACCGCGATGTCGTCTTCATCACGTGTGTCAACAGGTTGTTGGTCTGCATCAATGATATTTTGGTTGTTGAAAGCTGGTGTATTTGTTGTGTTTTTGGTGGTTTCGATTGCAATTGTGCAGTCACCAAACTCAGCACTAACCGTCGTATTGTCTACGATCCAGTTATTTTGTGCACCACGTTGATCGAACTCATCAGTTCCGTCGTCTCCAACGTTGTAACGCTCACCAATACCACCGTCGTAATCCCATGCATCAAGGTCTGCGTCGCCATCAAAGTTTGGAATACGATGGCATGTACCACCAGTAGCTACATCACCTGTATCACCTACAAGTTCACGGTACGTGTTATTATAAATGAGGTTATTATGGATTTCCCAGAAATTCCATCCATCTGCAATACTTCCTGTATTAGAGTCTGCACCCTTATCACCACGAGAGAAAAGCTGACCAAACCCGACTTCGTTACTACCAACGGTGTTACCAACGAATGTGTTGTTCACGATATACATAAATGGCGCGTAGTAACCGTTGATGAGTGAGCCAGCTTGCCCTTGTGCTGCGACGGTAGTGTTGTTCAAGAACACATTACCAACGATACGTGCACGACGTCGATGTGTATTGTCAACTGGGTTACGTGGATCATCAGTTTCGATTTTAATGATTGTATCGGCTGTATTATCATAGAATGCATTGTTGATAATATCTACGGCACTACCTTGTGCGTAGAGAACTGCATCCCAGTTCGCGGTGTCGTTACGTCGAACTTCATTATTATAGATTTCGTTATTGATAACGACAATCGGATTATCATTCGTTGGGTCTCTATCACTATCCCCACCGGAATTGACAATCGCCATGGTTGGATAGATATTTTGATTGGTCCCAACATTATTGTCGTTAAAGATGTTATTTTCGATACGTGCGCCTTGAGTATCATTAATAATCAAGATTGGTGTTCCCGTAAGGTCCGTCCAGCCAACATATTCTTCATTATTCAATGAAATTGTACCAAATTGGCTGTTGCTGATAGTTACATCGGTTGAACCATCAATGACCACAGCTTGAACATCCGATGAGGCAAATGTTGTAGCAACATCATCACTTGTCTCTGGTGTTCCTTGATCATCGATCTCTTTCAGTGTATCGGCTACTGCGAATGTAAACCCACGGAATTCAATGTTGGCTGCCTGATCCGTAAAGTACAAGCCAGCACGTTTTTTGAACACATCGTCTTGATCATTGATGAAGTGCATATTGCGTAGCCAGAAAACCACATCGGCGACATCATCGGTGTCAACTTCATCGTATCCGGTAACAATCAAATCTGTTGTATGTGCTGTGTCAACTAAGATAGGTGAAACGTACTCACCCGGCATCACAACAATACAATCATAACCAGCAACATCTGCCGCACCCTTTTCGATGGCATCAGCTATGGATGTGTACGGTGCTGCGATTGTTCCGTCGAGAACTGTATTGTCTAGGTCTCCTTGGCCAACATATACGGTTTTCCCGATTTGACATGCATCAGGAAGTAAATCTGCGTCTGTAGATTCGTTGACCGCTTGGCTAAGGTCATAACTTGGTGCACCGAGTACAGCTAGACCTGAACCATAGGTTGTGTCAAAGCCATCGGCGTTTGCAAGCGGCATATCTACCGAACGTGCTTGCAAATAGTTGCGGACTGCTGTAAAGGTTGCGGAGGTAGTTGCGTTCGCATCGTTCATAGCATCAAATGAGCTGTTGCTATCATTTGACATCAGTAGGGCAGTCATACCAGCAACATGTGCAGCTGCGGCCGATGTACCACCAAACCCATCGCTACATACAAGCGAACCATCTGGATTGGCAATGATTGGACCGGATGGACCAACTTCTGGTGCAGGAAAGTTGTCGAAGGTTGTCACAAAGGCATAACTCATCAGCGATGGTTTTGCTTCTGCTTGTGTGATAACACCATCTCCTGTTACGTCTTGCGGGGTGCCGTCTGCATTAAAGCGTGGACCTGTCGAGCTGAATTCCCAGCGTTCTGGACCTGCATTGGTTGCGACACAGCTTGCGCCGACCGAGAGTACATCATCGGAATCTGCTGGACGACCGAGACTACCCGTTGTATCTGTAAGATCGTTCGCTGAAGCATCACCACCATTGACTAGCAAACTAGTGAAGTCAAACTTGACATCATTGTCAGCGATAGCAATTGCTCCAGGTCCATTGCCATTTTCAATATCAGAAACGCGCGGCGAAATCTGGATTTGGAGATATACATCTGCACCAGCTAGATGATTGACTGTAACACTTAGTGATGCGTTATCATCTTCCCCACCTGCTGTTAGTGTAAATGGATTGAGCAATGGATTGGTACTGAATCCATTAGTAGGCGTGCTATTGTAAGTTAGTGTTGCATCAACACGTGCAATATTATTCCCGGCAAAGTCATTCCAGCTGAAGTTAATTTTATCATCTTCAGTTACACCAAGATTAACTGTGAAGGTCTTGCCATCATCAGCGACAGGGATATGAAGGTTTAGTACACGTTGATTACTGTTACCGGCAGCGACGATTGGAACAATACCTGCGTTTTTCGCGGTTTCAAGTAATGTGTAAATATCATTTGAAGTAGTTCCTTCACCGCCACCTGCAGATGTATGAACACCGAGGTCAAGCGTGATCAAGATAACATCCATGCCACCAATGGTTGCTGCATTAATTGCATTTTCCAATGACATGATGTCATCAGCACGATACATATAAACATCAGCTTGTGGCGCGATGTCACAGATCAGTTCAATTGCTTGTGTACCATGATTGCGTGTAACAGAAGGTGCATTTCCATCAAATAGTGCACTCGACCCACCGGGAGCTGATTGGATGCTATTGTTTGCTAAACAAGCTAGGTTACCACCGCGACTACCGCTATTGGCGCCCTCAAAGCCTGTATCAATTACACCAATTGCTACGCCGTTACCGGTGACACCAGCATCGTTCCACTCTTCAATGCTGAGCAGGTTAAATGCTTCTGTCCAAGTGTTGCCATCAACATTCGTTCCGATAGGTGCGGTTGGACCAGTAGATACTGCACGGATAATATCACGAATGAAAAGAACACCTTCGTGGTTGCCCACAGCGAGTAATGCACTGACGCTAACATAAGCTTCAAGTGATTCATCATAGACGCGATTCACTTCGCCGCCTGCATCTGTCACAATTTGTCCGATTGCTTCGCCAGTATAACCATTGGTTACTAGGATGTCTACAAGAACACGACCATATTCGTCTTGTGGATCTGAGCTTTCTGCGAGTAGGGCAGTTACAGCATCATCTCCACCCTCGAAGTATGCATTCATAACATCGTATGCAATACCACCAAGGCTGTTCAAAATATCTGTATTTGTAACTTCTGGTGCAGGGGTTGCTGCGACTTCTACAATCTCTTCAACTTCTTCTAGTGTTAGTGTATCAACACTTAGGTTATCGAGCATTGTGCTTGTGTTAGTTGTAAGAGCAAATGAACCACTTACAATCGATTCACCAGCAAATTCTGTAACAACGACATCGTTTGTGCTGACTGTGATGCCTGTTTCATCTGCTTCGATTGCGAATGTGAACCATGTGCTAATAGCTTGTGCTGATTCAGCGACAGCAACGATTTCGCCGTTATAATTGATGGCGACGCCTGTTGTGCTAATTTCTACTGAGTAACCTTCGCCTACTACGACAGTGAAGCTACCGGCCACATCGGTATCACTAACAATATTTGCCTCACCACTGATGCTTAGGTTGGTTGCGGTACTTGCGACTGCTGGTGCAAGTTGTCCGTCACTACCCATCAGTAGAACATGGTTACCTTCAGCGACTTCAACAATACTTGCTGATGTTGTCCATGCAGATAGGTCACCTTCAAAATCTTCAGTTAATAAATTGGTGACCGTATAAACGGGTGCATCTTCTACAACTTCTGCAACTTCTTCTACAACCTCTTCTTCGACTGTAGGTTCTTCGGTTGCTTCAGCGACAATAGCAGGTTCTTCGGTTGCTTCTGCAAGAAGTTCTGGCTCTTCTGTTGTTTCTGCTTCAATAATAATTTCTGGGGCAGGTGTTTCAACAATTTCTTCTACAATTTCGACTTCTGCCATTGCCACATTGTCGATTGCTACACCTTGTTCACCAGTAGCTACAAACGCAAAAATCCCTAATGGGCTTATTTCGGTTTGATAACCATATTGTGGAATCTCGTCAACAAGGATTGTTGTTGAAGTTTCTGTCTTGTTAATTGTGACAGTATGCCATGTTGGGGGAGTTGGCTCAGCTTCTGTCGCTTCGACTATGAATGCTGGTTCTGCTACAACTTCGCCATCTCTTAATAATTGATGACTACCATCAGATGCCATAATAAGGCTATGACCGTCAAAATTCAGTGCGAGTGAATTATCGGCTTCGACTTTGACATCAACTGTGATGGTGTAGCTTGTCCAGTCCACACTTGTAACCTCAGCGGTTGCGCCGGCGATTATGCTGACTAAGGCGAGGCTCTCATCGACTTGTGCGACTGTCCAATCGGCTGCAATCCAGCTTTCACCTGTAAATGTTTCAAAGTCTTCGCTGATACTCACAACTTCTTCAACGACTACTGCTTCAACTTCTACAATTTCTGGAGCAGGTGTTGCTTCTGGTTCTTCTGCAACATCTGTTTCGATTGGAGCTTCTGGCTCGACAGCTTCAACAGCAGGTTCTTCGGTTGCTTCTACGAGAACATCTTCTTCTAATGTTTCTTCAACAGCTTCACCTTCGATTGATTGTTCTGGAGCAGCCTCTTCCTCTGTTGAGGTTTCTTCTACTGGAACGTCTGTCTCGGCTACTGTTTCTTCCGTTACAACCTCTTCTTCAACAGCAGGTTCTTCTGTTGATTCTGTTGATTCTTCAACAACAGGTTGTTCGATTTCAACAGCAGGTTCTTCTGTTGGAGCAGGTGGTTCTTCAACAACAGGTTGCTCTGGCTCAACAACAGGGTCTTCTGTTGGTGCCACAGGTTCTTCAACCGGAGTTGATTCTTCAACTGCTTCTACGGTTTCGACAGTATCTACTTGAGGCTCTTCAGTCGCCTCTTGAGCTGTCGCCACAATTGGGATAAATAATAAAAGCCCCAATAGTAAAGGAATTATGATTTTACGATGCGCGATAGTACTTATACTATCAGATGATGGATTCATCAAATCCTCCCAGCAATCTTTTAAGTGACTTACTCTTTAGGTATCACAATACTTGCATCATACATCAGGAATAAGATGAGAAGCCTTAAGCTACTTCTCACACGGTATACCGATAGTCCTTATAGAAGGTTACGGGTGGATTCTTGTGATAGATGTAAAAATTTGTAAATATTGGTTGGATGTTATGGGGCTAACGTATGTAATTTGTAACGATGGACTGATACATACTCATTTGAGAGTCCCATTTTGTCCAAAAGCTGATCGGGTCTCATATTGCCACGTTCTCCGACGGACAGGTGTGCGATTAAGTCGTTATTATCATCAATATGAAGACTAACAATAAGAGGTCGTATGTCCATTACGGATCGTTTACGTTTTCTAACTTTTTCAACAATAATTCGGTCGGAATTTAATACTTCATTGATTTTTTCTTGTAACTTGTCGCGTTCGTATGAATCTTCAAACCGAATACGATACTCCGCACTTTCAACAAGAGATTGCATAGCGGATTCTAAGATACTAACTTCTTCAATACTATAAATAGTTAATCCAGTAGGGCTTACACTAAGCAAATTATCTATTAATGTAGTTTCATCGAGTTCAATCGCTTCACGCATCGCAACATCCAGTACTTCACATTCACTCGTGATGCCAAGCGGTAGGGGCATAGCTAGTTGAAGTCGAGGGCGAGTATTAAAACCTTGTGTATATAAAATGGGCAAATCTGCTCGACGTAAGACACGTTCCCATATTTTGGCAACATCCAGACTGCTCGTATATTTGAGAGTGCCCATTTTACCAAATGTGATACGTAAACGTTGTTGCATCGGTGATTCGTGACTCATTTGTTCCACTACCTAGTTAGTTCAATTTTACTGGGGTACAATATTTTATGTGTCAATCGCGTCAGATGGAAGATGAATGAGCGAAAAATCGGAAGATAACTCACGGGAACAACATTACCAGCAACTTGATAAACAACAACGCCAATTAACGAGGCACTACGTTCTGTTCCCATTTATTATCTTATTACTACTGATGGTAGTCATTCTTGCAACTATGCTGTCGCTACGAACACCAATACAAGTTGCTATTGTCTCGGATTTTTTGCTGACACTATTTGTATTGTGTCCACTGGTAATCTGTTTGTTTCCGCTTGTTGTGTTAATGCTTTTTCTGATAGGGCTGATGAATAGGCTACATAGTGGAACCAAATCACCATTACGTCGTATAGAACAATGGACGTATAAGATGGAAAAACGTGTTGAATCTTGGACAGGGCTTGCTGATAGCCAAGTGCTAAACTGGGCTGTCCGTTTTGCACCGATCCAAAGTATTTTGACGATATTTGACCAACCGAAGTCACAGGATAAAGAAGGGGGAACACCCGATGGAACAACAGAAGCAGGAAACGACGCTACAAGATCGTAAAGCTCGTATTATGATTTTGGGCGTGAGTGTTGGCGCGTTATTGGGGTTTATCTCAAGCTATCTATATACTCGTGCGGCTGAGGAAAATGAGAACCCTGATGCTGGAACAACGCAGTCTATCTCGACAGGACAGTTAATCGGAATATTACTTGCATTACTTGGCGTCGTGCGTCAGATTAGTGAACTAGGTAAACCTGACAAAAAAGATAAGAAGAAGTGATGACCCATGTGTGGACGATATACACTTACTGCTGATGCTGATGCAATTCAGCTGGCATTTAATCTAGAAACGGTCTCCGATCAATTACAACCACGTTATAACATTGCACCATCACAAGCTGTCCCGATTATTACTAACGAAAAGAGTCATGAGCTTACATATGTAAAGTGGGGACTTGTTCCATCATGGGCAAAAGACCCATCAGTTGGCTATAAGATGATTAATGCACGTTCGGAAACAGCTTCAGAAAAACCGTCATTCCGTAGTGCATTCAAGCGTCGTCGTTGTTTGATTCCTTCCGATGGCTTTTATGAGTGGACGAAGCAAGATAAGAGTAAAGTCCCGATGTATATTCATCTAGAAGATAATGAATTGTTCGCTTTTGCGGGCTTGTGGGAAGTTTGGCAGTCGCCTGATGGTTCAGAGTTACAGACTTGTACCATATTGACAACTGAACCCAATGACTTAATTAAACCGCTCCATCATCGGATGGCAGTTATTCTTGAAAAAAGTGATTATGATACATGGCTTGATTCTGATGAAGTACCAACTGATGTATTACAATCGTTGATGAAACCATATCCCCAAGAAAAAATGCGCGTGTATGAGGTCTCTACATTAGTAAACAGCCCAAAAAATGACGAACCCGCGTTGATCGAACCATTTCAATCACCGCGTCAGCAAAGTCTATTCTAGTCATGTTGCTTGAGCTAGCGATAGGGGATGCGTATGGTGCCGGCTTTGAGTATGCTAACGAGAAGGTCGCTAAACATAATGACTTAACGGGTTATGTTAAACATCCTCGTCATAAAGAGATTAACCCTGGTGACTATACAGATGATACACAGATGACATTGGCAATTGTTGAGTTGATGTTATCTGGTGATGATTGGACATCATTGAATATTGCAAACCGCTTTGTGCAGTGCTTTCATCGAGACCCAAGGACAGGTTATTCAGGGCGGTTTTATGAGTTTTTGCTTGTCACGAAAACTGGCGAGGATTTTCTACAAAATATAAAACCCGAAAGTGATAAAAGTGGCGCGGCGATGCGGGCTATGCCGATTGGGTTGTATCCATATATTGACGAAGTGATAGAAAAAACGACATGTCAAGCGAAAGTGACGCATAATACACCAGATGGGATTTCAGCGGCGATAGCAAGTGCCTTGCTGACACATTACTTCTACTATGACATTGGTGAAAAAGCTGATGTTGGGAGGTGGCTCGATTCACAAATTGATAGTCATCATCAATGGTCAGAACCCTATGTGGGTAAAGTAAAAGCTAAAGGATGGATGAGTGTCCGTGCTGCGATTACAGCAATTCAATGCAATAATTCTTTAAGTGGCTTACTTCGAAACTGTATTGCATTTACTGGTGATGTGGATACAGTTGCGACAATTGCACTGGCAGGAGCATCAAACAGTATGGAATATAAAAAGAACTTGCCAGAGATACTCATACAAACCCTTGAAAATGGTAAGTTTGGACGGGATTACCTCATTCAATTAGATGAACAACTGCTACGTAAAATTCAAAATCAATAAAATGACAGCAATGATAAACAGAATCCCGATGGCTCCAACCATTACATTCATCATTTGAGCACTTGGTGCTGAGTTTTCTACGGGTTTATCTATGCTACTAATGATCAAGTTGGCAAGGTAATGTGCTACAGCAGTTGGCGTTGAGGCAACATAGTCTGAGACGTAGTCAGCTAGTGTTGAGTCCTTATAATGTCCAATACCTGTAATGATATACTTCTGTGATGTTGCAATTGTTCTAGCAATCTCCAAATCATCGAAAACTGCTAGATTTTCATAGCGTCCACCGCCACGAATAATCGCAATAAGATCTACGTCAGCATTCTGGTTTAGTTTTGTAATTCCATCGAGAATAGATACTTGTGCTTTGTCACCCTCTAAAATCACATATTGCCAGATAACAGGCGCAAGGGTGGCTGTTCGCCCAAGCATTTGATAACTATTTTCGAAATCTCCGACTGCTCGGCTGCTACGGCTTGTAATGATACCAATTTTCTTAGGATTAGACGGAAGTGATTTTGGTGTTTTAGGATAAAGCCCTTCGTTTTTTAATTGATCAATTGCAGATATGACAGAAAGATCATTGGAATCTATGAGCTTTGCTTTTTGTACAATAATCTGAACTTGTACTTGGACAGCATAGACTTGCACATCGTCATAGACTTCAATCTCCATATCATTTTTAATATCAAAATTAAGCTTACTGGCTTGTTGGTCCGGTAACATACAGCGTATTGTATGTTGACCATTCACAAGATTTAAATAGATATGACCTAAGTCTGATTTGTAGTATCGATTGACTTTACCTCCAACCCAATAGAATTGATCGAGTGTCTCAAATTCAACAATACTGCGAACCATACGACCGATTTGTTCAATTGATCGACGTTCTTCACCCGTTGACTGTTCAGACATGTTATGATTTTTCTTGTTCTTTTTTCTTCATATGTAAATCAATGATACGTTTGAATGGATCTTGACCGCGCGGAATAATCACCTTACGTGCACGTCCACCACCAACAGTTTCACCGACGACACCAAGTTCTTCGAGCATATCCATAATTCGGGCGGCGCGTGGATACCCTAAGCCTAACTTACGTTGAATCATTGATGCTGATGCTTCTTGTGTATCAACGACTAGTTCTATGGCTTCTTCGAGCATCGGGTCAGTTTCAGCGAGGAACTGACGACGTGTTAACCCGCGTTCCCACGGACCATTGTACATTTGCTCGGTTTGTCCTGATTCGATCTGTTCTTTATTCCATGATCGCCAATGTTTGACAATATCACGTACTTCTTCATCAGATACAAAACAACCTTGGATACGCCGTGGTCCGGCTGCATCAGACGACAAGTAGAGCATATCACCACGTCCAAGGAGATTTTCGGCACCTATTGAGTCGAGAATTACACGGGAATCTACACCAGAAGCAACTGAGAATGCGATACGTGATGGGAAATTGGCTTTAATCAAACCTGTAATCACATCGACACTTGGACGCTGAGTAGCGACAACCATGTGCATACCAACAGCACGCGCCATTTGTGCTAGACGGGTGATGGTTTTTTCTGTTTCGTCAGGATGACTCATCATTAAGTCACCAATTTCGTCAATCATGATGACGATAAATGGTAGATATTCTCCACCGCGTCGCCGTGTACCATGTTTCTCGTTATAGATGTCTATGTTACGAGCTGCATGTTCTTCGAGCAATTTATAACGTCTATCCATCTCACGAGTACACCAGCGTAGAACGCCAATAATTCGTTCAGGATCAGTTTCGACAGGACCCATCAAATGGGGTATACCATTAAAACGGGTGAGTTCTACCATCTTTGGATCAAGCATAATCATCTTGACTTTGTCGGGCGTATTTTGCATCAATAATGCTGTGGCGATGGCTGCAATACAGACCGATTTACCAGACCCTGTGGTGCCTGCAATGAGCAAGTGTGGCATTTCTGCTAAATTAATTGAGATAGGTTTACCGGATACATCACGCCCAATTGGAATATATAAGGGGGCGTCTTTCTTTTTTGCTTCGTCGTAATAAGTCTTGCTTTCGATTACATTGCGTAGAGCAACAACACTCGGCTGCTTGTTTGGAACTTCGATCCCCATATAATTTGTGCCCGGCACAGGGGTTTCTAGACGTAGGCGTTTGGCCGATAGTGCAAGGGATAAATCACTGGAATACGATGCAATCTTGCTTAGACGAATCCGTTCTGATCCGTCTGCTTTATAGGGTTGTACAGCATAGCGTGTAACAGTCGGACCTACTTGTACATCAATGACGTCAATATCAACGTCGAATTCGAGTAGTGTATTTTCAATCAAGACAACCTTATGATTGATTTCGTCTTCTTCGGGTAAGTCCATATCCACATGATGGAGTAATTCAAGGTCTGGTAGGGCTTTTGCACGCCGACCTGTCCGAGTCTCTTCTTTAATCTCGGCAATGGTAAAGTATTTTTTAACTCTACCATCTGGACGCTTAACAATGGGATAGCCAGTGTCTTTATCTTTCTTTCCTGTACGTTCGCCGATGAGATTGTAATCTGCTAATTTTTCACGGTCGCGAACAAATAGAGGGTGATTTTCCAAATCAGGACGTGGCTCTCTTTTCTTCTCGACTTCTTTAGCAATGGTTTTTGCTTTTAAACGGCGCTGACGGTTCGCACGCACTGATGGTGGTAAATTATCAGGATCAATCCGGATTCGCATGATATGTGTCCGGTAATTCGGCGAGGCAAGCAGTTGTTTATAAACATCAAGCTCGTCCTTTGTCTTAGGTTCTTCATTTGTTGTTAGTAGGCGATTGCTGAATTTTTCTAGCCTATCACTGTACTCTTGTAGTTTAGTGACGATTTGTTTGCGCTTGATGCCAATAACGACAATGAGGCAGATGATAATGATTGCTATAAACAACACTAGTGCAACGGATCGTCCTAATAACCAATAAAATGGAAAACTCAACCCCCATCCGATTAACCCACCACCTTGACCAGCACGAGCCAGAGCGCGTAACTCTACGTCGCTATTATTCAAGTGCAAGGCGGCGAGGGTTCCTAAGAATGCAATCTCAATAGCGAGTAGACGAACAGATGTTAAGTTTATTTTGAGACCAATTTTAGGTAACCAGAGCGCAATACCAAATGCGAATAGCGCACCTGCTACAAGAAATCCACCGTCACCAAACAATGTTGTTAAAATATCTGCCCATGCAACCGCAACAACTGCTTCTGATGGGATAAATAACGAGATAAATGACAACGTACCAAATACAATTAATGTGAATCCAACAACCTCGTCTAACCACGGGGGTAGACTATCTTTTAAATCCTCCCAAAAATCAAAATCCAAATCTTCATCATCAAGTGGTTTGATAATGTCCTCGGGTTTTGATGTGGGTTGTTCTTCTATGGTGTCCGATTTCGGTTTTGTATTTGATGATTTGAGTGTGTCTTGCGCCATAACAGTCCGATACCAATACGATTTGTTATCATTATATAGTAGGTGAGAAAAATCTGATAACTAAAAAAGGGACGATGAACGCCCCTCTAGATTGCGCTAAGCGCTTACCGTTTACATATTCCTAAGACTTAAACCGAGTCGTCTCGCTTTACTATCGATGCTTAGGATACGTGCGTGTATGATGTCATTTTCAGCTACAACATTACGTGGGTGCAAAAATTGTCCCTCTGCAAGTTCTGAGAAATGAATGAGTCCTTCAAGCCCTTCCTCAATACAAGCGAATGCACCAAAGTCGACGACATTTGTGATACGTCCTTCAATAATTTCACCAACTGTATAACGTTCTTGCACGTTTTCCCATGGATCGTCGTAGAGACGTTTTAAACTCAAGGCGATACGTTCTTCACCTTCATTGACATCAAGTACATATACTTTTACCGTGTCACCACTGGTCAGCATATCGGCTGGATGCGCTACACGTCCCCAACTCAATTCACTAATGTGTATAAGCCCTTCGATCCCACCAAGGTCAACAAAGGCGCCAAAATCGCATAGATTGGTGACAATCCCTTCAATTGTCATCCCTTGACTGAGGCGGTGAAGAATCTGATTGCGCTTGCCAGCCTCAACCTGCGCAGCACGCTCCGAAAATATCAGACGGTTTTTCTCTATGTTCAGTTCAATAACGCGTAAATCAAGTACTTCACCAATGCGATTTGCAAGGGTAGATTGTCGATCTTGAGCATTATCTGATGTTGGTGATTGAACTAGTTGACTTGCTGGCACAAATCCTCTTAAGGAACGCCACTCGACTAGTAATCCACCCCGATTAAAACCAACAATTTCTAATGAAACTGATTCATCATTATTGTGAATTTCTTCAATTTTCTTCCAATCATTGTCATCAATATCAGTTTCAATAGGTGGGGTGACATCAAATGTGACCATGTCATTCTTAACATCTGATGTTTGCATAATTTCCGGTGCTACATAGGTTGAATGTGCGTACTCTCCCTCGTTCAACAAAGCTTCCCAGTAGCTTTCTTCCAGTTGTTCCCTTGTTGAGTCAACTGCTTTTGTTGATTGATTTACATGCATGTCTCAATTTCCTTACATCAAAACTATTTATCTCCCGCCTTCATTATAAAATTTTGCGAAAATACTGTCAAACGAGTAAGGTCATGAGAAGTGTTAAGGGGCTCTAAAGTCGAAGCTCTTTTTCCTGTTTTAAGATTAAATCAGTGACAGTTTCAATAGCGACACGTTGCTTACGATATAAATCAGCTTCACTCATCGATAAACGCCGTGCAACATCACGCACTTTCTTTTTTTCCAGAAATCGTAATTGTAAGATGTTATAGAGTGTCCATTCTGGGCTTGCCATTTTACGCTCGCCCTCTGGTTTGAGTGAGTCAATTGTATCTTCAAGGAGCTTGCGAAGGGCATTAATCGAGGATTCTTCATCATCTTCTACAAACTGTTGCACTACGTTTAGCTGAATGAGGTTACTTTGTGATATACCGGAACCGCCCCAATAATGGCGTAATGCAGCACGTACCTGCTCGTAAAGCTCTTCACGTTGAGGCAAGGGATCAATTTGTAAGAGGGATGTTGAGGATTGAAGGTATTCGACTTCTTCTGCACGTGAACGAGTCATTTGTAGCTGAGGAAGTAAGCCTTCAACCACATTATAAATTTCGGTTTGTACTTGCATATCATCAAGGCTTTGTTCAACACGATCTATAAATGCTTGTAACAGGCTCGTTTCTTCTTCGAGTTCTTGCTCCAATCTATCTGTGCTATTCAATAATCCCAAAATGCCGATGGTGAATGGCACATGATTATCCGTCGTCAAACGTTTGCTAAAAAGCGGAACTAAGGCAAAATCGTTCCAATCTATATAATTGGTGTGTAGCGCTTCAAAATCCAGATTGTCGACGGATTGAATAAGCTCTGTATCATTGAGTAGTGCATTGTCATCAAACCCAAGAGTACCTATTTTCTGGACAAACTCCGGTTCTTTATTTTCAAAAGTGACAACAAAGGCACGATCAATGCGAAGAAAATCACAGATCGATTCGGTTGTTGCTTCAATCAATTGGGTTAGGTCATGATGCGTCAGAACTTTTTCGCTAAGTGTTTGGAGTTTGGTAATTTGCTCTGTATCTTCATCTCGATAGATAAAGAACTTTTCAAAATAGGGTAATGACAATGAGACAAACCACTGCCACAGTAGAACACTCGTAACCACGGCTGGTGGTGTAAAAGCTTCACCTGGCAAACTGAAGATGCGGACAGCTTGAGTTGTAAAGTTAATGACAGCTAACGCAATAAATCCTGTTGCTGGACCTCGTAGTAAAAAGTCGAGAAGTTGCTTCTTGACTAACCGATCTGGTATATCTGACCCGAAGAAATAAAGCGGGTAGGATAAAAAGACAAGCATTAGAATGATGATAATATTGGCCGTGTTAATCATAAGTAAGCCAAATAATGAGAACTCGTCACCGGGGTTAAGTAGAATTGAGTAGGGGAAGATACCGATTGCAGGGGTAAGAAATGCTGTTTGTAAATATCCCATGCGGCGTTCTGTTCCACTTGTTAGACAACGTTTGCGTGCTCGTTGCACATTATAGAATGCGAACCCATTGGCACCGAGGAAGTACACCATGTATAGTGGGAAAATACTACCTGCTTGAATACTGATACTGTCCGAGACTTCAACAAAAACTACAAGGTTATCACTAAAGGCAACTAGCACAAGGAATGCGCTACCTATTAGATAGAGAATACGAATAACCCGTTTCCGCCGGCCACGTGAAGGTAATCCTGTTGTGGCTAGGAGTGCATCTGAGAGATGATAGATCGCAACTGGGATAAAGGCGATACCGATCCACTGCAGGCGTGATGCGATTCGATGCGCGTTAATGTCCGGACCAAGCGAAATATAGGCATCGGCGATATATGCAACTGTGACACAAGCCAGTACAACGGCGGATGTCTTTGCGACTCGATTAGTCAAATTCCGCGTAAGGTTGAACAACAATAGCGACAAAGCAATAATTGCTGTCCCAGCTGTGAGCGTCTCATTAATTGTGAGGAGGAGGGTTGTGCCTAAATCCAATGTTATTTCCTAGCGTCATGCCATACTAATTTTATGAATACCATCATAGCAAATATTGCTAGATTCATAGAGGCTTTTACAGCGACAAACTATAGAAAAGGGCAATATCTTGATTGGGAAGATACTGGTCGTTGAATCCGCAGTAGACAAATCCGTGGGATTTTACAAACTCAATAGCGGGATAATTGACTGTTGGGACCTCAAACATGATGCGCTTTAAACTGTGTTCATTTGCCCATAAGGTCGCAATATTAATTAGTCGTGATCCCAAACGTTGATGACGATAAGGCTCATCTATAACAATATCTTGAAGATAAGCAAAATTATATGCATTATCAATACGCATACTCATAAAACCTAAGAGTTTTTTTGATGTCGTATCTTCTAAGACGATAAAGCAGTGTTTATGTTGTAGGGCGTGCTTTAAGCGTTGTTTATCTATGTAATGATGGTTGTCTAATGGGCGGGGTAGACGTTGTTTGCGTAAGGCAATATGTGTTGTTTCGGCTTCTTCCCGAATCGTCATTTGCCAAACGTGTTCCGTATGGAAGCTCGTGTCCAATGCTAGACATTGATCTATATCGGCTTCTCTGCCATCTCGAATAGTAAGCTTTGATTGTTCGGACATAGGCGTTAGGAGAGGAAAATATCGCCAAAAGTGTTTGACACAGTAATATAGACGGTTGGTGCTTCAGCATCACTTTCTAAGGCGACATATGAATCACTTTGTATTTCATAGCGTGTGTCATCAACTTTTACATTCACAAAACGCCCTGATTGCACAGTAATATGTGTTGCATAGCCAAATGGCGTTGTAATATGTATCGTACCTAAGACTGATGAAATTTGAATATCATCAAGCGCTTCAATGGGGGGGACAAAATCTATATTGCCAATGCCTGTTGCAACTTTGACGTCAGATACAATGCCGTCAGCTAAATCGAGTGATACTTTGCCCAGATGTGTGGAGACAAGAATTTGCCATGGTAAACCTTGTGTGATCAGCATATCCCAATCCGTAAAAGAAAACCACGGTGTTTGTGAACGCTTCATAGTTAAGTTGGTATGAACAGCATCAACTTTGAGTTCTGGACGTGACTGAACTGGATAACTACGGTAAGCAATTAACCGTTCTTGATTGGTATCTGGTAACATAGATAGTGCGACATCAATTTCACCTGCACGAATATCAAGTCTTGCAGATTCAACACTACCACGGGTAATACCAAAACTTTTTGCATCTTCACTGGGTTGAATATCACCACGCAGTAAAATCCATGCACCTAATAAGACCAGCAATAATGGAGAGAGATTAACAACATTGAAATCACCTAATAAGATGAAATTGTGCAACAAAAGTACGACCCCAACTGCGACAAGCGCGAGGGGCCATACAATTGGACTTTTTGCTTTAGTGTTTGAACGTTGAGATTGACTCAATGTTCCGATCCTTACACGTCGTACAGGTAGTCTTTAAGAATGACGTGTGCTGAGGACTGGCGCAGGCGGTTGAGTGCCTGTGCTTCCAACTGGCGTACACGTTCACGGGTTACACCGATGGTTTGACCAACTTCCTCAAGTGTGTAGACACGACCATCTGCCAAACCATAACGCAAACGCAAGATTTGAGCTTCACGTGGTGGCAATTTATCAAGTGCCTGTTGAAGTTGTTCGTGTAATAGATGCGTTGCAACTTCATCAGATGGTGCTGGACTGTTTACATCTTCTACGAAATCACCAAAGGTTGAATCACCTTCGTCGTCAATTGGTGTTTCTAGGCTGACAGGACGACGTGAAATCTCGAGCAAATTTTCGACTTTATCAGGTGTTGTTTCCATACCTTTTGCAAGCTCATCAATTTTGGGCTCGCGTCCGAGTTCTTGCAATAACTGAAGCTGAACACGACGCATCCGATTGAGTTGATCGCCCATGTGGACTGGTACACGAATTGTACGTCCTTGATCTGCGACAGCACGGCTCACTGCCTGACGAATCCACCATGTTGCATAAGTGCTAAACTTATGACCACGTTGATATTCGAATTTGTTGGTTGCACGGATGAGCCCGATGTTACCTTCTTGAATCAAGTCAAGGAATGGTACACCACGCCCAATGTATTTTTTAGCAACACTAATAACGAGGCGAGCATTCGCACGAATCAGATGTTCCTGAGCTTTTTCACCATCCATAATTGTGCTACGGAGTTCTTGTTCATCGCTCCATAATAGTTGCTCACCTTCCGCTTCCATATGTTCGCGAGCAAATACTGCTGCTTCCATACGTTTGGCGAGAGTGACTTCTTCTTCTGCTGTCAACAGTGGTACACGACCGGCTTCTTTCAGATAGAGGCCAACAACATCATCAGTATCAAGTGCAGCTTGGTAGCCAGCATCGGTTGTTAGATCTTTCTTCAAAATTTTCAGCAGTGCATCACGTTCGCTGACTTCTTCTTCCTCATCATCTTCTGGGACGAGGTCATCGGTATCGTCTTTGCTATCTTTTGGCTCAGCATCTTCTGCTTTACCAGATCCGGGCACAACCTCAACACCTGCTTCAAGCAGACTATCCATGAGGTCATCGAGCAAAGCGACATCACTTTCGACATCTGGCAAGAGCTCAAGAATGTCGGAATAGGTGATAAAGCCCTGTTTATTGGACTTTTCGATCAGTTGTTTTTGGATTTCTTCACGCTGGGTCATATTTTTCACATTATCTAATACAGCTACCACAGACATGCCTTTCTACTAGCCGAGTTTTAAACGCATCCCTTGTAAGAAATACTATTTGAAAAAAGTGATACATAATTTAATAAGATTTAATATTGATTTTTAACGCATAGGTGTACTACTATGCTTACGTTATACATATTTTAGAAGTTAAGGTCTCACTCCTGCCCGAGTTTAGTGACCAAACCCCGTTCAATATTTGTGGACGGGGGGACTTCTAAATCATCAACGTGTTCCAATATAAGAACTTAACGTGAATTTGATTAGTTGTCAAGTTTTTGCGTGTTTTCAAACGCCTCTAAATACTGCACCATATACATAATTGGTTCTGGTGGCACAATAAATATAGATGGGTTTCCATCAACTAATGTATAAAATCCTCGTGTTTCACTATCGGTAGAAACCGGATTGCCGACCAAAAACGTCCTGATAGTTTCATCAGTCAATACTGCAGAGACAAGAATTAATCCATCAGTATCATTCAGGCCATATCCTTCTGGAATTTCATTGTCTATATTGATTTGTGCAATATACGGTATTTTTTCCAATGTAATTGCAAGGCTTTCTGCATAATCTTGGTTGGTTAGGCGATCATCATCAGAAACAACTTGCCAAACATTATTATCTGATTTCACGATTGTTACTTCAGATTGTAGATAAGGATCTAAGATGTTTATAACCCTTACATCTCCTGCAACAAGGTTTGGAAACAGTAATCTACTTTCTAAGTGTACATCATTATCTATTAGATTTTCATGAGTAGGCGGAATTTCTAAGGTTTCTGATTGTGCAGATTGCATAAGAAGCAATCCGACCATACCTATGAACGATGCAATTAGTATAAAAAATGTAATGCGAGATTGTTTCATCGTAGGCGTCTTCCATAAATTGCAATTGCTAGAGCGAGCATGATCCCCGGCATTAGAATCAGTGTGATAAATGCCACAAGATCAAGTGTTTGAATATCAACAAAAATGATAGGTAACCCTGTTGTTAAGATTTGGGGCTCAAAACGAACCTCATCTGTAAACCCTGTCATCCAACCAATGCTATCAAAAAATAGAATCGAGTTGCCCTGTGGTGATAAAATATTCACATTAGTGATGAAATCACTATCGCCAACGATAACCAGTTTGGCATCTGTCTCTTGATTGTTTGCCCATGCAACTGTTGTGATAGGACCTTGTATATCGTTTGCTTCATTGAATTCCCATCGATTATCGCGGATAAGTGTATCTATGTCATTTTCTGCCCAGCTAAATGGCGAAGTTAAAATGACACTGCCGTTATTGACAGGTGGGTCTGGATTGACTTCTATTGGGCGGGCGAGTCTAAACAAAGTTGTTGTTTGTGGGGTGTCTGGTAGATTTAGATTTTCACCTATAGGGTTACCGGGGAACACTGCAGCGCTGACAAGATCGGTTGCAACGCCTTGGTTGGATGCTTCGTCTATAACAATTGAATCAAGTGCTCGTACACCAAATGTGTCCCATAAATACGTGTTGAAAGGCGTGCCTTCTCGTAGAAAATCATCAGATGACAGGGTGACATCGGTCAAGATAAATAATGCACCACCTCGTTGAACATACTCATCTATAACGCTAATTTCATTCAATGTGAGTTGACGTTGTGGGCGTGCAAAAATGATAGCCGAGGCATCGATGGGAATAGTGGTATTGTTTTCTACTAATTGTTCGAGATTTAACGCATCGGTTTCGATGCCGTTCTGGCGAAGCAATTGATTGACAATCGAGGCACCATCAATTGATTGGTCGAGCCCATCGAGTGTATCAGCACTTGTCTCAAAATAGACTTTGAAGCGCCCTGATAAAATTAAGCGGGTCAGTGCTTCTGTCATATCGCGTTCTTGGACACCAGAATTTACCACAGGCACACTACTGCGGAATAAAACGTCACCGGATTCATCTTCAAATGCCACAAATACATTAACACCTTGATCCATGAATGCACGATATGGTGCTGCTTTACCTGGCTCTGTCAGTGGGTTGATATATTCAAGTGTAATCATTTCAGTCGCATCGTCGTACAACTGCCAGTATTGATTATCAACTTCTTGTCTTAGCAGTTCTCTAGGTGAATATAATCCGGTGATCCTTACTCTGGCTTCGGCCGTTCGATTTACTGCTTCGATAACATTTAATGTTTCTTCGCTGAGTGTAAAACGTTCGCCTTGTGTCATGTCAATTGTGACACCTGTACGCAGAACAAAAATATATATGGTTGAGATAATCCCAATCACCAAAAAAGTTGTGAAAACGGCCATTGTGCCGCGTTTCGTTTGCCTACCAGCAATGAAATTTCGAAAGTCATCAGGCGTCATGGAGGCCCAAAGTGCAATACCTCCGATGCTGATACCGAATGAGATAATCGCAAATATGGAAATGCTACTTTGCCAGAGAATTGCAAGAATACCAACGATTAGCCCTAATCCAGCTGTAAAACTCCCTATATTGCCAAGCATCCCACGCGTGATAACGATATTTCCAGTACGGTTAAACATCAGTTACCACCTCCGCGCTTCGACAAATTGAACGGTAATGTATAGCATAATAAACATCATGCCTGCGAAATATATGACATCTTCGAGCCGAATAATACCGACTGCAAATGAGGTTGAATAATGCCCTTGTAAGGTTAGGTTACGAATCACACGAGCGAGTTCTATACTAGCAACAATTTCCCCTGCGAGGTCACCAATCCATAAGATGAATAAGGTAATTGTGCTCAAAAATGCAGCAATAATCTGGTTTTCTGTCAGAGCTGAAAATGCTAATCCAACGGCTAGGGTTGCCCCACCATATAACCAGATACCTAAATAAGCGGCTGTTGTATGAACAAAGTCTGGAAAAGAAAAGGTGACTAAAATGATTTGATAAATGAGTGTCAAGATAAGTAGAAAGGTAAAATAAAACCATGCACTCAGGAATTTACCAAAGACAATACTATAATCTGGTACAGGTGCGGTCAAAAGCAGTTCGAGAGTTCCTTCTCTTGACTCTTCTGATAATAGACGCATGGTAAACAATGGGGCAAAGAGAACCATCAATATCGATAGGAAATTGGGGATAAGTGCCGGGTCAACGGATCTTACTGTTATTGATCGGGCCAGGTCGTTATTGAAAATAATACCTGTCATAAGTAGGAATGCAAATGCAATCAGATAAGCAAGGGGAGAGGAAAAATAAGCCGAGGTTTCTCGTCGGAAAATAATCCATATCGCTTTCACTAACGATCTCCTTTGCTGATAATGTCCAGAAAAACATCTTCGAGCGATACATCTAATTGACGTAGTTCAACCAATGTAAAGTCACTATCTGCGATTGCACGTGTGATTGGTTTTTGTATGGAGTCTGTGGTGGCTATGTGCAAAACATATCCACGCCCGTCTTTGTCGATAGATTCGATTAAATCTATTTTGTTCAGAAGTTCTTGATAAGCTGCATCATTACCGCCGTCTAGCTCGATATAGAGCTGACGTTGCGGTTTAAACTGTCGCCCAAGTTCTTCTGCTGTACCTTGTGCTACAACTTGACCTTGATTGATAATAACGACGCGGTCACAGACTTGCTCAACCTCCGTTAAAATATGACTGCTGAATAATACTGTATGGTCTTGGCGGAGACTTTTGACGATGTCACGTACTTCAATCACTTGTTTGGGGTCAATACCGATAGTGGGTTCATCAAGCACAATCACAGGTGGATTGTGTACCAGTGCTTGAGCTAAGCCCAACCGTTGCCGTAGTCCCTTGGATAAACTTCGGATCAATTTGTCGCGTCTATCGAGTAACCCGAAACGATCAAGTACTTCGTCAACTTTTTTCTTGTGATTATCGACATTGTGAAGTTGGGCAACAAATGTAACATACGCTCGTAGTGTCATATCTGGGTAGACAGGGACTTTTTCGGGTAGATACCCCACACGACGGCGTACTTCCATTGAATCGTTCATGACATCATACCCGGCAACGGATGCTGTGCCGTCGGTTGGTGGCATAAAGCCTGTTAGAATACGCATTGTGGTTGTTTTTCCTGCGCCATTAGGCCCTAAGAGTCCCAGAATTTCACCTTGTCTTGCCTCGAATGAGATACCATCTACCGCGATATGCGAACCATAATGTTTTCGCAGGTTCTTTACTTCGATCATGTATGCTTTCCGAACTTAATTTTCATAATATACGGGTAAATTAGCCTTGTTGCTTATTTTTAATCTGAATTTATTACAGGACTAAGTCACAAATTATTTGATGACATTATTATCACCTGAGTATAATCTGCTTCTCTATGCAGACTATCGCGATTGTATCGGTTACGTCAATGAAGCGTTAAGGTCTTTGAACAACTGCTAACATACTGCATAGATATGATAGACTAATTGAGACAGAGTTTGTAATGGTAGTTTAGGATAATTGTATGGAAAATTTAGAACGTCACCAACGTGAATATCCTCCATTTTTGAAGGTACTATTGGGTATTGGGATAGTGTTCCTTGGATCTCTTGGCTTATTGTTGGTATCACTGTTATTAAGTATGGTGGGATTTGCTTATGGTTTACCAGATGTGATTTCTGCTACAGTGATTATGGAGCAAATCAGTATTGGATTGTTAGGTTTGTCTGTGGCTATTGGTGGTGGTGTTGGCGTATTGGGTATGATGATTGGTGGTTTATCCCCCAAACAATCTTATGTGCCAGAAGAAGCAAAGTTAAAAAATGAAGATCGGTTGTTTGATATCCGCGATTATGGTTTATCAGTAGAAGATGTATTAGCTGATATGAGTATGACGGAACGCGAGCTACTTGCAGAGAAATTAGCTGAATCACGTTTAGCAATACGTGAAGATGGTGTCTTAATTTCTTTAGAGCAAGCCGAACAGTTACAGAAAATCGAAAGGTTTATGGATGGATAAAAGCATCAGACAAATTTTCAAAGTCTTGCTAATAATAGGTGTCTTATTTGCCATTGCTGTTGCAATAGGGGCGTTTTTTGCTTTTGGCGGTAATAACCCATTATTGGTTCATATGGGTAATGTGATAGATATGATGTTGGTTGCTGTGACGGTACTGTTCTTGATGGCTGTTGCATATAAAGTATATGCTATGGCAACAGGTAGCCGCGACCCAATTATGGCATCTACTAAACGGAAAAATACTGCGCAAAAAAATTCTAATGCTAATGATATGCCAGAATTGACTGAGCTAATCGAAAATTTGGACGCTAGTGAAAAATAACGGCGTGATTTTTCGTGCAATATGCACAACGAAATCGAAAAAGTGCATAATCTTTAGCCAATTTGTTGACGGATAGTGCAAAGTTTCTTACACTTTGCATCAGTACTAAGAACATAAACTGAGACATATGAAAATGTTACACCTTGCACCACAACCAAAAAGGAACCGTCGTCGCATATATCACGTAGAGGTCGATATAAATTTTTTGTGTTGTTGAGTAACGTGCAATTCAAACTTGAACTTTAACCCTGACCTCGTAACAAGCGAAGTTGGGGTTTTTTAATTTTATAGAGAGGGTAATATGACAACAATTCGAGCAGGTATTTATGGCGCATCGGGATATGCAGGACTAGATTTAGTCGACATTATCTCGCAACATCCGAATATCGAACCGGTCTTCGGTACATCGAATATATATGCCGGAGAAGCTATCCCTAATTCAGATTTGGTATTTGTTCCACCTGATTCGGTGAGCTTAGATAATGTGGATGTAATTTTTCTAGCATTACCACATAAAGCGGCTGCTGGTATGGCAAAGAAAGGCGTTGAGGCTGGTGTAAAAGTCGTTGATTTATCGGCTGATTTGCGTATCAATTCACCGGAAGTTTATGAAAAATACTACGATACAGTTCATCCTCACCCAGAATTGTTACCTGTAATTTATGGCTTGCCAGAAATCAATAGGGAACAAATCAAAGGAATTGATGTCGTAGCGACTCCTGGATGCTATCCGACTGCTACATTACTGGGCTTGTATCCATTATTACAATGCGATGCAGTTCAACCTAATTTGCCCATTGTTGTTGATGCAAAATGTGGTGTGACTGGCGCAGGACGTAAACCATCACTCACGACTCACTTTGCCGAGGTTTATAGTAATTTATCCCCTTATAAAACTGGGCGTGCGCATCGGCATATTGGGGAGATTGAACAAGAAGCTCACAAAATCAATAATAGTATTGGACCGATTGTATTTTCGCCTCATTTACTTCCAGTTGACCGTGGCTTGATGTCAAGCATTTATGTCACCCTCAATGACAGTATGACGAGTGATAAAGTTTACGACCTATATTGTTCAATCTATGGTGATGAACCGATGGTTGATGTACTGCCGCCGGGCAAATATGCGACACTCAAACAGGTAGTCAAAACCAATAAAGGTGCGATTAGCATTACCCCCGTTCTCGATAATTATGTGCATATCACCAGCGTGATCGACAACTTACGCAAAGGTACATCAGGACAGGCAATCCAAAATACAAACTTAATGTTTGGTTTTGAAGAAACGCTAGGCCTACTCTAGGAGTTGTGATGGTCACAGTAATCAAAATTTCTGGACACTATCTTGATGATGATGCTCTCCTAAAGCAGTTTGCTAATATTGTTGCAAATTTTGAGGGTGATGTTGTGATTATCCACGGGGGTGGTAAAGAAATCACCAAGTTACAAAACCAACTCAATATCGAACCGCGTTACGTAGATGGCTTACGAATCACAGATGCTGATTCATTAGCACTTGTCGAGATGGTACTGTGTGGCACAGTGAACAAGCGGTTGGTAAGGTATTTATTGGCATCGGGTGTAGATGCTCAGGGCATGTCGGGTGTTGATCGTGGATTAGTAAGAGCTGCACAGATGCAACATGATGAGGTTGATATGGGATTTACCGGAACAGTTGTCTCTGTGCGCGAATCTGTGATTTTTGAGATGCTTAAAAATGATGTTACACCTGTTATTTCTCCCGTAAGTGTTGGAGAGTCTAGCAATTTCAATTTGAATGCTGACCCTGTAACAGGCGCAATTGCAAATGCAATCTCGGCGAATAAAGTTGTATTTATCTCGAATGTTGAAGGTGTTCTGGTTGATGATGTCCGGATGGAGTCTTTAACGTCAGCTCAGGTGTCATCATATATAGATGATGGCACGATTTACGGTGGTATGATCCCTAAAGTGCAAACCGCGTTGGATGTGTTAGAATCTGGCGTGCCACAAGTGGTGATTACGAATTTAGATGGATTGGCAACACATGGTGGGACAACGTTTGTCTCAGCATAATGATTTTATTAAAACAACTAACTTGAGAGGGGCATAATGACAACAAAAGCAGATGTCATAAAAAAAGATCAACAATATAGTGTACCTGTAGCGGCGCGACCTGATTTTGTACTTGCACGTGGTGAGGGTGTGACACTTTATGATACTGAAAACAAAGCTTATACAGACTGGGTCGCCGGCATTGCTGTCAACGCACTTGGCTATGGCGATGAAGAACTCAACAGCGTGGTCAATCAGCAATTAAATACAGGCTTGATTCACGTCAGTGGGTTATATCATACCCAACCAATGGTGGAGCTGGCGCAATTGCTTTGTGATAATTCGTTTGCCGACAAAGTTTACTTCTGTAATAGTGGCGCGGAGGCAAATGAGGGTGCATTAAAATTTGCTCGTAAAGTTGCATACGCAAAAGAAAAATCGAATAAGACCAAAGTTGTGAGTTTCACACAAGCGTTCCATGGTCGCACGATGGGGGTTTTAGCAATCACACCAAAAGAAAAATATCAAAAACCCTTCAAACCAATGGTTCCAGGTGCGGTCGTCGGTGAATTTAACAACATCGATAGTGCGAAAGAGGTTATCGATGATGATACCGTTGCGGTTATTATTGAGCCAATTCAAGGTGAAGGTGGAATTAATGTTGCAACGGCTGAATTCTTGCAAGCCTTGCGTGATTTATGCGACCAACACGATGCGACACTGATTTTCGATGAAATTCAGTGTGGTTTAGGACGTACTGGCGATTTATGGGCACATTCATTCAGCGGAATCACACCCGATATTATGACGTTAGCTAAACCGCTTGCTGGTGGATTGCCTGTCGGCGCAATTCTGGCAACAGAGGCTGTCGCAAATGTGATGCAACCCGGTGACCACGGTTCGACTTTTTCAGGTGGGGCAGTTGTGATGCAGGCTGGAAAAGTTGTGGTAAATCGTGTTCTCAGTGATGGCTTTATGGAACATGTGCAAGAAGTTGGCGAATATCTGATGGAACGCCTTGAAGAAATCAATAGCCCAAACATTGTTGAAGTCCGTGGACGTGGTCTAATGTCTGGGATTGAGCTCGACATTGCACCAGGTGATATTGTTAAACATGGCTACGAAAATGGTTTGCTACTTGTTAGCTCTGGAACAAATGTGATTCGGTTCGTACCACCATTGATTATTGAAAAATCACATGTTGACGAATTAATTGAGAAATTGACAGTCATTCTGGAGAAGATTGATGGTTAATGTACAAGAAACTATTGCGTCTGTCAGAGGTTTCCGTGTGGCGGGGGTACATGCGGGTTTAAAAAAGGATAATGCACTTGATTTTGCTTTAATTCGTAGTCGTAATGATTGTAAAACTGCGGGAGTTTTTACTACAAATAAAGTTAAAGCAGCTCCGGTTTTGCTCAATATGGAACGGATTACAAAAAATCCTGAAAAAATTCGTGCTGTAGCAATTAATACAGTTAGTGCAAATGCGTGTACTGGTTGGCAAGGCATGGACAATGCACGCAAGACATCAGATATGGTCGCTGAACAGTTGGAAATTGCTACAGAGCAAGTGCTTGTGATGTCTACAGGTGTGATTGGTACACATCTTCCAATGGATAAGATTACAAAGGGTGTTGAATTATCGGTTGAGCATCTTGGACATGATTGGGGAGCAACTGCTGCTGCTATGATGACGACCGATACGCGTCCCAAATTTGCGTCCGTCAAGGTTATGACAGCACATGGTGAATATACTATTGCTGGTGTTGTCAAAGGTGCAGGGATGATTGCACCGAATATGGCGACGATGTTAAGTGTAATTGTTACTGACGCTGATTTAACATTAGAACAGACACAGACGGCTCTCAAAACTGCTAATACTCAAAGCTACAACCAGATTGTGGTTGATGGCGATACAAGTACAAATGATATGGTTGTGTTGATGGCAAACGGGATGAGTACAACTGCAATTGAGAGTGACTATGATATGGAAACCTTCCAAAATGCCCTCAATGCACTTACACAATATTTGGCACAAGCTGTTGTACGTGATGGTGAAGGTGTTACCAAGTTTGTCACGCTAGACATCCAAGGGGCAGACTCAGACGAATCAGCACAGAAAATTGGACATACAATTGCTGCATCTATTCTTACGAAATCTGCGTTTTATGGTAATGACCCGAATTGGGGTCGAATTGTGGCAGCTGCCGGACGTGCCGATGTACCTTTTGAGCCTGCTCAAACATCGTTATGGATTACGACAGGTGAAGAAATTTTTGAGGAAGACTATGGTCTATTAATCTTCAAATCGGGTACACCGACGGACTATGAAGAAGCGAATGCGCTAGAAATCATGGCGGATGACTCTATTTATATCACATTAAATTGTGGTATTGGTGATGGTAAGGCAACAATTTGGACTTGTGACATTAGTCATGACTACATTAGTATCAATGCGGATTACCGCTCTTAAAGGAGAATAGAGACAAACATATGCAGGCTGTACTTGCGTTAGAAGATGGACGTATCTTTCCTGGTGAAGGATTTGGCGCGGAAGGCGTGGAAACTGGTGAGGTTGTCTTTAATACCTCGATGACTGGGTATCAAGAAATTTTGACTGACCCCTCATATTACAAACAAATCGTCACCATGACTGTTCCACATGTCGGCAATACAGGCATTAACCTTGAAGACCCCGAATCGGAAAATGTTTGGGTATCGGGATTCGTTGTACGATCACTAAGCCCAATTGTTAGCAATTGGCGTAACCGTGGCGATTTGAATAGTTATCTAAAAGATCACGGTAAAATAGGTGTTTCTGGTGTAGCAACTCGTGCATTGGTGCGTCATATTCGTGAGAAGGGTGTAATGCGAGCTGTTGTAGCGCATGGTGAGATGGCAAATGATACCGATGCACTCGTCGAAATGGCAAAAAATTCGATGGATATGTCCGGCGCGAATCTTGTTGATTATGTGACGGTCGAAGAGCCTTACCACTGGACCGAACAGAGTGACCCGCAATGGTACCGTGATCATCAGTATGATCCGAATGGCCCATTGGTTGTAGCTTACGATTATGGCATTAAACGCAATATCTTACGCATGATGACAGACCGTGGATTACGGGTAACAGTTGTACCGTCAAAGACCACACCTGATGAGGTCATGGCGATGAATCCGGCGGGTATCTTTTTAAGTAATGGGCCTGGTGACCCTGCGGCAGTTGATTATGCTGTAAGTAATGTCAAGAACTTGCTGGGTGAAGTACCTGTATTCGGGATTTGTCTCGGGCATCAAATTCTAGCATTGTCACTAGGTGGACAGACTGAAAAGATGCGTTTTGGGCATCGTGGCGGGAATCAGCCAGTGAAGAATCTTGATAATGGTGAAATCGAAATTGCATCACACAATCACGGTTTTGCTGTGTCGGCTGATAGTGACTTGAGCGGTGGTGAAATCACACATCTAAACTTGAATGACAACACAGTAGCAGGTTTACGTCATCGTGACTTAAAGGCATTTAGTGTGCAATATCATCCTGAAGCATCACCCGGCCCACATGATTCGTTGTATTTGTTTGACGAGTTTGTAGATGCTGTGAAAAGTAGCGATAAAGTCATAGACGAATAATAAATGGACAAATGTTCAAAGCGTTTCCAATAATCAATTTGATCGACCAAGAATATGCTGTGAACTCTGCTATTCAAAAGAATAATTTGACGAGAACAGATATATTGCTCTGGTTACAAATTTATGGAACTGTTGAATGCTATTCACATCCGAATAATGTTGAGATCACTCTGCAAAACTTCGATGATATTGTTGCTATAAGTGTTCAAAACAACAAACAACTATTCGTATATAAGCATTCATTGGGTCACTTCGATGTATTCAATTTTATGGCCCAAATGAGCAAAATCGAAGTCATGGGACGTGGTTGGATTAGATCCTACATATATTAAGCAGAAAGAAAAACATGCCAAAAAGAACAGACATAGAAACAATTATGATTATTGGGTCGGGTCCGATTGTGATCGGGCAAGCCTGCGAATTTGACTATAGTGGGGTGCAGGCGTGTAAAGCACTTAAATCACAGGGATATCGTGTTGTATTGGTCAATTCGAATCCTGCGACGATTATGACCGATCCACAATTTTCCGACGCGACCTATATTGAACCGCTAACCGTCGAAATGTGTGAGAAAATTATCGCACAAGAAAAGCCGGATGCGCTTCTTCCAACAGTTGGTGGACAGACTGCACTCAATCTGGCTGTCAATTTGCAAGAAGCCGGTGTGCTTGAAAAATACGATGTTGAGTTAATTGGTGCATCGCTAACGAGTATTCAGCTAGCAGAAGATCGTCAGTTATTCAACAATACGATGGATGAAATTGGTCTGCGTGTGCCGGACAGTAAAGTTGTTGGGGATGTCGAATCTGCAATTGAATTTGCTGAGGAAATCGGCTATCCGATTCTAATCCGCCCATCTTTCACAATGGGTGGAGCAGGTGGCGGTGTCGCCTATAACGAAGATGAGTTACGCAAAGTCACTGCAAATGGTATCCATCAAAGCCCAGTCGGCGAGGTTCTCGTCGATAAGAGTTTGCTCGGATGGAAAGAATATGAGCTTGAGTTGATGCGCGATGCTAAAGGTAACTTTGTTGTCGTTTGCTCCATCGAAAATCTTGATCCGATGGGGGTTCATACTGGTGATAGCATTACGGTTGCGCCTGCGCAAACACTAACTGATAAAGAAGTACAACGCCTACGTAACATGTCGCGCATGATTTTTGATCGTGTTGGTATCACGACAGGCGGGGCGAATGTACAGTTTGCGATTAACCCCGAAGATGGCGAAGTTTATGTTATTGAGATGAACCCGCGTGTCTCGCGCTCTTCTGCATTGGCAAGTAAAGCGACTGGATTTCCGATTGCAAAAATTGCTGCGTTGGTCGCTGTTGGCTTTACACTTGATGAAATTTCAAATGACATCACTCAGGAAACACCTGCTAGCTTCGAACCATCGCTGGATTATATTGTGGTAAAGATTCCGCGTTGGGACTTTAAAAAATTTGCTGGAGCTGATCCTGTGCTTGGCCCGCAGATGAAAGCTGTTGGCGAAGTAATGGCGATTGGACGGACATTCCCAGAAGCGTTACAAAAAGGTGTTCGGGCGCTTGATATTGGCATTGATGGGTTTGGTAGTAACGACGAATGGGTTGATTCGTCACAAACAGTGCAAGTGCCGACTGCCCAGAGATTGTTCCAAGTGGCAACCTTAATTCGCCAAAATACATCACCCGAAGAAATTATCGAAAACACACAGTTCGATCCGTGGTTTGTTCAACAGATGCAAGAGTTGATGTACATCCACAAGACAATTCTTGATCGAGAGTTGACATTATCTGACCTCGATAAGGATGACTTTCTCAAGTTGAAGTACTATGGCTATAGTGATGCTTACATCGCACAGTTAGTCGAAGAAGATGAAGTTGCTGTCCGTGATTATCGTAAATCACTAGGTGTGACGGCAAACTTCTATCGGGTTGATACGTGTGCCGCAGAATTTGAAGCGCATACACCTTACTTGTATTCGACTTATGAACAGGATGATGAAGCCGACCCAACTGATAATAAAAAAGTAATGATACTTGGTGGTGGTCCGAATCGAATTGGGCAAGGGATTGAGTTTGATTATTGCTGTGTTCATGCTTGTTTCTCTCTTAAAGAGATGGGCTTCGAAACGATTATGGTCAACTGTAACCCTGAAACTGTCAGTACAGATTATGATACGGCAGATCGTTTGTACTTCGAACCACTAACTGCTGAAGACGTCATGAATATCATTGATCATGAAAAGCCGGATGGTGTTCTGGTACAGTTTGGTGGACAGACCCCTCTCAATATCGCTCATGATCTTGAAAAACTTGGTGCGCCAATTTGGGGGACACCTGTTGAAAAAATCGACCTCGCCGAAGATCGTGAGCGATTTAATGCTCTCATGAGTGAATTGGGTATTTCTCAACCTGCTGGTGCAACTATTTTAACGCAAGAAGAAGCTGTTAAAGCGGCAAGTACTATCGGGTATCCAGTATTAGTGCGTCCGAGCTATGTTTTAGGTGGACGGGGTATGGCAATTGTGTTTGACGAAACACAGCTACTGAGTTGGTTGGCTGAAAACGTCGAATGGACAGGACATCCTGTCTTAATTGACAAATTCCTTGATGATGCGTATGAAGTTGATGTTGATGCTCTGTCTGATGGTGTGGAAGTGACTATCGGCGGTATTATGCAACATATCGAAGAAGCGGGTATACATAGTGGTGATTCTGCTTGTGTATTGCCTCCTTACAAAATCAGTTACTTTCACCTCGATATTATTCGTGACTATACCCAACGCATCGGTAAAGCAATGGGTGTTAAAGGATTATTTAACATCCAATTTGCAGTTAAGGATGATGAAGTTTATGTCCTGGAAGTGAATCCACGGGCAAGTCGAACGGTGCCATTTGTAAGTAAAGCAACGGGGCATCCGCTAGCAAGCTATGCAGCACAAATTGCAGCTGGCAAAACACTGGCTGAACTCAACTTTTTAGATGAACCGAAAGTGGATGGGTTCTTTATCAAAGAAGCTGTATTCCCATTCCAGAAGTTCCCCGGAGTAGACGCACGTCTCGGACCGGAAATGCGCTCAACAGGAGAAGTAATGGGGCATGCCTCTAGCTTTGGACATGCATTTATTAAAGCTCAGTCTGCAGCCGGTGTTCCTTTGCCAATGGAAGGAACTGTCTGTATTAGTGTCAATGATTTTGATAAAGGGGCGGTATCCAAAATTGCGCGTGAGTTAGCGACTCTTGGGTTTAAGCTGATGGCTACGGAAGGTACTTCCGAATGGTTGAATAGTCTTGGTGTTGAGACAGAACGAGTAAACAAATTGTCTGAGGGAACACCTCATATTCTGGATTTGATGTTGGATGGCAAAATTGATCTTATCATCAATACGCCATTGGGTAGTCAGGCACATAACGAAGGTATGGAAATCCGAAGTCAAGCGTATGCTCTAGGTATTCCGATTATCACAACAATGAGTGCTGCAGTTGCATCGGTGCAGGGTATTAAGCGAATGCACCAAAAACCCTTAAGCGTTAGAAGTCTTCAGACGCACCACGCTTAATGTGAAATAATATAGGCAAAAAGGCTGACCAATTGAGTGTCAGCCTTTTAAGTTGAATTAATTGTTCACCAAAGGTTTTTTGAGAACCATACCATCGTTGGCAGCGTTCTCATTGTATTGCAAAACTTTACCTGCTCTTGCTCGCTCCGCCATAATTTTCTCAGCTTGTGCTTTGACTTTTGGCATTGGACTGTTAAGCGCATCATCAAGGATATCTTCACTTGCCTTAGACATTAGGCCTGCTGAGACACGTACAATGTGTGCTTTAACACCTTCGTCCATTTCAATACGATAGGTCTTACGAAGTATAGCTGGTGTACGCTCATGTCGCATCCATGCAAGGGGCCAAATAGCTGCTTCACGAACACTATTATCAGCATCAAGCAATGCTGTCTCAAGTGCATCAATCATAAGTTCTGCTGCAGAGGACTTCGCAACATCAATTTTTAGATAGTTGGTTGCATGAAAAAATGCTCGTAAAACTTGCCGTAGTGTTTCGCCTGTATTGCGCCCTATAACACCTGATAATTCTTCTAACCAGCCTTCTCCAGATAACTCCAACAAACTGAGTGCCGCTGCGTATTTGACTTCTGGATCCGGATCTTTCATAGATTCTCTAACAATTGGAATTGCTTCATCATTATCGTTGGTACCAAGTGCCTCTAGAGCTTTAATACGTACTTCTGGGTCTTTTGCATTTAAGACTTCTTCTAGCACAGGGATAGCGGCAGGATCCTGCGTATCTCGCAGGCCGACTGCAGCTGCCTCGCGAACATTGTCTTCTTCAGTTTTTAGGACTTCAACAAGCATTTGATAAGCATTTAAATCACGGAAATCGCATAGTGCATAGACAACCCCTTCGCGTACACGCGGGTCATCATCTTTGAGTGCGATCTCAATTAGTGACTTCGCCGAAAACCATGAAAACCCATGCAGATGTCGGGCGACACTGGCACGCGACATCGGTGGTCCGCTTTGAAGGGTTTCCTCTATAATTAAACGGGAGTCCCGATCCGAACGACGTGAGAGCATTTTCGCCGCATTGTATCGTACAAAAAATTCCTCACTATTTAATGCTTCTTTGACTGCATCAAGTGATACTGCATCAGGAGGCAATACATTCAGCAATGTACCAAGACGGCGTAGAGAGAGTCGGCGTGACCCCTTCTGTTTTGAGCCTGTGGCGAGTGCTGGTTCACGTCCTGTCAGTTGTGTGTTAACCATCGTATGATTGCTCCTTTAGCGTAATGTCACGACAGCGACATCTTCCAGTAGTAATTTGTTAGTCTGAACATCAAACACTGTCACACGTAAGCGGCGACGTTCATCAACTGTAAATGATGCTTTGATACGATCTTTGCCCATCTTGCCTTTAGGGTTGAGTTTTGCGAGATATTTCAACGCGCCATCTTCATTCAGCGGTATGATTTTCTGTTCACTTTCGCCTGTTTGTGCGACAAAAACGGCTTGATCGTTTTCATATTTAACCTCGACCATCGCAACGGCATCTGTATCGATCTCACCAATTACTAGTTCAATTTCTGATTGGTTATCATGGGCTGCACTGAGCATAACATCTATGGGGCGTTCAATAGGGTATTGGCTACCCATTGCAATGATCTCATCCCATTCGTGTTGTCCGCTTTCATGATTGAGATGGCGTAGACCATAACTATGAATCAAGTAGTCCTCGAGCCCAAAGCCAGCTGCGACCTGTAATGCACCTTCTGCTACAGCGGTAAATGGTTTGTCAGCACGAACCGCCATATCTGTAAAATATTTAGCTAATGTTTGTTGCACAAATGGCATGAGTGATGTGCCGCCTACCATCAATACATAGTGGATGTCTTCCTTGAAGATACCACGTTGACGGGCGACATGCATCACTTTATCGACGACCCGACGTAACGCAACATCAAATTCGTTGTTCTTGAGCATCACTTCAAGCTCTTCGCGGGTGAGGGTTTCATCATAACTTGTTCCATTCACGCTAAATTGAATTTGCGCTGTATCATTCGTAGAGAGTAGGATCTTGGCTTGTTCGCAGCTTGTTAGTAATGCTGTGTAATCTTGAGCAAGGTCGGTGGATTGGAGACCTGTGCGCTTTAGAATTTCAGCAACAATCCATTGATCAATATCGCTACCACCGATAATACGTCCGGCTTTGGCTATCACCTTAGCCGAGTGCTGGTTGGCATTACGTCCACGCAACTTACTGAGGAATCCGCCTGTTTTTTCACGGTGTTCTGGTAATTGAACAAGAGACAGGTCAAGGGTTCCGCCACCAAAATCGAATACAAGGACGACTGCACCCGGTTTTGTGACATTGTAACCCAGTGCGGCAGCGGTGGATTCGTCAACAACTCTGATTTTGTCTGGTGCGATGTCGTCAATCACATCGTTTAGCCAAGCTAGATAACCTTCGAATGATGCGACGGGTGCAGTGAGTACAAGTTGCTCAATGTCTTTATCTTTATAGGGCATTTGTCGTAGTACTTCTTTGACAAAATGCTCTCCCGCATGACGGTCTGCAAATTGCATACCATCAATATCGCGAGGCTCAGGGGCAGGGGATGCGACGATTCCACGTTTGAAGTTGCGGAACAGACGATTATCCCTTTGAATATCTAAGCCTTGGTTTCGAACAGCTTGTCCGATAGTGAACTTATGATTGTTTACATCATTTACATAGATAAGTGATGGGACAACGGATGGACGTTCGCTAATTTCACCATCACTAATGTTGTCAATTTTTACGATTTCTGCTGTTTCTTTTTTTGTATCCCAACGTGCGACCACACTGTTGGTTGTTCCAAAATCTATTGCAAATTTATGAGCCATGCACGTTTTCCTAATATTATGGAGTGATAATTACGAGACATCATATAACGATTATAACGATCTTCAAACGTACCAACCCTAAAGATATTTATTGTTTTGTTTGAATATTGTGATAATTCCTATTTATAGCTTCAAAAGTGAGTCAGGTCTGTAATCTCTTAAGATTGAGCCACCAATGAATTCACGAATAATTGATGTGTCGGGAATTAATTGTATCTGCTCGTTAGATAATGGTTTGACCCACTTTAAAAATGAAAGTAGGCGATTCGCTTCTATATGTTGAGGTGTGTCGAAGGGTACTTGTAGCAATAATGGATCGACAAATGGGCGTAATGCTGCTAATTCATAAACCAGAGCTGAGTTGAAAATAGTGTCAGCATTTTCTTGATGCGGGAAAATATTACGCTTTTCGCCTCGTCTGACGCTTTGCCAACGAGCTAAGGTTTCTTCTGCTGTATACCCACGATGCGACGCATCACGGACTGTTCTCCGTAGTAGGCGAATATCAGTAGTTGGAATACGATTGTGAGAGTCGATATTCAGGGCTGTTAGTGCAGATACATATACACGGAATACAAGCTGAGGGTCAATATCGGGTACTAAGTCTGGGTTTAATCCGTGGATACCCTCAAGGATGATGATTTGATTATCTGTAATGCTAACGGTGTTGCCAAGCGTACTCGTACCTGTATGAAAATCAAATATAGGTAATGTAACCTGCTGACCATCTAATAGACCATTTAATTGCTGATTAAAAAGTGGCAAATTAAGCGCATGTAATGACTCAAAGTCATATTCACCATTTTCATCTAACGGAGTCAAATGACGATCAACGAAGTAATTATCCATCTCTAGGGTAAAGGGCTGTAAACCATGAGCGAGTAGCTGGATGGCAAGGCGTTTTGAAAACGTAGTCTTACCGGCTGATGAAGGCCCTGCGATCAATACAATACGTGTACCATCCGTATGACTTGTCTCTACAATTTGACGAGCAACACTTGCGACCCGACGTTCGTGAAGTGCTTCTGCGATCAGGATTAATTGCTGGATTTGATCATGCTCAATCAATGTGTTGAGGCGACCAATATCTTCAATATTCATGCGCTCTAGCCAATTGTCTGTCTCATGGAAGACATCGATCAATTTACTATTTTGCGACATAGGTGGTAAGGAGTGAGGATTGCTTGTGCGCGGATATTGCATGATGAAACCACCATCACTGTGCACCAGCTTAAATTGTTGTAAAAAACTAGTTGATGGAACCATATATCCGTAATAGTAATCTTCTCGACCATTAAGCCTATACAATGTGAGCATGTCAGCTTTGCGAAATTGCATGAGGCGGACTTTGTCTTGTTCATGACGTGATTGGAACAACTCAATAGCCTCCTCTAAAGGGACGATGCGTTTAGTGATTGGTAAATCTTGAGCAACAATGTCATGCATTGTATTCTCGATGGATTCTAATTCTGATGGGGTAAATACCTCATGATGTTTGACTTCGCAGTACAACCCGCCAGCAGGTACAGCATATGATATGTTAATTTGCGCATCTGGAAATAACATGTCGACTACTGATGTAAGCAATAAAATAAGTGAACGACGATAAATACGTGACCCATCACTATCTGCTAAGGTTACCGGACTAACTGTCGAATCCCAACTAATTGGATGTGTTAATTCGCGTAGTTTTCCATTACAAATGCACGCGATTAGAGCTGCATCTTCTGGGATTAAGCCTTTCTCAATTGCTGTGTGCAGGAATACGCCAGCTGTTGTGTTGACTGGGGCTTCCAAAATATTTTCTGGGTCGAGTTGTACCTGTACAGTAGAACGGGGTTGTGTGACATAAACATTTGGTTTGGCTTCGTTCATTTTTGGTTTACTTTTCTTTTCAATTGATTTGATTACCATTAATGTATGCTATAATAATTTTTGTAAGAAATAACCAAATTAGTATGTATTGGCGAAAAATGTCAGAAAAGCCCATAGATCCAAAACCAGATAATTCGGATAAGCCAACACAACAAGATAATTCTAAATCGGTTGATGAAAAGCCGAAGTCAAAATTATCATCAGCTCCTCGGCCTGCAACTGGACGTGCGACAGGTGCACTTAAATTACCATTAAACTGGGATTCATTACCAGACAATAAACTAGGCAGTAGTAATTCGTTTTTGCCAAACTCAAAATCATCTGAGGGATCATCTGAAAGTATTGATAATTCTGGCGATGGGACTGTACCAACTAGAGAAAACGATGATAAGAAGTTCTTTAATTTCAATAAAAGTAAAGTGAAAGAAGAATCCGAGAAAAACCCTGACACTGCTGTGTTATCTAAGGGGAGTTCATCATGGCAAAAAATTATTGATGGGCAAGCACAAGGGACAACCTCAACTTTAGGTGAAGAGCGTGAAGTGTTATTTGTGATTCGTGGAATGATTGAACGGGTTGTCATGAAAGAAAATGGGGTTGTAACGATGGGTCGGTTCGATACAGGAACTATACCAAATGAAGAAATTGATCTTATCCCATATGGTGCGTTAGACCGCGGTGTGTCGCGTCGGCATTGTAAAATACAACTAAGTGAAAATAATCTGTTTGTGACAGATTTGCAAAGTACCAATGGAACATTCTTAGCTGGTGTTCGCCTAAATCCCAATGAATCAACAGTGTTGCGTAAAGGTGATGAGTTATTACTTGGACGACTTGCTGTGCAAATTTTATTCCGCTAATGGGATATACCTCGCACCGAATTTAAGCAGTTGTTATAATGCGTTCATATCTTATGCACCTAAGAGAATGATACGATTATGGCACAACCATATGAAAAGTACCTACAAGAAATTCTAATTGACGAAGCAACTCTACAAACACGCATTAAAGAACTTGGCGAAAAACTGACACAAGATTATAACGAATGCGAAGATTTGTTATTGCTTTGCATCCTCAAAGGTGGCGTGATGTTCCTGACGGATCTATCTCGTCATATTAGTGTCCCCCATGCAATAGATTTTATGGCTGCAAGTAGTTATGGGTCAGGTGTGAGGCAGTCAAGCGGATCTGTCCGTATTGATATGGATTTGCGTACAGACATTAGCGGCCGTCATGTGCTAGTTGTCGAAGATATTATTGATAGCGGGCATACTCTCCACTTTGTCATTAAAACATTGATGAACCGCAACCCGGCTAGTTTGAAATTATGCACCTTGTTAAATAAGCAATCACGGCGTGAAGTTGATATAAATGTAGATTATATTGGTTTTGAAATCGAGAATAAGTTTGTATTTGGCTACGGACTTGATTTAGACGAAAAATTCCGTAATTTACCATTTATAGGTGTTGTGCGACAGGAAGCTCTACTTAATGAATAATCCGCCGATTCGACTTGCATGGACTGATTTTGTTCTCGATTTACAAGATTTGCTTCTAACTAAAAATATTCAAACACCATTATATATTGTGGGTGGTGCTGTTCGGGATGCCTATTTGCGTGGGGCAATAAAGGACATTGATATTGCTGTAGATGGCGATGCAATTCGGATTGCCCGACAGATTACGGATTGGCTCGACGGTGATATCTTTGTCATGGATAAAGAACGTGAAGTTGCTCGTGTATTCGTTGAGACGATGGACGGACAAGTTGTCTTAGATATTGCTCGTTTTCGAGCTCCGACGCTTGAAGACGATTTGTATGATCGGGATTTTACCGTCAATTCAATGGCTGCTGATTTGTTAGGTGATGTCAGTGTTTTAATTGATCCACTAAACGGCGAACAAGACCTAAACACAAAAGTCATACGCCGATGTACAGAGCATTCAATACAAGATGACCCGATCCGTATTCTACGTGCGGTTCGACAAAGTGTTCAACTCAAGCTCAAGATTCACCCCGATACACTGTCTGATATGCGAAAAAATATTGAAGGAATTAATCAATCATCGCCAGAACGTATTCGCGATGAGTTTTTTAATATCTTAAAGCTGAGTATGCCATCACGCGCGATTCGTGTCCTACAGCATCTTAATATTTTGCCGTTGATTATTGCAAATACAGATAAGTTATCATCTATACAACAGCAACCGCCTCATCTCTTTAATGTTTGGGATCATACATTGCTAGTTACTGAGCGGATGAATAGTGTCTTGACAGGAATTAGCCCAAGGCGGACCGACAATACGGCTGCTACATTTGACCTTGGAATGTTGATCATACAATTTGATCGGTATCGCCGGCAGTTGCAGGATCATATCTTTCGTTCTTATGGTAATGGGCGTACTCATCAACAATTGTTGATATTAGGAGCGCTTTTGCATAATCTTGGCAAAATTGACAGCCAGACAAGTTATGTTCAACACAGTGCTGAGAATGCGGAAACTGTTGCTGAGACATTACGCTTGACCAATCACGAAGTAAAGAATTTATCGACAATGATTGCATTATATCGGGACGTGTTAGATAAATCTGAATGGTCGGATCTCGATCTACATCAGTTTTGGTATCCTCTCCAAGAGAAAGGGATTGATGTGATTTTATTAGCTGTTGCTGATTATCTCGGTACGTATGGTGCAGAACTTGAACAGGCGAGTTGGTTGGAGATCGTTGAGCGTGTAACCATTTTGCTTGACACATACTTCAATAAATTTGAACAAATTGTTAGCCCTCCGATGCTCTTGAATGGTAATGACATGATGACGTTACTCAATATACAGGGTGGACCTATTGTCGGGGATTTATTAACCGCACTACGCGAAGCACAGGTCACGGGTGAAGTTGGGGATTTAGAGGCTGCCCGTGACTTTGTCCAAGGTCAATATAAAAAGCTGAAGTAGTTAAGATCCAAAGATTTCATCAAGCCGGATACGAACATCATCAACTGGTACTTCAAACTGAAGACTCATCGTTGTTGGTGTTCGCGCAGCGACATTTACTTGTTCGACTAAGTTGCGTGGCATCACTAACATACGCGCGAAATGATTTAAATTATCTCCTTCACGTAGAAGATCAAACAGATCACGTTCTTTACCCCAATCACAGGTTGTTAGGTGTTTTGCCAGTAAGCGGGCAATAGACATTCTGGGTGAGTAACGATCTTTTAGACTGAGGAAGCTACCGGATAATTGTGTGATGTCTACTTGCTCCCACATTCCTTCTTTGGGATTTTGTAAAATTGTTTCAATTGGAACGGGTGCTGATGTAACATCAAATTCTGCGATTAATTCTGTTGCGATGGATTCAAGTTGTTCTAACTGGCTCAATTTTCAGTCTCCTGTAAGTCTGTTGAATCCTCTTTTGAGGTGAATTCATAAAAAACAAGTAATGTACGACCATATTTGCGTTTATCGTACTCGCTAAGATAGTTGAATTCTGTTGTTTCTATATATTCTTTTGGGTCAATTTGTACGATTATAACTGTATCAGGATCGTGCCAAGCAAAATTTTGATCTAATTTAGTCAATACCTGTAGCCATATATCCTTATATTGAGGTGGGGCAACATATACATAATGATACTGTTGATCTGGCTCACGCTCGACAATATGGAACGCGTTTCGTTGAATGATTGTTGCTTTGTCTTTTAGTTTGGTATGAGATAGGTTATTTTGAATTGTTTTGATTGCATTGCGGTTTAGATCCACAAAAACACAATGTTCAGCCCCACGGCTTAAAGCTTCAATCCCTACACTACCTGTACCACCAAATAAATCAAGAAAGACAACATCAATAATATCATCGCCGATAATGTTAAAAAGCGACTCTTTGACCCTATCCATAATCGGACGTGTACTATCGCCGGGGACAGGTTTCAATTTCATGCCGCGGGCAGTTCCTGCAATGACACGTAAAGACATTAGAATGCCATACTTTCTATTTGTTGGCGCACAGCACGTATATTAGATATTGGAATGGTGACATATCCCGAACTACCGCTTGTTAATATAAACCGCCGCGATTCAGTTTGTTGAATTGCATCACGTATGGCTGTTCGAATGACGGATGGTGTTCCTTGATGTAAATCTGACCAATCAGATAGACCACCACTACTTGCCTGTTTGAACATACTTTTGGAACGGGACAAATCTGGATGACCATCACGCGTATCCCAATTAATTGCTTGTACGGGCAAATCAGTAAAAAGTCGTAACATTGGTGATTTACCCTGCACTTGGATCATATTAAACCACCATCTATCTGGCAACGATTCCAAGATTTTTAGGTTATATGGCATAGCGAATGACGCATATTCTGCTTCGGACATGGTATCATAATTGGCAAATTCGGTAACAAAAAAAACTCCAGCAATGTTTGGAATCCGCCACAGTGCTTCTATAAATCGTAAGGTACTTTCTGTGAGAACATTTAACCCTGTTCGCAAACGATCTGCATGTGTACGCATATTCCTAAGGACGAGTTCTGTGCCGCTGAGCCGTGTCGCTTGAGCAAATGGACTATAAATTGTCTGGATGACAGGGACTTGTTCGGCATCCATAGATTGGTTGATCAACCGCATACATTCTACTTGCTGACCCAATATGCCACGATCTGGCGATAAACTACGTAACTCTGTCCAATCAAGTGAACGTTTGACAACGTGTTTTGTAACGTCACGTGTGCCTTGGATATTGCCTGTCCATTCATCTTGTACACCATAATCTATCACTTGAAAATTTTGGGATGGCATAACACGGACAAAATCCCAATTATAATCATGCTGAAAATCGATAACGGAGCGCGCTAAATCGGCAGATCGTTGATCATCACCGGGCCAATGTCGCCATAAAGCTACCGGAATCCGATCAACATTATCGCCTGCGATTGCTCTTTCAAGTCGCTCTCGTTTACGCATGATGCAATTTATGATTCAGACGTGACACCGACATCTTCAAGGCGTTGTTTCAACATCCGCGTTAGCATCATGAAACGATCATCTTCGCTGGTGTCAAGATCATTTGTCCCATGATGACCTTCTACACCGGATGTGGTTTGTACGGCGCTTAACGCTTTTTCTGATAGGTCAAGTGCTTTTTGGAATTCGTCAGCTGCTGATGCCATATCACCCATTGCTTTGTAAGATAGACCTAAGCCATAGTGTGCGTCGACATTATCCGGTGCCGTTTGAATAATTTCCTTGAAAATATTGATCGCTTGGTCGTTGTTGCCGTCACGGTGCATGCGCCATGCTTCGCCGATACGTTCTGAAGAGTGTAATTTAGACATTGTATCTCCTTAAAGAGTGCTATATCTGCAGATTTGTGATGTCGCAGATTCATAAATAAATTGTGGATTATACATTAGTTTAACTATTCTACCCAAAACTACAGAGTCTGCTACTACATTTTTAAATGACACGATTGTAACGTTAACGAATGGTGATTGATAGTGGAATGATCAGTTGCTGTCCAATTTGTTCACCACTGCGGTCAAAAAATGTAACCGGTGAGTTTAGATCACAATCTAATGAACATGGGAAAGCTTCGATTACTGCTTCATAATTACCTGCAAAAATATCATCAGGAATGAAAATTGTGTGTTGATTACTCATAAAGAAATTACGTAACCATCGTTGTGCCCCAACACGGCCTATTGGTTGTAGATCACTTGTGTACCAGATAACACCATTCTCTGCACTTCTTAGCCATATTCTGGAATGATAGTTTGTGGGAATATCCGTCAAGGCTTGCCAATACAGTGTTACAACAATATCGTCATTAATCCGCGCTGTCGTCTGGCTAATTGTAAATGTTGATGCTTCTAATCCAGCGCTTGTTCGACTTTGTAAGGGTAGACTTTGTGATAGTGTAAACGTGGGCTGGGTTTGGAGCTGAAAAGGCGAGGCTTCGGATGCAAATACAATGATTGCTACACCGAGGCTAACAAACATAACAAGCATCAGGCGGATGTCTGTCCGTGGTAATGTTTTAATAAGTAGGTCTGAGTTTTGTACATTACTTTGACGGCTACGAATAAAATTAATAAATACGAGAACGAATAGCGCTAATCCGCTGATGAACCAAGCTAACTGTCGGATTGGAGTTGCTATCAATTTAATAATGAGTTCGCCATCAGCTACTATAGGTAGACGGATCATTAGAAGTTGTGTATTTGGATTAGCGAATGTCGGAATTGGCACACCATCTAGGTAGGCTTGCCAACCATCAAAGTAGGGTAACAAGAATTCCAGCTCGGTCGGAAATTGATTGAATGCTCGATAAACCTGCTGATGTGTTTCTGTTGTCAGTAAGCTCAGAATTGTATTGGCATTATTTTGCCTATCATCATAGCGTTGTGGTGCCTCAAGCGTATAACTATTGACTAAGGCACGGTTGACTGGCGTATTGATATCAATCGAAGATGGCATAGGAACATGATCTGGAAGTGGAGGAATGATGTAGTTTTGTTGTTCAAAGCGGATTTGTGAAACTGCGTCAACAGAAGCAATGGCCATATTAGGTGGAGGGACTAACCATACAGGTTGTGAAAAAATAACACTTGTAGCGATACTTATTGCGAGGAATAAACGCTTGCGCCTAGGTGATACATATCGACGTAAATATAATGTTTGCGAAGCAATGATTGCTACAAATAATGTAATTGGAACCAAAAGCCATGTTTGTTCGGGTGTAACAATAAGACTATAACCGGTGAGTAGAATAGTGGCGATTGCAAAGAATAAACTGAATGGTCGTAGTTCTTTGTTGCGTATCCCAACTGCCAACCCAATGATCATAAACCCTAAAAGTATCCAACCCAGTTTGAACTGAGGCTGTGGGAGAAGTAAACCACTATCTATTTGCTGCATTGGGGCGAATAACTGATCTAGTGAGAGGCTGAGTTGATTGACTTCTGTTATTGTATACCAATCGACGAGTCCACGCTCAAATAGGGCGGGCATCCAGAAAAATGTTATTAGTAAACCACCAATTATATGACCTATGAAAAGGCGAATGAGACGATGTACTCTCGAGATTTCATTTTGTTCGATAGGGACTAAAACTGTTGTTAGAATGACACTAATAATCGCCATTGGTGGATGCATCCAAATCAAAAATGCAAGCAATAGTGTATACAAGGCTAGATCACTTGGCTGATAGAATGTTGTCAGGCGATAGCTCGCCCATAAGATAAGGGTGAATAAACCGCTTGCAATGAGTAATGCAAGGTCACCCATAACATATGGCACTGTTGATCCAATCATTGGACTATATAAATATAAGACACTGCCGAGTAAACCGATTGCTGAGTCTGTACGTCGTGATAAATACAGATAAATACCAATCCCTGCCATGACATAGGCGAAGACAAATACCAAACGTGTTGCCTGAAAAAGATCGTTAGTAAATAATGCCGAGACAACCGCAATTGTATAACTAGCACCCATTGGATAATAATTAGGAATTGGTGCGCCATACCCTTTAACAGCATAGGGGGACCAGCGCGGATAAAATATGCCTTCTTGAAATCCTGTCGATATATCGTTAGCTTGGAAGATAGTATGCTCTAGTTGATGTCCAGCAGGTAACTCGCTATTAATGAGAAATGACCACCCAATAGCAAGGCTCATTGCAATAATGATCAAAATGCCCCAGTCAAATTCTTGTTTAGCTTGACGCATCCAAAGCGGTAGGTCTTCATATGAGATTTGAGTTTCTGTCGTCATAACCAATATCTTAATCTTGTTACGCTGGTGAGCTAGTGATATGCTAAAAATTAGATAGACTGAAGCCGAGTATAATCAATGGATGTTCGCCCTGCCAAACAATCTGACATATCACAAACATCATTCCTCTGGTATGAACGGATTGCATTACTTCAACAAACTGACTCTTATTTTACCGCATTGCCATCAGGTGTGCAGGTTTGGCAAGAAACAGCGACCAAATGGATAATAGATGATAATGTAGGATTTTTTGTGGCTGAGGTCAATAATGATGTTGTTGGCTATATGGTGGTAACATTGGTAGATGGTCCTGTTGGGCTGCGCCCCAAGAAACTCGCGCGCCTTATAGATATGGGCATGGACTTACATCAGTCTCATAGCGGGTTAGGTGGACAATTGCTTGAGCAAGTCACTAACTGGATGAGAGAACAGAACTTACGTGTTTTAACGATTGATTTACCATTACGTTATCCTGTTGAAGAAGCATTTTGGCGTAGTCAGGGTGCGAAAGCACGATTTAACGAGTATTGGATGTTGATATGATAAGATTGGCAAATACAGATGATGCCAAACGTATTGGAGAACTCTGGTTGGAGATGGTAGCGTATCATCGACAGTTTGATGCGATTATGTTTAATGCATCGGAACAGGGGGCGAAATTCTACCAAGAAAGTATCATAAGTCGTCTAAATGATCCCAACACGCGTGTACTTGTTGCTGAAGAAGATAGTAAAGTTGTTGGATACGTTCTTGGGATGATTGTCGATATAGTGGCGGAAGTTTTCCAACCTGTGCGTAGTGGCTTTCTTGCTGACATTTATGTGCATTCTGATTATCGACGAAACGGTATTGGGCGAGAACTCGTCGAACGCTTAGTTTTGTGGTTTCAATCTAACGAGATTACTTATTATGAATGGCATGTTGCTGAGAAAAATCGTGATGCTGTCCAGTTTTGGCAGTCGATGGGCGGTGAAACAACGATGCTGCGGATGCGAGCGAAAATAGAAGGGGATAATTCATGACAGAATTAATCTATTTGCAAGATAGTTATATACAAGAATTTGAGGCAACAGTTACAGAACGTAATACAGATCAAAATGGCGTAATACTTGACCGGACCGCATTTTATCCCGGTGGTGGTGGACAGCCTAATGATATTGGTAAATTGATTGCCTATGATACTGAATATGTTGTAGCTAAGGTCAAACGTGGCAACATTCATATTATCGATGGTGATTTACCTGCTGTCGGTACAACCGTAAAAGGCATGATTGATTGGGACCGTCGCCATAAACTGATGCGCACACACACTGCGATGCATATCTTATGTGGTGTGATCTGGCGTGATTATCAGGCAAGCGTAACCGGAGGTAACATGGATGTGTTATCGGGGCGTATGGATTTTGAATTTGAGTCGATGAATGATGGATTGATGTCCGAAATTGAAGAGAAAATCAATAAAGAGATTGATGCATCTCGGGATATTGATGTGCAGATTTTACCACGTGAAGAAGCATTCCAAATTCCGGATCTGATTCGAACTAAAATAAATCTACTGCCTGAAGGCATTCCCGAGGTTCGTACTGTTGAAATTAAAGGCTTAGACTTGCAAGCTGATGGTGGAACTCATGTCTCTAATACGAGTGAGGTTGGTTCAATTAAACTAACAAACTACAAGAACAAGGGTGGTATCAATAAACGTCTATATGTGGAGATTGCTGATTAATGCGCTATTTGCACCCTGTGCAGGGACACGAAAAATTTATCGCTAGTGGAGTCTATAAGTTTTTCAAAGAAAGTGAAGAACTCCAGAAAACGGAAGAATGGACAATCCATGAACATCCTGACGGTGAACACTTTATTCGTGTCGATGCCGATTATCGGAAGTCAGAGGGTAAGTCGATCTTACTAGAGGCGTTGCAGACGACAGGCAATGATATTGTCCGGTTTGATGTTCGCTATGAAAATGATAACTTTGAGGGTGGCATCAAAAAACTACGGGCAACGTTTAGTCTTGATAATGATGTTATGCAAATTGGATACGAAATGAACGGTGCAGAGCGGAAGTATCGTGAAATCGAACTGCCAAAGTTTACACTCATTGATATTCCACTGCTAATTTTTAGAGGGCGCACAACATTCGAACTTGCACGATATGGTGATAAATCTGTGCCGATGTTTGTACCGATGTTTGATTTTGCACAATTATTCCCTGGTGTGGTTCAGATGTCACAATCGCAGGTTGAACATGTAAATGATGAGACTATTGCAATTGGTAAGCTGAATTTCGATACAAAACGTTATCGTTATCCGGACAAAGCGATGTCTTATTGGGTCGATGACCATCATGTGGTTATCAAAAGAATCAATGCCTTCAAGCAACAGGAATTTGTCGTTCAAATCAGCAACTATGCGCAACAACGCTAACTCTTAGGTTTAGAAATTAATGAGGTCAACCAATTTAATATGTTAAAACGCTTTCAAATTTTTCTCGGTCCGCGTAATTTCAAAGCTTTTGTTGCTTTATTAGCGCTGACGGGACTGACTAGCCTGATCTTGAATGTCATTGCCGATGAATTTGAGTGGGTTACGTTTGTACAGACCTTGCTTGTGCTTGTTTTTCTAATTGGTGCTGCTTATTTGATTATGAGCCGATTACCGTCTGAGGAACGAAATCGCTGGTTGGCGATTATTATTCCGGCTGTATTAGCTATGATTTTAGGATCGGTGTTTTTCCCGCATATTGCTGGCCTATTTGTTGGCGCATCGGCTGGTTGGATTGTCGCTGGTATCTTTTTGTTTAACAGTTTTGGTGCACCGCAGAACTACAAACGCGCGATTAAAGCTATGCGTAAACAAGAATATGATGTTGCAGTTGAGGCGATGACAGAACTGATTAAAGATGAACCAGATGAACCAGCGCATTATCGTTTTCGGGCTGAATTATTCCGTTTATGGGGCAAAATTAAACTTGCCCGTAAAGATTACCTCAAAATGATTGAGTTAGATGACCAATCGGCAGTAGCATATAATGGGTTGGCTGAGGTGGAATTGCAAGCAAAAAAATATCAAAAAGCACTAGAGGCAGCTAATAAAGCTCATGAGCTTGCTCCTGATGAATGGGTTGCTGTATATAACCTCGGTATGATTGAAGATCGTCTAAAACAGAGTGAACAAGTTATTGAGCACTTAAACGAAGCGATTGATCTCAAAATACCAGATTCTCGCCATCGCCTGTTGGTGCATTTATATCGTTTACGAGCGTATACGCGCCTTGGTAATGAGGCGGCAGCGAATGAAGCATTTGAAGATATGAAACGTGAAAAGTTAGGGCTCGAAGAATGGCAAACTATTATGAGTGCTGATGAAGCCAAGGCTTTGCGTGATGTGCTTGAGGCTGATATTGAATTGATACGTGAGTTGATTGATGGCGATAAAACACTTGCTGATTTGGCGGTGGGGGTACGGTAATGACTTCAAGCCGCTTAATCGCATGGATTGCGGTATTTGTATCAGTCGGGCTAGCTATACTTGGCATGATTGTCTTTGTTTTGGGTGTCATCATTGAATTCGCCAATACACGTAGTATGCCGATACCTGATACGATTTCACCTGTTGCCCAACTATCGTTGGCTGGTTTATGCCTCTCGACAATGATGATCATATTTGGGTTTGTATTAGTCGGAATTCTCCTAGCAAGACAGTCTATGTTACGTGGAGCAGGGTATGGCGAAGCATATCGAATGATCGAAAATTTCCAGTTTCCGCAGGCAATTCATGTATTAGAACGTGTGTTAGAGACCGGTAAAATAACACCTGATACCCTCATGTTGTTGACCAGTGCCTATGCTCATAATGGTCAACTGGCAAAGGCACAATCGACTGCTGACCGCGCTGTGCGGATGTTCCCTGAAAATGCTGGGGCGTATGTGACACTTGCTAATGGGTATCGTATGCAAGCAAGTTATGGTGAAGCTGCCATAGCTCTACAAACTGCCCTCCAATTATCACCTGACCAACCAATGATCTGGGCTGAATTAGGTTTTGTGCAACAATTAGCTGGTGAACATGATTCTGCAATTGAGTCGTTTAAACAAGCGGCTTTATTCTCGATGCCGTCAATGTATAGTGTGCGAGTAAATTATCATTTATCTCGTTATTATCGCAAAATTGGTGAAGCTGATAACGCTGATAACGCGACACAGCGTATGATAGCTACACAACACGGATTACAAGCATGGCTGTCGGCACTTAAAGTTCTTGAGGGAACAGCATATGGAACAGCCTTGCATTATGAAATTGAAAAAATTCAGAATGCGATTGCAACAACTGACATGGTAAAGGATGTGTCTCAATGATGATAAGGCATCTCGTTCGAGGTTTGCGTAAGAGTGTACCAGAGTGGGATACACCTTCAAAAGTTGCTCTGGCATCAGGTGTTATCCTGTTACCAATTCTGCTCTTCTTTGGATTTGCAGGCCCCCAAGCAGGGCGAATCCCCGCGCGTATTGGTGCATTTGGTATTTTACTGACTTTGCAGCTTGTAATTCTTTGGGCGAACCGGAAATCAATTTCACCGTATCATGAAGCACAGGATTATTTCATGACTGGTGATTATGAAACCGCGCGTGAGATTTTAGAGCAGATTGAATACCGGAACAGACCCTCTGTTGATGCTTTAGTGTTGTTAGGAAATACCTATCGTCATTTGAGTATGTTTGAAGAGAGTCAACAAGTTATCGAACACGCATTATCACTCAAACCAGAATATCATTACGCATTGTACGGCATGGGAAAATTACAATTAGTTATGGGGCAGTATGAAGATGCAAGCAATTTCATAACAAAAGCCTTATCTCATGGTTCGCCAGATGTGGTACAGTTTGATTTAGGACAAGCGTATTATCAAGTTGGAGATATGCAACGCGCATCACACCACTTCAGCAATATTGAAGCAGTGATGGAAGATGAACCCTCACAGGATCTGCTGATACGATATTATATGCATCAGATGGATAAAGGTGACAAACCATCCAACCAATTGATACGTAATAATTTAGCATACTGGCAAACAGAAGCTGACAAATACAGTGATACAGCTTATGGTAAAGCACTACAGACTGATGTCGATACACTAACCAATTGGTTAGAAGGAGTGTGAAACTGTGACCACAATTTTTACGGATAGACACGGGAAAATATCAGTTGTTCGTACAAGTATCTTTTTTATTGGGCTTGGCGTATTGATAATGCTCGCATCTTATGTTTATGTTGCTGTCGAGACAGAGGCTGCGCGATCTCCTTTGGATATACCACTACCCAATAATACTGAAGATTGGTCTATTCTAGAATTTGGGGAACAACCTATTCAGCGTGTATTTTATCGTGTTCCCACGACTGATGTTGAAAGTGTTGTTGACCATTATCAAGCCCAAACACAACAATTTGGTGCTGAAACTTGTAGTCGTTTTCCACCGAACGGTAACTTTGTAACTTTTGATCCTGACGAAGGCAATATCCCATATGAGTGGAAGTGCTTGTTCGAGCGTACAAACTTGCCCGGAGTTGCACAATCGACGCTTGTGATCATTCAGCCCGGTTTACCAAATGAGGATGAATTCCTTGATGCTGAAGGGTACACTGTAATCGAGTATGAACAACGATGGCATGATTAATCCTGAACTAGAACCAAAACCAGATGATCACTTAGAAACACGTCGCTCTCCTGTGTTGTTTGTTGCATTGGCTGGTGTAATGGCTATTAGCCTTGTGATAGGTGTACAGGCATTTGGTATTCTCTATTCAATCGCATTCCCGCCTAAACCGCCATTACCAGACAACGTAATTGAAATTCGGCATGATAACATTGATTATGGTGTGGATGATTGGTTGTATCGCACATCATCGGATGCATGTGATATCGCGAGATTTTACCAAGCCAATGGCGGGGAATGTCGTATGGTCGCTAACCAGTGTGACGGTGAGACGGCGACTGCGACAAGTACATCAAGGTCTAGTCAGCAAGTCGCATTTTGTACAGGTGAAGAATCATTTAGCCTATTTGCTTATCGATGGGAAGCAAATATTGCAACTGGATACCGCTTCGAAGATGGTCAGACACAGTTTAACCTTATCCGTGAAGTGTTTTGGACAGGCGCTGTCCCTCCACGGTTAGACCCACGACAGGGCTTGGAGTTCAACGACTGATTTGCCCCTATCGTAATTCTTTAAATTACGTCATAATTTCAAACGAATACCGATTAAAGTGAATACAAAAACCAATAACGGGAGGTGCTTACGTGGTGGTGGAGTGTGAGTTGTCCACCTCGCGGGTCATTGCCGTGTTGATACGAATACGGAGCTAAAACGTTCCAACTTTACCACGCAATATTTTAATCGTATCAATAGCAGGAGAATTTAAGGAATGTTCAAGGCAGTAGACTCGAAGGTCAATAGCGAAATTATCAACAAGCTGGAACAAGAACAGCTTGATTTTTGGCGGATGAACCGTGTATTTGAGCGCACAACAGAAGGGCGCGAAGATGCACCTAAATATGTATTCTATGAAGGTCCGCCGACAGCAAATGGTAAACCCGGTAGCCATCACGTTCTGGCACGCGCATTTAAGGACATGTTTCCGCGTTATAAAGTGATGAATGGTTACTACTGTATGCGCCGTGGTGGCTGGGATACACATGGTTTACCTGTCGAAATTGCAGTCGAAAAAGAACTTGGTTTCGATAATAAAAGTCAAATTGAAGAATATGGTGTTGCCGCGTTTAACGAAAAATGTCGTTCAAATGTGTTCCGCCACATCAACGAATGGGAAAAATTAACCGAACGCACAGCCTTTTGGGTCGATTTAGATGAGGCGTACGTTACATTTACTAACGACTACATCGAGAGTGTTTGGTGGATTCTCAAACAATTTTGGGATAAAAAACTACTTTATCGTGGTTATAAGGTTGTTCCTTACAGCCCAACATCTGGAACACCGCTGAGCAGTCATGAAGTATCGCTTGGATACAAGGACGTGATTGACCCTAGTGTTTTTGTCCGCTTCCCTGTCAAAGATAAATCTGGTGTTTATCTATTGGCCTGGACAACAACTCCGTGGACACTTCCTGGTAATGTCGCCCTCGCAGTTGGCGAAAATATTGACTATGTTCAAGTTGAAGGTCCCGCATCTGATGGTGAAGGGACAGAACAACTCATCTTAGCTGAGGCGTTGATGGAACGCGTTCTCACAAATGTTGAGGACTATACCATTGTCAAGCGTTATAAAGGTAAAGATTTGCTAGGTTGGCAGTATAATCCGCTCTATACATTCCTACCTGTTGAGCAAGAGTATGCTTATGTAGTTGCAGCAGATTATGTTAGTGTGACTGATGGTACCGGAATCGTTCATACAGCGCCTGCATATGGTGTTGACGATATGGAAACAGGCAAAAAACATGGGTTGCCGGTACTCATCACAGTCGATGAATCAGGACGTTTTGTTGATGCTGTGACAAAATTCCGTGGGATGTGGTTTAAAGACGCAGACAAGGAAATCATTAAAGACCTTGTTGGACGCGGCTTGATGTATCGTCATGAGGATTATCCACACAGTTACCCACATAACTGGCGTGATGATACCCCACTGATGTATTTTGCTCGTGAAACATGGTTCATCAACACACTTGAATATAAACAGAAAATGATCGATCTAAATAAGACGATCAATTGGGTTCCTGGTCACATTAAAGATGGTCGTTTTGGCAATTGGCTGGAAGATCTGAAAGAATGGGCACTTGGTCGTGAACGTTATTGGGGAACACCATTGCCTGTTTGGGTTGATGATGAAACTGGGGATATGGTGTGCGTAGGTAGCGTCGAGGAACTCGCAGAACTGTCTGGGCAGGAATTGACAGAGCTCGATTTGCATCGTCCATACGTGGATGACATCACATTCCCTAATCCGAATGGTAATGGTGGCACAATGCGCCGTGTACCAGAAGTGATTGATGTTTGGTTCGATAGTGGTGCGATGCAGGTAGCGCAATGGGGTTACCCCAAAAATAATGCTGATGCGTTTGCTGAACAACATCCAGCTGACTATATCTGTGAAGCAGTCGATCAAACTCGTGGATGGTTCTATAGTTTACATGCAATTGCCGTCATGCTGTTTGAAGATGTTGCATACAAAAATGTGATCTGTTTGGGGCATATTCTTGATGAAAATGGACAAAAAATGTCCAAGAGTAAGGGGAATATTGTAGACCCATGGGCAGTCCTTGATCAAAGTGGGGCAGATGCATTTCGCTGGTATTTGTATACGTCAGGACCTCCAGGTGAACCACGGCGTTTCTCTGAAGATTTAGTCTATGACGTGATCAAGAAATTCTGGTCGACATTATGGAATACCTACAGTTTCTTTGTCACCTATGCGAATATTGATGAATGGACACCACAGAAAGATGCGCCTGCACCGGAAGATCGCCCCTTATTAGATCGTTGGTTGCTCGCTGAACTAAATAACTTGACGAAAACAGTAACAAATGCATACGAAAACTATGATGCAACCAATGCAACGCGCCCAATAGAGGATTTTGTTGAACGCTTAAGTAATTGGTATGTGCGTTTAAGTCGTGATCGCTTCTGGAAGAGCGAACAAGATGATGACAAGATGGCTGCTTATGCGACCTTGTATGAAACGCTTGTGACGCTTAGCAAGTTGCTGGCGCCGACGATGCCATTCCTCAGTGATATGATGTATCGTAATCTTGTTACAGAAGTAGATAGTTCACAACCCGACAGTGTGCATTTGTCACAGTGGCCCGCATATGATGAGGCGTTACTTGACGAAACACTTATTAGCGACATGGTGCTAGTACAACGTGTTGTCAGCCTTGGGTTAGCAGCGCGGAATGAAGCACAAATCGGTGTTCGTCAACCGCTTGCTGGTGCACAGTATGCGACCCGTGATGTTAATGAAGCACCCGTTATCGAACGCTACGCTGAACTCATCAAGGGCGAGTTGAACTTGAAAACCGTCAGTGTAATGGGAGCTGATGAAGCCAGCAAATTTGAGTCAACAACAACCTATGCGCTAAACCCATTGCCGAAATTCCTAGGTCGTAAGTTTGGCAAGGACTTCAAGGCAATCCAGTCCGCTCTTAAAAATGGTGAACAGGACTTTGTTCGCCCACTAGCTGAAAAACTGTTGGCAGGTGAAGATATTTCAGTTGAGGTTAACGGCAATACATTCGAGATTTTGAATAATGAATGTGAAGTAAAAGTTACGATTGAAACCCCTGAAGGTGCGGTAGAAGACGGAGGATACGTTGTTGTGCTCGATACTTCAATGACCCCTGAATTGGTCAATGAAGGACTTGCTCGTGAGGTGATCCGCCGTGTTCAAAATTTACGCAAAACAGCTGATTTTGAGCTTAGTGATCGTATTGAAATTGTTTACAGTGATGCTTCCGAAGGTATCAAAGTTGCACTTGAGCAATTTAATGACTATATCAGTAGCGAAACACTTGCTGACTCACTGACTGCTGGTGATGTATCAGCTGAATTTGAAAGTGAAACGGTCGAATTAAAAGGTGAATCACTCAAGATTGGTGTAAAACGCACCAGCTAGTTTGTAAGAAATAACTAATAACGAAAACAGGGTAGGTTATAGCTAACAATCTACCCTGTTTTTTTTCCTGATAAAATGCGATATAATTGTTGATAAGTAACAAAGAGGATATATGTTTTTGTCGACTTTGCTTACTTAAACGTTTTTGTTATTTCTATTGTTAACTTGTCAGGGATTCTAGCCATGTCAGATAAAAATACAGCTTCTATACAGGCTCTCCTTCGTTATTCGTTACCACTTGGTGCTAGTCTAGTTGGAGGGGATGCTGATACACAAGTCAACTGGGCTGTCACTATTCGTGCACAACCGCCTGCATTCCCTGATATATATGGTGGCGAAATGGCGCTCGTATCGATGGATGTTTTGCGTAGTTTTGATAGCCGTATCAGGCTGGTTGATGTAATTGAACAACTTGCTGATTTTGGGATTCATGCTGTTGCCGCGACTGGTGAAGTTGACCAACCTGCAATTGAGGCTGCATCAAAACTTGGACTATCATTGTTATCTTTGCCCGATGATGCGAGCCTGACAACGATAGAACGAGCAATTAATTCGTTGATTTTAAACCAATCCGCACGACTTACAGAACGAGCAATAGAAATTCAACGTCAACTAACACGCCTCGCAGCTGAAAATCGTGATCTCAATAGCTTATTACAAGTGATGTCGCGGTCAACAGGTAAGCCGATTGTGATTCATGATGATGCTGGTGTACTTATGGCACAAATCTACCCCAATATTGGGCGGCGTAGTGGTATGAATGGCAGGAATTTAGTGCAGGGTGTACCCTACGGCTCATTCCAGAAATGGCTGACGAATGATGCTCCTGCAACTCAAGGGAGCATTGTGAGTAGTCCAATTGGACATACAACTGTACTTACTGTAGAGAAGCGTGTTGCAGGTTATTTGTCACTAGTCGACCAAAGCGACGAGCTTAATGAGTTTGATCGTCTTGTCCTGACCTATGGCGCTGATGTATGTGCGATTGAGATGGCAAAAAATCGTGCGATTGCATCTGCTGTGGAGCAGGCACGTGGAGATTGGGTGCAGATGTGGTTAAGTGGTACGCCAGCCGATGATGATCTCTTGCGAACTCGTGCACAACAAGCCGGATTTGAATCAACCTCGTTGTTTGTGGTGGCAGTATTTCGGGCAATTTCTGAATCTGGACAATCGTTGCCGTTGGAATCGCTGATTTCTTTAGTACGTGATGATATGTCTCGCCGACAAGTGGCAGGTGCAGTCGGGCAGTATGTTGATGTGATTGTTGCACTCTATCCGTTAGATGATGATGGAGCAGGTATTACACGTACAAGGGCTGTGATCGAAGATGTACGCTCACAATTAGCGACACGTACACCGAGTGGACTTGTTGCTGCTGGTATTAGTCGCCCTGCGATTGGACTAGTTGACCTACGTGACTCATATCGTGAATCAAAAGATGCTGTTGGCATTGCCTATGAACTAGGTGATCGGGATACAACAACTTTCTACGGCGATTTGAAACTCTATCAATTGTTACTTGCTCTCAAAGAGCGTAATCTAGCAAATCTCAATCAGTTCTATCAAGATGCTTTAGGACCGTTGGTTGAGCACGACGAACGTAAACAGAGCGATCTTATTCGCACATTGAACGGATTTTTTGAAGCGAATGGTAATCTTGCCAAAGCAGCTCAAGATTTAGATGTGCATCGCAACACATTGGTTTATCGTTTAGATCGGATTTCTGAATTGACAGAGCTTGATTTGGACGACTCGGATAATCGTTTGATTTTACATCTTGCTTTAAAAACACAGCGGGTTTTGGCAACGATCCCAGGTAAAACAAAAACACCTGTGCTTTAATCGTAGACTTGTCGGACGGTGATATTGATACGTCCAGTTTGTTTAATGTCGAGACTTGAAGGGGCTGTATTCGGAATTATTTTTTTCACACCATGAAATACGAGTCGATGCTCAGCACCCATAATTAAAATATCACCGGACTTTAACGTGATGGTGCGTTTTTTACCATTACGTTTGAGTCCACCAATTATAAATATGCAATCGTCTCCTAGGCTAAAGCTAATAACAGGTGCGAGGCTTTCTTCTGTCTTATCCTGGTGCAAACCAAGCGTGCTATCTTCGTCGTACCAATTGATTAATGTACTTTGCGGTTCAATTGTCATGCCAACCTGCTCTGCAACTTCAATCGAAATTCGTCTTATTATGTCTGGAATCGGTGGAAAGTGAGATTGTGTTGTAGGGTGCAGTTTTTCATAACGATATCCTTTGCGATCACTGAGCCAGCCATAATCTCCTGCTGAGGTGCATAGATATTTGAACTTTGCACCTGTAGGCATTGTCTTCTGGAAGAGAGGGGCTTTGGTGACGATTTCTCTGCACTCCGATAGAATTTGATTTTGTGTGACGACGTCCAATTTTCGAACAACTTCAATCATGAGAATCTCCAACACCTAACTTTACTGTATAATATAGAAAAAATGTTCTGTTTTGAAGGTTTAAAAAACCGCCAACAAATGCTGACGGTTTTGAAAGAATTTAGCTTTCGTTGACGATTTGGTGTGGTAAAGGAGGCGCAATTTTTACGAAATTATCACCCGGACGTTTTAGCAGAATGTAGAGTGGTTCTGCTGCATCTGATTGATTGTTTTCTTCGAGTGTACGGATGTATGCATTGAGCAACTCGCGTACATCTGAATGCCCCTCGTCATCTAATGGTTGAATTTCAACGACTGAACCCGGTGCGATACGTTGACGAACTGCATCGACAGTAAGATTCATTTCAGGTTGGATACGCTGGTAAACAACACCACCTGTCATACCAGCACAAATCCACGGGCCGGGATCACCTAGAACCAGTGCGCGTCCAGAAGTCATATATTCGAACGCGTAGCCTTTCAGATTTGCTCTGGCACCGAGACCACCAAGGTGATCTTGAAGTGGTTCACGAATTGTTCCACCAAAGACTACATCTGCACCACTCATACGGATGCAAGCACGGGTATCAGCATTGCCCTGTACGATGAATAAACCACCTTGCGCACCATATGCGAAACTCTTACCGACCGAACCATCTAAACGGCGACCATTGTGGTTAAGCCCTTTTAGAACGGACACACGGCTTCCTTTTGCACATTTTGCAACGCCATCTTGTGCACCACCTTCAACGAGGATGTTGACGGGCTCATCAAGGAATGCTCCTAGACCATTACCGGGAATTGCAGAGTTACTGAAACTCAAATTTATTGCACGTAAGCGGTCTGTATTGGGCACATCGCCACGTTGAATTGCGCCGGAAAGGTGTGTACCTAATGCGCGGTCCATTGCCATAACTTGTTCGTCGTCATAGGTGAGTTCAAATTCACCTTTTTTGACATATTCTGATACGATGTCCGTAATTTGCTTACTAACTGTGTTGCGTGGACGGGTAATTCGGCGGCCGCCGGGTTGAGCAATTGGTTTCTGTGCATGTGGTACTGGACGCAATAATGTCGAGAGATCGACGCGATCATGATGACTTGCTTGATGCAACAGATCGGCACGTCCAACAATATCTTGTAGGTTGGTCACACCCATATAAGCTGCCCATTTACGGATGTCATCAGCGAGAGCATTAAACATCAGTACGATGCTATCGGCAGAGCCACGTTCTTCAAATGGACGGAAGGCTTTGAAGTTGCGTTTTTCAGCTTCTTCGACTGTCTTGACATGTGTTGTAATACCGACATGACATGTACCTTCGTGACAGCCACGACAAATTGTACAACCTACTGCAATCATCGCTAGTGAACCAAACCCAACACGGTTTGCCCCGAGGCACAGCATTTTGATGACATCGCGTCCACTCTTCATACCACCATCAACCCAGAGCTCGACTTCATCACGTAAGCCACTCTCAATGAGATGACGATGTGACAACCAGACACCAATTTCTGCGGGTAAACCTACATGGCGTAATGCGTGCGCACGTGCGGCACCTGTACCACCTGTGTAGCCTGTGATCGTGATAATATCTGCGCCAGCTTTTGCAACACCAACGGCAATGATACCAATACCCGGTACGACTGGTAATTTGACCGAGACTTTGCCGTTTGGATTTGCCGTTTTCAGCTCATCAATGAGTTGGGCAAGATCTTCAATAGAGTAGAGATCATGATTGTTACTTGGTGAGATGAGACCTACACCGGGTGTTGTGCTACGAACAGCAGCAATTTGTTCTGTTACTTTGAATCCTGGTAGGTGTCCACCTTCACCGGGTTTTGCACCCTGTCCAATTTTAATTTCAATATAATCGGAGGAGTTCAAAAAGGCGATATTAACGCCGAAACGTCCTGATGCGACTTGTTGACCACGATTACGTGGATTTTTGCCTAGGAGGTCGTGAATTTCGCCACCTTCGCCGTTCATACAGATGATGTTAAGTTTATGAGCTGCCTCGGCATAAGATCGATATGCGAGTTCACCTTGTGAACCAAATGACATCGCACTGATTAGAACAGGCATATCATAGCCTTTGATGCTAATATCTATATCTTCTGGCTTGACCGGATTTTGACTTTCTTGAAGGCTGACAATGTGACGAAGTGATGCAGGAATTTTATCCTCAAGCCCAATGAGGGTTTCAGTATATTCTTCCATAGAAAGTTCGCCATGTGCAACAGCTTCTGCTTTTTTCCACATCTTTGGTGCAAAACGATCTGGATTTTTCAATCGTGCACGAACTTCTCCACGGAATTCTTGTGCACGTTCTTCTGCATCGTTGTATAGTGATGTCCACGTCAAACCACGCCCTGTTGAACCGAAGTAATTAGGTGTGCCGAGAAGGGTAGCGACTGTCTTAGACAAACCAATTGAGCTAAAACTATGACCATAACCACGTAGTTCATGACAGCCAATTGTGGAAGTGATTTTTTGTAAGCCGACTTGGATCGCTTTAACTGTATTACTTAAGCGGGTTTCTACATATTCGCTGGTGAGCTCGGTGCGTGTACCGCGTGGTGCCGTTCCTAAACCTACTGCATACATTGCATATGGCAGAACTGCACTTGCACCAAAACTAATGCATAATGCTAGGTCGTGCAAGTCGCGTAATGCGCCTGAACGAATGATGATACCTGTTTGACGACGTAAGTTAGGTGAGAAGTCAGCTTGACGTAAGGCTTTATCGACTGCTGCGACTGCCATAATTGGGTCGAGATATAATTCTTTACCACGAGCAACTTCGGTATCATCTAGAATGATACATTGCGCTCCACGTAGGACAGCTTCAATTGACTGTTGTTGTAATGATTCTATAGCTTGATCTACTGTAAGATCGGGGGCACACCCCATTGATAAGTATGCTGTTTTACCTTCAAATACCTCGGCGAGATCTTCAATCATCATTGTACCAAAGCGAGAAGCAACTTCGCGGATAGTTTCATCATCTTCAAATTCAGGTACAGATTCAACGAGTAGAGGTATTTCAAGGCGAATAAGCGTACCATTTTCACCACGTCCCGTTGCAACTTCCGGACGTGTTCCAACTAATACTTGTGACGAAAACTGTGATTGTTCTCGTTCACGGTCAATTGCTGGATTGGTTACAACAGCGATCGTTTCTTTAAAGTAATCTGCAATGTTGACACGTGTATTGCTCAATGCTGCGAGTGGACCATCCCACCCTAGTGAACCAATGAGTTCTTTACCGTTTGATGCGATTGTGTTGACGATTTCTACATGATACCGTTCCCACCCGAACCCAGACATGACAGCTGCATTAACTGCGATTTGATCATGAGACCATGGTAATTTTGTTGCTGTACGTATTGGGGCTGGTGCTTTTTCAAGAACTGCAACTGGTGCGGCTTCTGGTTGTAGTTGTGTACCATCAGTATTGTTATAACCTGTCGGGTAAGTCGGTAGATCTGGATCGACTACTGGGTCGGATTTTTGTTGCCAGATGCTTGATGTTGTCGGGCTGTAGGGTTGACGATCACGATACTTGTTATACACGTGACGTTGGATAGCAGGGTAGTCCATTACTTCAATCGAATGGCCAGCTTTAATCTGTAGGGCAATTTTCTCACCCGGAGCCATTGGCTTAGGGCTCATTGACATTGAATCAAGCGGATACACACCACGCTCAGATGAAACGAAGTATTCTTTTTCCGTTTCACCAAACCACAAGGGGCGCAGACCCAAAGCATCAACACTAAATACGGCATAATTGCCAAGGCGTGCTGCGACAGCTGCTGGACCTTGAGCGAACGGTCCAAATGCTTGGCGAACTTCAGCATACATTTGTTGAATTTCTGGTGCGTTTTGAATCAGATCATGTTCGAACGGTGGGAAAACATGTTCCATCGCTTCAATCAAATCAAGATCATGTTGCATGCATAATCCGTATACTGTCCGATCAACATCTTGTGAATCTGAACCGTTTTCAACCATTGGTATACCCAACATTTCCGATTCGAGTCGGAAGCGTGAGATAGTATTAAATTCACCATTATGTCCGATGACACTAAAAGGTTGAGCCCGTTCGAAAATTGGGTTGGTATTGGTGCTATAACGAGCGTGTCCCATTGTGATTGTAGAAGCGTAATCGGGATCTCTGAGCTCGGGGTAATAGCGTCTAAGTATCTCGATTGTCCCTTGGACTTTATATACAACACTATGTGATGAAAAAGATGGGAAGTGGACACCGAGTTCTCGTTCGATTTGGACTTGTAGCTCAAATAATTTTGAATCTAACTTGTCTTCTGCGACTTGTCCGTTGATGCCAGCAATTTGCCAGAATACAGGCTCATTTTTTTCTGCGTTAGGACCAAGTACTTGGCGATTTACTTGTCCGCCACGGTCAAGCAAAATATGAAGACCTGCTTCACTAATTTGACGACAAATCTGATCAACAATATTTTGTGCACGGTTACGATCGTCTGATGGGATCATCAGATGTGCGACCCAGAAATTACGATTGGTCGCCAATGATGAACGTAGACCCGCTTGCGCTAACCATTTTGTCCATAGTTGGCGGGGGATGTCTGTTAATACACCGACACCATCACCTTCGCCGTTGATATAACCTGTGCGATGCCCCATGCGTGTAAGGGCTTCAATTGTTCGCTTTACATTACCATGTGTTGCTTGACCACCTTTACGAACCGAGCAAATAAGGGCACAAGCATCACGGTGATCTTTGTCTATGATATGGAGGTCTTCAAAAGAATCATATTGTGATGAAAACTCTGTATTATCCAAAGTCATCCTCCTCTCTGATAACAGTAAACTCTACTAGGTATTTTCTGAAATTGGGGTTAAACGTTTCATAGTATAAAATGCATATAGTTTAAGGGTGATTTTATATAATGAACAGCCTAATCTATATTGTAACGAATCACACAATCACAAACACTTTGAATTTTTATGATTATTCTGGCTTACAGCTTGTGCAAATTGCATAATTTTAGACGCTAAGTCCCATAAGCTCTGTGGTTTATAGCTTAAAATAGCTTATAGAATGGCAACATAATTGCTAATGTAATTATTTCATCGAACCGAGTCTAACTTAATGTCAACAACCGTCGGATCGTTAATGCCAAATGTAATGCTAGTCTGGTTTCTGGACGATTAAGGTCTATTCCTGCAATTTCATTGATTCGATTCATCCGGTATAGCAATGTATTTCGATGGACAATTAATGCCTCTGCTGTCTGTGAAAGGTTGCCATGACAATTGAAGAATGCCTCAAGAGTTTTTATGAGGTCTGCATTTTGTCGCATATCATAATCTGTCAATGTGCCGAGTGTTCGTTCACAAAAATCGCTTAGTTTTTCACGGTCGGATAAACTTAAAATTAGTTGATAGACACCTAAATCGCCGATGTAGAGTGGTGTGTCCGTTTGTAGGCGTTCGGCTAGTTCCATCGCCTGCACTGCATCTCGATAACTCGAACGCCAGGCGTTAATATCACGGGCAACTTGCCCTAGACCAATGGCGACACGATTATGCGGATACTGACGATTGATTTCCTTACTGAAGAAAAGAGCCAGCTCCATACTGTTATCAATCGGATTTTCAAAATCTGTAGCATGGAATACGACAACTTCGCGTTCTTTTTCGCGTATCCAGACGAGGGCATTAGAACGTTGGTTGTTGATTATGGTGTTCACCATTGTTTCTAGACGACGTAATGACGGTTGATTTTCACCGCGCCATGATAAAACACAAGCGAGATGCGTATGTGTCATGTCATGGTTAAATCGCTCACCTTGTCGAATTGCTTCTTGTTGGCTGACATCACCGAGTAATAGACGATCTAAAAATGTGCCACGGAGACGTTTTTCAGTCTCATTAACTGCTTTTTGCTTTGCCATTTCTAACGCACATGCCGCTGCTCCATGCTCACAGACAAGCTGATCAATTTCATCAAGGTCACCTTCATGTCCGATAATTGATAGATAACCACGCCCAATATTCTTGGTAATAATCGGGGCAACTAGCCGAGCCATTCCAGAAATAGGTAACGCTTGCATTAAAACAGGTGGATTGACTTCTACAACCCGATGACGGTCATGCAGTTCAACTGGCAAGTTATCTTGTTTTTTGAGGAAGAATTCCACATCATCCCAAATCCCAACAAACTGCGGTTGTAGTTTATGTGATATTGGATGAAGCCGCTTATCTTGAACGATGACAGCCTTGTTTGTAAGCCGAGCCATCGCTCCTATTAGGTCATCCATACCTTCATTACGCGAGGAAATTTGAGTGAGTTGACGATATATTTGTGTACCTCTTCGCTCCATTTGCCCTTTACGATTGACGAGTAGACTAATAATAGTTTTTTCAACATCACGAATTCGAATATCATTGGCTAGCGTCATAATGGGTAAATTATATGATTTAGCTTCGGCAAGTGCTGTTGGGCTAACTGAGTTACTAAACACCATTGCGGCTGCACCGACTTTCGCAGTCCAGTGAATGAGTTCGGAATCGCTAAGGGCTTTGTTCGGATTGCTAATAGGTGCAATGAGAATAAGTTCACCCGGTTGAACGGATTTTGAGTGAATATCGTCTTCAGGATGTATTACGGTTGTCCATGTGACTTCACGGTCAAGTAGACCTTCTCCTGAGATGATATGTGTACTCAGGGGTAGTGCAAGTTTTCGGATTTCTTCGACGGTAATGTCTTTTGCTTTTGTATCAGTCATAACAGTGTCCACAATCAGGGTTAATTAACTTCTTATTAAATTAGTTTATGTTTCGTTGGTGAAAATACCCATCGCAATGACAATCGCTACAAGAATAATGACAGCAAACGATAAATCTAAATCAGGGCGATTGACGATATTGTAACCTGCCATAACAAGCATCAATGTGCCTGCAATCCATGTGACGAAGTGTACTCGCCATTTTTGCGCATATTGATAAATGCCTGAAATGATAAGGACAATACCTGCAGCCATTGGTGTAAGTGCATTTGGAATGACGGTATCTTCTGGTATGATGCTTGAGACTACAAATATCGCCACCAGTGCAAACCATGTAATACGCTCGGCACGAAGTTCTTTTGCTGATTTTCTGTTTGCCATTTGACTAGACCCAATACCATATCTTTGTTAGATTACACTAAATTGTTCACTTTACTTGGAAATTTCTATATGTATTATACAAAGTATACAAGACATAGGGCAAATTACCGATAGATAATTTGGCGATTGCACAAAAACGATGTTCACATACAATCAATTTGTAGCCCTAGAGTTAAAGTTGAAGGATTGTTTATGGGCAAATTCTGCCCTCTATTTCTACTAATATTTGTTAGTGTACTTGCTGCTTGTTCTACTGGTTCACAAGAAACGGTTGAAAACCCTGATGCTCCTTTGTTATTGCGTGATGTAACGTTACCACCAAGTACACCTGGTCAAACACAAGTTGCGTCATTTAGTGGTGGAACGCCTTTTGGTATAACACCTGAAATTGTGTCACCATTAAATGAACAAACTATCCCAGCTGATTTTGTTTTGGTCACACCAACATTGCCACCGAGTAAAACACCATCGGAAACGCCTACTGTTTCAGCGACACCTCCACCATCACAAACACCAACTGTAACTGTTACATCAACATCAACACAGGCAATTTTCCCAACGAGTCAAATTATCCCTGTCACGGGTGAGGCTGTTCAAGCTAACGATCAAGTCTGTGATAGTACGTGGTTTTTTCTTGTGCCACGTCCGCAATCATGTCCGAGAAATACTGCGTTAGCTGATCAAGGTGTATATCAGCAATTCGAGAACGGCTATATGGTTTGGGTACGACAGACTGATGCAATTTATGTGATGTATAACGATGACACCCTACCAAGTTGGGAAGTTTACCGTGATTTTTTTGTAGAGGGAATGCCACGCGATAATAATATTGATGAACCAGCAAATCTCTGGGAGCCAGTACGGGGGTTTGGGTTATTGTGGCGTAATAATGCTACTGTTCGCACGCGGATAGGGTGGGCAACACAACAGTTTGAAACACCTTATAGTGTCAGGTTGCAAGTTGCCGAAGATGGTGCAATTTTTATTAATGATCCACGTGGTGGTATTTTTGGATTGACGCCTGATCGTAACTCATGGGCTTTATATTCGAGCGGTTAAGAAGGTAAAAGATTATTATGAAGAAAATTGGTATTTTAACAGGTGGTGGTGATGCGCCCGGACTAAATGCTGTTATTCGCGCTGCTGTGTTGACAGCACGACAACAGTATGGTTGGGAAGTCGTGGGTATTCGTGAAGGTTTTGATGGTTTAATTGGCGGTAAACCTACGATCGAATTGACAGAGAGTAACGTATATGATTTGCTCGCTCGTGGCGGCACAATCCTTGGTGCGGCAAACCGTGGTAACCCCTTTGCAAGACCTATAGAACAAGCTGATGGTAAGGTGGTCTATACAGATGTTTCGCATGAAGCGTTAGATCGCATGAATGATTTGGGGTTAGATGGATTAATTGTAGCTGGCGGTGACGGTACGCTAAGCATCGGTCAACGATTAGTAGATTTAGGAGCGCCGATTGTTGGAGTTCCAAAAACTATCGATAATGATGTTGCTGCCACGGATTTTACCTTTGGATTTAATACCGCGATTACAACTGCGACAGAAGCTCTGGAAAAATTACAAACAACTGCTGAAAGTCATCATCGTGTTATGGTATTAGAGGTAATGGGGCGTGATTCCGGTTGGATTGCATTATTTGCTGGGATTGCTGGTGGTGCCGATGCAATCTTGATCCCTGAGATCCCGTTTAGTGTTCACGTGATTTGTGACAAAATTGCCCAAATCAGGGCAAACGGTCGTCAACATAGTTTGGTGGTTGTTGCGGAAGGGGCGAAACCTGTAGATGGTAAACAACTTTACTATAATATGGGTAGCCGAGAAATGGATAAACGTCTGGGTGGTATTGGCTACATTGTCGGCAATCACTTAGCAGAATGCCATGATGCAGAAGTACGGGTGACTGTATTGGGACATGTGCAACGTGGTGGACAACCAACTCCTCGAGATCGTTTACTTGCAACAGGATTTGGTGCGTCTGCCGTTCATCTTATTCATGAAGAAAAATGGGGTGATATGGTCGCGCTCAAAGGTACAGAGATTACTACTGTATCAATCAAAGATGCGATTGCAATGAAGTTTGTCAATCCAGATAGTTATTGGGTGACAATCGCGCGCGACCTAGGCATTGTATTTGGTTAAGTTTGGTTTTCTTCCATCAGCTTACGATATGTGCCTTCCCAATCTTTGGGATTACGTGTCATCTTAGCAACTTGAATATCAGCAAAATATGGGAAGAGCTTCACCATCATTTCGGGTAGTTCATCCCAGTTGTCACCTTTTACGAGTTTTTCGAGCGATGTTGACATTAGAGATGCCCACCACCACTTTTGTTGGAAGTCATCTGCTTTTTTCCAGTAGCCACGTTTTTCCCATGCTCGTATAGATTCTTCAACTGTGCTATCGATGCCGCGCATGCAATACACCAACATTGCTACCATATCTTTGGTATCTTCATTGATTTCTTTCTGTTGGCTTAAGCGACGAAGAATTTCTGCGGAGGTACGCATAAAACTGTTACGACGTTTACCTGGATTATTGGTATTGATAACCCGTCCCATGTTAGTCTTCCTCGGTTGCTGGTTGATAGGGGCGGATCCCACGGTAAACCCGCATTCCACCAATTGTTTTCAGAATTGTTGTCGCATTACGCCCTGTAATTTCAGATAGCTCGCGAGCATTTAACGGATGATTGTCATTAACAAGAAATGCACGGAAGACACTGTCAATCAGTCCAATATGTGCTGTAATGAACTCCTCTTGCTTGGCAGATTCTTGGATTGCTAAGCCGAGTGCATCAAGCTGAAAAACTTCCCCAGTTTCTGGGTGAATGTAGTCGATAACTGCATTTTGATCAATTGAATCAAGTTTTTCACGCTCTTCTTGCGATAGATGGGTCATCAGATAGATATTTAAATCATCGTTACTGGTTTCCCACCAGTCATAATCAATATAAAATTTTGTCTCTACTGTCGGTTTGATTAAAAAATTGGACGACATAGCTTATCCTTTCGATCATTCGCTCAATTTCCAGTATTGTCCTCCGACGTTTTCGAAATCTGGATTAGCGATAAGCGTTGCGAAAATAGGTCCTGGTGGACAGCGACGTAGAATGTTGAGTGTGCTATAGAGAACTTTCGCATGAACAGTTCGTTGTGGGTTTTGTTTGCTTAAATCTGTGATGAGATTGCGGAGTAAATTGGCGAGCGGGACGCGTTGATTTTGAATTTCATTACCAAGTTTATCAACTTCTGCGAGACTGTCGACACCAACAATAATCATATCATCATAATCTGCACCAATTGCGCGTTTGGCTGTATCAAATCGTAGTTGATCTTGATCGGTGCCACTGACTAATGGGATCCATTCGGTACGCGGACGATAGTTGTCGAACTCAATTTCAATACGGCTTGGATCATCTGTTTTGTTTAAATATACATATGCGCCAACCGGTAGGTGGTGTTTTTGATAAAGCCCTGATAATCCAAAGACATACCGATGTTCATGAACAATCCAGCAGGGAAATTCTTCACCGTCAATCGTATCAACAAGTGTGATCGCGATACGTGGGGTTTTGGCTCCGGGGAAGATATGTTTGGTTTCTGAATTGATCGGTAATGTACCTACACGACGATGCGGATAGATAAGTGTTAAACTTGCTTCTTCTTCTGGTGGTGGTGATGTAATCGGTGAATGTTCATCATCAAGATCGTACTCTAGTTGCAACATTTCTTCGCTAAGTAAACTACGATCATACTCAATCGAAGTATATTGTAGAATTGACGGGACTTGACGAACCATACGTGGAAGAAGGCGATTTAGATACCAGATAACTTCGCCAGAGGGCCCGACCTCATCAAACCGATCATCTTCGTTCATATGATAATTCATGGAGAAAATTTGCAGTGATTCTGGTGCATCTCCAAGTCCGCCCATTTCGGTTAAGATTTGGGCTGTAGGCATCGGGCCACCGCCATTCATATCGAGCACGGCTTCTCCAAGGTGCATATGACCAATATCTACTTCTAGCATAAGGTCACGGACAAACCATGTACCTGCAATCCTAACAAGGTCGCGATTTCTTGTGAGTGCTTCGTCAACTTGCTTAATGATTGTTGTGTCTGGGTCGTTGATAATATCTTCGACTGAATAGTCGTCAAGTGATAATGCCGGGTGCTGGTCTTCATTTATATTATTTAGTGGATGATCTGCATCATATTCGACAACAAATTCTCGCTGACGATTTGAGAGGTTGAATCTACTATTGTCGAATTCGACAGTCGCGACACGGAATGTAAGTTCTTCGTTACTATTTCCGTCCCGAATACCCGTGACAGTTGCTGTGGCATTTTCCATAATAGAAAATAACAACCGATCTCCTATATCATACGATTGTGACGGTTGATACACTTTTGTACCTTCATATTGCTCTACAAGAGCTGATTGTTGCTCCTCTATACGCATCTGTACGAGAATTGTAGCGAGCTGTGCGCTGGACATAGGTGTTTCTTTTTCCAGCAAAAGGTTTGTAATAAGGTCAATATCTTCCGAATTTATTGAGAAACTGTATGCCCAATGTTGCGCTGGTAACAAATTACCGCCTCCAGATAAGGAATGTGTGATTGTATTTTGTAGGATAGATGCCGATTTTCAGTATCGCACTTGCAATCCTACTTGAACGGGTTAGCTATCGTCAAGCGGTACTTAGGGCAATCGTCAAGCAATTTAATGGTAGATTGGAACTTAAAGTCGAATACACTTTTAATGATACAATGTAATGACAAACCAAAAACATATAAGTTATAGGTACAGTTTAAGCGAGTGTTGACCACATATTTAAGGTCGGCTATACTTACCGCTTGTGATTCGAATTCGTTAGATAAAGGTAAATTTTAGATGTCAACTAAACGCACATGGCAACCAAAGGTTCGCCGTCGTAAGCGTGTTCATGGCTTCCGCAAACGTATGAGCACAAAAAATGGTCGTAGAGTGTTGAAAGCACGTCGTAAACGTGGTCGGCACGAGTTAGCGGTTACACCAAAGCACGTTAAGAAGGTCAACTGGAACGCTAGTTAGACGATGAAATCTGTATTGCGGCTTCGGCAGTCTGCGGATTTTGCGCGGGTACGCCGTAACGGAACTTTGCATAAGCACTATCGGATAATGTTAAATTGTGCAGAGAACCCGTTATCTCATAATCGCTATGGCTTCGTCACCAGCAAAAAGGTTGGCGGTGCGGTGATTCGTAATCTTGTAAAACGCCGATTGCGCGAGGCTACATATCAGATTCATCCCCATTTACATCAGGGTTATGATGTTGTTATTATCGCTCGACCTTCTGTTGTTGAGCAACCTTTTGAAGAGCTTCTACGTATATTGAACAAGTTGTTTCGTCAGGCGAAGTTGTTGAAGGAAGAGTAAATATGTTGAAGTGGTTTATGTTGAAGTCTCTACGCTTCTACAAGCGGTTCATTTCTCCTAGTCTACCCTCTGCTTGCCGATTTACCCCAACCTGCTCTGTATATATGTATGAAGCCATCGAAGTCTATGGACCGTTTAAGGGAACCTGGATGGGCTTAAAGCGTATCGGACGATGTCATCCGATGCACCCCGGTGGCTACGATCCAGTTCCTCCTAAGGAGTGATGTTTGAATTTAACGAACCCAAAGCGGTATCGCTTACTGTTCTTTGCATTAGTCACCATACTTGCATTGTCTGGTTGTGTTGGCAACCGTATGGGAACAAGTTGGCCTTCAGTTGGCTTGGTTGATCTAAATGATGAGCAACATTTGATTGTCTCATTCAACGATCAGGTTGAAATCCTTAGCCCAGATACGGGTGCCCCTGCTCGTTTGATTAACCCTGTCACAGGTGAAGTTCGTCGTACCGAAAATAATGATCCACGTACATGGGTATTGCGTGGCGGTGATTATGATAATGCTCAGTTTTTTGCTAATCCTATACCTTTAGAGAACGAGCGTTTTCTCGTTGCTGATTACAATGATCGTCTGTTAGAGGTGGATACGATCACCACTACAGTCGAGGATATTATCCCTGTTCAGGATCATGTTCTAGCAGATATGTTGTTACTTGATGGGGTTTTGTATATTCCGTTCCAATCGGGTGGTGTTACAGCGATGCGCCTTGAAGATGAGGAGATCCTGTGGTCGTATCCGACGGAAGAGGGTGTATGGGTAAAACCAATGAACATTGATAACCAGATTATCTTCCCATCACTTGATCACTTCTTGTACTCGGTTGACAAAGATTCTGGTGAATTGCTATGGACAGCCGACCTTGAAGGCGGTGTTGCATCAAGACCATTACTTGCTAATGATCGGCTATATGTCGGTAGTTTTAATCGTATGTTCTTCGAAGTTTCGCTTGATGGTGAAATCCTCAATTCCTACCCAACACAGAATTGGGTTTGGGGTACACCAGCGATTGATGAAGATGGCATTATTTACTTTGCTGATTTTAGTGGATATGTTCATGCGCTCGATACGAACGATGACCTATCTGTTGTGTGGTCAGTACAAGTTGCGACCCGTGGTATTCGACCCGGTCCTATCGTTTTTGAAGACCGTGTAATCGTTGCTTCTCGTGATGGTGTTGTCTATTGGTTGGATAAACGTGATGGTGTCATTATCAACGATCAGGAAGTTGAGGGTCGTCCCGAATTACTGGGAGATCTGCTTCTGCTAGAACCCAGTGAAACACTCGATATTGATGAACCACTCATTATTGTAAGTTCGACCAATACAGGTGAACTGTTGATCGCATTTGGGATTGATGGTCGTCAAACTTGGGTACACAAACGCTAGTCCATCGAGGAGCATGACTAAATGTGGGATTTAATCTTAAACCCGTTCGTAACGATTCTAACTTTATTCTATTCATTATTGAATCAGGATATTGTGCTGGCGATTATTGTGTTGACGGTTATCATCCGGATGTTAACCTATCCATTGCTTGCTCGACAGCAAGAATCTTCGCGGAAAATGCAACAACTTCAACCAAAATTGAAGAAAATACAAGAAAAATACAAAAATGACCGCGAAAAGTTATCAGAAGCACAGATGAAATTGTACAGGGAAAATGGAGTCAATCCTATTGGTGGATGTTTGCCTCTATTGATTCAATTCCCAATTCTGATCGGTTTATATCAGGCAATTTTCTTTGCGCTTGCGGCTACACCATTCCAACTTGTTGATTTGCCCGAACGGTTGCTAATTCCAGGATTGGACGCATTGATTCCATTGCAACGTATGTGGTTGGGGATGGATTTAACTTTGCCCCCAACAACAAATCCAACCTATGCGCTCGCACTACCACTTTTGGTATTGATAACAACTTGGGCACAATCAAAATTAACGATGAATATGACCCAACAAAATAAATCTGATAATGGCGATGACGATGATGGTGGCGGTATTGGTGGACAAGCTCAAGCAATGACGCAAAGCATGACAACAATCATGCCGCTCATGTTTGGCTTTTTCTCCCTTTCGTTCTCAGTCGGGTTATCGATTTACTTTGTAACCTCCAATGTGGTAGGTATTATCCAATATAGTCCACAGGGACGTGCCGTGTTGGATAAAATTTTTAGATCAAATAAAGCTGAAGACGATGTGATTGTGGATAGTGATGATGACGAGGATGATGAACCTGTGAAGAAACCTCGTAAAGCGAAGAAGAAAAAACCACGCAAAAAATAACCTGTTGCCATACTCACATCGCACACAGGGGTAATTACTATGGAAATGATAGAAGCAACCGGAAATTCAGTTGAAGATGCTATTAGTAATGGTTTGAAGGAACTGAATGCTCAACCCGGTGATGTTATGGTTGAAGTGCTTGAAGAACCCAATACAGGTCTCTTTGGATTTGGGGCGAAGGAGGCACGAGTACGGTTGGTGCTGATTGGTAAGCGAACACCACCAAAATCTGAACCAGAAGAAGATGATGATAAAGATGAAAACGACGACGATATTCCTGGGAATATGGTTACCGTTTCTGACGATGAGCTTGACGAAGATGCTCAAGTTGGTAAGCAGGTCCTTGAAGAGTTGCTTGAGAAAATGCAGATCAAAGGTACTGTAACCGTTCATCGTGCAGATGCAGAGTCTGAAGACGAGGAAATGCACTGGATGTTAAATATTTCTGGTAAAAATATGAATCGTCTCATTGGGCGTCGTGGTGAAACATTGTCGTCTTTACAGTATATTGTCCGCTTGATTTGTAGTCGGCGCTTACAACGGCGTGCGAATGTGATTGTGGATGCTGCAGGATATAAAACGGGTCGTTCTAATCGCCTGCGTGGATTGGCGAACCGTATGGCAAAACAAGCTGTACAACAAGGTCGTACAATTACACTAGAACCAATGCCGCCCAACGAACGTCGTATTATTCATCTAACATTACGTGGACGCGTAGATGTGACCACGCGTAGTGTTGGTGAAGGTCGCACCCGTAAAGTAACCATTGTTCCCAAATAAACAACATCCACCTTAAACTGGATATTGATAGATAAGACGCATATTCTGCGTCTTTCTTTTACTTATATAGAAATTGCGAGATGCTTATGACTTCTGAAATTGATGTGTTATTGATTGGGCATATGACAGCCGATTTAGTACCTGGTGGACGCATGCTAGGGGGGACTGTGTCTTATGCTGCACCGACTTATGCTGCATTTGGTCATCGTGTTGGGATATTGACTAGTGCTGCATACAATGAACCTCTGCTTCGACATCTTCTACCACATGGTAAATTGATCTCTATTCCAGCTGAAAATACGCTTACTTATGAAAATATCTATGATGAAGACATTCGGAAGCAGTATGTAAGAGCTACCGCAGAACCGATTGTTTATGGAGATGTTCCGAATGGATGGGTTAATGTTCCTTATGTTCATCTTGGACCGCTCGCAGATGAAGTGAAACCGCTTGAAATGGCGAAAAAATTCCCTGATGCTATGGTTATGCTGACTTTACAAGGACTTATGCGCCGCTGGGATGTGGATGGGCGTGTGCATTTTAAACGTTGGTTTGATGAAGAGGCATTTCGGCTGATTGATATTATTGTGTACAGTGAAGAAGATATCTATCAATATCCGCAATTGACTGAGGAACTGCGACCCATTGTTAATCATCTCGTTGTGACCAATGGACGCGAAGGTGGTGCCTATTATCATAATGGTGATTCGTTCCATTATGACAGTATTGAAGTACAACCCCGCGATCTAACAGGCGCAGGTGATGTTTTTGCATCATCGATGTTGAGTGCGTTACCAATTGTTGGAAATGACGTCTATAAAGCTGTTAAAATTGCAGGACGTTTGGCTGCTTATTCAGTGACGCGGACAGGTGTTGATAGTGCACCAACAAAATCTGAAATTGAGCGAGAAATTGATGAACTTAAATAGGATAGAGAGATGATTCAAACAATTCTTTTTAATGGCAATATTATTACATTAAATTCAGCACAACCACGTGTGAGTGCCATAGCAATTAGTTATGGTCGCGTAGTTGCACTTGGAGATAATGATGCGATTCGTGCATTAGGTAATTCATCAACAAGTGAAGTTAATCTTGATGGGAAAACGGTTCTGCCTGGCTTAACTGATGCGCACTTACATTGGGAATGGCAAGCCCGTGCATTGCGATCGGTTGATGTATTTGAAGTTGAAAGTAAAGAGATTGCACTAGAGTGTGTAAAAGCGCGTGTTGCGTCTACACCTGCTGGAGAGTGGATAACGGGGCGGGGTTGGGCGCAAGATTTATGGGAAAACCGTGAATTCCCGACCAAAGAAGATTTAGATGCCGTTGCCCCTGATCATCCTGTAGCATTAAACGCGAAAAGTGGTCATGCTTTGTGGGCAAATAGTAAAGCACTTGAGTTAGCTGGTATCACAAACTCCACAACCGACCCAGAAGGTGGTCAAATTTATCGCGATGCACAGGGCGAAGCAACTGGTATTTTGCTTGAAGACCCTGCAATGAACATGGTACGGAATAATGTGCCTGTACCGACTTCTGATCAGCTCGCAGATATGATGGTAGATGCACAGGAGCTTGCTTTAAAATCTGGTCTTACAATGATTCATGATTTTGACAATCCGTCATGCCTTGCAGCGCTACAGATTTTGCGTGAACGTGGAGATTTGTCTCTTCGTGTAGTTAAGCAAATTAATCAAGCGTGGCTATCAGCGGCGTTAGACTCAGGTATTCGTCGGAATTTTGGTGATGACTGGATTCGGATTGGTGCACTTAAATTATTTGCGGATGGTGCACTCGGACCTAAAACTGCGTTGATGTTTGATCCATACGAAGGGGAACCTGATAATTATGGTATTGTCGTTGTTGATAAAGACGAAATGACTGAGTATGTCAGTCGTGCCAGCGCAAACGGTTTGCCATCTACAATTCATGCGATTGGTGATAAAGCTGTACATGATGTTTTAGATGTATTTGAGACAGTACGTACTGAAGAAAAAGTTCGTGACGAATCTACATCGACCCGTCGTCATCGGATTGAGCATGTTCAGATTATGCACCCCACGGATTTAGATAGGCTAGCAGAATTGGATATTATTGCATCTATGCAACCCATCCATGCTACCTCGGATATGTTTATGGCTGACCGTTACTGGGGTGAACGCACACAGTATGCCTACAATCCTCGTATTCAGCTTGATCGTGGTGTGACATTAGCATTTGGGTCTGATGCACCTGTAGAGCCATTTGACCCGTTTATAGGTATCCATGCTGCTATTACCCGCCAACGTAATGGGAAACCAGAGGGTGGATGGTATCCTGATGCACGATTGACACTTGATGAAACATTGCTTGCTTTTACACAAGGTTCTGCTTATGCAGCTAATATGGAAGATCGTCTCGGTAAGTTGGCTGAAGGGTATCTTGCGGACTTGATTGTACTAGATCGTGATATTTACGCGATTGAAGCTGAAGAAATTCTTGACATTAATGTACTAGGCACGATGGTTGATGGTGACTGGCGTTTCCGAGATTTTGAGTAGATATACAAAAAGGGGCACCATCTGCCCCTACATAAATCATTACGAAAATGCTGCTGAGCTAAATACCACACTGAACGGCACACAATAGATGACGACACTTTGATATTCGTCGAGGTTTATATCGGCTGGAATATCATAGTTTTGATTGCCGATATTGCCTTTGAGCGGACCAAGATCAATCGCGTCTTCACCTAGACCTGCAAATGTTGTCGTTGGGTTTTCTTTGGATAGAAATACATGTAGTTGCGGACCATTTGTGGATTGGAAATCTTCGAAACGTAGCACACGATTACCTTCTGGTAATTCATAGACAGTTGCTGTCCCATCTGCACTATGGACTGGATCAATCATAATAAATGACCCTACTGTGAGTACAACAGGTTCTTCTGGCATATCATCTGGCATGGCTTGTTCAGCTTCTGGTACAACAGTATCATCACCAGTTTGCGCTTCAGCAACTTGTTCGGCCATTTCTGGATTTTCATCTGCCATCTCGAGTAACGTTGTGCGTTGGTCTTCTGGCATATTATTAACAGCTTCACGTTGCTCACTACTTAGACCTGGGAATGCTTCATTAACTTCGTTAACGACAAAGTATGTCCAGGGTTCTGTGATAATCAGTCCAATAATTGCGACTACGATAACTACTACTCCGATTAGGATACGATTGCGTTGCATGGATTACTCCCTATTTGATTAATGCGAGATAAAAGAATGTCTCTTTTCAGACGTTGGCAATTGTGAGTCACTTACTTGCATGACTATAATTTGGACGATATATCTTAAAAAATCCTAACTTAGTATAAGGAGAACATCGTATGGCACGCCCCGGTATGATGGTTGGACCCAACGAACACACTGTACAAAATGATATGCTAGAAGTAGGGCAATCTGCGCCTGATTTTGCACTGGTTGCTAATGATTTATCAACAAAATCATTGACTGATTATGATGGAAAAGTAAAGGTTATTAGTGTTATTCCATCAATTGATACAGGTGTTTGTGCTGCTCAGACTCGTCGTTTTAACGAAGAAGCCGCAAATCTAAATAACACTATCGTATTGACTGTTAGTGCCGACATGCCGTTTGCACTCAATCGTTTTTGCGGCAATGAAGGCATCGAAAATACGGAAACTTTGACAACATATCGCGATATGCAATTTGCTAATGACTACGGTGTCCATGACATTGATTGGCGTGTGTGTCAACGTGCGTTGTTCGTATTGGATAAAGACAACACAGTACAATATGCTGAGTATGTGCCTGTGATTGGTGATGAAGTGAATTTTGTTGCTGGTTTGGCAAAAGCACAAGAGCTTGCATAATTTGTAGACTGAGAAGGCGTACAAAATGTGCGCTTTTTCTTTACCTTATTATTCAATTTAATTTAAATGCTTAATTCTGATAAAGGAAAGACTATGTCTGATGTTCGTCGTAAACGTTTAGCTAATTTGCTTGTTACTTATTCGACAGAAGTACAAAAAGGGGATTGGGTGGGTATCTTAGGAGATCCTAATTCATTGCCTGTATTGCGTGATATTTTTGAAGCTGTTGTGGATGCTGGTGGCTATCCTACACTTATTATGAATGATGAATATATGCAGCGGTATTTCTTGCGTAATGCAACACGAGAACAACTCGAGTGGATTGACCCCACAATGAAAAACTATATCGAGGATGCAGATGTTTATATTCGCGTTCGTGCTGCGGAAAATACACGTGCAATGACGAATATTAGTGGTAAACGAATACAAGATTATCGTGCTGCACAAAGCGAAATTCTCACGACACGGCTAGAACGTGCTGCAAGAGGTGAGTTCCGCTGGGTGGGCACAATGTTTCCATCACAAGCTGGTGCGCAAGAAGCCAACATGAGTTTTGAAGAATATGAAGATTTTGTCTATGGGGCATGTTTCTGTGATCATGATGATCCTGCCGCTGAATGGCGTAAACTCAGTGAGATGCAACAACACAAAGTGGATTACCTCGCAGGTAAAAAACAGGTCAAGTTGCAAGGGCCAAATATTGATCTTGAGCTAAGTATTGAAGACCGTATCTTCATAAATAGCGACGGCAAACGTAATATGCCAAGTGGTGAAATTTTTACCGGACCCGTTGAAGATAGTGTCAATGGATGGGTACGTTTTACATATCCATCGATCGTTGGTGGACGTGCTGTAAGTGGGATTGAACTCAAGTTTGAAGATGGGAAAGTTGTTGACGGCACGGCTGAACAAAACGAGGAATTATTACATGCACAGTTAGATACTGATGCAGGAGCGCGGTACCTTGGTGAATTTGCGATTGGTACGAACTTTGGGATTAACAAATTCACAGGTAGTATTCTTTATGATGAGAAAATCGGTGGTACAGTTCATATGGCAATCGGAATGGGTTACCCTGAAACTGGAAGTAAAAACAAAAGTGCCGTGCACTGGGATATGATCTGTGACATGCGAGAAGATAGTCAGATTCATGTTGATGGTGAGTTGTTTTACGAGAATGGCGAATTTACAGTATAAATCGGTTTAACTGGGTGCAGTGTCTGTGGACTGTGCCGATTCACCTTTATGCTGATAGGCATGTTCTTCGATTCGTCCAATAACAACTAATATGAGCCATATCAGGAGTGTGCCAGTAATTGCCACCAAAAATGCATTTGTGCCTACTGCCATACCTATTGCGGCTGTTACCCATATACTGGCTGCTGTCGTGAGCTCATGAGGTTGATTGTTACGGACAATGATAGTCCCTGCACCAAGAAAACCGATTCCCGTTACAATATTGGATGCTATGCGGGTTGGATCACCATCAGGGAATGCAGCAATAGATAGCGAAGTGAACAGACATGCACCGACACCTGTCAGCATATGGGTGCGTAATCCTGCCGCTTTGGCTTTGCGTTCACGGTCCATGCCAATGATTAGGCTTAGAATAGCAGAAATAATAAGTTGGATTGTTATTAATAATTGTTGTTCTAATGTCATAAGTTTATTATATACAAAACGGACAGCAATATCATAACTGTCCGTTTTGAGAGTGATTGAATAAGTTTTAGAGGGCTTCGATGCGTCCTCGTAAGTCTACGATGTCATCGAGATAATCTTTGAGCTTTTTATCTTGATCACCATAGCGTTTGGCTAGGACATCAAGACGACTAAAGATAGGTGTAAGCACCTGTTTACCATATTGGTTCAGGCGACCCCGTTCTTTCTTTGTTAAGTCATCAAGTGCTTCATGGTAGTTCTTCTCAAGTTGATCAATATTTGTATTGAATTTTTCGATGGTTTCACGGTTTACCCGTCGGTAGTATTGATAGGCTGGATAACCAAATATGAGAGCACCTGCTGCGCCTGCAACAAATGCAGGGAGTGCAAATGGAGCTGCTGCTGCGCCAAATAACGGACCCGGGGTCGCAATAGCAACCAATGCAGTGATGATGCTACTCATGGATGCCAATACGGATCGTTGAAAACCACCCATATTTGCATTAAATGCACTTTCCATCTCACTGATGACTTTACCTGTCGAATATGACTTTAGCTCTGCTTCTGCAATGCGGATAGCATCTTGAAGGCTTTCACGTTGTTCCGAGTAAATGCCAGCGTCAAGGGCATCAACATCACGCTCAAGGATGTCTTGTAGCTTATTGAGGCGATCAATCACGCCACGCCAATAACCACGGCTTTGATCAACGACAGCATTAATGTAATCATTTGATGCTTTGTTGATGTCTTTTAGCGAGCGTCCGATAACTTCTTCAGTAAATTGTGTTTGTAGACCATCTTTACGTGATGAGGTACGCAATTTACGAATCGACAAGTTCTCGTTAATGAATTTGGTACCACGAGTACGGATACTTTCCAGTGTTTTGTCGATTTCTGCTTTAGCTTCTGCCATTTGCTTATCAAGCCCCAGTGATTGTTGCTCTAATTCACTTTCGATGTCCTTGATGCGTTCAGTATCGACATTGACCGAGTCTAATTTGCTTTGAATATCTTCGTAGACATGTTGTGTGATGCGCTCTGCTGTTGCGAGTTGTGTGAGTAACTTTTGCTTGGCAGGGGGGGCTTCTTGGTATACCCCACGTAGATGAGCGCGGACGGCTAGGATACCACTTTTATCAGTTGTAATATCGGCTTCAGTGTTCTCGAAATACTGTTTGCCGGATGTCAAGAACAGTAGAGGTTCGATATTCAAGAATTCTTGAACGCGTTCTTCAACAAACTTCTTGACCTCAGCTTGTTCGGCAGGGGTGAGCAAATCCATCTGATTCAACACCAGAATGATTTTCTTGCCATAATCCTTAGCTAATTCAAGGTAAAGTCGCTCAGATTCGCCAAAAGCCCGCTTTGCCGAAATTACAAAGATAACTAGGTCACTACGATGCAGAAAGTCTTTTGCAGTTCGTTCGTGCTTTTGGAAGATTGAACCTGTACCCGGTGTATCAACAATTGCAACGCCGTCTGTTCCGATATTTGGGTGGGACCATTCACGCAGACCATCAGCTCGCACAACTGGTTTACGTTCGGGTTTTTCTGAATAACGGATAAGTTCGATGTATTCAGTCGTTGGTTTGATACCCATGGGTAACAATTTTTCACCTATCAATGCATTGATAAACGTGGATTTCCCCGCGTTAAATTCACCAATGACTGACACGATGAAAAACATATCGCGCAAATCTTGAGCAACATCTTTGAGTCGTTCACGGCTGTCTTCTGCTTTAGCTTCATACTGAACCATAGATTCAGCAATTTGATTAATTAACTTGATTTCCCGTTCGCGTAAAGCGGTTATTGGTCCATCAAGGGTGTTGACTGCGGGTGTTGTCATATCGCTACTCCTAACAACTTACGTTTTCCAAGTGAGTTCAAGTCAGACTCAATACTGACAATGACTTGCTCACTACTACGGAGGCTTTCAAGGTGATCATCATGGATAGAGGTCTGTGCATTAATCAAACGAGTTAATGGTGCGATGGCGTCTTTACGGAGTTGGATACCGTAATCAATTTGTTTATCAGCGGCAGTATGAATTGTCTTTTGATATTGCTCGGATAGCATGTTGAGTCGTTCCACATATTGCTTATGAATCATACGTCCGCGAATCGGCATCATCAGGAAACCCATAATTGCAACCAATGGAATAACTAGCATAATCAATAGACGCAAGACACCGTCTTCCATCCCACTAGAGAATTGTGTGAATGCAAAGAATAGGGTTAATGCAATCAGTTGCCATGATGCAAGATACATGAGTGTGTTGCGGAAAGCATCTTCTAGTTCATTTACTTCTAGTTTACGTGTCGATTGCTCGATGGGTTCCAATTGGGTATCGAGTTTTTGGATATGGTCACGTACATATTTGATTGGCGCTTGGATACTACCGATAACTTTATCCTGTAAATCATCAGGTAGTTTGTTAACCTCGCTTTGACCATATTTGATGAGGTCATCAATATCTTGCATGTCTTGCCCTTCAAGACGAGGACCAAGTTTATCCACGATATTGTTGATTTCTTCCATCGGTTGGAATACGTTATATCTCTCGAAGGATTTTTCTACCCGTGAGGTTTTTGTTAGACCCCCTAATAGGCGTGTCAATCCTACAAGCTGAATAATCCCACCAATGAATGATTGTATCGCATTTGATAACTTGAAAATGTCCATCAGCGCGCCTTCACTACGGTTGCCGATTTCCTTAAATTGCTCATCAATTTCGGCATTAATTTCGGTCACCGACTTCTTTTGACCCTGGCGTTGCGTTTTTAGTTGTTGGTCAATATTTTCGTTGATGCTCTGATAGTGAGATAGTGCCGCCTGATTTTCTTTGACCGCATCAAGTGCTTTTGAATGAACATTCTGAACAATTTGAAGCGGTGTTTGCAGTTTTTGGCGTAGACGGGATGCATCATTCAATTGTTCGTCGATGTACGCTTCGATTTGTTGAATACCGCTGGTTTCCCATAAAGCTTCGTCGCGGACGGCACCACTGTTGGCTTCAACGCCTTGTTTCGCGCTGAGCATCCAGATATCGGGTTGTGTTCCCAGTTTGGACTTACTTTCGTTACGAATGAATTCTTCAATTTCTTGACGTTCACTCTCATCTAGCAAATCGCATTGGTTAACAACGATGATAACTTTCTTACCATAGTCCTTGAACATTTTCATGGTTTCAAGATTGCTAGATGTCATGGCTTGTGTTGCCATCATGACGAGTAAGACAACATCGGCACGGTGTAAGAATTTACGCGTGGTAATTTCGTGCGATTTGATAACGGACTCAAGACCGGGTGTATCAACAACACTGACCTTTTTGAGTAAGTCGGAGGGGTAGAATACGGTTTCAACTTCGCCACCCGATTCCATACGTTCAGCTTCTTCACCCCAACGTAGAATTTGAATTGAATCTGTTGTCGGGGTCGCACCGATTTTGAGAAGATTATCCGTACCCATCAAAGCATTAACGATGCTTGATTTACCCGCATTAAATGGCCCAACCAGTACCATTAGGTAAGGATGATCGGTATGGAACATTGCGTCGCGTACCTGATCAACTTGTTCCGGTTCAAGTGTTTCGATTTTATTCAGAACAGGCAACATATCATGGATCAGCTTATGTTCGCGTCGCCGGATAGATTGATACGCCTCTAACAGTTTTTCATCAGTAGTGTTCTCTATCAAGTGTATACTAGCTCCTTATTCTGATAGAACATTCGTTGGATTGTCTGTTATACTAAATAGCATACTTGTTAAATCAGGTCGATTCAATATTGATATTACACAACAACATATAGGGTGAGTACGGCGTTATGACAGAACGAGAATTAAAACTTAAGGATCGACAACTTGAATTGCTAAATAGTATAGACCGTATACGTGATACAGTAGATCAAGGTCGCTCTCCTCAAAGTATGTTTAGTGCAATTGCTAGTTTGCTAAAGCGATTCTTTTTTGCTGATGTTAGTGCAATTTTGTTAGTAGAAGATGACACACGTGAGAAAGAAGCAATGGCAGCAATTAGCTTGCCCGAAGATATGGCAGAACCACTTTGCCGTGAAGCAATGCACTATGATCGACCATTTCCTCTAAAATCGAGTGCATGGAATCATTCGCTAGCTGTTCAGATTCAAATTGATAATACAGGGATTATTGTTGGCGGATTCTTTGTAGCACGTGATGGTACCCCTTTTGATGATGATGATAAAGAATTGTTGACAGTTGCAGAGGCACAAATTGACTCCGCTGTGATGCAAGCTCGTACTATGTGGAAGCTTGCAGAACGTAATCGGGAACTTGAAGCTATCTTCCAAATTGATCATCTACGAGATAGTTCACCTGATGAACGTAGTTTGTTGAATAGTTTTTCTGCAGTTATTCTGAAGCACTTTGAAGCTGAATTTTGCATTGTTATGGTAGATACAGATGAACAACGTGAAACGATCGTCCGTGGCAATATTTACGGTGAATCCTTATCGCAACAGTTGAAGAACCGTCTACGTGCAAAGATGCAAGATGTTCAATCTCCACAGACTTTTGTTATTGCGCCAGAATTAGAGAAATTTGTCTTATTGGGTGCGCCCTTACGCGTATATGGTGACCCAGTCGGGGCGATTATTATTGCACGTGTAAGAACATTCTCAAATGTTGAATCCCGTCTATTGTATGCCATGATGAGTCAGATTGATTCTGCTGTTGTTAAACATCGTATATCCTTGCAGTTGGCACAGCGTAATCGTGAACTGGAAGCTATCTACAAAATTGATCGTATTCGAGATCGAGAAATTGAACTTGAAGAGATGTTGCATTTAGTATTGGATGAATTATGTAGTGCTGTGAATTGCGAGATGGGTTATATCATGCTCTATAACGAGAATGAAGAATCTCTAGAATTGATGGCATCCATCCCTCCTGATGTTGAAATTGATGACATCTATACCAGTACAATTGATAGATTCTCTACACAGGCACTCAAAACCGAAGATGTGATTTATGATAATGATGTTGAGACTGCTGTACGCTCGATTGTGGCTGTTCCTTTGATTTTAAAAGATAAAATTATTGGTGTTTTTGGGGCAGTCAATAGCACCCATGAATATGGATTTACCCCCGATGATCGCCGGATGTTATCTGCAATCACTAGTCAGGTTGATACAGCTGTATTTGAACGCTTGGAACGTCGACGGATGCGTAAAGTATTGAGTCGATCAGTAGATCCAAAAGTTCTAGATGCGCTATTGCAACGTGCCGATGATAGTGTATTAACTGGAGAGCGTGTTGTTCTATCTGTCTTATTTGCTGACCTACGCGGTTCTACGGAATGGGCTGAGCGGACTGAACCAGATGAGTTGGTTGATACACTGAACCACTTCCTTGAAGATATGACGAATGTGATTTTTGAGTTTGGTGGCACACTCGATAAATTTGTTGGTGACGAAGTGATTGCATTATTTGGATCACCGGTTTCGATGGAAGATCATGCGTACTACGCTGCATCTGCTGCATTGGAGATGCAAAAAGTACATGAGAAATTGAGACAAGAACTAGCAGAACAAGGGCGCGAATTACCATTAATGGGGGTTGGTGTATCGTCGGGTGAGGTAATTGCTGGTGAGTTTGGTCCGCCAATACGTACAGATTTTACTGCGATGGGACGTGTGATGAATCTAGGATCACGTTTGTGTAGTGCTGCAAGTGGTAATCAAGTTATTGTATCTGCAGCAACGCGTGATATGGTTATCGATACCTTTGAGTTTAATGAACTGGAGCCGGTTCAACCAAAGGGGATTAGTCAGCCTGTGCAGATCTTTGAACTAGTAAAGGCAAAGTAATGGTCTTTAATTCATCAATTCACTATCTAAACGGTGATCTATATATTGATGCCATCTCTGTAGATGAAGTCGCAAATCAAGTCGGCACACCAACCTATGTTTATAGCTTAAAACGAGTTCTTGAAAATTATAATCGGTTGAAAACTGCATTTGCTCAATTGGATACACATATCCACTATAGTGCCAAAGCCAATAGCAATCTTGCTATATTAAAGTCTTTATCTGAGGCTGGTGCGGGCGTTGATACCGTTAGTATGGGGGAAATTTATCGTGCCATACAAGCTTGTGTAGACCCACAACACATTGTTTTTGCGGGTGTTGGTAAAACAAGGCAAGAAATCGATTATGCAATACAACAAGATATCGGTTGGTTTAATGTCGAAAATGTACTTGAATTGGACTATATTCAAGCAAGTGCGAAAGCCCAAAACGTAGAAGCTGTAAACGTTGCATTGCGGTTGAATCCGCAAGTCACAGCTAATACACATCCATATATCTCAACAGGTCACGGTGGGGCTAAATTTGGCCTCACAGCTGAAGTCATTGAAGGGATACTGGAAAAGCAAGCTAAATACCCCAATATTAAATTTGCTGGGATCCATCTTCATATCGGTAGTCAACTCGGTGATAAAGATGCGACCATACAAGCAGTGGAAAAAGCTGTTGCACTCATTCAACCTTATCCACAAATTCGAACGATCAATATGGGTGGCGGAATTCCTGTTCCCTATCATTTTGATGAAGAAACGCCATCTATAGAGAGTTTTGCTCAATCGCTTGTGCCATTATTAAAAGATTACGCCGTACTACTAGAACCTGGGCGTTCGATTGTGGCTGATGCAGGCATTTTAATAACAGAAGTACAGTATGTTAAGCAGCAAGCAGGGCAGACATTCTATATTACTGATGGCAGTATGGCGGAACTGATTCGACCATCTCTCTATCAGGCACATCATGAGATTGTTCCAGTCAAGAAATCTGATGGCGACTTGACAGTTAATATTGTTGGGCCGGTATGTGAAACTGCCGATGTATTAGCAAAAGATCGTGTGTTGCCAGAAATGAATGTTGGTGACAAAGTTGTTGTCATGACAGCTGGGGCATATGGTATGGTAATGGCAAGTAATTATAATGCGCGTTTACGTCCGGCAGAGGTTGTTGTTTCAGCAGATGGTGAGTCGTGGTCAGTTGCTCGTAAACGGGAAACACTTGAAGATTTGCTACGTCATGAGATGCACTGATTAAAATATCCAATCTGGATTGTCAAAATCGCCATATTCTTGTATTGCGCCAAAAACGTGGTGTACCAACTTTGTGTTATCGACTCTTAGAGTACATATACCGTTAGTTAATCTATTCTTTCTCGAGCTTGTGCCTTGTTTAATTTGGGTTTTCCCGAAGTTTTCGAGTGGAATATTTAACGTTTTTGACCAATAGTTTTCAATTTCGTGAATTCGATTGACTTCCGTATCATGGCAATGAATTCTTACAACAATATCTGCATCATTTATATTAAGGCTATTACGCATAAACTTCATGAATAATTTCATCATGTGTACGTCTGAGTTTACAAATTCTAGCCTGTTTCTTTCTTTTGCACCCTCAGCCCAATATAACATACATCCTTGCATATGAAGCCAATCACGCTTTTGAGCTTGTTTACGACCTTCTTGTTGATATTGTAATCTTTGTTGTTTGGCCTTAGCTTTGTTGTTTTGTGCCCCTTTATTTTGTGAACCCCATTGTTTCTTCTGTTCACTTAGATGCTCAAGTTGTGATTCTGAGAGCTTGATATCACGAACCCATCGACTGACTGTACTGGTAGAAACATCTACTTCAGATGCGATTGCTTTTATTGACTTGCCTTGTGTTCGTAATTCTCTAGCTTTTTTTCTAGCTTCAGGTTTTGCCATAACAATTGCCACCAATATAAACAAAAAAAGACTCTGCATGAGTCTTTATCTTGGTGCTGATGGGAAGACTTGAACTTCCGACCTCGCGATTATGAGTCGCGCGCTCTAACCAGCTGAGCTACATCAGCAAAAGTCGCGGGGGTAGGATTCGAACCTACGACCTACGGGTTATGCTTACCACTATAGCTTTCGCTACCTGCACTAGCAGTTTGTGGTCTGGACTGTCTCTTCACCGATGTTTAAACATTACGGTGCTTGCCAAACAGTCTCTACACCTTCTCTACAATTAGAGCTTGGCTCGGGATTGCCATACCAAAGGTTTCCCCGAATTTGACAAGTAAACATATAGACATTTCTATCTATACCGCCCACTGCAAGTGTTGCACAAACCATAATGATGGTATTTTGTGGTTGCTTTTACCAACACAGCACTTGAGCCCGCCGAGCTACCACTGCTCCACCCCGCATCAATTGTTAAATACAGTCTTTTTAACTGCGAGATTGAATAATATCAGACAGGTATTGTGATGTCAATGGTTTTGAATAAATTAATCTAAATAATATTATGCATCATTGTTTTCAATCGTTTTGTGTGTAATCTTGACAATATCTTCAAGCGACTTACCGCGTGCATTTTCAATACGATTCATCCGCTTCTGGAATTGTCCCATCGCAAAATTAATGAAATCGTCAATCTCTAATCCAAAAGGTACAGGATCATACAAACCGAAGATTTCTTCGATGATGCCAATCGCAGGCATAAGTAGTGTATTCATTGTATCTTCAGCAATATCCCATAAATGTGGATGTTCAGCGACAAGCCTTGAAATCAAATAAATACCATATGCAATGTGACGTGATTCATCTTGTTTGATTTTGGTAACACCCTGTACTTGGCCTGGTAGGATATTGTTTTTCTGAAGCATGGTGAAGTAGGTATAGTACCCTGTCTCCGCTAGAACACCTTCGACAATCATATTATAGGTGACAGACGCTCTAATTTGAGTTTCAGGGGATTGATCGGTCATCAAAGTATACAATGCTTGAGGCAGTGCTTGATAAAAAATAATACTGTAATTATCGGTATGATAGTGCGATAAATCTTCGCCGTTTACTTCCAAAACCTCAGTAAGGAAACGTTGAAATAAATCTGTGTGTTTGGCTTCTTCCCATAGAAATGATGTTAAGAACATTTCCTCTTCAATACGCCCTTCTTTGGCAATGGTCATAATCAGAGGGAGCAAATCGAGGGTCACTGCTTCTTCACCTGCGACAAATAGTGATGTGAGTCGTTTGATAATGTCTTTTTCGTTCTCAGCTAAACCTGCATAATCTTGTTTGTCCTGAGCAAAATCAATGTCACTCGGATTCCAAATTCCGTATATTTTGGCTTTTTCAAAAAGACGCATTGGTGGTGTTTGGCGGTTGAGTCCTCGGCTAGTTGTAGCAAATTGTTTATGATGTGTTGTCATGAGTTGATATGTCTCCAGCTTAAAATGATTGTGCTAAGAGTCATTTTACTGCAAATTAGGCTCTGTGATAATTTGTGAAAAACCGCTATACTATAGATCTCAGTCGAACGCCCGTTCGGTATTTCAAGGAGAAATAATGCCTCAATTTGAATTAGAGTTCGAATATCAACCAACAGGAGATCAGCCAACAGCTATTGAAGGTTTGCTCGATGGCTTAGATACAGGAAATCAGCATCAGACATTGCTAGGTGCAACGGGTACAGGTAAAACTTTTACGATTGCAAATATTGTGCAAGAAACGCAGCGCCCGACACTCGTAATGGCGCATAACAAAACGCTTGCAGCTCAACTCTATGCAGAGTTCAAACGATTGTTCCCAAAGAATGCGGTCGAGTATTTTGTCAGTTACTATGATTACTATCAGCCGGAAGCATATGTCCCTCGTCATGACTTGTTCATAGAGAAATCCACAGATATTAACGATCAGATTCAACAGTTACGTTTATCGTCAACCGCATCGCTTTTTTCGCGTCGGGATGTCTTGATTGTTGCATCAGTATCTTGTATTTATGGTTTGGGTGATCCGGTCAATTGGCGTAAGATGTCGGTGGACCTTAAAGTTGGTAACGAGATTCGTCGTCAGCAACTATTACGCGATTTGGTACGCATTCAATATGATCGTAATGACCTTGAATTACGTCGTGGGACATTCCGGGTTCGTGGCGATACCTTGGAAATTGTTCCGGGATATTCGGAAAATGGTTTTCGCATTTATCTATGGGGGGACGAAGTTGAGCGGATTGTCGAATTTGACACACTTACAGGTGAAATTCATCATACGCATGATTTGGTGACGATCTTTCCGGCGCGCGAATATATTACAGACGATGATAATATCCAACAAGCTCTCCATAATATTGAGGAAGAACTCGAACAACAAATCGCTCATTTTAAAAAAGAAGATAAGCTCGTTGAGGCACAACGGATTGAGCAACGTACACGATACGATATCGAAATGTTACGTGAAGTTGGCTTTACATCGGGGATTGAAAATTATTCGCGCCACTTTGATGGTCGCGAACCCGGTAGTGCGCCGTATACACTGATCGATTATCTGCCGGAAGATCACCTATTTGTGATTGACGAGAGCCACATGACCGTCCCACAGATTCGAGGTATGTATAACGGTGATCGCCAGCGTAAACAAGTGCTCATAGATTATGGATTCCGCTTGCCGAGTGCATTGGATAATCGACCGCTAAAATTTGAAGAATTTGAACAGCGAGTTGGCCAAACTATTTATACGAGTGCTACACCCGGCCCGTATGAAAATGAGCATGCGCAACAAGTTGTTGAGCAAATCATTCGTCCAACAGGAATTGTTGATCCACAGATCGATGTTCGTCCGATTGAAGGGCAGATTGATGACCTGTTGCAAGAAATTGCTTTGCGTGTTAAACGCGGGCAACGCGCGATTGTAACGACCCTGACACAACGTATGTCGGAAGAATTAGCTGGATATTTAAACGAGCTCGGTATTAAGGGGCAATATCTCCATGCTGAGGTTGATACACTTGAACGCGTTGAAATTCTGCGAGATTTGCGTATGGGTGTATATGATGTGGTTGTTGGGATTAACTTGCTTCGCGAGGGTTTAGATTTGCCGGAAGTGTCTTTAGTCGCCATACTTGATGCGGATAAGGCGGGATTCTTACGCTCCGAATCTGCCTTGATCCAGACAATTGGACGGGCGGCACGCCATATCGAAGGACATGTCATCATGTATGCAGACAAAATGACCCCCGCGATGAAAGCGGCGATTGACGAAACCGACCGTCGCCGTGAGAAGCAAGAAGCTCACAATAAAGAGCGTGGTATCGAACCTCAACAGATCGTCAAAGCCATTCAGGATATTACAGACCGACTCAAGTCTATGAACCCTGACGATAGTGATAATAAATCAGCATCTGGTGTTGAACTAACAGCTTTACCAACAGGTGAGCTTAACCGTATGATCGACGAGTTAGAAAAAGAAATGAAGAAGGCCGCACAAGACCTTGAATTTGAGAAAGCTGCGGCATTGCGCGACCAGATATTTGATTTGCGTGGTGCAGTCGCCGAACAGCAGGGTGCTGAGGGAGACTTGTTGTTAAATTAGAGACCGTGTAACAAGCGTATCTGATGAATATCTGCTTTGAGGTCATCGGCTGATGTTTCATATGGGGCTGTACTATAAGGATCGCTAAGATCATCTTCATCGAGTAGGGCATGGGCAATATTGCGCCAACCATGCCCTAATGCTTGGAGATCGTAACCACCTTCCATGACAAACACAATTTTCCCATTACAGATTTTATTTGCCATTTTGATACACTCACGCGCTAGATGGTCATATCCTGCTAAACTTAGACGCATTTGTGCTAGGGGATCAACCCAGTGGGCATCAAACCCGACAGATATGAGCATTAGGTCAGGGTCAAAATTCTCGACAGCTTGCCAGATAATGTCATCAAAGATCATTTTATAAGCTGAGTCACCATAACCGCCTGCAATCGGCACATTTAGTGTGAATTGATGTCCCTTAAGCTTACCTGTCTCACCGACGCGCCCAGTGCCTGGATAGAATGGGCTCTGATGAATCGAGATAAACATAACTGTGTCATCATCATAGAAGATGTCTTGCGTACCGTTGCCATGATGTACATCATAATCAAGGATGAGGACTTTTTTTGCATTGTATGCTTTTTGAGCATGTCTCGCGCCAACTGCAACATTATTAATTAGACAGAACCCCATCTGACGCGCTGGTGTGGCATGGTGTCCAGGCGGGCGGACAGCTGCCATGGCATTGTCGACTTTACCAGACATAACTTGATCAACTGCTTTCACTACGCCTCCAGCTGATAAACGTGCTACATCAAATGATGATGGCAAGGCATAAGTGTCTTGATCAATTAAAACGACCTTGTCCTGTTTTGCTACCCACTGCAATGTACTCAGATGGTCTTTTGTATGAACGCTCAAAATTTGTTCATCTGTAACAGGAGCAGGGCGCAGACATGATAATCTGTCTATTAACCCAGCTTTCTTAAGCTCTGCCCATACAGATTCAATTCGCCCTGCATGTTCGGGGTGCTGGGGAAGGGTATGTTGTGTGTAGCTTGTATCCGTTATATAGGCAGTTATCATAGTGATTGGAACTTTCCGCTGGTTGGTGGGTTACTTTGAAACACTATATCCATTTTAGAGAGTTCGCGCTATATTTAAAGATGTAGTGTATGTCATATTAAGTCAATAGGTGTTATGTAATTTCATGTCAAGGCGAAGAAATCGATATCGTTCACAATTCAATACCCGCAGACGAAGTAGAAATTCGCCGTTTGGTTATAGACGAAAAGTAAGAGAAAAAGGCGCGCAAATGCAATATGAACGTCTCGTCGAATGGGCGAGTGCGGAATGGGAAAAACGTTATCCGGATATTCCCTATGTAACAATCTGGGCTTCTACTGAGTGCAGTAACAAAATCGCACAATCACAGGTCAAAATTGGGCGGTCTCTTCGTGGCAAAGCGAAATATGCTGGATTTGATGAACTTGAATCTGATGTTATTACACCGATTAGTGATTATGGGGCGCGTGGCCGAAAAACAGTACTGACAGCTACTGCTGGTGCCTATCTGTTTAAGTTTGAGAGTAAAGAGGATGTTGATGACGATTTCCAAGTCATCTACGCGAGTTCATATTTTGACGATGATGTTCAAGAATTAACTGCAATTGCAATTGTGCCAGAAGGGCGTTTAGACACATGGGCTGCTTTTGAATCGCAGTGTGCTCGCGCCGTACGTCCTCGTATTAAACGTCGGCGCGATGTTTATATCATAGGCGGTACCGATGCATTCTTTGACCCTACTGTTGAATGGGAAGATGTGATTTTAGCTCCGACTTTGAAAAAAGAAATTTTCGAAGATATTGAAGCGTTCTTCAGCGAAGGTGTTGAACTTTATCAGAAGCTAAAACTTGCGCCATTTCGTAAATTATTGATGGCAGGTGTTCCCGGTACAGGAAAAACAATGCTCTGTGCTGCATTAGCGAAACATGCTCTAAAACAGAAGCGAATTGTTGTTTATGTGTCAGGATCTGATCGCGATGGTGCAACTTTTGAGAAGATCCAGCGAGCATTTCAGGCTGTAGCATCTGCAAGTTATCCGACAATTTTGATTGTTGAAGAAATTGATGCATATTTGCGTGGCGACGATAAAGCAAGGATTTTGAATGTTTTGGATGGGATTGAGTCGCCAAATAACCCCAAAGGTACGCTGATGTTGGCGACAACAAATTATCCTGACGCAATTGATGAGCGTATTTTTAAACGCCCCGGACGGTTAGATCGTATTTTTGTTGTGCCAACAATTCAAGAAGATAATATTGCACAGGAAATGCTCAAACATTATATGTCTGAACAGTGGCGTGAAGAACATAAAGAAATTGTCCCTGACCTTGTTGATCAACCGGGTGCATTTGTGCGTGAAGTCGCTCTACAGGCACGTATGTTGGCGGCACATGAACACAAATCAGAAGTCACTTTACAGATGTTGCAAGCATCTGTTGAGAGCTTGAAAAATCAAATGCGTTTAGATGGTAATTTCTTGTTACAACGTAAACCGATGGGATTGGGTGGGGGTAGCAGTCGGTCTACCCCGAGACGTGGCTTACGTGACATTTAAACCAATATTATAAGTGGAGGGGAGAGCATGCAAGAATCCGACTCGCAACGATTGCAGTCAATAAACGCTGAGTTGATGGAATTATATATTCAATTGCATGATGAATCACTCACCATTACCCAAGAGCAGCTCATTCGCTCTGAGATTAGTGACTTAGAATCCGAGCGAGACGCGCTCCCTTCACAGATGCGCTCAGATGATAAAGTACAGCAGTACATGATAATTCTTAAGAGTGCTGCCACTAGTTTGCAACTCCATCGACAATCCTTACAAGCGTTTAGTGGTAAAGAATCTTTCCAATTGTCAGCTGATGAAGTCCGACAGAAAAATATCCTATTGAATAAACTCAAATCGGCTGAGAAGAAGATTGACACCTATCGACAAAAATTGACTGATTTAGAGTTGTTGGCCTTTGAAATTGACGATGTTCTATTGGCTGGTTATCGTGAACAAAATCAACGATTTTTACAGACATTACTACAAAAATTTGAGGCGACTGCTATTGATTATTTGATCGATTACTTCGAACAAAACGGGCAATTGCCTGACAATTTTTACAAATTACTGATGTCTTGGGAACAGTCTGAGAACCTACAGCGATTGCGTTCTAATGAGTTGCAGTTGTTGCAATTATGGTATGACTGTGTGCGAAGCGGTATTCCTCGGATGGATATAATTAGTGTTATTGATTCAATTAGTGCATGGTCAGTTGAACAAAAGAAAGAGAGCCTTAACGTATTGCAGTCTAAATTAGCTGTCATTGTAGAAGGTACAGGCGAAACGACGTTGAAGGTGCAAATTGATAGTTGGATGCAACAATACGACAATAATACATTGACATCTCCGCGCGAGGTCGAAATTGTGCAACTGATCAAAAAAATGCAGATGTATGCTGTTAGCCAAAAACAAATTGATGCTATTGTAAATAGCTTTTCACCACAGCCTCAGAATAGTATTATGGAGCGGTTGAAACGTCGGTTTCGCTAGATTGAATCGGTTGTCGGATATGATAATCGAATCCATTCATTTGTATGACATCTGTGATTTCATAATGTTGTCCGATTGCTTCTAAAACAGGGGTTGGGTAAAATTGTGCCCGCAAAATAATAAGCCCGAATTCTTTATTTTCAATCATTTCGACCAATTGACTTCCATCAAACAAACCTGCTAAATATAGATTGCGTAGCTGGGTTGGATTGGTGACGACATCTCGTCCAGCAACAAACATAAAACCAGCTTCTTCACTCATAACGGGCATGTCAGTTGCATTTATCATGTCTACAATTTGGTAGCCCGCCTCAGTATCTTCTGGTGTGAGGAAGTAACCGATATTTGCGTACCCTTCGACATCGAATGTCGCCGAATCATAGAATCGGTCACGTACGTTAGGCTCGATATTGAGGGCGGTTGCAATGGGTTCAAATATCCCATCAGTCGGCATTTTGAGTGTTGCGCGTGCATATCCAATATAAAGTAGTGGAATAACGATTAGACCAACACCAGTTATTTTGATACTAGGTAAAAATCGCTTGATATATGTATCAGAGAGCGCCCACGATTGTGTAAGTGTTCGGGAGAAATAGATGCCGCTGAGAATACACATCGCCGCAATTGATGTTGTAAAGTAACTATCACCTGCACCCCATGTACCTGATCCGATCCCACCAAGCAATGCGCTGACAACAAACCAAATACTATAGATCGAAAAACGATCAAAGTACATTTCATAGAGTACAAATAATCCGGCCGGGATTAGAAGAAATCCGTGTAATTGAAACCACAAGGTAAATAGACCAAATGCTTGAAATGGTCTAAATTCATTTACATTAGCTACAATGGCTTGTATCCACCACTGACCCTCGGAAGCAATATTTAACCACAGAAAAATGAGTCCACCACATATGCCAAACCCAACTGTCCAAACGATGGAGCGCAACGGATGACGTAAGAACATCCATCCAATAACTGCTATTGCAGTAATTGCAGCAAGTTGTTTAGTGTATCCAGCGCAAACCAACAAGAAAAATCCGAAGGCAATCCACTTTGTGTCACGTTTAGGGTAAGCTCGTGCAAGGATGACTACAGCGAGTGTTTCAAACATAACCATCATGATGTGCTGACGAACCAGAGGGCCAATATGATAAACCATATTCGAGGCTAGGAATGCTAGACCGGATAATAATGCTATCCAGCGATGTTTGTGCCCGTCATGATACACAGCATAAATGATTGCACTTGCTGTTATGAATGTACTTAAGAAGCTCAGCAATCGCCCATACCAATAACCGGCACCAAAAAACCACACAAAAGGTGCTGCCATTACATGGAAGAGGGGTGGATAATTGCTAGAATAAAACGGATAGGCTTCAGTATCACGATAGGGGAGTTCCCCTTGACTGAATAAAACCGTATCATAGACTTCGAAGCCTTCGCCTTGGTCGTAGTCGAAAGGGAATTGAATTAGATTAATTGCATATAATACATACACAAATAATGAAAAACCAAGTCCGAGAGTCGCCACAATCATGAGTGGACGATAAAGTTGACGAATTATCGTTTGCATCTTATATCTATGCAGGCGTATCGCCGAGAGGGATAAGAGTTAAACCAACAATACCAATAACAATCATAATGCCCAATGCAAACATCTGTGCCGGACCGATACCACCTTGTTGTCCACCACCAAGTAGATCGATTGCCAAGATACCAATCGCACCCAAAAATCCTATCAAAAGTAGGATAAAACCGAGTTGTCGTTTGCTTATTGTGTAGTCTTTACTCAACATAGTGCTAGAGTTTAGACAAGAACAGAGCAGATGTAAAGTGTAAGTGAGCGGTTTTGGGTAATCCGCATAGCGTTTCCTCGACAGAATAACTATAGGCGTAAGTATGTTGTCCGTGCTATCCTTTGCGACTGATTATTTACAAACATGGACTTTATCTTGCAAAAATATGCAAGTCAGTTATTATTCTAAATGACCTCTTTTGAACCTTTAATGTCTGAAATAGGAGCGACAATATCATGATGAAAACACATACGTGTGGCGAACTGCGGGAGCAAGATGCAGGAATTACTGTATCGTTGGCAGGTTGGGTCAACCGACGACGTGATCAGGGGGGCTTAATTTTTATTGATCTACGCGACCGATGGGGTATTACCCAGATTGTAGCAGATTTGGAGGGTACGCCAGAAGCCCATGCTGTTGCTGATTCTGTTCGCAATGAGTATGTTATTAAAGTAACAGGTAAAGTCCGCATTCGTCCTGAAGGCACAGCAAATCCTGATTTACCAACAGGTGAGATTGATATTGTTGCAGATAGTATCGAAATTTTAAATGAGGCTAAAACACCACCATTTTATATTAACAAAGATGAAGGCACTGTAGACGAAGCGATTCGTATGCGCCATCGTTATCTTGATTTGCGACGTGAGCAGATGCAATATAATATGATTTTGCGTCACAAGACGGTTAAGTTTATCCGCGATTTTCTTGATAAAGAAAGCTTTGTCGAGATTGAAACGCCTATACTCTTTAAAACGACTCCAGAAGGTGCGCGTGACTTTCTTGTACCAAGTCGCCTACAACCTGGTAAATTCTATGCACTACCGCAGTCTCCGCAACAACTTAAACAATTATTGATGGTAGGTGGGTTTGAACGCTACTTCCAGATCGCACGTTGTTTTCGCGATGAGGATTTGCGAGGTGATCGTCAACCAGAGTTTACTCAACTTGACCTTGAGATGAGTTTTGTTGAGCGCGAAGATGTGATGCAATTGATGGAAAATCTTGCAACTGAACTTGTTAAAACGATTACACCCGAAAAACGCATGATTTCCGAACCATTCCAACATATTCTCTACAAAGATGCGATGGAACTTTACGGTACAGACCGCCCTGACATTCGTTTTGATCTTCGTGCAATTGATATTAGTGAAATTGCGGGGCGTAGCGCATTCCCTGTATTTGTCGATAATGTCAAGGTAGGTCGACCCGTTAAATGTATGCGGGTGCCGGGTGTTGCAGGTGAACTTAGTGGGACACAGATGCGCAAAGTTGGTAAAGAACTGGAAAGTATGGCACGTAAAGCAGGTGCAAAAGGGCTTGCTTACATTACCATTCCCACCGACCCTGAAGGCGAACTTAAAGGTCCGATTGGTAAATTCTTCAACGTTGACTTGAAAATTGAACTACTTGAAAAAATGGGTGCTGAAGGCGGTGATTTGCTTCTGTTTATGTCTGATGAACCCGAAGTTGTTTATGCTGTGACCGACGGATTGCGTAACCATTTTAAGAAGGACATGGACTTAGATCCGAACTTACTAGCATTCTGCTGGGTAATTGATTTCCCCGAATTTATTTGGGATGAAGAAAACCAACGTTGGGATCCATCACAGCATATGTTTACAATGCCATTACCAGAAGATGTTGAATTACTTGATACTGACCCCGGTAAAGCACGTGGTTCACAATACGATCTTGTTTGTAATGGATATGAAGTTGGTGGTGGTAGTATTCGTATCCATGACCGTGCAATTCAAGAAAAGATCTTCCCATTGATTGGTCAAACGATGGAACATGCGATGGAAGAATTTGGTCATATGCTCGAAGCATTTGAATATGGTGCTCCACCACACGGTGGTATGGCATGGGGGATTGACCGCTTGTGTATGTTGCTCGCATCTACGCCAAATATTCGCGAGGTAATTGCCTTCCCGAAAACACAGGGTGGGATGGATATTATGGCACATGCGCCATCTACTGCTGAAGATGAACAATTGAGTGAGTTATACATTCAATTGGATTTACCTGAGGAAGAAGAGGAACAAACTGAAATCTAGACATCGTAAACGAGGGCTGGACTATATCTAGCCCTCATTGATTTTAGAACTTCTAGTTTGATCGACTTATACTTCATACAAGATGTAAGTGTTGACTAGTCCACCAATGGCGCCTCCACCAAAGAGCCCAATAAAATACGGAATAATATAAGCTATTGATTCTCCAGAAGTAGATGCTATCAAGGCTGGACCTAACGAACGGGCGGGATTGATTGATGCTCCTGTTGCTGGACCACCCGCAAGAATAAGTGCTGTTAATGTCAACCCAATTGCAACAGCCGCTAAGTTGCCGGCTTTTCCATAGACTGCTGTTTGATAAATTGCTGTAACAAGTAAAAATACCAGTAGAGCTTCGTAGATTGCTGCTTGCCATATCAGGTTTTCTGTCAGGAAACCCTTAGTCTCACCGAAATTGTATGGCACATCATTTAGGAATACTAAGACTTCTGGGTTGTTTGGCGGAAACAATACTGTAAGGGTAATCGCTGCAATGATGCCGCCAATAAGTTGTACAGTGATAAAAATTGCTGATTTTCTTGCATTTTGTTTTTTGCCGACAAATAGCGCAATCGTTACGGCTGGGTTGATTTGAGTGCCGGAAATATGTCCAAACGTGAATATCAGACCAATTACAATTAACCCATGTGCAAAAGCGGGTACAAGTAATCCATAGATAGGTGCAATAATAACAGATGCTGCTCCAACAAAGACTAACGTAAATGTCCCAACAAATTCTGCAAGACTTTCTCGTACCAATGGATTTGTCATTTAATCTCCCCAATAGATGATGCTAACTATCCGAGAAGATTATAATGCACTTTGTCATATATTTGATATGAACTTTCTCACAGTTAGATTTTGTTACGCATTTTTTACTTTACAGCACTTATCTACAATGGTATAACAAGGGATATAACCTACTGTATGCGTGATAGTACTATATGTGCCGAGCCAACACTCTCATTATGGAAATTTATCTTCGGCAACTAATGTGATAGGCCTGAGCCAAGACAGCGGTTACTGAGCAATTTCCGGCCTGTATCTTACAGGTTCGAGACACTATGGCTACACGGTACAGTGGGCACGCTATTATAGACAGCGTACGCTATATTATAGGTACGCTGTTTTTAGTTGAAAAACTACTCTGAGTAATTTACTCCAAATACTTCCGCCATTAATCCACCAAGTCTTGATCGGTTGGGGATCAAAACTGATGCACCCGACTCAGTTGTATAGCTTTGTAGATATGAAAAGTCGATCACACCTGTTTCGATGTTATCTAGATCAATATCTACGGAGTATAAACCAAGTTGAATAAGTTGCTCCAAACTCAGTCCTGTGTATACATTGTCACTTAGTGTGCTCCAAATTGCAGGGGCTTGAACCAGTAATTGAGGAATCATATCTAAATTCAGAACGCGGTCACGGATTGCAAATATAACCTGTTGTTGACGCTCTGCTCGTTGAATATCGCTGCTACCATGACGTGTTCGCGCAAAACGTAATGCATCATAACCGTCGAGATGATGTGATCCGGCTGCCAAATAGAAGGGGTCATACCCATAATTCATGTTTGGATATGCAGCGTCATTGATGTTGTAATCTATTGTGACATCAATACCACCAATTAGATCTACAATATCAATAAATGCTTGGAAATCCACAGCCATAAAATCATGGACTCGGATACCTAAGTTAAGCTGAACAGTTTGCATCAACAAGGTTGGTCCATAACCTTCTTGACGAGCTTCCCCAAACACCATCGGCGTGTTGATACGCTGTAGTTCTGTGTATCCTGGTACTTGCACATAAAGATCACGTGGAATACTTAAGATACCAATACTACCTGTTGTTGGATCGATACTTACGAGCATCATTGTATCGGTGCGATAACCGAGGCCTGTTTCACCGGGACGACGATCAAGCCCTACCAGAATCATTGTGAAGCGTGATGTCCCATCCCATGGCGTTAGCTCAATTGTACTGCCATCGGGTAGTGATAAAACGTTACCAGTGATTTCGCCACTATTTTCAATAAACTCTGTCCGAGCATCAACAGGTGTTGGTAACTCGGCAACTACATCCGCTGTGGGGATCACAGCTACTTCTTCTTGGGGGAGGCGGAGCACAATCAAAATGCCGAGGATAACGATTGCAAAGACACCAATCATACCTCCGGCAACGATGACCCATGCCCATTCGCTATTTCTGTTACGTCCACTGACTCGACGTTTCCGAGATCGCTCGCGCGCCGATGAATTGTATGCTGGCGGCGGTGGCGGGGGGGCTGACCTAGACTGATGTGTATATTCGGATGTGCTATACACTTGTGGTGCTTGAGAGCTCGCCGATGGAACAGTAGGTTGATTGTAATCATCGTAATCGGGATTCGTAACTCTTGGGTTGGGTATGGTGTTGTCGTTGTTGTCGAAATTATCGGACATGTGAGCCGATTCCATTCTCTGACGTTTTTATAGTTTACAAAAATCAGTATAGGCAAGGTGAGAAAATGCGTCAATGGCGTGTGATTTTTGAGAGCGAATTTACTACGGGAAGACGTAACATGGCGATTGATGGCGCAATTTTAGAAGCTGTCTCGCAAGGAATGCAACCGCCTACTTTACGATTATATGGTTGGGCTCCCATGTGTATGTCACTCGGCTATGGGCAACGTATCCGCGATATTGATATGGATGGATTAGATCGCCATGGATGGCATGTTGTACGTCGCCCAACGGGCGGTAAGGCGATTTTACACGGTGATGAACTAACATATAGCGTCAGTCTCCCAATCGAACATCCATTGGCAGATGGTGATGTTGTTGAAAGTTATCGTCGAATTAGCCGTGGTTTATTACAGGCACTCCAACATATTGGTTTGTCCCCTAAATCGGAGCATCAGGGGGATGGGTTGCGTGATAAAACCAAAGGCCCTGTTTGCTTTGAAGTCCCATCACACTACGAAATCACTGTAAATGAACGCAAACTTATTGGTAGCGCGCAAGTGCGCCGTAAAGAAGGTATCCTGCAACACGGCACGCTTCCTTTGTATGGTGATGTTGCGCGGATTTGTGATGCGCTTGCATTTGAAACTGCTGAGGATCGAGAAGCCGGTAAAACTAAAGTGCGGAGTCGTGCAATTGCTTTGGGTGATGTAATGGATAATCCGCCATCATGGGAGCGCGCCGCATTGGCTGTTGAACGTGGATTTTGTGAAGAATTTGATCTAGAAATGTTTCGTGGTGAACTTTCTATGTGGGAACTTCAACGGACTGAGGAACTCCTTGATGAACAATTTGACAATCCTGAATGGACAAATAAACGATAAGTCCATTTATATCCAATTTTGATTGTGCGGAGGGTAAGCGTTGGCTTATCCTCTGGTGTTTTAATCAGATTTTTATTATTGAATTTAGTCCGATAGAGCTCTAAAACTTGACAGTTTCGCACATCCTTTCTATGCTAGGGGAAAATCTGTTCTAAAATTGGATGTGTTCTATGTCAAAACAGCTTTCACTTTTTCCTAATCAGCCACAAACAGCTAAAGACATTAATAAACAAACTGCATTAGGTGCAACATTTGATTTGTTTGGAGAATTCTTGCGCAAAGAGGGCAAGTCTGTCCACACAATCAAAGCGTTTCGCGGTGATATGAATTTACTTGCAGAATATAGTGATCCAGCAACGCCGATTTCACAATATCTGACATCGGACTTGAATGCATATTTAGACTGGATGGAAAATAAACGTGGCGTTTCTTGTAGTCGTAAAACATATGCGCGACGGGTGACAACACTCAAAGTGTACTTTAAATGGCTAAAAGGGCTTGAGGCGATTCCATATGACCCAGCCAAACCAATTTTGCAACGATCTGGTCCTGCACCGTTATCTGAGGTTTTGACTGAGGATCAAGTACGCGAATGTATTGATGCATCCATGATGATGAAAAAAGGTGAGGATCAAGATTATCGGGCTGAAGTATTATTTCGATTACTATTACTAACAGGCATCAAAAAATCGGAAACAGGGCGGCTAGAGCGCGATGATATTGACCGCAGTAATCTTGATATGCCGATGGCAATTATCAAACACAAAGCCAAGAATGTTTATAAAGAGCGGCGCATCGAATTAGATCGTGAGTTTATTACATTACTGGATTTATACTATCAGCAACATGCACCGAAAGAAAATGTCTTCACCTGCACGACGCGTAATCTTGAGTATATCCTGACCGAAGTTGGACAACGCGCCGAAGTCCCATTCAAACTGTCATTTGAGGTGATGCGTTGGACATCAGCGGTGCGTGATTTTCGGGCTGGTGTTGATGAAGATCGTATCCGTGAAAAACTTGGATTAAGCAAAACAAGTTGGTACGAGACGAGTAACAAAATCAAGCGCATTTCAGAGCGGTTAGATCACGAAAAATTCGAGTAATCAATACTTGTGTTGATCTAAAATCTATTGTCTTGGCTCTGGTGTCATCACAAAACGGATAAGTTCCTCACCATCGGATGTGCGGTAACGGACAACTGCGGAATCACCACACCATCCAAAATAAGCATTGGGTTGTTCTAAGCACCCCTCCGCAATGATTTCAGTCCCATCATGATTAAACCGCAGGTCATATAGCCGCTTCATATCCGTGTCATATAGTTTGTAGTATCCGGTGTTTAGGTCAAATAGCCATAATGTTGACAAACCACACCATTGTCCACGTCCACCAGTAACTTTACATGCGCCGACCAATAACATAGTTTTGTGATTGTTGATTACAAATCGCCCAGATATTTCACTAATCGGATACGTCGACCAATTGATTATAGAGTTAATTGGATCGAGTAAATATGACCCCAACCAATTTTGGTCAAAGTGTAAAGTTGATACATAATTTGGAAATTCAGTTTCGTCTGTAATAGGGGTATCGAGCTCGTATTGGGCGAGTATGTTCTGGGAAGATGTTTGACTTGAGATTTTCAATCTTAACATCGCTGAACTGATTTGAACGTTCAGCCGATAAGAATGATTAGGGTCTAATTGATTGCTGATATTCGCATTGACTGTTGCTAGTGGTGTAATCTCTGTTGGAATATGATGTGGTGTTGGTGTCGGGCTTATCGTCGATAATACTGGTATAGTTTCTACATAATCTGATGTTGTCTCAGATGAACAGCCAAAAACACTGATCAACACGAAAATAACGATACCAAATTTGATAATCATAGATTGCCTCACTAATTGTGATTGAGCCGATCTATTGTGATACACCTATTGTTTAGAATACCCGCAACAATAGTCCCTTGAGATATTCACCCTCTGGGAATGTTAATGCAATCGGATGGTCATCACCAGCTGACAAATGCTGGATAATTTGTGCTTGTCGTCCACTATCCGCTAAGGCACCAAATACAATCTTTTGGAATAGATCTCGGCTAATTGCACCAGAACAAGAAAATGTCATTAAATAGCCACCTTCTCGGATGATTTTAAATGCATTTAAGTTGAGGTCTTTATAACCACGGGAGGCACGGTCAATTTGCCGTTTGTTGTGGGCAAACTTGGGTGGATCGAGAATTACAATGTCGAATAGTTTACCTTCGTCAACACAGTGATGCAGATAATCAAAACAGTCTGCTTGGATAAACGCCGCGGTTTGTTCATCGTCGCTACTAAAGTCATTGAGATTATAGTTGGCTTCTGCTAGTTCTAAAGCTTCGTAAGATGCGTCTACATTGACTGTATGCACAGGTGTGCCAATATTATGCGCAGAGATGCCAAATCCACCTGTATAACTGAATAAGTTGAGTAACTGTATTTGGTCAACATCATCATTGGCTGTATCTACATAAAATGCAACCAGCCTTGCTAATTCATCACGGTTTTCCCGCTGGTCGAGATAAAATCCGGTTTTATGACCATTGCGAATATCGACATTGTAAACGGTATCGCTTTCGATGATTTCGATTACTTCAGGAACGTCATCACCTATCAATAATCCTGTCGATTCCTGCAATCCTTCGCGATGGCGAACGTCAACATCACTACGCTCATAAACCTGATCAGCACCAATAACATCAGCAAAAATTTCTGCTAATTTTTGTTTGTATTTGTCGATATAGAGCGTCAGGGCTTGCAGGACATACCAATCGGCGTATTGGTCAATGATGAGTCCAGGGAGAAAGTCATTTTCTGCGTTAATGATCCGACAGGCAACTTGTTCTTGATTCGGCTCAGAATAAATGCGGATGATTGACCGCAATTTGATGGCTTGTTCAAACTTGTTTTCCCACCACTCGTCGGTAATCGGTTCATCTTCCCATGTGAGAATACGAACCTGAATTTGTGATTTAGAATTCCAGTATCCACGTGCGAGAAAATTATTCTGGTGATCAACAACTGTGACGAGCTCCCCATCGACCGCATTTTCAGTACGGAAAATCGCGCCTGAAAAAATCCACGGGTGTTGGTTACGGATGGGCTTTTCGCGCCCTTTTTTAATTGTGATAATGCCTTCGGACATTGAGTTCTCGATTCGTGTGAAAATTGGTAGTGTTTAATTATTATTCTATGTTATCCATGTTAGGACTGCTTCATTGTGTTCTTCAACACTCAAATAGAATGCTAGCATACGCTGAAGCTCATCCCAGCAGAAGACTAAATCACGTTCGTCCCATGAATTGTCCACTTTGTAGACACCAAATTCTCCCATTGTTTCGGAATGCCAAAATCTTTTGAACTCTTTGAAACTTACACCCTGTATGAAACTGACAATTTTCGGAACATAATCCGCTGTAACCAGTGTGATATCAAATCCTTGACTAGATTTTACTTCGGGATGTATTTGTTTATTGCCATACATAGCAACATGAATTGGGCTATATTGGAGTCCAAATGTGATGTTAAGACGGCGTTTTTCGCATAATAAGTAATTGATTGCATCATATCGTCGACCAATATCATAAAATTTACGCTCGCTGATTTTGGGTTTTTCTTTGAAATTTTTTGTGCCTTTTCATCAAATACTCGCGATGTATCATTTTTGTATCTTGAAAATAGGTTTTGACCTTCGAACACATAACCCACTAAAGATAGTAATTCGGCAACTTCTAAATCTTGTATTGCAATTTCAAGTAGTTCGGAATCTTCTGGTATTGACTGTAGATTTAATTCCCGCCCCATATTGGTTATCCTGAAATCACTGCTTTTAGCACATCTTTGGAAATAATGTCTTCATACATGTTTTTTATCTATCTCGAAGTTAAAGTTGTAGTTCAAGAATTTCCTTAAAAAGAGATTCGTCTTATTCAATTGCTGTCAACATTCCTTCACCCAATTGCGATGCTTCTTGATACAGTTTCCGTATTTTCTGAAATTCATTCCATGCAGAGCTTAGACGATCTTTGTCATGTAGAACTTTATAAACTCCAGCTTCTTTCATTGCTTTGAAATTATAATGTTTGCCGAAGTCATCATATGTAATAGAGCCTAAATACTCCGTAATTGACCTCACAGTATTTGGCGGATTGTAATACATATTCTCACTCGAGTGTAATCGTTGCTCTCCATATATGGCTCCATAGAACAGATTATCCTCTGAACCTCTAAAATTGAGATTACGTCTATTCGGTGATAGCAAATACCAAATTTTGTCGTGTTGACGGTTTCCCGAATAGTTTCTTTTCTCTAGACTTGGATGCTTTTCTAAACAATCTAGGAAAAGCTTGTCAATTTTTGTGATTAATTCATGGTCACCAATGATGGATTTTACGGAACAATGTTCTTTGATTTCTTCAAAATTCCAGAACAGACCAATAATCTCCGCTTGTTCTCGCGCTAAATCCAAAAGTTTACAATTCGGAGGTATGGATTGTAAATGTACTTCAACGCCCATGTCACTCTCCAGAAATCATAGCACGCAACTCATCTTCGGTGATGATAGACACGCCGTTTTTCTCAGCTTTTTCGACCTTGCTCCCCGGTGAATCACCTGCGACAACATAACTGGTTTTCTTGCTGACGCTCCCGCTGACTTTCCCGCCGTGGGCTTCAATCAATGCCTTAAGCTCATTACGTGAAACCGACATTGTACCTGTGAGGACAAAGGTTTTTCCAGCAAGGTCGGTCCTAGCGATTTCTTTTTTCTCCGCTTGCATATTTACACCTGCGTCTCGCATTTTTTTGAGCAGATTTTGATGATGCTCGTCAGCAAACCAATCCACGATATTCTGCACAAGTATTGGACCAAGTCCTTCGATGTTGTGTAATTTGCTGGAGGCTTGCATCAGATCGACCAATTTATCCAACATGCCTGTGAGTTGTTCATCGGATACGGGGGAGGTCTCGTTGAGTGGTTTCAAGAAGCGTTTGACACTCGCTTGCACATCTTTAGCGGATAGATACCGTGGGGCAAGTTCGGTATTCGGATGATTGAGGCGATAAATTACTTTCTTCACGCCATCGGTTTGACCAAACATATCGCCTTTTGCACTATCGATAATTGGTTGTACATATTCGATAAATGCTTGCTCAGCAGATTTGATTGCGCTTGTAGATTGCAACAAATCATCAATCGTATCGAAGTTATCTGTAATGAGGTTTGATACAGTTGTACCGATGCCATCAATCCCAAGTGAGGCGAGTACCTGTGCAAATGGACGTGATTTTGCCATGTTGATAGATGCTAATAAGTTATCAACTTTCTTTTGTGCGAACCCTTCAAGCTCTAGTAGTGGTTCTTCTGTCAAATAGAAAATGTCGGCTTCGTCGGTAATCAGCCCTTGCTCAATGAGTGCTTGAATTGTTTGTGGCCCCATGCCATCAATATCCATCGCACCGCGTGAAACAAAAAACTCTAGACTACGGAATACACGCTCTGGACATTTAGGGTTCGGGCAGAACCAATCAACTGCGCCTTCTGGCTGAATTAACGGGGTGCCACAGAATGGGCATATTTCTGGCGGATTAATCGGGGCTTCGTCGCCTGTGCGTGCGCCAGTCACAGGGCCAACAACATATGGAATGACATCACCCGAACGCTTGACAATTACCATATCACCCATACGAATATCAAGCGATTCAATTTGGTCGTAATTGTGTAGGCTTGCATTAGAGACGGTCACACCACCGATGAAGACAGGCTCAAGTTGTGCTGTCGGTGTGACTTTTCCGGTGCGTCCGATGTTGATGGTTACATCAAGAAGTTTGGTGGTAGCTTCTTCAGCCGGAAATTTAAACGCAATTGCACCACGTGGATCTTTCCCTGAAACACCCAATTCACGGACGTGGGATAAATCATTCACTTTAATAACTAAACCATCAATCTCGAAGGGGAGACTGTCGCGTTTTGCTTCCCATGTGGGTAATTGTTGGATAATGTTGGATAATGTTGGATAATGATCGGCATTTGTGATGACATTAAAGCCCATATCCCGCAAATATCCCACAATATCCCACTCAGTTTCCAACATCACACCGTCACTATCAACGATGCTATAGATATATGCGGTTAAATTACGTTTGGCTGTCTCACGACTATCTTTCTGCTTGAGCGAGCCTGACGCTGTATTGCGCGCATTGACATACGTATCCAACCCTTGCGCGACTTGCTCTTTGTTGAGTGCATCAAAATCATCTTTGTGGAATAAGATTTCACCACGGACAACTAGACGCTCTGGTGGGGCACCTTTATTTGCATCGACTGGGATACGAAGTGGGACAGTATTAATTGTTTTGACGTTTGCTGTAACATTATCGCCGAGTTCACCATTACCACGTGTGGCGGCATGGGTTAGGATGCCGTTTTCGTAGGTGATGACAATCGTTAGCCCATCTAATTTGGGTTCAAGCACATAGTCAAGCTGAGTATTGGAAGGTAGTCGCTTTAAGTTGCGTTCTTCCCATGCAACTAGATCGTCACCATCAAATGCATTTGCAAGACTGAGAATTGGAGCAGCATGTTGGATTTTATCGAAATCCGATGATAAATCTGATCCAACGCGTAATGTAGGGGAATCTGGTGTCGCAAGGTCTGGATTATCTTCCTCAATTTGGCGTAGTTCATGGAAGAGTTTGTCATATTCATGATCGGTGATGATTGGGTCACCGAGGACATTATAACGATAGATATGATAATTGATTTGTTCGCGTAATGCTTCTGCACGTTGTGCGAGATTTTCACTCATTTATTATTGTCCTGTTCCTGCTTGAACAACGTCTAAATAATTTGCGACTGCCCAACCACGTTGTGCTGTTGTCGCATCTTGAATTTGCCACCAAGTAAATCCATCTGCTTGTTGAGGGCCATCAATGATACTGAATTCAGTGCCTTGAGGGACACGGAATAATACTTGACTACCATTGACTCCCGGTACATTGCGCACATTTAATTCTTGATCTCCGACATTAATTACACTCACCCGTACACCAACGGATAATGGAATTGGCGTGTTGGTAATCGCAATAGTTGGTAAAACCGGTCCATCTAAATTCAAATTGACTGGGGTTTGTTCCGGTAACACGATCAGCTCTGTGGGTAAAGTTGGGGTTGCTAGAACGGCTTCGTTTGGATCAGGTATATCGGGTGTGTTAGATGCTGATTGGGTGACAATACGAATTACGGCATCTTGTTGTGGGACAGACGAATTACCGCCAAGTACAACAATCAGAAATACAATCCCAAAAGCCAATATCATGACAATGAACAACATCAATCCGAGTGACCACAGTGGAAAATATAAGACACCTTCTTGTTGCTGACGTTGACGCTGTTGCCGAACTCGCTGAATATCATAATTTGTCGGTTGGCGTTGCACAGCTTGCTGTGGCGGTGGTGTGCGACTAGGTTGTTGTGTCGGTACGCGACGCTGTGACTGATTTTGCACTGTTTCGTCAAATTGGCTATTGTCATCTGGTAATGACGGTAAATTATTTGTCATGATTGTACGCGTCCTGTGATTGGTTTACGGATTACCCTCGATTTTGAATCCAATCGCGGAATTTTTCAACTGACCAAGTATTGACCACATGTTTTGGCTCGATCCAACCACGTCGCGCATTTGTGATACCAAATGACATTAAGTCGAGTTGATCTTCAGCATGAGCATCAGTGTTGATCGCCAATAAAACACCACTATCCTTTGCCAATCGCGCTAGTTCTGGTTTGAGATCAAGGCGCATCGGATTGGCGTTGATTTCTAAGATGGTGTTGGTTTCGGCAGCAGCGTTGATGACTGCGTCCCAATCAGCATCGACAGGTTCACGATTTGGAATCAGACGTGAAGATGGATGTCCGATCATGTCGACATTCGGATTATTGATGGCGTTCAGCAGGCGTTCGGTGATTTGGTCACGTTTCTGTTGTAAGCTGACATGGAGGGATCCGATCACAAAATCGAGTTTTTCAAGGATTTCATCGGGATAATCCAATGTGCCATCAGCTTTAATATCCATCTCAGTTCCTGCGAAAATGTGAAAATCATCACCCATTGCTTCGTTAACTTGTTGGATTTCTTCCATTTGCTCCATAAGGCGTTCGATGGATAGACCGTTAGCAATACCAAGGCTACGTGAATGATCGGTGATGACAATATATTGATGACCACGTTTTTTACAAGCTTCAGCCATTTCTTGGATTGATAATTTCCCGTCACTATAGGTTGTATGCATGTGTAGATCTGCGATAATATCGGCGCGGGTGATGAGTGTGGGTAGACTTTTATCTCGGGCTGCTTCAATTTCGCCGTTATCTTCACGTAATTCGGGTGGGACATATTGTAAACCAAGTGTTTCATAGACTTTTTCTTCGGTATCACAATAGATTTTTTCTGCGTCCTCGATGATATTTTTGCCATCATCTACTGGGCTTAGGGCATGTTCATTGAGACTGAGACCTTGATCGAGTGCAATTTGACGCATGCGGACATTATGCGCTTGGCTACCCGTAAAATAATTAAGTGCTGTTCCCCAACGTGCCTTTTCAAGGACACGGACATCGACTTGTAAACCAGAGAGTAATTCGACGGAGCTTTTGGTCGGACCATGACCGAGGACACGCGCGACATTCTCCATATTTACAAATGTGTCCATAATTGGCTCAGTATTGTCGCTAGCGATCAGCAAATCGACATCACCAATTGTCTCGCGTCCACGCCGAATACTACCTGCGATTTCGCCTTCAATGGCTTCGGGTAGATTCATGAGCATGTCTAAGATAGCTTGAGCAGCTGGTTTTGCATCTCCGATGGGTGTGCGTCCTGTTTGACGAGATAGCGCCTCAATTCCATCAAGTATTTTCTGCTGACTCTTTTTGCCCATCCCTGATAGATCAGCGAGTTTACATTCTTCCGCAGCTTTTTGTAGACCTTCTACCGAGGTTATATCAAGCTGTTCCCAAAAGAGTTTGGCTTTTTTCGGTCCAACCCCGTTGATGTGCATGATGTCTACCAAGCCTTCAGGTACTTCCTCCTTAAGGCGATTGTAAAAATCGAGTTCTCCAGTTTCCAACATTTCGTCAATTTTAGCAGCGATGGTTTTGCCGATGCTTGGCAGATCTGTTAACCCACCTTCAGCAGAGATGGCACGCAGGTCACGGGCAAGATCACGGATCGTCTCGGATGCACGGCGGTAAGACAGAACTCGATGAATATTATCTCCACGTATTTGCAACATATCAGCACATCGAGCAAAAATATCAGCAATTTCACGATTGGTTAGGCTCAATTTAAACCTCTACTTTTATTGTAATTAGAACGCATATTCGATAGTAGTATACCAGAAAACTGTTGTCTCAGAAAGTCGATGATATAGAAAATAGCCATTAGTATGGGTATAGTTAGACGAGATTTTTTCATCGAATTGAGGTCATTATGAAAGCACAATTACAGCATGTCAGCATTCCACGTCCGCCAGATAGTGATGACATAACACGCCAATTTTACGGTGAGTTGTTGGGGTTGGAAGAAAAACCTGCACCGTCGTCAATCCAGAGCTTGGGGCTTATTTGGTATATGGTAGGAGAGGATTCAGAGTTACATATTTTTACTGAAGATCCAATTGATGATCCGTCGATCCGGCATTTTTGTCTTGTAGTTGATGACGTTGCTGCTATTAAACAGAAAATTGCTGATGCAGGATATGATGTATGGAATCCGGAAGTTATCCCCGGACGACCTCGCTTTTTCTGCCGTGACCCATTTCGTAACATCATTGAGTTTACATCAATTGAAGCTGACTATATGGATTTTCAAGAAAATTAGCATAAATAGATTGCATCTATTGGATCTATAAACAACGAAGTTTTGCAGATAACACAATGTGTTCAAGATCAAAATAAAATGGCTAAAACAACCATGCCAATAATTAAAGCTGGTACAAATGTTGAAATGATAAGACCAATCGCCATATAAACTTTTGCATCATTTTGCTGAGATTTTTCCCACTCAGGGGTACGTTTGATGTAACTTGTGTCAATACCTTGTTTTTGAAGGCGTTCCACATGTTTTTTCCATGCTGCATCGATTTGGATGACTTGAACTTTACCAGTTCGGTATATCCAATACCCCAATGGGATTATAGCAAGAGCAACTAGAATTATGATTATGTAAATTGTATTGTTCATGATTTCTCCAATTTCAGTACTCACTTTACCAGTATGACAGAAAACCGCATAAAGCCAATAAGGTGATACATGCTATATTTAAGTTCACTTTGATCGAGGCAGTTCATTTAGATTATTGAGTATGTCTATCCAAAAATAATCAAAAGCAAAACGAATTTCAAAAAAGTGCTTGACACAAAATTAAAAGCACGTTAGCATTTTGATGTCAATTGAATACACCAATAAAGACTATGAACCAGAAGAGTACATATTTAATCACTGTTCAGAGAGTCGCAAGTAGCTGTGAATGCGATACAGATGACAATGTGGAATGGGCTGGGGAGTTGCACAAACGAACCATCAATTTAGTAGTTTGTGACGGAAAGCGTACCGTTATCATAACGCAGGGTATCGACAACTGGTGTTTGTCTGTATCCATTGAGCGACTTGCTAATATAGCAAGTAATCAAGGTGGCACCGCGGGAACTCATCTCGTCCTTGGTAATGGATGATTTGGGTTTTTTTGATTCTATGGAGAATTACCATGCTGAGTGCTACGCGACGAGAACGAACAGATATTAAACCCTCACGCGAGGAAGTTCACACCCATTTCGAGCGGGGTGACCTTGTGCCTGTTTATCGGACACTATTGGCCGACCTTGAAACGCCTGTGTCGGTGTATATGAAGTTGGCTAAAGCCGGACAACCTGCTTTTTTGCTAGAGAGTGTTGAAGGTGGAGAACAGGTTGGACGTTATTCGTTCATTGGTGTGAACCCCAAAGGGGTTTTGAGTGTGAAAGATAATATCGTCACATTGACCCGCGATGGACATGAAACGAAATTTGCTATCCCCGAAGGGCAAGATCCTCTACATGTAATTAAACGACAATTCCAGACTGTAAATCCTGTTCCGTTAGAAGGACTCCCCCGTTTTGTTGGCGGTGCAGTAGGGTTTATGTCCTATGACATTGTGCGTTATTTCGAACGCTTACCTAATACCGCATCGGATGATTTGGGTGTGCCGACGACCGCATTTATGTTACCGGATACGTTGGTTATTTTTGATCATGCGAAACATCAATTAATTGTTTTGGCAAATGCGCACAAAACCGACGAAACACCTGCTGATGTGGCGTATGATAAGGCGGTTCAGAGCATCGACCAGATTGTCGTAGCTTTGGGTCAACCATTACCACAACAACCCTATGCACCTGTTACTGATGAGGACTTTGGTGACCCGAAGTCCAATGTTGAACAACATGTGTTTGAAGAGAGTGTCCGCAAAGCCAAGCAATACATTCACGATGGCGATGCGTTCCAGATTGTAGCTTCACAACGATTCAGTCGTGATACAACAGCTTCTCCATTACAGATTTACCGTGCATTACGTGCCACCAATCCATCCCCGTACATGTTTCTATTACAGTTCAATGAAGATTTGACACTGGTTGGTGCATCTCCCGAAATGTTGGTGCGCTTGGAAGATGGTGTTGCATATAATCGCCCTCTAGCAGGAACGCGCAAACGGGGTGCAAACGAGAAAGAAGATCTCACGCTTGAAGAAGATCTGCTAAGTGATCCAAAAGAACGTGCTGAGCATGTTATGCTGGTTGACTTGGGGCGTAATGACCTTGGACGCGTGTGTGATTATGGCACGGTAACTGTGCCACAAATGATGTATGTGGAACGCTATTCACATGTGATGCACATTGTTAGTCAGGTCGAAGGTAAGTTACGCAAAGGTATGGACGCGTTCGACTTACTACGTGCGACATTCCCCGCTGGCACATTAAGCGGTGCGCCGAAAGTTCGTGCGATGGAAATTATTGAAGAGTTAGAAGGTACGCGACGCGGTCCATATGGTGGCGCGGTTGGGTACTTTAGTTTTGATGGCTCAATGGATATGTGCATTACAATCCGGTCTTTACTGATGCAGGGCAATACCATTAGTGTACAAGCTGGTGCGGGGCTCGTTGCTGATAGCGACCCAACCAAAGAATATGTTGAATGTATCAATAAAGCACGTGCTGTTTTTGAAGCCGTGAAATATGCTGAACGTGGATTAATGTAGGAGTTATACATGCCAATTAAACGGGTACTTTTTATTCGCCCCGGCGAGACAGGTTGGAATAAGATCGGTCGTCAACAAGGGTGGGCATCAATCCCGCTAAATGAACATGGTAGAGGACAGGCGGAACGCTTGTCTAATTTTATTCGACATTTGGGCATCGGCGCAATGTACTCAAGCGATTTACGCCGTGCTAAGCAAACAACGGAAATCATTGCCAGTAAGTTGAGTATTGATCCAATTTATGATTCTCGTCTGCGTGAGCGTAATGTCGGTCAATGGCAGGGTTTAACACTTGGCGAGATTCGCGAATGGTGTACAGAAGAATATGAGCAATTTCGCGAACGCGTGAATCAATTTCAGATACCAGGTGGTGAAGCGCGTTTTCAGGTTGTTGATCGTATCACCTCAGCTTTTGAAGATATCCAGCGACACCAACAAGATATTGAGACAGTTGCGATTGTGACTCATTCGATCGCAATTCGAACATTACTTAGTGAATTAATTCCTGAGTATCCATCTGGTGGGATGCCATTATCAAATATTTCTGTCACAACGATTCGATTTGATGATGGGAAATGGACAATGATACAGGCAAATGATGTGAGTCATCTTGATGGAATGGAAACAGTAACCATAGCAGAACCAGAGGCGTAATCATGATTTTAGTAATTGATAACTACGATAGCTTTACCTATAACATCGTGCAAGAAATGGGCGAACTTGGTGCAGATTTGACGGTGTATCGCAACGATGAGATTACCATCGACCAAATTCGCGGAATGCAACCCGAACGTATTGTGATCTCACCCGGGCCTGGATTCCCGAAAGATGCAGGGATTTCGCTTGAGGTCATTCGAGAGCTTGGTGCAGAGATTCCATTGCTTGGGATTTGTCTTGGTCATCAATCTATTGGTGAGGCATATGGTGGCAAGGTGATCCATGCGCCAGAATTAATGCACGGTAAAACAAGTATGATTCAACATACAGGGGATACGCTGTTTTCCGAGATCCCAACGCCATTTGAAGCAACGCGTTACCACAGTTTGATTGTTGAAGAAGCCACATTACCTGATTGTCTTGAGATCACTGCCTATACTGCTACGGGTGAAATCATGGGGCTTCGTCATAAAGAATATCCAGTTGTTGGTGTGCAGTTTCATCCCGAAAGCATCTTGACTGGCTATGGCATGAAGATGTTGCAAAATTTCATGGAACATGAATTTGGTCGGGTCACTGCATAATCATGACGAAGCAAATCAGTTTAACGGGTATCAAACCAACTGGGACACCTCACCTTGGTAACTATCTAGGTATGATTGCACCAGCCTTGAGTTTGGTCAAAACATATCAGCCCATCTATTTTATCGCCGATTATCACGCGCTGACCACTTTACATGATCGTGATTTGCTAGAGCAATACACACGCGAGATTGCAGCGACGTGGTTAGCTCTCGGATTAAATCTAGAGGAGGTGATATTTTATCGCCAGTCTGATGTGCCAGAGATTTTTGAGCTCACGTGGATTTTATCTTGCTTTACGGCAAAAGGGTTACTCAATCGTGCGCATGCTTATAAATCTGTTACAGATACGAATCAATCATTAGGGCGTAACCTTGATGATGGGGTAAATGGTGGTTTGTATCAATATCCAGTGTTGATGGCATCTGACATCTTGTTGTTCGATACCGATGTTGTACCTGTTGGTTATGATCAAAAACAACATATTGAGATCGCGCGTGATATTGCAACTGCATTCAATGTGACATATGGAGATGTATTGACTATTCCTGAGGCATTAATTCAAGAGTCTGTGAGTGTTATCTCTGGTTTAGATGGACGCAAAATGAGCAAGAGCTATAACAACACGATTCCATTATTTGCTGAACCGAAAAAACTACGTAAACATGTGATGCGAATTGTCACAGATAGTAAACGCCCGGAAGATCCAAAGAATCCTGATGAGTGTAATGTATTCGGGATTTATAAACACTTTGCGAATGCTGATGATGTTGTAGCTATGCGTGAACAGTATCAAGCTGGTGGTGTGGCCTACGGTGATATCAAGCAGGAATTGTATGAACTACTGAATACTAGATTTACACCGTCACGTGAACGATACAATGAGCTTATGGCTAAACCTCAGCATGTTGAACAGATTCTTGAGGGTGGTGCAGAAAAGGCACGACTTATTGCACACCAGAAATTGAACCAGATACGATCTGTATTAGGTGTGAAGGTGCGATGAGTTATATCACCACGGCACATCACCTGATTTACTGGAAGCTCACACCGTATGAACGGCAAAACTTGAGTGAACGGAAACAGGCACACTGTGCTGCCAGTAATCAGTTAGATAGGGTTACACCCGGGGATGTGTTGTGGATCGTTAATGTATATTTGGGGCAATTGTTGTTGTTAGGACGGTTGCAAGTTGAAACGGTTGTATCGAATAGTGAGGTCGCACAAGAATTGGCAGATGCTGACCCTGATAGTTGGGAAGAAGCTGACTATTATGCGATTGCGAACCGCTACACACTCGAACCAATGCGGGAAGTTGATATAACACCGTTTGTCCCAGATTTACGATTTCGTGGAGCAAATGAACGACTGATTGGGGTTGATGCACAGCAACTACGTTCCTTACGAGAACTTGTTCCAGAGTCAGCAAAGTTAATTGAGCAAATTTGGTATGACGCAAAGCTCGAAGATGAACCGACTGTGCAAGATGTCATTGAGATACGTGAAGATGAACAGGCGTATTCAGAAGGGCGTACAGTCACACGAACAATCAAACAACGACAACGAAGTCGTTCATTAGTTAAAGATGCGAAAGAGCAGTATAAGGACAAGCATGGACAGTTGTTTTGTGAGGTGTGTGGCTTTGATTTTGGCAAATTCTATGGGATTGAATATATCGAAGCGCATCATAAACGGGCAATTGCCGATTATGACGAAGATGATGAGACAGTTGTTGATGATTTGGCGATGTTGTGTGCGAATTGTCACCGTATGATTCACTCGCAGACACCACCACTCACAATTGACGAATTAAAAAAAATAATTGATCAACACAACGAATAAGAGGTTATTTTTAAAATGGATACGATGGATATACAACGCGCAATTGATGTTCTGGGACGGTTTGGACATCTACAGGCAGAAGAAGCTGAAGCTGTAATGGAACAGATTATGGCTGGAGATGCTACTGAAGCACAGATTGGTGCATACCTGATGGCATTACGTATGAAAGGCGAAACGACTGAGGAAATCACCGGTAGTGCGCGGGCGATGCGTAGTGCATCAAGTAAAGTTCCAACTGGATTCGAAGGAAATGAGTTGCTTGACACCTGCGGAACAGGTGGTGATAAATCGGGGACGTTTAATATTAGTACAACTGTCGCCTTTGTAGCGGCAGGTGCCGGTATCCCTGTAGCGAAACACGGTAATCGCGCAGCCACTAGTAAGTGTGGTAGTGCTGATGTGCTCGGGGAGCTTGGTGTAAACCTCGATCTCACACCTGAGCAAGTCGGACAATGTGTCGATGAAGTCGGAATAGGATTTTTATTTGCAGTGAAGTTGCATCCTGCGATGAAACACGCGATTGGGCCACGTCGCCAGATGAAGGTTCGGACGATTTTTAACATCCTTGGACCATTGACAAACCCCGCTGGGGCACAACGTCAATTGATGGGCGTGTTTGCCGCTGATTTAACAGACTTACTGGCACATGTCCTTAAAGCGCTTGGTACGAAATCTGCGATGGTAGTTAATGGCTATGGTGGTTTGGATGAATTAACAGTCACAGGGCCAAATCGGGTGAGCTTCCTCAAAGATGATGGCACAGTCGAGTCTTTTGAACTTGATCCAGCAGAGTTGGGATTTGCTGGTGCAAGTATCAGTGAACTAAAGGGTGATGATGCACCAACTAATGCCGGCATTTTACGCGGTGTGTTAAGTGGCGAAGTCCAAGGTGCAAAGCGTGATGTTGTTGTACTAAATGCTGGGGCAGCGATTCTTGCGGCAGGTAAAGTCGATACAATTGAAGCAGGAATCGAGATGGCAAAGGATGTTATTGATAGTGGTAAAGCTATTGAGAAACTTGATAAGCTTATCGAATATAGTCAGAGTCTTACATCATGAATCCACACTATATAAAAACGGATACTGTGCTCGATAAAATCTTAGCACGCAAAGTTGAAGAACTTACTGAACGCAAAAAAAATGTATCGTTGGAAGAGATGATGGAAGCATCAATTGAGTCCCAATATGGTGTGAGAGATATGATGTCGGCCTTGCAAAAAGATACAGTTGCTTTGATTGCTGAGGTCAAACGGGCGTCACCGAGTAAGGGGATTATGGTGCAAGATTTCGCGCCAGTGATGATTGCCTCCACTTATAATCAAAACGGTGCATCTGCAATTTCGGTGTTGACAGACGAAGACTTTTTTATGGGGCATTTGGATTATCTGACTGCTGTTCGCGAATCGGTTACAGTACCGGTTTTACGTAAAGACTTTGTGATTGATCCGTATCAAGTATATGAGGGGCGGGTTGCTGGTGCAGACGCAATTCTATTAATCGTGGCCGCTCTTTCGGATAGTCAATTAGAAGAGCTCTATGAAACCGTGACGGGTTTAGACATGATCCCCCTTGTAGAAGTCCACAACGAGCAGGAGATGGAGCGTGCGCTTAATTTGCGTGCAAAATTGATCGGTATCAATAATCGTGATTTGAAGACATTTACTGTAGACCTTGACACTACATCACGTCTAGCAGACATGGTCGGCGATGATGTACTGTTAGTGGCTGAAAGTGGTATCAAGACAGCTGAAGATGTCAAACAGATGGGACAACTTGGTGCACATGCTGTACTAGTTGGGGAATCACTGGTGAAGTCGGATGATATGGTTGGATCCGTTCGTGCGTTTAGTACTCAACCAAGGGGCTAGAATCAGAATGACCAAGGTCAAAATTTGTGGAATTCGATCATATGACAACGCACTGATGGTCGCGCAAGCTGGTGCAGATATGATTGGGTTAAATTTTTATACCAAGACTCCGCGATATATCGAACCGCAATCCGCCCGTGAAATTGCTGATAAATTACGGGATGCCTTAGGCGATGATTGCCCAGTGTTAGTGGGCTTATTTGTAAATGCGACTGATAGCCATATTAGCCAAGTCATGGATATTGTCGGTTTAGATTTTGCTCAACTTAGCGGTGATGAATCAGAAAGTGTCTTAAAGGAACTCCGCGGCGTTGGCTTTAAGTCGATTCGTCCAGCAAATATGATGATGGCGATGGATGATGTCAATTATTTTGAATCGACGTTCCCAATGGACGACCGGATTCCATCATTAATTGTTGATGCATATCACCCAAAGTTATACGGTGGCACAGGCGAGACGGCTAGTATTGAAGTGGCGCTTGCGGTTAAAGATCGTATTCCGCGTATGATGTTAGCGGGTGGATTGAATCCTGAAAATGTTGCGGACCGCATACAGACAATTCAACCATGGGGTGTTGATGTTGCCAGTGGGGTTGAAGCGGGGACACCTGGTGAAAAAGATGAAGCCAAAGTTAATGCATTTATCCAAGCTGTGAAGGCTGTATAGGTATTATTATGGCGAAATTCTGCCCTGAATGTGGTAAGTCTACGATAAAGATCATGGATGGCGGGTTCGAGCGTGATGCCTGCCCTGATGGTCATTTCGTGCAATACGCCAAGACGAAAATCGGCGTTGGTGCGTTGGTGTTTCGTGGTGATCGTGTCTTGCTGGTTGAACGTGGTATTCCACCTATCGGGATTTGGACATTGCCAAGTGGTCATATTGAGCAGGGTGAGCCAGTGGATGTTGCGATTGTACGCGAAGTAAAGGAAGAAGCTGGCTTGGATATCGTCGCTCAAGGTGTTGTGTTTATCCGCAATCAGCTACAGCGCGGTATCAGCGATATATACGTCATCTTCCTGTGTGAGGTTGACGAAAATCAAATGCCTGTTGCGGATGAAGTCGAGGCAACTGAAGCACGATTTGTTGCACTTTCAGAGTTTGATAGCTTGAATGTGTCATCTTATACACGCTGGTTTATAGAGACTTATCTTGCCGAACGTCTTCAACCTTGGGCATGGACACAAACACCCTATGATAGACCGGATACACGCATCTTTACCGCAAGGAATGGTCATGACGGAACTATTTGACATCTATGATGAAGACCTGAATCATATTGGTGTCAAGCCAAGGGCAGAAGTGCATCGAGATGGCGATTGGCATCAGGTGTTTCAGTGTTGGGTGGTTGGTCGCGATGAGGATGGTGAAACCTTTGTGGTGTTGCAGAAGCGTGGACCCAATCAGGATACCTTCCCACATAAGCTTGATATCAGTGCTGCTGGACATTTACAATCCGGTGAAACGATCCAAGATGGTGCGCGAGAGCTTGAAGAAGAACTTGGTCTGACTGTATCGTTTGATGATCTTGTTTCGCTAGGGCGACGTGTATCAATTAAAAAATATAAAGATTTAGTTGATTGCCAGGTGGCACATGTATTCTTGTATGAATGTGATCAATCATTAACAGACTACACATATCAACAATCTGAAATTGCCGGACTGGTAAAATTGCCGATTGTGGTTGGGATCCAACTGCTCACAGGTGAAATTGACTTCGCAATTGTTCCTGCAGTGGGGCTTGGTACAGATAAAATCAAAGTTACGCTTGATGATTTTATTCAAACAATTGACCCATATGCATTAAAAATATTGTTACTGGCGAAACGGTATTTTGCAGGTGAAAAATATTTATTGATATAAGGATTTGTTATGTCAGAACCGGAACAACCTAATATTTTATGGTTATGTACCGATCAACAACGTTATGACACAATTGGTGGATTAAACAATCCACATGTTCGTACGCCAAATATTGATAGCTTGATGGCAGAAGGTGTGACGTTTACACACGCATTTTGTCAGTCGCCGATTTGTACTCCCAGTCGTGCCAGTTTTTTGACTGGTATGTATCCATCAGCGATACACGCTTGTACTAATGGGAATGAGACGTGGGCAGACGCTGCGCCACTCGTCACAAAGTTATTGGCAGATGCGGGATATGACGGTGGTTTAGCGGGTAAGTTCCATATGCAAGGCAGTATGGATCGTACTGAGCCTCGCCTCGAAAATGATGGATATCGTTTCTTTGAATTTAGTCACGCGCCTCGAGATAGTTGGGAGACAGGTCACGATTATCGGACATGGGTTGAAGAACAAGGTTACAATTTGTCTGATCTACGTGAAGATCCGCAAAATATGCCAGCTGAATTACATCAGACCTCATGGTGTGCGACAAAATCAATCGAGTTTATCGAAGGTGATCACGATGGTAAACCGTGGTTCTTAAGTTTTAACCCCTATTATCCACATCCACCATTTGACCCGCCAAAGGAATATGAGGAACGGTATAATCCAGATGATTTGCCGAAGCCGCTGTTTCAAGAAAGTGATCTAGAAGCACAGGCATTTTTAGCAGATGTCGATTTCCAAAGTGAAGCGCGAAATCCTGCTGACTTTGAGATTCAAAAAATTATTGCTCAATATTATGGCATGATTGAACTGGTTGATGAAAAGATTGGGGAAATTCTTGAGTCGTTGGAACGTACCGGACAGCGCGATAACACGTTGATTATCTTTACCAGCGATCACGGTGAGACCCTTGGTGATCATGGTTTGCTCTATAAGGGCTGTCGATTCTATGAAGGGCTTGTGCGTGTTCCACTGATTTTGGCATGGCGCGATCATTTTACGCCCGGATTGGTGAGTGATGCGCTGGTAGAACTTAGTGATATTGCGCCGACATTGTTGGATGTGTGTGATGTGGATCAACCTCATCGGATGCAGGGCAAATCCTTAATGCCGATTCTGAATGGTGATGAAACCAAGATTCGGGATTATGTGCGTAGTGAGTATTATCATGTGCTGTGGCCACGTGATGAGAACGGCTTTGAGGGCAGTTATGGCACGATGTATCGTGATGAACGCTATAAGTTGATCGTTTATCACAATCAGTCGATTGGTGAGTTATTCGACCTTAAAGAAGATCCCGGAGAGTTTAATAATTTATGGCAAAACCCTGATTACCAAGACTTGCGGTTTGAGTTGTTACTAAAAAGCTACAACGCACAAGCCCATGCAGTGGATATTGGACCCAAACAAGTGATGTATTCGTAGTTGCTGACTACAAAAACTTAGTTAAATCAAGGATTTAGTAAAGAATAGAGGATTTATTGTTATGACTGATCAAATGTATATAAAAACAAATGTGACGAATGTGCCTAATGAACGTGGGTATTACGGTGAATTTGGTGGACGCTTTGTCCCAGAAACGATTATTCCAGCGCTAGATGAATTAGAAGAGGCGTATGCTGAAGCGATGGCCGATCCTGAATTCCATCAAGAATTGGCGTATCTGCAACGGACATATACAGGTCGCCCAACACCAATTACCCATGCCAAACGCTTAAGTGAATATTTGGGTGGCGCACAAATCTATCTCAAGCGTGAAGATCTTGCCCATACGGGGGCACACAAAATCAATAATGCACTAGGTCAAGGTTTACTTGCAAAGCGTATGGGTAAAAAACGTATCATCGCGGAGACGGGTGCAGGTCAGCATGGTGTAGGTACTGCTACTGCAATGGCATTACTCGGTTTAGATTGTCATGTGTATATGGGCAGTGTTGATATTGCCCGCCAGCAACCGAATGTCTTCCGTATGAAATTACTTGGTGCGAATGTAATACCTGTAGAAAGCGGTAGTAAAACCCTTAAAGATGCGATCAACGAAGCAATGCGTGATTGGGTGACGAATGTGGAAACTACGTTCTATCTGTTGGGGTCGGCATTAGGACCGCATCCGTATCCGATGATTGTACGCGACTTCCAGAGTGTCATTGGAACAGAGGCTCGTGAGCAAATCCAAGAGATGACTGGACGATTACCTGATGTGTGTATGGCATGTGTGGGGGGTGGTAGTAATGCGATAGGTTTGTTCCATGCGTTCCGTGATGATGAAGATGTCGAGCTGATTGGCATTGAAGCTGGTGGTCATGGTATTGAAAGTGGTGAACATGCGTCGCGCTTCTCAGATTTTGATATTAGTCGTCCGGGGATACTACATGGAACACGCTCTTATGTGATGCAAAACTCGGATGGACAAATCATGGAAACACATAGTGTATCTGCTGGTTTGGATTATCCATCTGTTGGTCCTGAACATGCTCACCTACGCAGCCTTGAGCGCGCTTTCTATACGATGGCAACTGATGAGGAAGCACTTGAAGCCTTCCAAAAATTAAGCAAACTCGAAGGTATCATCCCTGCATTGGAAAGCTCACATGCTGTTGCTGAGGTAATTAAACGTGCACCTAAAATGCCTAAAGATAGCGTCATTTTGGTAAATCTCTCAGGGCGTGGTGACAAAGATCTCGATACGGTGATCGGTATTCTTGGGCAATAATGCGACATATCTACGGTGCAGATTTTAGTGGGGCAATGAATCCCAAGATTTTCTATGTGCATGGCATTCTTGAGGATAGCATTCTCACGCTAAAATCGTATATAACCTGTGATGATCGGCTTGATTTATATCATGGTATTGTCCGATCCAAAGATGCAATATGGGGTTTAGATTTTCCATTTGGTATACCATCAATTGCATTGCCACGTTTGGGCTTCTCTAGCTATGAGGAGATGCTGAGTGGTATTAATCAGATGACACGCAAAGGATTTGCAAGATTCATTGATGAGTCAATGCAAGATTATCCACGAAAGTGTGCGGATAAACACAGTGCATATTGTCGGGCAACAGATATTGCTGTCAATGCGCATAGCGTTTTCAAGACGGTGAATCCAAACTTGCGGGTTATGCTATATGCTGGATTGAAGTTGATCAGGTATTTGAGAGATGCAGGCATTAATGTCTACCCTTTTGGAAATGCTCAGGGTGGCTATGATCCTGAATATACCACTGTATATGAGATTTATCCGTCATATGCGTGGCAAAAAGCAGAGTTAAAACGCTCGATGGATATTGATAAGTTTATCGAGAAATTTAACCGACTGGGTTATCTCACTGTCATTAACGAAATTGATAAGAGTGCGGTTGATAATCAAGATTTGGCAGATTCGGTTGTCGCATGTGTGATGATGGCAGCAGCTTATGTCACACAAAATATAGATAAGAGTTGGGATTACCGATTGCCGATTGTCACAGATGAAGAATGGCAACATCGGCATACAGAAGGACTTATAGTGAGGTTTTAAGATGACAAATACACGAGAGAAGCAAGGGCTATCTGCGATTGCAGATATGTTCGATACGGCGAAAACAGAAAATCGGGCGGCATTTTTGCCATATTTCCCCATTGGCTATCCGACATATGATGAATCGGTCGAAGCCATTATGGCAATGGCAGAAGTTGGTGTGGATGGCTTTGAGATAGGGATTCCATTTAGTGATCCAATTGCTGATGGACCAACAATTCAAGCGGCAACACAAGTGGCTCTTGAAAATGGTACGACTGTCAAAAAATGCCTTGAAGCAGTTAAAACACTACGTGATAACGGTGTGACGCAACCTATGATGATGATGGGGTATGCGAATCCACTTGTGGCATATGGGACAGAACAGTTTGTCAAAGATGCCAAGGCTGCAGGGGCTGATGGGTTAATCGTACCGGATTTACCACCAGAAGAAGCCGCGATGTTTGCTGGTATCTGCGAACAAGAGGGGATGGGACTAGTTTTCTTCCTTGCGCCAACCAGTAATGCTAAACGTATCAAGATGACATCAAAAAATGCGACGGGTTTTATTTATGTGGTGTCGTTGACAGGGATTACCGGGGCACGAACAGAATTGCCCGAATATCTAACTGATTTTATCACACGGTTACGTGAACAGACTGATAAACCACTAGTAATGGGTTTTGGGATTAGTACTCCAGACCATGCTAAACAAGTAAGTGAATTAACAGATGGGTTTATCGTTGGGAGTGCATTGGTACGTGCGGGCGAAGATAGTGTAGATGCTGTCCGAGAGTTAGCTTCGTCATTGCGATTAGCGATTGACTAAGATTTGCTAAGTTCAAATTGCTTGTTTGGTATCTGTCTCTTACAATAGAATATAAACAAGATACTGACGAAACTTATTGGAGAATATATGACCAGCAAGGAATTGACAGCACAGGGTATTGATGCGCTAAAAAAGGGTAAAAAGCAGGAAGCGTATGACTTGTTAGAACAGGCTGTAGAGCTTGATCCGAACAATGCCAAGGCATGGTATTTTTTATCTCGGGTACAAACATCAGTCGCCGATAAACGAACAAGCTTGAATACTGTGCTAGCAATTATGCCCAACAATCAATTGGCGAAGGATGCGCTGGCTAAATTAGATGATGAAGATTTTGTGGTTGAAGAGGAATTTGTTGAACCTGAACCGAGAGTTTATGAAGAACCAAAAGTGAAATCTCATCCTAACACAGAAGCTTATGAACAACCGCAAATGAACGTCCCACCAGCACTTCAGTCGTTGCCTAGAATGGGTATTGGTGCGGGTAATAAAACGCGCATTGGTAATCTACAAGTACCCGTTGCAATTGAAGATGCACCTGAATCAACCGAACCACAAGTTATTCAGAATGAATTTGTACATACTATTAGGAGTGGCTACGAGATTCTGCGTCGCACACCAGATGTTTATTTAAACGAAATCCATCGAGCTAGCTGGTGGCGTTTTTGGCAGGTCGTATTCATTGCTTTGGCTATAGGTGCCGTTGTATCGTCTTTATCTGCGTTCATTTTGCAAACGCAACTCGCAAATTCGATCAATAACAGTCCATTTGTGACTGAACCTGTTGCTGCTCCTAGCGTTTTCTCAATGATTTTCTCAATGATTTTGTTTTTACCTGTCAACATTATTTTGTTGTATGTGGGAATTTATGCTTCATATTGGTTTGTGACAACCCGCCGTAATGGGCAGGCATCGTTTATGCGACATGCGTATACGATCATGCTTCCAGTGATTACAGCGGGTTTTATGATTGATATTGCGAATTTAGTGTTTGCGATTGTACCTATACTAGGCACATTGGTAGCAATTGCATTATTTGTGCTATGGGTATATTCACTCTATATTGCGGCGCAAGGCATGACAATGGTACATGGTATTGATGATAATAGTGGATATTGGACGATGGGGATGTTTGCGTTGGCAACATTTGCTGTTGGTTTGGTGGTGAGCCCATTGCTTTTATCGGTTGGTTTAGTTTAGTTTGAATGCTTTGTTGACAGATAGCAAGAAACGTTGTAAAGTTTCTGCAACTTATACACAAATAAGCACGAATAACATGCACAATTTACAGGTTTTCAGTTTCGGTTACTATTATTTTCCAAACCACATAACAACGGTTGGGGTGTTCCGCGCTGGAAACTAATTTTTAACTATAACTAACATGACAAACTTTAGGCGCAGGGTGACACACTCCGCGCCTTTTTTATTTTTTAGGAGGTCAATTATATGATGATACGTGGTGTACGAGGGGCAATAACAGTTGAAAATAATAACAGCGATGATATTTTGCAGGCGACCCAAGAATTACTTGAAACAATCGTCGAACGTAACACAATTGATGAAAATGATGTCGCAAGTATTTTATTTACTACCACACCTGAATTGACAGCGGCTTTTCCAGCAAAAGCAGCCCGTGAATTTGGATGGACGCGGACGGCGTTAATGGGGTTTGTTGAAGCCGATGTACAAGACGGTTTGCCAATGTGTATTCGGGTTTTGATTCATTGGAATACTGATAAACATATGGATGATATACAACATGTCTTTTTGCGTGAGGCTGCACGCTTGCGTCCTGATCTTAAATCTGACAACGCCAAAGAGGAGGCATAATGGCGACGGGGTTTCGTGCGCGACATCTTGCAGTTGTTGGTTTGGGTTTAATGGGTGGCTCGATTGCATTAGCTTTACGAGATTACGTCGATAAAATAACGGGTATTGATTCGAATCAAGTGACCCGCGATTATGCGGTTGAACATGGTATTGTCGATGAAGCAACTGATGACCTGTATGAAGGTGTGAATCATGCTGATGTTGTGATTTTGGCTGCACCAGTACGTGTCATTGTTGAGATGTTGCGGATGCAGATCGGTACATATTTACGCTCGAATACATTATTGATTGACATTGGTAGTACGAAATCCGATATTGTTGATGCGATGGCAAATTTACCGATTGGTATAAATGCTATTGGTGGGCATCCGATGACTGGTAAAGAAAATAGCGGGATTGAAGAATCCGACGCACTATTGTATCGCAATCGTCCATTTGTATTATGTTCGTCACGTCGTACAACTCCTGCTGCAAGACTGCGAGCATTATTATTGGTTGAAACACTTCAAGCTGTTCCGATTGAGATGGATGCTGTGCGACACGATCAAATTGTGGCGGGGATAAGTCATCTTCCATATCTGTTAAGTGCGACACTGGTCGCAACAATCGAGAATCAAGCGAAAACCGATGGTGCTTATTGGGAACTTGCAGCAGGTGGTTTTCGCGATACAAGTCGATTAGCAGCTAGTGATGTAACAATGATGGGCGATATTCTCAGCACAAATACAAAAGCTGTAGCGACTTTATTAGCACAATTTAGGATGCAATTAGCAATGTTAGAAACGATGTTGATTGCAGGGGATGACCAAAATTTAAGCGAAACATTGAAACCAATACGTACAGCACGCAAAGAATGGGCAAAAAATTATGAAAACAAACGTTAGATACGAGCAATTCGTAATCAAAGCCGATGGCAAACTCACAGGTACAGTTCGTGTCCCTGGTGATAAGTCGATCTCACATCGCTCTGTAATGTTTAGCTCGATTGCTAAGGGGACATCGCAAATACGAGGATGGCTGGCAGCAGGTGATACTGAGGCAACACTTGGTGCGATGCAGGCTTTAGGCGTACAAGTGGAACGTCATGATGCTAATACATTGACAGTTCATGGCGGGCAACTTACGGAATCATCCGAGCCATTAGATTTGGTCAACGCTGGAACTGGTATTCGTCTGTTAGCTGGGATTATGGTTGGACAGGATTTCTCCAGTGTGCTCGATGGGAGTTCACAACTACGTCGCCGCCCTATGAAGCGCATTACGGCCCCGCTGGGAATGATGGATGCTGATATTCGAGCAACCAATGGATCTGCTCCGATGCACGTGACACCATCTCAAATTAAAGGAATTACATATGATATGCCTGTCGCTAGTGGGCAGGTAAAGAGTTGTGTACTGCTGGCGGGATTGTATGCAGATAGCCCGACGACAGTTATCGAGCCTGGACCAAGCCGTGATCATACTGAAGTCATGTTGTCTGCAATGGGAGCAACCATTACACGTGAAGGAAGTGCTGTCACAATCCAGCCGACAAATAATTTAAATCCGATTGATATTACAGTACCGGGTGATTTTTCATCAGCTGCATTTCTAATCACTGCTGCATGTATTGTGCCGGAAAGTGATCTGATAATTGAAGGCGTGAACTTAAATCCGACAAGGACGGGACTGCTGGATGTTCTACTGGAAATGGGTGCGGATATAACCGTCACTGAAACTGGTGCAGAAGCTGGTGAACCTGTTGGGGATATTCATATCAAAACAAGCCAACTTAATGGTATCGAAATCGGCGGGGATGTTGTTGTGCGGATGATCGATGAATTCCCTGTGTTGATGGTGGCAGCATTATGTGCTGACGGAGACACAGTTGTCCGAGACGCGAAAGAGTTGCGTGTTAAAGAGACTGATCGCATCGCTGTAATGGCACAGGAATTGCGCAAGCTCGGCGCTGACATTGAAGAGCGCGAAGACGGTTTCAGGATCTTTGGTAAACAGACTTTGTCTGGCGCGACTGTTGATGGACATGATGATCACAGAATTGCGATGAGTATGACTGTAGCGGGCTTAATTAGCCAAAATGAAACTGTAGTGACGGATGCTGCGTGTGCAGGTGATTCATTCCCCGGTTTTGCTGAATTATTAATTGAAACTGGCGCGAGTTTGGTGACAGGTTAGACGGAGATGATCATTGTTATTTTTACAATTGCAACGCTCGGAATTATTGGTTCGGTTTGGTTATCGAGGAAATACACGGGACAAGTCTCCAGACTTTTGCTTCTGATTACGGGTAGTTTAAGCTTGTGGTTACTTCTAATTGCTAACTATGGGGTATTGGTCTCGAATCCAGTGCCTCAGCTTATGGCATATGTGGTTTTACCTTTGCTATCGGTTGTAAGTATCTGGTTAGCCATACGAAATATCGCGACACATTCAGACGATGAAAAACAAAAATCTGGTACAGAATAATGAACATAAGACAAGCTACACTTGAGGATGCACATACTATTGCACAGTTAAACTGTCATGTACAACAAGTTCATGCGGATGCTGAGCCAACTATATATAAACAACCTCGTATTACTGCAGATCTTGTTGCTTATTATGTGGAAGCTCTTCAAGATGAAGCTTGTTGGATTTATCTGGCACAAGATGGGAATGACCCTGTCGGCTATATCCGTATTATCCTGCAAATACGTCCTGAAAGCTTGTTTACCTATGAGCGACGCTTTATGCTAGTCGATCAAATGTCCGTTAATCCAGAATACTACGGTACAGGTATAGCAAATCAGTTGATGGATTGCGCTGTTCGGTTGGCTGGTCAGCATAATCTAAATAAAGTCGAATTAGGTGTACGTGCGTGGAATATGCGCGCGATAAAATTCTACGAAAAACAGAGTTTCAAAACAGCCGACCGTAAGATGCAATTGATGTTAGAATAGACTCAGTTTTAATGGTAAAGGATACGAATGGAAGAGAAAAAAGTAGGCGTTATCGGATTTCCGATCGAGCATAGCCTCAGCCCATTAATGCATAATGCTGCATTTAAGGCGTTAGGGATGGATAACTGGGCTTATGATGCGATGGAAATACCACCTGATATTGTGCGCTATGGTTACATCGAACCCAAGCGACACGGATATGTTGGTATTAATGTCACGATCCCACATAAACAGTCGATTATGGACTATGTACGGCCTGATGAAAAAGCACGAGCGATCGGTGCGGTCAATACTATCGATTACCGCACCAATATTGGAACAAATACCGATGCTGATGGGTTTATTGATGACCTAAAAGCCAATGATGTATCAATCTCAGGCGAACGCATTTTAGTTCTGGGAGCCGGTGGTGCGGCGCGAGCTGGCGTTTATGGGCTTGCACGTGAAGGTGCTGAAGTGGCTATTGTGAATCGCACAAAAGACCGTGCGAAAAAATTAGTATCTGAATTAGAGAAAACAGCAGGAATCAAAGATGTCACTGTATTGACATTAGATGAAGCGGCTGAATGGGGTATGTCATTAATTGTCAATTGTACCTCAGTTGGACTTCATCCCAATATTAATCAATCGCCCTGGATACATGGTGTGCCGTTTCCTGATAGCATCACAGTTTATGATATGGTGTACCGCCCAGCGAATACTGCCTTTATGCAACAGTGTGTAGCGCATGGCGGGCGTGCTATTGGTGGGTTAGGAATGCTGGTGCGTCAAGGTGCTATTTCGTTCGAGTTATGGACAGGTGTCAAACCGCCGATTGATGTGATGTTCGAGGCATGCCGTGAGGCATTAGAGAAACGAGATAAATCATGAGCTTGATTACTGAAATGATCGAATTTGGTAAGAACGGTAATAAAGTACCTGCCTATCTAGCTCGGCCGGACGATGATAAGCAACACCCGGGTGTTATCGTGATCCAAGAGTGGTGGGGCTTGAACGAGCACATCAAAGATGTAACGCGTAGAGTGGCTGAACAGGGTTATGTGGCAATTTCGCCTGATTTATATCGAGGTGATGTCGCCGAAGAACCTGACGACGCGCGTAAACTAATGATGGATATGGAGCGCGAAGATGCTCTGAATGATATTGAGGCATGTGTAAACTATCTGCTGGAACAGGATGCTATCGTGCCAAAGTCAATCGGTGTGATGGGATTTTGCATGGGTGGAGCATTGTCGGCGTGGATGTCTACCAAAGATAATGTCGGCGTATGTGTAATCTTTTATGGTAACTTCCGTACAGATGACATGGAATCAGCAGTACAACAGGTGCATGCACCGTTTCTAGGGATTTTTGGCGAAGCTGATGCGGGTATTCCATTGGAAGGTGTCAAACATCTTGAGGATACACTGGTAAAGCATGGTAAAACCCATGAAATCAATATCTATCCCAATGCACCGCATGCGTTTTTTAATGATACTCGCCAATCATATCGTGAAGATCATGCGAAAGATGCATGGACAAAAACACTGGCGTGGTTTGACAAGTATCTCAAATAGCTTCATATGTAAAGTCTTGAAAGATTTTAAGAATAAATCACGGACGCACGGAAGCGCGTCCCTACGAAAAGTAATTAGATTTGTTAGTCTGTCCGCTCATTTCAAAAGACATTCGGGACATGACAATAGAAATTTTGAACTAGGTATGCTGAACTAAGGACGAATTATGCCAATACGATTTTTTACTGCCGGAGAGAGTCACGGACCCGGCTTAACTGCAATTTTGGAGGGGATGCCAGCGGGATTGCCTCTCTCTGTTGAAGATATTAACACTGATTTACGTCGTCGCCAAAAAGGGTATGGCTCTGGCGGGCGGATGCACATTGAAAAAGACAAAATTCGCATTACATCTGGTGTTATGAATGGCATGACAACGGGTGCACCAATTGCGCTACATGTCGAAAACCGTGATTTTAAGAATTGGAAAGAAAAAGATATTGTACCTATTACAACACCTCGTCCGGGACATGCTGATTTAACTGGCTCTGTCAAATATGGGTATCGTGAATTGCGGTTGTCGCTTGAACGGGCGAGTGCGCGTGAAACCACTATGCGCGTGGCGATTGGTGGGATTTGCAAGAAGTTTCTGAGTGAATTCGGCATTTCGGTAGATGGGTATGTCGTCCAGATTGGTGATGTTAAAGCTGATTTGTCAGAGATATCGCTTAAGGATCGTATTGCACACAATGAAGATAATGATGTCCGTTGCCCTGATAATGATGTCGCTGAGGAAATGCATGAAGCGATTCGTCAGGTTAAGATTGGGAAAGATACTTTAGGCGGTATATTTGAAGTTGTCGCACAGGGGGTTCCACCGGGATTAGGATCACATGTCCATTATGATCGCAAATTGGACGCAAAATTAGTATCAGCTATGGTTAGCATCCAAGCGATGAAGGGTGCTGAAATCGGTGATGGTTTTGACAATGCGACCAAACCGGGATCACAAGTTCACGATGAGATTGGGGTTGATGATGATGGCAATCTCTATCGTAAAACGAATCGCGCTGGTGGGCTTGAAGGTGGTATTTCTACGGGTGAGCCTATTGTTGTGCGTGTAGCGATGAAGCCAATTGCAACCATGCTGCGCGGTGCCGAATCGGTGGATTTAGCGACAGGTGAAACTAGTATGACCGTATATGAACGCAGTGATTTTTGTGCATTGCCACGGGCTGTCCCTGTTGGTGAATCAATGATGGCGATCGTACTGGCTGATGCACTGATGGAAAAATTGGGTGGCGATAGTATTGAGGAAATGAAACCACGTTTTGAGACGCTGCGCCAAAATCGTGTTGATGCTTTACCAATGGATAACGTAGAGTGGCGATTTGGGTATGAATAACGTGAGTAATATTGTTATCACAGGATTTATGGGAACAGGCAAAACGACTGTTGGCGAGATCGTTGCGCAAAAGCTCAATCGTAGATTTGTTGATATGGATCAAGTTATCGAAAGTCGCACAGGGTTGACTATCCCTCGTATATTTGCAGGATACAGTGAACGGTTTTTCCGTGCTATGGAACATGGTTTAGCACATGAGTTGTCAATGCAATCAGGCCTTGTTATTGCAACAGGTGGCGGCGCGCTTGTACAAGAAGACTTGCGTGAGATGATGGGACAGTATGGAGCAGTAATTTGTCTAAATGCGTCAAATGATGACATTGTAACACGCCTTAAACAGACCGATGATCGACCACTTGCTGGCGATTGGGAACGTTTGCTTGCAGAACGTCAAGATGCCTATGCTCAGATTCCGCATCAGATTGATACATCCAACAAGACACCTGAAGAAATCGCATATGAGGTTATTGCGTTGACAGAACAACCAGTTCATGTCAACACACCTGATGGTGACGGCTATAATATCTGGGTTGTACGTGGTGCATTGGATAATATTGATAAACATGTTGAACGGCTCGGTTTAGAAGAGCATGTCGTTATCATATCAAATGATACAGTTGCGCCACTATATGGCGAAGCTCTCAAAAACAAACTGCCAAAAGCTGACCTCATTGTAGTGCCAGATGGTGAAGAACATAAAAACCTTGACACAATTTCGATGTTGTATGACAAGATGCTTGAAGTTGGAGCAGACCGTAATACCGTATTGATTGCGCTTGGCGGTGGTGTGATTGGGGACACAGCCGGGTATGTTGCTGCAACGTATATGCGTGGTATCAAACTAATTCAGATTCCGACAAGCTTGTTATCGATGGTTGATTCGAGTGTGGGTGGTAAAGTCGGGGTTGATTTACCACAGGGGAAAAATTTGGTCGGTGCATTCAAGCAACCCGAAGTTGTCATCATTGATGTGAATACACTCAATACACTAGATGAATTACAGTGGCGATGCGGTATGGCGGAGATTATCAAACATGGTTTGATTTCGAATCCGGAGCTTTTAGATTCCAATCTTTGGACAAAAGAAAATGCCACTCGCCTTGTACGGAAAGCCGTACAGGTGAAAGTTGATGTGGTCGAGATCGATCCATTCGAACATGGGATTCGTGCTCATCTCAATTTGGGGCATACATTTGGTCATGCAATTGAGAAAGTTACAAATTTTGGTGTGTCACATGGTGAAGCAGTCGGTATTGGATTAATGAAAGCTGCCATACTGTCGCATAAACTACGCATGATTGATAATGATTTGGTGGGTCAAGTTGAGTCGATCCTTAAGCAAATAGGATTGCCAACGGATATTGATCTTGATCCTGAAGAATGGTATACGGCAATGTCTACTGATAAAAAATGGAAAGCTGGAAAATCACGATTTGTTTTGCTTAAGGGTTTGGGCGAAGCAACAATTGTTGAGGGTTTGCCGAAAGAGGATATACTTGGCGTGTTGTAAACTCAAAAAGGATTATTAGACAATGACTAAACATATTTTATTATTGCACGGTCCAAACTTGAATTTGCTGGGTACACGAGAGCCGGACGTATACGGTAATATGACCTTGGATGATGTTAATCAAGCAGTACAAAAACATGTTGAGCCTTATGATGTCACTATGCGTATACAGCAATCAAATCATGAAGGCGAGTTGGTTGATATGTTACATATTGCGCGAAATTGGGCAGATGGTGTGGTGTTTAATCCCGGCGCATACACGCACACCTCGATTGCATTACGTGATGCAATCGCAGCAGTTGGTTTACCAGTGATTGAAGTTCACCTATCGAATATTCATGCCCGTGAAGAATTTCGACATAAATCACTACTGGCGAGCCAATGTCTAGGACAAATCGGTGGATTTGGCTGGCATAGTTACATTTTGGGCGTAGATGCCTTACTGAGACATTGGGAAGTTTTAGGCGATTAACTGGTTACACCTAACGAATACCCTAACATAATTTTGGCAATGTCGTCGGTAGGCGCAATATGATGGTCGTCGGTATACTGGTGGGTACATTTTAGATACTTAGATTAGCAAGGTGTGATGTATGGTCACAAAATTCGATATTTTACAAACCGTGGAAGAGCAGGACATCAAATTTGTTGCGCTCTGGTTCACTGATATTACTGGAATTGTGAAAAGCGTAATGATACCGGCGAAGGAACTTGAAAATGTTCTGGAAAACGGATCGCATTTTGATGGGTCTGCTATTGAAGGGTTTGCGCGTGTTGCAGAAAGTGACATGGTACTTGTCCCTGATATTTCGACCTTTATCACCTTGCCGTGGACACATGCAGACGAAAAGACTGCTCGATTGATTTGTTCTATCCATACACAGAGTGGCGACCCGTTTATTGGCGACCCCCGTAGCTTGTTGGTAAAAGCACTGAATCAAGCGAAAAATATGGGCTACACCTTCAAGACGGGCATGGAACTAGAATTTTTCCTCTTTCCACTTGATCAAAACGGTCGGCCTGTTATTGGCTCACATCAAGATATTGCCGGATATTTTGACATTCCCGACGATCCAATTCGCTCGTTGCGACGACAGTTTCTTTCCTCTTTAACCGAGATGCAGATTAATGTTGATTCAACGCATTCTGAAACAGGTATTGGACAGCACGAAATAGATTTTCAGTATAATGATGCCTTACGGTCGGCTGATAGTATCTTGACGGCTCGTGTTGCTTTAAAAACGATGGCAGCTAAACAACGGTATTATTGTACATTTATGCCACGACCACATGCGGATTTACCCGGGTCGGGTATGCACACACATCAAAGTTTGCATTCAATTGAGACAGGGGTAAATGTTTTTGCTGATAAAGAGGCAGAATATGGGTTATCTGATATTGCTCAGTATTTTCTTGCTGGACAGCTCGAACATGCACGGGCAATGGCCGCCGTGTTGGCCCCATTGGTCAATTCATATAAACGTCTAGGAACAAGCTTAGAAGCCCCAGTGAATGTGACATGGGCCCATGTGAACCGTAGTGCATTGATTCGTGTACCGAGCACAGCACCTGGTAAAGAGTTTCACACTCGTCTTGAGTTACGCTGTCCAGATCCTACCGCGAACCCATATCTTGCAATGGCAGTGATGTTGATGGGGGGACTTGATGGGATTCGTCATCAAATGCCACTACCTGACCCACTCGAGGAAACATTGCTACAAAGGGGGCGTGGACGGATGCGACAAGTTGCTGTATTACCACAATCTCTTGACGAGGCACTTGATGCTTTGAGCAACGATGATGTGATTTTAGGCGCGCTTGGCCCCTATGTTAGCGATCGTTACATTGCTGCCAAACGCCAAGAGTTTGCTGAATATAATCGTCAAGTAACAGAATGGGAAGTCAACCGGTATCTCAATCGTTTTTAAGGGTAAGATAATGTATTTTTTTAACGGCATCTTGGCTCTTTTTTGTTGCTATCGCGATAGAGACACTGCAATTTGATGGACCTAGGGCGAGTCCTAATATCTCGGTGTTATCGAGTTGTGCTAATACTTGCGCAATTAATGTCGGCATGTGGCTTAAGTTATTTCCAATTGCGGTAACAACTGAAACGGTTTCGATTTGCCATGGCATTTTTTCTGGGTATTCCGACATTTTATCCTCAATCCCTTGTTGTAGCCGATCAACACCATCAACCCCGATACTGGTTGGGATCACAACGCATAGGAAGCTACTATTGGAAGATTGTGATGAAATCATAACCTCAGATCGCATCCCTAATGTCTTAAATAAGGTGTTACCAACCATTTTGGTAATACCTGCCATGGATCCACTTGTTGGGCGAGATAGGGAGAGTGCTTGAATAGACGTAACAGCCTTAATGCTTGGTGGATCGTCATGAGTATCTTGTGAAACAAGTGTGCCAGTTTCTTGCGGTTTGAAGACATTTTTGATCCGTAATGGCAAGGATTTTTCGGTCAATGGACCGATCATTTTTGCATGTAGAATTTTTGCACCGAAATACGCTAGCTCCGCGACTTCGTTATAATTTAGTTCTTTGATAACATGCGCCGTGGAAATCTCACGGGGGTCGGCAGACATCATGCCATCGACATCTGTCCAAATCCAAAGTTCGTCAGCACCAATAATGGCACTCAAGACCGATGCCGTATAATCTGTACCCCCACGACCTAATGTGGTTGTAATGCCATCTTCAGTTACCCCGATATATCCTGTTACAACGGGTATAATGTCGCGTTCAAGCATAGGCAAAATAATTTCGTTTACGCGGTTGGTTGTGGCTTCGATATTTGGATTTGCATTACCGTGTACATTATCTGTGATCATAATATCTGTGCCATCAACAGCAACACCACGTAGATCGTTTTGTCGAAGTAGTGCTGCGATAATACGTGCCGATAAACGTTCTCCAACAGCAACAATGGAATCGCTAACACTTGGCGCAAGTTCATCGTTCATATTATTTGCAACTGTCTGACATTGGTCGAGCATATCAAATAATAAACGGTCTATATCAGCTTGTAGTGCGTTGCGCTCTGTGTTGCCAAATGGTAATTGCTCTATGAGTGCCATATGACGGGTGCGTAGAGTAGCTGCAATACGACGATAACCGCGTTGGTTGCTAAGCTGAGCAAGTTGCGCTGCTTCTAAAAGCATGTCGGTGACGCCTTCCAAGGCTGATGCGACAATGAGTACTTTATCCCAACGCTTGGATTCGTGAATGATAATGCTGAGTACCTGTGATAATGCAGTTGTTGTACCGACGGATGTACCGCCAAATTTCATGGTTAGCGTTCCCATGTGTTCCTCAATTATAGTGCTGATAATATGAGCTATATTAAATATAGTATATGTCTATGATGCTTATAATTTATCATATGTCATTCTAGCAATGTTACTCATGTTATGCCAACGCTGATATTACGATTTTGTGTCGTCACATATTGCTTTTGATAATATTTTCAAGTAGAGTCAGTATGAATTTGAAGTTTATTGGACACAAAAATTAACGCAGTCTCTTTGAATAAATAATGAGGCTGTTTATTTTGTTGTTAAAGGTGAAATAGTTATGACCGATTTGCCAAACGAAAAGACGAATCTGGTCGCAGGTGTACGCTTCCAAAAGATAGGGAAACTCTATCACTTTGATCATAGCCAATTCCCGGAACTTGAATCTGGTGATTTTGTTATTGTTGAGACCCTGCGTGGACGACAAATGGGGCAAGTGATGGGCTTTGCAGAGCCTGATCCTGAACGTGAGATTCGACAAATTCTCCGCCCTGCGACACCTCGTGATTTAGTACTACGGCAACACTGGGAGCAAAAACAACCTGAAGCACTTGTCATTTGCCGTGAAGTTGCTTCGAATATTCGACACCTTGATGGTGTGAAGTTTGTAGAAGCGCAATACAACTATGATGGCAGTGTTGTTACATTCTTGTTTAGCGCTGAGCAAAAAATTGACACGCAAGTACTGGAAAAACGACTCCAACGTAAGTTTGAAGCTAAAGTTGAAATGCGTCAGATTGGCCCGCGTGATGTTGCCAAATTATTGGGTGGTTTTGGCGCATGTGGTGAAACACGGTGTTGTAGTACATTCCTGACAGACTTTAGCCCAATTTCAATTAAGATGGCAAAGGCACAGGGGATCTCTCTTAATCCTTCTGAAATTACGGGTATGTGCGGACGTTTGCGTTGTTGTTTGGTATATGAATATGAACAATATGTCGAAGCCCGTAAGAAGTTGCCTCGTCGTAACAAACTGGTTGGTTCTCCGGATGGTGAAGGGCGTGTGATTGATGTCATTCCACTGCGTGATGCTGTGGTTATTCGTACAGAAGATGGTACGCGTAAGACGGTTGCTCGTGAAGATATTATCCCTATTGAAGAATTTCGGAAACTAGCTGAGAAAGCGCGTCAACCGTGCGATAAACATGGCGATGGGGCTTGTGAATGTGGTAAACCAGCCGGTCAACGTCAAGCTGACATTGTTGCTGCAAAACAAGCAGAACAGTCTGTAAAGTCTGAAAAGCCAAAAGAGAAGTCTGAGGAAGAATCGGATACTAAGAAGACACGACGTAGAAGACGGTCGCGGAATCGTAATAATAAAAAGACGGATGAGGGCGAAAATAAAGAGAATCAAAATCGTCGTCGTCGCGGTAAGCGGCGCGGTCGTCGTCGAAATAATAACAAAAAGACGGATGAGAATAACAACAAGCAAGACAATAGTTAATTGCTGATAGATAGTGGGACAATATGACAGAAGAACAAAATGGGCAACCGAAACGGATCTTAGGTGTTTTTGCACATCCCGATGATCCGGAGTTTTTTGCGGGGGCAACATTTGCAAAGTGGGCTGCTGATGGGGCAGAGATTACCTTTGTTGTGGCTACGAGTGGTGATAAAGGTAGTTCTGATCCTGAAATGACTTCTGAACGTTTGGCAGAAATTCGTGAGGAAGAAGAACGCAAAGCTGCAGATGTATTAGGTGTGAAGGAAGTGATTTTCCTGCGTTATAAAGATGGTGAGCTTTTCCCAACTTTAGATTTGAGACGGGATATTACGCGTGCAATACGCATGACCAAGCCTGATATTGTCGTGACGCTTGACCCAACTCGGTTTTGGTATGGGACAGGTGGGATTAATCATCCTGACCATCGTGCAATTGGAGCTGCAACATTGGAAGCTGTTTTCCCAACAGCACGAGATCGCCTGAACTTTATTGAGATGGAGCGTGATGAAGGCTTAGAAGTGCACAAAGCGTTGACTGTATATATTGCTGGTGCAGAAGAGCCAACTGTGACTATTGATGTTACGGATTCAATTGAAACACAGATTAAGTCTCTATATGAACATAAAAGTCAGATTTCTGATATGGAAGGCATGGCAAACCGATTACGTGAACGCTCAATTGATCCGAACTCACCGCCAGAATACCCGCGACATATTGAGCGATTTAGAGTAATTAACTTAAGGTAAATTGTATGACGATTGATTTTTTGGCAGAAGCAGAAGCAATGCGTGATGAATTAATTGCGCGTCGGCGCGATTTTCATCAACATCCTGAACTTGCTTTTGAAGAAGTAAGAACCTCAGGCATTGTAGCGCAAGAATTAAATGCTCTTGGACTAGAAGTTCAGACAGGTGTTGGTCAAACTGGTGTGGTTGGTATTCTCGAAGGCGATGGAGATGGACCAACAATTTTATATCGTGCTGATATGGATGCCTTGCCAGTTTATGAAGATACAGGTGCTGAATATGTCTCTGGTATCGAAGGTAAAATGCATGCCTGCGGTCATGATGGTCATACATCAATTGGGTTAGGAATTGCAAAATTACTCTCAAACCATCGTGATAAGTTAAATGGTCGTATCAAATTTGTCTTCCAACCTGCTGAAGAAATTGGCGGTGGGGCACAGGCGATGATTGATGATGGTGTGATGGAGTCGCCTAAACCTGATATTTCACTTGGTATTCACCTATGGAATGATTTTGAAGTGGGTACCGCAAGCATTGTACAAGGACCTACAATGGCAGGAGCGAACGGCTTCGAGATTACGGTTACAGGTAAAGGTGGTCATGGTGCAATGCCGCATCAAACACATGATCCGATTGTGTGTGCATCTCAGATTATTGTGGCGCTTCAATCTATTGTTAGTCGAAATGCTGACCCGTTGGATACAGTCGTTTTGAGTATTGGTCAGATTTCGGGTGGACATGCGATGAATGTTATTCCGCAAACTGTATCATTTGGCGGGTCTTATCGCATATTTAACGAAGATGCACGAGAAATGGTAACACAACGGATGACAGCTATTGCCGAGGGCGTAGCTACTGCGATGGGATGTACCGCTGAGGTGAAGATCCGTTATGGAATCGGTGCAGTTGTGAATGATGTTGAGGTCGCCGAGCGGGCTAGCCATGTTTTTTCTGAGATTAGTGATGTCAATATAGTCCAAAAGCCTTGGATGGCTTCTGAAGATGTCGCATTATTTCTAGAGCCTAATCCCGGTGCATATCTGCTTATTGGGTCTGCTAATAATGCACGTGGGTTGAATTATCCCCACCATCACCCTAAATTTGATTTTGACGAAGATGTCTTGCCCTTAAGTGTTGGGTTGATGTCTGGTGTCATTGCAGATTATCTTCAAAAAGGTGTTTAAATGTCTGAGCAAATACCATTTAGTTGGTTAGAGTCAAACGGTTGGCTCGTTTTATCCGGTAGTGTTGACACATTGAGTGAAATACGTGCTCAGTCGTTAAGTCGGTTGAATGCTGATGGTGCAGTTGCTTATATCTCCTTAGCTGGTGATATGGGGGATGCATTGATGGATGATATGACTGATTTAGGTGCGCCTACGGGTTATCTTGTTGATATTGAACATGACGACAATAATTCAATGTACGAACGTCTACAGTCGGCGGGTATGATTGTGATTGAGCCGGGTAATGATATAGAACGGTTGAAGCGATTAATGTCTCAGACTGTTATCCGTGCTATTAAAGATGCACTAGAATCTGGTGCACTTGTTTTATTTGAGGGCATTGCATCGGGCCTTGCTGGAGAACATATCGTTCAGCCTAATGGCAAGCTCACCAGAGGATTGAAGTTCGTCCAGAATACCTATATTTCGCCGGATACAAGTAGCATCCTTGAAACTGAAGATGCCGAAAAAGTCTTTATTGAACATCCTGAAACTGTCTTTATCGGAGTTCAACAGGGATCAGCTTTGGTTTTAGGCCCACAAGGCCTTGTTGAAACGTGGGGTGAAAAACAAGTAACAATTAGCTTGGGTAGTTCGATAGTTAACAACGATTCAACGAATAATGATTGATGTGTAATAGAAAAGTGGGAGATTATGCCAGTAACGATTTTAATTGGCGCACAGTGGGGCGATGAGGGTAAAGGTCGCTATGTTGATTGGTTAGCTGCATCGGCAGATATTGTTGCTCGTTATGCGGGTGGCGATAATGCTGGTCACACAGTTGCTATAGAAGAGGATGTATATAAACTTCACCTGATTCCATCGGGTGTTTTTCATGATGATGTTGTGTCGATCATGGGTAATGGGATGGTCGTTAACCCTGTAAATCTCGTCAAAGAGATTAAGGGATTGCAGGCAATGGGGATCGAAATTACACCAGAACGTTTGCTTATTAGCTCTCGTGCTCATATTATCACACCCGCTCATATTGAGTTGGATAAAGCCAAGGAGTTGGCACGTGGCACTAAGGCAATTGGCACAACGTTACGAGGAATTGGCCCTGCATATCTTGATAAAACAGGACGTGCAGGTATTCGTACCGGTGATATGTTGTTGGATCTTGAAACATTTGCTGAGCGCCTATATGAAGCAATTGAGCGGACAAATGAAACATTGGTCAAGCAAGGGATGGAAAAACTAAATCCACAAGAAGCTGCTCTTGAATATCTTGATGCCGCAACATTCCTTAAACCATTTATTGTTGATACTTCAATATATCTGTACAAAGCGCTCAAAGACGGTAAAAAAGTCGTTTGCGAGGGGGCACAAGGCACGTTACTAGACATCGATCATGGTAGTTATCCCTATGTGACAAGTTCATCACCAACTGCTGGTGGTGCATTGACAGGACTTGGGGTTGGCCCATTAGACGTTGAACATGTCTTAGGCGTAGCAAAATCATTTAGTACACGCGTTGGTGGCGGACCTATGCCAACCGAACTAGAAGGAGATATTGCTGATCAGTTGCGGGGTACAGGTGAAAACTTCTGGGACGAGTTTGGAACGACAACTGGACGTCCTCGCCGTTGCGGTTGGTTGGATGTGGTCATGTTACGCTACGCTGTGAGTGTAAATGGATTCAGTGAAATGATGCTCACCAAAATGGATATTTTATCGGGTATTGATGAGTTGAAATTGGCTGTCGCTTATGAAGTTGACGGTGAACAGATGGAATTTCCGCCAGTTACTAATGAGCAATTGGAACGTGCAACCGCAGTCTATGAGACATTAGATGGTTGGCAAGAGGATATTAGCGGATGCCGTAACTTTGATGAACTACCTGCAGCGGCACAAGCATATGTCAATCGGATTGCCGAGTTATGTGATGTACCAATTAATACAATTAGTGTGGGGCCAGAACGAGATCAATTGGTTTTGCGGTCATGAGTAATCAGGAACACGTCTATAATCACCAGCAGGATACACCAATTGATTATCCTGCTAAGACCATTGTCTCACTTGTGCCCAGCGTGACCGAATCGTTGTTTGATTTACAATTACATGATCGGTTAGTTGGGCGCACGGAATACTGTATCTATCCGGAAAATCTGGTAGATTCCGTTGAGATTATTGGTGGGACAAAGAACCCTGATGTAGACCGTATTATTGCCTTAAAACCGGAATTAGTAATTGCTAATTACGAAGAAAACCGTAAGGCAGATGTAGAAAAACTACGTGAAGCAGATATTCCGGTTTGGATAACATTTCCTAAGACAGTGCAAGATGTTTTTAATTTACTTTGGAACATAATGTATTTGTTTGATCAAACGGATATGGCTCCACGTATTCGGTTGATCGAACGTACATATGATTGGGTAAACGGGATGGCGTTACAAGATGAGGAATCAGCGCCTAAAGTGTTTGTCCCTATATGGCATGAGCCGTTAATGACGTTCAATGCTGAAACGTATATGCATGACTTGTTGCGGACTTGCGGTGGTTTGAATGTTTTTGCGGAACGTGAGCGGAAGTTCCCGCTGCAGGCTGATTTGGGCGAGGTTGATCCACTATCTGACGATGATGAGCGAGTGGTTGGTTTGGACAAACGTTACCCAAGAATCACACTTGAGGAAGTAGAATCTCACCAACCTGATATAATACTATTACCATCAGAGCCATTTCCATTTACTCAGGAACACATCAAACTATTCGCTGATTTAGATGTTCCCGCTGTAAAAAATAATCGCATTCATTTGGTGGATGGAAGTTATATGTCGTGGCATGGGACACGTGTTGCGTATGCTTTGAGGGATATACCTGAATTAATTAGCCCTGCGGAATAGTATCTATATGAGTGATGATAAACCGGAAAGCAAAATTGATAGCAGTTTTATAAGTATTTTTGCCCATGATGTCACCAGTCCACTGGGGGCAGTCAAGCAGGCGCTTGATCTTGTAACCCATGCGGGTGATCTAAATGAAAAACAGTTGGATTTCTTGCAACGTGCTGAAGCCGGCTTGGTTCGCATTGAGACTATTGTGAATAATTTTCTCGATTATGCGCGCCTGAGTGAAGGGCAAGAACTTGAATATGATCCCTTCAACATGAAAGATATGGTTGAGGAAGTCCTTGATTTGTTCTCGCCTGAATTAACTTCAAAAAAGATCACTTTACAATTTGATGTTGATCCTAATCTTGATCTTGTTGATGGTGATGAAAACTTGTTGACACATGTGGTGCAAAACCTTGTGAGTAATGCTATTAAATACAACAAAAAAGAGGGTAAAATCTGGGTTAACATCAGCGATGAAGTTGGCTATGTGCGTGTTGATGTACAAGATAATGGCATTGGAATTGCGACCGAAGAATTTAATAAAATTTTCGATAAGTATTATCGCGGGCATACCCATGACATCACTGCTAAAGGCAATGGGCTTGGGTTAGCAATTGCTAAGATGATTGTTGATAAACATGGTGGACATATTTGGGCAAATAGTACTGTCAATGAAGGTAGTACATTTAGTTTTACCATTCCACGTGATACCCATCATGGGATGGGGTCGGATGCTACAGACTCCGGCATACATAGTGCCTTAAAAGGTTTTACGATGACCTATCGTGAATCGGCAGCGGAGTCAATGGATGATGTTGATGATGATATGCAAGAATCAAAACAGAGTGGTGAAGATTCACCACGTGATGAATATTAGATGACATACTGTTTCTTCTTGCGACAGCTTGTGAGAAATAGTACAATCAGGTTCGATTTGACCGTTAGAGAGGTGTTTGAATGAGACGACTGGGTATTTTAGCTGGTATTTTCATTGTTTTGCTAGGCGGTGGAGCGATTACCTCCAATTTATTAACTTCTGATTTAGCGATGCAACAGACAACTAACCCCAGTGGAAGTGTACTAACTGCTACGCCTGACCAAGCGGCTGCATTTATTGTAATCGTTGGGTTCATTATTGTGAACGTCATCGGAGCAGGTTTGACGCTGGCGTTGGTGTTCTGGCTACTCAATCGTCAGGTGAAAGTAGTACAGCAGGAAAGCTCTGAAAGTTAGTCTGTATTCATAATTTAGAATTTTTCAACATACATGAATGATGTATGTTATTTACATACATACTGGTATGCTCAACTTCGAGCACTCAGAATTAGTGTAAATATGAGAAAACAGTGTGATAAATGTCCGACAAACAGCGTTGAATCGTCGGATACAAGTTTGTGTCGCTGTAGTCACTAGAGATTAGGAAATTTAATGGCGACTTATATTGGAAATACCCTCAGTGTTGAGGATCAAATTCGAGCATATGTGGAATTAACTAAACCACGTATTGTCGTATTATTGGTGTTTACATGCGTGACGAGTATGATTGTCGGCGCGAATGGCTTACCGCCTGTAAATATTATTTTGTTCACAATTATGGGTGGAATTTTATCTGCTGGCGGATCTAGTGCGATCAATCAATATATTGACCGTGAGATGGATGCTAAGATGAATCGTACAGCACGTCGACCCATTCCATCTGGGCGCATTTCGCCAATGAATGCCCTTATTTTTGGGCTTAGTTTAATTTCGTGGTCTGTGTTGATTCTAGGGGTTTTCGTTAATTGGTTAGCTGCGGGCTTGGCACTTTTGGGTGCAGTCTACTATGTGGTTCTATACACGTTGATTTTAAAACGTAATACTGTTGTAAACATTGTCATTGGTGGCGGTGCCGGTGCTATCCCTGTTTTGGTGGGATGGGCAGCTGCAACAGGTACACTTGATCCACAAGCATTCGTACTGTTTGCAATTGTTTTCTATTGGACACCTCCTCATTCATGGGCATTGGCGATCATGGTCAATAAAGATTATGCTGCAGCAAATGTGCCTATGATGCCAGTCGCACGTGGCGAAAAAGTTACCCGCTATCAGATTTTGTTTTACTCAATTCAATTGGTAATCATTACACTAGTACCGGGCTTGATGTTATTGTTGCCATCTGCTCCTGTTATGCTAGAGTGGATCTATCTATCGTTAGCTGCACTGCTTGGCGGTGGGCTAATTTATATGTCTATCAAATTAATACAAGTTGCTGATAAAGCGACTGCACGTTCTGTTTATAAATACTCGTCAGCTTATCTGGCGTTTCTATTCCTCGCAATGATGCTCGACCGTCTACTGTTATAGGACAATTTACTTAATGGCGGAAAATCCAACTCAAAAATCATCGAAAAAATCACAAGCAACCCTAATTTTGACTGTTGGGTTGCTTGTTGTCTTTGCATTTATTTTTCTCATTGTCTTTGTCATTACAAGTACTAGCGCGGGTAATGATACGCCGACTATCATCACTGCAGATACATATCGCGCCGAAGTGATGGTTGCCTTAGAAGGTGCAGACCCTGCCCTTGGTGAAGAATTAATCACCGAACATACGTGTAACGTTTGTCATGTTTTGGGTGATGGCACAGTTGCGCCGTTGTTTACGGGGATTGCGAGTCGGGCTGGGGAGATACGCCCTCCACTTGATGCAGAGCAATATCTGTATGAAGCAATTGTATATCCAGGTATACATGTGCTTGATGGATATACCAATTCAATGCCAAATAATTATGATGAAGTAATGACTGAACAAGAAATTGGACATGTCATCGCCTATCTAATGACATTGGAAGAATAACTGGCTCTGGATAGGACTGCTTCTGTTTATAACAAAACTTCTCCATTAAGGACATACAACTCGTATGTTCTTTTTGATTTGGGACTCTATTAGTGGTGTGTTACAGGTTATAATGGGTCACTTGTTTTAGCGATAAGGTAAACTGATGAACTTTGATGTCTTTACAATTTCGGCACTTGTTGATGAATTTATGGATACGCTAGTTGGTGGAAAGATTCAGGATTCAATTGATGTAGATGCGATGGGTATGGGTTTAGAAATCTATGCGAATCGTCGCCGTCGATATCTTTATATGAGTGCTGATGCGTCTAACCCACGTGTACATGTGGTTGAAAATAAGTTACGTCGAGGGATACAGAAACCGACACAGATTGGGTTACTGTTTCGGCGATATGTTGAAAATGGCATTGTCTTGCATGTCAGTCAACCATCATGGGAGCGTATTATGCAGATTGACATTGAAGGTGAGGAAGGTGAAGTCTCGATTATTATCGAACCGATGTCAAGGCGAGCAAATGTACTATTAGTTAAAGATAATATTATCTTGGACTGTATTAATCGTGTTGGACCTGAAGAGAATCGTTATCGTCTTAGTTTGCCAAATCATAAATATGTTGCACCCCCTCCGATAACTGGACAAGCTGACCCTGCGCAATTTTCAGCCGATGATATGTATAACCTTTTGGAAACTGTAGAGAAAAAATCTGCACAAACGCGACGGGCTTTGACAGGGCGTATTCTGGGAATGAGTCCGCTATTGGCTAAAGAGATTGTGTTCCGTGCTACTGGGGCGGTGAACGCCAAAGTACGTGACACAGATAGTGATGCATTATATGAGGCGTTTAAATCTATATTTGACCCAATGATGAATCGCGAGTGGCAGACTGGTATTGGGCGCGAAATGGGAGTTGTATCTGCATTTGCACCATATGAACTTACACACCTCGAATGGGATGTAAGCGAGTCCATGAGTGCAAGTATTACTGAATATTTTGGTACGATTGAAGGTGTCGATGCATATAACGAAGCCAAAAAACCTGTACAAGCTGCTATTGAAAAAACGAGATCCAAATTATCGTCTAAACTCGCATCATTAGAAAGTGGGTTACATGATGATAGTGAACGTGAAAAACTCAAACAAAGTGGAGAACTCATTCTTGCATACCAATATGCTATTCAAGATGGACAAGAGGAACTTCTTGCTCAATATGATATGGATGCACCTGAATTGGTAATCTCTTTGAATCCAGATTTATCAGCACTAGAAAATGCTCAAACTTACTTCCGTAAGTATGAAAAGGCAAAAAGTGCATTAGATGAAGTGCCTCAATTAATCCAAGAAACAACTATAGAATTAGATTTTATAGAACAACTGGAAACTGATTTGATGACTGCATCAAACTGGGTCGAAATTGATGATGTAATTCAGACATTACAGACACGAGGACATTGGCAAGGTAAGAAGCTTAAACGGATTGGTGGCGGTGGACGACAGGGACCACTTAAAGTTGTTAGTCGAGATGGGTATGTGGTATGGGTTGGTCGCAATAGTCGACAAAATGAACAAGTTACCTTTAAGACTGCTAATCGAGACGATATTTGGTTGCATGCACGTGATGTCCCGGGTGCACATGTGATTATTCGAAATGATGGAAGACGCATCAAAGACGAATTAATTGCAGAAGCAGCAGCAGTTGCAGCATATTATAGTAAACGGCGCCCTGATGGCAATGTACTTGTAGATTATACACGGGTAAAGTATGTCAATTCAATTCGGGGGGCTGGTCCTGGTATGGTAACATATAGGAACGAACAAACAGTCACTGTCGAACCAAAAGATGAAGAGATCTTAAAATGAGTCAACAAGAATTACGCCCACCAATTGGCAAAAAAATAAAATTAGCTGATTACGATCCAAATTTTCACGATGGATTAGATAAAGACAATACTAAGGTGGAAACAGTCCTACTGCAAAAACGCCTGAAACAATTGCAATCTATGTTGTTTGCGGATAAGTCGCAGGCATTATTGATTGTATTACAGGCGATGGATGCAGGTGGCAAAGATGGAACAATCAAACATGTATTCACAGGTGTAAACCCACAAGGTGTGCGAGTTGCAGGATTCAAGCAACCCTCTGACGAAGAATTGGCGCACGATTTCTTATGGCGTATTCACCAACATGTGCCCGAAAAAGGCTATATCGGGATTTTTAACCGTAGCCATTATGAAGATGTGCTGATTGTACGGGTTAATAATCTTGTGCCTAAAGCTGTATGGGAAAAACGCTACGACCACATCAATCATTTTGAGAAATTGTTAGTTGATAGTGGGACACGTATACTCAAGTTTTATCTGCACATTGATCGTGACGAGCAAAAAGAACGGTTCGAGGAACGTTTACAACGCCCCGACAAGAATTGGAAATTTTCGCGTGGTGACTTGGGTGTTCGAAAGCAATGGGACGAATATATGAAAGCATATGAGACAGCAATATATCGCTGTCATACTGACGATGCCCCTTGGCATATTGTTCCCGCGAACCGTAAATGGTATCGCAATTATGTTGTGATGAAAACCATTATTGAAACATTGGAAGATATGAACCTAAAATACCCTGATCCAGAACCAGATTTGGATAAAATTGTCATCGATAGTTAATTGTCTATTGCATCTTGTAAACTTTTGACATTTGCTTGAATTGCTGTTTCTTTTGGAATTTCCTGTGTGTCGAGATGTTCTAATTCTTGATACAGAGTGACCTGATTATAGATGTCGTTACCTAGTGTATAAACGATAGATTGAGGGGCTATGCGGACATTATTAACCTTTGTAAGAGTTTCTGTCCATTTCATACCATAGGTTACTTCATCTAAATCACCATCTTTATATTGTTTCCATAGTTTATCTAACTCCTCACGTATACCTGATGCATCAATTGCTTTATTCTGTTCGATACGAATTTCATTCCAGAATTCAATAAATTGATCGGCAAAATCATCTGTGGTAATGGTGTTATCAAGGTATGCCTTGAGTAATGATCGTAGTGTATCCATAATCTCTATCCTTCAGCTTGTACAACACGACGTGCTTCATCTAAAACTTGCCCTACAGTGATGTCACGAACACAGGGATGATATTCTATTTTATCATCATGCCAATCTAAGATACGACACGGGCGGCAATCAATTTTCGATGTGAGGATCGCGTGTTTACGGCGTTGCCCCCACGGCGCAAACTCGATTGGGTCAGCTGGACCGAATAGAGTGATTGTTGGCGTATCGACAGCCGACGCTAGATGCATCGGGCCACTATCCGGACCAAGTACGATTAGGGCACGTTGATATAAGGCGGCGAGTTGTCCGATATTTGTTGAACCTGAGATGTTGTAAGCAACTTCGTCCATTTGTTCCATTACTGAATTAATATAGGGTGCTTCGGAAGGGCTGCCTGTGAAAACTACTGTTGCTGCGAATTGTGAGGACAGAATATCTGCAACTTTCGCCCATTTTTCGACTTCCCATAATTTCGCTGATGCACCGGCACCCGGATGGATACAGATGATTGGCTTACGAATCGAGATTTGCCAGTCTGCAAGGTATGAATTGATGTAGAATTTGTCTTTTTCATTAACAGGGTAAGAATATTGGACTTTGTCGATTTCTATTTTACCAGTCCATCCCTCTACCAAGCGTAAGTTTTGCTCTACAACATGTTCGTGGCGATATGGGATGACCTTCGATAAAAAAGGCGAAACATTTCTAACATCGTAACCAATACGCTCTTTAATGCCAGCGAAGTAGGCTAACATTGCTCCCCACCAATGATCTGGGCGCATGATTACAGCACTTGTATAGCCGATTTTTCTTAGCATTTGTGCTGATTTTAGAACTTGTACATAAGGATTAGGTGTGCCCTCTGGTGGATTGCGTTGGAATCCGGGGAAGGGGAGGGTGAGAACAACTTCAATTTCGGGATAATTTGCAAGGACATTAGCCGACCATTCGCCACATAGAACATGAATACTGATGTCAGGATGTTGCTGTTTGATTGCGCGAATTGCAGGTGTTGTTAATAGGACATCACCAAGATGATCGGGACGAATGATGAGAATACGTTTATGATTTGTCTTTTGCTGGAAGACTGGGATAAATGAGGATAGATTGAGGATCCCATCACGCACTCGGTGTTTAAATGCAGTTTGGTGAAATGCCTCGGTCATGCGTTTGTTGCGTATGACTAGTGTTTCTCTATCCAAGTCCAATGTCCTCATATGCACTGAGTAGTTTTGGGATAAGTGCTGACCAGTCATAATATTGGCGTACCTGTTGGACAGCTTGTTCACCCAAACGCTGCCGTAAGGATGTGTCGTGTAATAATGATACTACAGTTTGCGCAAATTCTGCTTCGTCATCTGCAATTCGCATTGCGGCACGTACATTATCATGTAGTCCTGCGGAACCAATTGATGTTGACACGACGGCACAACCTGATGCCATTGCTTCAAGAATCTTTAGCCGTGTGCCACTTCCCATGCGCAGGGGCACAATAAAAATTGTCGCCTGATGCAAATAAGGTTGGACTGAATCTACCCATCCTGTAATTGTGATATAGTCTTCTTCGGCATAGGGTTGAATCCTTGGATGTGGGTTACGTCCCACAATCGTGAGTATTGTATCGGGTAATCTTTCTTGTATAGTTGGCAAAATGGACCCTGCAAACCATTCAATTGCATCAACATTCGGGCGATAATCCATCTTGCCTGTATAAACTAGCTCATTATGATGACGCGATGGTTGATCATCGGGTGCGATGTAGTCATCAACAAAAATACCATTTGACATCACATAAATTGGCGCTCCAAGATATTCTGATAGAAACTGTTTATCCTCTTCGGATACAGCTATTACACAATCTACACTGTTGCATAGATCACGCTCAAACGTTTTAATGCGTTGCGCTTGAATATAGGAATAGATGGCGATTGGTAGTCTTTTAGGATTTTGGCGATCAATCGTATAAATGACCCGTTGCAGTTCAGCCTCAGCATTGAGCGCATCGTAGATGACTTTAGCTGATGTATTATGCTTATGAATAGTTGTGACATAACAACCCAGCTCGATACCTGAAAATTGGATAACATCGTATGTGCTATTGTTGAGTAAGTTGATTAGTTGCTTTTCAAAATCATCACTCTGTAAACGATATTCAATATCTGCCTTCGTTGATGTAACAAGATTTTGGATACGTTCGGATTTTGTTCGTGTAGGTAGGTTGGCTGTGTAGACATGATCGCAGATTGTATAGAGTGGGTTCGTCGTTTTGTCTACTTCACCCTGTACAAATGTGAGTACGGTAAGCTTATGTCCTGCAGAAACTAAGCCACGAATAATGCCATAGTTACGAATTGCTGCACCAGATGCGGTTGGATAAGGGATGTCGGGTGTTAAGAGTAAAATATTCATGATGTATTGCCTAAGACGCGATCGTATGTTGATTGCACAATTTGGGCACAGTCTTCCCATCGGAATGTTTTGGCTCGTTTGATACCTGCTTTGGTTTGTTCATTACGCCATGTATCATCAGTCAGGACTTTGTGGAGTGCATCAGTAATTGTTGTGAGGTCATGAGGATCAACCAGTAATCCTACATTGCCAGTAATTTCAGGTAGCGACGACAGATTGCTGACAATCGGGACTGTACCACATGCCATGGCTTCGAGAGCTGGCAGTCCAAATCCTTCATAAAATGATGGTGTTACTAAGGTCAACGCCTGATTATAAATGGCAATAAGTAGTTCATCCGTTATATCATTCCGAAAAATCAGATGGTCATTAATGCCGACTGCGTCAATGTCTGCCATTAGATCATCATAGAGCCAACCTGCGCGACCCACAAAGAGGATTGATGGGGCGTCGGGTAATTCTGTCAATAGATCGCGATAGGCTTTGACCAGCCCAACAAGATTTTTTCGTGGTTCGAGTGTGCCAACAACTAAAATATACTCTGATGGTAAACCCAGTTTATCTAAGATAGGTTGTGTTTCATCTTTTTTCAGTGGTTTAAATTTTTCATCGACTCCCAACATGTGCACGGTAATTTTTTCGGCTGGCACATTCAGCATTTCAATCATATCGCGCTTCGTTGATTCACTGTCTGATAAAATATGATCTGCCAGTTTGACAGCTGATTGAATCTGATCATTATAGAAACGTCGGCTGTCGACTGTGATGTATTCAGGATAATGCAGAAATGTAAGATCATGTACGGTAATGACATGATGCTTTGCACCACGAAATGGCGGGATGAAATCTGGGCTGTGCAATAAATCAAGATTATGTCGTACCAGTTCAACAGACATTGCAAGGCGCTCGATCCGATGATGTGATGGCGTCCATAATTTTGATGATTGAAATTGTGATGTAAGCGAATCAGACGCTTTTCGACTGTGAAAAACGGTGTATTTGTGGTTTGTTTGAAGTTGTTCAAGTGCCAGTATTGTACGTCTGATGTAGGTGCTAATGCCCCCAATGCGATAGTATGTCAGACGCGCATCAATTCCTATATGTGCCATATTCGCAGTATAGCGGTATCATGGGACACATACTAGATTGAACCATAAAATTAGGAGAGAACAATGACACAATATGATGTAGTTACATTTGGAGAATCTATGTTGCGCTTAACCCCACCTGATATGTTGCGCATTGAGCAAACGCGAACATTTGATATTTATGTCGGTGGGACAGAATCGAACACAGCTGTGGGTCTCTCGCGCTTGGGGATGAATGTGGCATGGTTTTCGCGTATGCCAGACTCGCCTTTAGGACGCTATGTGAGTAATCGAATTCAACAATATGGTGTGGATACACGACATGTTATTTGGACAGATGATGATCGACTCGGTATTTATTTTCATGAGCAAGCCGTCTCACCACGTTCTAGTCAGATTATCTATGATCGAAAAGACTCTGCGATTAGTTTGATGATCCCCGATGAATTACCGAATGCATTATTTGTGGAGGATGGTGCAAAATTGTTGCACGTGACGGGCATTACACTGGCTATTGGCGATAATGCAAAAAACACTGTGGACGAAGCTGTAAAAAAGGCTAAAGATTTGGGCTGGTTGGTGAGCTTTGATACTAACTACCGCAGTAAATTATGGTCAGGTGAAGATGCTGTTACTGGATGTGACACCGTCATGACACACGCAAATATAATTTTTTGTCCGATGGGAGATTATCGTGTGATGTATGGTGATGAATCGGCTGATGAAGCTATTGAAATCCTCGCTAAGAAATATCCAAATAAGCTGATTGTAATGACTATGGGACGCGAAGGTGCTATGGCACGTTTAGCTGATGGGACGAAATATACACAATCTGCGATTATCGCTGAAGAAGTTGGACGCATAGGTGGCGGAGATGCTTTTTCGGCAGGATTTTTGTATTCATATCTGACGCATAATGATGTGTTGACTGCTCTAAAATGGGGCGTATCGATGTCCGCACACAAATATACGATTCATGGTGATTTACCATTAGTTGATTATGATGAGGTTGCTAGCCTTGTTGAAGGTGAAGCTGGTGGCGGGCTCAAACGCTAGAAACAATGCAACAATCCGAGCAGATTAGACGTAATATGATATAGTGGAGCTACATTAGCTAGAGAGGGTATCTATGAAACATTATACACGGACAGCAAGTTGGCAACTGTTTTTTCTGTTTGTGATGCTGAGTATTTTTTCTGTTGTTTTGCTAATTCAGCAATCACGTTTGCATGAGCAACCAACGAATGCTGTTTATAATGGCGAATTTTCATTTTCAGATGTTACACAGTCAGGTACATTTAGTGGAAATACGGCATCTAATCAGCCGGTTACCTATAGTTTAGTTGATGGACATGCGCTAGTTGAAGGTGATATTCTTCTGCAACTAGATGGTGAGGGCATGCAAACAGCGGGTACAGGTGTTCCATTTGTAGACCGTCGCTGGAAAGATGGACTTATACCCTACGAGATTGATCCTAATTTGCCGATGCAATATCGTGTTCACGACTCTATTGAACACTGGGAAGCGATGACAGGTATTCGTTTTGTATTGCGTGATGACAGTAATGCACATCTTTATCCTGACTATGTTTACTTCCAACCCTCGACTGGATGTTCCTCTTATGTAGGACGGATCGGCGGTGGTCAGCCAATTAATCTGGCGGATGGTTGTACGACAGGTTCGACGATCCATGAGATTGGCCATGCGGTTGGTTTATGGCATGAACAGAGTCGCATTGATCGCGATGAGTATGTGACAATCCATTATGAAAATATCTTGCCACACACAATCTTCAACTTCAATCAGCATATCAGCGATGGCGAAGATATTGGCGAATATGACTATGATTCAATTATGCACTATCCACGCTGGGCGTTCAGTAAAAATGGGCAAGATACAATTGTGCCAAAACAAGATGTTGAAATTGGGCAACGCGATGTGTTGAGTCAAGGGGATATTGATGCTGTTGCATATATGTATCAAGACATTTTACAACCTGCAACTGGAGAATAAAGCATGGTATTAGTATCAGGGCAGGTGATGTTTAATGGTAATACACCTAATGTTAAAAAAGCTCTATTAACTGTGAAATTAGAGGATGTCAGCTTAGTTGGCATGCCATCTACAGTGGTTGCAGTGCAGAAGGAAATGGTTGATTTAAGTACTGATAATGCAGTTGTATTTGAACTATTCCCAACTGCTGATAGTCCCGTCATTAATCCGCGATCAAGTTATTCGGTGATGGTGCATGTGAGTTTGCATCCGGATGAAAATCCTGACGACATCATGCAAGGGGATTACCTAACAATGCAGAGCTATCCAGTTTTGACACAAGGTAATCCATCTAATGTGACTATCGAAGTTAAGCGAGTTGGTTAATGCGATCAAAAGGTGGGAGTAATCTCACCTTTTAAATTTATTGTGAATGGTTGATAAGTATATCCAATTCCCGCTAGATACCCCTTACACAATCTCCTATAATTTAAGCATTGTTTACATATATTAAAGACAATTTTCCCCATGACTGCAAAAGCACAAGATCAGCGACATCCGTTTATTCGGTTACTTGATTACGCCTCCACATATAAACGCCGTATAGGTATTGCGACGGGCTACTCTGTACTCGGTAAGATTTTTGATATTGCACCGCCTGCATTAATTGGTGTGGCGGTTGATATTGTTGTTGAACAGCAAGATTCATTGCTAGGTCGAATGGGTATCACCGATTTGACGATGCAGTTGGTTGTTCTCGGCATCGTGACGCTGATTATCTGGATTTTAGAATCGGCATTTGAGTATGCTCAGCGAGTATACTGGCGGAATCTAGCCCAATCTATGCAACACGATTTGCGTGTCGATGCTTACGACCATATTCAAAACCTGGAACTTGGATACTTCGAAGACCAGAGTACGGGCGGTCTAATGGCAGTTCTCAATGATGACATCAATCAGCTTGAACGGTTTCTTGACGTCGGCGCGAATGATGTGATTCAGGTGACAACGACTGTAATCGTTATTGGCGGTATATTTTTTTTCATCGCACCAAGTGTTGCATGGATGGCAGCAATCCCGATACCAATTATTATATGGGGATCTATGCGATTCCAAAAAATGCTTGGCCCACGCTATTCGGATGTGCGTGAACAAGTTAGTTTATTGAATCATCAACTATCGAATAGCTTGAGTGGGATTGCCACGATCAAGAGTTTTACTGCCGAAGAGCATGAAGTGGAACGTTTGCGTGGTGTCAGTAATGAATATCTTGAACGCAATCGTAAAGCCATTCGTCTGAGTTCTGCATTTTCACCATTGATACGTATGGTGATTGTCTCCGGCTTTATTGCGATTACGATTGCTGGTGGGCAGTTGGTATTTGATGGTGTGTTAGCAGTCGGTGCATATAGCGTTTTGGTGTTTATGACACAACGCTTGTTATGGCCACTGACACGACTTGGGGAAACTTTTGACCAATATCAGCGGGCGATGGCTTCGACAATTCGTATTCTGAATTTATTGGGTATCGAATCCCAGATCAATGACGGCGGTACAGCATTGCCTGTCAACAATGTACAAGGTCTTATGACAGTTGATAATGTTAAATTTGCATATAGCGATGGTCGTGAAATTATTAAAGGCCTGAATCTGGATATTCCAGCAGGGGATACTGTCGCGATTGTAGGTGCAACCGGTGCTGGTAAAAGTACCGTGATTAAGTTGTTGCTTCGCTATTATGATGTAACTTCGGGACGGGTAACACTTGATGGACACGATTTGCGTGATTTGAACTTAGGCGATATCCGCAGTGCAATTGGCCTAGTTAGTCAAGATGTGTTCTTGTTTCACGGGACTGTGCGCGAAAATATTGCGTATGGGACATTTAATGCATGTGACGAGGATATTATTGAAGCCGCAAAAATTGCTGAAGCGCATGAGTTTATTATGATGTTATCAAATGGCTACGACACAATTGTTGGTGAACGTGGTCAGAAACTGTCAGGTGGTCAACGCCAACGCCTCTCTATTGCACGGGCTGTACTTAAAGATCCACCGATTTTAATTTTGGATGAAGCAACATCTTCGGTTGATAATGAAACTGAAGCTGCAATTCAACGCTCTCTTGAAAAGATTGTTGTTGGACGTACAACAATTATGATCGCACATCGCCTCTCGACGGTACGCAATGCAGATATGATCTATGTATTGCAAGAGGGTACATTACGCGAGAACGGCACACATGAAGACCTATTACGTGTCAATGGGTTGTATGCCGCTCTATGGCGTGTTCAAACAGGTGAACGTATGATGCTCGAAGCGGGTGATTAGCGAACCATTTCCAGCATTTTGTCAGTTACTTGCATATTGCGTACCGCGTCAGATGGCATAAAACGCGGTGCGCGATTGTTGAGTAGAGCATCCGCAAAATCTTCTACCATGAGTTGATAGTGATCCGTTGCTGGAATAACATGCTCTGCATAATCGTCACCGTGCCAATGTTGTACTAAACTGTCTTCTGTTTTGTCAGGAACAAAGCTTGTTGGTAAGGTGATTTTGCCCACTGTTCCGCGTAATGTATACGAGTGATCTCGATATGAACGTAAACCACTCTCAAAATGTCCGATGACACCTGATGGGAATTTGAGTGTTCCTGCAAGTACTTCATCGACACCTGTTTCACTACCGATTAAAGCAGATGCTGTCACAGACTCCGGCTCCTCTCCAGTCATGAAACGCATCAGATTGACGCAATAACATCCTACATCCATTAAGCTTCCGCCAGCGAGGTCTTTACTAAGACGAATATTTTCCTCATTAGTCAAGCGGAATGTGAAATTCGCTGTGATACTCATTAACTCGCCGATGCCACCATCTGCGATAATCTCTTTGACTTTGGCATGTTGCGGGTGGAATCGATACATAAAAGCTTCAGCAAGTAATACGTCGTGTTTTTCGAATGCATCAACAATTGTTTGCGCTTCGGGTGCATCGCTAGCAAATGGTTTCTCGCATAAGGTTGGTTTTCCTGCTTCAGCACATTTGATGCTCCACTCAGCATGCATATTGTTTGGTAGTGGAATATAAATTGCATCAACATTGTCAGCATTGATAAGTTCTTCATAACTGCCATATGCCTCTGGAATGTTTAACTCATCAGCATATGCTTGGGCACTTTCGATATTACGGCTTGCAACGGCGACAATTTCACCGTTATTCGAAGCTTGGATCGCAGGTGCTACTTTCTTTCGTCCGATATTTGCGGTACTGAGAACACCCCAGCGTACTGTGTCTGTCATAATATGTTTTCCTATCGTGAATAATTAAAGCCATTTAGCAATGATTGTAGCGAGTTCACCGCTTTCTTTCAAAGTCGTAAGTGCATGATTGACCAATTTCCATGCATTGAGTCGGTCAGTTCGTATTGCAATTGCATAGACTTCAGTTGTTACATACCGATACTGTGATTGCCATTCGGGATGATCCCGCAGATAGAGACGATAACTGGTGTTATCTACGAGTGCCGCATCGGATTGTTCAAGGCGGACTGCATCCAGCGCATACTCTGGCAATTCATATGGTTGATGTCGCATGCGTCCGATACGTTTTTCCCATTCACGAACTTCAGCATCGGCGACACTGCCGAATTCATAGGCAACCCGGTACCCCTGCATAAACTCCATCATTGTGATGGGACTACCTGCAGGGGTGACCAAAACCAACCCTGCATCGAAGTAATGTTGTGTATAGATTACATCAGCGGTTCGGGTTAAATCGACCTGTAATGCGGAAATGACCATATCAACTTGATCAGCAATGACGGAATCATATAATCCATCAAACCCCATATTTACGAAGCGGACAGGCATACCAATGTCCTCTGCGATGACATTGCCAAGATCAATATCTAAGCCCCACAGTGACGTACCATCATCAACTGCGAAGGGTGGATAACTTGCATCAACACCAATACGAATTTCGCCATGTGGAAAGGCATATTGTGGATTAATCGGACGGTTTATGAGATTGTCTCGTACTGTCCAGCCCGCTATAATGCCCGAGCCAATCATACAACAGAAGAGTGTAAAGAAAGCTAACCGTCTTTGTTTTCTTCGGGTGGTGGAAGCCATAAAGTGTCACTCCGTTGCCATCCACGTGCATAAGCTTGGATAGCATAATAAATAGGTTTTAACTTAAATTCAGGCGTAACAAGTGTAAAGTTATCAGGATAGCTGTTTATAGGCGCGGGATAACGAAATACCCAGATACAGAGTTGATCTAGCCAATCCCAGTTTTCTTCGACATATTGGAAAGCTTCAACTGTATAGATGGAACGTTGTGATGGACGAACTGCTTTTGTCCAGCGTACGTGGTCATTCCAACCGCTTTCTGTGATAAATACGGGTGTATCAGGATCGTCGTATTCAATCATAATATCGTGGAGTAATTCTGCGCGTCTAAAATTTAATGCTGTATCCGATGGCTCTGCCTGTGGTGGATCAGTAAATCCATATGTATGGATAGCGAGTGCATCAAAATAATCAGCACCTCCAGCTTTGTAAATATCTTCCAAGTATAGTAGATCACTCAGCCCAGCTGTACTGCCTCGTGTTTCATTGGTTGGTGCAAGCGCTCCAGCTAAGACAACTGCATCTGGATTAACCTCTTTAATCCTTGGATATGTTGCCTCCAGCAATCGTACATAGGCTGATGGGTCAACTGGACGATAACCCCACTCAAATGTTAAGTTTGGTTCATTCCATATGATAATATGATCAATTACACCAGCATAGCGTTCAGCAAAGATCGCTGCATAATCTGCAAAGTCCTCGAATCGATCATCTGTCAGGTAGTTAAGTGTTGAAAATTCGGTGTCAATATCTGGGCGCGCCCACCATGGTACAAACCCAAGTCTTGCGATAATTCGTAATCCTTGATTTTCGGCATGGCGGACAATAAGGTCTGCCTGTCGCCATGAAAATTGGTTTTCGTTGGGTTCAAAGTATGCCCATGGGAAAAATTGCACGATTGTATCGGCTCCCATTTCTCTCACGAGTTCAAGCGAGCGTTGGATCTTCCATTCGAATACTTCATTTTCGAGCAGAGTATGTACACACACCTGTGATTTTTGCGTGTCAACCGTTTGAGGATTTCCTAGTGGTGCACGTACAGCTATAGGGCTAATTTGGCTTACAAGCCACCAGACTAAACAGATACGAATAATCCATTGAAGAATAGGCGATTTCGGTAACTTTTTGATGGAAAAATTGTAAGGTTGAAAATGCTTTAGCATAGTCTATGACAATCAACATTGAATCGTTTACAATAAATAGATGAGCATTTGCAAAATCTTTTTAATGAATTATTCGCAAAAAGGCATAATTCTTGTCATAATAATGATGGGGACAGAAATATACCGATAAATTTTTACATCTACTGTTACAAAGGATAAATGATTTTGCAACAGCGACGTATTGCTATGTGGTCGGGTCCGCGCAATATCTCGACCGCCATGATGCGATCATGGGGAAGCCGGTCAGACACAACCGTTATTGATGAACCATTTTATGCACATTACCTTGAATATACAGGTTATGATCATCCGTCTGCTGATAAAGTTATTGCGACCTACGAAACGAATTGGCGAGTGATTGCCGACAGTTTAATAGGTGAGATTCCTAACGGGAAACTTCTCTATTTTCAGAAGCATATGACACATCATATGTTAGATCATATTGCTAAAGACTGGATGTTGGAACTCACAAATTGTTTTCTGATTCGTGACCCTCGCCGAATGATAATATCGTTTGCAAAAGTGATTCCTAATCCTAAGGTACATCAGATGGGATTAAGCCAACAGATCGATATCTTTAACTATATACACGAAAAAACAGGTAAAGTCCCACCAGTGATTGCATCGAAAGATGTGTTGCTTGACCCACAAGGGACATTATCCAAGTTATGTGAGGCAATCGGCGTATCATTTGATCCGGCAATGTTACAATGGGAAGCCGGACGGCGTAAGACTGATGGTGTTTGGGCGGAACACTGGTATGCCAGTCTCGAAAAATCTACTGAATTTATGGCTTATCGAGAAGATAATACACCATTACCTGAGCACTTAAAACAACTATATGATGAGTGTTTGCCGATGTATGAGCATATGGCGCAGTATTGCATCCGTTAGGACAAGATTTATGAAACAAGAGTTTAATCCAAAAAATAAAGATTTACAGATCAATATCAATGGCACGTTATATCATCGTGATGAAGCTGGTATTAGTCCATTTGACTCCGTGGTACAAGGAGGTGATGCTGTATGGGAAGGCTTACGTCTTTATAATGGACGCATCTTTAAATTAATTCCGCATCTTGACCGTCTGCGTGATTCGGCTTTGGCGATGGCATTTGCTGAGATTCCATCGCATGATGAAATTATTGCCGAGATCCGCAAAACGCTTGAAGCAAACGAAATGACAGATGGTGTTCACATTCGCCTTACGCTATCACGCGGTGTAAAATATACAAGTGGGATGGATACGCGGTTAAACACATTTGGCCCGACATTAATTGTTTTGGCTGAGCACAAACCCCCTGTATATGATAAGAGTGGTATTCGATTGATTACATCAGGGATACGTAGGATTCCACCAGATTGTGTAGACCAAAATATTCACTCATGTAATCTGATTAATTCAATACTCGCTAAAATTCAAGCAAATGCTGCTGGAGTGGATGATGCGTTGATGCTGGATTATCAGGGTTTTGTGGCAGAGACAAATGCAACACATATATTTGTTGTGGATAATGGGGTAGTGATGACCTCTAAGACAGATTCCTGTCCTGAAGGCATCACCCGTGCAACTGTACTCGAAATTTGTGAGGCAAATGATATTCCGTATGAGGTAAAAGATATCTCGCTGTCGGAAGTTTATCGGGCTGATGAAGTCTTCTGTACAGGCACAATGGGAGAACTGGCGCCAGTTGTTGATTTAGATGGACGCACGAGTGGAAACGGTGCGATTGGTGAAATGACGGTGCGGATTAGCGATTTATTCCGCGAACGAACACGTAATGAAGGTTATCAAGTTTTGACGTTATCGTCATAATATGTCGTATAAGTAAGTAACATATTTACAGGAGAATTTATTGCTATGTCGGATTTTTCATTTGTTGGCAAGCCAACACCAATGATTGATGGTGGGGCAAAAGTTACAGGTAAGTTGAAATATACTGCCGATTTAAAAATTCCTGGTTTATTGAATGCTCGGTTTGTTCTTAGCACATATCCACATGCTAAAATCAATGGGATTGATAAAGAAGAAGCACTGGCGGTTCCTGGTGTGCAGGCTGTTGTGACGGCTAAGGATTTACCTGATATGCCACCAGTCTCCCGCACGAAATTGATGTTAGCGCGTGATCGGGTTCTTTTTGTTGGACATCCGGTTGCTGTTGTGTTGGCTGATACTGAAACTGCCGCTGCTGATGGTGCTGAATTAGTCATGGTTGATTATGAACCACTGCCTGCTGCTACAAATATTGACGAAGCGATGGCAGAGGATGCACCGCTTGTTTGGCCTAACGGACGCGTGTCAGGTGCGGGTGATGAAGCTGCTCACGGTGCTGATGCTGGTGATAGTGGCGATGATGATAAAGAAGATGAAGAAAAACCATCCAATATTGCTGGTACATCAAAAACTGTAAAAGGGGATGTTGAAAAAGCATTTGCAGATGCAGATGTCATTATTGAGCGTACCTTTGAAACCCCGATGGTACATCAAAGCTCTATCGAAACCCAAAGAGTGATTGCTCAGCCGAATCCAATTACAGACGGTGTGACCATCTGGGGTAGTATGCAATCACCGTTTGGCACGCGTCTTGAAGTTGCGGAAACACTCGGAATTCCTGAATCTGATGTTCAAGTACATGCGATGCCTGTTGGTGGTGCGTTTGGCGCAAAATTTGGTCTTTATGAACCTCTCGTCGCGCTATTGGCGGTACATGTTGGGCAACCTGTAAGGCTGACTTTAACTCGTAGCGAAGAGCTATTGACAACGAATCCATCACCGCCGCTCCGTTTTACGGCTAAAGTTGGCTTTAAAAATGATGGCATATTAGCCGCGATGCAGGCAAATGTTATTTGTGATAGCGGGGTCTATCCTACAGGCTTGGGTGGTTTTAGTGCTTTCCAATTTGCTGCATTCTATCCCTGTGAAAACCTGTTATTAGAATCAACTAATGTATTGACCTTCAAACAATCAGTTGCGGCATACCGTGCGCCAACTGCACCAACCGCATTTATGGCAATTGAAACCATCATGGATGAAGCTGCTGAAAAGTTGGGTATGGATCCGATTGATCTGCGTATCATGAATGCCGCAAAAGAGGGTGATACAATCCCCGATGGTAGCGAATTCCCTGTTATTGGTATGATTGAAACACTTGAAGCTGCCAAAGAACATCCACTCTGGAAGAATCGTGAGGAATCCAAGAAACAAGGCCGTGGCGTTGGTGTTGCAATTGGTGGCTGGATGGGTGGCCTCGAACCCGGTGCAGCTGTCTGTAAATTGAATCGTGATGGCGTCTTACAAGTTCAGCTTGGTGCAGCAGATTTGTCTGGAACACCAACAACGTTTACGATGTTAGCAGCAGAGACCTTTGGCGTTGATCCTGATAAAATCCGTTTTGTCTATAGTGATACCAATAGTGGGCCATACGCTGGTGGTGTCGGCGGTAGTAAGACAACATATACACTGGGTAACGCTGTGATTCGTGCTGCAGAAGATGCCCGGCAACAAACATTTGCAATCGCTGCAGAAGAGTTTGAAGTCTCAGCGGAAGACCTTGAAATTGTTGATGGTAAAGTACAAGTTAAGGGATACCCTGATCGTTCACTTGATTTAGGTGCGATTGCTGGTAAAGCCATGACCTTTGGTGGTAAATATGATCCTGTACATGGTAGTGGTCGTCAATCTGTAACTGATCGCGCTCCATCATTTGCTGCACAGATAGCTGAGGTTGAGGTCGATGAGGAAACAGGTGAAGTTAATCTTGTTAATCTCGCGGTGATTCAAGAAGTTGGTCGTGCGCTTAACCCAATGGCGGTTGAAGGACAGATGCATGGTGGCGCGACACAAGGTGTTGGTTGGGCATTGTATGAAGAAATGCGCTACGATGATGATGGTCAGTTACTTTCTGGCTCATGGATGGATTATGCTGTTCCAGACGCTGTACAAGCTGCGCCAATTCACACACATATTGTAGAGATTCCATCAATCAGCGGTCCATTTGGAGCGCGAGGTGTTGGTGAACCGCCAATTATTCCAACTATGGGTGCGATTGCAAATGCAGTTGCCGATGCAGCTGGTATTCGGATGACACAAGCACCAATGACGGCTCCACGTGTTTTGGAAGCCCTACAGAGTAAGAATTAGATATTCAATTCGACCTATTATGAATGAGCCTGCTTTTTAGCGGGCTTTTTCTTTTTAAGCTATTACTATTCTCTGATTTATTAAATAGATATAAGATAGTTATAATTGATTTATTCTATTAAGGAGCTTTATATGGATTCGGCAAAGCTTGAACTCAATGGGGAGACTTATGAACTTCCTGTGATCGTTGGTAGCGAAAACGAGGTTGGAATTGATATCTCCAAGTTTCGTGCGTCTTCAGGCGCGGTGACATTTGATCCTGGTTATGGTAATACAGGATCATGCCAGAGTTCGATTACATTTATTAATGGTGAAAAAGGTATCTTGCGTTATCGCGGTTATCCCATTGAACAATTGGCAACCAAGTCTGATTTTATAGAAACCAGCTATTTGATTATTTATGGTGAATTACCAAACCAACAACAATATGATGATTTCAAACATCGTTTGACCTATCACACTTTGATTCATGAGGATATGAAACGTCTGTTTGAAAATTATCCTAAGGGTGCGCATCCAATGGCAGTTATGTCATCTATGGCAACCTCGTTATCTGCATTTTATCCGGAATCGGATGATCCTGAAGTCATTGAACTAAATATTATTCGATTGATTGCAAAGTTCAAAACACTTGCAGCTTTTGCCTATAAAAAAGCAATTGGCCAACCTTACATTTACCCACGTAATGACCTAGATTATGCAGCTGACTTTCTACATATGATGTTTGCTGTTCCATCTGAACCATACAAAGTTTCACCATTGTTGGAACGTGCATTGAACCTATTACTTATCTTGCATATTGATCATGAACAAAATTGTAGTGCATCAACTGTTCGTATGGTTGGTAGTAGCCAAGCAAACCTGTTTGCATCAATTGGTGCTGGTGTTTGTGCGCTGTGGGGACCACTGCATGGTGGTGCAAACCAAGCCGTACTCGAAATGCTTGAAATGATTCGTGCAGATGGTGGTGATTACCAGAAATATATGGATATGGCAAAAGACAAATCATCAGGTTTCCGCTTGATGGGCTTTGGTCACCGTGTATACAAAAACTTTGATCCACGTGCTGAAATTCTTAAGTCGACTGTTGCTGAGGTGCTTGATGAAATGGGTAAAACTGACCCATTATTGGATATTGCACGTAACCTCGAAAAAATTGCACTAGAAGATGAATACTTCGTCCAACGTAATCTTTACCCCAACGTCGATTTCTACAGTGGCATCCTCTATCGTGCGATGGGCATTCCAGTAGATATGTTTACTGTTATGTTTGCATTGGGTCGCTTACCCGGATGGATCGCACAGTGGAAAGAAATGCGTGATGATCCAAAGATGCGCATCAATCGTCCACGCCAAATTTATACTGGCGCAAATGCACGTGATTATGTAGCGCGTGATGATCGCTAATTACTAGATTGATATCCAATGAGATACCCTGTCATGGACTGGCAGGGTATCTTGATATGAGTTACTTACCACCATCTATAGATAATACTTGTCCTGTAATCCAACCTGCGTAATCGGATGCAAAAAATAGTACGCCATGAGCAATATCTTCGGGTTTACCAAGTGTTTTGAGGGCAATATTATTGACAAGTGCTTTCTGACCTTCATCACCATAAGATTCCCATTGCTTGATTGTACTTGGATTAGATAGAACAAAACCGGGGGCGATATTATTGACCGTAATGTTCCATTCACCGAGCTCATGTGCAAGTTGTCGTGTAAGTCCAATTTGTGCAGCTTTAGCAGATGCATACGCTTGAATACCTGTCAGGCTGATACCTAATCCTGCTCCACTAGAAATATTGATAATACGACCGGATCGCTTTTCCTTCATTGATGGTGCAACTGCTTGTGCAAAGTAAAAGGCACCGCGTGTATTGACCTCAAAAATACCATCCCAGTCATCGGTAGAAATTTCTTCAAGTGGTCTGCCAATTTGCCCCAATACACCGCCAGCATTGTTAACTAGGACATCTACTTTTTCTTCACTGTCGATGATACCTTCAACGAAGGCAAAAACCTCATCTCGGTTGCGAATATTGACAATACGAACCTGACAATGCCCACCTATATCTTTACATAGATTATATGTTTCCATTAGGCTATCGCCTAAGATGTCGCATGCCCAAACTGATGCGCCGCGACGTGCAAATTCGACTGCTATTGACCGCCCGAATCCGTGGGCTGCGCCAGTAATGATGACAGTTTTGCCGTTAAAATCGATGTTCATACAAATTTCGCTTTCAATTCAGCTAAGTTCTCTACTGTCATGTCACGCTTTGCATCTTCAATTTCATGAATCATGTTTATCCAGTAGCGCGTGATCGGCATATCCAGACCGACTTTTTTACCTTCTTCAAGGATTGTGTCAAACATAGCGACTTCGGTTTTACGTTTACGGACGGCAAGGTCACGCCAGATACCACTATGCGTCTTGGCAGATTTCTGGTTGAATTTTACCAATGCATCAATTGATGTATTCATCTGATCCGCATCATTAGCGAGAAATGCTGATGGCTCAAACCCATTGAATGAACGCGGAACAATACCGGATTGTTGAGCCACTTGTAAGATCTCTTGTGCAACTAGGGTATATACATCGCGGTAGGTGAGGTCTGCGAGCGCATTGGCGATGGATTCATTAGTTAATGCTGTAATAAATAGCATCGCACCGTAAGCTTCTTTACCCCACAGATAACCCCATAAGTCATCTGTGATTTTGGTATTTTCGTCAAATTTTATAAACAAGGACTCCATCTGTTTCAAGCGCTCTGTTGTTGTGCCGTCAAGTTCACCAAGGACGACTGCACCACGACCACCAAAAAAGATTTTCCCCGGTTCATGATAGTCTGCGCCGAAGTTGACAAATGCACCAACTGTGCGCTCTTTGCCGACAATCTCTTGAATAATTAGCTCGTTGAGCCCGTTCTGCACTGACATGACAAATCCATCATCTGAGAGGTGTGGTCTTAAGGCTTTCGTTGCTTGCTCGGTATGTTGGGCTTTGGTGCAGAGTAGGATTACATCATATATATCGTTTAGATTTTGTGGTGTGACGGCATGGGCTTCAACATGGAATTCTTCGATTGGTCCGACAATCTGTAGACCTTTTTCATTGATGGCGTTGACATGATCTTCTTCAATGTCGACGAATAAGATGTCGTGGTCATCACGGATAAGATATGCACCCAGCGTGCCACCAATTGCTCCTGCTCCCCAAATTAGGAGTTTCATATTATTCCCAACCTTCTTCAATCAATGCAGTCGTTTCTTGAATAGCAATATCCCAGATTGCAAGCATATCGTCATCAGGTTTTTGGTAGACACCTCCCATGTTGCCATCTTCAAGATAAGCGCGAGTTGCTGATGGATTGAGTACTTCCATTTTGCCCATATTTGCCATTGGTTTTTGATGTTCGGGGAATTGGATACCATCCAGTCTTGTCCATGGGAAATTTTCAAGCCAAGATGCATGAGAGGCTACAGGGTCTGTTTCGTGTACTTTTGCCCATACCTGTGGGGCATTCCACCAGTTATGCCATTTAACTTGACTATTGGGATTATCCATGACCCACTCTTTGACCATACCTGCTGCTGGAGAATTACCACCATGACCGTTCACAATTAAAATACGGCGGAATCCGGCACGATGAATACTATCCAAAATATCTCGGATTACTGCAAGGTAGGTTTCGATGCGCAAGGTGACTGTACCGGGGTAGGCTGTCCATTGTTGAGCTAGCCCATAAGGAACGACTGGGAATACAGGAATACCAAGTGGCTCAGCGACATCATTGGCTAGTTTTGATGCCAAAATGCTATCGACACTTAAACTCAAATAAGAATGTTGTTCTGTGCTACCAGTCGGTAGGATGCAACGATCATCAGTTTTAAGATAATCTTCAACTTGCATCCAGTTCATAGCTGAAATTTGCATAATCATCACTTTCAAATAAATAGATATGTTTGAATGGTGACTGTAGCGCAGTTAAGCACAATCTGCCAGATTATACTCAAGTATTTGTTCTATCGGTTAAGGTGATACTCAACAATGATATTTTCTTTGATTGGTTGGCATTATTCATCAAGGAGTATATCTATAAATGTTGTTTTGTAGGCTTCAACATTTACGACATTACGATAGGCAACACGTCCTCCACTATCGAGCATAACAATTTCATAGTCACCAGCAGGCAAGTCACTGACTGTAAAGTTTTCTTGCCACACCGGATCAATGTTGACACGTTCACTACCATATGTGAATACTTCACGGTTTATGGTTTCGGATCGGACGACTAAGCGGTGACCCATCACGGGATTTCCGCCGGCATCATGAACTTGACCTGCAATCAAACCATGATCAACATAATGTTGTATCCAGAGGTCTGGATTACGGGTGAGGGTATAGTCGAATGGGTCATCAACGCGCACTTCAAAATGTAGGTGCGGACCGAGCGCAATACCTGTGGCACCCACTCGCCCTATCCGTTGTCTGGCATCAACTTGTTCGCCTATTTCGACTTCAACGCGCTCAAGGTGACCATATAATGTAAAAATAGGTTTGTCATCAAGTGATAGAATTTCGTGAGCTATAACGACAACATTACCATAATATCCTTCATAAGGTCCGATCAACACCTCTGCATCGCCACCTGCAAAAACGACTTCGCCTGCTTCTGCTGATAACACCGGTGTATAACGTGGATTGACGAATTCAACGCCCAGGTGAACCTCTTTAGTATCCCATTGTGTACTACCATAAGGATAGGTCCGGTCAACCCAGTGAATATTGTCACCTGATAATTCGATAGGACGCTTGAGGACGTGGTGTTCTATTTTTTCTATAGCTGATTCGGTCTCGTTTGGGGGAGTTTCGAATACTTGTGTGACAGTCCTTGTATTTTCGAATGTCTCAGTTGCGACCTCAGTGGAGATTGGTTGCACTGGATCATTTGAGGGTGTCGGTTCTACCTCTTCCGGTGTTTCTGATTGGTTGATTGGCAAAAAAATAGGATTTGGTGTAGGTGATTGTGCTATGCTTGACGTTACACTGAGCAGTATAAAGCACACCACCCACAGCCTCAAAAAGTGGTTTTGTGTCATTGTGATATTCAATTCCTTATATCAACGTTAGCTTTGATCCCCTGATTCATCATCCACGAATTTGGGTAATGTTGTTGCTGTCTGATTTGATTGATTTTTAACAAGTAATGTTGCAAGTTCACCTGTCATAATTTGTTTGTTGTTGTAGCGATCATATAGATCAGGGTTTTCCACACGATCTACTGCATATCGCCAACGTCTGTTGCCTGTTTCACGTAGTACCGATCGACAATTATCACATCGTACTGTGTGTCGCCCTCGCGGAATACCAAAAATACGCTCTTGCTTAGTTTCTACATTTAAGCGTCCCGTGTGACAAACTGGACAGTCTTCGATAACGAAGCCATCTTTGTAACGCTCTACAGAAGTTAAACCGTTCAAATAGAGTGCGATGTAAAGGAACAAAAGTAAGAAAAGAACAATCGCTACAATTGCTTCAATTGGAAAGCGTGTGCCATCATTATCGCTTGCGGGTGGAACTTCAGTAATTTCAAACTCGCTGAGTTGTGTCGGCGTTGGGTCAATTGATTCCACAGCTTGTGCGACAATCGTCGGTTCGTCAGTAATTTCTGCTGTTGGCTCGCTTGTTGGAGTGTCTGTATCAGTACTTGTCGGTGTTTCAGTTGGTCGTAGTGTCTCGGTTGGTTCGGGACTTGGTGTAATAGTCGCTGTTGCTGTCTCGGTTGGTTCGGGACTTGGTGTAATGGTTGCTGTTGAAGTTTCAGTTGGTTCAGGACTTGGTGTAATGGTTGCTGTTGCTGTCTCAGTTGGTTCAGGACTTGGCGTAATGGTTGCTGTTGAAGTTTCAGTTGGTTCAGGACTTGGTGTGGTTGTAACTGTCGCAGTGTAAGTCAATGTAGCAGTCGGCTCTTCTGTGACTGTTGCTGTTATCGTATTTGTAGAAGTCGATGTACTTGTTGCTGTATTGGTTACTGTTGGTGTAGATGTCGCAGTAAGTGTACTTGTCGCTGTCGCAGTTATAGTGTTCGTAGCGGTAAACGTTGG
>DIYL01000039.1 GCA_002428985.1 Anaerolineales bacterium UBA6055 | reverse complement strand
TTTAAGACGGTATCTGAGGTTAACTATATGTGGTGCGACACACGGGTCGCACCCTACTTTACAATGACACGACTACCGTTCATCGAATGTCGCATAAAGCAAGGCTTTTTCACCATCTTGATTGATAAACACCCCGTCTAAAAACAGGTCGATTTGTAAACGCAACTGGCGCGAGGCATCGTATAGATAAACTGACCATTCATCGCGCGCCGTTTCCGTAAATGTAAAAATGCCAATGTTACCATCAAGCCCATCTTCGGCCCATGTCATCATATCAACTTGCCGGAACGCCCCTAACATCGTGTTTGCATCCACACCAAATGATGTGTAGCTGACGTTATAGCCATTCACCAATGGGGTAATAATTGGCCCAGTGGCTTCAAAAATCGTGTATGCATCGGTATCAACGATGACATTATATGTGGATAGGTCAATTGTAAGTGTTATTTCGCGGGTTGGGTCATACAGATAGACAGACGTGTCATCATAGTCAGTGACTTCTAACAGATAGCTTTTTCCTTCGGCTGTAGACTCATAATTAATCCACACACCATCAGAATATTTTTCCATGTAACCGCCGGGTTTGCCAATATCATCCCCTTGATAGCCGATGAAGGTGAGGTTTGTCGGGGTGAGTCCTTCGTCGTATGCGCCGTGAATGATGCCAATGGCGACACGCTCGGCTGTATCCAATGTGCTACGAATAAGTCCCTCCGTCAGATTGAGTTCTAGTGTTTCCTCGCGTTCTTCGTCATAGAGATAGACTGCATTGTCGTCACGACTAAGTTCAAGCAATTGGCGCCAATCATCATCAGGCAGAATGCCCGATTCGAGCCATGTGTCGCTACTGATTTTGGTAATCGTCCGGCTAATTTCCTCTGAATACAGTATGCCGACATTAAATTTGAAAACTTCGTCTACATCAACGGTGGCGGGTGATGGCAAAATATCGAAGTTTACCCTATCCAGATTGGGAACATTGAACCTGCCAAGTAACGTATCGCTGGTCATAAACTGCCAACCGACGCCTTCAAATGATGTGATGGTATAACTATCGTAGGGTTGGAGTGTTGCAATGAGAATTGGCTGACAATCGAAGTCCAGTTCTTCCAATAAAACAACATCACCTGTGCGATTGATAAAGGTCGTAGTAACAGGTTGTCCTGTGCTAACCGAGCAGTTACTTTGTGCTTGTACGGGAAACATAGATATCATAGTAAGAGCGAGTAAGATCACAATAAACTGTAGTCTAGCCATAATAAGTGCTCCTAAACTAAACGCATTTTATCTCTTGAGCAATATATGAAAATATCAGTCTACCCTAAGCATGGCTTCAAACTTTTGCACATAAGCTTGTGTTGTCGCCTCGGCAGAAAAGTTCTTGAGGATATGGTTACGTCCAGCATGCCCCATTTGTTCTCGTAATTCAGGGTTACGCAGGAGCTGGATAACATGTTTAGCTAACCCTCCGGCATCACCCGCATCGACCAGATACCCGGTTTCGCCATCAAGCACTGTCTCGGATGGACCGCCCCGGCGAGTACTGACAACAGGTTTTCCGCATGCCATCGCTTCCAGATTGGCTTTGCCATAACTTTCAAAATCGGAGGCACATACTACAACATCCGCCGCTGAATAGACTTGTTCGACATCATGACGAAAGCCGATATAATGCAGTCGATTGCGCAATAGCCGATTGTTTTTGGCATTTTCGAGCATCTCATCACGATAGAATTGATCCGCTGCCACGCCAAATACATCCTCACCCGCGACAATAAATTGTGTGGTCGGTTCTTGCAATGCGACTTGCTCCGCCATCAACTGGAAGATATGATGTCCCTTTACTTTTTGGAAGCGTGCAACCATCACAACAAGTGGCACATCTTGTTTGATGTTCTTCTCGAAACGTAGCCGAATGCCATCCAAATCAGGCGTGAAGCGATCAGTATCAATACCTGAATACACAATTGGTAGGCGTTCGCGTGGCATAAATGGTGGCTCGCCTAAAAATCCATCACGGACTGCTTGTGAGCGTGCCAGCGCATGTTCAATCCCTCGGAAGAATTTCTGTTGCCATAATTTCGGTTTAAACCACCAACCATGCACTGTCCACATAATTGGCACATTTGCCCGCTTGGAGGCAGGTGCAATCATTGGTAGGGTGTGATAGTCACTATGAATGAGGTTAATATGTTCGCGCTGGATGAGGTCGGTAAAGGTTTTGACCACTGGGAAATACTCCCACAATTGCGGAACAAAAAATGTTGTCGCACCGCGAAAGGGTACAATATGCACCTGCCACCCATTTGACCGCCAACGGTCAGCCAATTGTCCCTCAGATGGTAAAACCAGATGCGGATCGTATTGATTCGGATCGAGTGATTCGGCTAAGGTTACCAAGTCTGTTTCACCACCACCGAGTCCGATATACCAAGACGCAAATAAAATACGATGAGGCATTATCGCCTCAATTCCAAATCGTGTGCTACTCGATTCATTAAACTCTACGCATCCTCATTATCAGTTGGCGTCTCATTTGATATAGATTCCGGTGTGCTGCCACCATCTTCTTCATATACATCTGCAAATAGCAATTCGACTGCCCCCTGTGGTAAGCGTCCAAGTTCTTTTCCGGCTTCTTGCCCAATTGGCGACATCATTGCCTCTTGCTGTTTGGTGATGTCGTCAAAGTAGACTTCAAGAATGCGATAATATTGAGGCACTCCCTGTGGACTACCCGTCACATGCACAACTTGTCGGCGCAGAATATTGGGCATTCGTTCAATCAATGCAAGGAAATCTTGATAGACATTTTCAAAAGCGTTCACATCGTCAGGTTGGTGGAAGAGAATGATAAATTTAATCATGGCATCGTTTTCTTTTTAGCGTCAAATATGGTGCATACGATACGCCAGTCGTTATCTTTGTGCAAGGTTCACATAGCATCAGCTAAATCATTTACACGAATTTTACGCATCAGTGACGGGTGCTTATGATTTTCCGATACTGTATCTGGTATGCTGGAACACATGACTAGACAACTCATACCTGAAACTGAATTACAACTCCTCATTGTCGCTGACAATCTACTCACCCGGGCGGGACTCGCATCGTTACTCGAAGACCGTGGCTGTGTGGTGGTAGGACAAACTGATGGTGAGACACTCAATCGTGACATCGATATTTTTCACCCCGACATCATCTTAGTTGATATGGGATGGCATAGTGAACCGATGCGCCTGCACCTCACTGAACTTGATATAGATTTGCCGATCTTGGCACTAATTACAGGCAATGATACGGATGAAAACCTATTACCATTAGTGCAATCGTTGGCATCATTTCCTAACTATGGATTGTTGTTGCGTGATAGTGACCCCGACATTATTATGACGGCACTCAATGCGCTTGATAATGGTTTACTCGTAATTGATCCGGCGCTGAGTTCTTTGCTTAATATGCCGATTAATCGTGAAATTTCGCCCCTCGCTACCCCGCTTACGCCACGCGAAAACGAAGTGCTACAACTGTTGGCAAAAGGCATGACCAATAAAGCCATTGCTCTCAAGCTCGAAATCACCCAGCATACCGTCAAATTTCATGTCAATGCGATCATGGGTAAGTTAGATGCCCAAAGCCGTACCGAAGCGGTCGTTCGCGCGACCCAACACGGCATGATTATGCTATAGATGCGATCATTAAGTGATGTCCGAATATTTGTGCTATAATTAACCCAATAGAAATAAGCAAAAATGAGACGCAATCACTTATGTCCGTAGAACGCAAACCGACACTTTGGCGCGCCAACCATGACATCATCATGCCTGCTGACCCCAGCAAAGATCAAAAGTCACGCTTAGGCTTTTTCATAGACTGGTTAGCCCATACGAATCGTCGTTGGTTTCAGCCTGACCTCGCATCCTATCGCGATTACTTGTTGAAGGAGCGCACCCGCATCAATAAACAAGGGCGCGAAATTCACGCACCACTCGCCCCTAAAACAGTGGTAGCACACCTTGCGACGATACGTGGACGCTATGATGAACTCACACGGAGTAATCAAGTCCGGGATATGCTCTTTGGACTCACTGACCCGCAAGCCTCACCCGCAGATCGTAAAGCGATGGTGGATGAAATGTTTATTCGATTGGCAAACGATGTACATCCCTCATCAGCCTCTGTAAAAACACTCGAAAAACAAGACATCGCTGACAGTGAACATTTGCGTTTAAAGCCGTATCAAGTCGATGCATTGGTAAGTGCACCGGGGATTTCTTCATTACGTGGTTTAAGAGATACTGCCATGATGGTCTTGATGGTATGCACCGGCATCCGGGCGGCAGAAGTATCAAATCTACGGGTAGATGATTTACGACAGATGCTCGGCGGAGAACTCTCATTACGCGTTAGTCAGGGGAAGGGCAACAAACAGCGCTTAGTGCCATATGGCCCACTTGATTGGTGCTTACAGTATGTCGAAGCATGGCTCGAACAAGCAGAAATTACGCATGGATTTGTCTTTCGAGGAATTCGACGTGGTGGCAAGACAGTCCGTAAAACAGGCATCGGTTCATGGACCGTCAACGACATCATGAACGCTTATCCTATAATGATTGATGGGGAATTACGGGAAGTCAAACCTCATGATTTGCGCCGAACTTACGCCCGCAATGCTTATGAATTTGGAATGGATTTGGAGCGTATCCGTCAAAATTTGGGGCATACAGGTTTACAGACAACCCAAACTTACATCGGCGAATTAGATGGGAAAGACCGTCATCCGCCTTCTATGTTCAAACCACCTCACGATGTCTATACCCGTAACCTTTTCATCGGTGACCATAGCGGGTAATCCAAAAATCCCTACCTAAAGAAAAGTAGGGATAATCCATCATTAACCTCAGATACCGTCTTAAA
>DIYL01000046.1 GCA_002428985.1 Anaerolineales bacterium UBA6055 | reverse complement strand
TATCATCTATTCCATGGTTGGTGGACCATCGTCACCTGTTCCACCCCCGCCAGAATCTCCGCCACTACCCGATCCAGAGTCGCCACCCCCGCCAGAATCTCCACCACTACCTGATCCAGAGTCACCACCTCCGCTAGAATCTCCGCCACTGCCTGACCCAGAGCTACCGCTTCCAGAACTTTTGTCATCGTCGTCATCATCATTATTAGAACTGTTATTATTATTTTGAGTATTGGACGGCGGTGGAGTCGTCTCATTTTGATTATTATTTTGTGGCTGTGTTACGGTTGGATTGTTATCATCATTATCGCTAACAGACACATCAATAGGAACAATTTCTTCAGGAGTAGGCTCAGGTGTTGGTTCCGGTGCGACACAACCAAGACAACCACTATTTAGTACACTGGAAGATACAACATTTGCTCCAACAAAAACAGTTGCCACAGTAGTATTATCTTGGGCGAGTTCGGTTGTATCGTATCCATTATTTTCAAGAAATTGGATAATTTCATTCAATTGCTCGGTCGTGCATTGATTTTCAGGTGAGCCAGAATCACTAAACTCACAATTATATTCTGATAAAAAGTCTAAAATCGCGTCAAGATTATCAGTACCAATCGCATCAATTAGGTCACCAAATTGGTTGAAGGTAGAAATTGAATCGTCATTAGCTGGAGGTGGAATCGTAATACCACGCCCTAAGCCTCCTAGTGGGATATTACCTAGCCCATCAATGTTTAAGGGTTCAATTCTAATCTCGACCGACCCAGAATTCGCACCAAACGGTTGAATTGGAACAATACCTGTCATCCCCGGAACAAGCGGTACAATGCGGTTATCAACACGAATTGCTGTTTCGCCCTCAAGTGCTTTAATCGACATTTCATCATCATCTGTTTCCACGAGTGCAGTTGAGTTTGGATTAACTGTAATTTCAGTATCGTTAATGTTCACTGTAATGCCGCCATTTGCTGTCGGCACATCAATCTGTTGTCCATCATCGTCTATAAAATCAGATGATTGAATCAATGTGCCACTACCAAGGTCACTACAGTTCCCTTCACCGATGCCTGTACGCATATAAAATGCTTGCATTGGAGCATAAGTCAACTCACTTAACCCCTCAGTGACGCCTAACTCACTTATATCACCCTCGATTTGTACAAGCTCAGCAAATACCCAACCTGATTCGTTATCAGGCAATTCAATATTCACCCATTGGGAATCTAAACTGCGTCCAACAGCAATTGTCTGAAATCCGGGGGAGGCAGCGTTAATTAGTTCAGCCTCAGCCGATGGTTCAGTTCGAATATTCGCACCAGCAAGTGTACGCACAATAATTGGTAGCTGTGCCATTCGCTGTTGCTCAACAGATTGTGCGACATTCTCGACCTCTACATCTCCAAACATTAAGAGTGTGATGCTCTGCCCGGGAACAGTATTCGGAAGATTAGCCTGCAAACGCATCAGAATTACACCCCAAACACTCGTCTGTTGTGTCATGGAATGCCCAATCTGAAGCGACCCTATTTTTGCAACGCTTTCTCGATCACCAATTTCATCAAATTTAAAATCTTCCACATCCGGTTGTGATGTTGCTATTACAGCTTGATGCCCATAACATGCTTCATTACGTGAGGTTTCAGCACATACATCATTTGTTTGTCGAAGTGCATCATCCAATATCACAGGACAATCACGAGCCTGTGCATTAGTTAGACCAACAGTCAATATCAATATAACTATAGATAAAATCATATACTGTTTATATTTCATTTTCGCCCTCAACATTACACAATCTAACATTTTTAGTATATGCCAGACTGTTGCATAAAAGTTGAAAAAAACTGTCATGATTTTGACTATAAATTCAAACTCAAATCTATCTTTTTACTTGGCGATAGCCAGCCGGATCCTTGCTTAATCACAAGATCCTATGCTACTGTATATGAAATTTGATATGGTGGATACAAGATATGTTATATCCAGAACGTGTTGTGGGCAGAACAAACTATCGCCCATATATTTCATTTTTTATCACAAGCATTAGTGTTTTTGTGTTTTTATATCTGCTAGTATATGCATTTTTATCAAACCTGACCTTAGAAGAAATTTATGTCAATTACACTCTGAATATCTGTCAGGTCGCCAAGCAACCTCTTGGTGAAACCTTAATTGATGGATTACGCAGTTTGTTTTTACATATCAGCTTTGTACATTTGACGGCAAACATTGTAATCTTTTATGTCTTTGGTTCGAAGATCGAAGAACACTTGGGGCATTGGAGGTTTTTATCTTTCTATATTTTGGTTGGTTTTGCCAGCCACTTTAGCGAAGTACTCTTTTCATCCACAGCCTGTCAAGATGCGATATATATGGTCGGGTCAACTGGTGCAATTTCCGGCATTATGGGTGCGTTTTTATTCTTGTTCCCAACTGTGAGAATCTATAGCAAACTCGTCGTTATCCCGTCACGACTCGAATATCGAATCAGAGTCCCGGCCTATGTTTACCTGCTCTATTGGTTCTTCATGCAATTTTTCTATCAAGTGGGATCAGTCGCACCAAAAATTAATGTGCATTGGGGACATGTCGGTGGCTTCATCGCAGGGTTAGCTATCATTTTCCTTCTATCATTCTTTATCCCGCCACCCCGAACGCAAAGTTTTGCCCCCGAATTAGATGACTGAGTAAACTATGTTTTGCCTACGAACAATAATCTAGGGTTAGAATAACTTGCATGAAACCCATCGCTTATGTTAACGTAGTAAGATGAAGAGATAGATAAGGAAGTTGTTATGTTTCCACTTGGAGTTGTTGGTCGTAATAAATTTATCCCTAAAGCAACTTATGCCATCATCGCCATCAATATTTTGGTATTCATCTGGGAATTGTCTGTACAAGGACAAGGCATGGAATACCTACAGGCGGCGTTGCAAAAATATGGTTTAGAAGTATGTAAAATTGGCATTCAGCCAACAAACGAAACCATCCTCGATACATTCCGCAGTATGTTCTTACATGGTAGTCTTGGGCACCTGTTAGGTAATATGTGGTTCTTGTTCATCTTCGGTGGTATGGTCGAACGGTATCTCGGTTCGGTTAAATATTTAGCATTCTATATTGTCTTTGGTTATCTAGCGACAGTTGCTCATGTTCTGTTTGGCAACACCATGTGTACAACCACCAATACAGGCGTAATTATCGGTGCAAGTGGCGCAATTGCTGGTGTTATGGGTGGTTTCTTATTCTTACATCCAGCTGCAAAAGTTCGCACCATGGTTGGATTTTTCCGTCCGTTTGTTTGGTCACTTAATATTCCAGCATTCCTCTTCTTGGGCTACTGGCTATTAATGGATGTTCTCCAACAATTTGGTTGGATTGGTGTTGAAACCAATGTCGCACACTGGGCACATATTGGTGGTTTCCTTGCTGGGTTTGCAATTGTGTTTGTGGCAGGGTTCTTTAAACCTGTGCCAAAACCAGATCCACTTGAACACCTTGCTGAATAAGCATAACTCACAATTTAATTTCAAAGCGCATCTTATTATGAGATGCGTTTTTTATTCCAATAAATGGGTTGGAGGATCAACATGATAGAGCATCTTAAACATCATGCCAGCAATATCCTCAGCAGGTAACTCGCAATCTGTCGAGAGCCAATATTTGACTAACCCATCCATTGCACTAGCGACAAAATTTGCCATTATTGGAATTGGTAATTGCATCATATCCCCATAAGCATATATGCCATGCTCTAGCTCTCTGACAATACGCGCAGTATTATATTCATTAAACTTCTCCATTAAACTCGGATAATCACGTCCATGTAAATTCTCGAAGAATTCTTTATAGCGTTCGACAGTCTTAAAACCCTGAACCCAGCCAAAATATTCACGCTGAGGTGATGGCAATTCCATCGCATCTTGGTTGATTGTAGTCGTGTGTTGTTCCATCAATAATCCAAGAATTTGGACAATAAAATCTTCTTTATCATCGAAGTACTCGTAGAATGTTCCTCGACCATAATCTGCCACATCGCAAATCATCGTGACTGTGAGTTTGTCATAGCCAACATCTAATAGAAGAGATAATCCCGATTCCATCAGTTGATGTCTTGTGTGTTGGCGTTTACGTTGATATTGATTCATATTCATTTGTCCAATATTGAACATTTTGCACATAGTGATGGATTTATTTTACACTGTTGCCATAAAACAACTAAGAGAGAAAAGAGAAACGATGAAAGCAATTATCATTGGGGCAGGCATAGGCGGTTTAACAACAGGCATTGCCCTACAACAGGTCGGCATCGATGTTGAGATTTATGAGCGCGAACAAAGTCTAAAACCTGTGGGGGCAGGAATCGCATTATGGGCAAATGCAATCAATGCTTTAGAATCTATTGGTATTGGACGGGCTTTAACAGAAAATGGCGTAGAATCAGCAATGACAGGATTACGATCACCAGATGGTAGCGCATTAATGTTGGGTGATATACAAGAATTTCGCTCAATTGTGGATAAGCCAATGATAGTCATCCATCGCGCTGACCTACAAGCGATCTTACTAGATCAATTCTCTGGAGAGATTCATTATGGTAAACGACTTTCAACATACCAAAACGCCAACAGTCATGTAACATCACAATTTGATGATGAGACATCTGTTGAAGGCGATATACTGATTGCTTGTGACGGCATATATTCAGCAGTTCGTAACCAAATGTTTCCCGATTCAACATCAATTTATTCTGGTTATACTGTCTATCGTGGTGTCGTTGAGTTTGACTATAAACGAGTTTACTCGATGTGGGGCGAAGCTTGGGGTTTAGGTAAACGTTTTGGTTTATTACCACTTAGCTGCAATCATATCTATTGGTATGCGACGCTTAATTCTAAAGAAGGTCAAATTGTCCCTAGTAACCTACGTAAGCAATTACTTTTACAACAATTTGCAGAGTGGTATGCACCAATTGAAGCTATCATCCAAACAACAGAACCCATCCTACAACACGATGCCTATGATATTGCCCTACTCGATAATTGGTCAGATAACCGTGTCATTTTATCAGGTGATGCCGCCCATGCGATGACACCTAACCTAGGTCAAGGAGCATGTCAAGCAATTGAGGATGGAGTCACTTTAAGTAACGTGTTTAAGGCGACACAAAATATTGATGAAGTAATCCGTCAATATGAAGCTAAGCGTATACCACGTGCAAATGGCATCCTAAAACAAAGCCGACTGATGGGACAACTCGGGCAATTATCAAACCCAGTATTGGGTCAACTACGTAATATAGCATTCCGTTTAATGCCGACATCAGTCCGTAATAAGAATCTAGCAAATGTGATTGGGTATCAGATCTAGATACAAAGTACTTAGCTGAGACAACAACGGGAGAGGTTAATCAACTTTACCCGTTGTTTCATGTTGTAATAAATAAGAATCTTCTCATTTATTAAGCGGTTAATGTGTACACAATAATCTCTTAAAAACAAATATCGACAATTCATAGGGTAATTTTTTAAATCCTATGGAGGAACTAGATGAAAAAAGCTCTATTTATGGTTTTTGTAATGTTGATGTCTGTTGTGTCTATCAGCGCACAAGATATGACAATCACTGCAGTTGGCGCATACGAAACCGGTATCTTCGATGAAGGTGCTGCAGAAATCGTCAGCTACGATGCAGTCAACCAAAATGTATATATTGTTAACTCAAATGATGTCACCCTCGACATTGTGAATATTAGTGCCCCAAGCGCTCCAGAACTTGTTAACTCAATCGATATGACCGAATTTGGTGCAGGCGCGAACAGCGTTTATGCATGGGATGAATGGGTAGCTGTTGCAATCGAAGGCGAAGAAGTAGACTCCAACGGTTCCGTTCTTTTCTTGACACTTGAGGGTGAAGTTATTACAACTGTAGAAGTTGGTGTTCTCCCAGATATGGTTACCGTTAGCGCAGATGGTCAATATGTTTTGACAGCTAACGAAGGTGAACCAAGCGACGACTATACAATTGATCCAGAAGGTACCGTCAGCATCATCAACACACAAGATGACTTCAGTGTTATGACCGCTAGCTTTGGCGATATGATGATCGAAGACATGGGTACAACCCGTGTATTTGGCCCAGATGCAACTGTCGCACAAGACCTTGAACCAGAATACATTGCACTCAGCCCAGATGGATCAGTCGCATTTGTTGCACTCCAAGAAAATAACGCTGTTGCAGTTATCGACGTAGCAAGTGCAAACGTTGAAGCAGTTGTTGGGCTTGGCTTCAAAGACTACAGCCTCGAAGAAAATGCTATCGACGCAAGTAACGAAGACGGTGCAATCAACATCCGTTCATGGGATAATGTATACGGTATGTACCAACCTGATGGTATCGCAACCTACGAAGTAGATGGTGAAGTCTACATCGTTTCAGCTAACGAAGGGGACGCACGTGACTACGACACATGGAGTGAAGAAGAACGTGTTGCAGACGTAACCCTTGATCCAGAAGCATTCCCTAACGCAGAAGAAATTCAAGCAGAAGATCAACTTGGTCGCTTGCTCATCACAACTACCCTTGGTGATACCGATGGTGACGGTGATTTCGACGAACTCTACAACTATGGTGCACGTTCCTTCACCATTTGGAATAGCATGGGTGAACTTGTCTGGGATAGTGGCAACGACTTCGAAACCATTACAGCAGAACTCATTCCAGAAGCATTCAACAGTCAAGGTAGCGTACAAAGCTTCGATAACCGTAGCGACGACAAAGGTCCAGAGCCTGAAAATGTAGCAATCGGTGAAATCGACGGCAACACTTATGCATTCATCATCCTCGAACGTGTTGGCGGTATCATGGTATACGACATCACCAACCCAATGGGTCCAGAATTTGTAACTTACTACAATCACAACGACATCGAAGTTGAAATTACTGAAGATAATGTTGTTGGATTTGTTGCACCCGAAGGTATTGTCTTCATCAGTGGTGACGAAAGCCCAACGGGTAATGCGATGCTTGTTGTTGGCTACGAAGTTAGTGGTTCAACTGGCATCTATGAAATCACAATGGAATAAGTCTTAAACTGAATTCCATTACACATTAATATGTAACCCTATACGCCCTCTATTGATTCGTTGGTAGAGGGTGTATAATTTATTCCATCTCTTACATACAACATCAACCAACATCTATGTCCAACAACAATACATTTGATTTGACAAAGGCTTTGCCCAAGCGCACGGCTAGTTCGAATACGCAACGCGCCTACTATCGTTGGGTCGATCAATTTCTGGTTGATCTTGTCGGCATGAAGCCGACGCGTGGAGACGCGCGTATTGATCGGATGCGAAATTTACCGATTAGTCATCTACTGCCGATTATCCAACCTGACACTCTAAAAACATGGTTAAATCTTTTAGTTGACGAAGGTCACAGTCGGCAAGGGCTCGATCAAGCTCGCGCATCTATTGTTACATTAGGTGAGTTACTCGCTGATGAAGACCTGATATCAGCAAAGTTACTCGAACAGTTAAAATATATCAGTACACCATCTGTTGAAATCAAACCTACTAAAATAACGTTGCTTAATCGTGAACAGCTTGGCGTTCTCATGAACTCCGCTCGTGATATTAGTACATCGCATAATCAGATGTTGCGTAATAGTGTAACCATGATGATGCTCTGTATGATGGCATTACGACGTGAAGAATTATCAGCTGCAAAATGGGGGGATATTCAGCGACAAGGAGATAAAGTTGTATTGACTATCCGAAGCGATGGTGGTGCAGTACACATCCCATCGAAATTATTACCCGTTCTTACAAGTTGGCGAAATGTGATTGGTGTACCAGAGGGCGAATCACCACTTATACGGCGTATCTGGAAAGGTGGACGAATCGCTAAAGCAGGATTATCGCCAGATGGTATTTGGCTTATTGTAAAAGAATCTGCAAAATCAGCTAATTTAGGGCATGTATCCCCTGATGATTTAAGGCGCTCTGTCGCTGGTGGTTTGCGAGATTCAGGTCACGAGATCGAAGAAATTAGTAAATTACTCCGCCACAAAAATATAATCATAACGGAACGGTATTTGAGACGTATCCCAAAACAAAATTAAAATATGACAAATTGCGCCTTGTATATCCCAAATTTGGGATATGTTTGGGATATGTTGATGTTTTATTGGGAAAAGCAACCTTATAGAAATGGGATGAACAGCATGAGTAAGTTTGCAACAATCTGACAAACCCATGCCGCTGCAAGTCCATTGCGCTCACGTACGTACACATAAATCATGTTCATCATCAATAATGTCACAGCAATAACCAACGCTACTGCTGGAAATTGCGTTACCTCTTGCCACATAACCGGAAAAAACAAGACAATATTCCAAAGTGCCGCCAATATCCCTACAACCCAAAAAACCAACTGACTCTGTAAGAGACCTCTAAAAAATAGTGTCTCGGATATAGGCATGACAAAGACAAGATAAGCAAGTAATGTGCCTACCGAAAAACGCGGAAACATATCCTCAGTAGCAGGTATCAATATCGGCTCGCGCAAAAAAATGAGAAACGGCACACCAAACATCAAACCATAAACTAAACCCCATGCAATATTCTCAGGATGTTCTTGTCCGATGCGATCGCTACTACCGAGCAACCAAGCTAGCACACTAACACCTGCCAGAGCGCCCCATGCTAATGTAAAGCGTAAATCAGCATTATCCGGCAATAATGGTATCAGCCCAACGCTCAGTGCAATCGCGATTAAAAACCCAAAAAATGGATCGCTGGTTGCACCCCGATATGCAACACGTCCAACCGATAGGCCTGTGTCAGACGCGCTATCCCTCTCGGACACATCTCGAGATTCAGTTATCTCATCTGGCAAATTATCAACTGGATTCGTCATGACAAAACGGTATTAATTGCTGAAATGACTTTTTCAACAGCTTCGCGATTGATCCAATAATGTGTTACGAGACGCACATGGTTATTTTTGGATTGATAGCCAGACATCAAAATATTATGTTCATCACGTAACCGTTGGATCAATTCATCGGGTGATACTTTAGCAGTTTCTTTGATTGTTAAAAACACAAAATTTGTATGTTGGCTTTTCACCATGATATCAGGGATTTCACTTAGCCCTTCAGCCAGTAGCTGTGCGTTTTCATGATCCTCATTAAGACGCTTTGACATATCATGTAATGCAACTAAACCTGCTGCTGCTAAAATACCCGCTTGACGCATACTACCACCCAAGGCTTTACGAGCACGTCTTGCTCGACGAATAAAATCGGCTGAACCTGCTAAGATTGATCCGGCAGGTGCGCATAACCCTTTAGACAGGCAAAACGTCACTGAATCTACATTTTGTAACATGTCGGCTATATCAATACTATATGCTGTGGATGCGTTAAAGATTCGCGCGCCATCTATGTGTAAAATTAAATCATACGCATGTACCAGCTCAGCAACACTGTTGATATAATCAACTGAAATTGGAACACCACCTGCCATATTATGTGTATTCTCTAAAGCAACAAGTCGCGTAATTGGATAGTGTTCGTTTTCAGTACGAATCGCATCTCCAATATCTTCTAGACGCAAGGTCCCATCAGCTTGCACGGGGACTGTATGTGGAATGATCCCACCAAGTTGCGCCATTCCGCCCTGCTCATAACGGAAAATATGTGATTTATCCCCAATAATAATTTCTTCGCCACGTTGACAGTGTGCCAATAAAGCACAGAGATTACCTTGTGTCCCACTCGTCACAAACATCGCTGCTTCCATACCAAGCATCTCTGCCGCATCGGCTTCGAGTTGATTGACAGTCGGGTCATCACCATATACATCATCACCTACAACAGCGTTTGCCATTGCCTCACGCATTTTTGGGGTTGGGTGAGATACAGTATCGCTTCGAAGATCAATTACATCCATGAGGTATTTTGCCTTATGTGTAGTCCGTTCAATATATTTTGATAGTAGACAGAAAGTCACTGAATGGCAATAGTAAAGGGTAAACTAACCCAGATTAACCGTCTATCAACAATGATACAGTGTCATAACAAAAATCGTCATCCGTCTCTGTATCTACTATAATAAAAGTAGCTTTCAAATAGATTGGATGAGCTATGACTTTTGATTTTGACGACAACCTCAATGAACAAAAACGCAAAAATCGTAATCCAGTTCACACCACAAACTTGCTGATCATTGCAGGATTTATTGCACTTGGTGTAATGATGGTTTTTTTCATGAATTCTGGAGACCCTGTCAGTTATTCAGATGCAGAGATTGAAGCCACAATTGATGCACGGCTGAGTGAGTATATTACTACCCAATCAGAACAAGCGAGCCAACCAGAGACAAGTCAACAGGTAGAATCCGTATCCTCCAATGAACCAACGATGGTACCTCCAACAGTTACTCCACGCCAAGTTATAGAAGGTACAGAATTGATTGTAGGTGGCGTCATTGAAGGAACAATCACCGACGACACATTTGAGATTGATTACACTTACGAAGGTGAAGCTAACACACCTATCGTTATCACAATGCAAAGTAAAGGACTCGAAGAGCTAGCGGTTATCCTAACGAATCCCTATGGAAATCGCATCGTCACCTCAGCAACTGAACAAGTCATTGGAGATGAGGACACACATGTTGTTGCTGCTGTTCTACCTATTGATGGTCAGTATGTTATTACAGCGACACGACGAGATGGGCGTGCAGGTGATACAGAAGGCGATTTCCAACTCATGTTAGATGTACCGGAGTATCTTCAACCCCAATCACGCATTAGTGGAGTAACAGATTCGACAAGTTGGCAGTGGTATGCCGTTCGACAAGATGATCCGTTCTCAGTCACATACACAAAAGTTGATGGCAGTTTTTCACCAGAGATTGGTGTGTATAGGTTGGATGTATTATCCAAATTACGGAGTCAAGCCTATTTGTTTGGAGAAGACATGTCGTTCGGAACACTCGGACGATTTGCAGACAACCAAACACATTTTATCGCCATTGGGCAACATACATTACAAACAACTTATGATGTCGCCTATGAAACTAGTGAATACACATTAGGTATACAGATTGCGAGGTAGCAAAAATATACCCCTAAATAATAGGGGTTTTTATACATCAAAATAACATACAATAAGTTGTTGGGAGTTCATTAAAACATTGCCATTACACACTAGGAGAATTCTATGGCAGAGGTTTATCAGCAGGGTATCGAACAGACACTCAGTGATTTTAGCGTTGATAAAGCGCAGGGTCTAAGTGCGTCTGAAGTCCAAACCCGACAAGAAAAACATGGTAAGAATGTTTTACCGACCGATGAGGGAGTTGATTGGGTACAACTCATCTTGTCACAATTCACAGACGTAATGGTGATCATCCTGATCATTGCCGCAGTCATTTCGGCAGTGTTGGGTGAAGCCACCGACGTTATTGTGATTCTAGCAATTGTTGTCCTCAATGCGTTACTTGGTATTTACCAAGAGTATCAAGCAGAACAAGCACTTGCTGCCTTAAGCCAACTTCAAGTACCACAAGTTCGTGTTCGTCGAGATGGTCAAGTCCGTGAAATAAGTGCGGAAGAACTTGTGCCCGGCGATATTGTCCTCATTGAAGAAGGTGACCGAATACCCGCC